>NZ_JAWLJU010000002.1:0-1207500 GCF_037120705.1 Pseudoalteromonas sp. UG3-2 | reverse complement strand
TTGCTACGCCACGCAAAACCGTCAAGATGCGGTACGCGACTTGGCCGATAAAGTCGACTTACTGCTGGTTGTGGGGGCAAAAAATAGCTCTAACTCAAACCGCTTGCGTGAACTGGCAGTGAAGATGGGAACTCAAGCTCATCTAATTGATGACGCCAGCTCAATTGACCAAAGCTGGTTCGACAAAGTCGCTAAAGTTGGCGTTACTGCCGGAGCATCGGCGCCAGAAGTCTTGGTGCAACAAGTTATTTCTCGCCTTAAAGATCTTGGTGGTCAAGAGGTGGTAGAAAACCCAGGCCAAGAAGAGAACGTCGTATTTGCCGTTCCAGTTGAGCTCAGGTAGTGAGCTGAGCCGATGGCAACGTCTATTCGGTTGTTATCTGCATTATTAAATGAGCGAGGTGTGCTAGCACTGCTGGTCACCTCGCAGCTTCTAGCCTTTATCTACACCCTCGCAGGCAATATGCCATTTTGGCAATCCCTCGGTCTCACCAGTTTATTTATTCATTTTACCGCGTTTTGTGCACTGGCCATATTGTCGCTGTTAAAGCGTTTCTGTGAACGTTTACCGGATTGGCAAGAAGCCATTTTAGTGATCAGTGTGTTTGTAAGCTGTAGCGCTATAACCAGCCTAGTGGTGCCTATTGTTTTTGCGTTGCTCGGCTTTATTGATGACAGCAGCTTTACTCTAGACGTGGGCCGCAATATGGCAATTTGTATTGCTGTGATAACCTTATTTGTGCATTTTTTAGCGATTTATAGAGATAACATTGGCAATGTCCAAGCGCTATCTGAGGCTGAGTTAATCGCTTTACAAGCACGGATCCGACCGCACTTTTTATATAACGCATTAAATATGGTGGCTGAGCTCTGCCACGTGGATAGCAAAGCGGCGGAGCAGGCCGCACTGAATTTGGCTGAATTATCAAAAGCTGCCATGGCCAACAAAGCTGCAGTCACACTCAACCATGAAATTGCACTGTGTCAATCTTATATAGAATTAGAAAAGTGGCGTTTTGCTGAGCGGTTACGGGTGACGTGGCAGGTGGAATCGGGGCTTGATGAACAACGTATTCCTAGTTTAATACTGCAACCTCTACTAGAAAATGCAGTGATCCATGGTGTCGAGCCGAGCCCTAACGGTGCCGATATCGAAGTAACGATAGCAATAAACGCGGCAATGCTGTGTATCAGCGTTAAAAATAGCTTTAATCCCGAGCTGCCGCTCGCCCACCAAGGTCATGGCATAGGCCTGGATAACATTCGTCGTAGGCTGCATTTACAGTATGGTCAGGCGGTTGACTTTACCGCGCAGCCACAACAAGATAGTTTTATTGTGCACTTTAAGATCCCGCTGTCATCATGACCATTAACTACCTTGTCGTCGACGATGAACCGTTAGCCAGAGCTCGTGTAAAGAGAATGATGTCTGAGCATCAGGGATTTTTATGTGTTGGCGAAGCAGGCAGTGCCGAGGAAGCCGAGGGGTTTCTTGAGCGCCATTCAGTAGCGCTTGTATTCATCGATATTTCAATGCCAGGGCAAGACGGCGTGAGCTTTGCTCAGCAGTTACGACAATATTTCCCGCGAATGAAGCTGGTGTTTCTCACCGCTCATCCTGAGTTTGCTTTACAAGCTTTCGAACTGCACGCCAACGGCTACTTGGTCAAACCCTTGGCGGCAGATAAGCTCGCGACATTACTCACTACCATTTTTCCAACTAGCGAACTTATTCGTTATCAGGTGGGCACTGAGCTGCGCCAGTTACAACTAGATTCGGTTGTGGTGGCGCAAGCCGATGGCAAATACAGTAAGCTTACCTTAGCGTGTGGCAAACAGGTGTTAGTGGATCACTCGTTGAAAAACTTACTGAAAAAGTACCCTAACTACTTTGTCCAAGTGCATCGCAGTACCTTAGTTAAGCGTAAGGCCATTCAAGCGTTGAATGCAAAAGGGCAGCAGCACTATGTGAAATTAGCAGACATGGCTGAGCCAATCGAGGTGAGCCGCAGAGCATTTAAAGAGCTTAAGCAAGTCTTGTCGTACTGACCGTGTCCTACCGACCGTGTCCTACCGACCGTGTCCTACCGACCGTATCCTACTGACCGTGTCCTACTGACCGCTTATTCCGTTATTCGACCTTTCATACCCGGCAATCTTGTATCTGCTGCAACACGCAGTAGACTTATAATTAGACAATAGTAAGTAAGAGTAAGCAATGCGGAATACCTGCAAAGACAATGGCTTCACGCTCTTAGAAGTGCTGATTGCCTTTATGATCTTAAGCTTTGGCTTGCTGGGGGCCGTGGCATTACAGGCCAAAGCCAAGCAAGCGAGTTTTGACTCATTGCAGCGTGCTGCTGCGGTGGAGTTGGCCAGTGATATTTTACACCGAATGCGTAATAACGACGCCAATAATGTCGTCGATTTATATGACGTCGAATTCACCAGTGATGACACTGTGCCTGCCAAGGAGAAGTGCTATAGTGACTTTTGTAGTGCCGAAGAAGTTGCTCAAACTGACATCATTAATTGGCAACACGCCATTCGAGCTCGAGAAAGAAGCGGCTCGTTAGACAATGCCACCGTGTGTATTAATCCCACCACCAGCACCAATGGCGTTAATGTCGAAGTCATTGTCACTTGGCGAGGCCGACAAGAAATGACCGCAGCAGACGATAACCCTGCAGGCAGCTGTGGTGTCAATGATGATAGACGCAGGGCGGTGGTAATGGAAACTTTCTTGCTGTTGCGGGGGCAGCCATGAGAAAAGCACTTGGATTTACTTTATTAGAGCTGATGATTGCCATGTTCATTGGTATCTTGTTGCTTGGTGGGGTGATTGCCACTTATGTTGGTATGAAAGCCACCACCAACGACACCATGAGCATTGGCGAGCTACAAGAAAAGGGCCGCTTGGCGTTGTCGATTTTACGTCGCGATATTGAGCAGGTGGGGTTTTGGGGGACCTTCTATGACGAAGGCTTTACCGAAGATAATCAAATCGCACCTAATAACCCAGGCAATGACTGCGCAGGAAGCATCAACAATGGCAGCTTCCCCAATAATCAGCCGGCAGATTTTAGACCAATAACCGCGGTATTCACGCAAAATGGCAATGCCATGAACTGTGTCACTAATGCGGTGAATGACTCCGAGGTGTTACAGGTTAAATTTTTAGAGGGCGACCCGGTACCGATCACTGGTCTTAATCCTGACATGGGTGAAGTCAGTAATAATCAGTTTTATTTTATTGCCCAGCAAGAGCAAGCTCAGTTTGTTGCCGGTAATAATGTCGGTGTCATGCCCAGTGTTAATGCTACGTTATGGCCTTATAGTCACCATGTGTATTACTTAAGTGAAGAAACTCAGATGATCAATAACCGTTCTTTAACCATTCCCGTATTACGGCGCCAACGTTTAAGAGTCGGTGGCATGAGCGATGAGTTAGTGATTGAGGGAGTGGAAAGAATACGCTTTGTGTATGGCTTAGATACCGATTACGACGGTCGTATCGATCAATACAGAAATACTAACAGTATGTCACTGGGTGACTGGGGCAATACTCGGGGAATATTATCACTGCAGATGTTTGTCTTGGTGAGAGCGCTGGAGCCTGATCCCAGCTTTGGGGTGAAAAGTAGAACTTACATCTTAGGCAATGACAATGCCGCAGACACCGAGCGTACCTTTACCTTTACTGACAGCTTTCGCCGCACGGTATTTACCACCACAGTTTCGATGTACAACATGGGAGATTCATCATGGAGCATTTAAAACAGCGCGGTGTGGTACTGATAATGTCGATGGTGATGGTAGTAGCCATTATGGCCGTCGCCGTCACGCTCATGAGTAGCAGTACCTTAGACATCAAAATGACCCATGCGGTGATGGAGCGCGAAGAGGCAGAAAATTTGCTTTATGGTGAGGTGCAACGAATTATTCAACAACAGCAGCAGCTGGCGACCAATAGCGTGTTTTTATTACCCCGCGAGCAGATCCCTGAGGGGGGAGAGCCTGTGGCTGCAGACAACGGAGTAACGGCGGTAGTAAAGAACCTTAACAACGGCGAGCTGCAGCTTTATTGCCCAAGGCAGTTTGCGTACACCAGTGGGGTTGTTTGCAATATGACGGAGGTGACAGCCACCGTCAATTACGGTGATAAAGGCCGTCATAATGTCACTATCGTGATGGGTGTCGGACAAGAGTTAGTCAGTGCAACGGCGGGTAAATAAGATGAAAAAGTTATGGTTATTGTTGGCCTTAATCGCCATGGTTTCTCAGCCAACGTACGCTGAGGATATCGAACTGTATGTTAAGCATAATGTAACCACAGATGAGAAACCTAGAGTGATGATATTGTTTGACACCTCAGGCAGTATGCAATGGGATTCGCAAACTGGTAGGCAATGCTACGCACGAAACAGGCGTTACTACTATAGAGCTCAGTGTTTTAAATCAACATGGCGCAATAAGTGCTATCAATACGATGAAAATGGCATATTCCGGGAAGGAATTTGCTCTGATAGTCGTTTAACTGTGGCAAAAAACGCCATAAAAGGGTTGGTTAATAATAATGATGATATTTCATTTGGCCTCTCTAGGTTATATTCATCTTCTGGTGGCTACATATTAAATGGAATAGGCAGTAACAACAGTGAGATCAATAACAAAATAGATAACCTACCTGCTTCAGGTGCTACACCTTTATCAGAAACATTATGGGAACTGTACAATTATCTCAAAGGAGGAAAAGTAAAGTGGGGCACAAATGGTGGAAATGACAGAGATAAAAGTATAGAACAAGGCAATAGTTACATTTCTGGCTTTAAACGCGATCCAGGTGAGAAAGCTCGTTGTGATAGATCGATTAATTTAATCTTGATGACCGATGGTGACCCAACCAATGACACCGGATCAAACAGTGATATTGTGTCCGAATACAAAGACGTTTTTGGTACACAGCCTGACTATTTTGACCTTAATCAAGGCTCTGGAGTAACAAAGAATTACTTACCAGCACTTGCTGAGTTAATGTATGGCAATTCACGAAAAAAAGTTGACCTTTATGATGCAACGCCTGACGAAGAAGACTTTGCTCGAGTTTTCACCATAGGCTTTGGTAATGGTATGTCTAGTACAGGCAGAGAACTGTTAAAACTGACCGCTGAAGAAAAAGGAGGCGGTAAGTACTATCATGCTAATACAGCCAATGATCTGGCTGAAAAGCTTGAAATTGCAGTTACGACCATACGAGAAGAAAGCGCAAGTTTTACATCTCCTACCGTATCTGCTAATGCAGATGACCAGACACAAACGGGTGACAACCTTTATTACACTCAATTTAAACCCGAAACACACACTCGCTGGCTTGGCAACCTCAAAAAACTAAAACTCAAAGGAACTGAAATAGTTGGCCAAGAAAAAACTAAAGCGATAAACAATGACGGAGCGATAGATAAAAACATTACCACTTACTGGTCAGAGCCTGGCTCCAAAGATGGCAATAATATTGAAGAGGGTGGTGTGAATTACGCGCTAGAAGAGCAGTTGACTCGGAACGTCATTTCTGACTTTGATAGCGGCAGTTTACAAACCTTTTCATTCAGAAATGCTCGAAACGCCTATGGAAACAGAAAAAAACTAGCCAAAAAGATGGGCATGAATGGTGCGTCGAAAGCCGAGCTTAAAGAAGTAATCAACTGGGCACTGGGTATCGACGTTGATGATGAAGATGGTGATGGCTCCACTTCAGATAGACGCAAAGACATTTTTGCCGATCCGCTGCATTCAAAGCCAGTAACCATGGATTATGGTAACGGTGATGTGCGTATTTTAGTGGGAACCAATGCTGGCAGCCTACACATGTTTAAAGACGAAGGAAATCGGGTTACAGAAAGCTGGGCGTTTATTCCTGGCGACTTGCTAGACATTCTCAACGATGTCAAAACCCGTAAGGCTGAAACTAAGGTCTATGGCATGGATGGCCCAATCACCATTTACTTTAATGATGAAAATAAAGACAACAAAATTGACCAAGGTGAGCAAGTCTGGGCATTTGCTGGTATGCGCCGAGGTGGTAACAAGTACTATGGCTTTGATATTACCAACCCTGACTCACCAAAACTACTTTGGAATGGCCCAATTTCAGGAGACTCAGATAAGTTTAAAAACTTAGGTCAGACGTGGTCAAAACCAGTAGTAACCTTCTTAGAAAAATCGAAAGAGCGCCCTGTGGTTATTTTTGGTGCTGGCTACAACACCAACAAAGACAATGTCTCTCGCAGCGAAGATGGCAGTGTTGGAGTGGGCTTTTATGCTGTTGATATTCTGTCTGAAAATGCCAAGATCGTTTGGTCTCTGACCGGCGAAGAGTTTAAGGGTAAACACAGTATTGTGGCTTCGCCGACGCTGACTGATTCTGACTATGATGGCTTTACAGATAGAATTTACTTAGCCGACACCGGTGGCAGTATTTGGCGAGTAGATATCCCCGGACCTGATGAGAATAGCACTGAAGAGCCATGGACACACTTTGAGCTGGCACGTTTAGGCAGCAATCTTGCCAATCAAGATCGACGCTTTTTCTATCAGCCCACCGTGGCTCGCACTTTCTTTAGTAAGGTGACTGAAATCGAAGATCCGAATGATAAGCAATCAACGGTCAAAGTGCGCAAAGACACACCCTTTGATGCCATTGTGATTGGCAGTGGGAACCGTGCGAAACCCACTGACTCAAGCGTCAATGACTATCTCTTTATGCTACGTGACATTAACACCAAAACCCAGTCGTTTGTCAGTGATATTCCAGAGCCCATTTTAATCGGCGATTTGATGGAAATGAAAACGGATCCCTTTGGCAATGCCGCCAGCAGTTTGGAGAACTTTATCGAGCTTGAGGTGGAATTAGCGCAGTTTAAAGGTTGGAAATACCAGCTCTCCACAGGTGAAAAGTCACTTTCAGCCTCTACGGTGGTCGGCGGAGTGGCCTACTTTACCTCGTTTACCCCTGCGGATCAGACTACCCAGCAATGTACGCTTACTGGCGGTAAAGGACAGTTGTATGCCTTACACATGCATTATGGCACTGGCACTAAATATATAACTGCCCAAGATATCCCAGATACGCCGACCATTGTGGTCAGAAAAGGAGACGATGGCAAAACCAAAATTTATATTCCAGGACCAGGTATTGAAGTGGATGGTGATAGCAGCGGTGATGGTGCGCCTGCCGGTAATCCATTACTGCCAAAAGGCATTGCCGGTTCGATCCCTGTGGTCGACCCAGAAACAGGAAAAGTAAGGCTTTTTAGAGAATACGGTATTAGCATTAAGACCAGACAGTTATATATTTACAAACGAGAATTTAGTGATGAAAAAACAAAACCCGAAAAAGCTAAAAATAGTAATAAATAAGAGGACTTGATAAGTGAAAAACAAGATTAGCCAAGGATTCACATTAATCGAGGTGATGATAGTGGTGGTCATTATTGGCATTCTGGCTGCGGTTTCCTATCCAAACTACACCGAGTATGTAAAGCGTGGTGCCCGCGCTGATGCCATGACCATTTTGCTTGATGCTGCCAATAAGCAAGAGCAGTATTTCGTTGATAACCGTAGCTACGCTACTGACCTCAGTGACATTGGCGTGCCTGGCACATCGGAAAATGGCTACTTTACTATCTCGTTACAAGGGGTAACAACGGATACTTTTACCCTGGTAGCCACCGCTGCCAGCGGCCCAGTACGAGGCGACAGCGACTGTCCAGCGCTGACCATTGATGAGCTTGGAATAAGAGGGGTCAGTGGTGTCACGGATCAAGCACAAATTGATCGCTGCTGGGAGCGTTAATCCTTAGTGATTAGGTGGCAGAGCAAGTTGCCACCTAATCGCGGCACTTTTTGCTCGCTTTAATCTTACTTCTGCCAGTAATACTCACCGATAATCCCAGACCGGTTTTTTGTTTTGTACAATACACAAAAGTGCCATTGAGCAGTCCTGCTAAGCGACCAAATCGTGAGAAAGTAATACCATGACGCGGGTAGTTTAGCTCGTCATCATCAAGCGCTGCTTTGAATACGTGCAGCTTCGTATCGGCTCTATCCACTCTGCCTTTTGGCGGGTGGTCAATATAGACCGTTATCGCCTGGTGCCATTCTTTCCTACTACAGCGGTTTTTAACCAGTGGACAAACGGTGATAGGGGCTTGACTGGCAACGGCCTTAATGCGAGCGAAATTGAGCATGCGTTGCAGTACCTGAAGTTGCTGCTTGGGTTTGTTTTGGCTGAGCAGGTGTGTGAAGCTCGGTAGCGACAAATAACTGACAATGGCTAAGATGGCGACACAAATGAGTGCCTCAATAAGCGTAAAACCATGAACTCGATGCATATCCTTTGCCTCGAAATAAAGACGGTAGTTACAACTTAGTTGCCAAGGTGAAATCTTGCAAGTGAAGTAATGGCGTTAACCACAGTTGGTATCGGTGTCTCCACGGTACAGGGCCGTGCCTGCTTGAGAAATACTCAACTGCTGATTATTGTTGCCATCTCCTGGGCAATAGACAAACTCTCCTGCATTAGAGCCACTGAGAAGACCGCTGGAGTCAAATCGGAGTAGTTCAGTTCCACTGAAGCTTAGTTGATCATTATTATCGACCATTTCCATGGTGCGATGCAGGGTGTCTTCGCCGTCATTAAAGCTGCCGTTGTTGTTTCTGTCGACAAAGACACTAATACGGTTACTTGACCAGTCATTTTGGCAGTTAAAACTGTTTCGGGCGACAATGTCACTGGCGGGGGCTGGGCAAAGTATCACAATCTCATCGGCTGCAGTGGCTTTAATACGAGCAAAAGCCACGTTGCGTTGCAGCTCTTTTAAGAAAGATTCGGCCCGGTTACGCTCTAATAAATTGCCATCAAAGCTAAAGGCAATGGTCATCACGATGGCTAAGATGGCGACAGTAATCATCAATTCTAAAAGGTTAAAACCCGCTGCTCGTTTCATCACTGCCTCGTAACCAAAAGTAATAATTTATACTTAGCATTATTGCGTAAAAATGACCTAACTTTCAATGTCTTTGTTTGCCTTGCAAGGATTGATTGTCTAAAATCGACCCAACACCAAAGGAATCGAGATAGCCATGAAAAAAATAGAAGCAATAATTAAACCATTTAAGCTAGACGATGTTAGAGAAGCGCTTTCTGACGTTGGCATTACCGGCATGACTGTGTGTGAGGTTAAAGGGTTTGGTCGCCAAAAAGGCCACACTGAGTTATACCGTGGTGCAGAGTACATGGTTGATTTTTTGCCTAAGGTAAAGCTAGACATAGTGACCGCTGATGAAGACGTTGACAGAGCCATTGAGGTGATTGTCAAAACGGCACAAACCGGAAAAATTGGCGATGGTAAAATCTTTGTCACAGAAGTTGAGCGGGTGGTACGTATCCGTACTGGTGAAGAGGATGAAGAAGCCATTTAATCCATGGCTGGCAACTCCCACCGCGGTGGGAGTTGTAAAACACTTATCGTTTGTTAACCGCTTTGGCCTTTTTAACGTTATCGGCTAAATCAGGTAAACCCAATTTACGGTAGCTTTTTTCCATAATATCAAACGCTTTGGTTAGATAGCTGCTTTGCGAATAGTGCTCAACCACGTATTTACCACGGTTGGCTGCTGCTAAATAAGCTTCACGCTCGAAATAGTACTGCGCTACTTTTAACTCATAACGTGCCATTTTATTTAATAGCCACACAATGCGTTTTTTGGCTTCTTTTGCGTATGCGCTATCAGGATAGTTTTTCACTAGCGTGGTTAAGTCCTGAAAAGCAACACGGGTACGGTTGGCATCGCGATCGGCGCGATCAACACCAAAGTATTCCTGAAAAGCGTTTTCATCGGCTTTAATATTCACCAAACCGCGCATGTAGTACATGTAGTCTAAATCTTTGTGGTTAGGATTGAGGCGAATAAAACGGTCGATGGTTGCCAGCGCCTGATCCGTGTCACCGGTTTGATAGTAGGCATAAACCAAATCCATTTGCACTTGACGTGCGTATGGGCCAAATGGGTAACGGGCATTAATAGCGCTCAGCAACTCAATGGCTCTAGCGTAAAGCCCACTGTCTAAAGTACTTTTTGCGTCATGGTAGAGTGACTGCGCCGACTTGTTCGGTACACGTTCTATATCTTCTTGTTCTGGGGCAGATGAACAGGCGGCTAAAGCCAATACTGAAGCGCTTAACGCCAGCCTAAAGGCGTGTGTCCTTAAGTTTTTAATCATTTTATTTTACTACCTTTGTTTTCTTCGGCTAGGCCAACTCGGCAAAACCGAGTAAACTATGCATTTATACGATTCTAACCCAGTCGAGCACGGCTTGCACTGGTAAATTAGGTAAAGTTTTATATGTCAGAGCAAATTTCCCTCCAAGCGGAGGTACCAGTCGAACTCGGTGGTAAACGTCTAGACCAGATCTTGGCGCAATTGTTCCCCGATTTTTCTCGTTCTAGAATAAAAACTTGGATTTTAGAAGATAAAGTCACAGTTGACGGAGAAGTATACAACACGCCTCGTGAAAAGCTGTTGGGTGGCGAATCTGTTGCCATTGAAACGGTGATTGAAGCGGCGCGCGAATACGAAGCGCAAGATATTGCCTTAGATATCGTTTACGAAGACGATGATATTTTGGTGATTAATAAGCCCATGGGCTTAGTTGTGCACCCAGGTGCAGGCAACCCTGATGGCACAGTACTTAATGCACTGTTGCATCACCATCCAGACATCATCAATGTACCACGAGCTGGGATTGTACACCGTCTGGATAAAGACACTACCGGCTTAATGGTGGTGGCGAAAACCATCCAAGCACAAACGCATTTAGTTAAAAACCTACAAGCTCGAGAAAACTTCACTCGTGAATACGAAGCCTTGTGTAATGGCACCATGACCGCTGGTGGTATGGTTGAAAAAGCCATTGGCCGTCACGCCACCAAACGCACTCATATGGCAGTACATGAAATGGGTAAGCCGGCTATTACGCACTACCGTGTAGCAGAAAAATTCCGCGCTCATACGCGCTTGCGACTGCGTCTAGAAACCGGTAGAACACACCAAATTCGTGTTCACATGGCGTATTTGAATCATCCTTTGATTGGCGATCAGCTATACGGTGGCCGTCCAAGACCACCAAAAAATGCCACGCCGATGTTGTCACAACAACTGCGAGAGTTTAAACGTCAAGCATTGCATGCTATAAAACTAAGTATCGCTCATCCAATTACGGGTGAAATGATGACATGGGAAGCGCCAGTACCAGAGGACATGGTGCAGCTAGTGGCAGCGCTTCGTGAAGACACCAAAGAGAATCCGGACTTAACCTTATAATATGCAACTAGCAGACTGGCCGCTCACCCAAGTAGTGGGGACATTATCAACGACACGTCAAGGCGGCGTGTCGCAGCCCCCTTACGACAGCCTGAACTTGGCGTTTCACGTCGGTGATAATGCCGAGCATGTGGCAGAAAACCGCCGTATCCTGCACGGTTACGTCGCCAACCCCATTGTCTGGTTGGAGCAGGTTCACGGTGGCGAAGTGGTGGTGGTCGATGAGCAGTTTGAGGTTGCCCAAGTACATCAGGCCGATGCCTTGTACAGCCAGAGTCGACAGACCCCGTTAGCCATTATGACCGCCGACTGCCTGCCGATTTTATTGGCTTCTCGTTGCGGTACTGAAATTGCGGCCATTCATGGTGGTTGGAAACCCTTAGCAAAAGGGGTGATTGAAAACACCTTGGCGCAATTTAAGGCACAGCCTGACGACATTTATGCTTGGTTTGGTCCTGCCATAGGGCCTGCGGCATTTGAAGTCGGTCCAGAAGTGTTGGCGGCCTTTCCTGGCCTCGACAGTGCTTTTCAACGTCATCGCGATGGTAAACTGTTGGCCGACATTTTTGCCATTGCAGAGCTGCAACTGACCAAGCTTGGGGTCAATAAAATTTATGGTGAGCGGCAGTGTACTGTCAGTAATCCGAGCGAGTATTTTTCCTACCGCCGAGACCGTGTTACCGGGAGAATGGCGACTTTGATTTGGCGCAAATAAAGCCTTTGTTTTGCGCTCAGCGCGCTTGATATTCAGCCAAATAATACCCATAAATAAGTTAATCTAATTTTACATGGGTAAACGAACATGCGTTTAGACAGATTCACAAGCAAATTTCAGGCAGCGCTTTCTGATGCGCAGTCATTAGCGCTTGGGCGCGATCACCAGTTTATCGAACCGGTTCATCTAATGTACGCCTTGCTACAGCAAAGTGGTTCCAGCGTAAGAGCGCTATTGGCCCAAGCTGGAGTGAGTGCTGATGAGCTTAATACTAAGCTTTCTCAAGCCATTGAAAAGCTCTTTAAAGTGGAAGGGGTTGGCGGCGATGTCCAGTTGTCGAACAACCTAATTTCGTTAATTAACTTGTGCGACAAGTATGCACAAAAGCGCAAAGATAAATACATTTCCAGCGAGTTGTTTGTGTTCGCCGCGTGTGAAGACAAAGGACCGCTTGGGGAAATCTTTAAAGCACTGAATATCACCCAACAAAAGATAGAACAAGCTATCGAGGCCATTCGTGGCGGCCAGAAAGTCGACGATCCTAACGCCGAAGACACCAGACAAGCACTAGAGAAATTTACCGTAGATCTTACCGAGCGGGCAGAGCAAGGTAAGTTAGATCCGGTAATTGGTCGTGACGATGAAATTCGCCGCACCATTCAGGTGTTGCAACGCCGCACCAAAAACAACCCGGTACTGATTGGTGAACCGGGCGTGGGTAAAACCGCCATCGTTGAGGGCCTGGCGCAACGGATCATCAATGGCGAGGTGCCTGAAGGACTAAAAAGTAAGCGCGTACTATCGCTGGATATGGGCGCTTTGGTAGCGGGTGCTAAATACCGCGGTGAGTTCGAAGAGCGCTTAAAGTCGGTGCTGAATGAACTTGGCAAAGAAGAAGGCCAAGTTATTCTGTTTATCGATGAAATCCACACTATGGTCGGTGCCGGTAAAACCGACGGTGCCATGGATGCTGGTAATATGCTTAAGCCAGCGCTGGCTCGCGGCGAGCTGCACTGCGTGGGGGCCACTACGCTTGATGAATATCGTCAATACATTGAAAAAGATGCCGCCCTTGAGCGACGTTTTCAAAAAGTCTTTGTTGATGAGCCGTCAGTGGAAGACACCATTGCTATTTTGCGTGGCTTAAAAGAGCGTTATGAGTTGCACCACTCGGTGGACATCACCGATCCGGCCATTGTAGCAGCGGCGAATTTGTCGCACCGATACATTACCGACCGTCAACTGCCAGATAAAGCCATCGACTTAATTGATGAAGCGGGCTCTTCAATCCGTTTACAAATCGACTCTAAGCCGGAGCAATTAGACCGCCTTGAGCGTCGCATTATCCAGCTTAAGCTCGAAGATAATGCGCTTGCCAAAGAAAAGGATGAGGCCAGTCAAAAGCGCCGCACTGAAATGCAGGCGCTGATCAGTGACATGGAGTCGGAGTACCGTGAGCTGGATGAGGTGTGGAACGCCGAGAAAGCCTCCTTGCAAGGCACGCAAGTGATTAAAGCTGAGCTTGAGCAAGCTCGACTTGACCTAGAGGTGGCTCGTCGTGCCAGCGACTTACAACGCATGTCGGAGCTGCAATATGGCCGTATTCCCGATTTAGAGCGTCGTTTAGACCTGGCTTCACAAGCCGAGATGCAAGAAATGAGCTTGTTGAAAAATCAAGTGGGCGAAGATGAAATTGCCGAAATCTTGTCGCGCTGGACGGGGATCCCGGTGGCAAAAATGCTCCAAGGTGAACGTGAAAAACTCTTGCAAATGGAAGACGAGCTGCATCAAAAAGTCATTGGTCAAGATGAGGCGGTTAACGCAGTGGCTAACGCTATTCGCCGCTCGCGAGCCGGGCTTGCCGATCCTAATCGTCCTATTGGCTCGTTCTTATTCTTAGGGCCAACAGGGGTCGGTAAAACTGAGCTCACCAAGGCATTGGCCAACTTTATGTTCGATACCGAAGACGCCATGGTACGCATTGACATGTCGGAGTTTATGGAAAAACACTCGGTGGCGCGTTTAGTTGGCGCACCTCCAGGGTATGTGGGTTATGAAGAAGGGGGCTACCTGACCGAAGCGGTAAGAAGACGACCTTACTCTGTGATCTTATTGGATGAGGTGGAAAAAGCGCACCCTGATGTCTTCAATATCTTATTGCAAGTATTGGACGATGGCCGTTTAACCGATGGCCAAGGCCGCACCGTGGACTTTAAAAACGCGGTGGTGATCATGACCTCTAACCTTGGCTCGGATGTGATCCAAGAGCAGGCCGGCAGCAATGACTATGCGACGCTAAAATCACGAGTGATGGAAGTGCTGGCGAGCCAGTTTCGTCCTGAGTTTATTAACCGTATTGATGAAACCGTGGTATTCCACCCGTTAATTAATGAGCACATTAAAGAAATTGCCAATATTCAGCTTGAGCGTTTACGCCAACGCCTAACTGACAAAGGCTTTGAACTTACGCTCAGTGAAGCGGCGCTGGAAAAAATTGCCGCCAGTGGTTTTGACCCTGTGTATGGCGCACGGCCGCTAAAACGTGCGGTGCAGCAGTACATTGAAAACCCGCTAGCGCAAGACCTATTACAAGGTAAGTTTATCAGTGGTGATACCATCAAGGTGGACGTGTTAGACGATAAGATAGTGTTCAATAACGCCTCATAGTGGCATGGTGATGACATAAACACAAAGCGCCTGCAGCTTATTGGTTGCCGGCGCTTTTGTTTTACAACCGATGCAATTGCTTCAAAGCTACAATGCTTTGGAGTATGCTAATTTAATAACAAAACCCAATAAGGCAATTACTTATGGTAAAGATGGCAAACCGCTATGGCGTCAAAGAGTTTGGTGACGCCAGCCAACTTCATGCTCAGCAACAAGCGCTGCCCGATTTGGCACCAGAGCAGGTCATGATCCGCGTGATCAGCAGCAGCGTTAACCCAATCGACATTAAAACCCGACAGGGACTAGGCTATGTTGCAGCGCAAAAAGCACCAGGCGCCTTTTTACCACTCGGGTACGATGTTTATGGTGAAGTGATAGCCGTGGCGGAAGAAAGCTCGTCTTTCGCTGTGGGCGATGAGGTGATTGGCATGGTTGGCTTTGCACAGCACCCGGGGTGTTACGCCGATTATGTGATTGCTGATCACCATGAGTTGGTGAAAGTGGACACTCAGCAACAGCCCGATATAGCCGGTTTATGCCTTGCGGGATTGACGGCGAAACAAGCCTTAGACCGCTTTGAAGACAAGTCAAAACCGCTCTTTATTGTTGCACCCACAGGAGGGGTGGGGCACTTGGCAATTCAGTTAGCGCAATTACAGGGGCGTGAAGTAATAGCCGTGTCGCGCCGACCTGAGCATGAGCTACTCAACAGCTTAGGGGTTAAAGCCATTACCTACGAAAGCTTTTGGCAACAGCAACAACAGGGTGATTTGCTCGACTTAATTGGTGACAAAATTGCAATTCAGTGTTTATCGGCGCTGCAAACGGGTTCGCAGGTTATCACGATTCCCAGCAATACCAGTGCAGCCGTTTGCGAGCGCGCTGCGGCGCTTGGCATAGACTGTCAAGGGATGCTGGTACAAAGCAATCAAGACGACCTTAAATATTTGTATCACGCGTATCAAACTGGCAAAATCAAGGTTATGGTAAGTTATTACTTTGCATTGGATGAACTGCAAAGGGCGCATCAGTGTGTAGAAAGCGGTGCGCATTACGCGAAAGTAATCTTAAAGGCTTGAGTAATTCATCACAGACCCCATTGACTTGAGATTGGCCTTTAGGTTCGAGGAAGAATTTTTGAAACAAGTAGAGTTAAACACTAAGCTAGAACTGTTGTCGCAACAGCCCCACCAAGGCGCATTTAAGGGCATCAAACGTGGTATCGAACGTGAGGCATTACGCATTAAAGGCTCGGGTAAAATAGCCAAAACGGGTCATCCACAAAGAACCGGTCATGCCTTAACCAATGGTCACATTACTACCGACTTTTCTGAATCTTTGCTGGAGTTTATTACTCCGGTCAGTGAAGATCCGCAAGAAACGCTGGCACAGCTCACGGATCTGCAAAAATTTACCCTAGAAAGCATGGGCGATGAGCTACTTTGGCCTTTATCTATGCCCTGCTTTATTGAAGATGAAGAAGACATTGTTTTAGCGCAATTTGGCTCATCGAACATTGGTAAAATGAAAACCTTATATCGCGAAGGGCTGAAGAACCGTTACGGCAGTATGATGCAAGCCATCGCTGGGGTGCACTTTAATATTTCTTTCCCCGACAGCGTGTGGTCTAGTCTGCAACAATTAAGCGATGATACGCAGTCAAAGCAAGCGTTTATTTCACAGCAGTACCTTGGGCTTATCCGTAACTTTAAGCGCGAAATGTGGTTGGTAAGTTACCTGTTTGGGGCATCGCCTTCCTTGTGTCCGTCTTTTCTACAAGGCAAAAAAAGTGACTTGCCATTCAATACCTTAAGTAATGGCACACTGTACTTAGAGCATGGCACGGCACTGCGTTTAGGCGATTTAGGCTACACCAACAGCGCGCAAAGCTCATTGCGAGTAATGTATAACGACCTTGAGGAATACATTGCAGGGCTACGCAACGCCATTCGTACCCGTTCTGATCTCTATCATGAGATCCCAGATTACCACAGCGATACACCCAAGCAGCTTAATGGCAATATCCTGCAAATCGAAAATGAGTTTTACTCGCCAATTCGACCCAAGCGTAATGCTGAATCTGGTGAAACACCCACTCAAGCATTAGAACGTGGCGGTATTGAATACATTGAGATCCGTGCTTTAGATGTCAATCCATTTGAGCACACAGGCATTAGCCTAGAGCAAATCCATTTCTTGGATGTCTTTTTAACTTACTGTTTATTAAAGCCAAGCCCAGAATTGAGTTTTGCCGCTCAACACTTAGCCGGTGAGAACCTGCAAAAAGTGGTAAACCAAGGGCGAGATGCCGACCTCTGCCTAACCAAAGGCGACACTGAGGTGCAGCTACGCCAATGGGGCGAAGAAATCTTCACAGAGCTACTTAAAGTGGCGGAAATGCTAGATAAGAGCACCGAGCAACAAGTGTATGTGGCAACCATTGCTAAGCTCCATCGTGCTATCGCCAGCCCTGAGCTTACCTATTCTGGTCAGCTATTAGCACAACTTAAGGCGCGCACTCCAGAGCAGGGGAGTTTTGGCATTGAACTGGCTAATAATTACAAAAATTTACAGCAATCCATGTCGTATCACTATTATGATGAGGATAAGCTCACAGCCATGGCTGAGCGTTCTTTTGCTGATGAGAAGGCGGTTAGAGATGCAGATACATTGGACTTTACCGCATTTTTAGACGATTATTTTTCGCGGGCATAAAAAAGCGCAGCCAAGTGGCTGCGCAAATAAATTTCAGGGATGAAACAATGCTAAGCTGCTGCATTCATAAGTTCTGACCGGTGCAAATAACAAAAGTTCATTAGGTTTCGAAAAAAATGCAAAAAAAAATAATTTTATTAAGCCTGGTGGCTGTATTATCCGGTTGTGCGACGGCTCCACCTAAGCAACCTCATGATATTTGTAAGATTTTCCAAGAAAAAGAAGATTGGTACTACGATGCCCGTGATGCCCAAGAAAAATGGGGCTCACCTAAGCATGTGCTCATGAGCATGATGTACCAAGAAAGCTCATTTCGCCACGATGCTGCGCCACCGATGGAATACTTTTTATGGTTTATTCCCATTGGGCGGGTTAGCTCCGCTTATGGCTACTCGCAAGCCAAAACCCCAACTTGGTCAGACTACATTCGTGAAACCGGCAACTCTGGGGCCGATCGCGATGACTTTGAAGACGCCATCGACTTTATGGCGTGGTTTGTTTATAAAACCCACAAGGTCAATGGTGTATCAAAATGGGATGCCTATGCCCAATACCTCAATTATCACGAAGGTTGGGGCGGCTATCGCCGTGGCACTTATCGCAGTAAAAAGTGGTTAATGAAGGTGGCGAACAAGGTTAAACATCGGGCTTCCCGTTATGCTGTGCAACTGAAGCGTTGTGAAGATGACCTTGATAAGAGTTGGTTTGAGCGGTTGTTTTCTTAAAGGCAGACACTCAGCTAACTTACAGTTGGACAAAAATGTGTTAGAGACTAAGGGCTGCTTTGTTGCAATAGCCGCCCTTAAGAACGATTTTATGCCTCATCTTAAGGTAAGCTAATTTTTCTAATGGGTTAATGATTCGCTTGTTTAAAAGAAAGCTGATGAGCTATATCGCACTCGTTATCCCAATATCATCCAAGATGATAGATACATCTTGCTTCGGTTCAAAAATCAAGACTAGTTCTAATTCGCTTTCGGCACTGACTGGCTTATTTAACTCAATAGGGAGCGTAAAGGTTTGCAAAACTGGCTCCGTCGGCGCATATCTCACACCATCTTTTTCCAATTCAGAGAAGTCAGAAATTAATAAAGGAGAGACACTGCCAGATGCGGCCAAACTTTTTTTAAGTACGACACCAAACTTATCAAGTAGCTCTACTCTGGTATCAGATAACAAATTGTATGATCCACATTCTTCGCTTTCTCCTGAATCAGCTCTAGCCAGTGAGAAACTTAGGTAGGGTTTTCCTTCGTGATTTTGATGAAATAGCTCAGCTTCTGAAAGCTTAATGCTCAACCGTGTTTCAACTTGTTTCTTAAGTTGAACTTTTAATACATTATTAGAAGTTTTAGTCCCGTTTCTTAGGCGCTCAGAGTCTATACTGATTGGCATTTTTGTTAACGCTTTACCGAATAAAGCTTTAACGGCACTTTCCTGTTTAGCTTCATTTTCAAAATCTTCTATAACTTTGAAATCAGATCCTATATGACGGCCGATATAAATATCTTCAGGAAGACCAAACTGACCAGCTAAAGGTTGTCTAAAAATTTTTCGATACGCTTTTTTGTTCGCCAATGTAGCTTCCAAAAAAGCAGAAACAAACACTTTAGTTAACTTCTCCTGTTGTTTGGGTGTTAATAGCTTTGAATAAAAATCATTGCTGCCTCCCCAGTGGTAATCATCAGACATATCTTGATTAAAGTTTATGTGGTTAGCACGATAAATATAAATGGACTGCTTTATGAAGTCTTTATCATCATCGAAGTGAGTTCGATGCCATTGTCGGCTGCCAAGAAACTGGTAAACATCTGCATCATGGCCTCCTTGTAACACTAAATAGTTAACATTTTTCAGGATATTTCTTCCATCAGCATGTTGATATTGCCCGTCCATTGGAGCTAATGCGACAATGGTTTTAATGTTAAAACCAAACTCTGTTGATTCAGTACTATCTGGTAAAGTCTTCCATTGATTAAATGATGCAGCTAAAGCAACAGCCTCACCACCTCTAGACATGCCTATTAAAGCGATATTCTCTAAATCTAGTTTGTTATAAAAAGCGTGACCTTGCTTAGCATTCCATTTTTTCAGCAGTTTAATATGTTCAAGCAGTATCCAGCCTCGGGCACCATTTTCACCCCATAAACCATTCAAATAAGTTTGATCTACTTGCACAACAAAGTGCCCTCGGCTGGCGAGTAACTCACCCAGATAATCAAACCCTGGCGCAGAATTTCCATGGACTAATAATACCAACGGCAGTGGTTGGGCTCCCAGCGGAAGCCAAACTTTAGCCTGCAAAGGTAAATTACTACTTTTAAATTCGTGGTAAGCATTGTCCTCATATCCTTGGTTGCGAGAATAGTCGGAAAGAAAGCTAGGTAAGCTCACGTTTGGAGCAATGACATCAGGTTTTGATATAGCAAATAAAAATGGTCGTTCACCATAATTCATTACTTTGTACTTATGGTCGCCCTGTTCGGCAGGGTTTGGTAACCCCGTAAACGGACTATTTGACTGGCTATATCTCTCAATAACACAATCTAAAACATCAGAAGCTAATGTCGAAAACGAGGTGGTAATTATAGATAGAATGGCACAAAAGTACCAAAAACGAGTGAGCATCAAAATTGTCCCTAATGTTAAAATTTAGCACGTGGCATTGTATAGCAAATTGATCTTGCTATTAAAAAATACAACTTTTTTATAATTATGCTCTTTGAGACGCAACTAACTCAAGAAAGGTTTAAATCAGTGTTGAATGAAAGCCTTAACGTTGTGTAATCCCCCCATTTTAAACAGCAGTTATTCATAGGGTAAATGAACCGCTTGCGTTAAATGTTTGGGCGGAATGCCGCGAATGGCCGTATTCGGCTTTTCGCTGTTATAAGTCCAAAGTCACTCGCTAGGCCTGCTCAACGCTATCGAACATATGTAAATCCAGCCACTAGTGACGAGCTGCTCGGTTAAAACGCTCGATGTCAGCATTCTGAGTTGGCTTGATTAAAGGATCGATTCTGAGGCAAGAAAATCTTGTCAATTACAACGAACTCGCTTCCTGCTATTTATTTAATAATGACAGCACCTTTTTGCGTCAGTGTATTGGCTCAGTTGTCCTCCTGACGGGGTTCTACGCCCGTCCATGGTCGCCGACTGACTTTTCTTTGCTTGCCCAAAGTAAAGTAAGCAAAAGAAAGGGCGCTCCCAGCATCACACTAATACCAGCTTGTTTAATTAAAGGGTCGATTCTGAGGCAAGTAAACCTTGTCAATAACACCGCTCCCGCGTCCTGCTACCGCCAAGGTACCTACATCCATGTAGGCAAGGCAAAAGTTTTGCAATTTGGTGGTGCCAAATAAGAAACTTTTAACGCAGTTAGTGGCAGGTTTACTTGCCTCAGAATCGAGCATGTATTAAGCCAAGCTGGTATCGCCCTCAAGTAACCAGCCAAATTTAACGTTACCAGCATGTAAGGGCCGTCCCTGGCCCTGACATGCTTTTTCGCGCTTCCCTGCGCGAAATAGGTTAATTGGCTGCTGACTTGAGGGTGTGATGAGGGAGGAGGGTGTTGCTACTGGTTGTTGTGTTATTTCTGTTAGCTATTTTATTGCTGGTAGGGCTGAAGGTAGTAACAGTGATAATTTTGCTGTGACTTCGTTTATTGGTTTCATTATCTTCGTGATAGGTTTCAGGCCTGTCCTTGGCCCTGATATGCTTTTTCGCGCTTCCCTGCGCGAAATAAGTTAATTAGCTGCTGACTTGAGGGTGTGATGAGGGAGGAAAAGTTGCTGAAAGTATCCGCATTTAGCAAATAAGTTAGTGGCTGATATAAACGAACAATACACAAACGAATGCATTATTAGTTAGAGATACTGAATGAAAGCAAGTGGTTAACCTGCTTAATTGTTCAGGGTAGGCATGACTGTGTGTATAAAAATATCATTGCTTATCGGGCTAAATTTAGGTGTAATAGGGACAAAATAAACACTGAGCTGTGCAGTGAAAGCTTAGATAAAAATAGGTTAGCTGATCAAACCAACTGGTTTGGCTGGTACCTAAAAAAGCCTCCTGTAGCACAAGTAACACCAACTCTGACACACCCAGCTGGTAGCGGCTCAATTCAACAATTGATTATGCAATATAAACAGCGTGTCGCATAAATACTTAAATGCTAGGCATTTATAAGGAAATAAACCATGAAATATGTTTTTTTAACGCTTATCCTTTTACTCGCTGGTTGCTCGTCCACAACTTCGCACACGACATCTTCGTTCTCAGATCCTATGGAAATAATAAAGGCCGCTGCGGAGTCAGCGCCCAAAGGTGTTTCTGGGCAATACGCACTTCAAATCGTTGCTACTGGCAGCCAAGGGCAATATGTCTATTTGAATACAGAAAAAGACTACCGCGACCAGCGATCAATAACCGTCGCTTTACACCCAAAAGTAATTGCACAATTATCAGCTAAGTATGGAATGGCACCACAGGAGTACCTTGTAAACAAAGCCATAGTCGTCAATGGTAAAGCTCAGCGAGTAAAAATTGTGCTTCTATCAGGTGGTAAGCCTACCGGTAAATATTACTACCAAACACACATAAGGCTAATGGATATATCGCAACTGCAAGTTGTGGATGAGCATGCCTAACAACCCAGTCGACACACTCACTGAGTTTGCTGGGACGCATACACGCGGTGGCTGCGCAACTATGCCTACATGTCTGTGCCAGTTATTAGAATGCTCTAGCTCTGGCCAGATTCACACTTCCTAAGGTTAACTACTACGTTATTCACGTATAGCTTGCTTTCCATACGTTACTTGCCCAGGAATGAGAGAAGGCGCAACCACATAGCAGCAATGACCAAGGCTAGTGATCAACCGATAAATCCAGTAACCGCAGGGGCCAGCTTCATAGACAAAGTGAAGCGTTGCAGCAGGGTATTTAGATTCAAAATGACGAACGAGTTTTTTAACGGCTATTTTAGATGATGGTGCTCTACCAAAGTGCACAGGTTGTGCGCCTCGGTAGCCTTCAATATAGGCTACTTCATTGAATTCTTTATGTGTATCAAGTCCGATAAAAAGTATGCTATGTTTGTTCATGCTAGCCTCTGCTGCTTAGTTATTTGACAAACTAATTATGGCTTTGGCTTTGAATTCAGCTAACCCACGAAAAAGCGGAGGCTAGTCCCGTGTGGGAGTCATTATGTCTAAGCCTTACCACAAGAACGGAGTCAATATGAAGTTAATTTTACTACTTTCAATTTTTATAAGTTTTGCAACACTAGCTAAAGAATCAGAATTAAAACCTACTAAGTCAGGTTTGTACGATGTTGGTGGGTTTAAACTTTACTTGGAGTGTTATGGAACTGAGAAACCGAACCTTGTTATTGAATCTGGTTTTGGTCTCTGGGGCTCTGACGGTATTTGGCTAGAAAACATAAAACGCTTAAAGAATGATTTTAGTGTGTGCTTATACGATCGTGCTGGCCTTGGAAAGAGTGAAAAAGGCCCTGTTCCATTTACAGTAAATGATATGTCTCGAAGGCTACGCAACTTATTACAAGCTGCAAATGTTAAAGCCCCTTATTATTTTGCAGGCCATTCGTATGGATCATATATTATAAACTCATATAACAATCAGTTTCCAAAAGAGGTGCTTGGAGTGGTGTTAATTGATCCGCCTACTTTCGGCTACTTTTATACAATGGGAACACGTTGGCCAAAAGAATTTAATACAGATAATAAGAAATTACTGCGCCAGATGAACTTTGAGCTAACTGTACACGATCCTTTATTTGAAAAGGTACCGGAAAAAGTAGATCACATGAAAAGTTATGAAGAATTAAAGAATGCTTCAACCTTTGGATCAAAACCTATAATTACAGTACGCTCAAAAAACACAGGAAAACGTTACGACGCACCTTTTGTCCCAGACGATATTGCAAAGAAAATGGATGATCTTGATAGTCAAGCTGATAGTTATTTCAAGAGTTTGTCAAAAAATAGCCAAGTTGTATATTCGGAGTCAGAAAAGCACTTCTTGCATATTCATGACAGTGACTTGGTTGTAAAAAGTATTAAGGAACTCGTAAATAAATGAGGCTCGACAAATTACTAAAGCTCGTTCGTAAACTCACAGGAACAATTAGCTGTTGGCTTGGTGCTTCGCGCAAGTATAGCCAACAATCAATTGCACCTTAGCAAGCGTTATATTTTGAAAGGAAGATTTGGTGAAAATTCCACCTAAGCTAATATTTACTTCATTACTTGCAATACTGTTTGTAGTTGGGACTTCTGTTTCTTTATCGAGATATTTTGAGCACTACACTTCTGAGTTCATCGATCATGATATTTATTCAGAGTTTCTTTCAGAAGAAAGAAGGGTGTTTGTTCGTTTGCCAAAGGGATACGATAGTCAAAAAAGTTATCCGTTAATCATAAAATCAGACGGTAATTTTAACTTAAGTCGTTGGCATGAAACCGTTACAACGCAGTCTGAAAAAAAGCTAATAGAAGATTCCGTTATTGTCTCAATCCCTAACCTGTTCTGGACAGATACAAGAAATAGAGATTTAGTACCCCCCTACGCCAGAAAAGATGTTCAAATAGAAGCTAGGCCCAGTACGGAAAACTCCCCAGAAATTTTTGGTAAAGCTGATTTATTTTTATCTTTTATCGAAAAAGAATTAATCCCTTTTATAGAAAATAAGTACTCAATTAATGATAACCGAGTACTTAGTGGTTTCTCTGCTGGTGGAAGCTTCGTACTATATACAATAGTTACTAAACCTGAATTGTTTACTGGTTATTTTGCGTTTAGCCCCGCAGCTTGGTACGACAACTCAGTTGTTGTTCAGGAGTTTAATAACGGTTTATCTAAACTTAGTGAAAAACCTTTATTTTTATATTTAAGCATTGGTGGTAACGAAAACGAGATTATCACAGGTTCATTCAAAGGTTTATTATCAGCAATAGAATTAAATGCACCTATAAATTTCAATCATGCATTCCATTACAACGAAAATTCAGGCCATTCTGATAATCCGTATTATTCAGTGCCAAAAGCCTTGCTGGCATATTATGAATTTAGAAAAAACAAAATATAAAAAATAAGGATGGGTCGCGCGAAGCCGCAACCTTATCCAAGTGATGAACAAGCTCTGCGTCGTTTTGTGATTCTTCTATATAGAAAACAGCGATGTAAAAGCCTTGGGTGGTGCGTGATTGGCTGTCGCTTTTATTTTAAATGGGTTAAGTTAGCCTTTGGCGTATTTCACTAATTTTAACCAACGATTTTTTGCCTGTTAGCTGGGCATTATGTCTTTTGGAGGAAACCATGAAAATAATAAGAAAACTTGTGTTGGCTCTATCGTTATTCTCTGGGTCGGTTTCAGCGCAGGTGGAACCGGCTTTTGAGCCAGTTATGGCGCTATTTTCCGCAATGTCGGAAATTGACCACTCAGGTATGAGGGCGGCGGTAACGGATAAATTCGAACTCCTTGAAAATGGAGAAGTTTGGGGTATTGATGAGCTTGTCTCTGTTGTCGCTCTAAGTGAATACAAGAGAGAAAATTTCTTTAGTCTAATCTCTTCTGATGTGAGAGAAGATATCGCGCTTATAAATTACTGGAATAAAGCCGTATTTTCGTCAAAAAAATCCACGCAGAATGTTGCGTGGCTAGAAAGTGTGGTGGTAGTCAAGGACAACGGAAGCTGGCGCCTGCGGCAGATGCACTCTACACGTGTTAACGAGGAAAGGATTCCGGATTCTGTAGCATTTACCGAGATGCGCTAAAATATAACAAGCGGTTATAATCGCCGCGAAATACGCGGCTGGGACGGCTTACGCTATGCTCCAGCCGCCCCCTAAAAAGGGCGTTATGCCAAGGAGAGTCATGAGTTATAGAAAGGTTTATTTGCCAATTAAAGTGTTAGCTTTATTATCTTTTGTTTCTATTGCCATTAAGTATTGGGGGCCAAGTGAGGTAGGCTTTTACTTGTTGCTATCGCCATATGCAGTTTTATACTTTTTGGCTAATGATAATAACTATCGAAATATCAAGTTAACCATTATTAGAAGTACTCCGGCTGTACTCACCTTTCTTTCAGTACCCGTTTTGTTGTTTGGTATAGAGTCGGATGCTCAAGCTGGGATAGGGATAATGTTTGGTCTTATTATTCAGCTAGCATCGATTAGTGCAGCGGAGTTAATTATTCTATTTT
Source organism: Pseudoalteromonas sp. UG3-2 (assembly GCF_037120705.1). Taxonomy (NCBI): domain Bacteria; kingdom Pseudomonadati; phylum Pseudomonadota; class Gammaproteobacteria; order Alteromonadales; family Pseudoalteromonadaceae; genus Pseudoalteromonas; species Pseudoalteromonas sp. UG3-2. Next base: position 1,181,792 of record NZ_JAWLJU010000002.1, on the reverse strand, counting down.
TTCTAAATGAAGAAAACAGCATATAACAAGCTGTTAAACAAGGTCAAAGTACAGTTGGCCTTTGCTCCCTCGTGGCATATTCTAGCCAACTATATTGTGCCCATTAACGGGGGCGTTGAACTCATCCGCTACGCGGTGCGCCCGGCACATAGTTGCTGTTAATGTCAGATTTACGCTTCTATCTGTGAGAAGTGCACTAAGGCTTGGTTTGTAGGTTGTTGCGTGACCACTTCTACAGCAAGGCTGGCAGATATTAAGTGATATCTATCTAGATAAGGCGAGCCTAACGAGCTCGCCTTATAGTGTTAGCTGTGTTTTGTTGCCTCAACTTCAGGGGAGACCTTGACCTGCTTAATCATGTTCTCTTTGATCTCAACCACTTCCATACGGTAGTTGTCGACACGTAAGCTTAGCGGGGCGTCGGGGATGTCTTCGAGGTACTCGACAATCAGGCCACTTAGGGTTTTCGGGCCTTCGGTGGGTAAGTCCCAATCCATTTCTTTGTTTAAGTCGCGAATGTTGACACTGCCTTCGACCATTACTGTGCCGTCGTGTTGCATGTTCACTTCTTCACTGGGTGGGCGCGTTTGTGTGGTGGTGAAATCACCCACTACTTCTTCCAGAATGTCTTCCAGCGTCACTAAGCCTTGAATATCGCCGTACTCATCGACCACTAAGCCGATGCGCTCTTTGGCTTCTTGAAACTTGATTAGCTGGGTATTCAGCGAGGTGTTTTCTGGAACAAAGTAGATCTCGCGTACGGCTCTAAGCAAAGACGGTTTATCAAACTGCTCTTTGGTTAACAGTCGTAATGCATCACGGGCATGGATAAAGCCTACGGCATCATCAATTTGGTCGCGATACAAAAGCACACGGGTGTGCTGAGCATTGGTTAATTGACGGGCAATGTCTTTCCACTCGTCGTTAATATCAATGGCGTTAATTTCGTTACGGGGGATCATAATGTCTTCAACGGTGACATGGTCAAGATCCAAAATCGAGGTCAGCATATTTTGGTGGTTCGAAGGCAGCATGGCGCTGGATTCGTTCACCACGGTTTTTAATTCTTCTTTACTAAGACTATGGGCTTCGATTTCTTGTGGCGAAATACCCACAAGGCGCAGCATGCCATTGGTGATCCAGTTGGTGGCGATCACCAGTGGATAAAGCACTTTCAACAGGGCTTTTAATATCACTGAGCTGGGGAAAGCAACTTTCTCTGGATAGAGCGCGGCCAAGGTTTTAGGAGTCACTTCGGCAAAAATAAGCACCACTAAGGTTAAACCAAACGTCGCGACAGCAATACCCATATCACCGTATAAACGCAAACCTATGATGGTTGCGACCTGGGCTGCGGCGATATTAACGAGGTTATTACCTATGAGGATCAGGCCTATAAGCCTGTCTGGTCGTGTGAGCAGTTTACTGACACGCTTCGCGCCACGATGGTTCTCTTTCTCGAGATGACGTAGACGAATACGGTTGATTGACATGATACCGGTTTCTGAACTCGAGAAATAAGCCGACATCAAGATGAGCACGCCTAAAATAATAAACAAGGCGCTGGTCGATATGTCTTCCAACAGTGATTCCCTTTTTTTCTTACGAAAGCGTATTAAGCTTTAGTGACTGGCGATAGTCAAGTTAAAGTTAAACTTTAAAACCGGCCTAATACCACTTCTTGTATGAAACGGCTGCCAAAATACCCCAAAGTGACGATAACAGAAGCGCTAATAATAGCAATGACTACCGGCTTGCCACGCCAGCCAAATTGTTTATGGCCTAGGGCAACGGTAGCATAAATTAACCAAGCGACAATGGATAAAATGGTTTTGTGTATGGCTTCTTTAGCAAACATGCCATCGAGGAACAAAAAGCCAGAGGCAAGCGCCATGGTTAGCAGCCCAGTGCCGACAAAAAGCAACTGATAAAGCTGACGCTCTACCACCATTAGCGGCGGTAAATGGCTGGTCATAATGGCCAAATCCCGTTGTTTCAGGCGCTTATCAATAAACATAAATTGAATGGCGTATAAGGTCGAAATAATCAGTACGCAGTAGGCCAGTAAAGAAAGCGAAATATGAATAACCAAGCCTAAGTCAACGTTAATGCTGGTCATCACAATATGATGGGGGATAAATAAGCTGGCCAGTAATAAGATGGCGGCAAAGCCATACACCACTGGAAGCAGTAAGGTGGCAGGAAAGCGCAATGACACTGTGGTCACCGAGACCACAATCACCCAGCAAGTGAGCAGGGCGACGTTTACCGTGCTGAGATCTTGACCCTGCTGAGTAAACACCGAATTCACCAGCACCAGCATATGCGTTAATATCGCGATGGTGCTTAAAATCAGTGTCTTCTTTTGATTTGGGCCCTGTTTGTCAAATAAGCGCGACAACACATGGCTGGTGGCCATGGTGTAAAAAAGACAGGCGATTAGTGACAAGCTGATGATCATCATAGAGTAAAGTGCCTAATTTTTATTTTCCTTTTAACGCTATTGTATTTAAAGCCTAGGCAATTGCATAGGCTTTTATAGCATTCAGCCGGCTTATTACTGGCGAATAAGGGAAAAAGACACGCCGATTCTGCTTGAATACTGTATTAGTGGCACTCATATCAGTATAATGCCCGACAATTTCGAGATTTTGGAACCGATACATGTTTGAAAACCTCCAGGAGCGTTTAGGAAAGACGCTTAAAAATATCAGCGGCCGTGGCCGTTTGACCGAAGACAATATCAAAGAAACGCTACGTGAAGTGCGCATGGCATTGCTAGAAGCCGATGTTGCTTTACCGGTAGTGCGTGATTTTGTTAAGCAAGTAAAAGCAAGAGCGGTTGGCACTGAAGTAACTAAGAGCCTGAGCCCCGGTCAGGTTTTCATTAAGATTGTTCGTGAAGAACTTGAAAAGGCCATGGGTGAAGCCAATGAAGAGCTGAACCTAAACGCCCAGCCGCCAGCGGTGGTGATGGTAGCCGGTCTGCAAGGTGCGGGTAAAACCACCAGTATTGGTAAACTGGCCAAATACCTAAAAGAACGCAAAAAGAAATCGGTATTGGTGGTCAGTGCCGACGTCTATCGCCCCGCGGCGATTAAGCAGCTAGAAACCCTAGCAGGCGAAGTGGATGTTGACTTTTTCCCCAGTGATACCTCACAAAAGCCGGTCGACATTGCCAATGGCGCCATCGCCCATGCTAAGAAGAAGTTCATCGATGTAGTATTAGTGGATACCGCAGGTCGTTTGCACGTTGATGCCAACATGATGGATGAGATCAAAGACCTTCACAGTGCCATTAATCCCATTGAAACCTTGTTTGTGGTTGACTCCATGACCGGTCAGGATGCTGCTAACACGGCCAAGGCCTTCGATGAAGCGCTGCCATTAAGCGGTGTCATCTTAACCAAAACCGACGGTGATGCCCGCGGTGGTGCGGCGCTTTCAATTCGTCATATTACTGGCAAACCGATTAAGTTTATTGGTGTTGGTGAAAAAACCGATGCCCTAGAGCCATTCCACCCAGACCGAGTTGCCTCGCGAATTCTAGGTATGGGCGATGTGCTGTCGCTTATCGAAGAAGTCGAAATGAAAGTCGACAAAGACAAAGCCCAGAAAGTGGCTGAGAAAGTCTTTAAAGGCAATGGCTTTACCTTAGAAGACTTCGCCGAACAATTACGGCAGATGAAAAACATGGGCGGAATGATGTCGATGTTAGATAAGCTGCCGGGCATGTCGAACTTACCGGATGCGGTGAAAGGTCAGGTCAACGACAAAACCTTTACCCAAATGGAAGCCATCATCAACTCCATGACGCCGAAAGAACGTGCTCGTCCGGAGATCATCAAGGGCTCACGGAAAAAGCGTATTGCGGCGGGTTCTGGTACTCAGGTACAGGATATCAATAAACTGCTGAAGCAGTTCACCCAGATGCAAAAGATGATGAAGAAAATGAAAGGCAAAGGCGGCATGCAAAAAATGATGCGTGGCATGAAAGGCATGATGCCACCAGGTATGGGCGGCGGGCCGAAGTTTTAAGGCAGAACCCCTATTGCTGCAAGAATAAATAAAGCGAGCCTCGGCTCGCTTTATTGTTATAGCGCTATAATTTATGGCTCCATAACAAAGCGGCGCTGTTTGGCTATACTCTCTATCTTGATTATTTTGGGTAAAGTCAATTGGCGCTTGCATTGCGCTGAAAAATGCGTACAATGCCCGAGCTTCCCGTAGTGGGAAGTACAAACTTATTAATGAAAACAGTCAATCTATATAGAGGACGGTATGGTAACTATTCGTTTGCAACGTGGCGGCGCTAAAAAGCGTCCATTCTATCAAATTGTGGTTGCGGATAGCCGTTTCTCGCGTGACGGTCGTTTCATCGAGAAAGTAGGTTTCTTTAACCCGATTGCTAAAGGTCAAGAAGAGAAAGTACGTTTAGATCTAGCCCGTGTTGAGCACTGGGTAGGTCAAGGCGCTGCTCTTTCAGATCGCGTAGCGAAGCTAGTTAAAGACGCTCGTAAAGCGGCTTAATAGGCGTAAGTGTAACCATGAGTCAAAGTAAAACCTCGACAATCGTTGTTGGTAAGCTTGGTGCTCCTTATGGCATCAAGGGTTGGCTTAAGGTGCATTCATTTACTGACGATCCCCAAGGGATCTTCGATTTCAGCCCATGGTTGATAGGGCAACAAGGTAAATGGCAAAACCTTGAAGTGAGCGACTGGCGTCGTCACAACAAGGGATATATCGCTAAATTTGCAGAGGTAAACGACAGAGATCAAGCAATGGCTTTCACCAACGCTGAAATCGCTGTAGATGCCGAGCAGCTTCCTGAATTACCTGAAGGGGAGTTTTATTGGCGAGATCTCATCGGCATGGCGGTTGTAACCACTAAAGGTTACGACTTAGGCATAGTTGATGACTTGATGGAGACTGGCTCAAATGACGTTTTGGTTGTGAAAGCAAACAAAAAAGATGCATTTGGCCAATCGGAACGGTTGATTCCATTTTTGACAGACGATGTCATTGTGGCCGTTGACCATGACGAGAGAAAAATTACGGTAGAGTGGGATCCCGCGTTTTAATGAGCGATAAGCAAAAGCTATGGGTTGGAGTGGTATCACTGTTTCCCGACATGTTTAATGCAATCACTCAGCAAGGCGTAACTGGTCGAGCGGTGAAAAACGGCTTGATTGAGTTTAATTGTTGGAACCCCAGAGACTATGCCCTTGATAAGCATAGAACCGTGGATGACCGCCCTTACGGTGGAGGTCCCGGGATGCTAATGATGGTAGAGCCTCTGAAAAAGGCCATTGTTGATGCCAAAGCGGCAGCCGGTGATGGCGCTAAAGTAATTTACATGTCCCCTCAAGGGCGAAAACTAGATCAACAGGGTGCGGCTGAATTGGCGCAGTCTGAAAAATTGATTTTAGTAGCGGGTCGTTATGAAGGTATTGATGAGCGGATCATCGAGTCTTACGTAGATGAAGAATGGTCCATTGGCGATTTTATACTGAGTGGTGGTGAACTGCCTGCCATGACATTAATCGATGCAGTAGCACGGTTAGTGCCAGGGGTGTTAGGTCATAATCAATCAGCAGAGCAAGATTCATTTTCGGATGGCTTGCTGGATTGTCCTCATTATACTCGGCCGGAAACATTGGATGATAAACAGGTGCCTGCTGTATTACTCAGCGGAAACCACCAAGCGATAGCACAGTGGCGCTTAAAGCAGTCACTGGGTAGAACTTGGCTTCGTCGTCCTGACTTGTTGCGTAACCTAGCTCTGACTGAGGAGCAGGCAACATTGCTTGCTGAATTTCAGCAAGAACACAATGACGCTTGTGGCTAGAAGACAGTTACACCTAGGAATGTGAGAAATAAAATGGCAAAAGTAAACCAAAATATTATTAAAGAGCTTGAAGCTGAACAGCTTAAGCAAGACGTACCTGCGTTCGGCGCTGGTGACACAGTTGTTGTACAGGTACGTGTAAAAGAAGGTAACAAAGAGCGTCTACAGGCCTTTGAAGGTGTTGTAATCGCTAAGCGTAACCGTGGCCTACACTCAGCTTTCACAGTTCGTAAAATCTCGAGCGGTGAAGGTGTTGAACGTGTATTCCAAACGCACAGCCCACTTATCAGCAGCATTGCTGTTAAGCGTCGCGGTGCAGTTCGTCGCGCTAAGCTTTACTACCTACGCGAGCGTTCTGGTAAGTCTGCACGTATTAAAGAAAAACTTAACTAATACGTCGCATTTACCAAATGCAGATAAAACAGGCCGCTTTATGCGGCCTGTTTTGGTTTATAGCCATTACCAACCCGCCTCCTTATTTCAACCTATTTATCTCAATCCCTTGCTACGCCTAGCGGCAACAACTATGCTGTTTTTTCAGCAATGCTTGCTTTTAAACCACCACGCTTCTTGATAGACTTACTGTATTATTTAATTTACTAGTGTATAAGTAAGTTTACATCATGTTAGATGGTAAGGATTTAAATACGATTCGCCACGCTATTGATGAATGTGATAGCGAGCTGGTGGCATTATTGGCCAAGCGTAAAGCACTGACCGAGCAGGTTGGTAAAATCAAACAACAAAATGGTGCGCCATTGCATGTGCCTAAGCGCGAAGCTGAGCTTATCCAGGCACGCCGTGAACAAGCCATCGACAATGACGTAAACCCCGATTTAGTCGAAGACATTCTGCGCCGAATGATGCGCGAAGCCTATGAAAACCAACAAGGAGAGTTAGCCTGTGCCGCGCCCGATATGTCACCGGTGGTGATTGTCGGTGGCCAAGGGGCCATGGGTAAGCTGTTCACCAGGCAATTTCAGCGTTCAGGCTACGAAGTACGTAGCCTCGATAAAGACAACCTTGAGCAAGCCGCAACCTTGCTCGCCGATGCCAAACTAGTGTTGGTGAGTGTGCCAATTAACGCGCTAGAGCAAGTGGTTAATGATTTACCGTCGCTACCAGAAGACTGCATTTTAGCTGATATCACCTCGGTTAAGCAGGCGCCCCTGAAAGTACTATTAAATAAACACTCAGGCCCAGTAGTGGGGCTGCATCCCATGTTTGGCCCAGATATTTCTCACTGGGTAAAACAAACTATAGTGGTGTGCCAAGGACGATTCCCAGAGCGTTGCCAAGGGCTTACCGAGCAGCTAAAAATTTGGGGCAGCCAACTGGTGACTATGGATGCCAAAAAACACGACCAATCGATGCAAATTATTCAGGTAATGCGCCACTTAACTACCTTTGTGTATGGTCAGTTTTTAGCGAAACAGTGTCACTCTTTGCAAGAGTTACGAAGCTGCTCTTCGCCCATTTATCAGCTCGAATTAATGATGGTAGGGCGGTTATTTGCGCAATCCCCAGAGCTTTACTCCGACATTATGCTGGCGCAATTCAGTGACGTAGAAGGCCTGCTCGCCAGCTACCAAGACACCTTTGAACAAACCCTGAAAAAACTCGAGCAGGGCGATAAAGCTGGCTTGATCGCTGCGTTCTCCGAGGCGAAGCATTACTTCTCCGACAGCGCCAAGCAGTTTTTAGCGCAAAGCCGTGGGCTACTGAATAAAGCCAATGATGCCAAAGTGTTGGATTACGAGTAATAACCGCCTAATAAGCTGCGAGGATGCCTTTGAGGCCGATTTGGCTGGTTTTTACACGGAAAACGGTTGGTGCATCTATATGCTTGTTTACTTTCAACTTGCCCCATGGGATCCTTATAGGAACAACTATATTATAAAATGATGCTTTTTAGACACTTTGAGAAAAGCGTTTATACATCGCAGTAGGTAAAGATAATGAGCAAGGAAAAACTAGAAGCGCAAACCGTTTTTCAAGACATGCAGAAAAAAGAGGCGTTACTTAAAGAGTTTCGCAACTTAAGGCCAAACAGCAAAACAAATGTAATGCGTTTTGCCAGTACAGTGTTCGTGGTTATTGTTTTAGTTTGGATGTATCCAGAAATTATGGAGCAACCTGTTGTCTACGTTTTGCTCATTCTCATCGTCAGTATTAGTTCGGAAATTCGCAGTGAGAGCAAGCGTATAAATAAACGCATAGACACACTGTATAAATTGATGCAAAGTGATGATTAACAAGGTGTTAAAGGCGCTCCCTACTCATTGCTGGCATACAACCTAACATCCCTTAGGTATCGTTTTTCACGTGTTTAGGTGCGGGCTTACAGCTGACTGTTAGGGAGACAAAGTCATCAGTAAGTGTATGGCACATACCCGCAAGCCAAAAAACTCTGCTCATTCTGCTTACTCTATTGCTCCAGCCTTGCTAGGCTAGGGTATAAAAAGTGACAAGGAAAATCATGTTTACACCTCGAAAGTTGGCAGAAAAGAATCGCGAACTCATTAGCAGCATCGGCTTTTATCCTTCCTTACTGGCTGTCGCTTTTTTTGTCTTGGCATTAATCACCACCGCACTTGAGTACGCCGCGCCTGTGGTGCACTTCAAAGAGTTTATTGCCATAGTGCTCGTTGATAGCGAAGAAAATGCGCGCACCATTTTAAGTGTGTTAATTGCAAGTGTTATCTCATTAACCGTGTTTAGCTTTTCGATGGTGATGATAGTACTTAACAATGCCAGCGCTGGATTGTCGCCAAGGGTGTTGCCGGGCCTTATCACCAGAAAGTCGCACCAGCTAGTGTTGGGGTTTTATCTCGGCAGTATTATTTATGCCATTATCATGTTGATTAATATCCGCAGTGTGGGCAGTGGCGAGATGGCTATTCCGGCGTTAGGGGTACTATTTTCACTGCTCTTTGGACTTATATCTTTGGGTTTCTTTGTGTTTTTTATCCACTCAATCTCACATGCCATCCAAGTCGATAACGTGCTGAACGACCTGTTTAAAAGCACTAAAAATGAGATGCAAAATATCATTAAAAAACAGCAAGAGCAGCCCTTTAACGGCTTCCCCGACTTTTCCAGCTGGCATAACCTGCCCAGCACCAAAGAGGGTTATTTTAAAGGGGTACACAGTGGCAAGTTATGCAATTTGTGCCAGCAGCACGACTTAAAAATTTACATTGCAGTGAAACAAGGGTTCTTTACGGTTAAAGGTTTTCCATTTCTCAAATGCAATAAAGACCTTAGTGAGGACGACGAATTACGTGAGGCATTACTTAGCTGCTTTATTTTTTATGTTGAAGAGTATATCAGCGACCATTACCGCTACGGTTTAACGCAAATCTCAGAGATTGCGGTGAAGGCCATGAGCCCAGGCATTAATGACCCGGGTACGGCGGTAAAAGCAATTGATATGTTGAGTATTTTACTGATCCAGCGGCTAACGATTTGCGACGTTAATTACTCCTTTAAGCACAGCCAAAAGGAGCCACTTCTGTATATTCATGAAGCCTCTTTTGATGAGCTGCTGCACGATAACTTTACCCCGATACGAAATTACGCCAAGGCAGATGGCTACGTCATGGTGAATGTGTTGGAAGCGTTTAAAAATATACTTTTCCGTTCCAGTGACAATCAGCAAGCAACGCAGAGCTTATTTACCTATTTAGAGGCCATTGTCGATGACGTTCGCAGCTCCATCAGCAACCCTTTTGACCGACAGCGGATCATTGAGATGCTCGAAGCGATTGCGAAAATTAAAGGGGAAAGGGGCGAGGCGCTTATTACTCAATTTAAGCAAGAGTAAATGGGTGCATAAGTATCAGACACAATACTTTCTGCATCACTCTGGTTCTTGCTAATTAAAAAGTTCAGACCTAAGACAAGTGCGCCTTACAATTAATCGGGCGAAAAAAGGGAGAGAATTTCACACAACGTGGATGAAACTCTCCCAATAACAACACGGTGATCAGTGTTCTCTTGCCTAAATTGAGCGCGAGATGAAAGCCATGGTTACTATTTCTATCTGCCGTATTGTCATGTCATGACCCAAAGCATCACTAGATTATAGCGGTATTGCTACTGTGTTTTTGATGATTAACACCTAAGGTGTTGCTGTAGTTAGGTTTGTGGTCTTATTGTTCTCAGAAAATATTTGCGTATTGGCAACGGTTAATAGACGTGCCGCAGTATTTAGGCCATCTTCTTGGTATCTTTCAGCGAACCCTGCGACCATAAACGGTTGCATGTGCTTACGATGTAAAATCACCTTAATGGTATCGGTCACTTGCTGTTGTAGTTGTGTCGAATATTCGGTGCTTGCTAATAGTTTGCGCAGCGTATTAAAGTGCTTTTCTCGATACTGCTTGGCTGCTTTTTTTGCTAGCTGATGTGCTTTATTTAACGCATCTGCCGGTTTTGTTTCAATATCAGGCTGTACTCCTGTTGCCTCCCAATTCGATTGCGTGATTGGGCTGTACGAGCGCCTATCTGGCATTAATACCGCAAATCCATTGGGTAATGGCATAAAGCGCGTTGGGTGCGCACCGCCAGCGGTTCTGGCACCAACAATGGTAGCCCGCTTTAGTGCTTGTAGGTTATAACTAAATGCCTCTGCTGCAGAAAAGGTACGTTCACTGGTTAATATGTATAAGGGTACGTCTAGACGTTTGTCACCTTTAATAGGCTCAACTATATGTTCTACCCACTTGTCTTTATGTCTATGGTAAGTTTTACCAATTAGGGTATCTTTGGGTAAAAAATAGCTGGAAAGATAATTTACTGGCTGACCGCCGCCGCCATTTTTTTGCAGGTCGATAATAATGGCATCCGCTGTGCGCAAATAACTCATCAGGCCGTCAACTTGGGGGATTTCTTCGCCACGGAAACCGTCAATTTTTACGTATCCAACATTACCCTCAAGCATTCGAATGTCTTTAAAACCACCATGGCGAAACCGCGAAAGAGCATTAAGGTGGCGGGTGATTAAATCCTCGCGTGGCGAGTCACTGGTGTTTCTGCTGCGCGGCACGACAAACCTAAAGTGTTTATCATTGATGATGGTTTGAATTATTTCTGTGACCGCTTGGGCGTATTCCTTGTCGTCTGAGTATGCTTTACTCATGTTTTTGTGATCCAGCTCGCTTAAGCGCTTTTCCACCTGTTTGGCTTTATCAAGGTAGATATAATGTTCTTTGAGTGCTTTTTGTAGTGCTGAGATGGTTTCATTGCGCATCTGCGATGTCGTTGTTTCATCATTAGCTTTGATTGAAAAAGTCGCCGTGATTATGCAGGCTGTAATAATCAGTGATAGCAGTTTAGCCATTATTTTTCTCATAAGTTCCTCTGTATTATTGCTTTTCATTCACATACACTTTGGAACTTACTTTGGGCCCTAAATAAAGCCATAGAGAAAAGCTACTTTTTTCATTAAGAAAATATGATGATTAATAAAAACAATGTATTAGGTGCTTATCGTGCAGAGTGATATCGCTCAACTGAAGCGAAATTTATTTACCTTTTCTGGTGTGGTAGTAGATGCAAAGCGTGGCGAAATTAGGTGCGGGGAGCATAAAACTGCGCTAGAACCGAAAGTGATGATGGTGCTTTTGTATCTCGCCAGCAACGCAGAGCAGGTTGTTGAGCAAGAGGCGCTATTTAATGCTGTATGGCCACAGTCGCTCTTTAGCCCAAACTCGTTAAGACGTTGTATTGCCACATTGCGAAAAGCACTGAATGACAGAGATAAAACGTTGATCCAAACCCATCCTAAAATTGGTTACAGCCTCAACACGTCAATTGAGTTGCTGCAACCAAGCGCATTACCCCAGCCTATTAAAACTGCGCCTAACAGGCTGAGCTGGGTGGCATTATTAAGTGTTATATTGTTGTTGCTTGTATATTTGGTATTATCACAAAGTCTATCAACCCAACCCGATAACAAGCTACCTCATGTAAAAGAGATGCTCCCTCTCACCGCTACCAATGAGCTTGAGGATAATTTAGCCATTGATAATCATGGCGAATACATGGCGTTTACGCGCACTTTGGGGGATAACAGTCAAACGCTCTGGCTCAAAGAAGTAGCCTCTGGGCATGAAATTGCTCTCAATGTCAGCCATAAAAATATCCGTAGCATTGCATGGTCTAAAACAGATGCGGCACTCTATTACACCGTGAGCACAGAACGAGGCTGGATCATTTACCGTCTGCAGCTTAATTCAACAAAACGGCCATTAACCCCCACCAAAGTGCTTGAAAACCCGGTGAGCAGTTGGATTAGCAAACTGGTAGTTGGCAAGGATGATGCTATCTACTTTATTACTCGCAAAGCGCGAGATCTTATTATTTTTAAAGCGGATACAAAAATGGGTTCATCAGAGCGTGTTGTAACCCCAATTTATAGTTCACCGAAAACCTTTCGACCTTACGACTTAACCCTTGCGCCAAATGGCCTAGTGGTTTCTGGGCAAAATCAACATGAGCAAGGAGCGATAACCGTTTTGAGCTTGTCAGCGACAAAGCTCGGTAAAGTGATTGATACATACACCCTTGATGGACAACAAAGGTACAATATTGAATGGTGGCAAAACTATAACGGGTTTTTGCTTAATAATGGCCGTAAACTGTATTTTCTATCGAGTGATGGCTCCCTGAAACCAGTTGATTTTGAACACAATCAGTTTATTCGTTTTGTTGCCGTTGATTCAGTTAACAATCGCGTTTATCTTGTGTCGTCGCGGTTGGATATGGACTTATTGGCTGTCACTCAAGATCAGCTAAGTCATAAAAAGATTATTGATAGTAATGGTATGGACTACTTTCCAGCGGTTTCGCCGCAAGAGGATCTTATCCTGTTTTATTCCACTCGCTTCAATAAACCGCAGCTGTTTATGCTCGATAGGAAAAATAACTCTCAAAGCCAACTATTTGACAACCCAGATGAATATTTGAATGTAAGCCGTCCATTATGGTGCTCTGATCAAACCTGTTTTGCTTACAGTGTGGGAGGTGAGCTTTACCACTACAGCCTAGAGGATAATACGCAATTTAAAGTCCCCAATATTACCGGGCGTCCTCTAGCGTGGTATCCCGACAACCTACATTTACTAGTTTTAGGCAGAAGTCAGGGGGAAAATGTACTGTATAAAGTTAATTCCCATAACGGCAAGCAATCTGTATTGGCTAAAATTGAGTTTGGTAACCCGTTTATTAGCCAAAACGGTGAGGCCTACCTTGAACAGCAAGGTGCTATCTATCACTTAAAAGAAAATCAAGCGCGTATTAAAGTGGCTGAGCTGGGCGAGATCCAAAGTCGTCGCATTAGTCGCTTTGGTATCTATGTACGCCTAAAACAGCAAGCTGGGTGGCACCACTGGCAGCCTAGCAGCGGCCTAACTCCTCTTTCTATCAGCGTTGAAAATGGCAACCAACTAGCCGCATTTTCCGAGTCTCATGAGTTGGCTATTTTGAGTCAAGAAGCTCGGCAGAAAGATATTTTGAGCTTAGTCTTTAAACAAAATAATACCAATCCGCATTAATACTTGCTCAATTTGAGAGAGCAAACTCGACGCTAACTGCGTTAAAAATCTCTTATTTAGAACAACTAAATAAGAGATTTAACCGCATATTCAGGCCTGCTGAATTTGGGGCGCCTATAGTTGGCATCTTGTTAGTGTGCGGCTCGACTGTCAGGTTGAATAAAGCGCTTATGCTTAAGCCTGACAGTCTCAATTTGGAGCTTTTTTGCAGCGTTATTGCGCACTGAGTATGTTATCTAAATTCGCTTTTGAACGAGCGACGCTTGCCAATGGTGTTAAGCCGCTGGGGTATTCTTCTTGCTCGATCACCAGCCATTGTGTGCCGCCGTGTTGCTGCATGGTTTGAATGAGCGCTTTCCAAGGGTAGTGGTTTTCGCCAATGATGGGGCTTGTGCCGTCACCTTGTTGCGTGCGTATTTTAATATGGGTCGACTCAATTCTCCCGGCATAACGCTTAACGTACTCAGTGGCGGATTTGCCCGCGAAATTCACCCAGCCAACATCGAGCTGCAGTGGCAAGTCGCTTGGGGTATTGGTGGCAATATAATCCCAAAAAGTAGCGTTGCCAAATGGGTTAAACTCCTTTTCATGGTTATGAAAACCGATCTTCATATTGTAACGCTTGGCATTTTGATGCACTTGGTTGAGCTGCTTTACAAAGGCGTGTACTCGGTTTTTATCCCACGCTCTTTCATCCCAAGGAATAAAGAGCGTGGACACGCCTAAGGTTTTGTAAAAGAGTAGGGTGCCTGCAAGCTTATCTTCTGCCAGTGCGTCAAAACCCAAATGGGCACTGCTGGCAACCAGTCCCAGCTCTGCCAGTTTTTGCTTTAACTTACTTGGGTTATCCGCGTAATTGCCAAAGTCTCCGGCAAATTCCACGCCATCAAACCCCATTTTCGCTAGCGTCTCAAGTGTGCCATCAAAATCTTTTGCCAGTTCATCTTTTACCGACCACAGTTGCACGCTAATCGGTAATGATGGCGGCGAGGCCTGTGCATACAGTGGCAGCGCGGCAATAAAAGCGAGTAACAGCATCATTTGTTGAAACAATATAGTTATTCTACACATCGTGTTTTCCTACAACTAAAAAAGCAGAGCTTAACTCTGCTTCGATTGGGATTTGTCATTACAAAATGACTCAAGGGTTAGTCACGGTACGCATACTCACTGAGGCCGAGCTCAGCCAGCACGCCATCAAGGTGTGCTTTCGCTTCAGAAGTAGGTCCAGGATAGTCACCGGCAATGGGCACGTTACCTAAATAGCCAATGTCTTTACAGCCTTCTGGAGTACAAAAGTAGGCGCCTAAAACGAGATCTTTAAAGCGCAGAAACGCTTTACCAATGCGCTTAAATTGCTCAGGTGTTTGCTCGTTAAAATAGGCAATGTCATCTAAGATCTCGCGCTGTTGCTTGGCACTGAGTTGCAAAAACGACTGATTAAAGCGCAGTGCCGACTCATCATCAATCCAAGCCAAGGCATGGAGGATGGTAACCCGGTCTTTTTGCTGACCATGATAGGGAGCACTGACCCACTCATCGATGACACTGGGCACCTGTACGTCTGTAGCCGATGGGTGATTGCCCTCTCTTGGCACAATAAAGTCTGCAAGGACAGCAACCAACGTTAGCTGGGCTTCGGTAAGCGTAAGCGGCCAAGGCGACTCTGGTGGCATCACCATATTGGGATCAGTGCCATAACCTTTCGCCGTAACGGGAGCAATATCAAGATCTGGCCAATGACCAGCGCTGCTGCTTTCACCTTCAATCACTTTACTGCATCCCGCGGTTAGAGACACCGCAGAGCCCGCAGCCAGTAACCCCATCCATTTTAACGATTCGCGACGCGTCATGCCGGAAATGTATTTATAAGAATCAACGCCATCAGGTGTCTTCATTACAGCACTCCTTTATCAATTTGTTGCGCCAACCAAGTCGAGTTTCGCATTGCTAAGGTCATGATGGTTAAGGTACAGTTTTTATGTGGGTTGGAGGCAAAGACACCAGCGTCCATGACGAATAGGTTGTCACAATCCCACGTTTGGCCCCATTGATTGGTTACCGAGTCTTTCGGTGAGCTGCCCATTCTGGTTGTGCCTACTTCGTGAATGATCTCACCTCCCTTTGAAATGGCTTTTTCGGCCGGTGGCAATTCACCCACGGTTGCGCCCATGTTCTCTAAAATTTGCTTAGCGGTTTTGAGGCCATGTTCAATTTGCTTGAGCTCTCTGTCAGACCACTTGAAGTGGAACTTGGCAACAGGGATCCCCCATTTATCTTTCACCTGCTCATCAATTTCCATGTAGCAGTCTTTGTTGGGCAACATTTCCCCGCGAAGGGCAAAGCCCACATAGGAGCCATAAGCATCGCGTATTTGTTGTTTTAATTCTGGACCGTAACCTTGCTTATTACCTGATACACCAGAGCCAGGCTGATTAAATCCGCTGCTAATTTCAAAGTGGTAGCCGCGGGGGAAATCCAGTTCATCTTTTTCATGGGCTTTGTGTCCCCACCATGGAATAAACAAGTGATTGCCTGTATGACCATCTTCATTGTAGCGTGGCCGACCTTTTAGCGCTGGGATTTGCGCGCCCAGCCAAGCGCCAGTGGAGTCCATTAAATTACGACCTACCTGACCACTTGAGTTGGCTAAGCCTTTGGGGTGTTTGGCATGTTTGGAATTGAGTAAAATACGTGCCGATTCACAGGCGCTGGCCGCTAAAATAACCACATCGGCATTCAGTGCCTGCTCCTGCGCCGACTTTTTGTCGACGTAAGTCACACCGGTGACTTTGCCATCGTCATTCACCGCGACGGATTTCACCATGGCGTCGGTGATCACTTTGAGGTTGCCAGTGGCCTTTGCCATGGGGATCAGTGAAGTCGTGGTTTGGAATGCCGCACCTATTGAGCAGCCATGGCCACAAGGAGTGGCGTAAAAACACGCTAATCGCTCATCTTTGTTACGGGTAAGCACGGCTCTATGCATCGGCACAGCCGGGATCCCCATTTTTTTCGCTGCGGCAGCCACCAGTAATTCTGGCACTCGCGGTGTTGGCGGTGGCTGCAGTATACCAGGGGCAGAAGGGGGCATATCATCAAGGCCGGTATTGGTACCACAGATCCCAACAATGTCCTCGGTTTTATCATACCAAGGTGCCAGGTCTTGGTACTCAAATGGCCAATCGGCACCATGGCCATCGCGGCTTTTGCCCTTAAAGTCATGTTCACTAAAGCGTAGCGAATAGCGCCCCCAGTGGTTAGTGCGACCGCCGAGCATACGTGCACGCCACCAGTAAAAATCGGTGTTCTTTGCGCGAGTGTAGGGCTCATCAGGTACTTGCCAGCCGCCATCGACTGTGGCGTCATAAAAACCAAAGTTCTTATCTTTATTGCCGGCGCCCATCAGTGGGGCTTCGCTATTGCGGCGAAACATCGGACTTTCTGTTTTTGGGTCGTAGTCTCTCCCGGCTTCAAGCAGCAGAACCTTGTGGCCAAGTTGCGTAAGGGTATAGGCTGCCATGGCGCCACCTGCACCTGAGCCTACCACTAAAACTTTATGATCAAATGTTGCCATGATTACAGCTCCCGGATTTTGATGTTTTTAAACCACACTTGGTCACCGTGGTCTTGCAGGCCAATATGACCTTGTTTGCTTTCGGCAAAACCTGCCCATGTTGCAAACTTGCTGTTTTTAACTAAGGTATTCCAAGTGGTGCTACCGATGACAATGCTGGTTGTGCTGATGCCGTTCTGCCAAACTTGTAAGTGATTGTCTTGCATCTTAATACGAACCTGATTCCACGTTTCAGCTGGCTTATGAGCGGTACTCGGCGCGGCAAATAAGTCATAAATTGATCCGGCGAGGTGAGAGTCTATTTTGTTGTCTGGGTGCTCTTTGTTATCAAGAATTTGGATTTCTGGTGCGTGAGAGTAAATCGCACTGCCTTTTTCATCGGCTAATACAAAGATCCCACTGTTACCTTTTCGGGCGATTTTCCACTCCAGCTGAAGCTCAAAGTTTTGATACACCTTCTTGGTTAGAATATCGCCTCCGCCACCTTGCGTCAGTGTCATGGCTCCGTTTTCTATTTGCCACTTGTCGCTTAGTGTATCGCTTTTAAAGTTACGCCATTGCGACATATCTTTGCCGTCAAATAACAGTTGCCATCCAGCTTGTTGTTCTTGCGGGCTCAGTTGATTGTCAGTGGTACTAGCGCAGGCCGTACAACTAACAGCCATTGCCAGCGTTAGCATTTTTATAGAGTTGAGCATTATGGAACCTCGTTTGTTCACTTTTTACTTGTTGCTACTAAATACAGTGGGTATTACGCGTATTTCTCAACGCGTTTATTTTTATTGATATAAAGATACAGGCCGATAAAGGCGACAATTAAAATAGCCGGAAACAGTAAGATGTTTTCTAGTACAGCTTGTCCAGCCACTAAATCCGTTGGCAGTGAGCTCAGCTCAGCTGCTTGCGCCTCTATTCTGGCCGCATCTATCCAACTGCCTATGACTGGGTTCCACATGCTCACAGCAAACATGCCTGCGCCGCCCATTATAGACATGCCCAGAGCCCCTGTTTTTGGTGTATATTCGGCAACGCACCCCAGCATAGTTGGCCAAAAATAGGTCACCCCTAAGGCAAATAGCACCGCCGCCAAATATACTGCTGTTCCTTGTGCTTGACTCATCATGAAGATGCCCGCCGTTGCTAATACCGCCGAGCCTAATAACACCCCCGTCGGGTTAAAGCGGTGCACAATCGGTCCGGCAAAGAAGCGGCCCAGTGCCATCAAACCGGTGATCAACGCTAGGATCATCATAGGAGAAGCGCCTGAAGCGCCCAAAATACGCTCAATCCATTGCTGTGTGCCAAGCTCGGTGGTTGCAGTGAGCGTCATACAGCAAACTAAAAAGAGGTATAAAGGAGAGAACAGGTGTTTGAGGTTGCTGGTAGTAGAGTGCTCAGTGCGGTCAAATTCAGGGAACTGTGACTTCACCATCATGGCCCCATACACCAGTGTTGGAATTAAAATTAATGCCACTTGCCACTGCCAATTAAACCCTGATGCCGTCATGGCGTTAGACGCCAGTGCACCAATTACAATGCCACCTGGAAACCAGACATGGAAGCGGTTAAGCATTGTTGTGGTGTTGTTAGGATACATTTCCGCAATTAATGGGTTACAGCCTGCTTCTACTGAGCCGTTAGCAAAGCCGATTAAAAATGTAGAAATCAGCAATAACCAAAAGCCGTCGGCAGTAATGGTTAATACCAGTCCTGCAAAGTGGCAGACGAAGGCGAGGGCAACCAATTTTTTTGCGCCAATGGCGTTATAAATTGCACCACCTAACATGGTTGCCACGGGAAAGCCAAGAAAGGCCATGGCATTGACCCAGCCCAGTTCGGTATCGCTAAGACCAAATTGCTCGCCTAACTGCCCCAAAATACCGGCACGGATCGCAAACGTCATTGACGTCACAACCAGTGCAAGGCAACAAAGCTGAAACACGAGGCGATTATGATTATTATTGTTCATGGTCGTTGTCCTGTTTATTTTATACCGAGTATCTGATTATTGCGCTCGGTGTCTGTGCTACTGCCAGCAAAATCATCAAAGGCTTTGTCTGTGGGTCTGAGTAAGTGTTGCTTAATAAATTCAGCGCCTTCTTTGGCTCCATCTTCGGGGTGTTTAATGCAGCACTCCCATTCCAACACGGCCCAGCCATCAAAACCATACTGAGTTAACTTACTGAATATTTGTTTAAAGTCGACTTGGCCATCCCCCAGTGAGCGAAAACGCCCTGGTCGTTGTTGCCATCCTTGGTATCCGCCGTACACACCGCAGCGACCATTGGGGATAAACTCCGCATCTTTGACATGAAATGCTTTAATGCGCTCATGGTAGATGTCGATAAACGCTAAATAATCCAGTTGTTGCAATACAAAGTGACTGGGATCATAGAGGATATTGGCACGCGGGTGATGATTCGTCGCCGCTAAAAAGCGCTCAAAAGTCACGCCATCGTGCAGATCTTCCCCTGGATGAAGCTCATAGCAGACATCCACACCCACTTCGTCAAAGCGATTTAAAATAGGTAACCAACGCTTTGCCAGTTCCTCAAAACCTTGCTCGACTAGGCCATTTGGGCGCTGCGGCCAAGGGTAAAAGGTGTGCCACAACAAGGCGCCAGAAAAACTAGCATGGCTGGTTAAGCCAAGCTTGGCACTGGCGCTGGCGGCAAGCATAAGCTGTTCGGTTGCCCACTGCATTTTTGCTTCAGCCGTGCCTGCCAGGTTTGCTGGGGCAAAACCATCAAACATTTGATTGTATGCTGGGTGTACTGCTACCAGTTGACCTTGCAGGTGCGTCGACAACTCTGAAATAGTAAGGCCATACTCGGCCGCAATGCCAGCTATCTCATCGCAATAATCTTGGCTTTCAGCGGCTTTTTTGAGGTCAAACAAGCGCGCATCCCAACTGGGTAACTGTATCGCTTTATAACCGAAGCTGCTGGCCCACTGACAAATGCCTGCAAAACTATTAAATGGGGCTTGATCAGAGACAAATTGCGCTAAAAAAATAGCGGGTCCTTTAATTTGTTTCATTGTTATTGTCCAATTGTAAAAGGTTGCCACTTAGTGTCTTTTGCACTGGCTGCAACCGCGTTTTCAATAAATGCCATGCCACGAATTGCCGCGTCGATACCGGGTACATCGAAGTCTTCGGGTTGTACCTCAGAAGAGTGTTGCTTGGCGCGGATAAGGTTGGCGAAATTAACATAAATGTTGGCAAAGGCTTCGAGGTATCCTTCGGGGTGGCCTGCTGGGACGCGCGTTGCTTGGCGCGCCGCTGAGCTTAAGTTGCCAACACCGGTGCGCAGCAACTGCGCTGGAGCATTGGCAAATTTTAACCATAAACTATTTGGCTCCATTTGCGACCATTCGACACTGGCTTTGTCACCATAGATTTTTATGGTTAGGTTATTTTCTTCCCCCAGTGCGACTTGGCTGGCCATTAAGATACCTTTGGCACCATTGGCAAAACGTAGCAACACAGTACCATCGTCATCGAGTTGTCGTCCGGGCACCACGGTATTTAAATCTGCGCAGAGCGACGCAATTTCTAAACCTGTGACATATTCCGTTAAGTTGGCAGCGTGGACACCAATGTCGCCCATACAGCAGCTGATCCCAGCTTGATGGCTATCTAAGCGCCAGCTCGCCTGCTTGCTATTTTCGTCTTCGCTATTGGCCAACCACCCTTGAGCGTATTCAACCACTACTTTGCGCACCTTACCAAGCTCCCCAGAGGCAATACGGTGGCGAGCCTCTTTGATCATAGGATAACCAGTGTAGGTATGAGTTAAGCCATATAAACTGGAGCTGTGTTGCAAGTGTTCACGCAGCTGTAAAGCTTCAGACAAACTCAGCGTTGCAGGCTTATCACTGAGGACATGAAATCCTTGTTTAATTGCAGCAACTGCAATGGGGAAGTGCAAATGATTAGGGGTTACAATAGCGATAAAGTGAACCCGTTCTGATGCCGGTAACGCAGCTTCTTGGTGGAGCAATGTTTCATAGTTTTCATAACAGCGCTTGGGATCTAATCCTAACTGTGCTCCCATTGCAGCGCTTTTCTGTGGATTGCCACTAAAGGCGCCAGCCACCAACTCTATTTCACCATCTAAACGCGCTGCTATTCGATGCACTGCACCAATAAAGGCTCCTTCGCCTCCACCTACCATGGCCATACGGATTGTATTATTACCCATGCTTAGCTCCATCGAGTTATTTAGGTAAATTAATTTGATGTTATTGATAATAGGGAAGGCTGGCACGTGAGCGCTAATAAAAATTCGGTTGACAATGCAACAAAATCGGCGTTTATATAATTGCGTAGCAGTGTTAATTTAGGAGTGATTTGAGCTGTGGAAGAGCACACCATTTTAAATAAAGCTGGCGTCAATCAACTTATAGCAGCGTTTGATTTGATCCCCGACATCCTGTTTTGGGTGAAAGACAAAAAAAGTAGAATTGTCTATGCTAATCAGCATTTTATTGAGCATCAAGGTTACAGTACGTTGGAACAAATTCGACTAAAAACAGACTTTGACTTCTCACCTCAGCACTTAGCCTTTCAATACGTTAACGACGATAAACGGGTGATGGAAGGATTTATCGTTACCGATAGACTGGAGTTAAATCAAACCAGCAGTGGTGAATTAGCTTGGTTTTCCACCTCAAAAAAAATCTTATTAGATGACAATAACGCCATTATTGGTACCTATGGCGTTACCCGGCACTTAGCAAAGACGTCAAAAGCACTTTCTCATGTTCGCGCCATCGAAGCGCCGGTGGAGTTTATTCGCGAGCACTACCATCGTTATATTTCCATTGAAGAGCTGGCTGAGCTGGCTCACCTATCAGTCAGCGCATTAGAGCGCCGGTTTAAAAAGCATTTAGCAAAAACGCCCAACCAATTTATTAATGAGGTGAGGTTAGAAAATGCCCGTAAATTGCTGGTGGAAACGCGCTTGCCGGTCTCACAAGTGGCTTATCAGTGTGGTTTCTCTGAGCCCAGTTATTTTACTAAACAGTTTCGTCGCTTGTTTGGCGAAATTCCTTCGCAGTTACGCAAGGAATTGCTCTCGAGCGATAGCTAAAGCAGCGTCTTCGGGAGGTCGCTTAGGCGGCACTAACAATGTCGCTATATCCTCACTTAACCATGGGCGAATAGGCTCTGCAATCCCGCCAACCAAGGCTACTTCCTGAGCGCCTAACTGCTGCAAATGCCGCAAGTAGCGCTCAATAAAAGCAGCGGCCGAGCGCAATATTCGCTGAGCGTGAGGGTCTTGTGCGTGATTAAAAACCAGCGGTGCAAATTGGCCGAAGTAGTGGGGCGGTGCTTGTAATGTTAATGCTACTAACTCCTCCACGCTTGAGCAATGTAGTTGTTCAAGCAGTGTGTCGATGAGTAAGCTGCGGGCAGCAAGCGTATCGAGTGCCTCCAAGGCGCACTTGATCAGGCTTAATCCAATCCAGGCACCACTTGCACCGTCACTTAGCCAGAGTCCATGGCCGCCAAATTCGCGAAACTGGCCCTGTTTTACTAACCCAGCGCAGAATCCTGTGCCCAGAATAATGATGCCACCATCTTGGTGTTGATGGGCGCCAAGGCAGGCAATATGGGCATCGCTGGTATAATCAAACTGGGCAAAAGGACATTGCCATGTGCGCATTGCTTGCTGAGCCTGAGCAACATTCGCCCCCGCAAGTCCAGCGAATGCATGAATGTCAGCAATGGCTGAAGCAGGCAGCTGGGCTTTTGTTAGCGCTGTCATTGTGGCCTTTAAAATCGCCGTTTGCGCCGCGGTTACTGAGGTGGCGATATTGGCTGGCCCACTGACCGCTTCGCCAAGCAACTGACGGTTTTGGTTTTCTAATCGCACCTTGCATTTGGTGCCTCCGCCATCGATGCCGAGAAAAAGTGTTTGTTTCATCTTTGCGCGACCCCCTTGGCTGCTGTCATTACTCCCCTAATCAGCCTAGGGCATACTTCCACTTGATGGGTATGCACACCTGAATGAGCGTGAAGAGAGAGCGGGCCAAATGCCTGCAATTGCCAGAGTTTATCAGCGTGCTGTGGGGTAACGCCGCCGCCAATCACTAACTCTATCTCACCGCTAAAGTGATGAAGAAGACGGGTAAGGCGGTTGATACTGTGTGCAGCATCCAGCTGGCTGGTCCATTCACTGCCAGAACTTAATACCCGATCTACACCCAGTTCTAACAATGTATCGGCGGCTTGGCGCCAATTAGCAACCGCATCAAAGGCGCGGTGAAAAGTAATTGAGAGCTTGAGATCACGGGCCATGGCAATGAGTGACTGACAAGGCTGAGTGGCAATGTTGCTATCGCGGTCAATAAAGCCCAGTGCTACGCCGCTTGCTCCTGCTTGGGCAAACTGTTGTAGCTGTTGTTGCAGCTGGTACAGTCGTGCTGTATCGATAAAAAAGTCGTTGGCAGATCGTAGCATCACAATACACTCTTTGTGTTTCGGTTGCTGCGTTACCACGTGAGAAATGGCCTCAATGCTAGGTGATAGACCACCACAAGATAACTGACTGCAAAGTTCAATACGACTAGCACCGGATGCATAGGCAACTTTGCTGTTGTGGCGTAATAAAGCAGTATGATCACTGCTAAGGCACACTTCCAAGTTTTTACCTGAATGTTTTATTCGGTTCATGCCTTTTATCCGAGATTGAATAGTATAAGTAAAAAAGAAGATGCAATTAGCAAGCTTGAAATTCTTATTTAAGTTTATGTTTTGTAATTACTCTTTGTGTATTTTAATTGCCAAACAAAGATGCTTATCGTCTGTTTTTGTACGCAGAGAACTATAAACTAGGAAGTATGAAAATGGATCTTTTTTTAACCTAAACGCCGATTTTGTCTTAGTGCTAACCGAAATTCTATTATCACTTTTAATAGCGCAGACCTATTCTGAAGCTGTGTTTTAGACACGCTTACCCCTTTAGGGAAGCAAAAAGGGTCGTCACAAAGCGATGCGTCATGGAGCAGCAAGGGACGCTATCGCTTTATAAGAATATAACAATCTTGGAGATAGGAATGGCCAATAATAATAACAGACGCTATGTGACAGGAAGGTCACGGCAATTTAGCAAGTCTGCACTGGTCCTCGCGATGTTATCAGCTAGCAATTGGGCAATGGCTGAAGAAACCGATAAAGAGGAAGCGCAGGAAGTTGAGACCATTGAGGTGCGCGGGATCCGTGCGTCTATGGCAGAAAACTTAGCAATAAAACGGCTATCAAATGCCATTGTTGATGCCATTACAGCAGAGGATATTGGTAAGTTTCCGGATAAAAACGTTGCCGATTCACTGCAGCGGGTTCCAGGTGTTGTCATCTCGCGCAGTGGCGGAGAAGGGGAAAACGTCAGTATTCGGGGGTTATCATCGGATCTCACTTTTACTCAACTGAACGGTAATTTTATCGCTTCTTCTCCAGGCTCGCCATCTCGTTCATTTAGCTACTCTTTACTGCCATCGACCATGGTACAGTCCGTGGAGGTGTTTAAATCATCGGAAGCGCGATTGGATGAAGGAGGAGTGGGCGGTACGGTTATTTTACACAGCCGCAAACCACTGGATATGGAAGCCAATTCTGGGGCGTTCAATCTTGAATACACTTACGCCGATGTTACACAAGAGTATGAACCAAATTTTAGCGGAGTGTACTCGTGGAAAAACGACGATGAAACCTTTGGTCTGTTAGTTGGCTACACCAAGCAAGACAGAACAAACCGCTCACTAGGTGGTGATATGTCTGGTGGTGGTGGCTGGCGCTGGGCAACCAGTTCAGAGCTGCCTGCCACTGATGTTAATGGTAATGTCATTGCTGATAGCTCGCGCCGTTTTTCCGCGTTAGAAGATGCCTATGGCAATGTCTACGATGGAGTTTGGGCGCCACAGGTTGCAGGCGTTGGGGTAACCAAAGAAAAGCGTGAACGCCAGGGGTTACAGGCGACTGTGCAGTGGCGTCCAACTGATGATCTATCACTGACGTTTAATCATTTCCATTTTGAACTGGGGCAAAATCGCACCACCTCACAAATGTGGATCCCCGAGTGGAAATATAATCCCAACTACCTCACTGGCATCACCTTAGATGACTCGGGCATGGTTGTTACCGGCATGGACTTCACCACCGGCGCTGGAGGCACGGAAAGAAACCTTGAATTTCCATGGATAATTGGCAGCTACACCAAAGAAAAAGACACCTCAGACACCTATGATTTTGCCTTTGAGTATGCCGGAGATGTCTATGACCTAAGCGGCAAGTTTGGTTACACTCGCGCCAGTGGCGGCCCTTCTGAGTCTTGGAGTGCGGCGTACAAGAGTGGACAGCCTGCAAGTCGCAGTGATTCTGGATTGGTGGAAAATGCCGCCTCGTTTGCTGGCTGGCGATTAGGGGATAGAGTGTCAATATACGCAGACCCTGAGCTGCTTGCTAATTTGCAGTCGGGCATTGCGGGGGATCCTGATCCGGGCTCGACCGGTTCGAGTTTTGTGGTGAGTGATTTAGAAGAAGACTATGCCCAACTCGACTTAGACTATTATCTTGGTTACAGCATTATAGATACGCTGCGCGTCGGTGCTAAATACCGCAATGCCACACTTCACAGAGAAACCAATAATACCTTCTTTATTACTCAGGCTGGCGCCGACCAAATTGCCAGTGGCGAGCTTGATCCGTTTAGCCAAGGGGCCATCGATGAAGTGTCTTATCAGTGGATTGGCGGCATGCCAAGGCTGGAAGATATTTTAAACGCAACCTCAGAGCAAAATATCCCAGGGGGCTTTGAAGTCAACACCATGCCTACCATTAATTGGGACCGCTACCGCGACATTGTGACCAGTGAATACGTTAAGCATACTCGCAGAGAGCCCGATTTTGTCTTTGATATTGCAGAAGAGATCATGGCCGCCTACCTACAGGCTGATTTTTCCTTTGGTGACTTTAGAGGCAACATTGGGGTGCGGTATGTCGAAACGCAAACAGAGATTATGTCCTCGGATAAAATCAATTACTTCCTCGATGATATTGATGATGTTACCGAGGAGGACATCTTGGGCGACGAGCGTCTTATTGATGTAGAAACCACTACGGTTCGTACCGTCACTGATACCCAGTTGTTACCGAGTTTTAATATTGTCTGGGATGCCAGCGATAACCTAGTGGTGCGTGGTGCCATTGCAAAAACCATGTCTCGTCCGCCATTCAACGATATGGGAGCGCCAGAGCAGCTAACCTTTATTTCCCAAGAGTGGGCGGATGACCGCCTCGAATTTAGAGGCAATCCAGTTGAGCCAGGATGGCGTGGTTCTGGTGGTAACAAGGCCCTCAAACCGTTCGAGTCAGTGCAAATGGACTTATCTGCGGAGTACTACTACGGCGAAGGTTCGGCGGTTGGGGTTGCGTTATTCAACAAAGAAGTTGATAACTTCATTGTGCCTTTGATTATTACCTCGGTCAGACCATTTGAAGGGTTTACCAACCCATTTACCGGCGCAGAAATAGTGCCACCTAGAGACATTACCGTGACGCCATTTACCACCACAGCCAATGGCACCAATGCCAAGTCACGAGGCATTGAGCTGTTTGCTCAGCACGCTTTTGATAATGGCTTTGGGGTTAACGTCAACTATACCCTGAATGACACCAATCAGGCAGATATTAGCGTTGATGGTGAAAAGGTCGGGGAATCAGCCTTGGTTGGCAGTGCTGATAATCAATTCAACTTCTCAGGGTATTACGAGAATGACACCTTTAGTGTTCGTGCATCCTATAACCGTCGAGGTGAAACCGCATTAGGGCTAGCCGATGGACTTACGGTGTATCAGGAGCCTTACCAACAGGTAGACGTTAATGCTTCCTACAACTTGATGGAAAACCTGGTGTTGACGGCATCTGTGATCAACCTGACCAAAGAAGAACCCCGGACGTTTTATGGCAAGGACTCTAAGGCGCGATTACGCAGCAGTAGTTATACCGGACAGCGTTATTACGCAGGGATAACCTATCGCTTCTGATGGTGGGTGGACACAATAACAAGAGGCAAGTAAGCGTTACGCGGAAACAACAGTAAAACGATAAGCGTCAACACTTGCTTGTGGCTGTTAGAGCAGGCTGCACATCAGTGTGGCTTGATATCTAAAAGGTAACGAGATGAAAATGTATAATAAAATCAAAAGTGCAGTGCCGCTGATTGTCGCTGCCAACGTGCTAGCTGCCTGTGGCGGCGGGAGCGATGACCCTAAAGTCGACAATATTCCAGTGACACCAGCCATGACGACCGCAGAAGTGTCTGGCTCTGTGATAAAAGGGGCTCTGAGCCAAGCGGATATAGCCGTAACCGCACTGAATGGTACTACCATGACAATGTCGGGCAATACCAGCTCAGATCAAGCCGGTGAATTGTTTATTGAACTCACCGGTGAAGCTGGGTTTGGGATTAACTCCACCATTAAAGTATCGGCAACAACCAGTGAGCAGTCGCAGATGCGTTGTGATGCCATGCAGTGCGGCGCGGTGGAGCTTGGCGAAATGGTCAGTGGTGATTATTTATCTGGGGTGACGTTAACAACCTTAAGCCAAGTGGCGGTGCCTTATGGTACCAGTGCCGATGGCCATGCCGACACCAGTTTGCAAATAAACGCCCTGACCACGCTTGCCACTATGCTGGTGGAGCAGCAAATTGCAGCAGGTCGCAACGTCGCAACAGCAGAGCTTATGGCTTTAGCAAAAGCAGATATGTCTGCATTGTTGCTGCGCGCGCTGGGTTGGCAAACCGGCAATACTAATGTGTTTGAACTCCCCGTTGTCAGTGCTGAGCAACTCGAAAACTTTGAATTGGGTGAGCAATGCAGCACATCCGAGGACGGTGAGCAAAGCTGTGAAATGACTTATGTGTCACCGAGTATACAAAAATTGTCTTTACTCAATGCCGCATTTGCGCAGTTTGATGAACAAAGTTCGCTACAAAGTGTTTTGACCAATGCGATGAATAACCTTAACGCTGCACTTAGCGAGGACGAAGCGGCACTAGAGGCACTTCGTTTGCCGATTTATAGTGCACTTGAGGCACATCCTGTGACCGCACAGCTAGGTCTCAGTGCAGACAGCATTGTTGATTTATCCTTACCTTTATTCGATGAACCTATTTCCAGTGGGCCGATGCAACAAGTGATCACCGCTGGGGCAGCGGCGACAGCAAGAAATGCCATTAGTGATGCTGAAAGTGCCGATAAAGCATTTGATGGCGATCCGCAAACCAAATGGCTGGACCATAATGACTGGCAAGGCCCCCCGACGGAGGCATCCCCCTCTTGGATCCAAGTGGACTTTGAAGCGCCAAAAGCGATAAGTGGTGTGTATATTACCAGTGCCAATGATGCGCCTGAACGCGATCCCGAAAATTTTGCATTGTTAGCATCGAATGATCTTGCATCGAATGATCTTGCATCGAATGATCTTGCATCGAATGATGCAGGAGCAACATGGGTGAAGCTGGGGGATGTGGTCGGTGCTGCCTTTGATGCGCGTTTTGAGCGTCAAGGGTTTGTATTTAACAACGCTCAGAAGTACACCAGCTATCGCCTTGAAATAACTAAAAATAAAAACAATGATGGCTTAGTGCAAGTGGGTGAAATCCAGTTTGTGGGGCCTGTCTACCCAAGCGTTGATCACACCGACACCGTGCCGTTTGCGGTGACGGCGAGTAACAGCATTGGTGAGGCTGAAAATCAAGATAAAGCATTTGATAACGACGCGGCAACCAAGTGGCTTGATCACAATGACTGGCAGGGGCCACCAACGGTAGAAGCACCGTCATGGCTACAGGTTAACTTTAATGAAGCGGTTGCCGTTAATCAACTGGCGATCACCAGTGCCAATGACGCGCCTGAGCGCGACCCAGAGAACTTTGCCCTATATGGCTCTAACGACGATGGCTTAACTTGGCAATCGTTGGGTCAATGGCTTGGTGAGTCTTTCGAAGCCCGTGGTGAGCGACAAAACTTTATGGTTGCCAACCAACTGCCATATCAAAGCTACCGTCTTGAAGTGACAAAAAATAAAAACAATGATGGGTTAATGCAGCTGGCTGAAGTAGAGCTCATTGGGCCTGAGGTCTCTGGCTTAGATCACGCTCAAGTTCAAGGTGCAAGTTATTCAGCGCGCTTTAGTATTAGCGATGCCGAGGGCGCGGCTCAAGCATTCGATAAAAACCTCGACACTAAATGGTTAGATCATAATGACTGGCAAGGGCCGCCAACGGCTGAAAACCCAGCCTGGATCCAAGTCAACTTACCCCAGCCGCAGGCAGTGAATACCTTGTATATCACCAGCGCTAATGATGCACCTGAACGTGATCCGGAAAACTTCCAATTGTTGGCTTCTGATGATGGTGAAACCTGGCAAGTGTTAAACACTTGGGTAGGGGAGTCGTTTGAGTCTCGCTTTGAGCGCCGAGCCTTTAGCTTTTCTAATGGCCTTGCTTATTCCTATTATCGCTTAGCTATTAGCAAAAATGCCAATAACGATGGCTTAGTGCAAATCGCGGAAATTGAGCTGGCTGGGCCGCAGTACGCACTTGAAGATCTGTCTGATGTGGCTGGAACAAGCTTTACGGCGCGTAATCGTATTGGAGATGCAGAAAGTGAACAAAAAGCATTTGATAACGACATCGCAACAAAATGGTTAGATCACAATGAGTGGCAAGGCCCACCAACAGAGGAATCGCCATCTTGGATCCAAGCTGATTTTACAGCACCACAGATTGTCAGTGGTTTGGCAATCACCAGTGCCAATGATGCCCCAGAACGCGATCCTGAAAATTTCCAATTACTGGGCTCAAATGATGGTGGTGAAACATGGACTGAAGTGGCCAGTTGGGTCGGAGAAAGTTGGGATAAGAGGTTATCGCGAAAAACCTTTGCGTTGTCCAATGCCTTTGCCTACACCAGCTATCGCTTAAGTATTAGTAAGAATGCTAATAATGATGGCTTGGTTCAGCTAGCAGAAATCGAGTTACTTGGTTTAAAGGAAGAGTAATACTGAGTAAAGCGCAACAAAAAAGCCAGAGCGGGTTGTTGTCCGCTCTGGCTTTTTTATCACTTGATGGCAGAAAAAGGGGGTTATAACACATCCACAGCTTGCAGTGATTCACTTTGATAGCAGCCTAGCAGGCGCACAAACTGGGTGTGATCTTTCAGTGCTTCAAGTGCAGTTTGCACTTGTGGATCGGCAATATTGGCCAGTAGGTCGACATAAAACACTTCTTCCCATGGGTTACCAGGCACGGGACGCGATTCTAATTTCACCATATTGATATTATGTTGTTTAAATACCATCAAGGCATCGGCAAGGGAACCCACTTGTTGTTTGGTGGCCATGATCAAACTGGTTTTAGTTGGGATTTGAGTGGACACCTGCAGTGCTTTTCGCGCCACTACAATAAAGCGGCTGTGGTTCTCGGTTTGGTTGGCCAGACCTGACTTTATCACTTCTAAGCCAACATTTTTGCCTGCTTGCGCTGAGCCAATGGCGGCGCTGTTTGGGTGTTCTGCTGCTTGCTTTAGAGCACTTGAAGTGGAGTCGCAGGTTTCGTGTTGAATATCGCCAAGTCCTTGAATAAAGCGGCTACACTGGGCAAATGGCTGCGGGTGAGCGTAGACTTTATTGATTGTTTGTAACTCGGTATCGGGCAATGCCAACAAACAGTGCTCTACGGTATGTGTGACTTCACCAACAATCGACACTTGGGCGTGCTGCAGTAAATCGAAGACTTCATTAATACTGCCAGAGCTGGTGTTTTCAATTGGCAATAGGCCATAATCCGCTTGACCTTTTTCCACCAGATTGGTGATTTGATCAAAGCTTTGGCAACCCATTTCAACCAGCTTACCCGGCCGGCGACTAAAGTATTTGTGGCAGGCCAGTTGGCTGTATGAGCCTTGTCCGCCCAAGTAGGCTACTCGGTGTGTATCGCCGACGCTCTCTGGGTTCAGGCTTTTTTGCAACATGGCTTGTTGGTTTAACACCGAGTCTTCCAAAATGGTTTGGAACACACTGTTAATATAAAAAGCGTCTAGGCCCAATGACTTGCCATAACGAATGAGCTTTTCAAGTAGCGCCTCTTCACGTGCTTCGTCGCGGATGGGTTTATTGTTAGCTATTTTATATTCCAGTACACTGTGGCTTATTCGTCGTCGCTTTGCTAATAGAATCAATAACTCTGAATCTATTTCGTTAATGTCATGCCGCAAGGCATTTAATGTGTCTTTAGTCATAGGTCCTCATTCCCATTTAGCCAAAAAAAAGCCCCCCGATGTTGGGAGGCTTAGCTATTCTTTTTCACTCACGAACAGACAAGCCTCTTCATCTAAAGAAGCCAAAAAAGAAATAGGTGTTGCGAGTGATAGTATTCATAACGAATTATCTTTATTCTGTGGTTAACTACATTTTTAGCACACTATTAAAACCGAAAACAAGTACTACTTTTAGCTCAA
Source organism: Pseudoalteromonas sp. UG3-2 (assembly GCF_037120705.1). NCBI lineage: Bacteria > Pseudomonadati > Pseudomonadota > Gammaproteobacteria > Alteromonadales > Pseudoalteromonadaceae > Pseudoalteromonas > Pseudoalteromonas sp. UG3-2. The sequence continues at coordinate 1,150,279 of NZ_JAWLJU010000002.1, read as the reverse complement.
TCGTAAAAAGCCGTGAGGTTTGGCACATTTTGCTGTAGTCTCAATTATCGGTGTTAGACGTAACTTGTTGGCAGCTGGAATTTTATTTTGTTATATTCAATAGCCTTAACTAGTAAAAATAAGAATATAGGTTAACTCGTGGGCAATCTTCGTCCGCCATCTCGATATGGTGCGAATTCACTGAGTGTAAAACTGTCGATGTTGATTTCAGCGGTATGCCTCATTGCAGGCGTTTTCGCTGCCGCATTGATGTTGAAATCAGAAGAAAAGCAATTAGTGTATGAAGAGTATGACGAGCTTAAACGTTTAAGCGCCGATGTTACCGGCCGTTTTACTGACTACCTCGCCCTGAAAGCCAATTTAGCTGAGCAGGCAAACTCTGTGGTGTCTAAGCATCTCCTACACGAACACCAGCTTAATGGCTTAGAAGCACAAGTTGAACAAAAGGCCGGCAATTGGGTGAGTACCGCGCAAAACGGTTTATCGGCGGCCAGTGCGCCGCAAAGGGAAGCGGATGAAAAGCTGTTTTCTGAGTCGGAGCTATTATGGAACATACTGGCGCCCCCCCTGTTGCAAGACTTTGCTAACTTTTATTTATCGACCCAACAAGGCTTCACTCGAATAGCCCCACCGAATGCCATTTTGGCCGAAGATCCTCGTTTTAGTGGCGAGCAACTTCATAAGTTACCCATATTACATTCTGAGCAAAACCCCACGCGTGAAGCCGTATGGTCGAAGGTGTATTTTGATCCCCTGTGGAAGCAGTGGATTGTTAGTGTATTGGTGCCACTGTACAAACAAAACCAGTATGTGGGATTAACCGGAAGCGATCTGCGGTTGCAGTCCCTGCTTAATAACTTTCCCCGCTCCAGTGAGCAGCAAGGCTTTATTGTTTTCGACCGGCTAGGGCGTGTATTGGCGGCGCCAGGGGTAATACCGGCGGCCAGTCAAACTGAGCAATTACAAAGCTATCAACAACTGCCCGAAAGCTTAAGTAAGATTATTGAAACGGCGCTTGCAACCCAGTTACCGAACCTACAAAGTGAGTTCCAATTGGACGACAACTGGCATTTAATGCATATCAGCCATGTTGATAGTCTCGATTGGTATGTGGGCATTTATAAAAAAAGGGCATCGGCCATTGCCGCGCTAGAAGAGCTGAAAGTTAAGTTTTTCGGGCTGTTTATTCTGTATGCAATTTTTGTCGCCATTTTATTGCATCAAGTGCTTTATCAATTGGTGTTACGCCGCATTAACGCTTTGGTCAAAGCAGTAAAGGGTTTTGGTCGGGGCCAGTGGGATGCACCAACCTTGCCACATACCGACGATGAAATTGGCCAACTCAATGCCTCTTTTAACGACATGAGCGTTGAAATAAAGGACTTAGTGAGCGGCCTCAATCAACGCATTAGCGAAAAAGAAGTGGCCGAAAAGGCCGCAAACCGACTTTCTAAAGCAGTGGCGTTCTCGGGGACAGGGGTGGTGCTCACCAATGAGCACTTTCAAATCGATTACGTTAACCCAAAAATGCAGGAAATGACCGGCTATGATGAAGCGCATTTTATTGGTTCGCCACTGTTAAGCATCATCGCTAAAGACATGGCCATACTGGTTGATGATATTGACCTCGACCTGCGCAGCCGCAATTACTGGCGTGGTGATACCATGTTAGCAGGAGATAAGGACGCACCGATTTGGGTGAGTTTAAGTATTTCTCCCATTCGCGAAGACAGTGGGGCTATCTCGAGCTATGTCGCCTCGGCGCAGGATATTTCCTTTGTTAAAGAAAGCCAACGTAAAATGGAAGAGTTGGCTTACTACGATACCCTCACTGGGCTGGCTAATCGTACCTACTTTAGAATGCAGCTGCGTAAATCTATGGCGTTGGCAGAGCGTGGCCACTATGCCTTTGCGCTGTTTTATTTTGACTTAGACGAGTTTAAACGCATTAACGATACGCTCGGTCATGATGCTGGTGATCGCTTGTTACTGGAAGTGGCAACACGGTTGCAAAAACGTTTGCGCGCAGAAGATACCATCGCCAGATTAGGCGGTGATGAGTTTGCGGTGTTGCTAAGTGGTATTCAACAACGTGAAGACGCCATGGAAGTGGCCAACAATATTCAAGCCACCCTCAGTAGCCCCATTAAACTTGGCAACAATGAGGTGATCGTTAGTGCCAGTATTGGTATCACCATGGCACCGTTTGACAGCCAAGAAGAAGAGCAGCTATTAAAGCACGCTGATTTGGCAATGTATCAGGCCAAAGCGAAGGGCAGAAACACTTACCACTTTTACAGTCAGGACTTGAATGAAGCGGCCAATGAAAGGCTGTATATTGAAAACGAGTTACGCCAAGCCATTAAAGAGCAACAGTTCACCCTGTATTATCAACCACAAGTGAATAGCCAAACAGGTGAAGTAGTGGGTTACGAGGCTCTGACACGCTGGTTTCACCCCACAGAGGGAAGTATTCCGCCGGATAAATTTATACCCATTGCCGAAGCCACAGGACTTATTGTTGAGCTTGGTGCTTGGGTACTAGAAGAAGCCTGTCACTTTTCCGAGCGCCTGAAGCAGGCTGGGAAAATAGCCAATGTCTCGGTCAACTTGTCAGCGCGCCAGTTCAAAGATGCTAAGCTTATCGACACCTTGTCTGCCATCATTCAAGAAACAAAAATGACGCCGACGCAGTTGCATTTGGAGTTAACAGAAAGCATGTTGATGGGAGATGTAGAAGCGGCTATCACGCAATTACGCGACATCAAATCGTTAGGAGTGTCTTTGTCGATTGATGATTTTGGTACCGGCTATTCGTCACTTAGCTATCTAAAACGCTTTCCTGTGGATGTGCTTAAAATAGACCGTTCATTTGTTAAAGACATTCCAGAAGACCCCAACGATATGGAGATCACTGCGGCCATTATTGCGATGGCGCAAAAGCTGAATCTTCAGGTAGTAGCAGAAGGGGTAGAGACCATAGAGCAAATCGATTTTCTCGCCAACAACAACTGCTTTACATTACAGGGCTACTACTACAGTGCGCCATTACAAGAAGCCGATGTAATGACCTTTAGCGTATCAAGTGAACAGAAGTAGGGAAGCGTCCAGAGCGCCCTGTGGCGCTCTTCGTAATGCTTTTATCCGCCGGCTATTTTCACCTTGAAGCCTTGACCTTCCAGTAACTGTTTCAGCTTCTCACGGTCGTCGCCTTGGATCTCAATAATACCGTCTTTCACCGCACCACCTTGTCCCATTTTCGATTTTAACTGCTTGGCGAGCTTTTTCAGGTCGTGTTGTTCACTGTCTATCCCCACAACCAGCATCACGCCTTTTCCTTTGCGGCCTTTGGTTTGCCTTTCAATGCGCAGTGCTCCGTCTTTAAAAATCTTACTTTGGCTTTGTGGTTTTTCGTCTTTGCTGTCTATACGGCCTACATCCGTAGAGTAAACCAGTCTTGAGTCCGACATAGTCAGTATCCTATCAAGTGTTTCAATATTAAGATGATAACAAAAAGCCGTTTCGATGTTTTTTATTTTTGCTAAATGAATTTTAAGGGTTATATTTAAATGGTTGAGGGGACATAAATCAAAATAATTTAGGAGCTTAAAGATGAGCTTAAGTACAAACGCCTCGGCGGATGGCAAAACACTTACGATTCAAATAAGAGGGAAATTTGACTTTAACTTGGTGCAGTCCTTTCGCCAAGCCTATGCCGATATTGGTAACAATACCGATAAAGTCGTCATCGATCTGCGCGAAACAGATTACATGGACAGCTCAGCCCTGGGCATGCTGTTGAACATGAAAAAAACCTTGGGAACATCGGTTTCGAGTATTCAGATCAGCAATTGCCGCCCGCAGCTAAAAAAAATTCTGCAGATTTCCCGCTTTGATAAAAAGTTTGATATTGATTAAACGTCAAGAACATCCCAACTTATGAATATCTTGGTAGTTGACGATCAGATTTTAAACTGTCGTCTTCTTAAAGCCATGTTGGAGCAACAGTTTTACACTGTGTTTTGCGCCCACAATGGCCAAGAGGCTCTGACCATATTAGACAATCAAGCGATTGATATTGTCTTGCTCGACGTAGTAATGCCAGTGATGGATGGCTTTGCAACCGCACCTGAAATCAAAAAGCACAGCAAAGATGTCTATTTACCCATTATTTTTATTACCGCGTTAGAAGACAAAGAGAGCTTTGAAAAATGCTTAGCGGTAGGTGGTGATGACTTTATTCATAAACCCTTTGATAAAGTCATTTTGTCGGCCAAAATTAAAGCCCATGCCAGAACGCGGCGTTTAAGCCTACAAAGTAACGAACAGCGTCAACTTTTAGAATATCATTACAACCAAACCGAACGTGAACACGAAATTGTTGAGCATATCTTTAGTAACGCCTTAGCACAGCAATCGGATTATCCCAACGTGTGTGACTATCACTTATCTCCTGCATCGATGTTTAATGGTGATATGTTACTCATGGCAAAGAGCCCGATTGGTGGCTTTTACTGTTTGTTAGGGGATTTTACTGGGCATGGCCTTGCAGCCGCCGTTGGGGCTCTACCAGCATCCCGGATTTTTTACACTATGGTGCAAAAGGGCATGGCGGTGAGCGATATCGCCGTGGAGTTAAACACAGCACTGAATGAGTTATTACCTGGGCATATGTTTTGTGCCGCAGCCATCATTGAGCTCAGCAGTTCAGGAAAAAACCTTTCTGCTTGGATTGGCGGAATGCCGGACCTATACCTCATTAACCAGCAAGGTGACGTTACTAAAACCATTGAAAGTCAGCATATGGCGCTGGGGGTGTTAGATATTGATGAGTTTGAGCGCAACCTTATTCATCTTGAAGTGAGTGCTGAGCAGCGCCTTGTGATGGCCACCGATGGCATCATTGAATCTGAATCTGAACAAGGGGATATGTTTGGTGAAGAGCGATTAAAGCAATTGCTAAAGTCGCAGCACAGCATCTCCACAGATGAAATCATTACCTCCGTGAAAGCCTTTTCTGGAAACACAGAGCAACAAGATGACCTCAGTATTGCCATTATTAACTGTGTCGCCACCGAGGTAAAAGTAACGGAGCCCACTCATTATTCGAGCTTACCATTTGACGTTTCATTGCACCTCAACGCCAAACAGATGAAAAGTACCGACCCCATTTTGGAGTTAGTGGATTTACTCAGTGAAGTGCAGGGGATTTCGGCGCATCGCTCAAATATTTTCTTATTGCTCTCTGAAGCCTACAATAATGCGTTAGATCATGGTGTATTGGGCTTAGACTCAGAAATTAAAAACAAAGAAGATGGTTTTTTTGAGTTTTATCAATTGCGTGAAGCGGCACTCAGTGAGCTCAACCAAGCGCTGATCATCATTTCCGTGCGCTATTCGCCCGAGGACCTTAAGTTGTACTTTACCATTTGTGACTCTGGCTGTGGTTTTAACACCAATAAGCAACACGCAGAAGTGAATGATAACAGCCATGGACGGGGAGTGGGGTTATTGGATGAGATTGCTGAACGTATCAACTACAACAGCACCGGCAATGAAGTTGAGATTGTTTATTCATTATTGTCTGAACAGCAAAAATAGTGTCATCCATGGCAGTGATTTTTGATTGGCAAAATCAGGGGGACGTGTTACGCTATCTAAAAGTTTAGATGTTTAGATGGCTAAAATGAAAGATTATATTTCCCTCAGTGAGTTAACCATTCCCCGTGAGCTACTTGATAAGCAGTTAACATTGCTTGATAACTATTTAAGTGGTAATTCGGCGCAAGCCGTATGGTCTTATCAAATTCCAGAGCTCGGTGAAGGCGGAGCATGTAGTTTATTTGGTCATCTGCAGCCAGAGCCCTTTTTGCTCAGCGACTACTTACAGCAAGATGAAGATACCCAAAACCGCCTAGCCAAATTACAAACGCTGGTGGATGCGGTGGTTCACTTCACCCAAGTGGATTGGTTTGGCATTTATCAGGTGCGCGATACCCAAGAGGGTAAACAACTATTAAAGTTAGCCTACTCAGGCGCTCCAAGTCGTCCTTTGTTTCCGGTGACAGAGCAATTTGCCGCGACTTCTAACAACATTCAAACGGTATTAAATGCCAAAGCACGCGTGATCAACAATATTCCAGACTATGTGGCATCCGGTGGCGAGTACTATACGTGCGATCCGAAAATACAAGCAGAAACCTGTTTGCCACTGTTTGATGACGAGGGTAAGTGTGTTGGGATCATTGATGCCGAGGCATTTACCACTGACTTTTTCAGTGCTGAAGTACTCGCAACCCTCGCGGCCGCTTGTGTGCTAATACCACGCTTACTACCGCAATCTTAAGCAATTGCTTGGTCGTAAACTTGATACTGGCGTGGTGCAGATAGGTTTACATAAATGAATAAAATTCTCGATGATTTTGGTAACTTCACTAGCAGCCTGTGTGTTACCATCAAAAGACCTTTTTGACTCGGGCGCAGTGCGTTCGAATTTGCATTAATTATAATATAAAAGAGATAAGCCATGTTCTCAGAGCTAAAACCACTTCCAACAGATCCTATTTTAGGCCTGATGGCCGCTTACAAGCAGGACACTAACCCCAATAAGATTGATCTTGGTGTTGGTGTTTATAAAGACGAGCAGGGGAATACTCCGGTTCTTAGAGCGGTAAAAAAAGCAGAAGCGTTTCGCTTAGAAAATGAAACGACAAAGTCTTATATTGGTTTGGCTGGTAATCTTGATTTTTGTCAAAAAATGGAAAGCCTATTACTAGGTGAACACAAAGCCCTACTGGCTAACCGTGTTCGCACTGCTCAAGCGCCTGGCGGTACAGGGGCATTGCGTGTTGCCGCAGAGTTTATTAAGCGTTGCAACGACAATGCGACCATTTGGGTAACGACGCCAACCTGGGCTAACCACATTAGCTTGTTTGAGGCAGCTGGGCTACAAGTAAAAGAGTACCCTTACTACGATTATGAAAATAAAGGCTTGTTGTTCGATGACATGATGGCGGCGCTTAAACAAGTACCAAAAGGCGATGTCGTTCTATTACATGCTTGCTGCCACAACCCTAGCGGTATGGACCTTAACCAAGAGCAGTGGCAAGCCGTTGCAGAGTTGGCTAAAGAGCAAGGCTTTACCCCATTAATTGATATTGCTTATCAAGGTTTTGGTAGCAGCCTAGAAGAAGATGCTCAAGGCATGAGAACCATTGCGGATGCCGTTGATGAGATGATTATTTGTTCTTCTTGTTCGAAAAACTTTGGCTTATACCGTGAACGTATTGGTGCTTGCTCTGTGATTGCCAAAGACAGCGCCACTGCTGATATCTCTAACTCAGTATTGTTAAGTGTAGTGCGCAGCATTTACTCAATGCCGCCAGCTCATGGCGCTGATATTGTGAACACTATTCTAGGTAGCGAAGAGCTGACGCAAATGTGGCACGATGAGCTAGATGAAATGCGTGGTCGCATTAATGGTCTGCGTACGCTAATTAAAGAAAGCTTAGCAGCCAGAGGCGTAGATCAAGACTTCTCATTTATTGACCGCCAACACGGTATGTTCTCTTTCTTAGGCATTAATAAAGAACAAATTGAGCGCCTACGTGAAGAGTACGCCATTTATATTGTTGGCTCTAGCCGCGTTAATGTCGCCGGTGTCAGTAAAGACAACATCGATTACTTTGCCGACGCTGTGGCAGCTGTTCTTAAGTAACCTCCGTTATTTAATACCTGCGACTCGTGCTTGAGTCGCAACAAAAAAACCGCGCTTCATCAGAGCGCGGTTTTTTTCATTCTTGCATCGCTGAAAAACTAATTAAATAGGCATCATTGCTTTGCCTTATACCAATTCGCTTAATTAAGTGGTCTATTTGAGGCAAGAAAATTTTGTCGATAACAAGGCGAAAATTTTGCGATTTAGTTGTTCTAAATAAGAAATTTTTAACGCAGTTAGCGGCAAATTTACTCCATCAAATTGAGCAAGTATTAATGCGGATTGGTATAATTATTATGCAACTAATTGCAAATTCATTAGTATTAGGCTTGCTTTATTTTAGTGACCTTGTCTTCACTTTGCTCGCTGTCAGTTTTGCTTTTGCTACTGCCTTTTGGGGTGGCTTTACCACCTTTAAGCACCGACAGAAAATCATCTTTTTGTTTGGCAATTTCTAGTGCCAGTGACTCAACTTGCTGATCGCTTAATGGTACATCGACTTTTTCTAGCATGCCTTCAAGCGCTTCTGCTACGTCTAGCATTTTGTCATAGGCATCTGCTTCTTTTTTCGATGTAAAAGTCATACGCTCGACTCCATTTCTCTCAACAACATATTTGGTGATAACGGCCATGGTTAATCCTCTTGTCACTGTTTTTATATACAGTAAACTTGTTACCACTATTTAGCAAGTATTTTTATACCAATTCGCTTAATTAAGAGATCTATCTTGAGGCAAGTAAATTTTGTCGATAACAAGGCAAAAATTTTGCTATTTAGTTGTTCTAAATAAGAAATTTTTAACGCAGTTAGCGTCAAATTTACTCCCTCAAATTGAGCATGTATTAATGCGGATTGGTATTACTCAACGAGCCTGCTATTGTCAGCTTAATTGCAATGCTCGGGCATGGCTAACACACTAAAGTGTAGAAATGCAAAAATCAGACTTTGACAAAGTGTAATTTTCGTTCTTTATTTAGACAGTCTGGCGCTGATTTTAATACCTCGTCAGGCAAGGAATAATCCAACACAAGGAGTGTTTATATGAGCATTAAATCCACATTAGCCGCTTTAGCTTTGACATTGTCTGTACTAAGTGCAGGCGTGCATGCCGAGCCCACCAAACCCACCTCAGCGGCAGTAGCAACACAGCAAGCCGTTATCAATATCAACACTGCAGACGTTAGCATGTTAGCGACATTACCAGGTATTGGTAATCACAAAGCTGGCGCCATTATCGAGTACCGCAAAAAGCATGGAGGCTTTAAACAGGTAACCGAGCTGCAGCAGGTGAAAGGTATTGGTAAAGGGACATTAGCTAAGTTGGAGGGGAAAATTAAAGTATAAAACGCCGTAAGCGAGCAATTAGCTTTGCTCGCTTAGCGTATTGTTATTTTCATACTCCCGCAGTGCTTCATCAAGCTTAGGCTTAGCAAAGAAGATTTCTACAGGCGTGGTAAACAAAGGGTAGACTAAGCCTGCTACCAGTAACACGGGTAACAGTACCCACCCTTCAAATATGGCTAAAGAAGCGAAAAAAGGTGTGAGCAACAACAGTTTGGCAATTCTTAAAATGACCTTAGTTTTGCTATCGAGTAAGCTCAGTGCAATTTGCAGCACTTGCTGTTTTGCTCTTAGCTTAAGGCCATTAAGCTGTGTGAGTTGACTTAGTCTGAAAACCATAACTTTTTATACCGCTTTTTGTTTAGTGAAGTGGAACAGTAAAAAGAAAATAAACACTACGCTGTAGGCGGCAAAAATGATCTCCATCCAGCCTGGCATAGACAGCCCCATAAACGACCAATCAATGTTGCCACAGTCGCCAGTTGCCGCAAAAAAGCTCGGAAACCATTCATGTAATGGCATAAATTCAGGAAAGTTCGGCACAAAATCACAGGTAAACGCAAACGGATCGGTGGTGGTTTGCATGGCAATGTGTTCACGTGCTAACAAGTATCCCCAAATACTACCTACGCCCCAACTGATAAATGCCACAGAGCGCACCACAAACGAGCGTGGCGCCAACAGGCCAACTAAACCGGCCGCGAAAATCCCCAGCATGGCAAAACGCTGATATATACACATAATGCATGGCTCTAAGCCCATGCCATACTGAAAATACAGTGCCGTTGCTTCAAATAGCGCCGCACTGAGTGCAAGTAATCCCCACGACTGTCGGGATAAATGGAAGGTAGAAATTTGCATAACTGGAAGCCCTTTTTTTGCCTTATTATGCTTTATCAGCTGCTATCAGAGCAAGCGCAGCGGTGTTATTCTCGTTTACAACCGAAAAAGCAAGAGTTCTAGTGCTTCACATTACAAATAAAGAATGAATCACTATAGGATTATAATTTGCTTCTAGCTGCAGGCGCTCATCGCCGCACGAAGCAACCCTAGTTCCTCAGAAATAAACATCAACAGAATAGGAAAGAGCTTTGCGAGTAATTAGAAGTAAAACATTTACGGCTTAGCGGGTTTGGGCGAGCAAGACATTGTCAATATGAATGGTATCACAACGATGGACTAGTCAACCTTATCAATGGCATACCAATGATGGCGAAGAGGTTTTTGTGGTGTTAGATGGCATGGTTGAAATGTTCTATAAGGAAAATGGCGTGGAGCATTCACATTTATCAGAAGCAGGCGACATTTTTTATGCAACGGTTGGCACTGAGCATGTTGCTCACCCGAAAGGAGAAGCCAGAATTTTAGTGGTTGAATCACAAGGCAGTGTTTAAGACGCACTGCAATTGAATAGTGCAACCTAATTGCTCGAAGAAGCTAAGTGACACTTACCATGAAAATGAATATAGGACGTCATTCACTTAAGGAATGTATCAACGCTTCTGAGCGTATATTGCTTAGTCAGCATAAACTCGCGATGTGGTCTAGAAATGGTGAACGAGTTCTCCTTGAGCTAGCTGCAGCGGGTGTATCTATACATCGTATTATTATGTCTCTTCTATAGCAGAAAACAACAAATTGGATCGTTTTTGCCGTGTACACGTTCAGAGTAATGCTTCGTAACTTCAATGCTGGTAAACACTTCCTAAATTTGCTATCAATGGTCATAGGACAAAAGCGAAACAGATTGTGGCAGACAAATGCCCCAATCGCTCGATATTAAATTGTTATACATTATGGACTAATCAACATTGAATAATTTTGAACGCGAAGATTTGATTAAAACAAGCTGGGAATTGCATAGTCTGGTAGAAGCTAATTATTTGGCTAATCCCGCAACTAAAGACGATAAGGAATGGCTTGAAAAGCAGCGTGTTCTATTAGCTGATATGGCCATTCATTTGTTGCAAACAGCAATAAACCCGGGAAATATTGAACTCGATAAGTTACGCAATAATATTCATTCTATTTTAACCATATCTGATCAGTTCTTACCGAAAGCAGACCTAAAAAAAGCAACGGAAAAGCTTTACGAGTGAACGTATAACAAACGGCTCAAATGGAATTTGCAACGCGTGGCATTTTTACTATGCGTTGATTTTAGTGATTAAGGTGGTAGGCGGCATAGGTGTTACGTTGCTCACCCCATAGCAGGGCGTTAGCTTTTCAATCAACTCTGGCCTGTAAGTTATGAATAAAAAAACAAATCTAAATTTACTGTTTGAAAATAGATCTCAATCAATTGAGAGTCACGGGGGAATAAAAGCATATTTTGATTCAAATGAAGATGTTATCGTCGATCTGATTTTAAACAGTAATGCAGTTATAGGTTGCTGCCCCTGGTTATTTAACAATAAAATATTAGCGGCTTTAAAAAAATTAAAATATGGTTCTTCTATCGTTATAGATAAGAGCGAAGCTTCAAAATACAAATTGAAGCAATCGAAGTTATACGGTGATATCAACCCACTAAGTTTTAACGTTAATGTATTACCATCAGACTTTCACCTTACAGCGTTGCCATTAGATAGCATCAATCAAGACTCGGTAAGAGTTTTTGGCAGGGATCAATCTGGCCCGGACAAAAAAAGTTTACTTCATTACAAGTTCCTCGTTCTGTGTAATGTAAATGAGGATAAAGGTGTTATTACTAAAATATTACCAAAAACAGTTATTGGTGGTTCTTTCAATTTTTCCCAGAATTCAACTGATTGTAGAGAGTCCACATTGATTATGGAGAACGAAGGCGTTGCTAATGACTTTTTTCAAGAGTGGGCAAGAGCATATATGCTCAGTGAAAATATAAAGACTTATTCTTGTGAATTAAACCCTGAATTTTTAGTTGCTAATACTGAAGAAGAAGTAATTAATCAGTTGAGAGATGAAAACCTCATAATTGAGCAACGTGAAAGGGAAATAAAATGGGCAGAAGAGAATGAAGCGGCTAGCTTTGATAAAGAAGTTGGCAGGATGTTTAATTTTAGTCAAAACTAGCAAGTCGTTTGAAAGGACAAAAAACAGTTGGCTTTTGCTCCTTCGTCGCTAATTTTAGCCAGCTATTTTATTGCTTCTTAACTTGGAGTTAGAGGGCAGCGGGAAGCTCATGCAAGAATTCAAGCTCGACAAAAACTACATCACATTAGTGAAAGTATGCTTAGTAGTTTTTATAGCATTTTTGGCGCTAGGATTTTCTTTGCCCTTCCTTCCTGACGAGAACGAAGGAAATCCAAATGGCACACTCATGACTACGGCAATGTGTACAGTAGTCTTTGGGTTCTTTTCAATTCTTACATGGCGCACTTTAAAAAAGCTACCATTCGCAGACGTTGCAGTTGATGATGACGGAGTTTGGTATATACACATCGGAAAAGAGAAAGGACTAATTGCTTGGGGGAAAATCCATATAGTAAAAGAGAGACCGTATAGACAGCGTCTAGATCTGCTGGGCACCGACAACAAAGAATTGCTTAGAGTTGAATATCAATTACTGGGGTTTGAGATGCTCCGTGAAGTATTAAATGAAAAGGCTGGTGCGCAAGACAAAGATCTTGACCAGTCCAGCTTCTATAAAGGGCCGCTTTACCATTTGTTTTATTTGGCCTGTGTAATCGGATTTTCTGCATTAGGGCTGTATGTAGGGGAAAATGGAAATCCCCTATTAGGCTATGGTGCGATGAGCGTTCTGGTTGTCTTTATCATCTATGAATACCTAGTAACCGCAGCGGGCGTCAAAATCACTGGCAATAATATTAAGGTGGTTTATCCTTTCACCAAAAGAAATATTCCATTAGTCGATATTGAGGATGTTGTCATTAGTGATGAGTTCCACAAAGGCAATCGAATACCAGAAGTTTGGCTAATAACTAAGAATGCAAAAAAGCCATTTAAGTTGAAGCAGCTTGGTGCTGACTCTAATCTTTTATATAAGACCCTAAAGAGGGCTGCAAGATTATGAGTCAAAGGCCCTTTGACAAAGCGCTCTTGCCGGAAAAATTTTCAGCTGCGCTCCAAATTTGCCGCAGAGCGCGGCGCTACCATAGTCTGCTTCTGGCACTCTGCTTTCCCTCATCTCTAACTCATTTATGTCTAAATAGGAGTTAGGTTCAATCTCAGTTATATTGGCTTTATAAGTCTTTAATGTAATAACTTAATAGCTCAAATTGGCATATAAGCGGCCATCAAGCTCAACGAAGGCTACTTGTTGCAATAGAACAAGGCTATTGTGGCCTCGCTCTAAATAGATTCAGTTCTAGCCTCTCCCAGCATATTGAAACAATGAGGCTGAACCACTTATTGCTAAATTATCATTAAACGATAAAGATAAATGGCTCTTCACTATTCAAACCCCCTTTATAGGAGTAGGTACAACCTTACGGGGTGTAATAATCTCACCTTTGGTGTGTATGATCACAACCACACTGAGTGGATTTGTGGCTTGTTAGTTGAGCTTCATCTGGTACAATCAGTGGATTAACAAGCACAAACTGCCAATAAAGGCATTGATGTAATAATAAAGTGGTGTGAGATGAGAATTTTCAAAGCCAAGAGCCCAGCTGGATTTGCTGAAGAATATATTGTTGAGTCAATTTGGAACGGCGAATTCCCTCCGGGGTCTATCCTACCTGCTGAGCGCGAGCTTTCTGAACTCATCGGTGTAACCAGAACTACCTTACGTGAAGTGCTACAGCGTTTAGCGCGTGACGGCTGGTTAACCATTCAACATGGTAAACCGACCCGAGTGAATAACTTCTGGGAAACCTCAGGGCTCAATATTTTGGAAGCATTGGCACGATTAGATGAAGATAAAATGCCAGAGCTTACCGATCAGCTGTTATCCGCTCGCACGAACATCAGTGCTATTTATACCCGTGCAGCGATTAAGCTAAACCCACAGCGCGTGATTGATATTTTATCTAAACACGCAGAGCTTGAAGACACCGCCGAAGCGTTTGCTGATTACGACTACCAAGTTCACCATGAACTGGCAGGAGCCGGGCAAAATAAAATTTATGTGCTTATTTTAAACGGTTTTCGCGGTCTGTATTCGAAAATTGGTTGTCATTACTTCTCCGATCCAAGAACGCGAGAGTTGGCACGACAGTTTTACATCGACTTAACGGCATTGGCAGAAAATCGTGAGCACGATGGTGCCATTTCCTTAATGCGTAAATACGGTCATCAGTCAGGTGAAATCTGGCAACAAATACGTGGCGATATGCCCGAAGACATCATGGATTAAACATCCCACAAAAGGCTTCCTCAGGAAGCCTTTTTTGATCCTAATCTAGCTACTTAACCGTATCATCGAAAATATAGATTAGTGCTATCGCTTAATTCGATTGTCAATTGTGGCGCTAGCCCAATAAACTAAACGCAGTTTTTGCACTGGTGAAATTTGCTTTGGAAAATGCTTTTTTCAGGGTTGTATTTTATAGCCAGTATCACCATATCTTGAACATCAATGTTTTGTGTCTTTGATGAACATAAAACAAGATTGGAAATAAACCTAACTATTGGAGATAAAAATGGGTGTATTAGTAGGCCGCAAGGCACCAGACTTTACAGCAGCAGCAGTACTTGGTAACGGTGAAATCGTAGACAGCTACAACCTGCACGAGCGTATTAAAGGTAAAAAAGCGGTTATTTTCTTTTACCCACTAGACTTCACGTTCGTTTGTCCTTCTGAGCTAATTGCATTTGATAAGCGTTATGAAGAGTTCCAAAAGCGTGGCGTTGAGGTTATCGGTGTATCAATCGACTCTCAGTTCTCACACAACGCTTGGCGTAACACTCCAGTAAACGAAGGTGGTATTGGCCCAGTTAAATACGATCTAGTTGCTGACGTTAAACACGAAATCTGTCAAGCGTACGACGTAGAGCACCCAGAAGCTGGCGTTGCTTTCCGTGGTTCATTCCTAATCGACGCTGAAGGCGATGTTCGTCACCAAGTAGTTAATGACCTTCCACTAGGTCGTAACATCGACGAAATGCTTCGCATGGTTGACGCACTAGCATTCCACGAAGAGCACGGCGAAGTATGTCCTGCTGGTTGGACTGAAGGTAAAGCAGGTATGGACGCAAGCCCAGAAGGCGTTGCTAAGTTCCTATCTGAGAACGAAGGTTCACTATAATTTAATCACGTAAGTGACTGAATAAACAAAACCCGCCAATTGGCGGGTTTTTTGTGTCAACTTCACGCTGACATCCAGGGTGATCTTTGACTACTAGGCTACCTTGCCTACTTTAGCGAAGGTGACACTAGTGCATGTTAATGCGTTGTCCTAACGATTTGATGAGTTGAATGCTCACATAAGCGGCGATTAAACTGACCACTGGGGTGGCGAGTAGACTCATAAACGTTAATTCATTAACCATTATCATCTTCCTTCTTTACTGCTACTTTTTGTTCGTTGGTGAATGCTGATTTCACAGCTGCCTTAGTATCAAGCTTCAGTTCATTAAGGTTACTGCGAACGGTTTCTGCAATGGCCTCAGAGACCTTGGCTTTTACTTCCGAAAGTACAGAGGTGTTTACTTCGTTAGCACTGGCACTCATGCTGGCTGTTAGGATTACTGTGGTCATTGTAAGTTTCGCTAAAGTGTTCATGATTCGTTTCCTTTAATTTGTTAGTCGCAGTAACTATTACAAAGGTTGTGCCAATCACGAGATATTTTTTAAATTATTGAAATTAAATAGAAAAATATTCTTTGTAGGGAGGAGGGATAAACCTGGTTAGTGAAATTAACCAGCCTGAATTAGTAATTAAGCTAAAAAGTAGCTATTTTGGTTAAGCGAATATTCAGTATTACCTTAGAGCTGTGGGATAAAGTTACTACAGCAATCACTGTGGCGTAAAAGGGGGGGAGTGTGGTTATGGCTTCGAAAGTGGTTAATACCAATGCGGTATTAATATTTATAAGTGGTTTTCAAAATGACGCTGATGTTGGCCGAGTTAACGGCCAAAGCTGGGGTCTTCAGGTAAATCGATAAGTATAAGTAACGCCCCACGACCCCCGTATTCAAGCGGTGCCTGGTGCATTGCTAAAACATCGGGGTGCTGTACTAAATACTGCGGTACTTTATGCTTTAAGGTGCCGCCACTGACGCCGTGAACCACGCAAGCGCAATAAATATGTTGCTTTTTGCAGGCATGTACTAGCGCAGCAAGCTCTTGCTTTACCGTTTCTTTGTTGAGACCGTGCAAGTCTAAAATCAGCTCTGGGGCATAGTCGCCACGGCGCAGTTGTTTTGCCAAGTAGCGATCGGCGCCAGGCTTTACATAATTAACGGTGCCAGCGGTGTCGATGTCTGGAATGTACTCATCGGAAAAGTAAAACTCAGATTGCTGTTGCTTAGCTTGCTGCTTAAGCTCAACACTGGGCTTTTTCTTCGCTTGTTTAAGTTGCACCTGATCTTGCTTTAGCGGCTTGACCCCCGCGAGAGACTCGCGGAACATGGCGAAATCGTCGCTGTGCTCAGGATTATGTTGGGATTCTTTACTCATCGGGCTATTTTAAATAAAAAAAGCGTAAAAACCTAGCTTAAAAAACGCTACAATGACGCAATATTGTTTGATAGCAGAGAATCACTATGACACAGATGTCACAGCCGCTGATCAGTGCAGAAACGGCCGATGAGGCAATGCAAGATCTTCATACCATCCAAGACTGGGTGAGGTGGACCGCGAGTCAGTTTGTCAGTAATGACGTTTTCTTTGGTCATGGCACCGATAACCCGTGGGACGAAGCCGTGAGTTTAGTGCTACCGGTATTGCACATGCCAATAGATGCACCCAAAGAGATCATGCAAGCACGGCTTACTCAAACAGAAAAAAATACCCTGATTGAGTTTATTAAAGCACGTATAGAGCAGCGCATTCCTGTGGCTTACTTAACTAACCAAGCTTGGTTTGCTGGCATGCCTTTTTATGTTGATGAGCGCGTATTAGTGCCGCGTTCGCCGTTTGCCGAATTGATAGCCAAGCATTTTGCTCCTTGGGTTGCGTCGCCAAGCAAGGTAACTCGCATTTTGGACATGTGTACTGGCTCAGGCTGTATTGCTATTGCCTTAGCTAAGGCGTTTGAGCGAGCTCAGGTGGATGCCGTAGACATCTCTTTTGAAGCGCTAGAAGTGGCGGATTTCAATATTAACCAACACATGATGCAAGACCGAGTATTTGCCATACAATCAGACGTTTTCAGTGGTGTAACAGGGCAAAAATACGATTTGATCGTAGCGAACCCTCCTTATGTTGATGCTGAAGACATGGCCGATTTACCCGATGAATTTCATCACGAGCCGGAGCTGGGTTTGGCGTCTGGAGAAGACGGTCTCGATGTCACCAGAACCTTGCTACAACAAGCGGCAGATTATTTAACGGATGACGGTTTGTTATTTGTCGAAGTTGGTAATTCTATGGTACATATGGAGCAGCAATTCCCTGGTGCCCCATTGACTTGGCTGGAGTTTGAGCATGGCGGCCTAGGCGTTTTTGTGGTATCAAAACAACAGCTACAAGAATACTTCGCAAACTGATAGTAGGCGCTTGCCTACTATTGTATTTTTTTGGAATGAGGAAAAACAATGGCAGGCAATAGCATTGGCCAATTATTTAAGGTCTCGACCTTTGGCGAGAGCCATGGTACAGCGCTTGGTGGCGTTGTCGATGGTGTGCCCCCTGGGCTGGAATTAAGTGAAGCCGACTTACAAGTTGACTTAGACCGACGTAAGCCCGGACAAAGCCGCTACACCACACAACGTCGCGAAGGCGATGAAATCAAAATTCTATCAGGGGTTTTTGAGGGCAAAACAACCGGTACCAGTATCGGACTTTTAATCGAAAACACCGATCAGCGCTCTAAAGATTACTCCAACATCAAAGAGCTGTTCCGTCCAGGCCATGGAGACTACACCTATTGGCATAAATACGGCTTTCGTGATTACCGCGGAGGCGGGCGCTCTTCAGCCAGAGAAACCGCAATTCGAGTGGCAGCGGGTGCCATTGCAAAAAAATACCTCAAGCAAGTCCATGGTATTAGCGTTCAGGCTTGTTTATCGCAACTGGGCCCCATCGCCGCAGAAACATACGATTGGCAAGCTGTTGAAACGAACCCATTTTTCTTTCCCGATGAGTCAAAGTTAGAGGCATTAGACGAGTACATGCGCGCGCTTAAAAAAGCCGGGGACTCGGTTGGCGCCAAAGTGAAAGTGGTTGCAAAAAATGTCCCAGTGGGACTAGGGGAGCCCGTATTTGATCGTCTTGATGCCGAAATCGCCCATTCTTTAATGAGCATTAACGCGGTGAAAGGCGTCGAAATTGGTGATGGCTTTGATGTGGTCGAGCAAAAAGGCTCTGAGCATCGCGATGAATTAACCCCAGAAGGGTTTACCTCTAACCATGCTGGCGGAGTATTAGCTGGCATTTCCACCGGTCAAGATATCATTGCCTCAATTGCACTGAAACCGACCTCGAGTATTTCAATCCCGGGGCAGAGCATTGACGTGCATAACCAACCGCAAGAAGTGGTGACCAAAGGCCGTCACGATCCGTGTGTTGGCATTCGTGCTATTCCCATTGCAGAGGCCATGCTGGCGATCACCTTAATGGATCACTTGTTGCGCCACCGTGGGCAAAACCACGGAGTTGAGTTTGCAACCAAGCCTATCCCTGGCAGTATTTAATGGCTTATTAGGTATAAAAACGCCGCGGCTAAATAGGTGATTTAGTCGCGGCGTTGTATTTTAAAGGTAAGAAAAAAACCAGTGGCAGGTGTCGTCTTTGACACCCAACTGCGTATTAGCTGTGGTATTTTTCACACGCTTCTAGGGTGTTTTCAATTAAGCTGGCTACGGTCATTGGGCCGACACCGCCAGGCACTGGGGTAATAAAGCTCGCATTTTGCTCAGCTACATCGTATTGCACGTCACCGACCAACTTGCCAGACTCTAAACGGTTAATACCGACGTCGATAACGATAGCGCCGTCTTTCACCCAGCTGCCGGGAATAAACTCAGGCTTGCCTACTGCAACCACAATAAGATCGGCGCGACGAACATGCGCTTCGAGATCTTTAGTAAACTTATGGCATACAGTGGTGGTACAACCGGCTAACAGTAGCTCTAGCGACATTGGGCGACCAACGATATTAGAGGCGCCAACCACGACCGCGTGCATGCCTTTATAACGAACACCAGTAGAGTCTAATAAAGTGATAATACCTTTAGGTGTGCAAGGTCGGAGCGAAGGCATTCTTTGTGCTAAGCGGCCAACATTGTAAGGATGAAAACCATCCACGTCTTTATGCGGGTCAATACGTTCCAGTACCTTCTCGGCGTCAAGGCCTTCAGGTAGCGGAAGCTGTACTAAGATGCCATCCACTTCAGGGTCGGCATTCAGTTGGTCGACTAAATCCAGTAATTGTGCCTCGCTGGTATCGCCAGGTAAGTCAAATGACTTAGAGACAAAGCCGACTTCTTCACAAGCCTTGCGTTTAGAACCTACATAAACCTGGCTGGCAGGATCTTGTCCAACCAACACTACAGCTAAGCCTGGGGCTCTTAGGCCATTAGCCAGTCTTTGTTCAACACGCTTTGCCACAGTAGAACGAACTTGTTTCGCGATAGCTTTGCCATCAATGATGTTTGCCGTCATGATTGACCTATATTAAGGATAAAAAACTTGAACGATAATAGAGCCTTTAAATTCCACATTACAAGCAAAATACGCTTTTGCCGTATGTTGCGGGGTAAAACAGAAATAAAGTGGGGTTGCTCTTGTTAATTTTGCCTCGTTTCGGCATGAAAGGAGGACATTTGCCCGCTATTTTCGCAAAAAACCGCCCAGCAGCCAAGCAAGCTGAGCTAAAAAGCGCAAGATTTACTTATAACAATGGCCAATTGTGGCTGAAATTTAACTAAGTCAGCTGTTTTATCAACAATTTGGGGTAAAATTAGGCAGTTGAAACAAAAACTAAAAAAAATATTTGACCTGCTCAGGGCAAATCACTATTATGCACCCCGTTGCCAACGAGGACAGAGCGAAACAACGCTTTAAAGTTCTCATGGTCAATGTCGGCGATTAGCGCAGTTTGGTAGCGCACTTGGTTTGGGTCCAAGGGGTCGCAGGTTCAAATCCTGCATCGCCGACCACTTTTTAAAATAAGATTTAGTAGCATCTAGATGTTTACTCGAGTTTGCGCCCTTAGCTCAGCTGGATAGAGCAACGCCCTTCTAAGGCGTCGGTCGAAGGTTCGAATCCTTCAGGGTGCGCCATTTCTTATTTTGCCTATATGTAGTGGCGGCTGTAGCTCAGTTGGTAGAGCCCTGGATTGTGATTCCGGTTGTCGTGGGTTCAAGTCCCATCAGTCGCCCCATCTACATATCAAAATTCAGTCGGCGATTAGCGCAGTTTGGTAGCGCACTTGGTTTGGGTCCAAGGGGTCGCAGGTTCAAATCCTGCATCGCCGACCACTTCTACACAAAATATATGTTCGGCGATTAGCGCAGTTTGGTAGCGCACTTGGTTTGGGTCCAAGGGGTCGCAGGTTCAAATCCTGCATCGCCGACCACTTTTTCAGCACCATCTTCTCCTATTTATATTGCAAATTTACTAACTTTTAATCAATTAGCACCATTATGCTTAATTATTTAACCTGATAGCTCGACTCCGCTGTTTAATAGGTTATAATGCCGCGTCTATTAATTAACGTAGTGCCCGTAGGGCAGGCAACAAGCGTCACATGCAAACGGAGAGTTTGGCAGTCAAGCCGAAGGCCCACAATAGCATGATGGTTGTCTTGTTAGTAAGGAAGGCGCTTTGTCGCCCAAAAATGAAGATTGAGGTAAATCATGCAAGTTTCTGTTGAGACGACTCAAGGCCTTGAGCGCCGTCTGACCATCACCGTTCCTGCAGAGAACGTTGAGACTGAAGTTAAAAAACGCCTACAACAACTGTCAAAAACACAGCGTATCGATGGCTTCCGCCCTGGTAAGGTTCCAGTGTCAATCATCAACAAGCGCTACGGTGCAGCTGTGCGTCAAGAAGTCGCTGGCGATCTAATGCAGCGTAACTACATTGAGGCAATTGTTTCTGAAAAAATTAACCCAGCGGGTGCGCCTAGCTTTGCTCCTAAATCATTAGAAGCAGGTAAGGACCTTGAGTTTGAAGCAACTTTTGAAGTATACCCAGAAGTTGAATTGAAAGACCTAGAAAAAATCGAAGTTGAAAAACCAGCGGTTTCAGTAACTGACGAAGACCTAGCTAACATGCTAGAAACGCTACGTAAGCAACACGCTTCTTGGACTGAAAGCGACGCTGCTGCAGGCGAAAACGACCGTGTAACGGTTGACTTTGTTGGCACAATCGACGGTGAAGAGTTCGAAGGTGGTAAAGCGGAAGACTTCCCACTTGAGCTTGGTCAAGGTCGTATGATCCCAGGTTTTGAAGACGGTATCGTGGGCAAGAAAGCCGGTGACGAAGTTGTTGCTGATGTGACTTTCCCAGAAGACTACCACGCTGAAAACCTAAAAGGTAAAGCGGCACAGTTCACTATCAATGTTAAGAAAGTTGAAGTACAGGAACTTCCTGAACTTAACGACGAATTCGCCACTAAATTCGGTGTTGCAGAAGGCGGCGTTGACACACTTAAAGAAGAAGTGAAGAAAAACATGGAACGTGAGCTTAGCCAAGCGGTTAAAGCAAACGTGAAAGATCAAGCTATCAAAGGTCTACTAGAGACTAATGAAGTAGAAGTGCCAAAAGCACTTATAGATCAAGAAATTGACGCACTACGTCAACAGGCTGCACAACGCTTTGGCGGTGACGCACAAAACATGCCTGAGCTTCCAGCTGAGCTTTTCCACGAGCAAGCAGTAACGCGTGTTAAAACGGGTCTACTTCTTGGTGAAGTGATCAAAGCAAACAACATTGAAGCTGACGATGCTAAAGTTGAAGAGCTAATCGAAACAGTAGCGTCTGCATACGAAGATCCAAGCGAAGTGGTTTCTTACTACAAGCAAAACGATCAGCTAATGCAGCAAATGCGCAACGTAGCAATGGAAGAACTGGCTGTTGAAGCCGTTCTAGAAGCAGCTAAAGTTTCTGATGTTGAAAAAGCGTTTGACGACATCATGAACCCACAACAAGCTGCACAATAAGTTTTTGATAACATCATTGACTTAAAGCTACGCTAAAGTTTAAATGGCTCGAGTCGCGAACAGCGAAGTCGGGCCATTTTTGTTTTTATACTAATTGCTATTACACCTTGATATTTATGCATAAAGACCTATATCTTTGGTAATAACGCTAAGTTAATTTATAACACCGAACCGTGATAATTTTGCCATTGCTTGAAAACAGCGATTGAGCGAATTATCCAGTGTCACTGTTCGGCCCAATTCATTCATGCTCTACGATAAAGTCAGCTTTACTCAATGTGCATTTATGGCGGCGTGCTGATCAATACGTTGATACAATTGGTATAAAAATAGTATTAGCCTCAAAACCTCGATAACAGAATGATTAAGGCTTGCTGAAATCCTTAATGAACTGCTAAATTCTCAGCATTAGATTCTGTGCTAATAAGGAATAAAAAACATGAATGACGGTATGATCGATCCAATCAATGCTTTAGTACCTATGGTCGTGGAGCAAACGGCGAAAGGTGAACGCTCATATGATATTTATTCTCGACTACTAAAAGACCGTATTATTTTCTTAACCGGTCAAGTTGAAGATCATATGGCGAATCTAATTGTGGCACAGATGCTATTCCTAGAGTCAGAAAGCCCAGACAAAGACATTTTCTTATACATTAACTCACCAGGTGGTTCGGTGACGGCGGGAATGTCAATTTACGATACCATGAACTTTATTAAGCCTGATGTTAGCACTGTGTGTGTCGGTCAAGCGGCGAGCATGGGCGCGTTCTTACTGTCTGGTGGTGCTAAAGGCAAGCGTTACTGCTTACCTAACTCTCGGGTTATGATCCACCAACCATTAGGTGGTTTCCAAGGCCAGGCCTCGGACATTGAAATTCATGCCAAAGAAATTATCGCCATTAAAGAGAAGTTAAATCGCTTAATGGCAGACCACACCGGTCAACCTTATGATGTGGTTGCGCGTGATACCGACCGTGACAACTTTATGACTGCGGAAGACGCCTTAGAATATGGCCTAATTGATGCAGTACATGCTAGCCGCGACATAAAATAGTACACAACTTGGCCGTTAACACCTGTTGTGCGGCCACAGCTCTACCAAACCAGAGAATCTTTGGTATAGTTAAGAGAAATACGATGTTATCTTGGATAACAGCAAACGAATGAGGTAGCTGAATGTCAGACACTCCAACAGACGGCGAAAAGAACAACAAGCTACTTTACTGCTCTTTTTGCGGTAAAAGTCAGCATGAAGTTCGTAAGTTAATTGCCGGTCCTTCTGTCTATATTTGTGATGAGTGCGTTGAACTTTGTAACGACATTATTAGGGAAGAAATCAAAGATATTGCGCCAAAGCATGACGCGTCTGATAAATTGCCGGTACCAAAAGAGATTAGAGATCATCTAAACGATTACGTGATTGGTCAAGAGCACGCTAAAAAGGTGCTATCGGTTGCAGTATACAACCACTATAAACGTTTACGTAATCAAGGTGGCAAAGGCGACGTTGAGCTAGGTAAAAGTAATATTCTTCTTATTGGCCCAACCGGCAGTGGTAAAACACTACTGGCCGAGACCATGGCACGCTTGTTAGATGTGCCATTCACAATGGCAGATGCGACGACATTAACAGAAGCAGGGTACGTTGGTGAAGATGTAGAAAACATCATTCAAAAGCTACTGCAAAAATGTGACTACGATGTCGAAAAGGCGCAGCGTGGCATCGTGTATATCGATGAAATAGATAAGATTTCACGTAAGTCAGACAACCCATCCATCACTCGAGACGTCTCTGGTGAAGGGGTGCAGCAAGCACTATTGAAACTAATTGAAGGCACGGTCGCTTCGGTTCCGCCGCAAGGTGGTCGTAAGCATCCACAGCAAGAGTTCTTGCAAGTTGATACTTCTAAGATCTTATTTATTTGTGGTGGTGCTTTTGCCGGTCTTGATAAAGTGATTGAGCAGCGCAGCCATAAAAACACAGGTATCGGCTTTGGTGCTGAAGTGAAATCAAAAGATTCTGAGCGTTCTTTAAGTGAAACCTTTAAAGACGTGGAGCCTGAAGATTTAGTTAAATATGGTCTGATTCCAGAGTTCATTGGCCGTTTGCCAGTGGTTGCAACCTTAACTGAGCTGGATGAAGA
This sequence comes from Pseudoalteromonas sp. UG3-2, assembly GCF_037120705.1. Lineage (NCBI taxonomy): Bacteria > Pseudomonadati > Pseudomonadota > Gammaproteobacteria > Alteromonadales > Pseudoalteromonadaceae > Pseudoalteromonas > Pseudoalteromonas sp. UG3-2. The sequence continues at coordinate 1,125,857 of NZ_JAWLJU010000002.1, read as the reverse complement.
CGCCTTAATTGAAATCTTAGATGCACCGAAAAATGCATTAACTAAGCAATACGCAGCGTTATTCAAAATGGAAGACGTTGAGCTTGAGTTCCGCGAAGACGCACTACGCGCCATTGCCCATAAAGCAATGGAACGCAAAACCGGTGCTCGTGGACTGCGCTCAATTGTTGAGGGTGTGTTGCTAGATACCATGTATGAACTACCCTCTCTAGAGGATGTTACTAAGGTCGTAATTGACGAAACGGTGATCAAAGGGGAGTCAGACCCCATCATGATTTATGAGAATAACGGCAAAGAAAAAGCCGCATCGGAATAGGTCGATTGCAAACCATGATAAAGGAGCCTAGTGCTCCTTTTTACATATCTGTGCTAATGAATCAATTGCAAGGTGACTTTTGCCGCTAGCGCAATTTATCTAGGCAATTGTTAGAAACTATTGAACTTTATCTGTGTTATCCCCATATACCACAGTATTAACCAAATTAATTGAAGTGCGAAGAGAATATAATGACGCTTGAGAGAACGGATCGAGTAGAAATACCTGTGTTAGCGTTACGCGATGTAGTCGTGTATCCGCACATGGTGATCCCGCTGTTTGTTGGCCGAGAAAAATCAATAAAATGCCTCGAAGCAGCGATGGATAATGACAAGCAAATCTTTTTAGTGGCGCAAAAAGACGCCTCCGTCGATGACCCTAGTACCGACGATATCTATCAAACCGGCACGATTGCCACTGTGTTGCAGCTATTGAAGCTGCCTGATGGCACAGTGAAGGTGCTAGTTGAGGGGACGCAACGCGCCAAAATCGAAGAGTTTTTAGTCACCGATGACTACTTCCTTGCCGAAGCTGAGTATATTCCGTCTGAAGACGTGGATGAGCAAGAGCAAGATGTTTTGGTTCGCAGCGCTGTGAATCAGTTTGAAGGCTACGTTAAGCTCAATAAAAAGATCCCACCTGAAGTGTTAACGTCGGTATCGGGCATTGACGAAGCGGCACGACTTGCTGACACCATGGCAGCTCATATGCCTATCAAGGTGCCAGAAAAGCAAAAAGTGCTTGAGATAAATAATGTTACCGAGCGTCTTGAGTACCTAATGGCGCTAATGGAAGGTGAAATTGACTTGTTGCAGGTGGAGAAAAAAATCCGCTCGCGAGTGAAAAAGCAGATGGAAAAATCACAACGCGAGTATTACCTCAACGAGCAAATGAAGGCAATTCAAAAAGAGCTCGGCGAGTTGGACGATGTGCCGGATGAGTTCGAAGCATTGAAAAAGCGCATCTCTGAGGCAAAAATGCCGAAAGAGGCGGAAGAGAAGGCGACGGCTGAGCTTAATAAGCTAAAAATGATGTCGCCCATGTCTGCTGAAGCGACGGTAGTGCGTTCGTACATTGATACCATGATCAATGTACCGTGGAAAAAGCGCTCAAAGGTGAAAAAAGACTTGTCGGGGGCACAGAAAGTACTCGATGCTGATCACTATGGCCTTGAGAAAGTAAAAGACCGTATTATTGAATACCTAGCCGTACAGCAGCGCACTAATAAGTTAAAGGGCCCAATCCTTTGCTTAGTTGGACCGCCAGGGGTAGGTAAAACCAGTTTAGGTCAATCTATCGCGCGCTCTACTGGACGTAAATACGTTCGTATGGCGCTCGGTGGTGTGCGTGACGAAGCGGAAATTCGTGGTCACAGAAGAACCTACATTGGCTCAATGCCGGGTAAACTTATTCAGAGCATGTCGAAAGTTGGGGTTAAAAACCCATTATTCCTACTCGACGAAATTGATAAGATGTCGTCAGATATGCGCGGCGATCCGGCTTCAGCACTGCTTGAGGTGTTAGACCCAGAGCAAAACAGCCATTTCTCGGATCATTACCTCGAAGTAGATTACGACTTATCAGACGTGATGTTTGTGGCAACGTCAAACAGCTTTAATATCCCAGGTCCGTTACTAGACCGTATGGAAGTGATCCGTTTATCGGGTTACACCGAGGATGAAAAGCTGAATATTGCCAAACAACACCTTATTCCAAAGCAAATTAAGCGCAATGGCTTAAAAGACGCGGAAATCAATATTGAAGACAGTGCCATCATTGGCATTATTCGTTATTACACCCGCGAAGCTGGGGTGCGTAACCTTGAGCGTGAAGTGTCTAAGTTGTGTCGTAAGGCAGTGAAAAACATCTTGCTAGACAAAGGCCTGAAGCAAGTGGTGATCAACCAAGAGAACTTAGAAGAGTTCTTAGGCGTACAGCGTTTTGACTATGGTAAAGCTGAAGATGGCGACCGTGTTGGTCAAGTGACTGGCTTAGCATGGACAGAAGTGGGTGGTGATTTACTCACCATTGAATGCGCGGCCGTGCCAGGTAAGGGCAAATTAACCTACACTGGCTCGTTAGGCGATGTCATGCAAGAGTCGATTCAAGCGGCAATGACGGTGGTTCGCAATCGCGCTGAAAAGCTCCGTATCAACGAAGACTTCTATGAGAAGCGTGACATTCACGTTCATGTGCCAGAAGGGGCAACGCCTAAAGATGGCCCTAGTGCCGGTATCGCGATGGTAACAGGTCTAGTGTCGAGCTTAACAGGCAATCCCGTGCGTGCCGATGTGGCCATGACAGGTGAAATTACCCTGCGCGGCGAAGTATTGCCAATTGGTGGCTTAAAAGAGAAGTTGCTGGCGGCACATCGCGGTGGTATCAAACGCGTAGTAATACCGAAAAAGAACGAGCGTGACTTAAAAGAAATTCCGGACAACGTTCGAGAAGGTCTCGAAATTCATGCTGTTGCTTCTATCGACGAGGTGTTATCGCTGGCGTTAGCGCAACCTATAGACAGTTTTACGACTGAATCTTAAAAAATCATAGAAAAATCGCAAAAAAGTGCCTTAAAAGGCTTTTCAAATCTAAAAGGTGTGTTAAGTTAGGCACTGTATTCGAGTAAAGTGGTTCCGGAAGCCCCGTGACCACTAGCCTCGAGAAAGATTTCGAGAATTAGAGAGTCGCTGTGATGTCTCTAAATAGATAGCAAAAATCACCACCAAGAAGTGATTTTTGACAATAACAATGGAAGAGGATGATATTGTGAATAAATCTCAATTAATCGATCAAATCGCAGCTGATGCTGACATTTCTAAAGCGGCTGCTGGTCGTGCGCTAGATTCATTCATCGAGTCTGTAACAGGTGCACTTAAAGACGGTGACTCTGTTGCGCTAGTAGGTTTTGGTACTTTCTCAGTGCGCGAGCGCGCTGCACGTTCTGGTCGTAACCCGCAAACAGGTGAGACTATTCAAATCGCAGCGGCTAACATCCCATCTTTCAAAGCGGGTAAAGCGCTTAAAGACGCAGTAAACTAATTTATTGTGGGTTGGCGGCGCGAAGTCGCCGCGAACTGCTTCAAGATAAAAGGCGTATCTGCTAAGATACGCTTTTTTTATACCAGTTGTCGCTGCCGCAGTAATACCATTCTGGCCTACTATGTTGGCAACAACCCACATCGAGTTAACCCAAAGTGCTGTTGGTGCTTTGACTTAGATAAGAGAAACAATAAATGCTTGAAAAGATTAGAGAAGGCTCACAGGGCCCGGCTGCTAAAATCATCTTAGGTTTAGTCATCTTGTCTTTTGCTTTAGCAGGGATCGGTGGTTACCTAGGTCAAACCACAGAGCAGCCTGTTGCAGAAGTCAATGGCGTTAAAATCAGCCAAACAGAATTTTCTCGTGCTTACTCCAATGAGCGTGCACGTTTAGAACAACAATTTGGTGAATACTTCGCGCAAATCGCAGCGGATCCAAACTACATGGCTCAGATCCGCAGCACTGTGGTTGATCGTCTAGTACAGCAAGAGTTGCAGTCGCAGCTAGCGCAAGAGTTAGGTCTGCGTGTGAGCGATGAGCAGGTAAAAAATGCCATTGTTGAAATGCCATATTTCCAAGTGGGCGGTGAATTCAGCAACGACCGTTATTTGCAAGTCATTCGCCAAATGAACTTCCAACCAGATCGTTTCCGTGAGTATCTACGTGACGAAATGACGCGTTCGCAACTGGTTTCTGCACTTGCAGGAACAGACTTCGTGCTAGACAACGAATTACAACAAACACTAGCATTGCAGCAGCAAACACGCGCCATCGATTACGCGGTATTGAGCAAAGATTTGGTGAAGAATGAAGTGAGCGTAACGGCGGATGAAATTCAAAACTACTACGATCTTAATCAAAACCAATTTCAATCACCAGAGCAAGTGGCGGTTAACTACATTGAGTTGAAAGCCGACGAGCTTGAGCCGCTTGAGCCGGTTACTGAAGAAGCGTTGGCAACCTATTACCAAGAGCAAAAAAATCAGTACCTAGAGCCTGAGAGACGCCGTGTGTCGCACATTCTTGTTGATGCTGGTGACGACCCGCAAGCGGCTGAAGAGAAAGCTCAAGCGCTTTTAGCTGAGCTTCAAGCCGGTGCTGACTTTGCCGAACTGGCAGAGCAAAAGTCTGACGATATTGTCAGTGCAGAGATGGGTGGTGATCTGGACTGGATTGAAAGAGACATGATGGATCCAGAGTTTGAAGCAGCAGCATTTGAGCTTGCTGAAGTGGGAGACATCACAGATGTAGTGGAATCGGAGTTTGGCTTCCACATTATTCAACTTACCGATATTCAAACTCAGCAAGTACAATCGTTTGAAGAAGTAAAAGACGAATTACGCGCTGAGCTGGAAAAAACAGCTAAAATTGACGCTTTTTATCAAAAGCAGACCGAAGTTGCTGAACTGGCCTTTGAAGTCGCTGATACCTTAAAAGATGCTGCGGAAATGGCCGAGGTAGAAGTGAAGTCTACTGAATTAGTAAGCCGTGCTGCATTACCTGAGCCATTAAATGCACCTGCTATCAGCAATACTATCTTCAGCCCTGAACTGCTAGAAGACAGAGTAAACTCTGAGGTGCTAGAAGTGGCTCCTGAGCATATTGTGGTAGTACGCGTTGAAGAGCATAAGCCTGCAGCGACTAAACCACTGGAAGAAGTGCAAGCGCAAATTAAAGCTCAGTTGATTGATGAAAAAGCCGCGACACTGATTGCAGAAAAAGCCCAGAGCCTATTTGAGCAACTGCAAGCGGGTGAGTCGCTAACTCAGGTTGTTGCTAGCCAAAATGTTGCAGTGAAAAGCGTGAATGAGCTCCAACGTCGTAGCCGTGAGGTACCGCCAGCCATCACCTCTGAAGCATTTAAATTGCCACACCCAGGTGTTGCTGAGACCGAAACAGCGCAAGTGGCCTTAAATAATGGCGATGCTGCCTTACTAATACTTAAGTCAGTGACCACACCTGAGGTAGAGGGCAATGTTGATCCACAGCAAAAGCAAAGCTTTGTGTCATCTGTGGCTAACAAAAACTACACTGCTTTGATCGCCGCATTAAAAGAAAAAGCGGAAATCAAAAAGCCACAACTACAAGTGACTGAACAACCCTAATCAGGTTGAGAATTCAGATCTAAAAAAGGTGCCAAATGGCACCTTTTTTAATGGTTATGAAATAGGGAAGTTGGCTAATCGCTATGCCGACAATAGCTTTTGCATGGTTTTTGATTTCGGCTTCGTAAATACCTGCTCCGTCTCACCATATTCAACTGCCTTGCCGCGGTTTAATACTAAGATTTCATCGCTCATGTGGCGCACCAAGCTTAAATGGTGGGTAATAAGCACATATGCCAGTCCGGTAGCTGCCTGTAACTCTAGCAGTAGGTTCACCGTTTGCGCTCTTACCGAAGGGTCGAGTGAAGACAGGGCTTCGTCGAGTACCAACACTTTTGGGTCTAAAATTAGTGCTCTGGCTAATGCCACTCGTTGTAATTGACCACCACTGAACATATGTGGGTAGTAATCAATATGTTCAGCCAGCAGGCCAACACGGCTCAAGGTAATGCGGATTTTTTTATAGCGCTGCTCGGCAGTCAGTTCGGTGTTAAATTGCAAACAATCATCGAGCATATCGCCAATTCTAAGCCCAGGGTTGAGCGAGCGAGTTGGGTCTTGAAAAATTAATCGGATGGTGCGGCAGTCACTTTCTCGATTACCATCGTCTTCAATGGTTTTGCCGTTCAGTAAAATTTGCCCTGAATCGGCGATGTCAGCCCCAGCTAACACCTTAGCTAGGGTACTTTTACCGGAGCCTGTCTCACCAATAATGGCCAATGTTTGCGCCGGTGCCAAAGAGAAAGAAATGTCCTTTAATACCTGCAAAGAATGACGCTTAATGAGCCCTTGCCGTGTGCTAAATGACTTGTTCAGAGATTGTACTTTTAGGACTGGCTGCATTTTTGTTTTACCTTTATCAAAGGAAAGTGGCAGGCATAGCTGTGACCATGGGATTTACTTTGCCGCGGTGTCACCACACACTCTTTTTGCGCTTGTGGACAGCGCGGCCCCAGCCGGCAGCCAATGGGTAAATGCTGCAATGGCGGGATGGTGCCTTTTAAGGCATAAAATGGCTCTTTATGGCCTATGCCATGGCTATAATCTGGCAGGCTTTTTACCAAAGCTTGGGTATATGGGTGCAAGGGCTGTTTAAAAATAGCCCGTGTTGGTCCGGCTTCCACCATTTGCCCGCAATACAGCACATGCATGGCGTGAGACCAATCAGAGATTTCTTCGAGCTCGTGAGAGATCATCAAAATCGACATATTCTTAAGCTGGTTTAATGCTTTTAACAGCCGAAAGACTTGTGCTCGAGCGGTGCTCTCAAGTGCCGTGGTTGGCTCATCAGCAATTAATAACTTAGGGCTTCTGGCGATGGCCATGGCAATCATTATTTTTTGACACATGCCCTCTGACAGCTCATGAGGATAGCTTGAACAGATACTTTTATCGTCTCTGATCCCCGCTTTATGAAGCAATGCTTTGACTTTTTCTTTACGAGCTTTACGACGCTGAAAAAAACCACCTTTGAGCACGCTGTCGGGAATAGACTCAGCCACCTGATCGAAGATAGTGGCCGTAGGGTCAAGACTCCGACTTGGCTCTTGGTAAATCATGGCAATATCTTGGCTTACCAACTTACGACGTTTCTCTGGGGATAAACGCATTAGATCAACACCACGCCAATGCATTCTGTCGGCGGTGACTGTCCAACGTTGATTGAGCACACCGACAATGGCTTTAGCGATCAGGCTCTTTCCCGAACCCGATTCACCGACTAACGCGTGCACTTCACCTTCTTTTAAGCTCAGATTGACCCGGTCTACTGCGCGAATAACGCCATCTTCCGTTCTCAGCTCTATAGTTAGGTTTTTAATGTCGAGTAATTGCATTAGTCGGCCTTTCTTTGCTTTAACGCTTCTCTTAGACCGTCACCAACCAGATTGGTTGACAGTACCGCTAGAAATAGTAACGCGCCTGGTAAGCCCACTGTCCATGGCGCTAAATAGATTAACGATAAGTTCTCAGCCAAAATAGCGCCCCATTCCGTTGACGGCGGTTGCGCCCCTAATTTCAAGAAACCCAGCGCAGAAATATCAAGTATGGCAGTTGATAATGCCATGGTGAAAATAACCACAATGTGTTCATAAATATTGGGCAAGATCCCTCGCACTAATATCTTCCAGCGACTGGCACCGTCGAGCTTAAAGGCAACAATATAATCTTTGTTGAGCTCACCAACCACCAGATTCCGAATGGAGTGAATATACTGCGGCAATAAGGCAAAAATAATGGCCCAAACGGTATTCATCAAGCCTGGGCCTAAGATGGCGATAATAATAATGGCTAACAGCAATGAAGGAATGGCCAAGGTGATGTCTAGCAGGTGATTTAAAAAGCTCGATTTTAAACCACGGCTGGCTCCGGCCAACGTCCCCAGCACCACCCCTAGCGCGGTGGTGACCAAGGCGGCAAGAATAGACAAACCGAAAGTGTAGGTGGCGCCATTCATCAACCGCGATAATAAATCGCGACCTAAGTCGTCGGTACCGAGAATAAAGCGGACATCCCCTTGTTCATGCCATGACGGCGGTAATAACAGCGCATCGGCATGTTGCTGATTGACACCATAGGGGGCAATCAAGGGCGCTGTCACCGCTAATATGGTAAGACCCAAAAATAGCCACAACCCAACCAAGGCAACGTGATTGCCACGAAACTTACGCCACAACCGAAACAGCGGTGAGCGGTTCGACTCTTCACTGTATAAACTAAACTTTGCCATGAGCTTGGTTCCTTGCCAGTGGGTCGAGGGCTGAATGGATGGTATCGGCTAGCATATTGGCAATAATAACAAAAAACGACACCGCCAAAAGACCCCCTTGAATAGCAGGGTAGTCGCGTTGGTAGATGCTATCGATGAGCCAGCGGCCAATGCCGGGCCAAGAGAAGATCACTTCGGTGATCATCGCCAAAGTGATCAAGGTACTAAACTGTAGGCCGATTTGTTTTATCACCGGTAACAGGGCGTTGCGCAAGGCGTGATGGACAATAAGTTGACTGCGGTTTAGGCCTTTAGCACGAGCTGTTTTGATGTAGTTTTGCTCTAGCACCTCGAGCATGGAATCGCGAGTAAAACGGATTAATACCGTGGTGGGATACATGGCCAATACAATGGTTGGTAAGGCTAAGTGATGAACGGCATCCCAAAATGCAGCGCCACCATACGGGAAGCCTTGAAGATAAATATCCAATAGCAGTAAATTGGTTAGAGGCTGTATTTCATAGAGCAAGCCAATGCGGCCAGACATTGGAAACCAGCCTAAACCGAGGCAGAACGCCATAATTAGCAGTAACGCCAGCCAAAACACAGGAATTGAGAAACCCATTAAACTTAAGGAGTTGATCACTCTGTCAGGCCACTTTTTGTAATAGGCACTGGCAATAATCCCGCCAGGTACGCCTACGATAACCGAGACGCTCAATGCATATAAGCACAGCTCTAAAGTGGCTGGGAAAAACAACTTAACGTGATCCAGTACTGGCTGCCCAGAAGACAGCGACAGCCCCCAATCGCCCTCAAACATACGCGTCATAAAGGCCAGATACTGCACCAAAATATTGTCCTCGATGCGATACTTGGCTATCAGCTCTTGGGTTTGCGCATAGCTTGAATTCATTTCGCCACTAAAGTTGGTGACCAACTCGCCAGGGAACAAGTAGTTCAACGAAAAGGTAAACAGGGTCAAAGTAAACAGCATAAAGAGCAATAAACTTAAACGCCGCAATGCATACTTTACAACCATGACTATTTCCTCCGAGCTTCAGCCAGCGAGATACCACCAAAGGGTCGCAGTGCTACCCCCTTGATATCGGTACTGGTGGCTTGGAATCTAAGGCCATGGGCAATGGGCACTAAGGGCAGCTGCTCAATCACCATTTGCTGCGCTAAATGATAATAATGTTTGCGCTGCTCCATATCATTGGTGTCTAGAGCTTGGGTGAGAAGCAAGTCAAACTCTGGGTTACACCAATTGGCTGGGTTTTTACCGCTAAAAGTGGCAGTACAACTGAGTAAAGGGCTAAAAAAGTTGTCTGGATCTGGGGTGTCGGCGGCCCAGCCTAATAAAACGCTGTCGTGTTCATGGCGGCCAACACGCTCTAAGAAAGTATTCCACTCGTATTCTACGATGCGAGCCCGAATGCCAATTTGGCGTAAGTCACGTTGGATAAGCTCAGCCATCTTTCTGGCATTCGGGTTATAAATCCGCGACACCGGCATGGCCCACAAGGTCATATCAAAACCCTCTTCAAACCCGGCTTGCCGGAGTAAGGCTTGCGCTTTTTCTGGGTTATAAGTGGGCATCTGCGCTTGTTTTTCAAACGCCCAAGAAGACGGTGGAAGCATGGAGTTGGCGCGAATGCCATTGTTATAAAATACCGCTTGCATGATTTTCTCAAAATCGATGCTATGGGCCAGGGCGCGGCGCACCTGAGGGTTATCAAAAGGTGGCTTTTCGGTGTTAAACGCCCAGTAGCCAATGTTTAGGTTGGCTGCTTTTTCCACTTCGATGTCTTGTCGCTGCTCTAACACACTGAGCTGAGTAGCGCTGGGGTGAGCGGTGATATCGCATTCTTTGGTTAACATCTTGGCAATGCGGCTGGTGCCATTGGTGGTAATATCATACACCAATTGCTCCAAATGCACGGGGTGTTTCCAGTAATCGTCATGACGATAATAGCGGATCAGGTTATCGCGCAAAAACTCACGGTATTTGTAGGGGCCGGTGCCCACGGGTTTGCTATCAAAATCCGTTTTGCGTTCTTGAGCTACTAATTGTTCGGCATATTCTTTAGAGAGAATAACGGCAAAATCAGTGGCAATGTTCGACAAGAAACTACTTTCAGCGTTAAACAGTTCAAACCGCACGGTGTAATCATCTATTTTTCGCACGCGGCGGATCAATTGATCCAGGCCAATACTTTGAAAATAAGGGTATTCGGCATCACCAACGAAGTGGTAGGGGTTATAGACATCAAACAAGCGGTTAAACGAGAACACCACATCATCGGCAGTCATATTGCGGCTGGGGGTGAAGTACAAGGTATCGTGAAAGCTGACGTCTTGGCGTAGGGTAAAGGTAAAAGCCTTGCCGTCGTCACTCACTTGCCAGCTAGTGGCCAGTTCGGGCTGAAATTCACCGGTGTTGGGGTCAATACTGATCAAGGTATCGTACAATTGATTGGCAATAATATCGATGGTTGAGCCGGTCGTTGTCACCTGAGGGTTAAACGAAACGGGATTCGCCTCTGCACAATACACCAAACCTTGGGATTGGTTATTGACTTTGTTTGGTGGTGCCTCGTTACAGCCAAATAACGCCGAACAAAGCACCCCAAAAAACAATTTTCGCACCGCTATGCCTCTTGTTTTTGGTTTTGATCTAACAGGTTGTATTTTTTCAAATAACCTCTCAGTTGATGATACGTCAAACCGAGGTTTTGTGCAGTCTTCTTTTGATTAAATTGGCTAAATTCCAGCGCTTTTTGCAACAAGGAAATTTCATAGTCATTGGATAGCGATTTCAAGTCGCAAGGAAAGTCGAATTCTAGTGCTGGGCTTTCGGTCACGGCTTCATCCGTCGCGGCAACGGTTTCAGTGGGTGTTTGCACTACCGTTTGTGGTTGAGGCGCTTTGATCCGTTGGCTTGGACGGTAAGGACTGGCAAACGGGTCGAAGATGATTTCATGGACCGGTATTTGGTCGTTGCCGTGGCGGTATAAGCTGCGTTCGATGACATTTTTCAGCTCACGAACATTGCCAGGCCAAGGGTATTCTAATAGTTTTTCCGTGGCTTTGCGGGTAAAGCCACTGAACAGCTCCCACTCCAAGTCACGTGCCATGTTTATGGCAAAGTGCTCGGCTAATAATAAGATATCTTCTTTTCTGGCCCGCAGTGGCGGGAGTGTGATGACATCAAAAGCCAGCCTATCAAGTAAGTCATGACGAAACTCGCCGGCATCAGCGAGGCTCGGTAAGTCTTCGTTAGTAGCGCAGACCAACCGGGTATCCACCTTGACCGTTGATTTACCGCCGACACGTTCAAACTCGCCATACTCAATCACTCGTAGCAGTTTTTCTTGTACCATAGCAGAGGTGTTGGCCAGCTCATCTAAAAACAAGGTGCCGCTGTTGGCGCGCTCGAAACGGCCCTCATGGCGTTTGCTAGCCCCAGTAAAGGCGCCACTTTCGTGGCCAAACAACTCACTTTCGAGTAAGTTTTCGTTTAGTGCGGCGCAGTTGAGTTTGACGTACTCTTGATCCCAGCGCTCTGATAAGTAGTGCAGACGTGCGGCGATCAGTTCTTTACCTGTACCGCGCTCACCAATGATCAAGACGGGCTTCTCTAGAGGCGCCAGTTGTGAGACCTTATCGAGCACCGCTAAAAAGCTATCGGATTGGCCCAGTAAATTATCCTGTTGACGAAATCGGCTCATATTGCCTAACTCTTAGTGTTTTTTACTAATTACTAGTGTATTTCAAAAAAGAGGATAACTAAAGGAGTTTTAAAATATAAATAAATTACTGATATATATAAGGAAATGTTTTTTATAAAGTTGGCAAGCTATTTGATACATAGCTAGTAAGCAATTTAGCTATTAACCAAAGAGGTAACCACTATGGGAATTTTCTCACGTTTTGCAGACATAGTGAATTCTAATATCAATGCGATTTTGGATAAAGCGGAAGACCCAGAAAAAATGGTTCGCTTGATTATTCAAGAGATGGAAGACACCCTTGTCGAAGTAAGATCCACTTCAGCGAAAACATTGGCTGAGAAAAAAGAGCTGACACGCCGCCTTGAGCAATTTCAAGCTCAGGTTGATGATTGGCAGCAAAAAGCTGAGCTTGCGTTAAGTAAAGAGCGTGAAGATCTTGCCCGCTCAGCACTTCTGGAAAAGCAAAAATCAGCAGACGATGTTGCGGCACTTGAGAAAGAGCTGGAGCACGTTGATACCCACATCGAAAAGTTGCAACAAGAAGTCAGCACTTTACAAGATAAGCTGGCAGACGCTAAAGCGCGACAAAAAGCCATTGTGCTGCGTCAGCGTTCAGCTGAGTCGCGTCTTGAAGTGAAAAAGACTTTAGACAGCAACAAAGTAGACGATGCCTTGAATCGCTTTGAGCGCTTTGAAAGCAAAATCGATGGCTTGGAGTCTCAAGTTGAGTCATACGACTTAGGTAAGAAGAGCCTGTCTGATGAAATCGCCGATTTGCAAAAGAATGAAAAAATCGACGATGAGCTGGAGCAGCTGAAAAAGAAAATGGCTGGCAAGTGAAAATAACCGCACCTACTGTCATGGTAGGTGCATACTAACTACAATAATAACAAGCCCAGTTGAAGGCAGGAGAAGAGTATGTTTGATCCAGAACTATTGATGGCACCATTGATTATTTTTATGGTGATAGTGGCTCCGCTTTGGCTTATTTTGCATTACCGCAGTAAGAAGCAAGTGAGTCAAGGTTTGAGTGAACATGAGCACCGCCAGTTAATTGAACTTGCTAATAAGGCGGAAAAAATGGCAGAGCGCGTAGAGACGCTGGAAGCCTTGCTTGACCAAGAGTCACCGCAGTGGAGACGCAAGTTATGAGTAGAATGAAACGAGAACTGTATCGCGACCCTAGCCGCGGAAAAATAGCAGGGGTTTGCGCCGGCTTAAGTGATTACTTTAACATGGAGCTGTGGCTGGTGCGGATTTTATTCGTGACGGCGGTGTTGTTATCGGGCGGACCATTATTTGTGGTTGCGTATGTCGCCTGTTGGTTTATCTTAGACAAACGCGAGACACAACCTCAAAAGTCCACTCATGATAAAGACGAGGATCGCGTGTCAGTAAAGTTTAAGGTATGGCAAAAAGGAGAGCCACCACGTCAGGCGCTGTTTGATTTAAAAGACAGGCTAGGGCGCTTAGACAACCGTATTCAAAGTATGGAACGCTACGTTACTTCACCAGAGTTTACGGTGAGCCGAGAAATAGACAAGCTATAAGGCGGTCAGCCCGCCTTTAGCCTTTTAGAGGGGATATACTTAACCGATGACCAAAACAGGCTTTCGCCCCCCAACATCCATAACAAAACTAAAACAACACGCCAAAAAAACGCTCCACCGTTCCTTTGATAAGCACGTAAAGCTTGCCGTTACCGGCTTCAGTGGCAGTGGTAAAACCGCGTTTATTACCGCTTTAATTAAACAGCTGACGACCCAAGCCGAACGCCAAAACTTGCCGTTTTTTGATGTCGTGAGTGAAGGGCGCTTGGTGGCGTGCCGCACCGAGCCACAACTAGCTTTGGTGGTACCAACCTTCGACTATCAAGAAGCGGTAAGTTGCCTTTTGCAAGAGCAGCCCAGCTGGCCGCCTTCGACTAAGCGAATTAATACCCTCACTTTGGCATTTAAATATACCAGTCAACGGGGCTTAAAACAGCATCTGGCACAAACCCACACCCTGTACCTAGAGTTATATGACTACCCCGGTGAGTGGTTAATGGATTTGCCGTTACTGAAAGTGGATTATCGGCAATGGTGTGAACAACAGCTTGCACTGTTAAATAAGCCGAAATACCGGCCGTATGCCGCAGAGTTTTTGCAGCAAGTTACACAGTTTGATAGCCAAGCTGAGGTTAATGAAACACAGCTCAAGACCCTGGCAGAGCAGTATCACCAACTCTTACATACTTTGCAAAGTAATACGCGGTTATCGAACCTGCAGCCTGGCCGGGCTTTGATCCCGGGCGATCTTGCCGGAGCCCCGGTATTACTGTTTTTCCCGCTGCCATCACACCCTGAACAAGGGGCAGAAAACAGTCAATATAAGCAACTCGAAGCACGCTTTGAAGCCTATAAGAAGCAGGTGGTTACGCCATTTTATAAAGACTATTTTTGCCAATTTGATCGGCAAATTGTGTTAGTGGATCTGTTGGCTAGTCTTAACGATGGTTACGACACCTTAAAAGAGCAAGAGCATGCCCTAAAACAAGTGTTAGGGATGTTTGCCCATGGTAAAAGTGGCTTTTTATCGCGGTTGCTGAGCCCCAAAATTGATAAAGTATTGTTTGCTGCCAACAAGTGCGATGGTGTTCTTAGCGAGCAGCAAAGTAACCTCACTCGGCTATTGAACTCGATGTTAGCCGACAGTGCCAATGAGCTTAGGTTTAATGGTGTGACGGTGGATACCATGTCGATTTCATCGGTGCGCAGTGTGGAGTCAAGAAGTGTGCAAGATGGTAAGCACAATTTGCAATGCATTTATGGCAAACCCGTTGGTGAAACCGCGTTTATTAATTATGCTCCGCCCATTCCTCCGGATCATATTCCCGCGGCAAGTCACTGGCCCGAAGGGGGCTTTGAGTTCCTCGCGTTTGAACCGCTGGTGGCCAAGCAAGGGGCGTTGTCTCATATCCGCCTCGATCACGTGATGCAGTTTTTGATCGGAGATAAATTACGATGAGTGAACAGCCAAACAACTATAACGGCTCTGGCAGGCGATTCGAGGCTGAGCCGGAAGTTTCAGAGCACAAGGAGCAGCATCAAGGTCAGATTTTACCCGCTGACATTAGCCCAACCAACCACGACGGCACGACGGATGCGCCAGAAATGCCAAAGATTGAACGCGTTTACGAGCCCCGTTGGCGTTTTGGTTTAAAGCAGCTATTTATTGTTGCGCTGCTGCTATTAATTGTGGTCGAAGCAGGGATAACCTTAGTAACCAGTTTTGATGAAAATATCGTTCTCTTTGCCCTGTATGCCAGTGTTTTAACATTAGGCTTGTTGGCGCTGTTTAAGTTTTTAGTCTCAGAAGCCATAGCGCTTAGGCACCTAAAGCGTCATCAACAGCACAAAATTGATGCCCAGCGGTTATTGCAAAGCGACCAAATCGGTGAAGCAAAAGAGTGGTTGAAGCCGCTTCTTCGAGTTCACCCGAAAGAAAAAGTCGCCGAGTTTAAAGCCGCATTGCAACCGCACCACACAGATAAAGAAGTCATCGCGTTGTATGAAAAGTCACTGCTAAGCGACCAAGATGCCCAAGCAAAAAAGCTGATCCAAGAACATGCTACCACTTCGGCATTGTTAGTGGCCTTGAGCCCAATGGCGCTGGTGGATATGTTGGCGGTATTGTGGCGCGGTGTGGTGCTGGTGGAAAAGATCAGTAAACATTATGGCATTAGGCTAGCTTATCGTAGCCGTATCACGCTCTATAAAATGCTGCTCAAGCAGATGGTCTTTGTTGGCGCCAGTGAGCTACTCAGTGACTTGGCTGCCACCAGTGTTGGTGCTGAGTTATTGGGTAAACTGTCCACTCGCTCGGCACAAGGGCTCAGTGCGGGGATCTTTACTGCGCGTCTTGGCTACAAGGCGATGGAACTTTGTCGTCCACTACCACGCTTAACCCACAAACAAAGCTTATTGAAAAGCGCCATTTCGTCTTTGCTTGAAGTGTTATTGAAGCGCACCACCAAGTCAGCTGAGAAGTGAGCATAAAGCTCGTTTAAACAAAAAGTTAAGGGCCGTGAAAACGGCCCTGTTATTGCTGTCAGTACAATGGTCGGCAACTATTTTATACACTTGTGCTAGCAATAATTGCCAGCTACTTAATCGTAACTAGCCGTCTGCCCATCTGGCATGCTTGTTTATTATCACCGTCTGCAATAAATAGTTAATACACAAGCAATTATAAATAAAATCAGCAGGCAAGTATGAAAAAGTTAAAAGACGACAGTCAATGTATTCACGGTCCCAACCATTTCGACGACCCCCATGGCGCATTAACTTCTCCGTTATATCAAACGTCGACATTCCACTTTAAGGATGCCGCGCAAGGTGCTGCCCGATTTGCCGGTGAGGAAGGAGGATATATTTATACCCGCCTTGGTAACCCTACTACTAGAGAGCTAGAAGAAAAAGTGGCTCAGCTTGAGGGCATGGAAGATGCGGCGGCAACAGCGACAGGTATGGGCGCGGTGTCGGCTGCGGTGCTGAGCTTTTTGCAACAAGGTGACCACCTTATTGCATCTAGCGCGTTATATGGTTGCAGCTTTGCTTTATTTGCCCACATGCTGCCTAAATTTGGCATCGAGGTTACCTTTGTTGATTTGACTGACGAGCAGGCATTGCAGCAGGCGGTACAAAGTAATACCAAAATGCTGTTTGCCGAAACACCAATCAACCCCAATATGACGGTGCTGGATTTAGCCATGCTCGGTGCGGTGGCGAAAAAGCACAGCTTACTGTTTGTTGTCGACAACACCTTTATGACACCACTACTGCAAAAACCAGTGAACTATGGTGCGGATCTTATCGTCCACAGTGCCACTAAGTATTTAAATGGTCATGGTGATGTTGTGGCGGGGTTAGTGTGTGGCTCTAGCGAGCACATTGAAACCATCAAGTTGACGGTATTAAAAGACATTGGTGCGACAATTAGCCCGCACGATGCTTGGCTAATTAACCGCGGCTTGAAAACCTTGGCCTTACGAGTGCAGCGCCACTGTCAAAATGCTCAAGCGGTTGCCGAGTTTTTACAGGCGCACCCAAAAGTGAATCAGGTGTATTATCCTGGCCTACCATCACACCCTGGCTATAAATTTTTGGGTGAGCAGATGAAAGGAGCAGGGGGCGTTATTGCTTTTGAGCTCGACGGCAACCTAGAGCAAGGTGAGCGATTTATTAATTCCACTGAGCTTTGTACACTTGCGGTTAGTTTGGGCGACCCTGAAACCTTGATCCAGCATCCGGCTTCAATGACACACTCTCCATACACCCCTGAAGAGCGTCTTGCGGCTGGAATTTCGGATGGTCTTATTCGTATTTCGGTAGGGTTAGAGGACGTCGATGATATTATCGAGGATCTGAAACAGGCATTTGATAAGATTTAAGTACAGTTAGGTTTACTAAAAATGGGGCTTTAAGCCCCTTTTTTATTGCTTTGTTTTGATTTGTTTACAGTGGTGTTTTGTTTGGTTTACGTTTTGGTGGTTTTACCACTAAGGCATAAACCGCTCAACTATTACACTTTAAGTCAGTTTTACTTAGTATCGATATCACAAGTTGAAGCACTTCAGATCATCAACAGGACAGTTCGTACGTCGAACCTCAACAACACACTGAAGTGGTAAAGAGAGAGTAAATTATGGCTAAAGCAAGTAAATACGTTTCTAGGCAACCAGACGAAAATGGTTACATTGCTTGGACAGATGAAGAAAACCAAACGTGGTCAGAGCTCGTTGAGCGCCAGCTGAAATGCATTGAGGGCAAAGCCTGTGATGAATATCTTGAGGGCTTGAAGAAAATCAATTTGCCAACCGACAGAATTCCCCAGCTGAGTGAGCTTAACGAAGTCTTAGAAAAAGAAACTGGCTGGCAGGTTACGCCGGTTCCAGCACTTATCGACTTTGATGAATTCTTCAGGTTACTTGCCAATAAACAATTTCCAGTGGCTACTTTTATCCGCTCACGTGAAGAGTTTGATTATCTGCAAGAGCCGGATATCTTCCACGAGATATTTGGTCATTGCGCCATGCTGACGAATCCTGCTTTTGCAGAGTTTACTCACAAATATGGTCAGTTAGGGTATGCCGCCGAGAAAAAAGATCGTGTCTATCTGGCGCGTCTATACTGGTTTACGGTTGAATTTGGTTTAATGCAAACCGAAGATGGCTTACGTATTTACGGCGGTGGCATTTTATCAAGCCCAGGTGAGACTGAGTACGTTTACACCGACAAGCCTGAAATAAACCCAATGAATGTACTGAACGTGTTGCGTACCCCGTATAGAATCGACATTATGCAACCTGTTTACTATACCATTAATGGCATTGACGACTTATTTGAAATCTCAAAACTCGATATTATGTCGTTAGTGGAGCAAGCAAAAGAGCTGGGGCTATTTGAGCCAAAGTTTCCCCCAAAAGAAAAACTAGCAAGTTAAGGAATCGATTAATGTCTGATTTAAGTGCACAAAAATGTGAAGCGTGTCGTGCGGATGCGCCTAAAGTATCAGATGAAGAACTGGCGGTACTGATCAAGCAGATCCCAGATTGGGTGCCCGAGGTACGCGACGGTATTATGCAACTAGAGCGAGTTTATAAGTTTAAAAACTTCAAACAAGCCTTGGCATTTACCAATAAAGTGGGTGATATGGCTGAAGAAGAAGGTCACCACCCAGGCCTGTTAACCGAGTGGGGCAAGGTCACCGTAACGTGGTGGAGCCATTCAATTAAAGGCTTGCATAAAAACGACTTTATTTGTGCTGCAAAAACCGATGAGGTGTTCGACGCACTGTAAGGTTAAATAACTGCTAAATATAAAAAAGCGCAGCTCTTAGAGCTGCGTTTTTGTTTTCACTTTTAAGAGCACGTCAGAAAAGTACATAGTGGCCTTTTAACTGTAAACAAATCGCAGTCATTTGCCGCTGGCCTCTATCTTCCTGGGCAAAAAAAAGCGGCGCTTTCGGGCGCCGCTATGGGTGTTAATTTAGGAGAATGGCAAAACGCATTTTGGCATTGCCACAACAGACTTAAGCTGTATTTAGGTAAAAGTAGGGCTAATAATGCCATTGGTCCATAAAATGGCCGTGGCAGCTAGAATAATGACTAATAAAACCAAGCCGCAGGTAACCACTGAGCTGGCGTAAATAAAACCACGCTCTTCAGGAATGTGCATCAAGATGGGCACACCGGTATAGAGTAGGTAAACCGAGTAAGCCAGTGCCACCATGCCAACAGACACCACAAACCAGAGTTCGGGGTAGAATGCCGCAAACGCAGACATAAACATCGGCGTTGCTGTGTAAGCCGACAGCTCAAGGGTTTGCGTGTAAGTAGGCTGAGCACCAAACGTAACCGCCATCCAATGAGCAAGGTAAGCGAGGATAAACACCCCAACAATAAGCGCACAATACATGGCAACGCCAATCAACAGTGCAGAGTCGTGAGTTAGGTAAACATCGTTGCCTGCTCCTACACTCCAGCCTAAATAAACAGAAGAATAGTAACCCATAATGCTCGGAATAAGAGCAATCAGAGCAATATGTGACAAACTGTAAAACATACTTTCGTGGCGGTTATCAATGGTTTGCCACTCTTCGTGTGGGTGGGCATATAGGCCCCATAAATGATTAAAGATCATAGTTAGCCCCTTATAATTAGCTTTGTACTATTTTTGTACAATTCATTTTAAGTTATGGGAGACGACTGAATTTTTGTCAAGAAAATGTCTTTAAATAGCGCCATTGTTATTTTCAGAAAGTTCTAAAAATTAACGCCAACCCTTGCCCTAGTAGTCCCTGCAGCGTCAACTTGTGTTAAAATAGCACAAAGCCAGAGTATTTTATTGTTATGTTAGAAAAGTATAGAGAACTCCTCGAACCCATTAATCAGTTCTTAGGTGCGCAAACGCCGCAAACTTGGCTGGATAAAGCCAAACAAGCGGAGCATTTGCCGTTGTTGCTTATTGATCATATGCATTGTGAGCTGAAAGCGGCACAGAGCGCCGCCTTTTTGATCCGCAAATACGCCATTGACGATAATTCCGCTCAAACCTTATTGAGCTGGCTCAAGCCCTACGAAGATTTTGTTTATCGTAGTGTTGGCGATGGTGAGTTTAGTGGCAGTAAAAATGAGCTTATCGGCACGCTAACTGCAAAGCCGGAGTACAGCTATAACCAAGACATCTTGGATAAGATGGTGCGCTTAATCAAAGAAGAGTTGCATCATTTTGAGCAGGTGCTGGAGATTATTCGCAGCCGCCAAATTCCGGTGGAGTATGTTCAGGCTTCGCGTTACGCTTCAGGAATGATTAAACACATTCGCACCTACGAGCCGGCAGCCTTGGTGGATAAGTTAATTATTGGTGCTTACATCGAAGCCCGTTCATGTGAACGGTTTGCCAAATTGGCGCCTTTGCTCGATAAAGACATCGCCAAGTTTTATGTGTCATTACTGCGCTCTGAAGCACGGCATTATCAAGACTACATTAGCCTAGCCGAGCAGGTCGCCAATGCCACCGACCCTAAGCGCTGTGATGTGGCGGGGCGTATTGCGTTATTTCAGCAGGTTGAAAATGAACTCATCACCAGCCAAGACAGTGATTTTAAATTTCATTCTGGTGCGCCGCTAAGCTAGCGGCCGTTAACCATTAGCGCTAAACGGGTGACAAAGGAGTTGTTGCTCACCGCTGTCTTCAACCACTAAGTATGAACTCTGTGAGTACCAGTCACCCAATACTGTGCGTACCTTGCCGTCAGGGTAGTGGTGCACTTTTGGTCTGTGGGTATGGCCATGGATCATATTGTTGACCTGATGCTTGGCAAACATCTGTGCTACCGCCTCTTCGGTGACGTCTAAAATTTCCAGCGGTTTGCCTTTTTGATTTTCTACACTTTTGCGTCTGGCATCCGCAGCGACACGGCGGCGATACCAAAGTGGCATGGCCAGCATCAGTCTTGGCCACCACCAGCCACGGCTTTTTTTACGGAATTTTTGATAGGCCTCATCCTGAGTACACATCTCGTCACCGTGCAAAATCACAGTTGGCGTACCGTATAAATCGATTACCGCCTGCTCTGGTAGTAGAGTCATGTGGCATTCGTCGGCGAACGCCTGTTTAATTAAAAAGTCGCGATTGCCATGGATAAAGAAGACAGCAATATTGAGTTGTTGCAATTGACGCAGCTTAGCGGCAATGGATAGCGCATATGGATCGCGCTCATCATCACCAATCCATACTTCAAAGAAATCGCCAAGAATGTATAACGCATCCACGTCCTGGGTCATGTGGGTATCTAAAAAAGCAAAAAATGCTTGGGTGATGTCACTGCGTTGCTCAGTTAGGTGCAAATCGGCAATAAAGTAGGTTTTAGCCATGATCCCTCTGGAATAATTAGGCCAGCGTAGCGCTGGCCCGAAATGAAAAAAGTACGTTAATTACTCTGCAACGTAGGCTTTTTCAATGATCACGTCTTCAAGTGGTACGTCTTGGTGGAAACCGGCAGAGCCTGTGGCCACGCCTTTAATTTTGTTTACTACGTCCATGCCTTCAACCACTTCTGCAAACACGCAATAACCCCAACCTTGCGAGGTTTCGCTGGAAAAGTTAAGGAAGTCGTTGTCATTTACGTTAATGAAAAACTGTGCTGTTGCCGAGTGTGGATCCGGTGTACGCGCCATGGCCAAAGTGCCTACTTTGTTGGCAAGACCATTATTGGCTTCATTTTTAATTGGGGCTTCAACTGGCTTTTGCTCCATACCTGGGGCAAAACCACCGCCTTGAACCATAAAGCCATCAATGACACGGTGGAAAATAGTGCCATTGTAAAAGCCGCTGTTAACGTAGTTAAGGAAGTTGGCAACCGTTTCAGGTGCTTTGTCAGCGAAAAGGTTAATGCGGATCTCGCCGTGATTTGTTTCTAAAACAACCATGTTAGTGTCCATAGTGCTAGTGATTAAAACCCTATTTTATAACAACTTTACCAAGGTGAAAAAGCTTTGCAGTAAAATCAGCAGAAAAAAGCAAAAAAGGGACGTTAAATCCCAGTTAATTGCTAGAGCCCACGCCACGCAGGTGATATGATTATCAGTAATTTTGTAAATATACCCGAAACTAGGAATTGAACTACATGTTGCAGATATTCAACACACTCACTCGCCAAAAAGCCCCCTTTAAACCGCTCAAAGAAGGCAAGGTTGATATGTACGTGTGTGGTATCACCATTTATGACTTCTGCCATGTGGGACACGCTCGAACTTACGTCTCATTCGATGTGATGAACCGCTATTTGCGTTACCTAGGTTACGACGTCACTTATGTGCGTAACATCACCGATGTTGACGACAAAATCATTAAAAGAGCCGCGGAAAATAACGAAGCCATTAATGACTTAACGGTGCGCATGACCAAAGCCATGCACGAAGACTTTGAAGCACTTAACATCTTGCCTGCTGATATTGAACCCACGGTCACCGGCCACATGGATGAGATCATCGCCATGATCGAGCGCTTAATAGCAAAAGGTCATGCTTATGTGGCGAAAAATGGCGATGTCTTATTTGATGTTTCAACGTTCGAGCAATACGGCCAGCTGTCACAGCAAGACCTCGATATGTTGCAAGCAGGTGCTCGCGTTGAGGTGGCACAAGATAAAGAAGATCCGCTGGACTTCGTGCTGTGGAAAAAAGCCAAAGCGGATGAGCCATCGTGGCAGTCGCCATGGGGCGATGGTCGTCCTGGTTGGCACATTGAATGTAGCGCCATGAGCTCGAAACATTTAGGTGAGTTTTTTGACATTCATGGTGGTGGCTCAGATTTGCAATTCCCACACCATGAAAATGAAATCGCGCAGTCATGCTGTGCTAACAATGGCCGCTACGTCAATACTTGGATCCACACTGGTATGGTCCAGGTCAACAAAGAAAAGATGTCGAAGTCATTAGGTAACTTTTTCACCGTCCGCGAAGTACTTAAAGCCTACGACCGTGAAACGGTGCGTTACTTTTTGATTAATGGCCACTATCGCAGTCAGTTAAACTACTCGCAAGAAAACCTAGAGCAGGCACGCGCCTCATTAGAGCGCATTTATACCTCGCTGCGTGGTGTTGAGCCACAAGCCGTGGAGCTCAAAGGCAATGAGTATGTGGCACGTTTTGAAGCGGCCATGAACGATGACTTTAATACTCCAGAAGCATTACCGGTCATTTTTGAGTTAGCCAAAGAAGTGAACCGCTTAAAAGAGACAGATCAACAAGCGGCGGCTGAACATGCCTATATTCTCGTTACCCTTGCTGGCGTGTTAGGCATTGCGCAACAAGAGCCCGATGCCTTCTTAAAAGGCGAGCAAGACGATGACGAAGTGGCGCAAATTGAGGCGCTTATCGAGCAGCGCAAGGTTGCCCGTGCCAACAAAGATTGGGCTGCAGCCGATGAAGCTCGGGATGCTCTTACTGCCATGGGCGTGGTACTTGAAGACAGCGCCGGTAAAACCACGTGGCGTAAAGCATAACCATCGCACTACTTGAAAAAGCCTTCACCCAGTGAAGGCTTTTTTGTTACTGTGACATCAGGGCTTGTCATTCCGTGTATAAATGACCAAACTAATAAAAACAAAACAATAACCAAATCACATGATTAAACCATCCGACGTTACCCAGCTTGATATTTCTTGGCTTGAGCAAGAGCTTTTTGCGCTGGGCAAGTTTTCGTTGCAAGTGGGTGAAGCGCTCTCATTTGTTGCTGTCATCATAGCAACGTTTATTATTTCTAAACTGCTGCGTTTGGCATTTAACCGTTTAGCATCGCGCCAAGGAGTGATCCAGCACACCTCTGCTTATGTCATAGGGCGGATCATTCACTATATCGTTCTGTTCATTGGTTTTATCATTGCCCTTACAGCGCTGGGCATCGAAATGACCGAGCTGGCACTGGTCGCCAGTGCCCTTGGTGTGGGCATTGGTTTAGGTTTACAGGGGCTGGTGAATAACTTTGTCTCGGGTATTGTGATGCTACTGGAAAAGTCTGTGAAAGTAGGGGACTTTGTCGAGCTAAGCGACGGCGTAGTGGGTGAAGTGATTGCCATTCATATGCGCTCAACCTGGATCCGCACCAACGATAACGTCGATTTATTGATACCCAACTCCGTGATGGTATCGAATACCGTAACCAACTGGACCATGTCGGATAAATACCGACGCTTTCGTATTCCGTTTTCGGTGGCTTATGGCAGTGATAAAGAAAAAGTGAAGCGGGCAGCACTGGAGGCAGCACGCAATGTACAGTACACCTTAGATACGCCAGGCAGAGAAATCACGGTATGGATGACAGGGTTTGGTGACAGTAGCCTTAATTTTACTTTAGGGGTGTGGGTGCAACCCGAGCAAGTGAAGCGGCCGACGGCACTGGTGTCTGATTATTTGTGGGCCATTGATGATGCCTTTCAAAAATACCAAATCGAGATCCCGTTTCCGCAACGCGATCTCCATTTGCGCAGTGGCTTTAACGACAAGCTTAATTGAGTATTTTCACCACCCGTTGTGGGAACGGAATTTCAATGTCGGCAGCTTGAATGGCGGCAAACACGGCTTTATTGATCTCTAACTTGGTTTCAATTTGTGCGGTGGTAGGCACCCAGTAACGGTAGCTTAATACCACTGCGCTGTCGGCAAAGGCCTCGATACCAATTTGTGGTTTGGGGTCGTTACTGACCTTATCGTGTTGCGTCAAAATGTCGGTTATTAGCTCAAGTGCCTGCTCATAGTCAGCATCGTAAGCAATGCCAATTTCACCTTTGACCAACGAATTGGCAAAGGAGTTGTGTAGGATTTCGCCGACAATGTGTTTGTTGGGAATGGTGATCTCAACTTTTTCTTCATTGATAAGCGTAGTGTGGCCAAGCTCTATCATTTTTACTTCGCCATTGACGCCTTTAATGCTGATGGTATCGCCAATCACAAACGGGCGTGTGGCGATAATGGCCAGACCCGCGCCATAGTTCGCCAGCATCCCTTGTAATGCCAAGCCTGCCCCCAATGATGCGGCACCAATGGCTGCCACGAATGGCGTGATGCTGATCCCCACTTTACCTAAAGCAATGACCACAAACATGGCGATGATCAGCACCTTAATGACATTACCAACAAAGTTGGTCAGTGCTGGGTCTATCTGATGCTTGAGCATCACCCCTTCGGTAGCTTTTGACAGCTTGCGCGACAACCACAAGCCTAATAAAAAGATAACAATCGCGGCCAGGAGCTGGAAGCTATAGGTGACCAGATAGTCGCGGATCAGATTGTAGTAGTGTTCGATTTGTTCTATTTCTTGGTTAATCAAGGTCATGGTCTCACTATAAAAAGCTTATACTTAGCCAATGATAAAGCACTGGCACCCAAAGTGCAGTGATCACGGCTGTAATGGTCATAGCGGCCGAAGCAAAAGCCCCGGCTTGGGGATGGTGTTCCATCGCGGCAGCGGTGCCAATGGCATGACAAACTATTCCTAATGCCACTCCTTTAGCGGCGTTTCCTCTTACTTGGCAAAAGGTGAGTATGTGCAGTCCAAACACCCCACCAAATACCCCAATTAAAATCACCATAATGGCAGCAACTGCCGGGATCCCACCGAGATAGTCACTAATTAATAAGGTGATTGGCGTGGTCACCGACAATGCCGCCATGGATGCAGAAATCTCGGCGCTGGCAGCAAAAGCTTGGCACAGTAAGAAGGCCGCAGTGGTTGAGATACTGACAACTAGCCAGCTGGTAAAGCAGAGCGCCACAAAGACCGGTTTAATTTGATGAAACTGACGATACAGAGGGTAAGCCAAAGCCACTACTGCAGGCTCTAATAAATAATGGATCGCCATAGTCGATTGCTGATATGCCTGGTAGTCGCTTTGGGTTAACAGTAACACGGCGGAGATGATGGCTATGCACAACAAAACCGGGTTAAGGAGGGCAATGGTATAGCGGCCATAGAGTCGCCTGGCGAGAAAAAACAACACTATGGTAAAAACAGCAGGGAGCACAGTATTAATCACGAAACTTAATTCTCTTTACCAGCGGAGCCAATAGCAGTAAACATAAACTGGGTAAGCCCAGCAGTAACAATAACAACAGTGGCCAGCGAGTGGCGAACAGATTTAGGTGTTCAACCAGTCCCACACCGGCGGGAATAAAAAATAATGCCATGTACTTTAAAATAGGCTCGGCGGCTGGGGCTAACCACTGCGCAGGCACTAACTTAGTTGCCAGCAGTGCCAGTAATATCAGCATCGCGACTAAGGCGGCAGGGGCCGCTAAAGCGAAGTAACTATTCACTCCTTTTGCCAACAGCAAGCAGGCGAGGATGATAATAAAGCCGCGAAGAAAATAGCCCGTGGCCTTGAGCATATCAGTGAGCGCTATCTTGGTGTCTGTCATTGCTTTATTTTACCTTATGGCACTGTGTTGACCATTCTACTTTATGGCAAGGGCCACTACCACTTTGCACGTGGTCGAAACGCTTTCGCTGCGTCGCTGGTGGCGTTGCTCATGGCGATGCGCGTATTTTTACTGCATAGTAATTTGATTTGCGACCAAGTTTCTTGCCACAGCAGTTTTCTACTGGGCTGATTATAAGCGCGATTATACACTTGCTTAATGGCCGCAATGGCATCAGGCGAGCGACTGCGATACTGAGCTAACAATTGTGCTATGCGAGCCTCTGTGTCGTCGCACACTTCAGTGACTAAGCCTAATTGCTGAGCGCTGCTGGCAGCAATCCGTTCGGCGGCAATGCTGAGCGCCAAGGCATTATCTTTGTTGACTAAACCTGGTAATAATACACTGGCTCCCATGTCCGGGCACAATCCCCATTTTGCTTCCATAATGGCCAGCTGAGCAGAGCTTGCAGCGATGCGAATATCGGCACCCAGTGCAATATGGCAGCCACCGCCTAGGCAATTTCCTTTGATATTGGCGATCACTGGTACTGGCAGTGTTTGCCAACCTAATACCACCCGTTGTACTAAATTGGCATTACCTGGTAGCCACTTAAATAATAGCTTTACAATGCTACTGGGGCGCTTCATGACACTTTTTACATCTAACCCAGCACAAAAGTGATCACCACTGCCTTGCAACACCACCGCAACTAAGGTGCGGTCGCGACGCAATTGCTTTATGGTTTTATCTAGCGCCACAAACATCTCCAGCGACAAGGCATTTTGTTTTTCTGGTCGTGACAAGGTGACAAACGCAACCCGGTCCTTGATAGAAAGGGAAATCATAAAGCAGTGTTCCTAGTGGTAGTTTCTTGTTTTAAGTAGAGTAATAACTTAAAAGCGCGGAAGATCCAACCATTAAAGTAAGCGCAGTGACATCTACCGTCATTTTCTGCCGGAATATCGTTTGCTTGTATTCATGTTTCTGTGCATTTTGTTATTATTGCAGCGATACAGATAATCACAGGCAAACCGCTATGACTGCAAGACTTTGTTCCGTTGAGGAAGCAACCCATCAGGCCTACGATATTTTTCTTGAGTTGGCGCCAGAAAACCTCGAACAGCATGATATCGACATGTTTAATGAGCATCGTGAAGACCGCGGTTTTATCGAGGAAAGTGAACCCGATAGCAGTTGGGATGAGGTGACCAGTTACGCCCAAGAGGCAGAGCCTGAGCATTTTATTCAAGTGTTGGTGGGAATTGAGTTTGATGACAGCGATCAGGTATACGCGAAGATTTTAATCAGTCGCGATCTCGATGCCCCGTTTTGCCACATTATCTGGAAAGATTCCTAAGTTAACCCAATAACAAAGCAGTAATTTGTGCAGTACCTTAATTATTTATTCGCGAGCTTATTAGTAATCACTGCAAACGGGGCGGTGGCCGCCGACCCGTTTGAAGACTTTCACGACTATGGCAAGTTACCCGATGATGAAATTCACACTTTGCATCAAGGTGAGTTGTTGTATGGCGATGTAGAGTTTGGCTTTATTGTTAACAAAGGCAATACCGAGAACACCGCATTCAAACTAAAGAGCAATCTTTATCAAGACTTTACTCATTGGCGTAACCAGTTTAAGTTCGACGGCTTGTACCGTCGTGAAACGGATGCGCAAACGGGTGAAGAAGACGTGTCGGCGTCACGCTATTTTGGCTCTGCGCAAGGAAACTATAAACTGGGCAGTGATAATGCGTCGTTCTTTATTTATGGTGATTACGAGCGCGACCAATTTAAC
Source organism: Pseudoalteromonas sp. UG3-2 (assembly GCF_037120705.1). Taxonomy (NCBI): domain Bacteria; kingdom Pseudomonadati; phylum Pseudomonadota; class Gammaproteobacteria; order Alteromonadales; family Pseudoalteromonadaceae; genus Pseudoalteromonas; species Pseudoalteromonas sp. UG3-2. The sequence goes on along the minus strand of NZ_JAWLJU010000002.1, from coordinate 1,097,688 downwards.
GGTAAAGAATACACCGCGACGTTTGCATTAGGGTATGGTAATCGGGTATTTGAAGGGCGTAAAAACACCGTGGATATTGATATTGGCCCGGGTTTATCCATCTCTCGCATTGATGATGAAACCGAGCTGGCAGCGGAGCAACGTCGCACTGAGCAAGGTCAATTATTACGTTTGGCGTTGCAATGGCAGCGTAATGTTTCAGCGCGCACGCGGTTTAATCAAGACATTAGTTATGAGCAATCGCTGTCAGGACTCAACTCCAGGTTGTTATCAGAAACGGCGTTAGTGACTCAAGTATTAGGCGGCATAGCGTTGAAATTTGCCTTTATTTACCGCTATAACTCAGAGCCAGAAGAAGATAAAGAGAAGGTGGATACTGAACTCAGTGCCACGTTAGTGTATAGCTTTAATTAGAGAAAAAACATGTATAAAAAAGTTCAGTTTGCGTGGGTTATTTGGCTGTTTGTGGCCTTTATTGCTGGCATTACTTTGTTAGCCATCTACCTCACCGGCTACAATCCTGCCTATGTTGGCTTTTTGGTGCTACTGGCAATCGTGGCGTTTATTTTTTATGGCTTAACCGTGGAGGTTGACCCAGAGCGTGAAACGCTAAGCTGGTGGTTTGGCCCTAAGGTAGCCAAGGTTACCTTGGCATTTGCTGATATTGACTACGTACAACCTGTTACCAACTCGCTGCGTCATGGCATTGGTATGCGCATTAGCACTGATGGTTGGGTGTATACGGTAGCGGGTTTTAAGGCGTTAGAAGTGGTGATGAAAGATGGCACCAAATACCGGGTTGGCACCGCAGATCAAAGCAATCTCGTCGCGGCCATGGCCAGTAAGCAACAAAAAAGCGCTGAATAACATCAGCGCTTTTTAGGCTCAAAAATAGCTGTGCTTAGTGTTCGTGACCGCAGCCACCTTCACCGTGAACGTGGCCGTGTGCTTGCTCTTCCGCTGTCGCTTCACGAACATCAACCACTTCAACATCAAAGTTTAAGGTGATCCCCGCCAGTGGGTGGTTACCGTCAACAATGACTTCATCGTCTTCAATACCAACGATCACGACAATTTGCTCGCCGTCGTCAGTGGTTGCTCTAAATTGCATGCCCACTTCGATTTCCATGCCATCAAACATCGCTTTTGGCACCGCTTGCGTTAGCTCGTCAAAGCGCTCGCCATAGCCTTCTTGTGGCTCAACGGTAATGCTGAATGTATCACCGGCTTGCTTACCTTGTAGCGCATCTTCAAGTCCAGGGATCAAGTAGCCAGTGCCAAGCATGGCTACGATTGGCGCATCGTCAAAGGTGCTGTCGATGGTATTTTTGTCTTTGTCTTGCACTGAGTAATGAATTGTCACTACTGAGTTTGGGGCAATAATCATGTGCGATCCCGTTAATCGTTTTCTAAAGAATAAGGTAGAGGCTGAATCGTAAGACTCACCTCAGGTGTATTTTTCGCCCTAAGTACCGCATCTGCCGCCGTGTCGTTAGGCATAACGGCCAATGCATAATAGGTGCTATTGCTTTTATCAAAGCATTGCTGAATGACTTTTCCACCGCGACGCCAGTTGTCACCGACTTGCAGTTCCAGATCAGACTCTTGTAATGGCGCATCGGCAGTGCCGCTAACCACAAACATAGCGCGTTTATTCTTGCCAAGGTAGCGCATTCTCGCCACGGTCTCTTGACCAGTATAACAGCCCTTTTTGAAGCTAATGCCATTCAATGCTTGCAAGTTTACCATTTGTGGCACGAACTCGTCGATGTGTTCAGCATTTAACTGTGGCTCAGCGGCTAAAATACCAGCAGCAATAAAGGGGCTTGGGTCGTCTTCCAGTGTTATATCAGCGCCTAATTCAAGGTCATCAAAGGCAATTAATATAAAGCGTCCCGGCGCCGCCCGCAGTAGCTTACCTGCAGTTACATCAAAGGCACTGGCAGTGATGTTTGGGTCTTGCTGAAAATGACTAAGCAACTGGCCCTCATCTTCACACAGTAAGCCAAAGACGTGGCAGTCTGGAGCCGTAATATCGACTTTGGCAAACACGCCGTATTTTTGTAGCTCTTTCAGTGAGGCTTGGGTTTCGGCTTCGCTGCTCAATAACACGTAATCGTCTTGATAGCGCGTCAGCCGCGCAACTGACCACAGCTTACCTTTGGGGCTACAGTGACCTGACCACATGAAGTTATCGTCTTTGATAAGGTTGATATCTTGGGTAACCTGACCATGCAGGTAACTTAATTTATCTTGCCCTGAAACACGAATAACCGCCATAGGTAGCTTGAAAGCACGAGCAATTGACATAATGTTGATCCCTATTAAAGTGTTTTCGTAATAGTATCTTAAAATCAGATGTGGAGATAGTTAGCGGGCTTTTCAATAACCCATTAGAAATGGATTTGTGGTATAAAGTAAGTCGGTTAAGTATAATTTTAAAATCTTTTAATTGGGGTTGAATGATTTATGGTGGAATTGCTGCCAAAAGCTCGAGTAAAGTGGGCGTGTCGCCGTGGCATGCTGGAGTTAGATGTGATCTTAGGACCGTTTGTTGACGAAGCCTACGATGCACTGACGGACGAAGGTAAATATGTGTTTCAACGCTTAGTGACGGTGGAAGACCCTGACTTATTCGCTTGGTTTATGGGTCACGAAGAATGCCCTGATCCAGAGCTCAGACAAATGGTTAAACTGATCCTTGACCGTATCCGCGTCTAGAATTGAATTTCATAATAACCAACAGAGCCATAAGTTTTTTGTGGTTCTGTTTACCTGCCTTGCCCTTATCACCTTCGTCATATTGCCACAGCTATGGTGGCTGATTGTTCCGCTATACACCTGTTGCGCGTTAGCATGTTGGCGTTACTACAGCCAGAGAACGCCAAAAACCGGCTCGCTGCTGTTATTACCAGAAAAAGCTTATATGGAAGTACATTCTGAGAGTCAGTTGTTAAAAGGGCAGCTACTGCGGTCCACTCTGTGGTTCGATAGTCTATTAGAATGCCATATTTGCAATAGCCAGCAGCGAACCTGCAAAGTGATGCTGCACAAAACGGCTGTGGCTCCCAGCGATTGGCGCATCCTGTGCAGAATGGCCAACTTATACAGTGGTAAGGCGCCAGAACAGTAGTGGTAAAATAGCAGCGCTAGCCGCGCTGCCAATGCGGTCTCTAGGCTTTAGGTGTCAGCACCGTGGGCTTGGGCTCCACTGCCATTTCGGGGTAATCAATGGTGTAGTGTAACCCGCGGCTTTCTTTTCGCTCTAGGGCGCAGCGAATAATAAGCTCAGCCACTTGCACTAGGTTTCGAAGTTCCAATAAGTTATTACTGACCCTAAAGTTGGCATAATAATCATGGATTTCTTGTTGTAATAGTTCCACTCGGCGCAGTGCTCTTTCGAGGCGCTTAGTGGAGCGCACAATGCCAACATAGTCCCACATAAAGAGTCTTAGTTCATGCCAGTTATGGGTGATCACCACCTCCTCATCGGAGTTACTGACTTGGCTTTCATCCCATGCCGGTAAAGGCGAGGGCACTGAGGTATTAGGCAATTTGGCGAGAATATCTTTGGCCGCCGCATGGGCAAATACGATGCACTCGAGCAGGGAATTACTGGCCATGCGATTAGCGCCATGAAGGCCGGTATACGCCACTTCACCGATGGCATACAGGTTGTCGATGTCGGTGCGGCCATTAAAGTCGGTCATAACGCCACCACAGGTATAATGGGCAGCAGGTACCACCGGAATAGGCTCTTTGGTGATATCCAGGCCCACGCTTAAGCACTTGGCATAAATGGTGGGAAAATGCTCGATGATAAACTCTTTATCTTTATGGGAGATATCGAGGTAAACGCAATTAGCACCTAAGCGTTTCATCTCATAGTCAATGGCTCTGGCGACTACGTCTCTGGGTGCCAGCTCCTCGCGCTCATCAAAATCAGGCATAAAACGCGAACCATCTGGGCGCTTTAATAGTGCCCCTTCACCACGCATTGCTTCGGTAATAAGGAAGTTTTGCAGCTCTGGATGATAGAGGCTGGTAGGGTGGAACTGATTAAATTCCATATTTGCGACTCGGCAGCCTACCCGCCAAGCCATGGCAATGCCATCGCCAGAAGAAACGTCAGGGTTGGAAGTGTATAAATACACCTTACTGGCACCGCCGGTGGCTAATGCGACAAATTTAGCGGTAATGCTTTCAACGCGATCCGCTTGGCGATTATAAACATACACACCCTTAATGTTGGCCTCTGTCGCTGCTTTGTCTTTGACCAGATCGATGGCGTTATACTGCTCCAGTAGAGTGATCTTAGGATGCTGCTGCACTTGGCTGATTAAGGTGGTTTGCACGGCTTTGCCTGTGGCATCTGCAGCATGGAGAATGCGGCGGTGGCTGTGACCTCCTTCGCGAGTTAAGTGAAAGCGCTCTTTGCCTTTGCTATCCACTTCCATATCGAATGGCACGCCTTGCTCAATCAGCCAGTCTAAACAGTGCTTAGCATTTGAGGCGGTGTAGTGCACGGCTTCGCGATCGCACAAACCCGCTCCAGCCGCCAGCGTATCTTCAACATGAGATTCAATACTGTCATTTTTCTTGTCAAAAACGGCGGCAATACCACCTTGGGCATATAACGTAGAGCCTTCTTTTAAAGCTCCTTTGCTTATCACAGTGACATCGCAATGGTTTGCTAAGGACAGCGCCAATGACAACCCGGCAGCACCGCTACCAATAATGACCACATCAGCGTGATGGTGAATGTTGTTTTTCATATTTGAAGATCTTCGCTGTTTTTGCGTTTAATTCTGCTATTTATATCACATCTGCTATCATAGGAGGCAGAGAGTTTGCACCCATATGCATAACAGCCACGGACAAATAAATATCGGCTGTCGCTGGCAACCATTGCAAGCGGTTGCCAGCGACAGTAAATACGCAAAGGTGACTGAATTCGTTTATTTTAAAAAAAAATACAAAAAAACAGAACTTTTTATTCAGTACCCAGTCAGAGTAGCTGTAAACAATGGCAACTAGAGATATGTTAGAACAACAACAAGAGGAGTACCGGCTCGAATGAGCGAGCAGGAGTTAGATCTAGATATAGTTAAACGCGTTCAGCAGGGAGATAAAAACGCATTCAACCTGTTAGTTGCCAAGTATCAAAATAAAGTCGCAGCGCTGATTTCACGTTATGTTGCAAATCAAGGCGATGTGGCGGATGTGGCACAGGAAGCGTTCATTAAAGCATACCGAGCGTTGCCTAACTTTAGGGGCGAAAGCGCGTTTTATACTTGGTTGTATAGAATAGCGGTTAACTGTTCAAAAAATTACTTGGTGGCGCAGGGTAGAAAGCCGCCAGCCAATGACGTAGATGCTGAAGAAGCTGAATTTTATGATGGTGCAGATCAACTGCGCTCTAACGCTTCTCCAGAAAATCTACTTCTGAGCGATGAGGTTAAAGCGGTTATCTTCAAAACCATAGAACGCCTCCCTGACGATTTAAAAACCGCCATTACACTGCGGGAAATTGAAGGGATGAGCTATGAAGAGATCGCAGTAATAATGGACTGCCCAGTAGGCACGGTCCGTTCTAGAATTTTTCGCGCAAGGGAAGCGATAGATAATAATTTGAACCCATTAATAGGTGAGTCTTAATATGGCACAAGCGGAAAAACCAGTGACAGAGGATATAACTACGTCACGTATTTTTGACGGTGATTTGTCACTTAATGCCGACACTGACGCGCAGCTAGACAGAGAAAAGTTTGCCCGTTACGCATTGATTGGCGATGCCATGCGCAGCGAGCAACAAGCTACGCCAAGCATTGATATAACCCGTAGTTTTGCCGCGGCACTCGAGCAAGAGTCTGCCCACAACGAAGTGGTGGCCTCTGCCAGCGACACAGCAGAAAACAAAGTGGTTGCTTTGAATGCATGGCGTAAGCCATTTGCTCAAGTGGCCATTGCGGCGAGTGTGTCTTTATTTGCTATCCTCGGTGTGAACACCCTAAGCGGTACGACGCCAACCCCTGCAAACGAGCACTTACAGCTGCAATCCACACCATTGACTGGTGGCGTATCGCCAGTGAGCTTGTCGTCAGAGCCGGCCTTAGAGACGGCTTCTAAAGGGATCCGAGAACTGCAACAACAGCGCATTGGCGCATTAGTGCTAGAGCATCAAAGGCAGTCTCGTATGGCCTATGCCATTCAGCAGTCATCGAGCACAAAAGCGGCTGACCAACAAGAGGACAAAGAGCAGTAAATGAGAGCACTGTTAGTTGTAGTTAGTGTATTTTTCTCGAGCGGTTTATGGGCCAGTGATGGCCTATCGGCCAAACAACTGTTAAAAGACATGGCCACCGCGGTTCATCAGCGCAATTTTGACGCTTCTTTTGTGGTGGTCAAAGGCAAGTCAATGGAGCCCTATCGCTGGCTGCATGGCAATCAAGATGGCGTTGAGGTCGAGCTGTTGAGCTTACTCAATGGCGCCGGTTTGGAGATGATCCGTATTGGTGATAACGTCACTTACTTTGAGCCGCAATCTGAGCCTTACACCATTCAAACCGACTCCATTGCCGGCCCCATTCCTGAGGTATTATTCAAAAACATCGAGTCGCTGAAGCACAGCTACGATTTTGTCCTCGGTGGCAAAGGCCGCATTGTTGACCGTCCTGCACAATTAGTACGGTTAGAGTCCAAAGACGACAGTAAATATAACTACTGGTTATGGATTGATACCGAGTCATCGCTACTGTTGAAATCGGCCTATGTAAATCAGCAAGGTGAAATGCTTGAGCAGTTGCAATTAACTCACATTAGTGTGACCGAATCGCCTGCCGAACAGTTACAAGAGCTTGCTGAGAAACAGTTTCCAGCGCCGGTGTCTGGTCTACTTACCGAGCTGGAAACAACGGGCAAAAATAATTGGCAAATTGGTTGGTTACCTGAAGGTTTTGAGCTGTTAAAATCAGACCGCCATAAGTTAGATTTAAACAATGAGCTGGCGGATTACTACCTGTTCTCAGACGGTTTGGTGGATATTTCGGTGTTCGTGCAACGGCCGTTGCCGGGGCAGCGCCCAAGCGGCGCGCTATCATCTGGCGCCACCACAGTGTATGTGCATAACACCAATGCCTTTGATGTATCCGTGGTTGGTAAAATTCCAGCGATGACCGCCAAAGCGATTGCAGAATCCGTTAAAAGACCACTATGATTGAACAAACATTGACGGTCGCGGCCATAAAGGGCGCGACCGTTTATTTAGAAGCAGAAGCAAAACCCGCCTGTGAAGGGTGTAATGGTAAATGCGGCTCACAAATCTTTGCCAAACTCTTCGGTACCCACAAAAAGCAATTTCCCTTACAGCTTGACCAAGCGGTTGAGGTGGGGCAAAAAATAAAGCTGTCACTGGATGACAGTAATGTGGTTAAGCATGCCTTTTATGTTTACATGTTGCCGCTTATTTTTGCCTTTGTGGGGATGTTTAGCGCCGCGCTGTTGTTTGAGCTACCTGAGCCAGTACAAATTATTTTTGCAGTTGTTGGTGCCGCCGGCGGTTTATTTTTCGCCAAAGCCAAGGGCGAAACCCTCAAACATCAGGTAAAAGTGATAAAAATTTACCCAATTAGCCTACCAATAACGCAAATAGATGGTGATTGTACTAAATAAAATGTAAAATCTAGGTCTTAATTTCTATTTGTGACTAACAGAAGTATTGAATCCAGTATATGAAGCATATCCGTAACTTTTCTATTATCGCCCACATTGACCATGGAAAATCGACGTTGTCAGACCGCTTAATCCAAGTTTGTGGCGGCTTAACAGACCGCGAAATGCAGCAGCAGGTACTGGATTCGATGGACATTGAACGTGAGCGCGGTATTACCATCAAAGCGCAAAGCGTGACGCTTAATTACAAAGCCAAAGATGGTGAAACCTACCAGCTAAACTTCATCGACACCCCAGGTCACGTTGACTTCAGCTACGAAGTGTCGCGATCACTCGCCGCCTGTGAAGGGGCTTTGTTGGTGGTTGATGCCGGTCAGGGCGTTGAAGCGCAGACTCTAGCAAACTGTTACACCGCAATAGAAATGGACTTAGAAGTTATTCCAGTCCTAAACAAAATTGACTTGCCACAGGCCGATCCGCTGCGCGTTGCCGAAGAAATTGAAGACATTGTTGGCATTGAAGCATTAGAAGCGGTGCAGTGTAGTGCTAAAACCGGCATTGGTATTGAAGACGTACTTGAAGTATTGGTGCGAGATATCCCGCCACCAGAAGGCGATCCAGATGCGCCATTACAAGCCTTGATCATTGATTCGTGGTTTGACCCATACCAAGGGGTGGTTTCTTTGGTGCGAATTAAAAGCGGTGAACTGCGCTCAGGTGAGAAAATCAAAATCATGTCCACTGAGCAAGCCCACCAAGTGGATAAAGTCGGTATTTTCACGCCAAAGCAAACCAATACCGGTGTACTTAAAACCGGTGAGGTTGGCTTTGTTATCGCGGGCATTAAAGACATTCATGGTGCTCCAGTGGGTGATACCATCACCATGGCACGCGACTCTGCCACCGATCGTTTACCGGGCTTCCAGCGCGTTAAGCCGCAGGTTTATGCAGGCATGTTCCCGATTTCATCGGATGACTATGAGAACTTCCGAGACGCTCTTGAAAAGTTAAGTCTTAACGATGCGTCTTTGTTCTTCGAACCAGAAAACTCCACGGCACTGGGCTTTGGTTTCCGTTGTGGTTTCTTGGGGATGTTGCACATGGAAATCATCCAAGAGCGTTTGGAGCGTGAGTACAACATTGACCTTATTACCACCGCGCCAACGGTAATTTACGAAGTTGAAACCAAAGACGGCGTTGTCAAGGTCGATAATCCTTCTGACCTACCACCGGTCAATGACATCATTGAGATTCGTGAGCCGATTGTTGAAGCCAACATTTTGGTGCCACAAGAATACTTAGGTAACGTTATTACCTTGTGTGTTGAAAAACGCGGCATGCAAACCAAAATGAGTTACCACGGTAAGCAAGTAGCGGTAACCTATGAGTTGCCAATGTCTGAAGTGGTCATGGACTTTTTCGATAAGTTGAAATCAACCAGCCGTGGCTTTGCTTCGCTGGATTACAACTTCAAACACTTCCAGCCTTCGGACATGGTTCGAGTGGATATTTTAATTAACGGCGACCGCGTTGACGCCTTGGCGATTATCGTGCACCGTGATGGCGCGCAAAGTCGTGGCCGTCAGCTGGCAGAAGCGCTGCGTGAATTGATCCCACGACAAATGTTTGATATTGCTATTCAGGCGGCAATCGGCAACCACGTTATTGCTCGAAGCACAGTCAAGCAGCTACGTAAAAACGTAATTGCCAAATGTTATGGCGGTGACGTTAGCCGTAAGAAAAAGCTACTACAAAAGCAAAAAGAAGGTAAGAAGCGGATGAAGCAACTCGGTAACGTTGAGGTGCCACAAGACGCGTTCTTAGCAATATTAAAAGTAGGCAAGTAACAGGAAATACAAATGGCAGGTTATTTTTCGATTTTATTGGTGCTTATCACGGTCGGCTCAGGCCTTATTTGGCTGATTGACCACTTAGTATATGCACCAAAACGACAAGCACGGCTTGCTATCGCTCAAGGGGCGTCGGAGCACAAGCTAGACGACGATCTGATGGCCGAAATCGCACCTGAGCCTGCCATTGTAGAAAATGCGAAATCAATTTTTCCGATGATTGCCGCCATCACCATTTTCCGCTCATTTATCTTTGAGCCGTTTCAGATCCCATCGGGTTCAATGATGCCAACGCTGTTAGATGGCGATTTTATTTTAGTGGAAAAGTACGCCTACGGGATTAAAGACCCAGTTTGGCGTACTAAATTGGTGGAAACAGGCACGCCAGAACGTGGCGATATTGCGGTGTTTAAATTCCCACTGGATGAGCGTGTTGATTTCATCAAGCGGATCGTTGGCTTGCCTGGCGATCATATTGTTTATCGCAACCGTCAGCTTTACATCAAACCAAAATGCACAGCCACGCAAGAGCAAGCCAATGGTTTGACTTGTGGTGAATACAACAAGATTGACGTGGACATTGTTAATCGTGACGAATTCACCCAAGGGCCGATGCAATTGGTGCGTTTAACTGAGCATTTGCCTGATGCCGAGCATGACATTTTAATTAACCCAGAAGTGTTAGAACTAACCGACCGTTATTATCAACAGCCTGGTACTCGTCGCGACGAGTGGGTGGTCCCTGAGGGCAGTTATTTTGCCATGGGTGATAATCGCAATAACAGCCAAGACAGCCGTATGTGGGGCTTTGTTCCAGATGAAAACTTGGTTGGTCGCGCGGTGTTTATTTGGTTAAGTTTTGACTTTGATAATGGCCCAGATAGCATTTTGCCAAGTTGGGTTCCAACTGGTGTTCGGTTTGAACGCCTAGGTAGCATTCAGTAACAATGAAAAGAAACGTAGAAGAACTGTACAATAAAATAGGGTACCACTTCAAAGACAAGGCGTTGCTTGAGCAGGCTTTAACTCACCGCAGTCACAAAGGCCAGCACAACGAGCGTCTCGAATTTTTGGGTGACTCTATTTTGAGCTTTGTGATAGCCAATGCTTTGTATCACAAATTCCCTAAAGCCCGCGAAGGCGATTTAAGCCGTATGCGCTCAACCTTAGTTCGCGGTCAAACGTTAGCCGAGTTTGGCGTTGAGTTTGCGCTAGGTGATTATTTACGCTTAGGTCCTGGCGAGCTAAAAAGCGGTGGCTTTCGTCGTGAGTCAACCTTAGCCGATGCTGTTGAAGCCATCATCGGTGCGGTGTTTTTAGACTCAGACATCGATGTTTGCCGAGATTTGGTACTGAGCTGGTATGAAACGCGATTATCGGCGATTTCACCAGGGCACAACCAAAAAGACCCTAAAACCCTGCTACAAGAGTATTTGCAAGCTCGCAAACTACCATTGCCAGGCTACACTGTGATTGACACTAAGGGTCAAGCACACAACCAAACGTTCACGGTAGAATGTATAGTGGAAGGGATGGAAAGTATAATTTCAGTAGGCAGCTCGCGACGTAAAGCCGAGCAAAAAGCTGCCGAAAAAGCGCTTAAGATATTAAAGAATGACGCTTGATACGCATTGCGGCATGATTGCCATCGTCGGTCGACCAAATGTGGGTAAATCGACGCTATTAAACAAACTGGTTGAGCAAAAGGTCAGTATTACCTCGCGCAAACCACAGACCACTCGTCACCGTATTATGGGGATCCACACAGAGGATAACTACCAAGCGGTGTACGTCGACACGCCAGGGCTACATATTGAAGAAAAGCGCGCCATTAACCGCTTAATGAATCGCGCGGCCTCAAGCTCTATCGGCGATGTCGAGATGATCTTGTTTGTGCTTGAGGGCACTCACTGGACCGCCGACGATGAAATGGTATTAACCAAAATCAAAGAAAGCGGCCGTCCGATTTTAGTGGTGATGAATAAAACCGATCAGGTCAAAGACAAAGACTTACTGATGCCTCATATTCAGTGGCTTAGTGAGCAAGGCGATTTTATTGGCATCGTGCCCATTTCAGCCAAGCAAGGTAAGAACGTCGACATCATCAAAGAAGAAGTGCACAAGCGCCTGCCAGCCTGTGAGTTCTACTTCCCAGAAGATTATGTTACCGACCGTTCGATGCGCTTTGTGGCCGCCGAAATTGTGCGCGAAAAGCTGATGCGCTTTATGGGCGACGAGCTACCGTACTCGGTGACCGTGGAAATCGAACAGTTTAAGTGGCAAGACAATGGCGTGTGGCAGATCAACGCCTTGATCTTAGTCGAGCGTGAATCACAAAAACGCATGGTGATTGGAAACAAAGGCGAAAAGCTTAAAGTGATCGGTCGCGAAGCGCGTAAAGATTTAGAAGACATGCTCGATAACAAAGTCTATCTCGAGTGTTGGGTAAAAGTGAAATCCGGTTGGGCTGATGATGAGCGTGCGCTGCGCAGCCTAGGGTACGGAGAAGACTGATTGGATAGCGACTTTCGACAAGCCTATCTGTTACATCGCCGCCCGTATAGCGATTCTCAGATCCTTCTTGATGTGCTTGTTGAAGGCGTTGGACAGTTAAAAATGCTTGCCCGAGTTAAGGGCAAGCAATCCCTCAAACACAATGCCCAGCTGCGGCCTTTCTCATTACTACTATTGCAATACGCTGGTCGTTACGACTTCAAATACATCAATCGCTTTGAGCCCACCGATAATCAAGTTACCCTAACTGGGAGACAACTTTACTGTGGTTTATACCTCAACGAGCTAACCCAACGGGTGGTGCCGGTCAATGAGCCGCTAGAGCAAATTTTCGACTTATACCAACTACATCTCACTCGCCTTAGTAGCGAGCTCGATGTTGAACCCATTTTGCGCAGTTTTGAACTGCAACTGCTGAGCGAACTGGGTTTTGGGGTTGAGCTGGAGTTTGATGCTGAAGGTAATCCGGTTGCACCGCAAAGCGCGTACAAATACGTATCTGAATACGGCTTTGTTGCGGTTGGTCGCGAAGCTGATACCATATCGGGAAAAACGTTACTCGCTATTGCACAACAAGATTTCAGCGACACTGGAGTGAGACGCGCAGCAAAGCAGCTGACGCGCCGCTTGATGCGACCCTTGCTCGGTAAGCAGGGGTTAAAAAGTAGAGAATTATTTATTAGTAAAAAATAGTTTAGCTTGGCTCTGTGGCTGAGTCTAAAGCAATATATTCAAGGGACAAACAATGAAAGATATTTTACTCGGCGTGAATGTTGATCACATTGCTACTTTACGCCAAGCCCGTGGTACCAGTTACCCCGATCCTGCCCATGCAGCGGCCGTTGCCGAGCACGCTGGTGCCGATGGCATTACCATTCACCTCCGTGAAGACCGTCGCCACATTCAAGACCGCGATGTGTATGTGATGGCGAAGACCATTCAGACACGCATGAACTTAGAAATCGCAGTGACCGATGAAATGCTCGATATTGCCTGTGAAGTGAAGCCAGAGTATGTTTGCCTTGTGCCTGAAAAACGCGAAGAGCTGACCACTGAAGGCGGCTTAGACGTGGCTGGTAACCTAGACAAAATTACCGCTGCGACTAAGCGCTTGAGCGCCGCTGGAATAAAAGTGAGTTTATTTATCGATGCCGATAAAGCGCAGTTAGATGCCGCTAAGCAAACTGGCGCGCCGTACATTGAAATCCACACTGGTGCCTATGCGGATGCCGAAAGCGACGCTGAAATGACCGCCGAGCTTGAGCGTATTCGTGAAGGCGTACAGTATGCCCACGGCCTTGGGATTGTGGTTAACGCCGGTCATGGCTTGCATTATCACAACGTTAAACCTATCGCTGCCATGCCAGAAATCTACGAGCTGAACATTGGCCATGCCATTATTGCCAGAGCCGCCATCGACGGCTTAGAAAAGGCCGTGCGCGATATGAAGCGGATCATGCTTGAGGCAAGAACGGCTTAAACCGCATAGCACGGGTTAATTGTTTGGTAATACATTCATTATTAAGTGAAAGTCGCCATTTACAATGATCAGGTTGCAACGCCAATCAGTACAATAACTATTTTAAAAGGGCATGATGCCCTTTTTTTCGGGGAAGAATATGACCTATCGGAAGATGTTTTTGTTAGGGGGGTTGTTAACCCCAAGCCTTGGTTTTGCCAGTGATAACAGCGATATTGAGGTGATCACCACTACGGCATCGCGGTTTGAAGCCAGCAGTGCCCTTGAACCGGTGGCTTTATCTCAGATCTCACAAGCGCAACTGCAAGACATAGGCGTTACCCACATTGAAAAAGCCATGCAAACGGTAGCAGGGGCCAATTTGCAGCATGGCAATGGTCAAGAGTATTTACCGGCATTGCGCTCTCAGGTGCTTTCTGGCGCCGGGGCGTGCGGCGGTTTACTCGCCGCCGAAGATGGCATTCCGTTACGCGCTGCGGGATTTTGTAACATCAATGAGCTGTTTGAATCGCATTTTGAAGCGGCCGAGCGCATCGAAGTGTTAAAAGGCCCTAATAGCGTACTGTATGGCTCTAATGCCATGCATGGCGTGGTGAATGTAATAAGCAAAGACACCATAAACAGTGCCCCCGAATTAGGGCTAGATTATGGCTCGTTTGGGTATACCCGAGCGCGCATGGCAGGCGGTAGCAGTGAGTATAACCTTGGCGCCGCGGCAACCCTTACCCACGACAGTGGTTACAGAGAAGGGGAAAGCGTCTCACAACAAAAACTGAGCCTAAGACACCAATATCAAGGGCAAAGCGTGTCTGCCGCCTCTGGGCTCACCTACACTCACTTGGATCAAGACACCGCAGGCTACATTACCGGCGCCGATAGCTACAAAGATACAGTGGCCGCCAAGGGCAACGAAAACCCCGAAGCCTATCGTAAAGCTCAGTCATTGCGAGCTTGGAGTGCGCTAAGCTGGCAGCGTGGAGAAAGCGAGATTTTAGTTAAGCCATACTTACGCTGGCAAGAGATGGACTTTTTAAAACACTTCTTACCAGGTAAGCCACTGGAAACCAACAGTCAAACCGGTGTCGGCATTCAAACTGCGGTCAAAACGCCGTTGGCTGAACATGTCACCCTGAACTGGGGGCTTGATGCCGAGTACACCCAAGGAGAAATGCTGCAACAGCAAGACCGGCCAACGCAAGGGTCGGCATTTTTACAAGCCACCATACCCATGGGCAAGCATTACGATTACCAAGTAGATGCTAGCCAAATCGCGCCTTATGCGCTGTTACGCTGGCAACAACAGCAGTGGACTGTAGACCTTGGGGGACGCTTTGAATCGATCCGCTATGACTATGACAACTTTTTACCCGTTGGCAGAACCAAAGCCGATGGCACTGAATGTGGCATGGGAGGGTGTCGCTATAGCCGCCCGGCCAGTGGCGGTGACAACTTTAGTAGCTTTTCACCTACTTTGGCACTGAGCTATCGCCTTGATGCCGATGCCATGCTTTATGCGAACGTGTCAAAGGGTTTTCGGGCACCGCAAACGGCGGAGCTTTACCAGTTGCAGCGAGCTCAGCAAAAAGCGCAATTACAAGAAGTACAGGCCGATAACATCGAAGTGGGGCTAAAAGGGGCAACGCGTGATCTGCGTTATCAAGTAGCGCTGTACCGTATGGTCAAAGACAACCTGATCTTCAGAGACAGTGATTTTTTCTATATTAACGATGGCGAGTCTAGCCACGAAGGCGTGGAAGTGGAGTTAAATTATCGTCTATCGCCACAGTGGCAACTCGATATTGCTGCTACTTATGCCGAACATCGCTACGAGCAAGATAGAGTGCTTAACGGCGTAAATATTAACGGCAATATGCTCGATACAGCGCCGAAAGTTGTGGCCACGTCACAGCTGGAGTGGCAGCCGGTGGATAGCTTTAGTACTGCATTAGTATGGCGTCATGTTGGCGAGTATTACACCGATCCGGAAAACTTACACCGCTATGAAGGGCATGACTTGTTGTCACTGCGTGCCAAGTGGCAAGCCAGCCCTCAGTTAGCCCTTACCATGCGGGTGAAAAACCTCACTGATGCTCGTTATGCCGAGCGCGCCGATTTTACTTCCTTTAGCGGCGAGCGCTACTTTCCCGGGCGCCCTCGCAATGTCATGTTGTCGTTGGATTATGTGTGGTGATTTCAGCTTTTGACCATGCTCATTAAGCTAAGTTAAAAGCTATACTACTTTAATGATGAGGGAATGTTGTCCTTGTGACGGGTTTCGACACCCGTCCATGGGCGTCGACTGACGCATCGATGCCGCCCAAAGAAAAGTCAGTAAAAGAAAGGGCGCTCCCAGCATCACACTTACTATTACTGAGACTAAACCTTTTTGTTCCTGTGTATGGGTTTGGTTGTCCTCGTGACGGGTTTCGACACCCGTCCATGGGCGTCGACTTACTTTTCTTTGCCGCCCAAAGAAAAGTAAGCAAAAGAAAGGGCACTCCCAACATCACACCAGGAACCTCAAGTAATCAGCCAATTTTAACGTTACCAGCATGTAAGGGCCGTCCTTGGCCCTGACATGCTTTTTCGCGCTTCCCTGCGCGAAATAAGTTAATTGGCTGCTGACTTGAGGGTGTGATGAGGGAGGAGGGAGTTGCTGTTGTTTGCTGTTTTAATCTGTTAATCGTTTTATTGCTGATAGAGCTGAAAACGCTGTCCTTGTGATGGCTTTTTACGCCCGCCTGCGTGGCTGAATGGCTTATCGATGTTTACTCGAAGCAAAGACGCTCAAATTCACTAGCCATACTTCTCGCTTTAATCATTTCTTATTGTCTCGAATAACTCAATTTTATTTTTAAGTATATGAAATAAAGTAATTTAACTATGTTACATAACGAGACTTAGAGTCTCGAATATCTATGGTCTCGCTTTCTCCAGCTGACTAATACTTGAGCACTGAGAGGTTTGGTGGTAACTTACTGTTATTATTGAGAATAAACTGCTTTGGTGTGAAGCTATGCAATATTTCATACATAGAGATATTTCTGCGTTCACGCTAATACACTGTTAGCTGCCGGAATATTGGCTTTAGTAAGGATCCACAATGGATGAATTAGATAAAGAAGAATACGAGAAGAAAAAGAAACAAGAATTCACTAAGCGTATGCTTCCGGCAATGCTTGCTATAGCAGGGTTTATGGTCTTCTACTTTATGAAAGGCGGACTATACGAGAGCAGTATTGATTCATTGATGATTGCAATGGTTGTTAGTGTTGCGGTTGCTTCTTTTATAGCAATCGAACCTGACAAATTCAGCTATTTCGTAGTGAGAGGGTTAGCAGTTTTGCTATTCTTCATAACTTTCTCTGGAGTTTGTTTTTCCATTCTTTTTTATGAAAGCATGCCGTTTACAGATCCGTCTAGGCTACGAGAAGCTCAAGTTTTTCTGGCTGTTTCCTCTTCAGGAATGATGGGTGGGCTTATGCGTTACTTTTCGCATGAGGCTGTTATAAAAAAAGAAGAGCTTAATTTGTGGCACATGGTACATGCGGCAATTGTTGGGCTTTTTGTGTCTGTTGTTCTTTTTCTAATTTTAAGAGCTGGAATAATAAATCAAACTCAAATTGACACCTTCAATGTGTGGGGAGTTACTGGCGTTTCTGCAATCACTGGATTCTTCGCGGAGCGTGTAATCGAGCGATTTTCAAGCTTATATAATGAAGTTGTCGGGAATTCGAGCAAGCAAAATGAAGGCAGCTAACAAACGCATGTTGTCGGACTGGTTTTCCGCTTCGCTCCAAACCAGCCGCAAATGCGGGCGTTCTACGTCAACCATGAATAGAGTAAAGAGTAAGCATGGAATTCGATAAAGAAAAATACAAAGTATGGAAGCTGCCGCACCCAATGTTGCTTCATTGGATTATCAACCCAGGACTGGCATTCAATGAGTTAATTCTCGGACAGAGAATCCCAAAGGTAACTCTTATAGATAATACTAGTGATGCCCCGTTAATGGAAAGGCAGTACATTCCATGCCCAGAATGCAATGCGCTAAATGACAGCAGACTTTGGTCTAAAAGTAATTCATTTGGCCACTGGTTTGGCTATGTATGTCCAGAGTGCCACGGAAGAATACCGTGCCTTTGGAATATTACCAGCCTTATATTACTAGCTCTAACGTTCCCGATTTGGATTTGGCTCAAAATATTCGGTGAAGAAATATGGCTTGAGAAAGAAAAAGGCCGATTCGCCGAAGTTGTGGCAACTGAACTCCCAGAAGCCAAGAAAACCAATTGGCTCAAAATGGGTATAACCTATGGAGCCATAATGTTTTGCATTATGGTGTTGCCAAAAATCTTCCAAAATCAGTTAACTTCCAGCGCAATTGTCATACAGGCTGCTATCTGGCTAGGTGCTGGTTTGGTATTTGGTCTGGCGATGAAGCTATTCCTAGGCAGCAGAAAGTGAAACGTAGAACAAGCGCGTCAATTAGGACGCTCGCAAGCTCGCGCCTATTACGCGGGCGCTCTGAGGAAATTCATGAGTATCACACTGGAAGAAGTGACCAGTTCAAATTATGAAGCTGTATGTGACTTAGATGTCACGGATGAGCAACAGGAATATGTTGCGAGTAATATGTGGTCTTTGGTTGAGTCACATTACTGCCAAGGGCATACCTGCAGAGCGATCTATCAAAACGACACACCTGTCGGTTTTTTCATGTGGGTATCGGAAACGCCAGAAAAAGTCTCTATCTGGCGCTTTATGGTGGATCAACAATATCAAAAAGCGGGTATTGGTAGAGCTGCGCTACATTTGGCACTCAATGAAATCAAAGCCAGTGACAAAGTAACAGAAATCGAAATTTGCTATGACCCTGAAAACCCAGTGGCCAACGATTTTTATTCAAGTTTTGGCTTTCAGGAAGTGGGGTTAGATGAAGATGGTGAAGATATGCTGGCCGTTATCAAGCTGTGAGCTCTAACAATCGCCAGCACAACGCGTCTGCGACGCATGACACGCAACAAGTTGCTCCCGTTTATGGCGGGTGGCTAGTGTTTTCGGACGTTTTATGAAGATTATTGTCGTTTTATTTATTTTTGCTGTTTCTTTTAACGTTAAAAGCTATCAGCCGCTATCGTTTGAAGACTTTGTGAATGAATGCACATCAGATTTAGCAAAGTTTGCAAGCTATAAACGGCATTGCACTTCTTACCTATTTGGTTATCTAGATGCATCAAAAAGTCACAGTAAATATTCAAAGTGCCTCAGTAGTGAAACACCTAAGACTTTGCTTAAAAAGCTAACACAACTACTGGTAAATAATAAAAAACTAGGCAAATATCAGTTTAATGATGGGTTAAAAGAGTCAGTAGTCAATATTTGCAAAAAGCACTAGCAACGACCTAAACGCTGACAAATAACCGTTGGCTTTCACTTCTAACGGATGGCGAGTTTTATCTGATAGGCGTTGAAGTGAGCTACTAACGCTTAGTCTGGGTATTAATAGACAGCCAGAAGAACCAACAAAGGCCTATAAAGCTGGAGTTGTTAAGCAGGATAAGGCGTGAAGCCTTATCCTGTTAGGGGTAACTTAATTAGTCGTCCAGTGAGCGCAGTAGGGCGTTAATGCCTACTTTTTCACGGGTTTGTTGGTCGACCTTTTTCACGATGATGGCGGCGTAGAGGCTGTGTGTGCCGTCTTTGCTTGGTAGTGAGCCTGGTACTACTACGGCACCGGCTGGTACGCGGCCGTAATGGATTTCGCCAGTTTCGCGGTCATAAATGCGAGTACTTTGCGAGATGTATACGCCCATTGAAATAACCGCGCCTTCTTCAACGATAACGCCTTCCACAATCTCAGAGCGAGCGCCAATAAAGCAGTTGTCTTCAATGATGGTTGGGTTCGCCTGTAGCGGCTCAAGAACGCCGCCAATGCCCACACCACCAGAGAGGTGTACGTTTTTACCAATTTGCGCACACGAGCCGACTGTGGCCCAGGTATCCACCATGGTGCCTTCGTCAACGTAGGCGCCAATGTTAACGTAAGAAGGCATCAGTACCACGTTCTTACCGACAAAGCTGCCTTGGCGCGCTACGGCGTTTGGTACCACACGCATACCGCCTTGTTGGAATTGCTCAGGGGTGTAGTCCGAAAACTTCAGTGGTACTTTGTCGTAAAATTGATTTACGCCGTCGTGCAGTGGTTGGTTGTCGCGAATACGAAAAGACAACAGCACGGCTTTTTTAAGCCACTGATGCACAACCCATTCACCACTGATTTTTTCAGCGACGCGTGCAGCGCCAGAATCAAGCATTTCCAGTGCTTGAACAATGGCTTGTTTTACTTCGTCTGATACTGCCGTTGGGCTGATGCTATCGCGGTTTTCCCATGCAGTTTCAATGGTGGTTTTTAAATCAGACATATTTTCCTCATTATTCTGTTTCAGCGTTTAATTTTTTCAATAGTGCTCGATGTAGCTCGGCTTTTTGCAGCTCATCCAGCGCTTTGTATTCTTTATTTGAGACCACAAAGAAGTCTTCGGCGCGCTCGCCCACAGTGGTAATACGCGCGGCGTGAATATGCAGTGAATAGGCTTGAAAGACCTCCGCTATTTTAGTCAATAACCCAGGAATATCGATAGCCTGTATTTCAATTAAGCTGCGATTAGGGCGAGCATGGGGGCGCAAAATAATCTTAGGCTTGATATTAAAGTCTTTGAATTTTTGCGAGCGGCTCTTTTTACTGCGAATTTTCTTTTTCGGATCTTTTAAGATCGCCTCTAAGCCTTTGCGTATGGTGCCGGCGCGGCCCACGCTCAGTGGATTACCACTGACCTCTAATACCACAAAGCTAAACACCACATAGCCGTCTTTGGTGGCCATGACTTGGGCGTGTTGAATTTGCGCTTTTTTCGAGCCAATGACGCTTACTAACTTGGCAAACAGCTCGGCTTCATAGGGGCTGTACACAAACACTTGCGTGCCGCCATGCATAGGTTTACTCGACACCAACACACTGGCTTGGCTAAGGTCTTTTGATTTTAACAAATGACTGGTATGCCAAGAAATCTGCTGCTCACTAAAGGCGGTAAAATAATTGGCTTTAAAACGCGACCAAATTAAATCCACCGACTCTTCAAAATAACCTTTGTTGATCAAGCGCTGTTTGGCTTGGCGCTTTTTATCACGAATTTGGTCGCGCATGTCCATGGGGTTTTCAAGGCCCAAGCGTAGTGCTCGCTGAGTATGCAGGTAAAGCTCCCGCAACAGGGTGTTTTTCCAATCGTTCCACAGGCTATCATTGGTGGCGCGAATGTCGGCAACCGTTAAGCAGTATAAGTAATCCAGCTGGCGCTCATTTTTTACTTTTTGGGCAAATTCGGCAATCACATCGGGGTCGTTGATGTCTTTGCGCTGCGCCGTTACTGACATTAGCAAGTGATGCTGCACCAACCAAGAGACCAGTTTGGCATCGGAGGCGGTAAAACCATGCATTTTGGCAAACGCCATGGCGTCTACGGCACCGAGCTCCGAGTGATCGCCACCGCGGCCTTTAGCAATGTCGTGGAAAATGGCGGCCAGATAAAGTAATTCCGGCTTGTCCATGCGCGAGACGATTTCAGAGCAAAGGGGAAACTCGCTAATATGATCTTTATCGAAGTAGCGGTAAATATTGTTTATAAGCTTATGAGTATGCTCATCCACCGTGTAGGCGTGGAATAAATCAAATTGCATCTGGCCAAAAATATTGCGCCACTGCGGCAAGTAAGCAGCAATGATCCCATGCTTGTGCATCAGGGTGAACGCACGACCCATGCCGTTCGGGTGCTTTAATAAGCGTAAAAAGGCATCTCGACAGCCGGCGTAGTCCTGCAGGTCGCCCAGCAAACGACGCCGAACCTGGCGCATAGTGCGAATGGTATTGGGGTCGATGTGGGTGATCTTGGGGTTGTCGGCAATGTGTTCAAACAACACCAAGAGGTTTTCGCGCAAGAAAAACACCGACGGGTTTTTTACTCGAATTTTATTGCCAATGCGCTCAAAGTTTCTGTCCAGTGGTACCACTTCTTGCTCTGACTTTTCTGGCAAAATACTTTGCTCGAAATAAGACAGCAGCATCTGGTTCATTTCGCGCACTCGGCTCATGATCCTAAACAGCCGTTTCATCATGCGCTCTACCGAGGCTTTACCTTCAGAGCCAAAACCCAGTAATTCAGCAGCATGAGGCTGGTGGTCGAACAGTAGGCGGTTTTCACTGCGCCCGGCGGCAATGTGCAAGGCAAAGCGAATATTCCAGAGGTTTTCAATGCACTCAAGGAGCTCTTGGTACTCCTCGTGGGTCAAATAGCCATGGTTAATTAATTCTTCTAGGGTTTCGGCATGAAAGTGTTTTTTGGCCACCCAAAAAATGGTCTGTAAATCGCGCAAGCCACCGGGGTTTTCTTTAATATTGGGTTCAAGGTTATACGCCGTACCATGGCACTTTTTGTGGCGCACATTTTGTTCATTCACCTTGGCAATAAAAAAGTCGCTCGACTGCCAAATTGGGGTTTCAATAATATGGCGCTTGAGTTTTTCGTATTCAACGTGATTGCCGCAAATAAGCCTGCTTTCGAGCAAGCTAGTGGTAAAGTGGACATCGTCTTGTTTTTGTTCTAGCACCTGCTCGTGGGTGCGCACACTGTGACCTATATCGAGGCCTAAGTCCCACAAAAAAGTGACGAACTCTTCAAGTCGAGCAGTCACTTGCTGACAGGGGGGCGTTTGCGTTAATACCAAAAAGTCGATATCGGAATAGGGGTGGAGCTCGCCGCGTCCGTAGCCACCAATGGCGATAAGCGCTAAGTCTGGGTGTTGCGATAAGCCTGTGTCATTAAAAAGCTTGATCAGTAAGCGGTCAATAAACTCGGCTCGAGCATTAATCAGGTTTCGCACCGGTTGTTTAGAGAACTGCATGCTGAGCCATTTATAAAAATACGCCGAGCAATCTTTGTATTCAGATAGGATTTGAGCTTCATCAAGAAGCGTTTTTACTTTATTTGGTAATGCCACTTAGGCTCCTGTGTAATGCGCGCAAAAACACTAGACCCCTTTTTTACACTAAATGGCACGAAATTGCGAGCTACAGCAAAGCGATGGCTCATGCTTTCAGCAACTGAAAATGACCGAACGGGCAGTGGACAGAAAAGTGCTGCAGGCAGCGCGTTGGCGATAAAAACACAATAAGCGGCGAGAGCCGCTTATTGTTATTTGTGCATAAGAGGCTTTTGCCTTAGTCGTTATGCTCAATAATACGGTCGATGGTCTCATCGCTGCGTAGCGTTAAGATCTCTACACCGTTGTCTGTGACGAGCAAGGTATGCTCCCACTGAGCCGATAAGCTGCGATCTTTGGTAACCACCGTCCATTCGTCTTTAAGTAGCTTACACTGGCGTTTACCCGCGTTTACCATAGGTTCGATGGTTAAACACATACCGGCTTTTAAGGTTTCACCGGTGCCAGGCTTGCCATAGTGCATTACCTGAGGGTCTTCGTGGAATTCTTTACCAATGCCGTGGCCGCAGTATTCACGTACGATAGAGTAATTAAAGCTCTCTGCGTATTTTTGAATGGCAGCGCCAATATCACCTAAGCGCACGCCTGGCTTAACCATTTTAATGGCAAGGTAAAGGCTTTCTTGGGTAATTTCACTTAAGCGCTTGCCTTGAATGGTTGGCTTACCAACGTAAAACATCTTCGAAGTATCGCCGTGATAACCGTCTTTGATCACAGTGACGTCGATATTGATGATGTCACCTTCTTTTAGTGGTTTATCGTTGGGAATACCATGACAGATGACGTGGTTAACCGAAGTACAAATTGACTTCGGAAAGCCATGATAATTCAGTGGTGCAGGAACCGCGCCTTGCTCATCAACAATGTAATTGTGACAAATGGTGTTTAATTCGTCTGTGGTCACCCCAGGCTTCACATGTGGCTCTATCATTTCTAGTACTTCTGAGGCTAAACGCCCCGCCACACGCATCTTTTCGATTTCTTCAGGGGTTTTAATCACTGCACTCATTTAGACTCCAAGTCAATTTAGATGAACGTTTTTTATGCACAAATTTTATGCATAAGATTGAGTTAATTCTTTATATATGGTATAAAGCGCGCCGTCTTTTTACAAATAATTCTTCACCGCCATCTGGGGTCGGATGTTTGTAGTTAAGGCAACACACTTATTTATTAATATTAACACACACACATATCGACACATACACTTGGGTGCATGCGGTAATTAAAAAATACTGGCGTGTTGGTGCTATGGGATATGTGGAGGCCTAACCCTAACTTATTAGAGGAAATATACAATGGCAAACGTTTCAATGCGCGATATGCTTCAAGCTGGTGTTCACTTTGGTCACCAGGCACGTTACTGGAACCCTAAGATGAAGCCTTTCATCTTCGGCGCACGTAACAAAGTACATATCATCAACCTAGAAAAGACTGTACCTTTATTCAACGACGCTCTTAAGTTCTTATCGAACGTAGCTTCTAACAAAGGTAAAATCCTTTTCGTTGGTACTAAGCGCGCTGCAGGCGAAGCAGTTAAAGAAGCGGCAATCCAAAGTGAGCAGTTCTACGTAAATCACCGTTGGTTAGGTGGTATGTTGACTAACTGGAAAACAGTTCGTCAATCAATCAAGCGTCTTAAAGACCTTGAGACTCAAAGCCAAGACGGTACGTTTGAGAAGCTGACTAAGAAAGAAGCGCTAATGCTTACTCGTGAAATGCAAAAGCTTGAAAAAGGCTTAGGCGGTATCAAAGATATGGGCGGTCTTCCTGACGCTATCTTCATCATCGATGCTGACCACGAGCACATCGCAATCCGCGAAGCTAACAACCTAGGTATTCCAGTAGTATCTGTTGTTGATACTAACTCGAACCCAGATGGCGTTGACTACGTCATCCCTGGTAACGACGATGCTATTCGTGCTATCCAGCTTTACACTAAAGCAGTTGCTGCTGCTATCACTGAAGGTCGTGAGAGCAACATCGTTGCTCAAGCTGAGAACGACGACTTCGTTGAAGCTGAGTAATTACCTAGTTAGGTATTAGCTGTCATCAAGTCTTCATCAAACCATCGATGAAGACTTGATATTCTTTATAAGCGCTTAACTGCTTATCCCGTTGTTTGCCAAGCAGACCTTGAAAGATAACGGATTTATATCAAGTTGAGAGACACATCACTCAATTTGATAGCTAACCAACGTAATGTTGGTTTTATCAAAAACTGAATTCAGATTTGAGGATATTCTAATGGCTGTAACTGCTGCCCTAGTAAAAGAACTTCGCGAGCGCACTGGCGCTGGCATGATGGATTGTAAAAAAGCACTGACTGAAACTGGCGGTGATATCGATCAAGCAATCGAGAACATGCGTAAGAGCGGTGCTGCTAAAGCTGCGAAAAAAGCGGGTAACATCGCTGCAGAAGGTACTATCATCATCAAGCAAGGCGAAGGTTTTGCTGCACTAGTAGAAGTTAACTGTCAAACTGACTTCGTTGCAAAAGATGCAAGCTTCCTTGGTTTTGCAAATGAAGTAGCTGATGCAGCTGTAGCTGAAAAACTATCAGCTGAAGAGCTACAAGCTAAATTCGAAGAAACGCGTGTTGCACTAGTTGCTAAAATCGGTGAGAACATGAACATTCGTCGTGTTTCTTACATCGATGGCGACAAGCTAGTTTCTTACCGTCACGGTGAGCGCATTGGTGTTGTTGTATCTGGTGACGCTGACGAAGAAACACTTAAGCACGTTGCAATGCACGTAGCTGCTTCTAAGCCTGAGTACCTAAACCCAGAAGACGTACCAGCAGAAGTAGTTGAAAAAGAAAAAGCGGTTCAAGTTGATATCGCAATGAACGAAGGCAAGCCAGCTGAAATCGCTGAGAAAATGGTTGTTGGCCGCATGAAGAAGTTTACTGGTGAGATCTCTCTTACTGGTCAAGCTTTCATCATGGAACCGAAAAAATCAGTTGGTGAATACCTGAAAGAGAAAAACGCGACTGTTTCTTCATTCGTTCGTCTAGAAGTAGGTGAAGGTATCGAGAAGAAAGAAGAAGACTTCGCAGCAGAAGTTGCAGCACAAGTTGCTGCGGCGAAAGGCGAGTAATCACCTAAGTGATTAGCCGATTGATGCAAAAGCTGATATTAGCTTTTGCGTCAATGCTGAAAATTCTCTAAAATAACCGCGCAATTATGTCTCGCATAAGCGCGGTTATTTTTTACCTCACTTTTAATTGGCCCGGAAATTATGACTATCAATAAAAAACCTGTTTTTAGACGCGTTCTTTTAAAGCTTAGTGGTGAAGCTTTAATGGGAGATGAAGGCTTCGGAATCGATCCTAAAGTTTTGGATCGCATGGCACAAGAGATCAAAGAGTTAGTAGAACTCGACGTAGAAGTGGGTTTGGTTATCGGTGGCGGTAACTTCTTACGTGGTGGCTCACTGGCCGAAGCGGGCATGAATCGCGTGGTCGGCGACCACATGGGTATGCTGGCAACCGTCATGAATGGCTTGGCAATGCGTGATGCGCTGCACCGTGCATTCGTTAATGCCCGTTTAATGTCAGCGATTCCGCTTAATGGCGTGTGTGATGCCTACAATTGGGCCGAGGCGATTAGCCTACTGAAATCGGGCCGCGTGGTGATTTTCTCTGCCGGTACTGGTAATCCATTCTTTACCACCGACTCTGCAGCTTGTTTGCGCGGCATTGAAATTGAAGCAGACACAGTTATTAAAGCCACCAAAGTCGATGGCGTATTCAGCGATGACCCAGTGAAAAACCCAGATGCCACACTTTATCGCGATCTAACCTATAATGAAGTGATTGATAAAGAACTTAAAGTGATGGACCTTGCGGCATTCACGCTAGCACGTGACCACAATATGCCTATTAGCGTATTCAATATGAATAAACCGGGTGCGCTTAAGAATGTCATCATGGGTGAGGAAGAGGGCACGTTAATCACCTCTCAGGCAAAAGATTAATCGCAACGAACACTTTACCGTTGCTTGCTTTGATGCAAGTGACGGATATTTAAAAGCAAGAACAGACTAGGAAAGTATTGTGATCGAAGATATTAAAAAAGACGCTCAAGAGCGCATGAAAAAAAGTGTAACAGCACTTTCAAGCCAACTTTCTAAAATCCGTACAGGTCGTGCGCACCCTGCGTTACTCGATGGTATCACAGTGTCATACTATGGCGCCGATACGCCGCTTAACCAAGTAGCAAACGTAACCACTGAAGATTCGCGTACGCTGGCGATTAGTGTATTTGATAAGTCGCTTGCGCAAGCGGTAGAAAAAGCAATCATGTCATCGGATCTGGGCCTTAACCCAATGTCTGCCGGTACCGTTATTCGCGTACCATTGCCACCACTAACTGAAGAGCGTCGTAAAGACCTAATCAAAATTGTGCGTGGCGAAGTAGAAGGCGGTCGTGTTGCTGTGCGCAACATTCGTCGTGACGCTAATGGCGATATTAAGGCATTGCTAAAAGACAAAGAAATTTCTGAAGATGAAGCGCACCAGGCAGAAGATGAGATCCAAAAACTGACGGATAAGCACATCAAAGAAATGGACAGCCAATTGAGCGCCAAAGAAGCAGAATTAATGGAAATCTAATCGCCGTTTGCTTGGCTAATACGAAGCAAGGCTGCGATGACTTTACAGCAACAAAATCTGTTTTGTTTATGAGCAGTTAGCTATTTTCAAGCTAGGTACAACGACAAATTTATTAGGTTTGAAGCGCCGTCTAGGGTATACTAGGCGGCGTTTTTTTTCACTCAAACTGGAATTATGGTTTTAAAAGCAGAGGTTATTTCGCAGCAATCACTGCCAAGACACGTTGCAATAATAATGGATGGCAACGGTCGTTGGGCTCAAGCTCGTCGGCGTCCTCGCGCCTTCGGTCATAAGAAAGGGGTTGACTCAGTCCGTAGCGCTGTGCAATTTTGTTCCAAGTTGGGCGTGGAGTCTCTGACTCTATTTGCTTTTAGTAGTGAAAACTGGCGTCGACCAGAAGATGAAGTCAGCACATTAATGGAGCTATTCATTTATGTGCTGTCTAAAGAAGTTAAGAAATTACATAAGAATAACGTAAAACTAACCATTATAGGCGACCTTTCTCGCTTTCCAGCAAACCTCCAGCAACGTGTTGAAGAAGCCCAGACATTGACCCAAAGCAATACAGGGCTTAACTTAAACATTGCTGCCAACTATGGTGGTCGCTGGGATATCACTCAAGCTGCACAACAACTTGCTGAACAAGTAAGTCAAGGTGAATTACAGCCAAGTGATATTACTGAAGAAGCGTTATCAGCCAATATGACCATGGCCGATCAGGCAAACCTTGATTTGTTGATCCGAACTGGAGGGGACTATCGCATTAGTAACTTCCTGCTGTGGCAAGCGGCATACGCTGAGCTCTACTTTACAGACACGTTATGGCCAGATTTTGATGAACAAGCCTTTTCTGAAGCCATTGCTTGTTATGTTTCCAGGGAGCGGCGCTTCGGCTGCACTGGTGAGCAAATAAAACAGCTCCTAGCAGAGAAAGACGCAACAAGTTAAGGGTTCAAATTTGTTAAAACAACGCATTTTAACGTCAGCGGTATTGGCGCCACTGGCTTTACTTTTGGTGTTTTATACACCGCTTGGCATGTTTAGTACCATTGCCGCTTTAATCGTATTACTAGGCGCCTGGGAATGGTCAGCATTGGCAGGGTTAGCTCGAACCCGTCAGCGAGTTGGCTTTGTTGCCGTGATGGCGGTATTGATAGCGCTACTCAATAGTCACTGGCCAATTGAAGCGCTGTGGCAGCAGGGTAAATTAGTTGCTGATGCCAACTATGTATTTACTCTGGCGTTTGCTTGGTGGCTAGTGGCCACGGTGTTGGTATTCAAATACCCGCGCGCAGCACGGGCGTGGAATGAGGGCATCATGATGCGCTCAATTGCCGGCGTATTGACGCTAGTGCCGCTGTGGTTGGCGCTTAACGTTATGCGCAGCGCAGGTTACCATGAGGGCGAGCACATCGGCTCGGTATTAATTATGGTGGTGCTGGGCATTGTATGGAGTGCCGATATTGGTGCTTACTTTGCTGGCAAAAACTTAGGCAAACATAAGCTGATGCCCA
Source organism: Pseudoalteromonas sp. UG3-2 (assembly GCF_037120705.1). Classification (NCBI taxonomy): domain Bacteria; kingdom Pseudomonadati; phylum Pseudomonadota; class Gammaproteobacteria; order Alteromonadales; family Pseudoalteromonadaceae; genus Pseudoalteromonas; species Pseudoalteromonas sp. UG3-2. Next base: position 1,068,987 of record NZ_JAWLJU010000002.1, on the reverse strand, counting down.
ACGTTAGCCCTAACAAAACCATTGAAGGGCTCGTCGGTGGCTTAGTGACCGCTGTGGTTTTTGTTGTGGCGTTTTGTTACTTCGCTGATATCGAAAGCAACAAATGGTTTATGTATGGCGCTATGACGGTGGTTATCGCATTATTCTCGGCGGTAGGCGATCTACTCGAAAGCATGTTTAAACGTGAAGTCGGTTTAAAAGACTCCGGTCGCTGCTTACCGGGTCACGGTGGTATTTTAGATAGAATCGACAGCCTTACTGCTGCGGCGCCTATTTTTGCTTTCTGTTACGCGTGGACGGTCGCTCTATGAAGCCAGCATCTTTAGTGGTATTAGGTGCAACCGGGTCAATTGGCTTATCAACACTGGATGTGGTGAGCCGCAATCAAGAGCGCTATGATGTCTTTGCCTTGGTTGCAGGGCAAAACGCGGCCAAAATGGCTGAACTATGTCAGCAACACCAGCCGAAATTTGCGGTGATGAGTTCACCTGCGGCGGCAAAACAGCTGCAAGAAATGTTGTCAGGCGCCAGCATCACGGTGTTAAGTGGTGAAAAGTCCATGGCAGAACTGGCCGCCCACGAAGAGGTGGATATTGTCATGTCGGCCATTGTTGGAGCAGCGGGCCTTATCCCCACCTTAGCGGCTGTCGAAGCCGGAAAAAAAGTACTACTGGCTAATAAAGAATCCTTGGTGATGAGCGGCCAGCTGTTTATGGATAAGGTTAAGGCCCATGGTGCCACCTTGTTGCCTATCGACAGCGAACACAACGCCATTTACCAATGCTTGCCGGAAGCAATACAAAGCGGCCAGGCAACTGAGTTGCAGCCCGCAGGAGTGAGCAAAATCTTACTTACTGGCTCTGGTGGTCCTTTCTTGGAGCGCGATATTAATACCTTAGCAGACGTCACTGTGGCTGAGGCGGTTGCGCATCCTAATTGGTCCATGGGCCGAAAAATTTCGGTCGACTCCGCCACTATGATGAACAAAGGCCTTGAATTTATCGAGGCAAAGTGGCTGTTTCACTGTCAGGCTGATGACATTGAGGTGGTGATCCACCCGCAAAGTATGATCCACTCGATGGTGCAGTACCGAGATGGCTCGGTACTGGCGCAAATGGGACAGCCCGATATGCGTACTCCCATTGCTTATGGCTTAGCCTATCCAGAGCGGATCGACGCCGGTGTGGCGCCGCTGGACTTTGCCAGCATGAGCGATTTTACTTTTACCAAGCCGGATTTTGCTCGCTATCCCAACTTACGTTTAGCCATGGAAGCGTGCCGAGCAGGTCAAGCTGCCACCACCACAGTGAATGCCGCCAATGAGGTTGCCGTAGCCGCCTTCTTAGCCGGTGAAATTGATTTTATGGATATTTACCGTGTTAATGCGCAAACGCTTGAGCAAAGTGAGCTGGGCGTATTAAAATCGCTTGAGTCAATAATGGAAACAGATAAACTGGCTCGTATTCAGGCGCAGCACATTATTACGGCAATGAGGTAACCATGTTTGAATTTTTCTGGCACTTAGGCTCATTTATTCTGGCACTAGGGATTTTAGTGACGGTGCATGAGTACGGTCATTTTTGGGTCGCCAGAAAAGCAGGGGTGAAGGTGCTGCGCTTTTCAATTGGCTTTGGTAAGCCGCTGGTTAAGTGGTACGACAAACATAAAACCGAATACGTCATCGCTGCGATTCCCCTTGGTGGCTATGTCAAAATGCTTGATGAGCGCGTTGATGAGGTACCAGAGCAAGAACGTCACTTAGCGTTTAATAATAAGCCTGTGTTGTCTCGGATTGCGGTTGTCGCCGCTGGCCCCATTGCCAACTTTTTGTTTGCTATCGTGGTATTGGCGGTGATGTACATGGTGGGAGTGCAATCGGCTAAGCCTGTGGTAGGTGAGGTGCAAAACAACAGCATTGCTGCAGAAGCCGGCTTTAACCGTGGTGATCACATTATTGCACTCGATGATGAAATGGTGCACTCGTGGCAAGACGTGACCTTTGAGTTGATGGCCCACTTGGGCGAGCCAAGTTTGGTGGCAAAAGTACAAGAACAAAATGGCAGTGTTGCAGTGCGCACCTTGCGCCTAAACGAGTGGCGCCTAGATAAACAAGACGAAGCACCGCTCACTTCTATTGGTATTACCCCTTATCGACCACCGCTGACTTTACAGCTAGGTTACATAGAAGAGGGGGCGGCTGCTGACCGTGCAGGGCTGCAAAAAAGGGATACACTCATTGCCATTAATGATGAGTCACTGACGTCATGGCAGCAATTTGTGGCGCGAGTGCAAAAATCAGCAAACCAATCTCTGGCGCTGACCATTGATAGAAATAACCAGCAACAAACCTTATCCGTAACACCCCAAGCTAAAACGTCACCTGAAGGGATTATTCAAGGTTACCTCGGTGTCGTGCCAGTGATGGAAAAGTGGCCAAATGGCTACATTGAAACTAGACAATACGGCGTTGTAGATAGTATTGTGCTTGGCACTCGTAAAACCTATGACTTAATAGCGCTCAGTTTCGACATGATTGGCAATCTGTTGACAGGCCAAGTCTCGGTGAAAAATTTAAGCGGGCCGGTCGGTATCGCGGTAAGTGCCGGAAATAGTGTTAGTTACGGATTAGTTGCATTTTTAGGCTTTTTAGCGCTGATCAGCGTTAACCTAGGAGTTTTTAACTTATTACCGCTCCCTGTCTTAGACGGTGGGCACTTAATGTATTACTTAATTGAACTAATTCGCAGAAAACCAGTCTCTGAAAAGACACAAGAGTTAGGGTTTAAGATCGGCGCTATGCTGTTATTGACGCTAACGTTTTTTGCACTATTTAACGATGTTTCTCGGCTTTAGGCCTTGCGGTGCTATCGAGTGCGCATTATGTACACATTGTTTGTTGCATTTTGTTCAGGCATACAACACGAAACAATACAAAACCTGTAACGTTTATATGTTGTAATGTAGTGGGCCTTAACGTATCGCGCCAAAATTGTTGTAAAGGATAAAGATAATAAAATGCCTATAATAAAACACATTGCAGTAACCAGTTTACTGGGCGCAAGTTTTGCTGCCTTAGGGCAAAACTCCTTTATCGTAGAAGATTTAAAAGTAGAAGGGTTACAACGCGTCGCACTGGGCGCCGCGTTGACACACATCCCTATTAACGTGGGTGACAATGTTGATGAGTTCACCATTTCACGTACCATCAAAGCGCTGTATAAGTCAGGTCACTTTGACAACATTGCTGTGTTCCGTGATGGTAATCAGATTGTTTTCCAAGTCAAAGAGCGTCCAACCATCAGTGCCATCGAGTTTGATGGTAACAAGGACATCAAAGACGAGCAGCTTAATGAAAGCTTGGAGCAACAAGATGTGCGCCAAGGTGAGCCGTTGGATAGGACCGTACTAGATAGCATTGAGAAAGGCTTAACTGAGTTTTTCCATAGTATTGGTAAATACAATGCTACGGTAAAGGTGAATATCATTGAACTGCCACGTAACCGCGTGAAGCTAGAACTAGAGTTTGATGAGGGCGACGCCGCTTCGGTTAGACAAATAAACCTAGTAGGTAATGAGCTGTTCTCTGACGAAGAGCTACTAGGCCTAATTGAGTCACAACAAGACTTACCTTGGTGGCAATTCATGTCCAATGATCGCTATCAAAAGCAAACCATCGAAGGCGACTTAGAAAAGATCCGCAGTTTTTACCTTGATCGTGGTTATTTGCGTTTTAACATTGACTCAACTCAGGTATCAGTAAGCCCAGAGCGAGAGTCTGTGTATGTGACCGCTAATATCACAGAAGGTGAAAAGTACACCGTTAAAGGCTTCGATTTTATTGGTGATTTACTAGGTCGTGAAGACTTCCTAAAAGAGATAGTACCGCTGCGTAGTGGGGAGTTATATAACGGCTCGGTTGTTACCGCTTCAGAAGACTTTATTAAAAATTATTTGGCGCGGTTTGGCTACGCCAATGCCGAAGTACGCACGATGCCAGAAATTGACGATGAGAAAAAAGAAGTTCAATTGACGCTTTCAGTGGACCCAGGCAAGCGCGTTTACGTGCGTCGCATCATTGTTAATGGTAACCAAAATACGGCAGATGAAGTGCTACGTCGTGAAATGACGCAGCTAGAAGGCGCTTGGCTATCAAATCAAAGCCTAGAACGTTCAAAACTTCAGATCCAACGTTTACCTTACATGGAGTCGGTTGAATTTGAAGTCAAGCCTATTCCAGGTGTTGACGACCAAGTGGACGTTGACTTCTCTGTGAAGGAGCAACCGGCAGGAAGTTTCCAAGCGGGTGTCGCTTATGGCTCTTATGCAGGCTTACAGTTTAATGTTGGGGTGAGTGAATCAAACTTCCTTGGTACGGGTAACCAAGTGGCGTTTAATGTCAATACCTCTCGCGGTTCAGAGCGTTACAGTGTGTCTTACACCGACCCTTACTTCACGCCAGATGGGGTGTCGCAGGGCAGTAGCGTCTTCTTCAGTAAGTTTGATGCCAGCGAGTTTGGCATTGTCGACTACAAATCAACCAGCTATGGTTTTGGCAGCAACTTTGGCTTCCCAATTAATGCCATTAACCGCGTTAACTTTGGCTTCCGCTGGATTGAGGAAAGTTTGTCGCAAATTTCAGATTTCGAACAAACTCGTATTTTGCGTTTAAGTTTCCTTGACCCTAACAACCCAGATGCCGACTACGATTTCACCAAGTATGAGTTGAGCGCAGGCTGGTCTCGTGTCACGGTTAACCGTGGTATGTTCCCAACCGCAGGTTCTCGTCAAAGCTTGAACTTGAGCATGACGACACCAAATTCCGACTTGAACTTCTTTAAGGTTAATTACGACTCACGCTTCTACTGGCCGATCAGTAATGACCACCGCTGGGTATTCTCGGCCAAGGCATCATTGGGTTATGGTAATGGTTACGGTGAAACCAACGGTTTTGAGCAAGTATTGCCGTTCCAAGAGTTCTTCCGTATTACCGAGCAAGAGCTACGAGGCTTTGACCGCAACACCATCTTGCCGCGTGCGGTGCAGCGGTTACCAATCGGTATTCCTGGTACACCTGGTCCTGATGGCAGCAGCAGTGTAGGAATTGGTGGTGATCCGGCCTTTGACCAATTAAGGTTGGGTGGTCGTATTGGTGGTAACGCTAAAGCGGTTGCGGGCCTCGAAATGATAGTGCCTACGCCTTTCTTAGACGAAGAGAATACCAGTTCGGTGCGTACTAGCTTCTTCGTTGATGCAGCAAATGTGTGGGATACTGAGTTCGATGTTGACCGTTACACCAACTTGCCAGAAGATCAATACAAAGTACTTTCGGATTTTTCTGACCCATCACGGTTCAGAGTTTCAACAGGGTTATCGGTTCAGTGGATCTCACCTATGGGACCTATGCTGATCAGTTTCGCTTACCCACTTAAAAAAGAAGAAAACGACGATACGAAGACGATCAGCTTCAATATCAGTAATACATTCTAAGGAGAATTATTGTGAAAAAATTTATCAAATCATCAACACTAGCCATGACAGCCGCACTAATGATGGGTGCCTCAGGCAACGCGCTAGCACATAAAGTGGGTATTGTTGATATGCAAGAAGTGTATAAGCAAATTCCACAAGTGGCGAAAATTGAGCAAACGCTGCAAACTGAGTTTGCTGAGCGTCGTCAAGAGCTTGAAAAGCTGCAAGGTGACATCCGTTTTGAAGCAGAAAAGTTCAAGCGTGAAGCAACCACCATGAGTGAAGAGCAAAAAACGGCATTGCGTGAAAAGATCCAAGGTATGCAAAAAACATTGGCAGAAAAAGGTCGTCCGCTTGAGCAAGAAATGAAGCAACGTCAAAACCAAGAGCTTGCTAAAGTGCAAAAACTTATCGTTGATGCCATAGAAAAAGTAGCTAAGTCAGGTGATTTTGATGAAGTGAAAGTAAAAGATACGACAATCTACTTCAATCCTGATAAAGTAGCTGACCTTTCTGACAAAGTTGTAGAAGCGGTTAGCAACAAGTAATGACAAAACTGTACACCTTATCTCAACTGGCTGAGTTCTTAGGAGCTCAGCTGGACGGCGATGGCGATAAAGAAATTAGAAACATTGCCACCTTGGGCGTAGCAAAAGGCGATCAAATCGCCTTTTTGGCTAATAGTAAATACCGTAGTCAGCTTGATAACACAGCGGCTGGCGCGGTGATTTTAAGCGCAAAGGAAGCCCCCCATTTTTCTGGTAATAAGCTGGTTATCGACGACCCTTATGTGGCATATGCTAAGTTAGCGCAAAAGCTCGACACTACGCCTGTTGCTGCTAGTGGGATCCATGCTTCGGCGGTGATTGCCAGCGATGCGCAGATTGGTGAAAACGTACACATTGGCGCCAATACTGTGATTGAATCAGGTGCTGAAATTGCTGATAACGTTGAGATAGGGCCAGGCTGTTTCATAGGGAAACATGCCAAAATAGGCGCAAGAACAAAACTCTGGGCAAATGTCACTGTTTACCATGAGGTACAAATCGGTGAGCAGTGTTTGTTCCAATCTGGTGCTGTCATAGGTAGTGATGGCTTTGGCTATGCTAATGAAAAAGGCGAGTGGGTCAAAATTCCCCAAGTCGGCACTGTGATCATCGGCGACCGAGTAGAAGTGGGGGTCAGTACCTCAATCGATCGTGGCGCTTTAGAAGACACGGTGATCCATAGCAATGTCATTTTGGATAATCAAATTCAAATCGCCCATAACGTTGAAGTAGGTTATGGTACCGCCATTGCAGGCTGCACTGTGCTAGCCGGTAGCGTTAAAATTGGTAAGTATTGCCAAATTGGTGGCATGACTGCGATCAACGGTCACATTGATGTCTGTGACGGCGTGGTTATCACGGGCATGAGTATGATTACCAAAGGAATTACTGAGCCGGGTGTGTATTCATCAGGCTTGCCTCACCAAACTAATAAAGAGTGGCGTAAGTCCATTGCACACTTACGCAATTTATCTGACTTTAAGTCGCGCTTAAAGGCGTTAGAAGCGCTCACAGCCTCACTTAAAGATACCGATGTAGAATAAGGAAGCTATTTTGGCTAACGAATTAAACAGCTTTGATATCCAAGAGATTTTAAAACTACTGCCACACCGCTACCCAATGTTGTTGGTAGACAAAGTCGTGGATCACAAACCGGGTGAATTTCTCCATGCGGTGAAAAACGTCACTGCCAATGAGCCGATTTTTACTGGTCACTTTCCAGATCAACCCATTTTTCCTGGTGTGATGATCCTTGAAGCCTTAGCACAAGCCACTGGCTTATTGGGCTTTAAAACCGTCGAGAATCGTAGCGAAAATGAACTATACTTGTTCGCAGCAATTGATAATGCGCGCTTCAAACAGCCAGTAGTTCCAGGTGATACGATGCACTTACACGTTAAATTCGTGAAAGAACGTCGTAATATTTGGAAGTTCGAAGGCGAAGCCAAAGTTGATGGCAAAGTGGTTTGTAGCGCTGAACTAATGTGTGCGAGAAGAGAGTTTTAATGGCTATTCATCCTACCGCAATTATCGAGTCAGGTGCGCGTCTTGGCGAAAATGTTTCAGTGGGCCCATATTCTTACATTGGCAATGACGTTGTTATTGGCGACAACTGTAAAATAGAATCACATGTTGTGATAAAAGGCCCTTCAGAAATTGGTTCTGGTAACCACATTTTCCAATTCGCGTCAGTAGGAGAGGCCTGCCAAGATAAAAAGTACAAGGATGAACCCACGAAACTTATCATTGGTGATAACAACATTATTCGTGAGTGTGCCACTATTCACCGCGGCACCATTCAAGATGAAGGCGTCACCAAGATTGGTAGTAATAACTTATTTATGGCCTATACCCATGTCGCTCACGATGCGGTGATTGGTAATAATGTGATTTTTGCCAACAACGCCAGTGTGGCAGGCCATGTGCACGTAGGCGATTGGGTGATCCTAGCTGGTAACTCTGGTGTTCACCAATTTTGTAAAGTCGGTGCTCACGCTTTTGTTGGCATGTACTCAGGGGTTAACCAAGATGTACCGCCATTTGTAACAACAACAGGCACACCGGCGCGCCCAGTGGCGATTAACACTGAAGGGTTAAAACGTCGAGGCTTCGAGTCTGACGAAATCATGGCAACACGACGTGCATACAAGACGCTATTTCGAAAAGGGCTACGTCTAGAAGATGCCGTAGCTGCATTAGCTGAAGATGCTGCTGAGTTTCCTGCGGTACAGCAGATGGTCGATTTTATTGCAACATCGAACCGTGGCTTAATTCGCTAAACTCAAGCTAAGATGAACGTTATACTACGCCATACTTGTGGGTTAACTCACGTATGGCGTTTTTTATTTCTGAATCAAAACAATGACAAACGATAAAAAAATAACGATAGCTTTGGTGGCCGGTGAACTCTCCGGTGATATTTTAGGCGCTGGTCTCATTAATGCCCTAAAACAGCATTATCCCAATGCCGACTTTGTTGGTATTGCCGGACCAAAGATGCAGCAAGCTGGCTGTAAAACCCTGTTCGATATGGATGAGCTGGCGGTCATGGGCTTGGTTGAGGTGTTAGGCAGGCTGCCGCGACTATTGAAAATAAAAAAAGAGTTGGTGAACCACTTTATTGCCAATCCACCTGATGTCTTCATTGGGATTGATGCCCCAGACTTTAATTTGCGGGTGGAAAAGCCACTTAAAGCCGCAGGCATTAAAACCGTGCAATACGTCAGCCCTAGCGTGTGGGCTTGGCGACAGAAGCGCATTCATAAAATCGCAGAGGCCACCAATTTGGTGCTGTCGTTATTACCATTTGAAAAAGCGTTTTACGATAAGCACGACGTCCCTTGTACTTTTGTTGGCCATACCTTAGCCGATGAAATCCCGTTAGAGCCCGATTTGGCCGGTGCTCGTGCACAGCTACACCTCAAGCCCGAAGACACCGTGTTGGCGTTGTTGCCAGGCAGTCGCGGCTCTGAAGTAGGGCTATTAAGTCGCACCTATTTGGCTACCGCGAAAAAGCTCAGTGAGAAAATTCCAAACCTCAAAATCGTGGTGCCACTGGTCAATGAAAAACGCAAAGCGCAGTTTCTTGAAGCGCTCAATGAAGTGGCCCCAGAGCTCAAACCAATTATGCTTGATGGCCAGTCGGCACTTGCCATGCAAGCGGCTAACGCCGTGTTATTGGCATCCGGCACCGCCACCTTAGAGGCCATGCTATACAAAAAGCCAATGGTGGTCGGGTACAAGCTAAACCCGAAAAGTTACTGGATTTTTAATACCTTTTTCACCTTTAATATTAAGTACTTTTCGTTGCCCAATTTATTAGCTGACGCACCATTGGTGCCTGAATTTTTGCAGGCTGAGTGTAATCCTGATGCCTTAGCCGATGCCTTATTTGACATGCTGATTGGCAATAACAGCAAACTTATTGAACGGTTTTATACTATCCACCAAAACATTCGCCTTGATGCCAGTAAGCAGGCGGCGAAAGCGGTGACGGAGTTATTAGATGCAAATTGAACGTCCTGATGTGCAGTTTATTGCAGGCGTAGATGAAGTGGGTCGCGGCCCTTTAGTGGGCGATGTGGTCACCGCGGCGGTGATTTTAGACCCGGCCAACCCCATTGCCGGGCTGACCGACTCAAAAAAGCTCACAGAGAAAAAGCGCCTGGCCTTGGCGGCAGAAATAAAACAAAAAGCCCTGTGTTATTGTGTTGCACGAGCCAGTGTCGCCGAAATCGATGAGCTCAATATATTGCATGCCACTATGCTGGCTATGTCTCGTGCGGTAGAAGGGCTGAAGACTCAACCTGACCACGTGTTTGTTGATGGCAATCGTTTACCCAGCCTAACTATACCGGCCACCGCAGTGGTGAAAGGAGATAGTTTAGTGCCAGAGATCAGTGCCGCCTCTATTTTAGCCAAGGTTGCACGCGACCAAGAAATGCTTGATTTAGATGCCCAATTTCCTGAGTATGGTTTTGCTGGGCACAAAGGTTACCCAACTAAAGTGCATTTTGCTGCGCTGCAAGCCCATGGTGCAACCCCTTATCACCGTACCAGCTTTAAGCCGGTGCAACGTATTTTGGCCGAAAAGGAGTAATTATGCCTGCCCCGCAGTTTGTTCACTTGCGTGTTCACAGTGATTTCTCCATGGTTGATGGCTTGGCCAAGACCAAGCCCATTGTGGCCCGAGCCGCTGAGCTGGAAATGCCTGCATTGGCGATAACCGATCAAATGAACTTGTGCGGCTTGGTGCGCTTTTACGATGGTGCCCATGGTGCAGGAATAAAGCCCATTGTTGGCGCGGATTTTTGGCTAAGATCGGAGCAATTTCCCGACGAGCCTAGCCGGATCTTAATCTTAGCAAAGAATAACGAAGGCTATAAAAACCTCACGTTATTAATATCTGATGCCTATTTACGTGGCCATGTTTTTCATCGCCCGGTGATTGATAAAGCTTGGCTGGCCAAGCACAAAGAAGGCCTGATCATTATCTCAGGCGGCAAAGACGGCGACTTAGGTAAGGCCATATTAAAAGGCAAACCGCAGCTTATTGCTGAAACCTTGGCGTTTTACCAAGAACATTTCCAAGACCACTTTTACATTGAGCTGCAGCGCACCTCACGGCCGCAAGAAGAAGAATACTTGCATGCGGCAGTGGAACTGGCGGCGCAGCATGACTTGCCCGTGGTGGCCACCAACGAAGTGGTATTTTTGCATCAACAAGACTTTGATGCCCACGAAATACGGGTGGCGATCCATGACGGCTACACCCTAGAAGACAAAAATCGACCCAAGCGCTTTTCCAGTGAACAATATTTAAAAACGCCAGAGCAAATGCAGGAATTATTCAGTGATATTCCTGAAGCATTAGCCAACTCCGTTGAAATTGCCAAGCGCTGTAATGTTACGGTGCAGTTGGGTACTTACTTCTTACCTGATTACCCCACCGGCGATTTGGCCATTGAAGACTTTTTGGTAAAAGTCTCTCGCGATGGCTTAGAAGAGCGTTTACAGTTTTTATTCCCTGACGAACAAGTGCGTAAAGAAAAGCGCGGCGAATATGACGAGCGACTGCAAATTGAGCTCGACGTAATTAACCAAATGGGGTTCCCCGGCTACTTCTTGATCGTAATGGAGTTCATTCAGTGGAGTAAAGATAACGGCATTCCCGTTGGCCCTGGGCGTGGTTCTGGTGCTGGTTCCTTAGTGGCTTATGCACTAAAAATCACTGACCTAGATCCCCTTGAATTCGACTTACTATTCGAACGATTCCTCAACCCAGAGCGGGTATCCATGCCCGATTTCGACGTCGACTTTTGTATGGACCGCCGTGACGAGGTGATTGATCACGTTGCTAAGCTTTATGGCCGCGACGCGGTATCGCAGATCATCACCTTTGGGACCATGGCCGCTAAAGCCGTTATTCGTGACGTCGGCCGAGTGCTGGGTCACCCGTATGGCTTTGTTGATAGAATTTCCAAGCTAGTACCTGGCGACCCCGGTATGACACTGGAAAAAGCCTTTGATGTTGAGCCGCGTTTACCAGAAGCCTATGACGGCGACGAAGAGGTGCGCGAGCTGATTGATAAGTGTCGCATCTTGGAAGGCTGTACGCGAAACGCCGGTAAACACGCCGGTGGTGTGGTTATCTCGCCCACCACCATCACTGATTTTGCGGCGCTATACTGCGATGAAGAAGGTAAGTTTCCGGTTACTCAGTTTGATAAAAACGACGTTGAAACCGCAGGTCTAGTTAAGTTCGACTTCTTGGGTCTTAGAACCCTGACTATCTTACAGTGGGCGCTGGACATGGCCAACGAAAGGCTCCAGCGTGAGCAACGTGAGCCCGTTGATATTAACGCCATTCCGTTAGATGATCCCGCCAGCTTCAGGCTGCTATTGGATGCCAAAACCACCGCAGTATTCCAGCTGGAATCGCGAGGCATGAAAGATTTGATAAGGCGGCTTAGGCCCGACTGTTTCGAAGATATGATCGCACTGGTGGCGTTATTCCGCCCAGGTCCATTGCAATCGGGCATGGTAGATAACTTTATCGACCGTAAGCACGGCAACGAAGAAGTCTCTTACCCTGACGCGCAATACCAGCACGACAGTCTCCAGCCTATTTTGGAGCCAACCTACGGTATCATTCTTTACCAAGAGCAGGTAATGCAGATTGCCCAGGTGCTGGCGGGCTATAGCCTTGGTGGCGCTGACTTGCTTCGTCGTGCCATGGGTAAGAAAAAGCCCGAAGAGATGGCGAAGCAGCGGGAAACCTTTGCCGAGGGCGCCAAAAACAATGGCATTGACGCCGAGTTGGCGATGAAAATCTTCGACTTGGTAGAAAAATTTGCCGGTTATGGTTTTAACAAGTCTCACTCTGCGGCTTATGCCTTAGTGTCGTATCAAACGCTGTGGATGAAAACCCACTATCCGGCTGAGTTTATGGCGGCGGTGATGTCTGCGGACATGGATAACACCGACAAAATAGTAACGTTGGTGGACGAATGCGAAAACATGAAGTTAACGCTGCTGCCACCGGATGTGAATGCTGGGGTATATAAGTTTACCGTTAACCGCAGTGGCGAAATTGTTTATGGCATTGGCGCCATTAAGGGCGTGGGCGAAGGTCCGGTGGAAGCCATCATTGAAGCGCGAGAGCAAGGCGGTACCTTTAAGGATTTATTTGATTTTTGTGCTCGGGTTGACTTAAAGCGCCTGAATAAGCGTGTAATTGAAAAGCTGATTTATGCCGGTGCCATGGATAAATTGGGGCCAGAAAAAGATCAACCAGGTCGTGCCACTCTACTTGCTAGCTTACCCGATGCCATGAAATCGGCAGAGCAACACCACAAGGCCGAGGCCATAGGTCAAAGCGATTTATTTGGCCTACTGGCTGTGGAGCCGGATGAGGTGGAGCAGGCCTTTGTCAAAGCCACGCCATTAAGCGATAAAGAATGGTTAAACGGCGAAAGAGAAACCTTAGGTCTTTATCTTACTGGTCATCCTATTAACCAATATCGTAAAGAGCTGAAACACTACACCTCAGGTAAGCTAGTTGACTTGCAACCGGGTAATCGTGATACCTTAGCTACAGCAGCGGGTTTAGTCATTAATGCGCGCACCTTAATTAATAAAAAAGGAGCACGTTGGGGGCTCATCACGCTTGACGATAAGAGTGCTCGTATTGATGTGCGCTTATTTCCTGAACAGTTCGAAATGTACCAAGAAATGCTGCAAATTAACCAAATCTTGGTAATATCAGGACAGGTCAGCTTTGATAACTTCTCTGGTGGCATTACAATGACCGCAAGAGAAGTCTGCAGCATTGCCGATGCCCGTGAAAAGCGCATTAGTGCAATTAAAATGACGCTAAATATGGCTCAAATTGACGCTAACTTCTTTGAAAATTTCAAAAAAGTACTTGAACCATATAAATTTGGCACGTGTCCAATAAAAATACAATATCAGCGTCCTGATGCCTTAGCAGAGTTAACATTAGGAACACAATGGTGTGTGACGCCCAGCGACGAGCTATTAACGCGGTTGTCGTTGTTGGCGGCGCAGGAATTAGAACTAGAATTTAACTAAACAGGTAGTTTAGAGCATGAGCCTCAATTATCTTGAATTTGAACTTCCAATCGCAGAATTGGAAGCAAAGATCAAAGAATTACAAAATGTTAGCCGTTCTGGTGACTTAGATCTAAGCCTGGAAGAAGAGATCAGTCGGTTAAAAGAAAAAAACATCGAGCAAACTAAGAAGATTTTCGATGACTTAGGTGCTTGGCAAGTATCTCAGTTAGCTCGTCATCCACTTCGTCCATACACTCGTGATTACATCGAGCGCATTTTTACCGAGTTCGACGAATTTGCTGGTGACCGTACTTTTGCCAATGATCCGGCCATTTTAGGTGGTGTTGCGCGACTAGACGATAAACCTGTAATGGTGATCGGTCAGCAAAAAGGCCGTGATACCGCAGAAAAAATTAAACGTAATTTTGGTATGCCAAAGCCTGAGGGCTACCGCAAGGCGCTACGCCTAATGGAAATGGCTGAGCGCTTTAAAATGCCAATTATCACCTTTATCGACACCCCAGGAGCGTATCCTGGTGTGGGCGCCGAAGAGCGCGGTCAAAGTGAAGCCATTGCTAGAAACTTAAAAGTGATGGCGGCATTAAAAGTACCAACAATTTGTACTGTGATTGGTGAAGGTGGCTCGGGCGGTGCCTTGGCCATTGGTGTGGGCGACCGTGTAAACATGCTGCAATACAGCACTTACTCGGTTATCTCGCCAGAAGGTTGTGCGTCAATTCTTTGGAAAAGCGCCGACAAAGCCGCCATTGCAGCAGAAGCCATGGGCGTTTCTGCGGAACGAGTAAAAGAGCTGGATTTGATCAACAGCATCATTGAGGAGCCGCTAGGTGGCGCTCATCGCAACTACGATGCCATGGCAAAAAGCCTTAAGGGCCAGCTGAAGCGGGATCTTGCCGATTTAGAAGCGCTTGGCACCGACGAAATGCTAGAGCAACGTTACCAGCGTTTGATGTCGTTTGGTTATTGCTAAAAGCGCCAAAACACGATAAAAAGCCGCATTATTGCGGCTTTTTCTTTTTAAGAATACATCATGACTGACAGTAACTTATATCACCAAGTGGCGTTGTCTCTAGAAACGCTTAGTAGCAATAGTGCCGGCTTGTCTGTGGCGCTATCAGGCGGGGTGGATTCTGTGGTGTTACTGCATCTATGTCAGCAGTATGCCAAGCAACAAAAAGTACCGTTAGAGGCCATTTACATTGACCATGGGCTGTCGCGCAACGCCAAAGCCTGGGGCGACTTTTGTCAGCGTTTGTGCGAACAGTTAGCCTTACCGTTTCAATGCGCTAGCGTTAGCATAGAGAAAAAGTCTCGCACCAGTATTGAAGCACAAGCACGAGAAGCTCGTTATAAAGCACTGGATGCCACGGCGCAGCCTGACTTTGCTATTGTACTGGGGCAACACGGCGACGACCAATTGGAAACCTTTTTGCTGCGCTTAAAGCGCGGCTCGGGTTTGCTTGGGCTTGGTGCCATGCAAGCACAGGTTCAGCTTAACAGTGGCCGCAGTTGCATCCGGCCAATGCTTGGAGTTAGCCGAGCCGAAATTGAAGCCTATGCCGAGCAGCAGCAATTAGAACACATTAATGACGAATCTAATCAGGACGATAGCTTTGATCGCAACTTTTTACGTCAGCGTATTATCCCCTTATTAAAGGCACGCTTTACGGGCTTTTTAGGCGCTAGCTTACGCAGCATAGAGCTGTTACAGCGCCAACAAGCGATCATCGATGAAGTCAGTCAACAAGACTTAGCGAGTTGCGCCCATGATCAGACGCTGTGTATTGATGCTTTACAGGCTCTAACGCCCGCGAGAAGAGATAATGTGCTGCGCTTGTGGTTAGCCGGCTATGATGTGGCGATGCCAAGTCAAAAGCAACTGGACGATTTAGTGGCGCAGGCACTTTCGCCACGCCAAGACAGCCAACTTAAGATACAGCTAGGCTCTGGTTGCATTCGTCGTTTTCGGGCCCGCTTATATTATGTGACGAACTCGCCGCAACCTGAAGATCTCATCGAGGTAAACGTGGCCGAGCTCACGGCTTATTCTCGGCCCCTTGCCATCACACAAGGGGAAGGGTGTCGAGCGCCTTATGATAATGAGCAGGTGAGTGTGCGGTTTGGCCGCTTGAACGATAAAATTAAGCCATGCACTAAGCCTGGCTCTAACACCATTAAGCACTGGCTGAAAGATGCCGGTGTGCCGAGTTGGCAACGAGCCCATGTTGCAGTGGTTTATTATGATGCAGAGCCGGTTGCGGTGGTGGGGCACTTTGTTGCCGCTGAGTTTGCCCAAGTTGATGGGATTATTTGGAAGTATAGTAATGACTGAGTATCGAAAAATTGGTGAGCAGCTAGCGCAGAAGGCGCCTTTTGCCCTGCTGTTAACGGTTATTTTATTTAGTATTTTATTTGCCGTGGATAAGGCGATTTGGTTGAACCTGGCTTATGCACTTGGGGCTGGAGTACTTAGCATGGTGTTGTTATTGCGCTACTGGCATGGCAAAGGAGGGCATTATTTTATACTCGGGTTGCTAGCGCCTTTGATAGCGGTGATGTTTGCCGACATTCCAGACTTTTTGGCAATGGCTTGGGTGATAAACGGCTTTTTTGCCGGAGCCGCAGCCACTTTGTGGGGCTATCGTTTGTTAATGCATAACACCCAGCGTTAGGGGACGCTGGGTGTTAGCTGCGTATTAAACGGCTCGAGCGCAGTTTCTGCCTGCCGCTTTGGCGCGGTATAGGCCACTGTCGGCACGAGCAAAAATGTTGTCGGCGCAATCGT
This sequence comes from Pseudoalteromonas sp. UG3-2, assembly GCF_037120705.1. Taxonomy (NCBI): domain Bacteria; kingdom Pseudomonadati; phylum Pseudomonadota; class Gammaproteobacteria; order Alteromonadales; family Pseudoalteromonadaceae; genus Pseudoalteromonas; species Pseudoalteromonas sp. UG3-2. Next base: position 1,052,589 of record NZ_JAWLJU010000002.1, on the reverse strand, counting down.
GACTCGAGGCTAAGGTAAAGCCGATGCTGGTGGTGACGTTGTATTTGGCAAGCATGCTTGAGCCTCTAACCTCGGCCATGATCCGCTCGGCAATGACTTTATTTGTAGTAAATGCTGGGTCGTCAATCAGCACGGCAAACTCATCACCACCAAAACGAAACACTGAATCTGTGGTACGCGTTGATGATTGCAAAATACGTGCAAACTCTTGTAATACGTCATCGCCGGCTTTGTGGCCGTATACGTCATTTACCTGCTTAAAATTATCTAAATCCAACAGCATTAAACTAAAGTTGCGGTGTTGACGGCGGCAACGCTCAATTTTTTGCTCTAGGTTTTCACTAAACTGACTGCGGTTATACAGCCCTGTTAGCGAGTCTTTGGTAGCAAGCTGTAGCACACGGTTATACATCAAGGCATTACGAATTGGGTAAATTAAACAAGCGTGCAACTTCATTAGCTTGGCTTTAATGGCCTCGCTAAAAGGGAATTCACTAAAATAAACCAGCTGCCCCAAGTGCTCTTTTTCTAGCTCCAAATCGAAGCTGGTAGCGGGGTACTGGCTATCGCACTGCTGCATTTGGAACACACCTAAGCTACAATGAAACTGAATACCAGAAACCTTTGAGATCCGTGCTACGTGCTCGGCGTAAATCGTCAACAATTCGTCGATATCGAGCGTGGTTTGTAACTTATTCACTAAGCGAGTGTAATGTTCATCGCCTTGTGGACTGTACTGCTCGGCATTGAACGGCAAATAATCGCCTCTGGTCGGCAGTCTTTGTGTCAAAATATGGACATTTTCCATATTCTCTCCCCCTAAATACAACAATTCACAGTTATTAAGCGAATTTTGTGCCAAAAATTTAAACTGGCGTAAAAACAAACGCTTGCTATATTTAAATGAAAGAAAAACAAAACCATTGCCGTATCCCGTCAATTTTTTATGCTCAGGAGGCCGATTGCAAAGTATATTCGCGCAAGTTTTTGCCTTGCTGCTGTGTGCAGTAGTATTGGTGTGGTCCTTTAAGCGCGTAGGCTTGCCGCCGATTTTGGCGTATCTGCTCACCGGAGTATTAGCAGGCAGTCATGGCATTGGTTGGATGAGTGATAGCCATGAAATTCACTTTATGGCGGAGCTGGGGATCGTCTTTTTGCTGTTCAGTTTGGGGCTCGAATTCTCGGTGGCCAAGTTAATGGCTATGCGCAATGTGGTGTTCGGATTGGGCAGTTTACAGGTCATCATTACCACCGTGATTGGCATGCTATTGTTGCATTTTATGCATTACGGTTGGGTGGGCTCTTTTGTTATTGCCAGCCTTATTGCTTTGTCTTCTACTGCGGTGGTGGTAAAGCTATTAAAAGAGTCGGGCTCGCTCAAAACGCGCCACGGCCAACTTGCCATTGGTATGTTGTTATTTCAAGACATTGCCGTGGTGCCTTTGCTTATTGCCTTTCCACTTATTTCTTCGGCCAGTAACCATGAGCTGGCCATGGCGCTCTTATTTGCCTTTGCCAAAGGGGCCTTAGTTTGCTTTTTACTGTGGGCCATTGGTAAGTGGTTACTGCCCAAAATTTTCAATGAAATTGCTTTGGTGAGAACCGATGAGCTGTTTGTTCTGTCGACCTTAGTGGTGGCGTTATGTGCTGGGGCCTTGACTTATTCGTTTGGATTGTCGATGGCGCTAGGGGCTTTTTTAGCTGGGATGATGCTAGGAGAAAGTCAGTATCGGCATCAGTTGGAAGCCGAGATCCGACCGTTTCGAGACATCTTAATGGGGCTGTTTTTTGTTACCGTGGGCATGCAGCTGAATATTCCTTATGTATTGAGTCAGTTTTTCTATGTCATTATTGCCTTAATCGCGGTGTTGGTTATCAAAGTGTTAGTGATTGTGGCGATCGCTCAGCTAATGGGAGAGCGCAAACGCGATGCTTGGGGCGCCGGGATTATGATTTGGCAAATGGGGGAATTTGGCTTTGTGCTGGTGGCACTGGCCAGCAAACACCAACTGTTAAATGCTAACACAGTGTCTTTTTTGATTGCTTTAGGGGTGCTGTCGATGGCATTGACCCCATATTTAATTGGCAAAACAGCGAAAATATTAAACCTATTAGGCATTGAAAAAGGCGTACCAGAAGAGCCAAAAAGTTATAACGTGGATGACCTGCAAGATCATGTGGTTATTTTTGGCTACGCCCGAGTGGGGCAAACCATTGCCCGTTTTTTACGCGCGGAAGCGATCCCTTACATTGCCATTGAGCGCGACCCACAAATTGTGCAAGACGCGCAAATTGCCGGCGATCCTGTGCTATTTGGTCATGCCGCGCAAAAAACCTTATTGCGCTCTGCCCATATTAATCAAGCCCGTTTAGTGATCATTACCTTTGATGATTTTGAGCAAACTCAAGTAGCGGTGGATGCCATTCGGCGCCACAGTGAAGAGATTAAAATACTGGTGCGCATGAAAGACGACAGCCACATGGAGCAGTTAAAATCCATGGGGGTGGCAGAGGTGGTGCCAGAGTCACTGGAGGCCAGTTTGATGTTGGTGTCTCATGTGTTGTATATGTCGGGCGTGCCGATGCGCAGAATTTTTCGCCGTGTAAGTAAAGAAAGAGAAAATCGCTACCCTTATCTGCATGGCTTTTTTGCCGGTAACAGTGGCGACTTAAGTGACAATAAAGGCGAGCGGCTAGAATACTTACATGCCATTGCGTTACCTGAGAACGCCTTTGCTGTAGAAAAAACCATTGCCGAGCTGGAGCTCAATATTAAGCGAGTAGACATCACAGCGCTGAGACGAAATGGTGAAGAGATAGCGCAGCCAGATGAGCAAACCACCTTGCGTGCCAACGATGTGCTATTACTAAAAGGCAAACCCAGGAGGGTAGAGCGTGCCGAGCAGTTTTTACTCGACGGCTTGCCTTAACATTTGGGTTTAGGCTAGCAATAGAGTATTTGGGTATTCACCCATTAAACGCTAGTCCAGCTCTAGAAATGCTCGCATTTCATCTAAGCGTTTTAAGCCATCTTCAACACCTAATTCAATGAGCTTTTGGGTATAGGTACGCTCAAACAATAAATAACTGGTTAAACTGGAGGGCGAATGCTTTTTCACCCCCAGAGTACGCAATAGTAACTTAATGGCCAGCGGAATGTCTTCGTAATAATGATCGGCCACTTCGTTGAAATTAACCGTGGGGTTAATGGTTAAATGGTCAATGCGTCTGAGCTCTTTGTGTTTTTCTCGAGCTGGAAGCAAGCTAACGGTGCGATTAACACGTTCTAAACGCTCAATATCGGAGTGCAGGGTGTCGCTAAAAACGCTATCGAGTAGATGGCCTGCTACCACCGACATACCGGGAAAGTGCGGTTCATAGCCTAAAGGTTGGGCAAGCCGCGGTTGCTCAACACCAATCACAAATATTTTATCGGCCCCTAAATGAATGGCGGGGCTTAATGGTGAAAGTTGGTGAATTGAGCCGTCACCGTAATAATGATGCTTGACTCGCACACTGGGAAATACCATAGGAATGGCCGAGCTGGCCATCAGTAAGTCTAAAGAAATAGGGCTAGGTACGCCTTCACGCTTAGAGCGTTGCCAAGGCTTAGCGTCATTAGCTTGGTAAAAAGACACCGACTTGCCAGTGGAGTAACTGGACACCGTTACCGATATAGCATCGAGGTAGTTTTGATGGAGATTATTGTCTATGCGTTTTAGGTCTAATACTTCGGCAAGTAATTTGCGTAACGGTGAGTTGTTGAGCAGGCTCGCAGGTGGTTGATTTAAATATTGCGCCTGAAAACTGCGCAGCATATTCGCTAAAATATGGCCGTACACGCCGCTAAAAGAACTTTTGTAGACCATCTCAGTGCTAAAGTTTTTCCAGATGTATTCAATTTTGCGCACCGCTAAGTGCAAACACGAGGCGTAACAGGCAATACCTGCTGAGTTCAAGGCGCCGGCAGAAGTACCACAAATTATTTCGAACGGCAGCGGCGAAGTACGCGGCATGCTCTGCGCCAACGCTTTCAACACACCGACCTGGTAGGCGGCCCTGGCACCACCCCCGGTAAGCAATACGGCTATTTTTTTATCGGTTTTCTTGGGACTTCTCAACGACCATACCCTGTTGCTGTGAGTGAGATGATTTAATCTTTTTATATTATCAGCATAGCGCACTCTAGGTGGTCGCTCTAGCCAAGAGTGTAGTATTATTGATTACTATCTAAAATAGGTTATTTTTATAAAACACCAACAAGCAAATGACAGTAATTGGGTGGTTACTGTGCGCACTTTATTATTTAGCGGTAGCAATGAACTAAATGCCGCTTGCGTTATCTACTATTTTTAATAAGATCATAGTGTTGTTTAATTTTCATGGTCGTGCGCATCACAACGCATATTTTATGAGGTTCAACGCGCATTAAGTCATCAGTCAAGTTTTTGGTGTTAGCTTATACCAAAGCACAATATTATTGACGAATAGGGAGTACCCATGTCAGAGAATCATCCCGAGGGCAACAAAAGACCTTCTAACAGCCAACTTATGTTTGCCGCAATCATTGTATTGGCATTAATTATTGTTGCTGTTTTTGTGATCGCCCAGAGCGATAGTCAACCCAAGGAAAATGAAAAAGTAAAACAGGACATTGTGGTACCTGAGCAAACCCAAGCACCTGCAGTTAATACCGCTCAGCAACAAGCCACAGCGCCAGAGTCACAACCAGAGCCGGTAGAACCGGTGACGGTAGAGACTCGCGAGCCCGAAATGCCCGAGCCAGTTGATATGGTGGTAGAGCCAGAAGCGCCAACCTTACCGCCGTTGTCACAAAGCGACAGCGAGATAAAGTCGACAGTAGCAGAATACCTCTCTAATCAAGCGGTTGAACTGTTAGCCAATGATGACGTTATTCGCCGTACCGTGGTATTTGTTGATAATCTTGCACAAGGTAAAATTGCCGATAAGCATTCACCGGTGGTAAAGCCCGAAGACAACTTCACGGCCATTGAAGACGATATTATTATCACTCACCCCAATAGCTATGAACGTTATACACCTTACGTGGCCATGCTAGATACCATGAGCACCGCGCAAATTGTAAGACTGTATGAGCAGTATAAACCGCTGTTTGAACAGGCGTATGAAGAGATTGGCTACGAGGGCAGTGCTTTTAATGGCACCTTAACCGAAGCCATTGATGAGCTTTTAGCAACTCCCATTCCAGAAAATCCAATTCCATTGGTTAAAGACTCAGTAACCTACAAGTACGCCTACGATGAGTGGGAGCAGTTGTCGGCGGCGCAGAAGCAGTTTTTACGCATGGGCCCAGAAAACATGAAGAAAATGAAAACTCGCCTAGAAGAAATTAAACGCGAGCTAAACAACTAAACAAGCGCACAGAAATTCCACAAAGCGTGACGAACTGTTTAAACATCACCCAGTTAGTCACGCTTTTTGAGTTTTCCCTTGCATCCCCCCCTAAACTTCGAGATAATTCATCCCGCGCCAAACAAGGCCCTCAATGGTAGTCTTATTGGTCCTCTCGCAACGATAGCAGGTGAATCTGGTCAGGCCCGGAAGGGAGCAGCCACAGCTTGTGACTCGTGTGCCGAGATGTGGCTGGTAAGACTGCCACCCAATTCTTTTTATTCCCCATTGCATAATAAACACCGTTTGCAACAGCATATTTTAACGACTCAAACTCAAAGCCTACGCTATTACAACAGGTTAAATTTGTCATTTTTTTGGTCTAGTAGAGTATTTTAAGCGAGAGATCGTTCAACATTTATAATCTGTCTACTGGACTGGTTGTGAAGGCAAACTTGTCGCCAATAACATGGGTGTAGATTTCGGTTGTTCTTATATCTGTATGGCCGAGCAGTTCTTGCACTGTTCTTATAATGCTGAATGCGCTGAGCGAGCTTGGAAGTAATGACAAAGCACTGAATGTGCCAAAAAAGTGGTGCGTGTATAGCAAGGCATGCCTTAAATACAGCGAGAAGCTGGTCAGCTATCTTGCTCGCTATACACGCAAAGGCATGTTGCATGAGTCTAGGCTGATTAATGTGCACGGCGGGCGAGTACGCTTTAGCTACCGAGATTCGGCAAATGGTAACAGACAACGGATTATGACGTTGAGTCATGAGGCGTTTATCGGGTGCTACCTAGCACATGTGCTGCCCAGAGGGTTCGTGAGAATACGGCATTATGGGTTTTTGGCAAATGCATGCAGGGCAAAAAAGCTGACGATGATACGCAGTCAATGTGGAGCAGCGGTCAAGGTGTCAGAAGCAGGGAAGAGTGAACAGTCGAACAGCACGCCACCGAGTTGGCCGTGTAAGCGCTGCCAAACTGGGCGGTTATATCTGATGTCGGTGTTACTAGCAGGAGTGTGCAACAAGGATAAAGAAAATAGACAACAAGAAGAGACGATACGAACGAGATAGCAACCCGATGTGGTTGCCAGAGTAAAAAGTACAGTGATAATCGACACTCTGCCAAGCGGCGCCCTGAGGTAGAGCAAGTTCGGCTGTGCCAGAGTCACAGAACCTTGCCAAAGCGTAAAAAAGTAGGTTTAATGGGACTCATTAATAACGTTGTTCAGGCAGGGATTGAGTCAGGTTATAGCGTTTAGCACCAAAAAACGGTTCAAGTTAACAGTCACTCAGCAAAAGCAAATCCCCATAGCATAAACCACACCAATCGGACACGGCGTGCAGGTAGCAGCCCAGTTCAACAAGCGATTATGCGTACTGCGTACGCATGAATACTAAAGCGTTAGTTTTTGGAGGAGCTATGTACAAATACCTATATGGAAAATGGGATGTTCTGAAAGGGTTGGTTGAAGGAAATGCCAGTATTCGATTTTGCGATATTCGACATTATGCTCGCCTCGAAAACGATAATATGAGAGATGATGAAGCTTTCAAGAATTTTGAATTTTCACCTGACTCCATAAAGTTAAATTTTGCCGGAATCGATTTGCCACCTGAAGATATTGCCTCAAATATAAAATTCAGGCTTCCTACAAGACATTGCCTGTGTATTTGTCTAAGTAATAAAAAGAACGATGAAGAGCTTTTTGAGAAATTTAATGCAGATGTATGTATAGAATTTAACTTTGAGTATTTGATCGAGTTTATGAGATTTTTGTTTGAAGAAAAATTTGGCGGCGAGGTCATCGCTAAAAATGTTACCTATTATACAGATAACGCTGGGGTTTCTTTCTTGCCTGATAATGAAGCAGTATTTACCAAGCATTCTCGATACCAGCATGAAGATGAATTTAGGATCGCAGCCTTTCTCCCTTACGACGAAAAGACAATAATTCATCACGGCGATAAAAAGATTGAACCCTTTAAGTCATGTAATTGCAGTGAAGACGACATATCACAGGGAAATTGCAAATGCTATTTTGCATTCTTCCATAATGGGCTGCCGGATGGTTTTAAGAGCTATGTTGGCGAAGTATTCAAGAAAAACTAACAAGCGCAGGCACTGGGACAAAATTTCCGCTGTGCTCCAATTTTGCCCGTGCTGCGGGCGTTAGCTTTCAATCATAGTAAGGGATATCGTGAAGATTGATATACACGTTCATACCAGAAAAACAAAACAGGGAGATGCGCTGACACGAGATATCTCTCCTGAAAAGTTTTCTCAGATCGTCCAATCAACGGATGTAAAAATCTTAGCTATTACGAACCATAATGCTTTTGATTTAGAGCAGTTTAATGAGATGGAAGCAAGGCTCGATGGGGCTGCCCAGATTTGGCCTGGTATTGAACTGGACGTAATTGATAATGAAAAACGATCCCACCTGATAGTGATTGTCTCACCAGAAAATAGAAGAAAATTTTCAGAGGTAGTAAATCAAGTAACAGAGGGGCAATCTGCTGATGAATTCACAATATCAATTAACGATACGGTAGAGCATTTTAAAGATCTTGAGCCACTATATGTGGCACATTATCTGGGGAAAAAACCAGATATGAGCGAAGCCAGCATAGAAAAACTTTTGTCTTTGGGAGTAAACCCTAAGCGAGTAATAAAAGAAGCTACAAATAGTATATCAGCGGGAATATTCATTGCTCACGGTCACTCGTCTATATATGGCTCTGACATCCAAGATTGGGATAGATACACGGATGAGGTGGCAAAGTTACCTGAATTGAGGTTGTCTGTAGATAGCTTCGAGCATTTTTGTCTTCTACTTGAAAAAAATATTCCCGCTATCGATACAGCTATCGACCGTAAACACTCTGAAGTATTAACTCTCCAACCTTTTGAAGATGAGACAAAGGTTAAAATAAGGGTGTTTAATGATATTAATATTATCTTCGGGCCAAAAGGCACTGGTAAAACAAAAATTCTTGAGGCAATCGCCAAGCATTATTCATATCGGGGAACAAAAGCTTCTGTATTTGAGTCTGCTCCTGACAAATTGGCCGATAGGTTCGATATTAAAGGAAAGAACATTGAGGAAGTTATTGACTTGAAAGGGGTCGATTGTTGTCAGGAGGAAATTAGTCGCATTAGAAAGGCTCAAGAATCTGATATTACGAGTCTGTATCAGTACCGTGAGTTCTTTAACTCAGTAAACAAAAATAAAAACGCAAAAAAAATGAAGATCAAGGATCTTCCTACGCTCATTTCTGATAATGCAGATAGCAAGTTTAATGAGTACAAGACTGCACATAGCAAAGTACAAGACATGGTGAGTTTTTTGAAAACTAACTCACCTGTAGATGAAGTGACGACAGATGAAGAGCGCAGTGAACTGATAGACAATTTAATGTCGTTATCATCAAAGTTAAAAAACGCATCTTGGGAGCTTTTTGCATTGTGGAAGAGTGCAAAATTAACCGATAGTGCATCTCAGTGTTTTCGTAGCGAAATTACTCGTAAAACCGGAGAAAGGAGTAAGCCCAGCGACACCGGTTTTAAGACATATGCTACAAATAGATTGAATATATGGCGAGATGCTAAAAAGGTTATTGAGAATATAAATAAGGAAATTCAGGTTCAAATAGAAAACGTTGGAACACTCGGTACTGATAAGGGTCTACTAAAATGCGCCACTAGCTTTAAATTTCAGAATGGTGAAATTCATGAGTCCAAATACTTATCCATGAGAAGTGTGCGCAAAATGGATCAAAAGGAATTTGTCCGTATCATGAACGTCATAAAAGAAAAATCGACGTCCAACGATTTATTTGATTCAATTACCGAATTAAATGCAATTGTGGATATTGACAAGATATCTAGCCTTTCTGATTTGCTACTTTTCTGGAGAAGATTCACCTTATCAGAGGAAGAGTATTCCCCTTCAAATGGTGAATGTTCGATGCTTAATTTGCATAGTGAGCTAGCTGAAAACAAAGAGATATATTTACTAGATGAGCCAGAAAGAAGTTTAGGGAATGAGTACATTAATGATGTCATAATCCCACTTATAAACGATAAAGCCGTACAGGGTAAAATAGTCTTTATATCAACACATGATGCTAACGTAGCTGTTAGAACATTACCTTATAATTCTATTTATAGATGCCATGGTAAAGATGGTTATGAAACTTATACTGGAAATCCATTTTCTAATAGTTTGATATGTTTGGAAAATGAAGATAAAGCATTAGACTGGAAGCATATCAGCATGAAAACCCTGGAGGGTGGGCAGAATGCTTTCGGTGAAAGAGGAAAGATATATGGAAATAATTGAAGCTGAACTGGTTGCTATTGAAGATAGTTATTTTATTGATATTTTAGACGAACATAAAATATCAATACCCATATCAAATGATGACCCTAATGCCGTTAAGTCTGCATTTAACAGCTTAATTGAACGTCTAAAAAAAGGGGAGTTCTCAATCAGTTTAAAGGATGCTGAAAAAGATCTTTTTTATCATGTGGCAAAAGAATATCTTGAGCAACTCAATGGTGAATTGCTAGATGTATACCAAGAGATGGAGCAATATGGCTTCCTCGACAGTGGTGCACAAGAAAGCTAACAAGAAAATCCAGGTGACACCTACGGCGCACCTGATTTAGGCGTTAGCTGCTATGGAGTGCTTACAGAATAATGAGATTTATTTTAGTTGTATTAGCTTTAATTAATTTTAAGGTAGCCGCGTGTGCTCAAGATTATTTAGATAGTTACTCGGATCAAAAAAAGTTTTTAGTTACTGTTAACCACGCGGATTTTGTTTATATCGGTGAAGTTGTCAGAACTTATCGTCCTCCGGGTACACCAAGTTTTTTCAAACTGGATACTGGGTACGTTTTTAAAGTTTTAGAATTACTAAAAGGTGAATCTCTGCCATATATGGAAGCTGAACAATCTTCGATGTGCGGAGTTAATTCTTCTAACACAGAAAATTATTGGCCTGATACAATCGGCGATGAGTTTGTTGTAGCAGGCAAATTTTATAATGATGAAAACTATATCAAAGCTGTTTACCCGTTGAATGAAGCGATTTTCTTCATGGCAGATATTATAAAAGCAGCTAACAAGCAATTAAACGGGGGTTAAAAACTTGCGGGCTTTTCGCTTCGCTCAAATTTTTACTCATAATTTTTTAACCCATTAATCGAACGTTTGCTGCCTAAGCAGAGTTCCGTGAGTAACTTAAAGTACTGTAGTAAAAATGAACAATACAATTAAACTAGTTTTCCTAATCATTTTTGTTCAGTTCTTATCTGGCTGTGCTTCAATTGGAAGCTACATAATATCTAATCCTGATGTTTATCTATCAGAGGCAGAATTTATCAAAGCTAAACCTGAAGAAATTGGTTTCACAAAACATGAATTTTGTTCGCATAATGCAAAGGAGTGCATCCAATATCTAACAGCGCCTCCTTACCTCTCTGAAAACTTTCCGGTGGGTAGCTCTGTTTACTACAACCTTCACGCAGTAGGCAATGGGGTAGAGAATACGGTGTCTCACACAATGACGCCTGATACATTTAACCGTTTTAAGGGAACCGCTTTATTGTTGCATGGATATGGCGGCAAAAAAGAAGTTATGATAGCTACTGCTATTTATTTTAGAGCGCTCGGCATGAAAGTGATCATCCCTGATTTATTTGGTCATGGCGAATCACTTGAAAAGTTTGCTTTCGGTTCTAAAGAGCATTCGTTGCTTTCTCAACTGCTCAGTCAATTAACAAGTAAAAAAGGTGACAAGGAACTAACACTTGTTGTTGGGCACTCAATGGGAACGCTAGCGGCAAGCAACTTACTGTCATCGGAATATGTAGATGCAGCTATCTTACTCGCTCCTATGATGAGATTCGACCTTGCCGCAAAAGAGTACTTACCTAATAAAACACCCAAACTGAGTAGTTTATTTTCTGATAGCGTAGATGATATTGTTACTCATACAATGAATGAGGCATCAGTTACTTTAGAAGAAACGGATTTGTTAATAAATTTAATTGAAAGCAGTAAACCAGCTTTGCTAATAAATTCGAATGTCGATTCAATTTCACCGCCAAGTTACTTTTCGTCAGTCAACAATGAGCAGGTAACAAAGCTAATATTTGAAAATCGCTCTCATTCAAGCCTAATGGTTTTCAGTCAAAAAGACGCCAGCATAATTGAAAAGTGGCTATTTGGTCTTTAAAAACAATGCAACAGCAGCTAACAAGCTGTTCAATAATTACAAATTACTGTTGGCTGCTCCTTCGTCGCTAATTCTAGCCATCAATATTTAGCACTGTTAACTGTGGTCAGACCTTCTACCGAAAACTTGATTGATCTTTGAGCTGCCCCCATATTTGTTTTATACGGAATACCCAGTAAGGAATACTATATGGACTACCTCTTTGCTGTTGTTTTGTTCGCAGCTTCGTCATCAGTGACACCTGGTCCGAACAATATAATGGTAATGACCTCAGGTCTAAATTTTGGCATCAGGAAAAGTCTGCCTCTTCTAACAGGTATTTGTGTTGGTTTCACAGTAATGCTCTTGCTTGTAGGGTTGGGGTTCTCGCAGTTATTTGAAATATTCCCTCATCTTTATTTCATCATTAAATGTATTGGAGTTTTGTACTTGCTATATTTGGCATACCTCATAGCGATCTCAGCTGAAGGTGTCGAGTCAGACAAACCAATTAGGCCATTTTCATTCATGAAAGGAGCTTTATTTCAGTGGGTTAATGCGAAAGCATGGGTTGTCGCAACAGGTGCCCTCGCAGCTTTTACAACGGTAGGTGCTAACTTCTTTGGTCAAAACGTTATGATTGCTTTGACCTTCTTTGTTGTTTCCTTTCCATGTGTGGGAGTGTGGTTGATATTTGGCTCTTTACTAAAAAATGCTCTGAATAATAGCTCAAGAAGCCGGATAATATTTAATTTCACCATGTCAGGCTTATTAGTTTTATCTGTTGTTCCCGTCATGGTGGAAATCGCAGAAAAGTTAGCTTAACAAACCAATTTAAAAGGCTTCTCATATTTGCTTTGCGATACTTAGCTGAAAAACGATAGCTAAGCGTTAACTTCGCCTCTGATTTAGGCTTTAGAGATCACAATAAGTATAATTTTCCCGAAAATAACTGAAACTCGCTTTTCCTCATTTTCAATATTTTGGTAGCTCTATCGAAATTATGAAGCACTACTTTTGGAGGGTGTCAGCCTTATCTGATATCGGTGATACTGGCAGAGGCGTTCAATAAGCGTAAAGATAATGAACCAGAAGAAGATGTTGTACGAACGAGATAGCAACCTGATGTGGTTGCCAGCGTAATAAATACAGCGATTAATGTAACTCTGCCATGGAGTGTTGAAAGGCAGAGCAAGTTCGGCTGTGCCAGAGCCACAGAACCTTGCCAAAGCTTGAAAAAATAGGTTTAATGGGACTCATAAATAACGTTGTTCAGGCAGGGATTGAGTCAGGTTATAGCGTTTAGCACCAAAAAACGGTTCAAGTTAACAGTCACTCAGCAAAAGCAAATCCCCATAGCATAAACCACACCAACCGGACACGGCGTGCAGGTAGCAGCCCAGTTCAACAAGCGATTATGCGTTCTGCGTACGCATGAATACTAAAGCGTTATGTTTAAAAGGAGTCACTGTGACAGAATCGGAAATTGGTGAAGAGTTAACTTCTTGGAAAAGTGAGTTTTCAGAGGCTATGTCATTGTTTGAGCATGCTGTAGACAAGAAAATTTTGAGAGAAATATCTCAACGATATAGTGAGCTTAAAAAGCGCATCATAGAGCGTTCAAATGAACTTCAAAAAGCAGATTCACTTGGCAAGCTCAATGAACAAGAAAAATTCTTATTATTACCAGCGATAAGGGAAGTTGCTTTACATTGTAATGCAAGAATTGGCTCTATGGACAAGCAGGAACTTAGTTCATCTTTGTATGACGGTGAAGACTATTTAACGTACCATTTGAGTAACTTAAACATAACAAGTTAATTAAACGGAAAAATAACAGTTGGCCATCGCTCCGCGATTATAGCCAACCATTATTTTCCGCTTATTAAGGCGTTATAGGTCAGGAGACAAATGAGAGAAATCGAAGGAATTGAACATGCTGTTGAAGTGCTTAGACCTCATATGGCTGACATTGATGCGCACTTCGAAGCCGAGAATGAGAAGTTCAAAGCACTCATAGCAAGAGAGCATGATGATCTAGGTAGAATATTGAAATGCCATCTCATCGTTGAGCATTACATGAATCAGTTTTTGATTTCCCATTATTCTATTAATGAATTTGATCAGGTAAGGCTTACATTCTCTCAAAAATCGAAGTTGCTACCTTCTGAAGCTAATGCGGTTGCATTTGTGAAGCCCGGAATTCAAAGGTTAAATTCAATACGAAATAAATTTGGGCATAGACTGGATGCAAATATAGAAGATTATGATCTCGGCGCTATTAACGAAATTTTATACGCTATTCGTCCAGAGGCGGAATTCAATGACCTTGTTGAAAAAATAGAGGCTTTTACAACCATCGCTTGCACTTGGCTAATTATTCCACCAAGAGAATTGCAAGACCTATTTATTCAAGCATTTCGAGACGTAAGAGCGCATGACTACGACCTATAACAAAGTTATCAACTGCGCGCCTGCGGCGCCGGACGCAGCAAAGCTGCGGCGGTTATAACAGCGTTAGGTTTTATCAGAAAATTGAGGAAATAAATGATCATAGAAGGAATGGAACTTGAGCAGTTTATTGAGAGAAACAATATAACTATTGAGGATTGGAATAAAAGCAAAATAGAATGGGATACTTTGAAAGAAATAGGTATAGACCATTTATCAAAGTTTGAACAACGGAAGGAAACAGCTGAGTTGTTTGCTAGAATAATTCAGAGGTGCTCCAAGGTACATTCAGTGAGGTGGAGAGTTAAAGATCCTGAACACTTAATGGAAAAAATAGTAAGAAAGACTACTGAAGGAGCCGAAACTTACAATGCTGCATACTTATCTATCGATAGCACAAACTATCATGAGATAATAACAGATTTAGTTGGTGTTAGAGCGTTGCACTTATTTAAAGATGATTGCTTTGAAATTGATGAATATCTTTGTCAGATATGGAATACAAAAGAAACACCAGTTTACTATGTCAGAGATGGTGATGAGGCGACTACTGGTCTTGATAGATTTGAAGTAAAGCAACATCCAGCTGGTTATCGTTCAATTCATTATGTTTTTGAATCGCAGCCATTGAATCAGAAAATCTATACAGAAGTCCAAGTTCGTACAATTTTTGAAGAGGGGTGGAGCGAGATTGATCATAAGGTGCGTTATCCCAACTTTTCAGATAACGAGCAGGTTTCTTACTTTTTAAGAATATTTAATAGGCTAGCAGGTAGCGCAGATGAAATGGGTTCTTTTGTTAAGGAGTTAGTAAATGAGCTGGAGTCTACGGCTCAAGAACTTGAACAGATAAAACAAGAAAATGTACATATAAAGAAAGAAAATGATAAGAATATAGCTGAAATTGATCGTTTGTTTAGTGAGCTTGATTCATCAAAGGGTCAAAATAGAACACAAGATAAGTTGGTTAAAGACTTAAAAGCTCAAGTAGAGAAACTGAAAGCTCAATCTCAAAAGACTGCTGTCATTCCTTCATCTCGTAGAAGTAATGCTCGAACAACGACAACATCAACGACTGCTAATATCTTAAAGTTCCTTGAGAGTCTTGAAGATAAGAACGTTGAGCAAAAGAAACATGTTCGTCCGAAGGTGGTAAAGAAAACCTAACAAATCGCACCATGTCGACCCGTTTTATTCGGCATTTTGGGTATAAATCAATGGTGGTGTTTATGGCAATCAATTTGGCTACTGCGTATACGGGCGCATGTGCTTAGCGTTAAATTTCCTTTGCAATGGAGTGTTTAATCCCATGTTGAAAAAGTTTCTGTTCAGCTCTCTGTTTTTTGCTACCTGTGTTGATGCACAAGAGGGCGATTTCTCAGCTATGTTATCTTGCCATGCATCATCGGATAAACCGGGACTTGCAATAAGCATCGAACAATCCGGAAAGCATGTTTTCAAAAGTGCTCTTGGTGTTGCAGACATAAGCACTCGCGAACCATTAAAAGTTGAACATACTTTTCAGATTGGCTCAATTTCAAAGCAGTTTACTGCTGCAGCAATACTTCAACTCGCTGAAAATAAAAAATTATCCTTAAAAAGTACTTTGGGGGATTTTATTGAAGATCTTCCAGTAGAGTACGCAAGCCTGACGATTAAAAGTGTTCTAAGCCATACTTCTGGGCTACCAAATTACAACTCTGATGCAGGGATCAGGCAGAGGTGGGATAAGTATGCTCCGATTGATGAAGTGATTAAATTAGTGAGTAAAATGCCCGTCTTGGCTGAGCCTGGTGTAGATTATGCGTATTCAAACACCGGATATATTTTGTTGGGAAAGGTGATTGAGGTTGCTTCTGGGCTGACATATAGCGAGTATTTACAACGAAATATTTTTTCTCCTTTAGGCATGAAGAATTCGTTTGTTGTTACTAAAGGGGAGAGTTCCAAGCGAATTGTTAAAGGCTATACCTCAAGCAGAAACGCGCCTGACCTGTATGTGGCTCCCGAAAACGTTGACCGCAGTTGGATTTATGCAGCGGGGGCAATAGCATCTACTCTTGATGACATGAGCCTGTGGCATCGTGGTTTAAGTTTTGGGAAGGTAATTTCGGCTGAAAATTATCAGCAGATGGTAACTAGAGCAAAATTAAACAACGGTGAATCAGTAAATTATGGATTAGGTACTGATGTATACCCTATAAGTGATCAACCGTCGTACAGTCATCAAGGGCAGGTGCCAGGTTTTATGGCATGGTCAGTCTATTTTCCATCTCATGATTTACTTGGCACAGCATTCAGTAACAATGACGCTGTTCACCCAGGCCCAGCTTTGTTAAATATGATTGCAAGGCAACTTAACCTTTCACCTGCGCCAATCGCTGAGAATGATATCATGGAGCAAGCTAACGCTCTGATTGGTACATACAAAGGTGCAGACGATACGGTTATGACTGTGACATTTGATAATGGTCAACTCAGCGCCATAAACGGCAATGGTGTCATGCAAAAATTAGTGCTTAGGGAAAATAACTCATTTTCTTATGAATGCACCGAAGATTATTATCAACTTCGAGAGCAGGATGATAAGCGTTTACTAGTTCCTGTCAGTATTTACAAGGGTGAACGAGCACCTTTAGTTAAAATGGAAATATAACAATCGCCATCAAAAACGACTCGCAACATTTTGCTCGCGTTTGTGGCGGGCGTTATAACTACTCGCAAATTCGGCTGTAGAATCGATATCATGGAGAGATGAAATTAGTAAACTAGTCACAAAAGAACACAAACTACTTCTGGTATTGTGTATATCAATGCTTCTTGCAGTTTTTGTCGTTAAATGGGCAAATGAAGATAGCCCAATTTATAGACCGCTAATTCAAGATATGCGTGTAGTTGACTGAGTTAAAATCGCAGATGTATTAGATCAAGAGCGTACTCACTACTATGCCGATGTGAAAAATCATATGCTATACGTCAACCAAGACCAATCGGAATTGGCTCGTGTCTCGTTGGCAAAAATCGGCATTGTTATTGAGTACCCAGAAATTACTAAACACAATGACCTGAATAAAGCTTACGATGAATTCATCAACCAAAGAAGCTAGAGGAAGAAACTGGAAAAATATGGCAAAGGCCTTGGTTCTTTAAACTAGTTAAATTGATTATGGGGGGCACTCGTAATTATTGTTCTAATTCTTGCTGTTGTTCGCCCAGCCCTTGCGTCAATAATTTATGAAGAAGATGAAAAGTAGTTATAACAAGTGCCTAAACCAAGGACGCAAAACAGCAGGTTTGCATTCCTTCGTCGCTAATTTTAGCCTGCTATTTTTGCTTTTTATCAAGAGTTATGAAAACAAGGATGAAAGCCATTGAAAAGAGTATACCTGACGATATTGATTCTCTCTGTAGTAATGATTTTGGGAGCTTGGAATATAAGTAAATCAAGGACTTTTCAGTTTTTTGGAGAGGTAGTCGCAAAGGCCGAAACAAATGAAAAGGTTATCGCCTTAACATTTGACGATGGTCCCTGGGGGGCGAAATATGCCACTCAAGTGTTGAATATCCTCGAAGATCATAATGTAAAGGGTACGTTCTTCCTCAATGGGTCGGGAATTCAACAAAACAAGCAATCGGCTATAGATCTGGTTAACGCAGGTCATCAGATAGGCAATCATTCGTACAATCATAAAAAGATGATGTTAATGGGGCTTGACGAAGTGAGGGAGGAAATCGACTCCACTACAGCCTTAATTCGCCAGATTGGATTTGAGAGCGAGATATACTTTAGGCCTCCATATGGTAAAAAGCTTTTTGTTTTGCCTTATTATTTGAAATCGAAAGGAATAAAAACAATCACATGGAATGTTGAGCCTGAAACCTATTCTAAAGTTGCAGGAAGTTCCGCGTCTATCGCAGAGTATGTTGTTAACTCTTCTACTCCAGGTTCAATTATTCTTTTACACGTTTTGGGGTCTAAAAACAGTGAGTCGCGAGGCGCTATAGGGCCAATAATTAAGGGGCTGAGAGCAAAGGGCTACAAATTTGTTACGGTCTCAGAGCTATTAGCGGAAAATGCATAACAAACGCAAGCAGCCAACTCGATGGGCTCCCGGCTTTTGCGGGCGTTGCACAAACAGACGAGTAGGGGACTTATATTTATATGAAAAATAAATATCCAAAGAGCCGTAATTCTTATGGTATTGCCGACTTATTTATCCCTCACACGGAATTGGCATTGTTAAGCTCAATGCGGAAATCTAAAACTTTAACAATAATGGTTATACTTTTCCTCTTGGCGTTTGCTAGTTTTTTATTTTTCTTATTTAAAATGGTGGGTTAAATTATTGTCTGCAATGTTTAGGGAAAATGTCCAACTAATAAGGCCTTAAAGTCGGATTCGTAACAGTTTGCTCGGTTCCACTTTATTTTATATTTTAGCAAAATGTTACTGGCTGGTTGGGGCGGTGTTAAATATACAAGGAATTGACATCGATGCAAGTATCTAAGAAAGAAGGAAAAGTGCTTGATGCAGCTATCAAGCATTGGTTAGAAGAAGACATTATCTCTGAGACAGAGAGTCAAAACCTTAAAGCTGCTTATGAAGTAACTTCTTTTGACTGGAAGCGTGTAGCGAAATACTCATTCTGGTTATCCATTTCCTGCATTGTTATTTCAATATCGGCTGTACTAGCTGATAAGTGGCTCATTGAGCTATTTAGAAAACTATTTAATGCACCAGACGTCATAAAATGCATCGGCTTTGCCGCTGTATCTGGCGGCTTATATTTTCTCGGGGTTAAAAGAAAAGGCTATTACCCAAATAAAGTTTATAGTAATGAAGCAATCTTTTTTCTGGGCGTAGCCGCTACGGCAATCTCTATTGCCTTTCTAGGAAAGGTAATAGGTACGGGTTCAGGGCATTTCTCATTATTGTTGCTACTTGCAGCAATTGTTTATGCCATATTAGGCCTTTGGTTTCCCTCTAAATTAGTATGGTTGTTTTCATTGCTTTCATTGGGTAGCTGGTTCGGTGCTGAAACTGGTTATGCATCTGGATGGGGAGCTTATTATCTTGGCATGAACTATCCGTTACGGTTTGTTCTCTTTGGCCTGATATTAATTTTCTGTGGTTCATACGTATTTAAATATTGGCAAGCTAAGCGTGAGTTTTTAGACTCAACGAAAGCCGTTGGGCTACTTTTCTTATTTATTGCCCTTTGGATTATGTCAATTTTTGGTAACTATGGGGATCCCGAAATATGGCAAAGAGCAAAACAAATTGAGTTATTTCACTGGTCAATACTATTCGCGATAGCTGCAATTGCCGCCATATACCATGGTGTAAAGTATGACGATAGAATGACTAGAGGTTTTGGTCTGACATTTATATTTATAAACCTCTATACAAGGTTTTTTGAATACTTTTGGGAGGGCACGCATAAGGCAATTTTCTTTGCTCTGCTCGCTCTAAGCTTTTGGTATTTTGGGACTAAGGCCGAAAAAATATGGCATTTAAGCCTAGTAAAAAATTTAACAAGTCAAAGCATTCGTACGCATTAAACTGCGCCGGTGCTTGAACGCTAGTGTAACTCCCCAAAAAATAAGGCACTTGCTCAGTTCGTTTGTGCGCTGAGGAAATAGATTTTTACAATATAGGCATTTATTCAAGGTAACCAAGGTATTAAGCTGGAGATATTGGACTGCACGCTACACAAAAGGATGACTGTGCTACAACACCTAATAAAACCAACCATTGCAACTGCTAGTGTAATTTCTCTGCTGCTGTTGAGCGCTTGTAATAGTGGCAGTAAACAAGACATTGAGTCATTTATTGCAGAGGAGCTCAATGGGCTGTTAATCAACAAAAATAGGCAAGTAGCGGCAGTCGCCATTGTCAGTGGTGAGCATACCTATCAGGCTTTCTTTGGACAATTACCAAACGGTGAAAAGCCAAACAGCAATACCCTATTTGAAATTGCTTCCATCACTAAAACCTACACTGGGTTACTTCTTGCTCAAGCAGTCTTAGACAACAAAGTGGTATTGGATGAAGACATAAGAACTTATCTAGGTTATGACGGTTATCAAAACCTACAGTATTCAAATACGCCCATCACGCTGCGTCACTTAGCCACCCATCGAAGTGGTTTACCGCAAGACTTCTCCTACACCCCTGAAGACAGAAAAAACGGGCGAGTTTTTGAAAAGATAGCATCGTATTCTAAACAACAATTTTTTTCAGACTTAAGCCAGTATCAACTTACCTCAGAGCCCGGTGATGAATACCGTTATTCCAATGTGGGCACAGTACTGGTTGGTTATCTTTTAGAAAAGGTGTATGAAAGGCCTCTCTCGGCGCTTGTGGCCGAGTTTATTACTAATAAATCGGGTGAACAAGATACTCAGTTTCGCTTAAATGCCGCAGAGGCTGCTGAAATAACAGTAGGGATAGATGGTCAGGGAAAACAACAACCCTTACTTAGTCGCTATTCTTCAGCTGAGGGCGGTTTAACAACGAGTGCGGCATCCATGACTCACTATATGCGTTATCTTCTCAATGCGTCTTCTCCAGAAATTGCTTTATCACAAACGCTACTTGCAGGAAGTGGCCGTGGTCATGGGCATGCTTTTTATTGGAACACATACCAGCAAAACTCAAACCAGCCGATGTATTATCTCAGTGGTGGGTCGATGGGCAGCTCAGCTTGGTTGGTAATTTACCCTAAACAACAGCTGGGGGTTTTTATTGTCACTAATTTAGCTGCTGGTGGTATTCAAGAAGACCTCAATGATATTTCCAATGAGATTTTTGAGCGTTACCAACAAGGCCTTAAAGAAATTTAAAGTGTCTCAGTTGTTATGCGCTACAGTAAGTCTGATAAGTCATGGCTAGACTCAAAAATTATGCATAAGTAAACGATTTATAGTCGTGCTTTAGCTTAATGAATCTCTTTTTTAGCTGAGCTCTTAAAACCAAAGATGATGAAAGCCTCAGAATAAAGAGTGGCTTTATTCCATTGTATAGTGTTTTGAAGTTGACTATATTGAAACCATTCAGCAGTTAATAGTAATAAGTTATTACCTTTTCTATGAATTTCGATAATAACCCAGAGTGTTTACAATGAAGTGGTGGCTTGGTCTACTAGGGCTCTTTAGTTGTTCAATGACTAGCGCTAAGGTGCTGGAGTTGTATACGGAGACCTTTCCACCGTATAACTTTTCCGTTAACAGCCAATTAGCTGGGATCAATACCGATCTCATCACCGAGGCTTGTGAACGGGCTAAAATTGAGTGCAACATTTCCTTACTGCCTTGGAAAAGAGCGTATAGGAATGCACAACTAGCACCTAATCGAGGCGTGTTCTCGACCTCTCGCACACCCCAAAGAGAAGAAAAGTTTATTTGGGTTGGACCTTTAGCATCGAGTTATTCTTGCATTTATCGGCTTCGCGATAGAGAAGATATAAAATTAGAAAGTCGCAAAGCACTGCGTCGTTATACCATAGGCATTCCCAGAGGGGACATTTACGAGTCGGTACTGAAGAACATTGGCTTAGTGGAATACGATCATTACTTAACTTATGCCAAGAAAAACGAAGACATCATTTTGTTTGAAAACGGCAAGCTAGATCTTATCATTGGTTCATCATTAACACTTGGTTATCAGCTCTCAAATGTCGATTTGACCCCTAAAGACGTAGTGCCTGTGTTAGAGTTGGAAGATAAGCTGCTGGTGGGTAACTTTCTTGCCTTAAATAAAAATACCTCGCCTGACATTATCTCCGACTTACAAACCGCCATTGATGAGCTTAAAGCAGAAAAATACATTGAGCGTCTTGTGGCGCACTATGTTGATAGCCAGTTAGATCAAACCATGCCGGTTGCAGAGCACTTAAAGTCTTGCCTTAGTGGTGAAGTAAAATACTGATCTCAGCTCAAAGCGACATCACTTAGTTTTAAGAATACCTTGATTTGTCCCTTTTTTGGTTTTACTTTGTCAGTAAGGCTACTTAGTGAGCTTGGTTGATGCGCTTTACGGAAGTGAT
Source organism: Pseudoalteromonas sp. UG3-2 (assembly GCF_037120705.1). NCBI lineage: Bacteria > Pseudomonadati > Pseudomonadota > Gammaproteobacteria > Alteromonadales > Pseudoalteromonadaceae > Pseudoalteromonas > Pseudoalteromonas sp. UG3-2. The sequence continues at coordinate 1,030,484 of NZ_JAWLJU010000002.1, read as the reverse complement.
TACGTTTAATTATAGGGTATTAAGTGGCCTGATTTTAGTATCGCTGTAAAATTGCATGGTATAAAGCAGTCACGGTTATTATGGTATTGATAGAAGGGGTAGTAAGTGGAAAGACTGTTCTCGTACGGCACACTACAGCAAGAAAATGTACAAATCGAAACCTTTGGTCGTAAGTTGACTGGTCATAAAGACACATTAGTCGGCTATATACTGAGTGAGGTGGCAATAAAAGATCCTGCTGTTGTCAAAGTCAGTGGCAAGGCCATTCACCCAATTTTAAAGTATACCGGTAATCCTTCAGACACCGTAGCGGGCACTGTATTTGAGCTTACGCCTGCAGAGCTTGCACAAGCCGATGACTACGAGGTGGATGAGTATATTCGGGTAACGGGAGTATTTAGCTCGGGAAATAAAGCCTGGGCATACGTATGCGCCGTTACCGAGTTGGGTCGGACAGCAAAGGTTTAATACTTAGCCTGTGGGTCGATTGAAACAATATTTAAAAGACAGCAGAGCCAACGGTCACTTTGAAATCCTCCATGAGCAGATGAGAACGGCGTTCTGGCAAGCATTGAATAAGCCACATTCACACATAGTGCCCGAAGACGAGGTTGATTTTTCCAAACCGTGGTGGGCGAAAACTGCGCAGCAATAACAGTAAAACATTGGTATAGTTGCTCGTAAATGCTGGGATTTATTGGAGTCTATTGATGTTTTTCTCAACCCCATTTTTATATCGTTTTTTACTGTTAGCGGTGATATTTAATTCACCGCCGTTACTGTTAATGCTGTTTTCAACGCTCGAGCTAGAGCCGGTTTTATTGGTGGCCAGCACCATGATTTGGGTGAATGTTCCACTGATGAGCGGACTCGAGTCGCTTTTCGCAGATACCAGTGTGACGTATGCTGAGTTCGGAGCTATAAAGGCGTCTTGGGGCGTGCTTACTGGAATTATCTTATTTTGGAGTTTGTGTGCGGGCGTAATTGCCAAGCTTTGGTTGTGGCAGCGTAAACCAGACCTAGAACACAACAAATAAATAGTATGGTTTGGTCGATGGAGCGACGATGAGGATCACAACAACTAGGTTTCTGCTGCGACCATTCACCCTTAATGATACTAAGGCATTAGCCGATATTTTAGCCGATGAAAGGGTCATGGCCCACTCAATCAATGGCGTGATGAGCCAAACGCAGACTCGAGACTTTATTAAAAGCTGTATTGCCTCATATCAACAGTATGGCTTTGGTCCATGGGCTGTGGTAGATAAAAGCTCCGATAACTTACTGGGTTTTTGTGGCTTAAAATGCGACCGGCTTGATGATCGAGACATCATCCACATTGGTTATCGCTTTCGCTTTGAATCTTGGGGGCAAGGGGTGGCAACTGAGTGTGCCCAAGCCGTGGTATCGTTTTGTAAGGAGCGGGCCATTTCCCAGCTATATGCTTTGATTGAGCCGAATCACTCGGCTTCTATGGCAGTGGCAAAAAAAGTGGGATTTATGCCGCTGGGCACCGTCCATTTTTACCATAAAGAACTTGCTCTTTATGGTCTAAGTACTACAACTTATAGCGAGAAGCTTTTTAAATCTCATAAGAACGGCTAGCTGTGGTGTTCTGATAGTTGATACGGATGCGTTGAGCGCAAATCCAGCGCAGCCAACTAGAGCATAATATTATAAATTAACGACATTATTTAAGGATAAATAAATGATCACACCGACTATAATCGTACTGCTTTTGCTCACTCCCGTTATTGCCACCTACCTGTTAGAGCGTTTTATCGGTGATGGTTTTTGCCTACAGAAAAGCGCGTGTTGGGGACTTGGACTAGCGTTTGTGTTTTTTGCTATTGGTCATGGGGTTAAAACCGCAGGCATGGTAGAAATGTTACCTCCTTGGGTGCCTATGCGAGTTGCTTTGGTTTACATCACAGGTCTACTAGAGCTGCTGATTGCTGTAATGCTGTTCATTCCTCGGTTTCAAGTGTTAGGGGCGAAAATTGCTATTGCCGTGCTGGTGGTTTTCTTTCCTGCCAATATTTATGCCGCGTTTCATAGTATAGGTCTGGGCGGTCATCAATGGGGGCCGGTTTACTTATTGATAAGAACGCCGTTGCAGCTGCTTCTTATTACTTGGGCTCATTGTTTGTGCATAAAAGGTGAGCGGTATCAAGGTAAATGGCTAAAGGCTTAATGTTACGGTGTAATGGCGGGGTTTTCGTATCTTTGATTGGCAGCGTGCGTTAACGCTTACTTGTCAGTCACAACCGGTGTCTGCTGGTAAAATGCATAACGCTCAGAATGCGATCTTTTGGCCTTATACATAGCACTGTCGGCTTGCTGGATGATGGTATCAATACAACATTGGGGGTCATGAAATAAGCTTACGCCAATACTGATGTGGCAGTGGTATTCGATATGTTCCAAGAAATACGGTTCACTGATTTTGTCAGCAATTTTCGCGCAAACTGTGGTGGCACAGTGTTGTGCTTGCTCATGGTTGTCAGAGAGCTTATTGAGTAACACAATAAACTCATCGCCACCCCAGCGGATTAACATATCATCTTCACGCACATTTTCGCGCAGCCGCTGTGCTACTTGCTTTAGCAGTAAATCACCAACATGGTGGCCATGGTTATCATTAATGGATTTAAAATCGTCTAAATCCAAAAACAACAATGCGCTGTAATAGCCTTGTAGGTGCTGCGATGCCACCCGAGCCAGTAAATCATGTTGCACCGCATGGCGGTTAGGCAATTCAGTGAGCTGATCAATATAGGCTAACTTTTCGGCCTCTAGATGGGCCAGTTTGCGTTCGGTAATATCTCGTGACAACACAATAAAACGTAGGTCTTGCTGCTCGCAAGCGGATGCTTGCTTACGAGCAATCGACACTTCAAACCAGCGCGGGCCAATGGCCGTGGGTAAATGGATGTGAATACCGTGGGCATAACCGCTTTGCTGTGCCACTTCTAAGCCTTGCATCACTAACTTGGCGGCCTGTTTCGGCATAACATCGCTAACGGTATGGCCGAGTAACTGCTCAGCGGGGGCAACTAATAGCTCTGGCCGCAATACATGGGCGTCCCAATGGCGGCCTTCACTATCCAGCTCAAACATAAGGTCTGGAATAGCACTGAGGGTTGAGCTCAGTGCTTCATAACTTAGCTGAGATGAAGCAACCTGCTCAGAAGCTCGGTCATCACTAAACATGAGCCGGCGTAACAAGCCATTCCATAATGTGGTGAGTTTTAATTTCATCGTTCGATTCATCACCATAACCAGCTAATCATTGTGTTTATTAATAAAAGAATATACTAAATTTTTAAATTATGGCGAGTTTTACTTACAATTAGACGGTAATTTGATCGAAGCTAATAAATAGTCCCTTTAAGCACTTACCTGCTAGGTCTATAAATATGAGTATAAAGAGTAGAGCGAGCATTTTAAGCCAGTCGCTAGTGCTGTTTTGAAGCACATCCCGGTGTTTCAAAACAGCACATGACGCTTTGTGTTAGTGAAATAATTATTGTGGTAATTGCAGCACTAATAGAGCTGTTATTCGCTGGTGTGATTCATGCGACGGACCACGCCTTTCGGTGCACTCACGGTATCTTTGTCGGCAACTTCGTCTAATTTAATTGGGGTGAGCCTGTCTGCTTCTGGAATATCTTCCAAACGGCGCAAGGTATTTACTTGAATATGTGGCCACAGGGTGGTTTCACCGCTGGAGCCAAACATAAATTCAAAGTCAACGATTTGTTCGTACTGTAACTGGTCAATTACCTTGGTATTACCTTGACCATCTGGTATTTCAATTTCTTCTAGCCACATGCGATGACGCATACGCGCTACTCGGCAATAACGCTCGATCATAACATTGTTGATGGTAGCACCTTGAACACCAGTTTCATGTTGCGAGTCCAGTGCAATCATGTCGTAACGCTTAAATTTAAGTCCTTGATTGGCCTCACTGAGCTTAAGGTTTGGCTGTACCGTGTAAGGGAATTTGGCACCAAATTGGTCGTAATTAAATATGCGTTGGAAGTACGCTCTGGCACTGTTAACACCGCCGCCTTCTTGGTCTTTTCTTGGCAGTTCGGTCCACTTCGGTTTTTCCAATGAGCCGGCGATTAAATCCCGTGAGGGGTTCATCCCCATGGTTGGGGAGATAGCCAAATATTGTTGCTCCCATAAATCCGCAATGTGAGGAGCATCTCCAGATGTGTTACTTTCTGCGACTTTACCGGTAATATGAATTGTGGTGCCATGAGGGATCACACCAGAGCGCGATATTGAATGAGGTGGCACAAATTGCGGGCCTAGTTCGCCTGGGCCCATTACCGGCTCACCGGCGTCAACTTTCACCGACTCAGCGCTGGAAGTGTGCTTAAACATGGTTGGCGGGTTTTGATAAGGGCTATCGTCTTGCCATGGCATTTGGCTGTCACCAATCCACAGATACATGCCATTTTCAAAGTGTTGTAACACCTCATCGTTATCAATGATGGCGGTTTCGTATTTTACGGCCGCGTTAAATTGTTCATTCGAGCCACCACGATTTCGCACCGGTTCATTTACTTGAGTAAAAGTCAATTGCTCACGGTATTCTTGCGATTTGAAATGGAACACACCAAAAATGGTTTCTGATGAGGTGCCGGGCGATGGCATGCAAGTGGTATGCAAGCCTCGGGGGCCATCTTTCCAGTTAACCCAAGTGCCATTGAGTTTTGATAAAATTCCAAATTGCGGACCTTTTGGTTGGCCCTCTTGCCATTCTTTATAGGGTCGAACAGATGACGGTTGTGTTTCCTTAGGCATGTTATGCTCCTTAACACTCTATTTTTAGCTGAGACTCCGGCCTTGGTGTCTTATTATTTAAGGCATCAAGCTGGATGACGGTAGCGGCTATGTTGAAATACCAATGCAGTATTAGCTGTGGCTGACTAACATAGACTCAATAAAGATGGTACAAGGTGGTTAACAAATCAATTACAATGCATTACGTTTTTTATACATTGTGGTGGCGTTAAGAGGTCGTTGTGGTTTGCGCAGATAAGTTGGTAGCTCTAACGTTAAAGTGAACATTAAGGTCAAGCATAGCGCAATGCTGGCAAGGTAATAATGCCCGGATAATGGTCATGCTATTGACCTTAAACCTAACTTTAAGGATAAGCTGTGCTGCAACTTAAGTATTTATCAGAGGCACTTATGCAAACTATATTAGGGGCAACAGGGCAAATAGGAATAGAGCTTGCCAAGGCGTTGAAACAAAACCATACCGAGGACATTCGCTTAGTCAGCCGTAACCCAGTTAAAGTCAATGACAGTGATACGCTGTTTGCAGCGGACTTAACCTGTTACGACGAGACGTTAGCAGCCGTTGCAGGATCCGCGGTGGTGTATTTTACCGCCGGTCTGCCACTTGATACGAAGAGGTGGCAAACTCAGTTCCCGCAGATGGTAGAGAATGTTATCGCGGCTTGCCAAGAGCATGGAGCAAAATTAGTCTTTTTTGACAATACCTATATGTATCCACAAACCGCTGTGCCCATGACGGAAGCCACCGCATTTCAGCCTTATGGTAAAAAAGGACAAGTGAGAGCAGGGCTGGCTCAACAAGTGCTTACGGCCATGGAGTCGGGCAGAGTTAGCGCGATGATCTGCCGAGCCCCAGAGTTTTATGGCCCAGGTAAAACACAAAGTATTACCAATGCCACGGTGTTAGAAAAGCTGGCTGCAGGGGAGCCGGCTAAGATGTTTTTGCGCGACGATGTGGTGCGCTCTTTGATTTACACACCCGACGCCAGTCGTGCCATGGCGCTGCTTGGTAACACAGCAGAAGCCTACAACCAAACGTGGCACTTGCCGTGTGATGATAATCGTATGAGCTATAGCGCTTTAATTGATTTGTGTCGGCAGTTAACAGGGCAAGACTATCGTTATCGGGTCATCAAAAAGTGGCAACTGCAGTTGTTGGCAATATGGCGGCCACAAATACGAGAAACACTGGAACTGTTGCCACGCTATCAGGTGGACAATATTTTTCTGGCGGACAAGTTCAAGGCACGTTTTCCCGATTTTACCATTACTCCGTTCGCTGAAGGGATAAAGAAAGTGTTAACTGAGCCGAGGTAATGCACACTCACTCTTGTAATTAATGCTGACTTGCGTGTCAGTCGGTATTAAAGGAGGCTCTGAGAGTCTTGTTTCTCAAATTTATACAGGATAGACTCAAGGAGTGCATTAACAGGATAAACTATGAAAAAAGTTCATCGAATTATCATCTTACTGGCCCTGCTTATTGCGGCTATTGCTGCATATAGTCAAGGCATTAGCAGTGGTGTGTTTCTCTTTATTGCTTTGGGCTTTGCCCTTGAGATGCTGTTCTGGTTTAAACTATTCCCGAACAAAAGAAAAAAGTAAATTCAACTAAGGTGCAGTGGCGGCCAGTATTAAGCGTACTAAGTCATTGCATCCAGGGACGAGCCTATCAACACTAACACAATGCTAAAACTCAGCTTTTATCTCGCTTTTTTAACCGCTTCATGTCAGTTGTTAAGCGCCGAACTTAAGCCCTTTACCAGTGACGGCTGCAGCGTATTTCCTGACGGTACCCTAGTGCAGCAACAGCTGTGGTTGGATTGTTGCACAGACCACGATCTGGCTTATTGGCAAGGTGGCAGCGAGCAAGACCGCGAACGTGCTGATTTGGAATTAAAAGAATGTGTCAGCAAACTGGGTGAACCGGATGTCGCCAGCCTCATGTTGCTAGGTGTACGTATTGGCGGAACTCCTTATTTACCCACTAGTTTTAGGTGGGGCTATGGTTGGCCGTACCCAAGGGCATACCGGCCATTGAGTACGGCTGAGTTAGAGCAAGTTCAAGCGCGTATTGCCGAGCTGAAGATGCTTGAGTCTTCTCTGCCTAAGCAACTTGAAAAATGATGGCCACACAATAAAAATAAGACATCTAATAGTTGAAGGAGCGGACAGTGCAGGGCGTTATAATCGTTTTAATTTTGCTATTATTATTGCTTGATTATGTATTGCTAAGGTGGTTGCAAGCCTATGTTGAGCAAGCCTACCCACAAGCGTGGCAACAACTCCGCCAGCCTAATTTAGGTAATGCACCGCAGGCCGCCAAGGTGAACTTTCATGCAGCTTTGCAAAGTGGTCATTTTGCAGCATTACACGACAACCGCATTGACATGTTTATAAAACGGCGCCGCTGGTTATTTAAGGTGATATACCTATTAATGTTCATTCACATAGGCTGGACTGCTATCGCTGCACTTCAGGCTTAAATGATTGATACACAATAAGATAAAGGAGTGAGTAAATGACAGTTGTGGAGCAAATTGTTGCGCGACAAACGGCGGCGGTTATTGTTTATGAATCGGATCAGGTCATCGCGTTTGCGGATCATGACCCCATAAATCCTGGTCATATTTTAGTGTGCCCCAAACTGCCGTTTGCGACTTTACTTGAGGTTCCCGCAGTGGTGATGGCAGAGATTAACGATGTTGCTAAAGTCATTTATGCTCGCATCGAGGATAAGTTTTCTCCGGATGGCATTACCTTAGTGCAAAATAATGGCCATGTTAATGAGCTCAACCATTATCACTTACACATTATTCCACGCTATAAAAATGATACTTTTCAGTTTGCAAGAGCGGGGCAAAATTTACAATCGCAGGAGCAATTGCAAGCAGCCTTGGCCGATTTCTAAACCAACTTAGTGAACAAGCAGGCTGCTTGATACCGAACTTAACTAGTTACATTTGTAATGAAATAGTTAACTTTGTTGGCTATACTGAACCTTACAACCACTTTTTGTGCATAAGGAAATAGTATGGCCAATTCGCAAACTGGCGCAATGTACACCAGTAATTCCCAAACTCGCGCCGCCAATCTCACCAGCAATAACAGCAATGACGTGCCTGCCAGCAAGCAATTTGTAATGAATGCCACGGGCAATTTATTTGTTGCCAGTACCTTAAACGACAGTGCTGATGGTAATTTACTCCCCCAAGAAGCACAAAGCGCGTTTGCTGAAGTCAGTGTCTTTTTTGCCGCGTTAACTAAAGCCATGGCAGAGTCAGGGAAAAGCCTCTACGACTTTGACGCCCTCGATAACATTATTTCTAGTTCCGGGTTATTTGTTAAGGTTACCGAAAGTGATATCGACTTTCATAGCAAACAAGCCGGTGTGACCTTCTCTAGCCAATTACTGCAGACCTTGGTGGGGCTCAGTGGCAACCTAGCGAGTTTAGCCAAATCATTGACCGACATGATAGCTGGAATGGGGGAGGCGGCCATTACTATTGCTGCGAGCAATACTAGCCAGAGTAAAAAAGTAGGCACCATTATTTTTGTCTGTGAATATTTGCTAGGCGCAATTTCAATTACGCCTATTATTGTCTCTGCCGATGCCCAATCGGTAAAAACCATTTGGCAAGCCGGGCCATGCTTGAAAGGCAACCACGTTGAAGTAAAGCTAGGCCTAACCAAGTCGGTTTTTTTGTTTGTGCCACCAGAGTTTGTTAAGCGTGCTGCGTCTTTAAATGAGGCCATGTCTGATCCTGAGTTTAATAATTTGATCGATTCTCTTACGGCATCGATTGCGCCAGAGGAGCCAGCCACTGCGGCGGCAAACCCCAGTAAAAAAGATAGCTAAGCAGTCCTATGGCAAATCCATTTAGCTGGTTTCGGCGACCTAAAACCCCAGAGGTGCAGGGCAAAGACACAAAATATCAGGCCATTACCAAACATTACGTGTTTAATGAAACGGGCAATATTATGCTTTGTGCTACACCAGATAGCCTGCAGCAACTCGATGGTGAGCTAAAAACCGCGTTTGTCGATATCAGTGTGTTTTTTGCCGCCATGACCAAGGCGCTTGCCAGTACTGAGAACCCGATCACCAAGCGGCCGTATTCATTATTTAACTATCAAGCGGTAAAGAATATTTTGGCGGACTCCGGCTTATTTGTGGAGACCAATGTTGAACAAGGCACCTTTAGTCATGAAGGAGTGGGTCGCAGTTTAACCAAAGCATGGCTGCAACACGTGCTAAACCGTGACTTTGGTGATCAGCCACTGCCTTTTAGCGGTGCTATGTTCAATGGCATGGGTTATCAACAAGCACAACCTTCGCAGCAGCAAGCGTTAGATGAGCAACAAAAAAAGTTATGTCGTGGTGGCAGTATTTTCTTTATTGGCGAGCTATTGCTAGGGGTGCCGCAAACCTCAGCGGTGCTGTTAAAAGTAGAGCCGCTTAGCGTTAATAGCGATGCTCAGATGACAGAGCCCGACCCTCGAGATATTTTTTCTTTGGCTGCCTTAGATGAATCAAAGCATCAAGCCAAGCACAAAGTGCGTCATTGGCGATTCAAAAGGCGCACCTACTTATTTGTACCACCCAAGTACATAGCCCATGCCGCTCATGGTCTTGAATTACCTGAGGACAAAGAGTTTGCTAACATGGTGGCGCTACTCAGTGATAGCCTTGCTAACCAGCAAGTACCATTAGCCTAAGCTGTGTCTCAAAAGGAGTAAGCCAATATGGCATTATTGCAACAAGATTCTGACATCACCATGGCAGCATTAACGGCCATTGCCCACATGCCCACATCTAGCTTGTCAGCGCTGTGCAGCGAGGCATTTTTTCATCGCCTGACAGACCGCGACTTTATGCGTATTGCAGTGCTGTTAGCGGAAAAAAGCGTACAAGAGGGCGGTTGCCCCATTGGTGCCGTGATAGTGGATAACCAAAGTAACCGCATCGTTGGGAAGGGCCACAATACCTTAGTGCAAGAAAACCACCCGTATAACCATGGCGAAACAGCGGCTATTCGTGATGCGGGTCGCATTGATTTTAGCCAGACCACCTTATTTACCAGTCTCAGCCCCTGCGATGTGTGTGCCACTTTGCTGTATATGCGGGGCTTTAAACGTGTGGTGGTAGGCGATGTGACTAATGCTCAAGGCAATGAAGCCTTATTGAGCAGCAAGGGAGTTGAGGTGGATATTATTGAAGATCAACAAGGGATTGAGCTGTATCGTAATTTTAGGCTGCAGCATCCGCAGCAAGAACTTGAAGATTGGCAAGGTTTAGCAGCAGTAAAGCACGATTAAGCACAAGATACTGATGTGTTGTGATTAAAATTGAATCATTCGCTGAAAAAGTGCACACTAGAAAGCTATTAAGTGCGCTAATCATACAGAGGTTGAATGGTTAAGTCATTGCTGTGGTTGTTGTTGGCATTTATAACGTTTTGTAGCTCTGCAAAGTCGCAAGACGTGGTTCATTTTGTGGCAGAAGACTTGCCACCATATCACTATGTCAATGAGTTGGGAGAGCCGGATGGTGCGCTGGTGGAGTTGGCGCGAGCCGTTGCCAGCCAAGCGGGGATTAACGCGGTGGTTGAAATAATGCCGATGGCGCGCGTTCTGCACGAGTTTGAAACCAAAACCAATGTGGCGCTACTGTCTTGGCTAAAAACCCCCGCTAGAGCGGCTAACTTTCGCTTTTTAGGCACTATGGCCCATGCCGAAGCGTCGCTTATTGGCTTAACGACATTAAACAAACCCATTACCACTTTGGCAGAAGCAAAAGCTTATCGTACTGGTACCATTCGGGGTTATTACAGCGAACAGTTTTTGAAACAACATGGCTTTAATGAAGGCTATGAATTGGTGTTGGTGTCGGATCATGAGCGGCTTTGGCAATTGCTCTACAAAGGCCGCATTGACTTTGTGTTTACCAATTCTCTCAGTTTACAAAAGGAGCTGCACACGCTGTCGTTGGACGCTGAGAAAATAGAGCAGAAATTGGTGTTAACACGCTTTCCTAATGAGCTGGCATTGGCCGTTAACAGCCACTTCTCCGAGCCGCTTGCCGCGCGGATTGAAGCCGCGCTTAAGACTTTGGCCAGCGATGGCACACAACAACAAATTTTAACGCGCTGGCGAGTGCAATAAGTTTTATAAAGGAGCTAAGCCTTGGTAGGCATCGAGTATCCTCTGTGCCTCAGGTTTTCCCTTGGCCACGCGTTGGTAGTGTGCAAGGGTTTTAGCCAAATAGCGCGATGATAATGCTCCTTGTTGCCATATAGATTGCCCAACCGCAGATACCGTTTGCGCGGCGCTTTCTTGGCTTACATAAATTACCTCGTAAATACGCTGGTTTTCTTCTACCAATGATTCATGCTTTAGTTTCCAGCCCAATTCCCTCAAGCGCTCGCGCAAGGTAAAGTGGTGATGCACGGGGCACAACAGCAAATCAATATTATCGTCGAGGCTGGCCGTTAACTTTGACACTAGCTCCGCGGTTAAGTCGCCACCAATGCCTGCAATGATCACTAATTGCTTGCTGCCATCTTGGTAAATAGGCAAGCGTGCAACATCCATAACATAGGTGCTGTAGCGATGTTGATAGTCAGCAAAATAGTGTCCTAACTCGAGTTGTAATTTGTCTATTAGCTCGGGCACAACATCAACAAAGTGCACATGTGCTTGAGAGCTTTGCAATAGTGCCGCACCCAGTTGGCCGTGATCGCAGCAACAATCCCAAATATGCTGATAGTCAGGCGTAATGATGTCGTGCAGGTATTGTAGTCGTTTACCCAGTTTCACAGCAGCTCCTTGATGCAATGGCTGATAGCGACTGCCGCCCAGCGGCAGAAAATTTAGCAGCGATTATACTATCAAACTGCCTCTCAAACATGCTTTTGCTAAGACTTTACTAAGCGTGTGAATGCCTTTTAGCAAAACTCAGGTCTACTCTTGAAATCAAAAATGTAGAGAAAACGATGACGATTAAACATATCAATATAGCGGTTAGCGCTTTAGTCGCTGTGAGCTTGTTATTGCTAGGGCTGTCAATTTTATTTGGTGGCGGGGCTAATAATGTCAGTGTGGTTACGCAATTTTACGGCCTAAATGACGTAGTGCCAGTTGCTCAAGCGGGAATGCTCTTTGGTTTTGCGATGCTACTTACAGCCACGTTTATGTTACTTCAGCAATTCCGGATTGTTGCTGACTGGTTGCCTTTTGCTGGATTACTCTTGCTGAGTACATTGATGTTACTGACTTTGTTCAGCTCGCAGCGCTGGATTGCCGAGCATGGTGGTTTTCCTGTAATTGGCTCTGGTCAGGGCGTGATCAAGTACTTTGCGTTGTTGGCCATAGCCTGCTTTTTATACCCAGTGAAGCGGTTAAGCAAACAAACACTGATCTACCTTAATTACTTCCCTGTGGCACTGGTGTTAGTTTGGATTGGTGGTATGAAGTTTTTAGAATTAGAAGCCCGAGCAATTGTGCCGCTAGTTGAAACTTCGCCCTTGATGTCGTGGTTGTATACGCTTTTCACCGTACAGCAAGCCTCTAACCTCATTGGTATATACGATATTTTCTTTGCGCTGTTACTTGGGCTTGGTCTGTGGTTACAGCGGCCACTGATCATTTTAGTGGCGGTTGCGGGTTGCCTCGCGGTGTTTGTCATGACCCAAACTTTTTTATTTAGCGCTTCAGGGGCGTTCAGTGAAACGAGCTTACTAGCAGGGCTTGGCCAGTTCGTGATCAAAGATCTTTGGTTTATTGCAAACTTAATGGTCGTGACGTATTTAAGTGGCAATTCAGAGTATACGGCTAAGTCAGCTTAGCCTTTTAACTGTAAGAAAGAGCTTTGCTTTAGCGCGGTGGTAGCATACAGGCTCTTTTTTGACACTTTTGCAAAAATAGCAATTGGCGTCGTGAAAAATAAATATGAATAAGTTAAGGTCTTACTTATACCAGAGTGGTCTAAGCTAAGTTATGTATCGTATTGGCTTTTTTATTGGCACCCTGAAAGTTTGTGTGCCAGATGTGGGATCACCCCATTGAGTTTGAGTTGTCAGAGCTGCTTCACAGCGCAGCGACATGTAATGAAATAGCAAGTTAAAGAAGATAACCGTATGGAAAGACCAAACACACTTAAGCCAATTTGGCTTGCAGGTAATGACGTTGAACAAAAACGCGCTGAAATTAAAGCCTATTTCAATAACAGCTGGCAGCAGTATGAATCCTTATTTAGTAACATAAATAATGATGATGCCTTTTTCGTTAAAGCTGAGCGGCTGCGTCACCCGCTTATTTTTTATTACGGACACACCGCGTGTTTTTACATCAATAAACTGATGCTGGGTAAATACATTAACAAGCGTATTAATCCTCATATTGAGTCTACTTGTGCGGTGGGCGTGGATGAGATGTCTTGGGACGATTTAGACAGTAATAACTACGATTGGCCAAGCGTTGCGCAAGTGAAGCAGTATCGTGATCAAGTGTGTGCGCTGATGAATGACCTTATCGATACCATGGAGCTGAGTTTACCCATCACCCAAGATAGCTTGGCGTGGGTGGTGCTGATGGGCATCGAGCATGAGCGCATTCACCTTGAAACGTCATCGGTCATTATTCGCATGCTGCCACTAAAAGACCTTACCTTACAGCCGGGTTGGGAGCCGTGCCAAGAACACGCACAAGCCCCTAATAACGCTCTGGTTGCGGTAAGCGGTGGTGACATTACCTTAGGTAAGCCCGAATCAAACCAAACCTATGGTTGGGATAATGAATATGGCCGTCTTGATGTTAGCGTGGATGACTTTAAAGCCAGCCAATATTTGGTATCAAACCAAGAGTTTTTGGCCTTTGTTGAAGACGGAGGCTATCAAAAGCCAGAGCTGTGGAGCGAAGAAGGGCAGGCTTGGCTGGCCTCAACGCAGTCGAGCATGCCGCGTTTTTGGCTAAAAAAGGCCGATGGCTACTGGCAGCGTAATCTGGCCGAAGAAATTCCATTGCCACTGAATTGGCCAGTGGAGGTGAACTACCTCGAAGCGAAAGCGTTTTGTAACTGGAAATCACAACAAAGCAGCGGCTATGTGCGTTTACCCACGGAAGCTGAGTGGCAGGTAATGCGCGATCAACTAGAGACGGATCTGACGACTTGGAGTGAAGCGCCGGGTAATATCAACCTAGAAGTGTGTGCCTCGAGTTGTCCTGTGAACCGTTTTGAGAACAAAGGTTTATTTGATGTCATTGGCAACGTTTGGCAGTGGACCGAGAGCCCAATAGACGCATACAATGGCTTTAAAGTGCACCCATTGTACGATGACTTCTCTACGCCTACCTTTGATGGCAAACACAATTTGATTAAAGGCGGCTCTTGGATCTCGACCGGAAATGAAGCGGTAAGAGATTCGCGTTACGCCTTTAGACGTCACTTCTTCCAACATGCCGGGTTTAGGTACATTGAAACGGATTCCCCTGAAGTACCAGTGCAAAAAGTCAGTTTGTGTGAGCAGGACCCTGAAGTGGCATGCGATCTCAATACACACTATGGCTCTGGGGTGATGAACTTTGCCAACCCGCTGCTTAATACCGTAGAAAAAGTGATGCGCCATTATCAAGGTCAAACCAGTAAAGCACTTGATTTAGGCTGCTCTGTTGGCCGAGCCAGTTTTGAGTTGGCTAAGCACTTCGAGCAGGTTGATGGCATCGACTTCACTGCGCGCAATATTCAGCATGCCCTTGCACTCAAAGAAGGCGAGCCAGTGCGTTTTGCTACGGAGCAAGAAGGCGAGATTGTTGACTTTCACGAAGTATCTACCGCCATGTTAGGTTTTACCGAGCTGGCTGAGCGGATCCACTTCTGCCAAGGCGATGGTCATAACTTAAAACCGCAATTTAGTGGCTACGACTTAATTTTGTGTCACCGTTTGGTGGAATACCTTTATTCACCTAAAACCTTTATAAATCAAATTAAATCGCGCCTTAATCCAGGCGGTGTACTGGCCATTGGCAGCGCTTATCAATGGGATAGCGAGCTGACTAAGTCTGAAAACTGGTTAGGTGGTTATAAGGTGAGTGGTGAAAATGTCACTGGCCGCGACGGTTTAGCCATTTTATTAGAAAACGATTTTGAGTTAATCGCGGAAGAAGAAGTGAGCTCTGCGATTGCCAAAAATGCCCGCAAGGTGGAGTTGGAGTTATGCCAGCTCACCTTATGGCGGCTGAAATAATACCACCGACAATGCCAGCGATTATGCTGGCATTTTTACTTGAGAAGACCATGGAATTTGCATTACCCGAACACATAAAGTTTAGTCAATCGTTGCCAGGTCCAGTAGCTTTTAACCTCAGCGACTCTTGCGCGCAAGGAGTTACGCTTAGTGAGTTACTGGCGTTTAGAGGTGAGCTGCCCTTTGATAGCTCACTGGGTTATAATCCAGTGGCAGGTAGCGAACCCCTGAAAAGTGCAATACAGCAGTATCATTTACGCTCAACGGACACAGTGGCGGATCAGCAAGTCGTTTCCTTTACCGGAGCGCAAGAGGCTATTTACGCCACCATGGCAAGCTTGTTACAGCCACACGATGAAGTGATAGTGTTTACGCCTTGTTACCCCTCTTTGCTGAACCTGCCGAAACAACTTGGTGCTAAAGTCCATGCTATTGCGCTGAGTGCAGAAAATAATTGGCAGTTTGACATTCAGCAAGTGGCTAAATTGGTCAATGCCCGCACTAAAATGATAGTGATCAATGCGCCTCATAATCCCACCGGGGCGACGCTAAACCGCGAGCAGCTAGAGCAGTTACTGTGTATTGCTGAGCAATGTGATGCTTATTTACTGAGCGATGAAGTGTCAGCACAAAACGCCAATGATGAGTGCGTCCACAATGGCCAATTCGTCACTTATTGTAAATCCATTACGCTGGGGGTGTTATCAAAAAGCTTAGGGCTTCCTGGGATCCGAGTTGGTTGGGCGATTTGTGGCAGTGCTGAGCTTGCTCAGCAGTTACTCAACTGTAAAACCTATCTCAGTATCTGTGGCAGTGCCGTCGATGACATGTTGGCGGTAACGGCACTAGAACATAGCGATGTTATTTTGCGCCGCAATGGGGACATCATTGCCACCAACGTACAGTTAATGCAGCAGTTTGTATTACGAAACCAGGATAAAGTAGACTGGATTGCACCGGCGGCAGGTATGCTGAGCCTGCTGCAAGTTAAAGTGGTTAGCGATGGTAAAGCTTGGGCGAGGCGTTTTGCTCAGGAGCTACAAACGCTACTCTTACCTGCGTCGTTATTTGCTTTAACTCATCAGCAGTACTTTCGTTTAGGCTTAGGTAAAGAAGACTTTGCCAGTGGACTCGAGCGGTTACAGATATTCTTACAGGATTAATCCTAGATTCAATCTATTAGGCTAAGCTTATACTTTCATGGTCAATCTGCGATGCCGCTTAGGCTACCTCCTAGGCGTCGCAGTGTATGATGATTATTAATCTAGGTGTGATGAGGAAGCAATGAGTAAGATACCAGCTTTATTTATGGGGCTACTACTAATGATGCTTACGGCCTGTGCGTCGATGGGAAGCGGCAGTAAAGCCGATAAACAACGGGCCATTTTGGATATGCGCAGTGACGTTTTAACGCAATTGTATCAACAAAAACCAGACACTCGCTCGCAAATAGCCGCCGCCCCCGGTTACGCCGTTTTTTCTAATGCCAACGTTAATTTATTGTTTGTCGCAGCAGGCACTGGGTATGGTGTGGTGCACAATAATACCACTGGTGGCAATACCTACATGAATATGGCTGAGGGAGGGGTTGGCCTTGGTGTAGGAGTTAAAGATTATCGCATTGTGATGGTGTTCCATAGCCAAGATGCCATGTCACAGTTTATCAACTCTGGCTGGACCTTTGGTGGTAATGCCGATGCCGCAGCCAAAGCCGCCAAAAAAGGTGCTTCCGTTGAAGGTGAAGCATATTATGGTGACGTAACGGTTTATACTTTTACTGAAAGCGGCCTGGCCTTACAAGCCACCATTAAGGGCACTAAATTCTGGCAAGACAAAGAATTAAACTAAGGGTGGCTCAGCGTAAGTAGGATTACTGACACTTACCAAGCGCACTCTTTGACCAGTTCAAACCAAGGGCTGCTAAAGCGTTTGATTGGCGATGGTGCTTGTGGCAAATCAACGGTCACCTGCATTGGTTTGGCAAAATAGCGATAAATTATGGCGCGCATTTTATCGCTTTGCAGCTGTTTAAATGCGCTCTGCAATTGCGCTTTGTGCTCTGCCGTCAGGGCATCGCCTTTGTGATAAGCATATCCTGCTTCAAGCCATTGTAGCAGCGCTTGCTTCGCATCATTAGGGAACGCCTCGGTTAACGTAGCTGTTGGTCCATACAGCCGGTCGTAATTGAGCCGTTGCTCTTGTACTAAAAATACCAGCAGTAAATTCAGTCCGGCAGAAATCTGGCCAGCACGCTTATCTATTGCTTGGTAGCGACTCAAAGCGCTGCGAAAGTAGCGCTCTGCAGCGACCACTCTGCCTTCGTCCAAAGCTAAGTAACCCAGGTTATTCTCTATCATCGCAACGACATTAGGTAAAGCCAGTTTAATGGCAAGGCTATGGCTTTGGCCATATAAATTGCGAGCTTGTTCATAATCGTTTTGGCTTCTCGCTAATAGCGCCATACTATTACTCAAGGTGAGGCGTTGACGGTCGCTCTCGGCATAGCGAAAGGCGCATTGAAAGCTGAGTTTGGCATCGGGTAAATATTCTTCACGGCGCAGCCAGATCCCAAGCGCACTCATGATCGTAGTGAGCTTTTGCTGGAAGTAATAGCTGTGGTGATGGCTAAACACAGCATTGATGGATTGGTACAAGCGATCATACTGTGCGGTGGGCACGGCGGCTCTGGCATTAATTAAGTGCCAACGAATAAACAGAGCAACAGAGGCTTGTTGGAGCCCATTTATACTGTCTAAGATAGTAATGGATTGGGCAGGGTTAACAGTCAAATAGTCACTGGCTTCATCCAGCTTTTTGACCTTGTCAGACAGTTGGCTAGTGTGACTGAGCGCACAGAAACTACAAGCCAACAGCATAATAAGAACTAGCCGCAACGATACTTCCTCGACAGTGGATCCCCTTGATTTAACTGTAGCGCTGGCGGGTGTTTAATTCAAAGTATTTGGTCTCAACAAGGAGGGTGCTCAACGTTTACCGTCGGGGTAAGTGCTTAGCAATCGCACTTAGCAAGACGTGTAATTCAACCGGTTTGGCAACGTAATCATCAAATCCCACTCGTTCATACAAGGCTTTGTCTTCAGCAAAAGCATTGGCGGTGAGTGCGATGATAGCCAGATTTGGGTGAAGCGCTTTAATTTTTTTACACGCCTCGACGCCATCTAGCTCTGGCATTTGAATATCCATCAAAATCAGATCTGGCGTTTGCTGTTGGCAAAAAGTAACGGCTTCAACCCCATTATTGGCGATGCTAATGTGAGCGCCCGCTTTGCTTAGCATGGTACGCACCACTAGCTGATTAATTGGGTTGTCTTCCGCTAATAAGACATGCACACCACCGAGGTTGATTTCCTCCAGTGCTTCTGCTTGTGAGTCTGCCTGTTGTTCAGTGGGCTTGAGAGGAAGCTCAACGGTGAAGCAAGTGCCTTTGTCTGCTTCACTGGTCACTGTGATTGTGCCGTTCATCAGTTCGACCAGTGACTTAGTAATAGATAATCCCAGCCCCGTGCCACCGAACTTACGCGTGGTTGAGGAATCCGCTTGTTCAAAGCGTGAAAATAGCTTTTCTAATGCCTGCTGACCCATGCCAATGCCAGTGTCTGCTACTGTTAATACCAGGCCTGCTTGTTTAGGCTGCGCCGCGATGGTGGCTTTGACACTGCCTGAGTGAGTAAACTTAACGGCATTAGACAGCAAATTAAGCAGTATTTGCCTAACTCGCACTTCATCGCCTAACCAATGTAGCTGCTCTAATTTAAGTTCGATACGAAATTTTAACTGTTTGTTGTTAGCCAGTACCGCAAATTCAGAGCGTAAGTGCTCTACTAACACCGCAATATTAAAGGGTTGCTGCTCCAACTCAATTTTTCCAGCTTCAATTTTAGAGTAATCGAGAATGTCGTTAATAATGGTGTTTAATGATTTGATGGAGTAAATGGCTTTATCAACAAGATTACTGCTGCTGTCGCTGAGTGATTCTGACTTCAATAATTGCAAGGTGCCATAGAGGCCATTCATGGGAGTGCGAATTTCATGGCTCATATTAGCCAGAAATTCTGCTTTGGCCTGAGCAGCCAGCTCTGCGGCCTCTTTGGCTTGCGACAACTCTTGCTCTCGCGCAATTTGCTCGGTTAAGTCAAACGCAATGCCTAAAAACCCGTCTATTTCACCTTGCTCATCGGTGAGAGCGGTGACGTTCAATCGAACCTGAACGTGCTTGCCAGACTTAGTGACATAGGTCCAGCGATTAGTATCGACTACCCCAAGTTTTGCCTTTGCTACAAAGCTATCAAAGCCTGGCGTGATAGTAGTACCAAGCTCAGCACTGAGCTGCTGTGCTCTGGCTATCACTTCATGCTCAAGATGGAAGATGGCAGGGGTTGTTTTGCCAATGACCTCAGCTTGGCTATAGCCCAACAGCTTCTCCGCTGCTGGGTTAAATTGGCTGATGGTGCCATCAGGATCCGCGGCAATAATGGCGTAACCCGAGTTTTCTACGATACTGGTTTGCAACTGGTTGTACTTAACCACTTCTTGGGTGCGGTCTTTCACCTCTTGCTCTAAGCGGGTGTTCATGGCACTGAGTGCTCTGGCTTTTTCGGCTTCATCTTGGCGCCTTTGTTGGCGCACTAATCGGCGGCGGCCAACAGCATAAAAGACAATAAAGGTTAGGCATGCCAGTAGCATCGATACGATGACTGCAACATTAAGAATGGTTTGAGAGTGATTTAAGTTAAGGCTGCGAATAAATTGCGAATTAGGCCAAATTTCAATTTTCCAAGTGCGGCCAAAAAGGTTGCTGGTGACATTGACCGCCAGAGCCGTGTGATCTTCGCCTGCAATTAAGCTTTGATAAAATGGCATGGCTTTTTCGGAGGAGGTAACATCTGAAATTTGAATCGATATGTCTTGTTTTAACGCCAATAAGGTCGATAACACTTCGTTGATTAACAAAGGGGAATAACTCCAACCGAGTAAATTATCGAGGCGGCCTTGCACTTGCTCCGGTGCTTTAGGTGAGTGGTATATTGGCGCCAAGATTAAAAAACCGTATTTTACTTTGTCGTTGGCTTGCACCAAGGTAATAGGAGCCGTGAGTCGTGGCTCATTGTTTTTTGCCGCCTCTAGAGCAGCGAAGCGGCGACTAGCTTCAGAGCCAATATCTAAGCCCACAGCCTCATAATTATTCACCTCAGGTTCGATGTATTGAATGACAAAGTGGCTACTTTGCGGTTGGTTTAAGGTACGAATATCAAAGGCGTTATCGGGGCGCTCAGCCGCTGCTTCGGTTAAAAATGACTGGAGTTCTTGTGACTCCACATATTTTACCATGCCCACTCCACGAGCCCCTGGATACGCTGCTGCAAAATCAAAGGTGTCCATGTAGCGCTGCATAGCGGTGTAATCGAACTGAGCATCGCGTTTGGCGTGCACTGCTGAGCGTAAACCTAAGATCCCATACCAATACAGGTTTACTCGCTCAGTGACCGACTCATTGACTTGATCTAGGCGATTATAAAGGGCGGCATAGAGTTTTTCTTGTCGTAAGTTTTGTTCATGATGATATAAAAAAGCACCATAAGTGAGTCCGGCAAGCAACACAATAAGGGCGGCAATCAGCGGCACTATTTTGTTGCTAAGACGATTACTTAATGATGGGTGAAGCACACTGTCATTCCTACGACTAATTCTGTGTTAATAGAGTAGTGTAGTTAGCGCGCAAATCCCAGCAATGATTATGGTAAAATGAAAAAAACAGCTGTTATAGCACTGCGTTAGCATCCACTTTGCAGCGGTAGGGCATAACATCTAATAATATATGACCAATTGCTCAACCAGGATAGCTTGGCTAAGCTTGTAGTACTTTGGCTCAAATTATTATCTGCCATGTGGTTTACTTTTTTATTGCTGATGACGTTTAGTGCTAGCTCGAGTGCCAATGATACCGAGCCGGTAGTCATTGCTGGCGATAATTGGTGCCCAGTGAATTGCTCAGAAAATGACAGCAACCCCGGCTTTATGATTGAGGTGGCCAGTGAAGCATTAGCGATATCAGGTTATGAAGTACGCTACTTAGAAATGCCGTGGATGCGGGCAATACATCAAGCTCGAGCGGGGGAGGTGGATGCCATTGTTGGGGCGTTCAGTGGCGATGCACCTGACTTTCACTTTCCTAAGGTGCCAATTTTACAGCTGAGTCCTAATACCTTGTTTACCCTTAAAGACAACGGCTGGCGCTATAAAAATCAGCAATCCTTAGCAAAAATACAGCTTGGCGCCGTACGTGGCTATGATTATGGCACCCTGCTTAATGCTTACATCAAGTCGCACCAAGGCGATAATCGTAGCAAAGTGACCTTGTTATCGGGTGATAATGTGGTAAGGCGCAGTTTAAACTTGTTGCTCAGTGGCCGCATTGATGTGTATGTTGATGCTGGGCCGGTGGTGTGGTATCAAGCTAAGCAGTTAGGTGTGGTGGAGCAATTACAAACAGTGGGATCCATTAGCCCACTAGAGCCCGCTTACATTGCTTTTTCGCCCACCAACAAGAACAGTGAAGCACTGCTATTGGCGCTTGATTTGGGAGTGTTAAGACTAAAACTTGATGGCCGTTTAGATGAAATTGCGCAAAAATACGCCATCAAGCCCGAGTTTTACCGTTAGGGAAAAGGGCTAAGTCTACAGCCAATAAGACGTTCAGATAAGTAGTGCCATGGAAGCCAGTGGCGCTGGAAACACAAGCAAAACAGCACGGTTTAACATAGCTAAATTTCATTCTATCGACTAGGCTTTAGAGCACTATCCTTTAGTAAAAAAATACTTATGGCAAAACCGTTTGGCTTAGTACCGGTTATTTGTATATTTTTTATTTTGCTGCTCAATACTACTCATGCAAAAGTGCCCCCGTTAGCAAACGAGTATTCCGTACAAGCCTACGGTGCTGAGGACGGGTTTGTTTCTTCCGAAATTTACTCCATTGTTCAAGATCATCCCGGCCGAATTTGGTTTGGTACCGCAGAAAATGGCGTAATGCGCTATGACGGGACGGCGGTAAAACGGTTTGAATTTGATAGTATGAACCCCGATGCTTTGCCTCACAACGATGCCGGAAACCTGATGCTCGCACGCAGTGGCAAAATTTGGATAGGGACATGGGGAGGCGGAGTAAGCCAATATGACCCTAAAACAGGCGTTTTCAAAAATTACACGCATGACCCAATGCGAGGCGACTCTCTCTCTGCCAACCGAGTGCAGTCGCTTTACCAAGACCAAGATGGCCGTATTTGGCTGGGGACTTATGATCAAGGGCTTAATCTGTTTTTAGGAAATAACCGCTTTAAACGCCTATTGCAAGCAACCGAGACTACCCCAGGGCTTTCTCATAACCGCATTTGGGACATAGAAGGTCACGATAGCCAATCCCTATGGGTGGCCACCAGTTATGGCTTAAACTTAGTAAATAAAGAAACTGGACACGCGAGTTACTTTTTCCCCGAGCCTAACAATAAAACCCCCACCGGTAGCAATGAAATCCGTCATATATTAAAAACCCGTGATGGCAGTATGTATGTCGGCACGCAACAAGGCCCTTTTGTTTTTAATCACTCAAACGGCCAGTTTACGCCATTTGGAACGGTAGCACCTGAAACGCTTGGGCAAGTGAATTCGATGATTGAAGATCATGCAGGGTTTATATGGTTTGTTACTAGCAACGGCGTTTACCGTTACAGCCCCGCCGAAAATCAAATTAAACGCCTAGACTTAGAACATAACAAGGGGCTGCGCATCATTTTTGAAGACCGTGCCAACACACTGTGGATAACCAATGAGGTACATGGGATCTTTAAACTAGTACCAAATCGACAGTTTAAATCTTTGCAAGACGCCAGGTTAATGGCTCCCAATGGTATTGCAGCGGACAAAAATGGCGATGTTGTTATCGCAAACTCCAAGTCAGAAATTTTTAAGTGGCAAGTTGAGCAACAGCAATTGATGCCCCTATATGAAGCAATTTTTACCCCAGAAGCTGGCTTTGATCCGAACCGGTTACTGGAAAGCCCTGTGGTGTATTTAGAAAACAGCACCACCTTGTGGTTAGCGCAAGATGAAGGGTTGGCTAGAGTTGATCTTAACTCACAGGCCATAGAAATTGTTCATTACCCCAGAGACAAACCAGGCTATCAAGAATTTAGAGAAATACGAGCACTGAGCAGCGATAACACCGGTAAGTTGTGGATAGGGACGTATAAACATGGCATTTATATTTACGACCATAGTAACAAGGTGTTCCAGCGCTTGAATAAAGGCCAAGGGTTAACCCACCCTGAGGTGTTAAAAATATTCCGAGATAGCAAGGGCACTATGTGGGTGGGGACTGGCAGCGGAGTCAGCCGTTGGCAAGAAGAAACGCAACGCTTTGTTGCCTTTAAAGAAGACAACGACAACAGCCATAGCTTATTGGGGAGCTTAGTTCAGGATATACACCAGTCTTCGGAGGGAGATATATGGATTGCAACGCAAAAGGGGTTGAATAAATACATACCCGAACTACAAGGATTTGAGCACACCAGTGAAAAGGATGGCTTACCAACGTCCTTGATCCGAGCCATAGCAGATGACAGAAAGGGCAACCTGTGGCTCACTACCAATAAAGGAGTGTCTAAATACTCACCGGACACGCAAACAGTGAAGAACTTTGATGGTCACGATGGTCTGTTAGGCTTAAATTACTACCCCGGCAGTTTAGTGGTGGCCAAAAATGATACTTTGTTTACCAGCAGCCAGCGCGGCATTGAGTACTTTAGCGCCGATGATATCCGCGCCGACAATTTTAACCCCAATGTTATTTTAACTGGTTTCAATGTCTTAGGTGAGCCGGTGAAGCTCGATAAACCTTACGCTTATGTTACAGACATTGAGCTGTCATACCTCGACTATGTATTCTCGGTGGAATTCGCCGTATTAGACTTTATTGCACCGAACAAGAACCTTTATGCTTATAAGCTCGAGGGCTATGACGACCAGTGGATTGAGATTGAAAACCGTAATAGTGTGTCATTTACTAATCTTGATGGCGGCTCTTATACCTTATGGGTTAAGGCAACCAATAGTCATGGTCAGTGGAGCGATAACCCACTCAAGCTTAATCTGCATGTGGCGCCACCAATGTGGCAAACCTGGTGGGCATATGCGCTGTATCTGCTGGTGTTATCTGGCCTTGTTTTTTTGGCGATTTATTTAAGAACTCGGCTACAAAAGCATGAGATTAACAGGCAAAAGCAGTTTGTCACTAAGCTTGAGCAGCAGGTTTCTGAAAAAACTGCTTCGTTAGAAAATCAGGCGAAAGAATTGTCTGTAGCGCTTGAGCAAGCCAATGTTGCTACACAATTAAAATCGGAATTTTTGGCCAATATGAGTCACGAAATCCGAACGCCGATGAATGGTGTTATAGGCATGCTCAATCTGTTGAAGTCCACAACACTAAATGGGGAGCAAGCCCATGCCGTTGAGGTGGCCAATGCCAGTGCCAACTCGTTACTGACACTGATTAACGACATTTTAGATTTTTCTAAGATTGAGGCGGATAAGCTTGAATTAGAGCGCCTTGAGTTTGAATTACGCGAGCTGATTGAGCTGCTGGCCGAGTCGTTAGCTCTGAGTGCGCACAGTAAAGGGGTAGAGGTAGTGCTCGACCTAGCAGAGCTTAAAGACGTTAAAGTGAAGTCTGACCCTGGGCGCATAAGACAAATTTTAAGTAATATTCTCAGCAATGCCATCAAGTTTACCGAGCAAGGTGAAATCGTAATAACCGCGCATTTGCAGTCAGCAAAAGAAACCGGGTATGCCTATTTTCATTGCCAAATTCAAGACACCGGTATTGGTATCCCGCAAGAGAAGCTGGCCACTCTTTTTGATGCCTTTAGCCAAGTGGATGCTTCCACAACACGAAAATATGGCGGCACGGGTTTAGGGCTGAGCATTACTAAGCGCTTATGCCAATTACTGCAAGGGGATATTAGCGTCACCAGCGAAATGGGTGTGGGAAGTTGTTTTGCGGTTACCTGTTTAGTGGAAGTCATATCCGAAAGGGAAAAAGCCGCGCTTTGCCTCAAGGACCTCGGCCTAAACGTGTTGTTAGTGGATGGTAACAGTGCAAACACAACGGCTATTAGAAAGCAGTTGGAACGTTGGGGCGTAGCTGTGACAGTCACTGATACCTTGCAAACAGCAGTGGAGATATTACAGCAGAGCTTAATAGCAAAGCTGCGTGATTATAACTTAGTGATACTCGATAACAGCCTACACAAACAACATCTCGAAAAAACAAAGCAACTGCTTAGCCGTGAAACAAAGTGGGTCATGATGGGGCCTTTGAGTGAGCAAGACAGCAAACAAAGCATGGATGAGTTTGATTTAGACGCTTATATTTATAAGCCCATCACACAGGCGGCGTTAATAAAGTCGCTATCGTTAGTATGCTCAGAAGTTGCTAGTCGACTGCAAAAACACAACTTAACCGCGTTAGCCATTGAAGCCGAAGCAGACTCTGACGGTATGACAGCCTGGGCAGAAAACTTACATGTGTTGTTAGTGGAAGACAATAAAGTCAACCAGCTGGTGGCACTTAAATTACTTGGCAATCACGGCATAAAAACACACGTCGCCGAAAATGGTGTACAAGCAATTGAGGCCCTAAAACAGCATGACAATTCAGAGCCGTTTACCTTAGCCTTAATGGATTGCCAAATGCCCGAACTCGATGGCTATCAAACCACCCAAGCCATCCGCTCCGGGGAGGCCGGTCAGAATAACGTAGGGTTGCCAATTATCGCCATGACAGCCAACGCCATGCAAGGCGATAAGCAAAAATGCTTAAGCGCAGGCATGAACGATTACATTAGCAAACCCATTGTTGAGCAAGAGGTTATTGAAAAGCTAAAGCTGTGGGCAGCGGTTAAGATCAATGACTAAAGGCAAAATAAGTCATTAGGTGTATGCTCACAATAAATGTGTTGCACTGTTAAGCGAGATCATGAAGGGGGAGTGAGTCATGAGTAATTTATCAACTTCTGTAGAGCAAGATTGTAGCGTGAGCAATGGTTGCAGTGCGATAAAGCTGGTGCTAACGCCAAAAGACAAAGAGCTAGGTGGCTTTACTGTGCGGCGCAGTATTCCAGTAAAAGCGTGTCGCAGCATTGGGCCGTGGGTGTTCTTTGATCACATGGGGCCTGCACAATTTACCAAAGGGCAAGGGGTAGACGTTAGGCCTCATCCACATATTGGCTTAGCCACAGTTACTTACTTATTTGAGGGGGAAATGTTGCACCGCGATTCACTGGGCACAGAGCAAGTGATCACCCCAGGTGCGGTGAATCTGATGGTGGCAGGGCGCGGCATTGTCCATTCTGAGCGGCAACGAGAAGAAATAAAAGCCGCACCACAACGTATGCATGGGCTGCAACTGTGGTTAGCACTGCCAGAGCATGAAGAACAGTGTGAACCAGACTTTCTCCACTACCCAGGCAACAGCATCCCAAGCACCTTAGAGCATGGTGTGGCCATCAGAGTATTAATAGGTTCCGCTTATGGTATTACCTCCCCAGTGAAAACCTTTTCCGAGACACTCTACCTCGAAGCTCGTCTGCAAGCAGGACAAACACTCACACTGCCAGAAACCGACGAATTAGGCGTGTACGTTGTTAAAGGAAAACTCACCAGCAAAGACACCCAACTTAACGAGCACACCATGGCCGTATTTAGCCATGAAGCAAGCATTCAAGTAACAGCACAAAGCGACACAATCTTAGCCCTTATCGGTGGCCGCTCACTAGGCAAACGCTACATGGACTGGAACTTTGTTGCCAGCGACAAAGCGTTAATCGATAAAGCCAAACACGATTGGCAAGCCGGTCACTTTGCCAAGGTGCCAAATGATGATCAAGAGTTTATTCCTTTGCCGGGGTAGTATCAGCGGGCACTTTGGAGCGTCAAATCGCAGTGGTAGCTGCTTTGTGGTACTGTGATCACCGCTTTTCGCTTATCTTCTTTAGAAAACCGAAGAGCATCATTTACTTGGTCAAAATTAAATAGTTGGGGAGTCTCAACTTGTAAATTCCCCTGAGCAACTTGCTTCAGTAAAGCCTCCCCGTCTTTGATAAGCCGCTGCCATTGAGGTGTGTCGCCGTAAGTGTGGAGTGCGCCAAGTGCGATTTCATGATAGGAAATAGTGCGAGTGAAGGGCTCATCAACGGGCTTTTCAATGCGACCCAATATACTCACTACATGACCATTTGCTTCGAGCAGTGGCACCAATGACGCCGCATAGTCTGGTCCATTTGCATCAAACAGGGCATAAAATGCATGTCCTTCAGGGCTGGCTCGATGGATGGCTCTTATACCCATATCATCGGCCTGACGTTGAGTAATACTGCTTGATATAACATGAACATCAAAGCCTGCCTGCACTAGCATTTGCACCAGGAGCTTATTGACAGCGCCTATGCCGCTAACTAGGACTTTCGCTCCTTTTCTAACAGGCACCTTAGTGAATGCCTGCCAAGCGGTTAGCATAGGGCAAGGCAGTGCCGCACCAAGCGCAAAGTCAAGGCCATCGGGAAGAGTTATGACTCGGTTAGCGTATGCTTCAGTATGAGTGGCAAAACTTCCGTTCTCGTTGAGGCTATGATGATAAACAACGTGTTGGCCCAGTAAACTTTGATCTACGTCCTCAGCCAAAGCAATAACGACTCCCGCGCCATCGACACCAGGCACATGCCCTTTTTTCCAGTCAAGCGGGTTGTTATCGATAAACTTCCAGTCGACTGGGTTAACACCGATTGCATAATTACGCACAAGAATGCGGCCATTGCCTGGCGCAGCTAAAGTTTGAACTTTTTGCTGTAGTGCTGCACCTGCTTGGTCAAACTGCCATACTTTGGTCTGCATATCACCTCCTAAGGTTTAAATCAGTTACATTTTTAAGTATGAAGGAAGCCAGCGATGAGTATCGTCTGGCTAATTTTACTTAGTCCCAGTCAGGTGCAAAATCTGGATCTGCCTGACGATCACCACAATTAAGTGCGTCAATTGCTGCGATATCTTGTGCATCCAATGTCAGCGCTTGTGCTTTGAAATTGGTTTCGAGGTTGTTGCGCTTGGTTGATGATGGGATGGTTACCAGACCGTGTGCCAGCTCCCATGCCACAACAATTTCTGCTGCGCTAACACCATGCTTTTTTGCAATATTGATAATGGTGTCATCCTGTAAAACTTTACCGACGGCAAATGGCATATACCCTGTGACCACAATGCCGTGTTGGTCACACGCTGCCCGTACTTTTTCATTTGTCAGGTAAGGGTGGACTTCTATTTGGTTGGTGGTAATGACACCTTCACCTAAAATGCTGACCGCTTGCTTAACTTGATCAACCGTAAAGTTAGAAATACCAATTTCTTTACTCAGTCCCATTTCTTTAACACGAAGTAATTCGCCTAAGTACTCTTCCATGCTCTCACCGTTTTCTGGTGCCGGCCAATGAATGAGAAGAAGGTCTACATACGATAGTTGCAGTTTAGCTAGGCTCTCTTTCACACTATTGACAAAGCTTGCTTTGTTTAACTTGTCGTTCCACACTTTGGTAGTAACGCATAAGTCTTCACGTGCAACCTTGCTGTCTTTTATGGCACGACCCACTGCGTCTTCGTTTCCGTAAATTTGTGCTGTATCGATATGGCGAAAACCGACCTCCAAGGCCATGGTGACACTGTTATAAGCTTCATCGTCTTTTAAGCGAAAGGTACCCATACCCAGCGACGGTATTTTTGCAGTGAATTGACTTGTATTGGTCATAAAGTCTCCTTGTTGCTTTTGAATATTAGTGAAATTGCGGTAATACATGCTCTGCTATACTTTGCATGGCATGTTCTACTGGTTGTGTGTTGCGCCTGAAATGCAAACCAATATGGTCGACACCAGCATCCTTCATTGCTTTTAGCTCTTCGAAAAGCCCATTGACACCGGTTTCAACCCCAAATCGGTGACGCTTTATCGGTGCTTCATCGTCTGCAACTAAATTAAGGTGAATAAAGCTGACATAAGGTTTATTGCCTGCCACATTGCGCCATAACTGAACACGTTTCACGTGATCAGTTGGTGTTCCTGGGTAAGCGAGCCAGCCGTCCATGTTTTCTCCCACCCAGGTAGGGCTCTGTTGAGCGAGTCCCGCGACGTAGAGTGGAGCCGCGGTCGATGAAGGCAACAAGGCCATGCCGTTCGTAAGCTGTGCATTGCCGTTTCGGATGGTATTTAGCGACTGCCTGAACTGCTCGCCACGCGTTTCAAACTCAACACCAAAAAGAGGGTATTCGATAGGCCTATCACCGCTGGCTACTCCCAGGATTAGGCGATTATTGCTAAGCTTTTGCACTGTTGCCGCTGCTTTTTTGACAAGCCATGGCTGCCTAAGGGGTAAAACCACTGCCGCGGTCCCCAGTAATATATTTTCAGTAATGCCAGCGAGGTAGCCCAGGTATGTAAAGGTCTCGAATACTTGGGCCGCATCACCAAAGTTGGGATCATAAACTGGAACATCTCTTACCCATGCAGCTTTAAAGCCCAACTGATCAGCCAGCTGCACACGGCTATGATGTTGTGTCAGGTCAGGCACGCCAAACGGCTTACCAGCGGTTGCGTCAAAGCGGGCCCAGTCATTATCTAAAGGAAGTTCAACACCCACAGAGAAACCTTGCTGTGCCAATTTATCAAAGGTATTGCTCATGGAACCCCCTATGCGCTTTCGGCATTTGTAGTATTGTTTAGTGCACGTGTATCAAGGAAGCCGCTGTAACGGGTTACCATGAGTGCAGCTACGGAGATCAGTGCACCAACCCAAGCTGTATCAGATAACTGCATGTCGTCAACAATGACACCGCCTAAAACTGAGCCCAAGGCAATACCAATGTTAAATGCTGCGATATTTAAACCAGAGGCCACATCCACAGCGTTTGGTGTAAACTTCTCGGCAAGTTGCACCACGTAAACTTGAAGGCCTGGAACATTTCCAAATGCAAATGCGCCCCAAACCAGAACGGTGATGACTGCGGCCACTTTGCTTGCCATTGTAAATGTCAGAGCAAATAAAATGAGTGATAAAGCGGAAAAGATAATTGTGAGTGCTTGGATAGGACCTTGCTTGTCAGCCAGTTTACCGCCATAAATATTTCCAACAGCAACAGAGACACCATAAATTAACATGATCAGACTAATGGCGGAGGGGGCGAAACCTGCTTCTTGTTGTAAGATGGGCGCAAGGTAGGTAAAAGCCGTAAATGTTCCGCCGTAGCCAAGAATGGTCATCAGATACACCAGCACCAACCGCGGCTGAACCAGCACCTTCATTTGCTCTCTAAGCGATGCCGGTTTACTTTGCTTTAAGTTGTTCGGGACCAGCAATGCGCTACCAATAAGTGCAACAGTACCCAGTGCCGATACCACCAAGAAAGTAGCACGCCAGCCGAAGTTTTGGCCAATCCAAGTACCAAGAGGAACACCTGTAACCAGAGCTACGGTTAGCCCAGTAAACATGATGGCAATGGCACTCGCTTCTTTCTCTTTGGTAACTAAGCCTGTGGCAATAGTGGAGCCAATAGAAAAGAACACTCCATGGGCCAGGCCGGTGAGAATACGTGCAACGATTAGGCTTTCGTAGCTTGGGGCTTGCCATGCCAGTAGATTGCCGGCAACAAACAATGCCATAAGGCTCAGTAATACGTCTTTTCTGTTCCACTTTCCGGTTAAGGCCGTTAAAACCGGGGCACCAACAGCCACACCAGCGGCATATAGGCTCACCAGTAAGCCGGCACTAGGTAAAGTCACACCAAGATCTGCTGCTATTGTGGGTACCAAGCCAACAATAACGAATTCTGTGGTGCCAATGGCAAACGCGCTTAACGTAAGCGCAAGTAATGCAATAGGCATATGTTTATCCTCGCAATAGTAAATAAGAATGAGGGCGTCGATAGCGACACCTCACTTTTGGCTCAATCAGCAAAAGCTGTGCTTAAAGAGCCGTTAATACAGTGCGCACAGTGTGACGATATTGTTGTTTGCAAAAAACAGTATTAATGACAAAATACATTTGTTTAAATTGCAAATATTAGGTGGCTGATGCCGGTTTCATCAAAAACAGAAGACTTGGAGGCATTCCTGAGCGTTGTCGACACGGGCAGCTTTTCAAGTGCGGCTAATTTATTAAATCAGCAGGTAGCAAAAGTAAGCCGTGCTGTCTCTCGCCTAGAAGGCACGCTTAATGTAACGCTATTAAACCGCACCACTCGCCGGCTCGAACTGACAGAGGAGGGGGAACTCTTTTTGAGTTATGTCAGAGACGGTTTAAATGTGTTGGAAAAAGGAGAGGAAGCGCTTCGCCTACTAAAGCGTGCGCCTTCAGGTAAGCTCAGAGTGGATGCTGCCAGCCCGTTTGTCTTCCATCAGTTAGCTCCTTTAGTAGCCGAATTTAGTGAAGCATTTCCCGATATTACCCTCGATATCACAAGTCATGACAGCATTATTGATCTTCTCGAGCACAAAACGGATATTGCTATAAGAATTGGTGATTTAAGTGATTCAAACTTACACGCGCGCTACCTAGGAAAAAGTAAGTTACACATAGTCGCCAGCCCCCAGTACCTCAAAAAACACCCTGCTTCAGGTAAATTAAACACCTTGAACAGTCATAAGTTAATTGGCTTTAGCGACTCATCAAGTTTAAATAAATGGCCCCTCAGAGAAGAGGTGGAACTGCGTTATGGCCTTCGGGCATCAAGCGGTGAAACAATTAGACAGCTTTGTATCGCCGGGCAAGGGCTGGCCTTGCTTTCAAACTTTATGGTGCACAAAGACATAAGCGAAGGGACACTCGTTCCAGTTTTTTCCAATGAAATCATCACTCCCAATCGCCGCGAATCGGTGCATGCTGTGTACTACAAAAACAGTGCTGTCTCGTCGCGAATTTCTGCATTTTTGGACTTTATTCAGCCGCGACTCACTCTTTGAGCCGCTTATAACTAATTACTGTTGTAGCAATTAGGCCACCTAGAGTGATAAAAGCTCTCTTTTTCATCGCTACTTTAGATGGTAATGATACAGTTTAAAAATATCTAAATGGATTGACCCAAAACACGTTCTTGAAAGAATATGGTCACGATGTGGACACTTTGTGGATGGAAAGTGGATGTTTGACCCAAAAAGGTTCCCCGAATAGCAGGCAAAGAAAAACCCTAAGCCATTGATTTTAATCGTAACTTAGGGTTTCTTGGTATTGGTGGAGCTGGGGGGATTTGAACCCCCGTCCAGAAAACCTCGACCTTCGGTCCTACATGTTTAGTATCGTCTATTGGTTAACCTTTAAAGCTCGGACGAACACGATCAGTAAAGGCGAGGCCGCTTAGTTTTAGCCCTTCAACCCCGGCCAGGGTTTCCGTAGCGAGTTTGTGTAGGATGACACTTCGTGACAGGGACCACAAACATTCCCTGGGAAGTGCTAGCGGGCTATTATGCCGCTAGAGCGTAGTTATCGTCGTTTGCGATTACTTTAAAATGCGGCTTTTTTACGAGGCCAACCGCACCTCGACATGCACCTCAGGCTTCATGAATCCTGTCGAATCCTAATCAGCCCCTGAATAAATTCAGTACTTGTTAGCTTTGCTGAATTATTTGCTAACTATGCTTTCATTATACATGGGAACAATGGCATTACAATGGCTTATCACGGTATTTAATAGTTGCCGAGCTTGTTTGCTTACTTTCTCAACGACTAATCATGGAGTTAAGTGGCGGGCATTTGCTGTGGTTGCTAGTAAGCGGGTGATAAAGGCCAACACCAAGGGGGGGGGCATTGTTGAGTAAACCGGCATAAAAGTGATAGGCGATATGTTATCACTGCAGTGGCACTTGCTTACATTGCTAATTTTTACTGGTCTATAAGTGGCTAAAAGTGCGGAATAAGTCTTTAGTGTGAATATTCTAATTTCTATCTCTGGGGGCTAAAGTGTTTTTCTTGGTTGCCGATAACTATAGCAATAATAATAAGTTGTGTTGATTGTGCAGAAATTCGTTTACATTCATTTATAATTTGTAGCGATTAAGGTAAGGTTAAGCTTAACAAGCTGTTTAAGTTGTGCTCAAATGAAGCAATTGCGCATTTTGTCAATTAAACATAAGAATAATAACTAAATGCTTTTTTTTGTAGGGTTAATGAATGTCGTTATTTCGTTTTGATGAGGATGAAGGCTACGTTTACTTGCTTTCTCATCCTGTAGAATCCGGTTTTCCGGCGAGTACGTCTCAATTAGTTGAGATGATCGAAGGCTCGCCGTATGCGGATTTTGAAATCATTCATGCCAATATTGGCCAGCTTTTTACTGAAAGTGATGATCCAAAGCAAGACTCGTTGATTGTTGCTAAGGCCATAGATGCTGAGATCACTATAAAAATTGAAGAAGGCAATATGTTGGCTGAAGCGCGCATTTGCACCGCTAGAGGTGGCAAAATGGTATGCATGGATAGGGCCAAACAGGCACTTCGAAAAGCGGGGATCAAAAAAGGGGTCAGCGCCAAAGCCCTCGATAACCTCTTGGGCCAACAGTTAGAATCACCTGCAGGCCATACTTACAGTGGTATTGTTGCCACCGGCCAGCGTGCGAAAGACGGCAGCGATGCGAAATTTGTGCGGTTATGCATGACAGCTCAAGACAGAGTGTTAAGCCCACAAGCAGCCAGTGGTGGTAAAGTCGATATGCGTAATTTAGGCGCTATTATAACCGTTAAGCCTGGCAGCCCACTGATGAAGAAAGTGCCACCTACCGAAGGCGAGCCTGGCTATACTGTGTTTGGTGATCCAATTGAAGCGAAACCAGGTAAAGACGCGGCCCTTGAAGTATCAGAGGGCACAAAATTAGACCCAGATGATGTAAACCTCCTTATTGCAGACGCCAAAGGCGTACCTGTGGCCATTCCTCGCGGTATCCGCGTAGACGACGTGCTGTGTTACGACAATATTGATGTGACCACTGGTCATGTTGAGTTTGATGGCAGTGTCATCGTCAGCGGTGACATTAAAGACGGCATGCGCGTCAAAGCCTCTGGCGATATTACCGTTATTGGCTTTGTGGAGTCAGCAGAAATAGAAAGTAACGGCGCCATTACTGTGATGCTTGGAGCTATTGGCCGTAAGCGTGTTGAGGGTGAGCCGTTTTCGTGCAGTATTAAATCCAAACGTTCGGTGTCTTTGGGTTACGCCCAGTACTGCCATGTGGAAAGTGAGCAAGATATTCTCATTGAACGCCAAGCCCTGCACTGCGATCTGGCTTCTAAGCGTTTGATAAAAATTGGTAAGGGTGACAAGCCACGAGGTAAGCTTATTGGCGGTAATATTCTCGATGCCATGCGCATCGAAGCCGGTGAAATTGGCGCGCCATCGGGTACCAAGACGCGCATTGCCATTGCCCAAGACTGGGATTCACTACACGAAAAGTACCGTGAATTTGCTGAATTAGAGAAGGTACTGGCTGGCAAAGCCATCGATATTAAGCAAGCAAAAAATAAAGCGGAAGCCTCAGCGCCTTCAGCTAAGCGCGACGCTTATTTAGCTCGATTGCAAAGCAGTGAAACTCAAGTGAGCAAACACTATGCCCGCAACCAGCGTAACATGCGTTTAGTGCAGCAAAAAATTCAGCGCTTAGCGCGATTAAGCCGGGTAACAGTGAATGAGCTGCTGCACCCGGGTACCGAAGTCACCATCGCTAAAGATAGAAAGCAATTCTCGCGAATTTACCCGCCTAACCATGTCAAATTACATGAGGGCAAAATTACCCAACAGTTTACTACCGCACAAACTGCAGAACCGGCTTAGTCGCAGTCTGCATTAATACTTGCTCATAATTGAACCCATAACAAAGCAAAGTAATATTTACTCACTCGCTTGTTCGGTTTCAACATCGCTCTGTGGCAACGGCCAGCCACCTAGCGCTTGCCACTTATTGACGATATAACAAAATAGCTCGGCGGTGCGTTCGGTATCGTACAGCGCGCTGTGGGCTTGGCTATTATCAAACTCAATGCCAGCTGTGCGACATGCTTTAGCTAATACCGTTTGGCCTAATGCTAATCCCGCTAAAGAAGTGGTATCAAAGCTCACAAAGGGGTGAAATGGCGTACGTTTAATTTTATTGCGCTCAATGGCGGCGTTTAAAAAGCCATGGTCAAATGCGGCATTGTGCGCGACTACCACAGAGCGGGTACAACCTGCTGTTTTTTGTGCTTTTCTCACTGCTTTACAGATTTCTTTGATGGCATCGCCTTCGGCGACGGCGCCACGCAGTGGAGAGTGCGGATCAATACCATTAAACTCAATAGCAGATTGTTCTATATTGGCGCCCTCGAACGGCTCAACATGAAAGTGTACGGTCTGATCTAAACTGAGAATGCCATCGTCGTCCATTTTTAACATAGTGACGGCAATTTCGAGTAAAGCGTCGGTATCTTTATTAAAGCCTGCGGTTTCCACGTCGATAACTACAGGAAAGAAGCCGCGGAAGCGTTTTGAAAATAGCGTTTGCTCAGTATCAGACATAATCTTCTTGGTTTATGAAATTGAGCGGCCTATTATACTGATACGCCGCCAAGATGCGAGGGGTCGCTAAATTGCTTTTGGTATATTTATTGCTTTGAATACGCGGTAAATGGCTTTAACAATAGCAGTCATCAAGCTGGCGTCGCTGTGCGGCTGTAAACGTAGTGGAGTATCAAGTGAGAATGTTCAAATTATCAATAGTTTGGCTTGGCGTATTGGCATCAGGGGTCAGTATCAATGCCGATGCAGCGATGCGGCAATATGCTGCCGATGCAGATACTTCGCACTGGAATGTCGATAAAGCCAGCCGCTTAAGTTGCGCCCTAAATCACGAAGTGCCTTATTACGGCGAGGCGATATTCTCAGCTAATGCCAGTAAAAATAAAAACCTCACGTTTAACCTCGACATGATGATCCGCCCTGAGACGTACGATTTTGCCGGCCTTGAGTCGGTTCCGCCGGCGTGGCGAGCGGGCAAGCCAGCACGTAAAATTGGCCAAATGAAACTACTGAAAAAGTTCGATGGGGAACTGACCAACGACGTGGCTTGGGAGTTACTCAGTGAGCTGGAGAAGGGCTTTTTCCCAACGTTTTATTACCAAGATTGGCAAAACGATGTTGACCGCATTGCGGTGTCTTTGTCGTCGGTGAATTTTAAACAGGCCTATTGGGCCTTTTTACAGTGCCGCGATAACTTGCTACCGTTTAGCTTTGAAGACATTGCCTTTACGGTGATGAATTATAAAAAGAACTCCAGTGAGCTGACGAAGTCGTCACGTAAACGCCTCGATATGATTGGCGAATACCTCAATAACGATCCTAACATTGAACAAATTTATATCTCGGCGTACAGCGACAGCTATGGCGGTCGTAATACCAACTTGGTATTGTCAAAAAAGCGGGCTGAAGCCATTAAAGCCTATATGGCAGAACTTGGCGTTGCAGAAAACAAAATCATCACCGACGGCTTTGGCGAAAAACGCCATATTGCCACCAATGAAAACGCCATTGGTCGCGGCAAAAACCGTCGCGTAGTGATCCAAATATCGAAGCCTTAACAATGAAAAAAACCACGGCTGAGTTCAACTCATTCAGCGAGTTTTACCCGTACTACCTTGCTGAGCATAAAAATAAAACCTGTCGGCGATTGCATTTTATCGGTTCTACCTTGGTACTGGCCATTTTATTATACGCCTTGCTGACACAGCAATGGCAACTGCTTTGGCTGTTACCGCTGGCAGGTTACGGTTTTGCTTGGCTGGGACACTTTTTCTTTGAAAAAAATAAACCGGCCACCTTCAAGCACCCGTTTTATAGTCTCTGGGGAGACTGGGTGATGTATAAAGACATACTCCGTGGCAAAGTGCCTTGGTAACAAGGGATTAAACGTATTTGTATGGCAGTAAAAAGGCTAGCAATGGCGCTGATTTGTCTCATGCTGGTTGCTTGTCAGCATGTTGGTGCGGCTTCGCGAACTCTAGCGCAATTTAGCCCTGCAAACAGCCAATGCTACGATCGCACAACCCAGTCCCATCATTTTGTGGTCGATGCTCATCATCATTTTAAGCCATTTTGGGGCCAAGCGGTGGCTTTTGACAAGCTCGTCGATTGGGCTGCTAACAGTGGTGTATTGTTCGTCAATATTTATGGCATAGGGCAAACCTATCAGCGTAAGCCAAACTGTGTGGGAGAACGCGGTTGCTATAGTAATATAATCGCGCCTACGCTCGAGAACGACCGTAAAAATGCAGCGCAACTCTTAGCCTATGATGGCAATAAAGTGCATCTTACTTTATCCATGACCTTTGCCGACTTAAATCGTCCCGCGACCATTTTACCCACGATGCAAGCACTGCAAGAGCAATATGGTGATGTGTTCAGCTGGATGGGCGAGGTTAATATGGTTAAAGCCGCGCAATTCGACAACGGCCATCAAGCGGTGAGCTTGGCGACCATTGCCCAGTGGCAGCCGTTTATGGCAGCGCTTAGGGAGCAAAATATCCCATTAGCCATTCATGCCGATTTAGGGGATAACCAGCAACCTTTACGTTACTTACCACTGCTGCAAGCGATGTTGGCCCAGTATCCAGAGAACGACATCGTTTGGATGCACATGGGACTCTCAAAGGAGTTGAGCGATATTTCGCCGCAGTTACACATCGAGACACTCACTCAATTATTTCAGCAATACCCGAAATTTAAAGCCGATTTATCGTGGCGGATCTTATATGACTTTTACTTCCATGAGCCACAGATTGCCAAGCAGTATGTTGAGTTACTGAATGCTTACCCTGAGCGTTTTTTACCAGGCACTGACTTTGTTGCCAGTAGCAATAAGCGCTTAGCTGACTACCGAGAGGAAGTGGCCGTTAATAGCCATTTATTTAAAGCGGTAAACGATGCTGCGTTCCGTCGCATTGCGCTGGGGCAAAACTACTTTGACTTACTGAAGCTGCCCTACAAAGCGCCAAAGATCTGCGCTACAGCGGCTCCTTAAGCATCGCTAGTACATCATCCACATTCAGTTTTAAGGCCTTGTCGGTGTCTGCTAATAACTGCTCTGCGAGATCTTTTTTGTGTTGATGCAGCGCGACGATTTGCTCCTCAATGGTGCCTTTTGCGATTAAGCGGTAAATGGTCACAGGGCGTTGCTGGCCTATGCGGTGAGCTCTATCTGAGGCTTGCGCTTCAACTGCCGGGTTCCACCATGGATCCATATGGATCACATAATTGGCAGCGGTAAGGTTTAGGCCAGAGCCGCCGGCTTTTAAACTGATCAAAAACACGTCGCCTTGGCCTTTTTGAAAGGCGTTTACCGCGTGTTGACGAGCTTGGCTCGGGGTACTGCCATCAAGATATTGATAACGTATCCCAAGTTGCTCTAAGTGGCTTTTAATGAGCTGCAAATGGCCCACAAACTGACTAAAAATAAGGGCCTTATGGTTGTTTTGCTGCAGCTCCACTAACAGCTCACTGAGGGCTGCTAGCTTGGCGCTGCTGAGTTGGCTTTCGGCCATTAATAGTTTTGGGTGACAACAGGCCTGGCGCAGGCGGGTCAACGCGGCGAGCATTTTAAAGCGCTGCTCATTAGCGCTGTCGTGTTCACTGGCGGCGGCCAGCTCATCAATGGCATTTTGTCGCAGCGCTTCGTAAAACGCTTGCTCTTCCTCGCTGAGCTGAACCGGGACATTGATCTCGGTACGTGGTGGCAACTCGGTGAGCACTTGATGTTTCATGCGGCGCAGAATAAACGGCTGGATCAATTGCTTTAGGCCTTTTCGGGCGCGGTGGGCCGCTAATCTGTCTTCTTCTACGTTTTCAATGGGTTGTGAGAATTTTTCGGCAAAGCGTTTGAGGTTACCTAATAGCCCTGGGTTCACAAAGCGAAACAACGACCACAGCTCGGTAAGGTTGTTTTCGACGGGGGTGCCTGTGGTGATCATTTTAAATTGGCCCTTAAGTGCGCAGGCGGCTTGTGAGCGTTTCGCCATGGGGTTTTTTAACGCTTGGGCTTCATCGGCGACTATGGTTGCAAAGGTAATGGGCTTTAACAGCTCCACTTCGCGTTGCAATAACCCATAGCTAATAATGACACAATCTAACGGGGCGAGCTCTGCTAGCATTTCCGCTCGTTCGCTGGCGGTGGCGTAGTCCGCGAAGCGTTTAATAGTGAGGGTTGGAGCAAATTTTTGTATTTCTTGTTGCCAGTTAAAGCACACCGATGTCGGGGCAATGATAAGGCTCGGCCCGGCCTCTGCCCGGGCTAACACCACGGCCAAGGCTTGCAGTGTTTTACCCAGTCCCATGTCATCGGCAAGGCACGCCCCAGCCCCCCAATGCGCCAAACGCATGGCCCAATCAAATCCAGCGTGCTGGTAGTCACGCAATTGCGCTTGTAAGGTGCTTGGCAAGGCGGGTGTTAAGCTGCTGGCTTGCTGCATTTTTTCACTTTGTTGCTGCCAAGCCGGTATGGTTTTCATTCGCATACCTGTGGTGGCTTCGCTGACGATGGGGCTGGCTAAAGGGTGAAACTGCCCATGTTCAGTGGCATGATTAAGCAGATCAAGTTGCTGCTTTAACTCGCTCGATAAGGCAATCACTTGTTCGCCATCAAAGGCAATAAAGCGGCCGTTACTGGTTGCCACCATTTTTAACAGTGACTTCAGCTCAAGCACTTCACCATCATCCACACTAAGCTCTCCGGTCATATCAAACCATTGATTCTTTTTGGTCATTGCCAATTGTAAGTGTTGGCTCTCTAACTTTTTGCTGAGCTTTACCTTTTTGCCCTTGGGCCAGCGCAGCTTTAATGCCATTGGGCAGGGGTCTTGTTGCACTAGCTGCTCCAGCTCTTGCAGCACTTCTAAGGCCTCTTCCATCTGCGATAAGCTCAGGCGGTTATCGGTCATTTGTAAAAATAACGGACAATGCTGGTCTAGTTGGTCTAGGCGCTGTTGCTCGGTGATTAAATCACGTGTTGTTGATAAGCGTTTACCGGCAATGTCGGCGCTTACGGTTGCGGCGCCAATCCCAGGTTGAAATATCGGTCCTTGGTCGCCGAAGGGCATGACCACACAGTGGAAATCGAGACCTTGATGATAGGGTTGAATGTTTATCACTAACTGACTGTCGGCAGTGATGCTGTCTAGGCCAGTATCAATGCCGGGAATATCCGATTGCACATTTAAGTAAGGGGCAATGGCAGTGATACTTTGCAGCACTTTTTGTTTGGCGCTGATCGGCACCGTTAACCCCGACTCACCAATCACCTCTGCCACTTGCATATGTGACGGATTAAAAATAATAAACTCATAAACGTGAGGTGACGTTTGCACTAAGGAGTAAGTTTGTTTCACGGCAAAAAAACTGGGCAAATGGGGGATAGTTAACAATAACTCATCGCCTTGTTGGCGAATAAGTAGCTCCGGTGAGCGCGCCTTAATGGCAATGGTGGTGGTTAAGTCTTCTTCATGGTAAATATTATCGGCCCCAACCGCGGCTTTTAATGCCGGGATCCCCGCTAGGCAATAGTCAGCGCGGCCATGGTAACCATAGCCAGACTGCGCAGTAATGGCATCGAGAAGCTTTTTATCACTGGTCGACAAAAACGGAAACTGCTCGGGGTGCTCTTTGAGTTGCTTAAGGGCTAGGGTTTTGCCTTTGCCCCAGCCATTTTTGCCGCGTTTTTGCAGCCGTGGTTGTAACTCAACCTCAAAGCGACCCTGCCGCATTTGCCATACTATGCGCTGCTCTGTGTCCACGGGCGCTGTGCTTTGGGTTTGCGGTTGTAATGCAATGAGTTTGTCGAGGGCAAGATCCCAAGGGGATTTTTTGGCGACTAACTGCGTCATATCAAACTGGTTTTGCGCATCCAGTGAGTGACTACGCCCTTGTAACTTGGCTAATAGTTGCATCGCCAAAGTCGCAAACAGGGTCAACCCCATTTCGTTAAAGCTAAGCTGGCAGCGCTCTAGGGCTTCAATGTGCTCAGCACCAAGCTGTTGATCGCACCAGTAGTGGGCATAAGCATTAATTAACTGCCCAAGCATATAATCAAAGCGGTGGGAATTGGCCAAACTGCTGTAATTGAGATGGCTACTTTGGTAGCTGTGACTCTGCGATAGGCTTTCGCTGCAATACAGTAAAACATTATTGACGTAAAAGTTACTGTATGGCTCTTTGCTGTCTTGGCTTTGGTATTCTAGCTGTTGCTGTAACACCTCAAACTGACTGGCGTCACTGTTATTGGCCTGCTGTAATAACGCCAATTTGTGAATAACCCCCAATGTTCTGCCCAAATACTGCTTCTTGCGTTTGCTGATTTTATCTTTGGCTTTAATGGCCTTATCAAATAGCGATAAGGCATTATCGTCGCCGTTAAAAAATGCACAGCTTGCTTGCAGCTGGAGGTTATAACTGCTGTCACTTTGCTGGCATAGCCGCTGGGCTTGCTGCAGCTGGCCTTGGTAAAGGCGATATTCCGCCAATAAAGAAGTGAGTAGGGCATTATCTTGTTGCTGCTCTACTTGCCCTAAGCAACGAATGGCGTGTTCTAGGTTTTCACCGCTTTGTTTTAAGCTGTATAGCAGCGTGGCAAACGCTTGATACTGAATGTCTGCTGCTAGAGTGATAAAGTCATCAACGTGAAACGGATAAAAATACAATGGCAGCAGGGCTTGGTTACTTTTATAGCAAACCTGCTGTGGGTTTTTGTTGATGGCCATGTGCGGGCGCGCCTTGGCCAGTTGATTCAGTAATAAAAAGTCCCTTAACAGCCGCTGTTCATCACTGTACTGGCGTTCCCACTCGTAGGCATTGAGTACCGGTGCTATCTCTTCAGCCACATTAAGAATGGCAAGAAATAGATCGTTTTGCAGAGCGTGCTGGCTTAACAAAGTGGCCAGCTTTAAGTTGATCTGCACACCTTCTTCGTTGAAGGTCACCATTTCAGCCGCCCGCCAGCTCATGATTTGACTGTGGGATACTCCGTCAGCAAAACCGCTATTTGCGATTAACCCTTGGCTTTCTAAGCGCTGCAATAAGCGTTTAAGTTTTATAGCCGATATGGGTTTGTAGACCACAGCTAATACCAGCAACAGCTGCTGCTCGGCCTCAGGTAAGCTAAGGTAATACTGATGTAGCGAATTGATTTGGTTATTGGTACTAGACGAGAAGTCAAATTTCATGGGCAGTATTGCTGGCTTGCTGTTGGACATGGAAAACTACCATAAAATCAGCGTTGCTGCCATTCGAAGTGATGCGGAGAGTGTGCAGGAGCACGGGGCACCTGCACACAGGGGAATGCGGTTTAACCCAGCATATTGTAGAGCAAAGCCGATACCGCTAATAGACCAACAATCAGCACAAAATAAGTGCTTAAATGGCCTTTGTACTGTTTGAGTGCGGGTATTTTAAACACGGCAATGGTGGGCATGATAAATAAAATCATGGCGATGATTGGCCCAGAAATGGCGCCCATCATATCTAAAATACTTGGGTTAACTACGGCACATGCCCAAATGGCCACAAACATGAAAGCAATGCCAAGTTTGTCGGCGGCGGCTAATGACAGCTTAGTCTGTTTGGTGGCTAGGCCATTGAAGCTCTCACGGGCACCTAAAAAGTGACCTAAGAAGGACGAAGTAATGGCAATAAAGGCAACTAATGGCCCAAGGGTGGCAATAAATGGATTATTGTAGACATTGGCCAAGTACGACAACACTGACACGTTGGCGTCTTTTGCGGCATTCATTTGCTCAGGCGTGAGCGATAGCACACACGAGAATACAAACAGTAATACAAATAAAATCAGCATCATGGATGTATTGCGCAAAATGGCTTCTGATTTTACTACTGCCTCACTTTTGTAGTGACGACGTTGGACGTTAGCAAAACTTGAAATCGCTGCGGCATGGCTAAATGAGAACACCACAATCGGTACCGATAACCACAGCAGCTCTGTTAACTGCCCGGCATCAGGTGTAGTGATAGTGGGCATTTGCCAGTTCGGTACTAGGTAAAGTGATAAAAACAGTAATACCGCCACCAAAGGGTATACTAATACGGCAAAAGCGCGCAGCAGCAGTTTTTCACCGCCAAGCATAATGGCAATCATACCGGCCACTAAAATGCCCGATAACACCACTCGAGGTGGCGAGCTTAGTTCTAATTGGTTAACGATAAAGCTGTCTACGGTATTGGTTAAACCAACACCATAAATGAGCAAGATTGGGAAAATAGAAAAGAAGTACAGCAGCGAAATGAGTCGTCC
Organism: Pseudoalteromonas sp. UG3-2; assembly: GCF_037120705.1. Taxonomy (NCBI): domain Bacteria; kingdom Pseudomonadati; phylum Pseudomonadota; class Gammaproteobacteria; order Alteromonadales; family Pseudoalteromonadaceae; genus Pseudoalteromonas; species Pseudoalteromonas sp. UG3-2. The sequence continues at coordinate 987,000 of NZ_JAWLJU010000002.1, read as the reverse complement.
TGCGGTGGCGCCAAAGTGTTCTTCTACGACATCGGTAAAGTCGGCATCATCGCGCTTTGAAGACAGCACAAAACGGGCCAAACCGCGGTGCGCTAAATAAGTCATTGGAAATGCCAGCAGCGTCATGATGATCAATGGCCAAAAGCCACCAATACCAATATTAATCGGCAAAAATAGAATACCGGCACCCACTGCGGTACCAAATAAGCTCAGCACCCAATGGGTGTCATGCTTAGTCCAGCTGCTGGTGCGGCTGGGGATCTCCATCGTTGCTTGTGAAGGGTTACTCATATACTTGTTGTCCTGGATTTTGAATTATAATCGGGCGCATCATATAAAAAATGACTAAATGTTGCATGTATAAACGGTCTACTCCGAGCAGTTATGCGATGAAATGTAATTATTTGATTGAAAGTTGCGCGGGTGTGGCTGGATTTTAAACAGCTTGGCTATTGCCGGAGATTGTTGAGCTTTTTTTGGCTGTAAAGGTTATCAAGGGAAATGTTTTTAAATGTTACGCTCAGTGCGCATTTGCTGGTAGCGCTGAGAGAATGCCTTTATGCTGTACTGCAAATATAAATAAAACAACGAACTGGATGAAGTATGTTTAAGTTAAAGGCCTTTTTACTGGCGACGTCTGTATTCGCTAGCTGCGCAGCCAATGCCACCATTGTGGAGTTCCAAACCACCCATGGTAGCTTTCAAGTCAATCTGTTCGACGAGTCTACACCGCAGACTGTCGATAATTTCTTGCAATATGTGCAGCAAGAGAGATACAAAGAGAGTGTTGTCCATCGCGTTATTCCTGAGTTTGTGGTGCAAGCCGGTGGCTTTAAATACGATGGCGAGATCCCATTGACACCCATTGAAACCTTTGACCCAGTTGCCAATGAGCCAAAGTGGTCAAATGTAGCTGGCACGATTGCCATGGCAAAGGTAGAAGGTCGCCCTGATAGCGCCACCAGCCAATGGTTCTTTAATCTCGTTGACAACAGCGCGAATTTAGATGTCAGCAATGGCGGCTTTACTGTGTTTGGCCAAGTAATGGGTGATGGCATGGCGGTGCTGGAGGCAATTTCAGAGGTGCCACGATGTGGCAATGTGCCGCTGGTCGATTATACTGATGAGCAGTGTAAAGACAGCAGCAGCGAACCTGGAGCTGCGAATTTTGTCACCATCAACAGCGTGGTAATTATTGATGATGCGGCCAATACCGCGCAAGATTTAGATCCAGTGGCCAACACCTTAATCGATCAACAACCTGATCCGGATGACAATGATAACAGTAATAATGATGATGGTTCATCGGGTGGTTCTATGTTTGGTACGCTGGCGTTATTAGCTGGTTTATTAGGCTTTAGACGCAGAAAAGTCTGATGCTAACAGTCCCTAGTTAACCTGTTATTCGGGTTAATAACTTGAAAGCGCACTTCGGTGCGCTTTTTTTATATCAATTCTGATTCGACAGCAGGAGGGCGAGCGCTTGCTGCCAAATGTATAATTGCTGTACTGGTTAGCTAACTAAGATTATTACTCTGAGTCGCCAAACATCCCAAGTGCTTTATTCGTAAGGGTATAATGACTAGGTTGAACTTGTTCAATTAAACCTTGGCTGAGATGGGTGTTAATGACGTCTTCGAAGTGATCTTGTTGGGTGTGAGGAATGGCTAAGGATTGCTCACTGAGCTCACAGGGTTGGGGAAAGTTTGCTTTAAGCTTCGAAAGCAGCATGATCGAATACATGTTCTGTAACCGTTCCATTGCTGAATCCTCTTGTTAGTGTCAAAACTCAGGGCCTAGCCTAACAACCAAATTTCAAGTAGTCTACTTTTTAATCAGAATTTTCGAGGAAAAGAATGAATTCGATGTATTTTACTAATCGCAACAATGGGTTGGTAGCAGCGCACGGATCCGCTGCCACCAAACGCTAAGGCTTACAACTCTTCAGCTTCTTTTTTCGCTAAATACTCGTCGTAAGTACCTTGGAAGTCGATGATTTTGCCGTCTTTGATTTCCCAAATACGGGTTGCAAGGGATGAAACAAACTGGCGGTCATGAGAAACGAAGAACAAGGTGCCCTCGAATTGTTCAAGCGCTAAGTTTAATGACTCGATGGACTCCATGTCCATGTGGTTGGTTGGCTCATCCATCAGCAGAATATTGGGCTTGTGCATCATGATTTTACCAAACAGCATGCGGCCTTGTTCACCACCAGAGATGACCTTAACTGACTTTTTAATGTCGTTTTGTGAGAACAGCATGCGACCAAGGAAGCCGCGTACCACTTGTTCATCGTCGCCCGGTTGTTGCCACTGTTCCATCCATTTAAACAAGTCCATGTCTTGCTCAAATTCATCAGCATGGTCCTGAGCGTAGTAACCAATATTGGCATTTTCTGACCACTTGTAGTGACCGGCTTGTGGGTCTTTGCGTCCAGCTAGGGTGTTCAGTAGGGTGGTTTTACCCACGCCATTTTCACCGATGATAGCGACTTTTTCACCGACTTCGACCAAGGCATTTAAGTTATTGAATAAAGTTTCGTCATAGCCTTGTGATAAGGCGTCAATTTCGAGGGCATTTCGAAACAACGGCTTTTCTTGCTCAAAGCGAATAAATGGGTTTTGGCGGCTTGACGCTTTGACTTCATTTAACTGAATTTTATCAATTTGCTTAGCCCGTGAAGTGGCTTGCTTGGCTTTCGAGGCGTTGGCTGAGAAGCGCGATACAAACTGTTGCAGCTCGGCGATTTGTGCTTTTTTCTTGGCGTTGTCTGCTAATAAGCGTTCGCGCGCTTGCGTGGCAGCAAACATGTATTCATCATAGTTACCAGGGTAAACATTCAGCTCACCGTAATCGATATCCGCCATATGGGTACAAACTGAGTTTAAGAAGTGACGGTCGTGGGAAATAATGATCATGGTGCAGTCGCGCTGATTAAGCACATCTTCTAACCATTTGATGGTGTAAATGTCCAAGTTGTTGGTCGGTTCGTCCAGAAGCATGATATCTGGCTCGGCAAACAGGACCTGAGCGAGCAGCACACGTAACTTCCAACCTGGGGCGATTTCAGACATAGGGCCAAAGTGTTGCTCGGTTGGAATACCCACACCTAGCAGTAATTCACCGGCTTTTGCTTCTGCTGAATAACCATCCATTTCAGCAAACTGAGTTTCTAAGTCGGCCACTTTCATGCCTTCTTCTTCACTCATTTCAGGCAATGAGTAAATGCGGTCACGCTCTTGTTTAACTTCCCACAGCTCACTGTGGCCCATGATCACGGTATCAACCACTGAGTATTGCTCATAGGCAAACTGATCCTGGTTTAGCTTGGCAATGCGTTCATTGGGGTCGTAGTTGACGTTACCGGCGCTGGGCTCGAGCTCTTTGCTCAAGATCTTCATAAAGGTGGATTTACCACAGCCATTAGCGCCAATCAGACCATAACGGTTGCCATCTCCAAACTTAACAGAGATATTTTCAAACAAGGGTTTGGCACCAAATTGCATGGTGATGTTATTACACGAAAGCATAAATTCGACTCATTACTGAAAATTGCCGCGATCCTAACATTTATGCAGAATAAATGATGTAAAAATTGCTGTTCTTTTAGCGCGGTTTTGCACTGCAAAATGAGCTTAAATTAGGCCTTTAGCTGTGGTGATATTTACATTGGTTTATAAACTTCAGCGATTTTAGTTGCTAACAGAGTCAATTTAAGGTGATATTATCACGGTTGAATAAAATAATAATGTCAGCATTTGCCACAATCTTTTTGGCAAGCAACCACCATCATAAGCAATGCAGGTGGTAAAGACGAACAATTAATAATAGGAAGGAAATATGCGCTTTAAAGCTATCTCCACGGCCATGGTGTTGGCCTGCTCATCGTTTGTAAGTGCCGATGAGGGGATGTGGCAGCCACATCAATTACCTCAACTTGAGTCTGTACTTAAAGCAAAAGGCTTGGAAATCGATCCTGAGTCCATTTCAAAACTGACCGAGTTCCCGATGAACGCAGTAATTAGTCTCGGTGGTTGTACCGCTTCTTTTGTTTCGCCCAAAGGCCTGGTGGTGACTAACCATCATTGTGCATATGGGTCTATCCAGTACAACTCAACCACAGAAAACAATATTTTAGAAAATGGTTTTTTAGCTAAAACTCCAAGCGAAGATTTACCAGCGGCACCTGGTTCACGAATATATGTGACAAAAGAAGTCAATAACGTCACTGAGCAAGTTAATGAAGGGACAGCCTCACTGGCGGGGAAAGCGCGTTTTGACGCCATTGATAGCAAGCGCAAGGCCTTAGTTTCTGAATGTGAGCAAGATGAGCGCTATCGCTGTAATGTTTATACGTTTCATGGCGGGTTAGAATATTACCTAATTAAATCGTTGGAAATAAAAGACGTGCGCTTAGCGTACACACCAGCGATGGGCGTAGGTAAATACGGTGGCGATATCGATAACTGGATGTGGCCGCGTCACACCGGTGATTTTGCTTTTTACCGTGCTTATGTCGGTAAAGATGGTCAGCCTGCTGAATACGCTGAAGACAATGTCCCTTATTCACCTGAGTCGTTTTTAAGTGTTAGCGCTAAGGGCGTGCAAGAAGGGGACTTTGTCATGGTGACAGGCTACCCAGGTCGTACTAACCGTTACCGCATCGCTTCTGAAGTCGATTATGTGTTTAATACGGTTTACCCCATGGTACGCAAGCATAACAGCAAGTATGTTGCCTTGATTGAAGAAAACGCGCCACAGGGCTCGCAAGCCCGTATTGCTTATGAAAGCACCATTGCCGGGTATAACAACTACATTAAAAACTTTGGCTCGATGATTGAAAGCTTCCAAAAAGGCGACATGTTTGAGCGTAAAAAGCAGTTTGAACAAGACTTGTTGGCATGGATTAATGCCGATGAAGCGCGACAACAAAAATACGGCGAGGTATTATCACAACTGCGCGATCTGGTTGCTGAATCGCAGCAGCATTATAAGCGCGACATGATGGTTGGATATATTCATCGTTCGCAGATGATGTCCACAGCAAGAATGCTTTATCGTTTAGCTGTTGAGCAACAAAAGCCGGACGCGGAACGTGAAAGTGGCTATCAAACTCGAGACTTACCAAAAATTGAAGCACGCTTAAAGCGTATGTCACGCCGTTATGATGAAGCCGTAGATAAAGCCATTATGTTGCACTTTATTGAGCAATATGCTGCTTTACCGAAATCGGAACGTTTAGCTGAAGTGGACAAGCAACTGCAGCTTGAAAATGGTTTTAATAAAGCACAGCAGCAAGCATTACTTGATGAAATGTACGCCAATTCCAAGCTTGCGGATGAAAAAGCACGCCTTTGGATGATGGATGTTGAGCTGGAACAATTAAACCAAAGTGCCGATCCATTTATTCAATACGCTAAGGCAGTATATCCTGTTATGAAGCGCATTGAAGACCAAGAAAAGGAACTGGCTGGTAAGCAGCAATCGGCGCGTCCAGCTTTAATGGAAGCCATCATCGCTTTTAATAAGTCGCAAGGCAAACCTGTGTATGCTGATGCCAATAGCACTTTGCGTGTGACCTACGGTACCGTGCAGGGTTACTCGCCGCAAGACGGCATGCAGGCAACGCCATTTACTTCTTTAGAGGGCTTGCTGGCAAAAAATACCGACGCTGAGCCATTTAATGCACCGAAAAAGCAGCAACAGCTTATTCGCAATAAAGAGTATGGCGAATACACCGGCGGCATGAACACAGTACCAGTTAACTTCCTATCGAATGTGGATACCACCGGCGGTAACTCCGGCTCACCAACCCTTAATGGTAAAGCGGAGTTGGTCGGTTTATTGTTTGATGGCGTGTATGAAAGCATCATCGGCGACTGGGATTATGATAAAAACCTAAACCGCTCAATCCATGTCGACTCGCGCTATATGCTGTGGGTGATGGACAAAGTGGATAATGCTCAAAACTTGCTTGATGAAATGAACATTGTGAAATAATCAAAGTAAATTTGATTAGTCCAAAATGCCGACAACCCTGTCGGCATTTTTATAGTCATTTGTTTAACTAAGTGGTCTATTTGAGGCAAGTATATTTTGTCGTTAACAAAGTTAGAGCTAAGTTTACTCCCTCAAATTGAGCCAGTATGAATGCGGGTTGATATAGTTTGAGGTTTCGCAGATGAAAAGCACTTTTCCTGCTGGAAAACTCCCACACAATGGTGTGGGAGTGGCAGATGGTTATGCTTTTGGCATTGTTATTGTTATTTGCTCATTAGTTGGCGAATGTATTTGACCGGCGCGCTGCCGAAACTTAGGAACTCTTCATGGAAGGCTTTGAGGTCAAAATCATCACCTAGCTTTTGCTTTTGTGCTTCTCGGAAATCGTAAATTTCACGATAACCTGAGTAATAACTGGTGAGCTGAACTTGGCTTAAGGTTGCACGGCGCCACTTGCCTTCAGCCTCTGCGCGCTCTTGGAAAGCGCCATTCATTAACAAATCGAGGCCCTCTTCGCGACTGATCCCTTTCACTTGAATGGCATAGTCTAAAATGGTGTTACAAATCACTCGTAGGTTCCATTTGTAATACATAAGCCACATTTCGGGCTCAAAATTACCATAGCCTTGCTCCAGCATCATACGCTCGGTATATACCGCCCAGCCTTCGATCATCGCGCCATTACTGAGGATACTTTTCACCAGTGAGGGCGATTCATTTGCGTATACCAGCTGGGTGTAATGACCTGGGATAGCTTCATGAATGTTTAAGATCTGTAAGATCCAATGGTTGTATTCACGCAGGTAGGATTCGGCTTGCTCATCGCTCATGCCATCCAGTGGTGAAACGTTGTAGTAGGTATTTTCCTTTTTGTCATACGGACCTGGCGCACTGATGGAAGCACCCGCAAAACCACGCATGTACTCGGGAGTTTCTCTCACTACCAGTGGCTTTTCTGGGTCCAGAGTAATGAGGTCGTTTTCAATGACAAATTTTTCGAGTTCAGGGATTTGGCGTTTTATCTCACTGACAAAGTTTTCGCGTTTAACGTGCTTTACCGACAAGTGTTTAATCAGTTTGGCAATGGCGTCGCGATCCGACTCTGGGCGTGGGGTATCAGCAAAGTATTTAGGCCATAGTGAATCGGTAATTTTAACCATTTCCGCGGTAACACGGGCTTTGTCTTCCAGCGCTTTTTGATACATTTGTTTGGCGCTGTAGCCCGATTGAATATCGAAAGCAAACTTCTGCTCATAAAGTTCTTCACCAATTCTAAATGACCTTGCATTGCCATTTTCTGCCAGTTCTTTTTCAAGGTTGGTTAAAAAGCTGACATAACCATTGATGGCCGATTTTGCGGCGGCAAAGCGTTGCTTAAACAAGGTCTTTTCTTCAGCGGTTAACAACGATGTGGCGAGCTTTTCTAACAGCTCATCGTTTAACACACTGAATGCACCTTGGTTTTGGGCGATGGCCAGTTGGGTATATTCAATGGTTGGGGTGTCGATATTCTCTTGCGCAGCTTGATAATAGTCGGGTACGTATTTCAGTCTTTCTAAAACCAGTTTCAGCTTTTCGTCATCGCTTTTGAAACGGCTGTTTAAAATCGTCGCAAAACCGTATGAAACGTTATAATTTGCAGGGTTCCACTGCCAGCTTTTAAAGGTTTCGGTGTGCCAAATATCACGCTTTAAACGGTTTTCAATGAGGTGATAATCAATCTTTTGGTTGTCGCTTAGCTGTTCAATATCGAATGCGGCCAATTTGGCTAACCAAGCTTTGGAAAATGCCACACTGGCAGTGCGTGCGGCTTGATTAGGGATAGTAATAATATCGTCGTATTTACCGTAACCGGCCCATAAAGAAGCCTCTGGGTATTGTTGCCACAATGCCGCAATAAATTGCTCTGAAAACTGCGAGAACTGTGCACTGGGTGTCATTGCAACGGAAGCTTGGGCAGCGGCGTCTTGGCTATTGGCAGGGGAGAGCGAGCAACCTGTTAGGCCCATCGCCATGGCCAATGCCATACATAAAGCGGTTTTTTTCATTATTGTGTCCTTGTTTTGGGTTTCAATTATGATACCAAATTTTTTGCCTTATTGGCTTTTTCCGGTTGGTCGAGTATCACGGCTCCGCTGGCTTCATTGGCAACAATGTCATCAGGGTTATAAATAGGGCACGATTTCATCGACAGACAGCCGCAGCCAATACAACCATCAACCAGCGTTCTGAGGCGCTGCATGTAGGCAATTTTTTCGTCTAACTTGGCTTGCCACGCTTTAGACAGCCTTGTCCAGTCGGCTTTATTGGGCGTTCTTGCCTCAGGCAGCGTGTCGAGAGTGTCTTTGATTTCAGCCAGAGTGACCCCCATTTTCTGGCCTGCTTTAATAATGGCTATCCGCCTTAAAACATCTTTTTTATAACGCCGTTGATTACCATTATTACGCCAACTGCGGATCAGGCCTTTGCTCTCATAAAAATGCAAAGTCGACACCGCAACATCCGCTCGCGCAGCCACCTTACCGACACTCAATTTGGGTTCTTCGGGAGTTTTTTTGTTTTCTTCCATTTTGGCACTTTACCTCAAGTTAAGGTGAGGTTTTAAAGTAGCACCTAACTTCATAACAACACAATCGGAAATTACCCTTTATGAAAACCATTGTTATTTATTCTAGCGCTAACCCAACAGGGAACACCTTTCAATCCGCTACTAAGATCGCACAGCAATATGGAGCTCAGCTGATTTATTTAGATAGGTATAATATTGGCGAATATTGTTATCAGCATTCTAATTCGGGAGACGATTTTATTAATTTGTTCCGCTGGATACTGAGCTTTGATCATATCGTTTTCGCCTCGCCTGTTTATTGGTACGCGGTAACACCAAGAATGAAAGCGTTTATTGATAGGATCACCGACTTTATGGATATTGAAAGTCTGCAACCTGAGCTCAGAGCACTGCGTGACAAGCAGTTTTCCTTGCTCTCGACTTCTAACCAAAAAGAAGTGCCAAGGGCGTTTACCCAGATGCTGACAGGGACTTTTGAATATTTAGGCATGTCGTTAAAAGAGCAACACCATTTTTGTTACTCTTAAGCTTGAACTAATTGAAATGCTTGTTGTTTTATAAAAACGATTTACAATCAGAGGATGATATCAACAACATGGAAGTGAACCCTTCATGACTTACCTTATTGCCACTATCATTATTTCTCTGCTTGGTGTGATCACCTTTTTGCCTGCCCTGCGCCCGTGGGCAAATCGCAACGAGCTTGGAGTGAATTTTATCACCACCATGTTAGCTACCTTAGTTGGGGTATTGCTTGCCATTGCCATTACTAACTTTGAAGAAGACAACAAAGAGCGGCGTGATGTAATGAAATTAATTGGCGCAGCCACAACCAGTATTAGCGAAACCCGGGAATATGGAGAAAAGTTGATTGATTTCGCTAACAACCTCAAACAAGAAGCACAGAGTGAACAACAGGCAGAGCAAGAGGTTAAAGAGTTTTATGATAAAAACCCCTTGCCATACCCGCATTATATTGAGCGTTTTGTTACCCAAACACTGGTGAGTAAAATGCTCAGCCAGCCAACCTTGGAAATGCTTAATGGTCAAATTATAAACCTCAAGCGCTCGGCAAGCACCAAACCCGAAATGGCGGTGTTTATTCAAAAACAAATGCTCGAAACATTGGCATTAGAGCTGCGTTGGCTAAAAGGCGAGTTAACAGAAACCGATTTAGAGCTTGAGCATGACAAACTCCAGCACGCTTTTACTGCAGCAATAAGGGAGAATGGTCTGGCGCAATAATAAGGATAATTTGGCCAAATGAGTTGGTTACGCGTTTCTCAATTCCGCCACCAGTATTTAATACTATCGCTAAGGCGAAATAAGAACAGCGTACACAACGCGCGAAGCAGGGAAAAAGTAATCAGCTCAATGACTTTCATTGTGGCAATTTAGTTTTGCTGTACTGTTTTCAATTCGTTCCGTGGTAGCATAGCGCTACCAAGCAATGCAGTTTGATTAACCTCTTGATAGAACCCCATATTTTAAGTCGTCTGTTTGACGCCGTGCGGGAAATAAAATGCACGCAACAAGGACTGTTTATTAGGCAGGCAAGCAAAGTACAAAGTGGCTTGTTTGCTGCTATGACAAAGCCGCCATGTTATCAACATGGCCGTTGGTATGGCGTACTCACCCTAACGGTGGACAGTGGCCAAGTCAGTGTGAAAGTGAAGCCTAAAAATATGCCGGCGACGTCTACCCAGTTGCATAAGCTGTGGTTGAACACACACAGTGAGCGCATGGTAAAAACGGCAACCTTGGCACAGCAACAGCTTAAGCATCATTACCTCAGTGCCAGTTTATTAAATACATTTCGTGCAAGTTGTCAGCAATTATGGCAGGGCTGGCAGCATATTCCTGTTTCGCTGTTGGGTGAACCCACGCGCCAAGCGCTGGCGGTGGTGGCTGAAATTGCCACATGGACAAGTCAGGATATCAACGAGTTTAAAGCTGCCTTTGTGGACTATTATCTGCATCATGATCAGGCGTTTTTTGCTCAAACCGAGGCCCAGCCTTTGACGTTAGCTCAGACTAAAGCGTGTATCATTCAAGACGATCGACAATTACTGTTAGCGGGAGCTGGTACCGGAAAAACCAGTGTCATTAAAGCTAAGGTGGCCTATCTACTCCATCGACAGTTATTTAAAGGCGATGAAATCTTATTACTAGCCTATGGCAACGATGCAGCAGATGAAATGCGCCAGCGCTGCCAACCATTGGCAGGTGCACTGACTTGCGCCACTTTTCATGCTTTGTCGCTGTCGATTATTGAACACGTAGAAGGGCAAAAGCCCACGATTTCAACTCTTGCCACCAGTCAAAGCCAGCTCAATCAGTTTATTCAAGAGTCGCTTTTGAGCCTACAGCAAGAAAATGAGTTTGCCCGCGACTGGCAACGTTTCTATCAGCAACGCGGCATTGGCAGTGAAGCGAAAGCCATTAAGTTGTTGTGCCAGCTTCTGCCGCTGGTAAAGCAAGCGCAGTTTCTTGGTAATATCGACAAGCTCTTACCCCAGTACAGCGACAGCATGGCGGTGATTTTTCCACTTCTTGCGGAATATCAATTGTTCTTAAGCAATGAAAACAGTATCGACTTTGAGGATATGCTACAGCGAGCCATTCATTACGTAGAAACCAAGCGTTTCAGCTCGCCATGGCGAATGATTTTGGTGGATGAGTTTCAGGATATTTCACAGCTGCGGGCTCGATTACTCCAAGCTTTGCTAAAGCAAAACCCCCAAGCACAGCTTTTCGCTGTGGGTGACGACTGGCAGGCCATTTACCGTTTTAGTGGCGGTGACATTAGCTTAACCACAGAGTTCAGCCGTCACTTTGGTGAAGCGACGACCAGCTATTTGGATAAAACCTTTCGTTACCCGCAAACCATTCTCGATGTCGCCAGTCAATTTGTGTGCCGTAATCCAGAGCAAATACCAAAGCACATTGTTGCCAACGACAGTGGCGTTAAAGGCCAAGGGGTTGTGAAAGTTCAGAGCGATGATGACCTTAGTCAAGCCCAGCAGCTTTTGGGTGTGATTGAGCAGCGCAGTGATAGGGCGGTTACGGTGATGTTATTGGCCCGTAACCACAAAGCCCTGCCCGACGCCAGTTGCATGGCAAAATGGCGCAACTTATATCCGCAGCTGCAGTTATCAAGTAACACTTTTCACGCTGCCAAAGGCACGGAAGCCGATTTTACGATTATTATGGGCTTACAAGCGCATATCTTCCCCTCAAGAAAACAATCGAATGCCTTAGTTGAAGCTCTATTACCGGGCAAAGGAGGGTTTCCGGATGCCGAAGAGCGGCGGTTATTTTATGTTGCGCTAACGCGAGCAAAACGACAGTGTTTTGTGATTGAGCCCAGTGAAGGCAGCTATTTTTTACAAGAAATCGCCTAACTAAGCGAATTGGTATTATTTTTCGCCACTTATGGCATTGCGCTTGATCTTTTTAGCTAATGCACTCATACCAATAACAGTCACAGTAAAAAAACTGAGGAAAGGATGAGTACAGATTTATTACAAGATGCATTAAAGCGCCTTCATCATATCATTGAGGAAACAGGGATTAATGAAGCCACCTACCATGCCTTAGCACATCCACAACGCACGCTTTCAAGTCACATCGCTATTCGCCGCGACAATGGCAAATTAGATTACTTTAAGGCGTACCGCTGTCAGTACAATGACCTACTTGGGCCGACAAAAGGCGGAATACGCTTTCACCAAGACGCAGACCAAAGTGAAGTGGAAGCTTTAGCGCTGTGGATGACCTTAAAGTGTGCCGCGGTGAATGTGCCGTTTGGTGGCGGTAAGGGCGCCGTCACGGTCGACCCTAAGTCGTTAAGCCCGATGGAGCTTGAACGCTTAGCGCGAGCCTACATTCGCGCCAATGCCGACTTTATTGGCCCAGAGCAAGATATTCCAGCACCCGATGTTTACACCAATGCCCGAGTAATGGGTTGGATGATGGATGAATATGAAAAGATTGCTCGCCGTAAAAGTCCTGCGGTGATCACCGGAAAGCCAACCACCTTTGGCGGTAGTGCCGGTCGTGAGTCGGCCACTGGACGCGGTGCGTTTTTAATGATTGAAAAGCTTGCCGAGCAGTTTGATTGGCAGCGTGAAGAGAAAACCATTGCAATCCAAGGGTTTGGTAACGGCGGTTATCATTGTGCTAAGTTGCTGCAGCAAGCGGGTTATAAAGTGGTTGCAGTCAGTGACTCGAAGGGCGCGATTTATTGCCCTGACGGCTTAGATGTTGAAAGTGTTTACCAAGAAAAACAACGCAGCAAAGCCTTAAAGGCGGTGTACTGTGATGGCTCGGTGTGTGAAACCGTAGAGCATGAAACCTTAAGCAACGAAGAGTTGTTGGCCTTGAATGTGGACGTGCTAGTGCCAGCGGCGCTTGCAGGCGCGATAACGAGCGATAACGCAGAGCAGGTGGCGGCGAAGTTTATTGTTGAAATTGCTAACGGTCCGGTCGCTGCCGATGCCGATAGTATTTTGCAACAGCAAGGGGTGACTGTGGTACCCGATATTTTAGCCAATGCCGGTGGGGTCATAGTGAGCTATTTCGAGTGGTGTCAAAACCGCCAAGGTGAAATGTGGAGTGAAGAAAAAGTACAGAGTAAGTTGGCTGAGTACATTGAGTCGGCGTTTGATAAGGCTTGGGCGCTGCATCAGGAGCATGAAATTGGCTTGAGAGATGCGGTGTACTTGCAAGCTTTGCAACGTTTTGAAGCGGCACTTGAAGCGCACGGTACGCAATCGTACTTCGCCAACCAAGAATAATGTTGCTTGGCTAAGTGAGTAAACACAGTGGCAGCCCTAACGAATAGCTAGGGCTGCCACGGATTATTACCAGTACCGCAGTCATATTGCCGCTTATCTCAACCTTGACGCTTTTTTTGCTATTGTGATTACAATAGCCACTTCGGGATTGCTATTAACTTACAGGTTTACAATGAGATTATTTAGCTTAGCTGTACTGCTTTTCGCCTCACTCAGCCACGCACAAACAATACGCGTTGCGACATTCAACGTCAGTATGGAAGCGAGCAACTACCAACAGCCAAATCAGGCACTCGAGCCCGATAAATTACAAACACTGCTAAAACAAGGTGATCACCCTCAGATCAAAAACATTGCAGAGATAATTCAGCGAGTTCGGCCAGATATTCTGCTGTTAAATGAGTTTGATTATATTGCGGAACCTGAGCAGGGGATTGTCGCGTTTGTAAAAAACTATTTGCAACAATCACAGGCAGATCAGTCACCAATACAATACCCTTATCATTTTATTGCCCCAGTAAACACCGGATTGCCAACCGAGTTTGATCTTGATAACAATGGTGAAAAAAGTCGCTTTGGGGCTGATGCTCAAGGCTTTGGTTTTTATCAAGGCCAGTATGGCATGGCGGTGCTCTCTAAGTTCCCAATCGATAAAACCCAAGTTCGCACCTTGCAGCAATTTTTATGGCGAGATATGCCAAACCACCTTAAGACCACTGAGCCAGAAACCGGAGCGCCTTGGTATAGCGACGCCGAGTGGCAAGCCTTGCGGTTAAGCTCTAAATCGCATTGGGATATTCCTATCCAAGTTGGTAATAAGGTCGTACACCTATTGGCCATGCACCCAACACCACCGGTGTTTGATGGCCCAGAAGATCGCAATGGCGCGCGAAATCACGATGAAATCCGGTTAATGGCCGATTACCTGAGCCCTGCAACTAGCGCATATATTTATGATGATAAAGGTCAAAAAGGGGGCTTAAAAGATGCCACTCGATTTGTCATTGCCGGCGACTTTAATGCCGCGGATGAAGGGGATAAACACCGTCCAGGAGTGATAGAGCAATTACTGCAACATGATTTGGTTAACGCTGCCAATGCACCGACCAGTGACGGCGGCAAGCAACACAGCGATGCCAACTACAGTAGTCGCTTTACTGCCCATTGGGGAGCTCGAGTCGATTACGTATTACCGTCCAAACACGGCCTCAAAATTGCCGACAGTGGCGTATTTTGGCCAACCCAATCAGACCCATTGCATCGCTTGGTTAAAAGCCGCCATGCCAGCTCCGACCATCGTTTAGTCTGGGTGGATATCACCATAGACTAACTGGGCTTCGGTTAAACACATTTAGTAGCTATGTGTTACCGACTCAGCTTACAGCAGTTAGGTATTAGTATCGTCAGTACCTGACTGCTGTGAAGCGCTTTTTGATGTTTGCTCTTGGTTGCGCTTACTTTTATCAAAAGGCTCGGTTTGTTGTTTTACCTTTTTCTTCATCTCAAACTTTGCCGAGTACTTCAGTAGCGCGATGTTGCTCCAAATCACCCCTAATACTCCGGCAATGATAAGGATCACTTGCCATGTTTCTAATTGATTAGTCATTTCAATACTCTAATTGTAAAAATGGTCCGAAATAGAGAAGCATTTTAGCGTCACAGTTGGTATTATTCACCACCTAGTCATTTCGCGATAATTATGCTGCATATATTTAGATTCTGAGGATAATAGCGCATTCATGGAACAAGTGTTAATTTGGCCTGCTCAGTATCCCACGCTGTTGAAGGGGTTAATCGAAGAAAACGGTGCATACATTCTAGATGCCATTGAGGCATGGCCGGATTGTCAACAAACCACCGATGAGCAGGGGGTGGTGACAACCGTACTACCGCCATTATTCTATCTTGCTTGGCTGCGACCCTTGGAGCCGTTCGAAGCGTGTTATTTCCAGCACATAGATGATTTTGATGATAAACAACGTCACTACGTCAACAGTGTTCTGCAGCACATGGACAGCAATGACAGCGAACATAGCACACTATTGAACACCTTAATTCAACGTTTAGGTCAATACTCTAATATTCAGCTGCAAATGCAAGAGCAGCAAGTTTCCTTTGTTGAGTTGTTGCTAAAACAGGGGTTACAGGCCACTTTGGTTTGGTTGCTGGAAGTGGGGATGAAGTTTAGCGCCAGCGAGTTAGTCACGCTTTGGTGCCATGGCGATGAAACCATCCGTAACGCTGTACTTGCCAAGAGCGAACAGTGCATGGAGGATAAAACCGCCACCGCTAAGCTTGCCACAGATAAATTACTCGAAGGAGAGCAGACTTATGAGCTGCTTTGCGCCATTGCAGACGAGCAAGAGGTTAGCGCGTTATTAGAGCAAGCCTTGTTGCTGCAGTTAACGCAAAAGCAGGCCAAACAATCGGCCATTTTAACCCTAGTCAACCAAGGGGCAAAAGGCACAGCCAAAGACAGCGAAGGGCGTTCGGCATTGATGCTTGCGGTAGAAAAGGGCTTTGTCAGTGCAGTTGAAATGATGCTGCCAAGCCATGAAGTGAATGAGCTTGATGAGGCAGGGTGCAATTTAATGCATTATGCTGCGGTCTCTAACTCGGCGGCCATGATTGAGTTGATTTTTAACCATGGTGATGATCCTATGTTGGCCGATATTCACGGTCAAACTCCTTACCGTGTGGCAATGAAGAATCAAGCGCTTAGCGCCAAACAAGCCTTTGAGGAACGTGGCATTATTGAATTGTCCAGTGATGCCAAGTACCAAAAAATAAAAAATGTCCACTTGCTGTATGGCCTGGCAGCCGTGCTACTACCTCTGCAATTGCTGCTGTTTTTCACCGACAGCATCAATGATAAAACCATTGCTACGCTTGTTACCACTGGGGTCTCGATTGCCATTTTCAGCTTTGCCAGACGTCAACGTCGTAACCCTCTTTACCCGAGTAGTGCAACGCCATGGTCGTTGTTAGGAGTTAATTGCTTGGCGTGGTTGAGTATTGCAGTGCAGTTATTATTTTCTGTTTTGGTGTTAGTGGCCGTGATGTCATTGCAATAACTGTATAAAAATGCGCAGCGTATTACGCTGCGCACGAGAGTAAGGTTTTGCTTTGCTGCTGATTAATCTTGTTGCTCGTGAGCACGCTTTTCGTCAGCTAAATCCTCTTTCAATTTACGGATTTTCAGACCTAACTCTTGGCCGCGGTGACGGGCATAATAAGTACAGCCGATAAACATAGAAGTGGCTAATGCGACTTCTAATATGGCCAGCCATAGCTCATCAGGCGACACCCACAACATGGTTAAGCCATGAATAAAATACAGCATCACAATAAAATTAGCCCACGCATAGGTGTAGGGCTTGTCTTGTATGATCCCTTTTAGTGGCAATAGCAGTGGCAAAACATACACTGCAAATACAAAGCCGCTGCTATACCCTTCACGTGGTGATAATACAAATAGCCACAATGGCATCAGTATTAACAAGCCTATGTAGCCTGTTAGGGCAAAAAACTGAAAGCGTTTAGTGATCGGCTTTTTCGCAACTTTATTCATTTTAACTTTTCCGCAACACGCAACAGCCGACTCGCGGCTGCACGACAAATTTTAACTTCGGTGACTGACAAGGTAGCGTCGTTTTGACTACCAGCAACATGAGAGGCGCCGTATGGCGTACCACCGGTTTGACTTGATAACAACTCGGGCACGTCGTAGGGCACGCCAAGCAGCATCATGCCATGGTGTAATAAAGGTAACGAGAGGTTCAATAAGGTGGCCTCATTACCGCCATGCATGCTACTGGATGAAGAAAACACACAAGCTGGTTTATCGATTAGTTGCCCTTTCAACCATAAGTCGCTGGTGGTTTCCCAAAACGCTTTGGCTTCAGCAGCCATCATGCCAAAGCGGGTTGGTGTGCCAAAAGCCAAGCCATCACAGGCCACTAAATCGGATTTTGTGACTTCTACGTCGTGCGCTTCACGAGCTTTAAATACTCTTACTACTGCCTCACCACCATTGGCGGTAATGGTCTCAGCAAACTCTGCAGCCATGTTTGCAACTGAGCCATGGCTGGAGTGGTATAACACCAGTATTTTAGGCATTATAAAATAGCAAGAACGGCTTCAGGCGGTCGACCAATGGCCGCTTTATCGCCATTGACCACGATGGGACGCTCAATCAACTTCGGGTTATCGAGCATAGCTTGTCTTAACTGAGCTTCTTCGCTGTCTTTACTGAGCCCCAGCTCTTTATAAATTGTTTCTTTGCTACGCACCAGTTGGTGAGCGCTGCTGAATCCCAGCTTGTCGAGAAGTGCAGCTAGGGTGTCTTGTGAAATGGGAGTTTTTAAGTATTCCACAACAGTAGGTGACACGCCTTGGCTTTCAAGTAGTGCGAGTGTTTCGCGTGACTTTGAGCAGCGCGGATTGTGGTAAATTTCTACAGCCATTGTTTTATCTCTTGGTTATTCATTTTAACGCGATGATAGCGTATTGCATCATTAACGAAAAGCGCAGGTAGTGGGATCATAGTTAAAACCGTAACCCCATGCTCTGCTACAGTTTAGCTATTTCTTTTTGCATGACTCGGTATTGGCTCAACAGTGCTTTTAGTCTGCTTTTTTTGATCTCTTCATCGTTTTCAATATGGTTTAGTGCACGTTGCACTTCATCTGCCGCTTTGCTGAAGGCACCATATTGAGCATACACACTGGCTTTACTCTCGTGATAAGCCGACTTATTTTGTTGTGCTTTATAGGCTTGTGTGAGCAAATCACGGGCTAACAGGTGATCGGGCTTTTCTAATAAAAAGATTTTAAGTAGTTGCTCGGCTTTTTCAAATTGCTTTGCTTCTAATGCGGCATTGGCATAATTGAGCGTTATCACTTGGTTATTCGGCCTTAGCTGGTGCTGTTTTTCTAAAACCGATAGCGCTTTGTCGGTTTGTTCAGCAGCTATGAGGTAGTCGGTATAGACATCCAAATAAAATAAATTATTGCCATCTCGAGCTAATAACTTGTCCAGTATTTGCCCGGCTTCGGTGAGTTTGTCTTGATCTAACAAGCTGATAGCTAAACCATACTCCAGCGCCTGCGTATCCAGCTCGGACGTGCTTTTTAAGTGATTACGGAAAAACGCTTCCGCTTGCGCTTTTGAGTAATGATAACGCGCCAACACGCGACTTTTCGCCAGTGCATAAGAGAGGCTTGAGCCATAATAGCGTTTTTCATATTGTTGCGCTCGTAAGCGCACATCCGATACCCGGCTGTCTGGTAGCGGGTGGGTTAATAAAAACGCCGGTGGCTTATTTTTAAAACGGATTTGATCCGACAACTTGGTTAAGAACTCACTGGCGGCATAGGGATCAAAGCCAGCCTTGTGCAAAGTGTTCATGCCAAAGCGGTCGGCTTCTTGCTCAGCTTTGCGGCTATGAGTCAGTTGACTTAAGGCCGATTGGGTTGAGCTGGCCGAGAGAATGGCCATGCCGGCATCTGGGGCAACGACAGTGGTGAGAATACCGGCAATAAGCCCAGCAATGGTCAGTGCACTGTTGTCTTTGGCGTTTTGAGCGCGACGCGCTAAATGGCGTTGTGTAACGTGCGCGATTTCGTGGCCTAATACTGAGGCGAGTTGACTTTCGTTGTCAGACTCGGCCAATAGACCGGTGTGCACGCCAACATGACCTCCATAAAACGCAAAGGCGTTGATGTCTTTGTGGTTAATCCAAAAAAAGCGAAACGGGAAACGTACGTCATTGGCATTCGCCACTAAGCGATTACCCAAACTGGTGAGGTACTCCTCCAGAACAGGATCGCCAACCACCGGTGAGCGAGCACGTAACTGCATCATCATGACTTCGCCAAGTGCTTGTTCTTTCTCCAGCGGCAATACTTGCAGCGCGGAGGTGCCAAGATCAGGCAGTTTCAACTCGGTTTGCGCTTGGTTTGGTGTGGTAATACAGAGTGTCGCTGCAATGGTGAGCGCCTGTAACAAGGGTTTTAACCGCATTTTATTCCCTATTCAAATCCTCTCCGAGCATGATTTTGGCGATATCGACTTCGTCATTGCATGCTCTGGCGTCTTTTTCACATAGTTGGTAAAAATCTTTGATTGAGACCCCATCAACACTGGTGATGTTCAATTCTTTTTTCAAAAAAGTCACGGTCTTGTGTAACACCTTGTGCGCGTGCAGTATAAGTGCCTTATCTGCGACATCGCCATTTTCAAAGTAAAAGGCAATAAATTTGTGTAATTGATTTATTCTCAGCAAGCTTTTCATTGCGTGGGGATCCCACACGCGAAATTCCAAAAAGCGGTTATCTTTTACGTAGGTATCGACCTTAGTGCCTTTGGCTATTGGGTAGGCCCAGAGTTCAAACCCTCTGTCAGTAAAGGCCTGATGCAAAGCAATTGAGGGTTTATTATCACAGTGGATCATGCCATTGTCGTCTTCATGCCCGCCCAGTAATTCTAGATTCCAATTACGTTTGTCGATAAGGCGTTTTACTGCGTTATCGAAACCATGATGTAAAATTCCTTCACACTCACTGATGGCGGAGGCGACAAGGTGATAGAATGGTGGCAGCTCGCCCCAATTAATTTGTTTTTTATACCAATTTATTTCTTTTAATGTTGGATTGGCTGGCAATCGCGCCTTATTATTAACGCCTGGCATTTGGATTCCCAAAAAGTAAAGTATGCTATTAAGAATAAACCATACTCGACTCTAGGGCTACAGCATTGAGACAATTGGTTAAAAGGTAATGACACAGGTTGTACATGATTTGAGCGAGCTAAATTGTCCGGCTTTATTCGTGCAATTTAAATGGCGCTTAAAGCAGCATCAAAACACGCACGAGGCAGTGCATTTTTTATTTGCCCAAATGAGCGATTTGGCAGATGTGACGCAGTATTTAGACAAAGCCTCGTTTGAGTATCGAATTTATCGTAAAGAAAATAAGGTTGGCATGGAGATCTTAGATGTTTGAGTTGGTTAAGGCGTGGTACGTAAAGAAGTTTTCTGATCCACATTCAGTAACCTTGTTACTAATGCTGGTGCTAACGGTTGCCTTGTTGTATTTCTTTGGCAGCTATGTGATGCCGGTGTTGGTCGCCATTGTGATTGCTTATTTGTTAGAGTGGCCAGTGAATAAGCTGACCCAAGTGCTGGGCAACCGCCTTATTGCTGCTATCATTGTGATGGCCGCCTTTACCGGCATTGCGCTGGGGTTAGTGCTGGGTATTGTGCCTATTTTATGGCAGCAATTGAGTAATTTGTTGCAAGAAAGTCCGACCATGATAGAAGAGGGGAAAGACTTCTTATTACACTTACCCGATAATTACCCCACGCTTATTTCTACCGAGCAGGTGCAGTCATTGGTAAGTGGCGTGGAAAGAAAAGTACTAGAGTTGGGTGAAATGATAGTGTCGATATCGCTGACGTCATTAAAAGATGTAGCGGCGTGGTTAATTTATTTGATCTTGGTGCCTTTGTTGGTGTTCTTTATGCTCAAAGATAAAAATGAGCTTACTAAGGGCATTGCACAATTAATTCCCAAAGACAGAAAGCTGATAGCGCAAGTCTGGTACGAAATGGATCATCAGATAATGAACTACATTCGCGGCAAGGTGTTTGAAATCATCATTGTTGGCGTGGTCAGTTATGTTACTTTCTCATTGCTTGATCTACGCTATGCGGCACTCTTAGGCACGCTGGTCGGTTTTTCAGTGTTAATCCCGTTTATTGGCGCTGCCTTAGTGACGATACCGGTGGCAGCGGTGGCCCTGTTTCAATATGGTATTGCGCCGGAGTTTTGGACCATTCTAGTGGCTTACAGCATCATTCAAGCGTTAGACGGTAATGTGTTAGTGCCATTACTGTTTTCTGAAGCGGTGGATTTGAACCCGGTGTACATCATTGCAGCAGTACTGTTTTTTGGTGGTATTTGGGGCTTCTGGGGGGTCTTTTTCGCCATTCCATTGGCGTCGTTGGTGAAGGCATTGATCAATGCTTGGTCGAGCAAAAGTGAAAGTTTGCTGGAGTCGATGGAGCCGTAATGATTGAGCAGCTGAGCGGCTAGGTCGCTCAGCAAAACTAACTTGAAATCCTGCCGGTGCTTTCGCGTACCACCATATTGGGGGTGAAAACCGTAGTGATCTCTTTATCATTTTTACGATGGCCGCGGGTCTTAGAAAATAACAACCGCGCTGCGTGTTCAGAAATGATATCGTTTGCTTGGTGTGCTGTAGTGAGCTTTGGCCAAGTTTGCCGCGAGAAGGGAGAGTCTTCGAAGCCACTGATGGAAAGTTGTGCTGGAATTTCAATGTTCATCAGCCGGGCAGCGAATAGAGCACCCGCTGCAACTTCATCGTTACCGCCTAAAATCGCCGTGATTTTATTTGGGTTGCCGTCACTTAATAAGGCTTTTGCGCCTTTTACACCTGATTCGAAGGAATAGGTACCGTGATAAAGCAGGGCTTCACTTGGGCTAATGCCATGTGCTTTTAGTGCGTCTTGATAACCTGCCAAACGTTCAGCGGTGGATTTGTGCTCTTCATCACCCAGTACGAAGGCAATGTGTTGGTGTCCGAGTGAAATTAAATGCTCAGTAATTTCATACGCGGCAGCATAGTCATCAACGAAAATACAGTTGTTAGCGCTTTGCTGCGCTTCTGCTGCTCTGCCTGATAATAGCCGAACATAATGCACACCGCTGTCATCCAGCATGTCGATAATATGTTGTTGTTCCGACAACGGAGGGGTGAGCACAAGACCTGCTAAACGGGAGCGCTTGATCATGGTTTTTACTTCATCGGTCATGTCTGCGGCGCTTGAGCTGCATGGATGGATCACCAACTCATAGCCTTCTTCTTTACAACGTGACAACACACCGTTTTGCATATCAATGACGTAATAGGCGTTGGGGTTGTCATACACCAAGCCAATAGCAAACGAAGAGGTACCTGCCAAATTTCGAGCTGCGGTGTTGGGCTGGTAATTTAACTCTTTTACAGCCTGCATCACCTGATCATACGTTTTTTGTCTGACCGAAGGTTCTTTATTGATCACTCTAGAGACGGTTTTCATGGACACGCCGGCGAGCTTGGCAACATCGTTAATGGTGACTTTCATGGTGTTATTCTTCTAGTTCTGGTGTATGTCGATCATTATTAAGTTGATGGAAATAGTAGCGTTTTATTCTTAGTGTTGCCAGAAAAGATAATTATAAAGGCAAACTGCAAATAATGGTTGATTAATAAAATGATCATGTATTTTTCTTAGTCTATCTAACCAAGACAGAGTTTTGCACTAAAAATTGCTGAAATAAATGAATGATACCGGTGTCAAAAATGTAAAATTAGGTTATTATTCGCAGTGTAAAATTGAAAAGAAGTCAATTGACAGCGTTGTCATTTTGCCATAATGTGCTTGTCTCATTGTGTTTCTTTGTTGTTAATGTATTAAAAAGAACATAACTAACAACCAATTACGATTTAGGGGAATGTTGATGGTCAGTCGAGTAGAACTACAAAGTTGGAACAAGCTAAGTGCCTCAGTGGCGCGCACACAAACTCAACACCTAAAAACCATGTTTGCAAGCGATCCGCAGCGCTTTGAAAAGTTCTCTCGCAATATCCCAGGTGTGCTGTTTGATTTTTCTAAACAGCGACTTGACGAGCAGACCTTTGCTGAATTAATTGCATTGGCCAACGAGTGTGATATTGCCGCGTGGCGAGAAAAAATGTTTGCCGGCGAAAAAATCAACATTACCGAAAACAGAGCTGTGCTTCACACCGCGTTGCGCAACCGTAAAAACAAAGCCATTATCGTTGATGGGGTGAATGTTACTGAGCAAGTAAACGCAGAGCTCGATAAGTTAAAAAGCTTCAGCGCTAGAGTGCGTGAAGGTGAGTGGCTTGGTTACACCGGCAAGCGCGTTAAAGACGTTGTGGCGATTGGTGTGGGTGGCTCTAACCTCGGGCCGCAAATGGTAACTGAAGCGCTCGCAGCCTACGCCGATGACACCCTCAATGTACATTATGTTTCCAATGTCGATGGCGGTCAAATTGCGTCAGTGCTGGCGAAGTTAGATCCAGAAACAACCCTGTTTGTTATTGCTTCAAAAACCTTTACCACTTCAGAAACCATGACCAATGCGAAAACCGCCGTGGACTGGTTTTTAACTAGCGCTAAAGATGAGCAAGCCATTGCCAAGCACTTTGTTGCAGTAAGCACCAATTTGCAAAAGACCCGCGATTTTGGCATCAGTGATGAAAACGTATTCACCATGTGGGACTGGGTTGGTGGTCGCTTTTCGTTATGGAGTGCGATAGGCTTACCCATTGCATTGTACCTTGGCTTCGATAAGTTTATTGAGCTTCTAGAAGGGGCCTTTGAGGTGGATGAACACTTCCAATCAGCGCCTTATGAAGATAACATTCCGCTCCTTATGGCGTTGTTGAGTGTTTGGAACACCAGCTTCTTAGGTTATCAAGCGCAAGCCATTTTGCCTTACGACCAAGCATTGCATATGCTGCCTGCTTATTTGCAGCAGGGTGAGATGGAAAGTAATGGTAAGCATGTAACTTTTTCCGGTGCCGAAGTAAGCTACACCACAGTTCCCATTATCTGGGGTATGACCGGAATTAATGGTCAGCATGCATTTTACCAGTGTTTGCACCAAGGTAACGTGATTGTGCCTGCTGACTTTATTGCATCAGTGACACCACAGCACAAAGTAGGCAAGCATCATGATGTGCTGTTGTCTAACTTTTTTGCCCAAACCGAGGCGATGATGGCTGGGGTAGACGCTGAACAAGTGCGAGCTGAGTTAACGGCAAAAGGTCTGCCTGCGGATGACATTGAGAAGTTGATCCCACATAAGATCCATCAAGGCAATCGACCGACCTCTTCGTTTATCTTAGATACCGTGGATGCCAAAGCCGTTGGCCGTTTGATTGCACTGTATGAACATAAAATTTTCTGTCAGGGGATCATTTTAAATATTTGTTCTTTTGACCAATGGGGCGTTGAGTTAGGTAAAGGATTGGCGTCTAACATTGAAGCTGAGCTAACGGAAGAAAATGTCAGTAATAGCCATGATAGCTCAACGAACGGCTTAATTGCCTATTATAAGCAAATGCGCGGCTAAAGGCGCGACCTCAGCAGATTGAGTAATAGGAATACTATATCTTAAGCAAAACGAATGGATGATGATGCTTAAGGCGATACTAGAGGCAAATGCTGTCGACTAGTATTAATGAAAAGAATACCTTTGAACGGGTAGCGCTGGAGTACTTAGAGCCTGTATTTTTGTGAGAGGAAATACAGGTTTCTAAGACTCATTTTATTGTTGTTAGCAGCAAATCGGTAGCACCTGGGCAAAACAGCTATTTGGTCGACTTTGGAGTGGCGCCAAATCAAGTGAATTCAGCGCGTAATCTGCGCGCCCAACTAAATGAGAGTGAATTATGCTTAATCCTTTTGACATCGTCATCTTTGGTGGGGGAGGTGATTTAGCACTACGCAAACTCCTTCCTGCTTTGTATCGTGCATATCAAGAAGGCAACCTACCTGAAGGCACTCGCATCCTACCTACCGTTCGCGAACAAAATAAACAACAAGAATTTGTTGAAACGGCACATTTAGCGTTGCAAACCCATCTTGGTAAAGGCGAATACAACAAAAAAGACTGGACTGCTTTTGCAGAATACTTGGTTCCGGTAGTGGTCAATGTGACTGAAGATGATGGCCATTGGGATACCTTAAAAAATATTCTGTCAGATGCAGAAGATAAATCCCGTGTTTTCTATCTATCATTACCACCAGCCGTTTACGGACGCTGCTGTGAGTTGCTGTCAATTAAAGGCCTGATCACTGAGAACTCACGAGTCGTGGTTGAAAAACCAATCGGGTATTGTGGCCAGTCGGCAGAAGAAATTAATGCCAAAATTGGCGAGTTTTTCGCTGAAGAACAAGTATTCCGTATTGATCACTATCTTGGTAAAGAGACGGTGCAAAACCTTATGGCACTGCGCTTTTCGAATGCTTTATTTGAAAACCTGTGGGATGCAAAAGCCATTGATAACATTCAGATCAGTATTTCTGAGACTGTGGGCTTGGAGAGTCGTGCGGGCTTTTACGATAAGGCCGGTGCACTGCGAGACATGGTGCAAAATCATCTGTTGCAGCTATTGTGTTTGGTGGCGATGGAATCACCCCATAAATTAAACGCCAACAGTATTCGCACCGAAAAGCTTAAAGTATTAGAAGCACTGCGGCCATTAGTCGATGAGCAGGTGGATGATAATGTTGTGCGTGGCCAATACGTGCCTGGCGATTTGGATGGCAAGCTAGTACCTGGTTACCTAGAAGAGCTGGGTCAAGGCTCAAGCCAAACCGAAACCTTTGTTGCCATTCGTGCTCATATTGATAACTGGCGCTGGGCTGGCGTGCCTTTTTACCTGCGTACGGGTAAGCGCATGAAGTCGCGTTGTGCCGAAATCGTGGTGGAGTACAAGCCGGTTTCTCATAACGTTTATGGCGAAGCGGCAGGCCCTATTCAACCTAACCGTTTGGTGATCCGCTTACAGCCAGAAGAGAGCATTCAGCTTACGCTGATGTCAAAGCGTTTAGATAATTTAGAGATGCAGCTTGAGCCAGTTACGCTGAACATTTCACTCAGTGAAAAGTACAGCAATGGCTACCACTCAGATGCTTACAAGCGCTTAATGCTTGATGCTGCTGCTAACAACCCAGCTTTATTTATTCACCGTGACGAAGTACGTCAAGCTTGGAAGTGGATTGATCCGATTATCCAGCGCTGGCAGGAAAAGGGCACACCATCGCTGTATCGTGCTGGTTCTTGGGGGCCAGAAGACGCCGATGAGCTTCTGGAAGAGAACAAACATGTTTGGTTTAACGCGGGAGGAAAAGCATAATGGCAACGGTGACAGAAAAGAATTTTGCTTCGAAAGAGGAAATGACCGCGGCATTATCTGAGCTGTTGCAAAGCGGTTTAAGCCAAGGTATTGAACACGATGGTGAAGCGGTTCTGCTTGTTTCGGGCGGTTCATCTCCAGCTCCTGCTTATCGTTTCCTTTCTGGAGTCGATTTAGGCTGGGATAAGATCACCGTGGCTATGGTTGATGAGCGCTGGGTAGAGGCCAGTCATGAGAAATCGAATGAAGCATTTATCAAGTCAACCTTGCTACAAGATAAGGCGGCCAATGCTCGCTTTGTGACCATGAAGAATGCCGCAGCAACGGCTCAGCAGGGTTTATCTGAGTGTGAAGCGGCCTATGGACAATTAAAGCAGCCTTTTGATGTCACCATCCTTGGTATGGGTCCTGATGGCCACACTGCAAGCCTCTTCCCTCATGCCGATGGCTTAGATGAAGCATTAACCAGTAGCAATTTGGTTGCTGCCATTAATGCCCACGAAAGTGAAGTCACTGGAGCAATTACAGAGCGCATGAGTTTATCTCTGGCAGGTATTGCCAATTCGAAAGCCGTAGTGCTGCTGATCTCAGGTGAGGAGAAAAAGGCCATGTATGAACAAGCTAAGCAGCCAGGGAGCAACAAAGCGATCCCATTACGAGCCGTGCTGAATCATCCAAATATCGATCTAACCGTTTTTTGGTGTCCATAACCGCTGAACATTAGGGCTGAGATCCGCTCGGCCCTTGATTTTAATCTATTCGGCCACAACCAATCTGACGTATGAGCGCTATAGAATGTAACCTAGCTTCATCAATTGATATGTTGCTAACGTGTTGGCACTACCATTACCTTTCATCGCAGATTTAGCCTAATATAGGCAGCTAAAGCAACCCTATTCCTTTTTCAAGAACTTAGTTATTGAAGCTAAATAGCAACTCGCACTTATACATTGCCTTATGTAGGGGAGTAAGTTTGTTGCTAACCGCGTTTAAACCTTCTTATTAAAAACAATGAAATAGTCAATTCTTGCCTTTCCTGCGAGGTTGCAGGTAGCCAAGCAGTTGCATGGCGGGAGTGCAGTGCTGCTGGCAACGTGTTCTGCCTAATATGGAGGTCTTACTTAGGTGAATTGATTTAATAGTAATAAATTCAATATTTTACTATTCATTTTAAGTTGTTTTTTTGTTAGTGCGAACTCCACTTACTAGCCAGATGGGTAATATCAGCATTAAGAATTCCTGTTGCAGTCTGTTTATTTGGCAAATAGCACACTTGTCAAAAACTCAGTAATCGTTGAGCTTAAAAATGACAGCTGCCAGGCCTCATGAGAATCCGCAAGGTGACGTACTTCACTAAAAGCATACAACTGACAGGAGCGGTATCGATAATTTTCTTTGAAAACATGCTAGTAGTAAGGATATTAGGCAGTTATCTACAGCATGGCCTGACCGTAACATGGCTTACTTAATTGTACACAGAGTGATTGATTTTATCTGTTCCATTTCAAGGTATTTAAATTTTTGCAAAAAGCTAGTACAGACTAACTTAGTAGGCTTTGCCGCATCTGACTTCTTTGATAAAAAAGATGCAAATCGACTGGACAAAAAAGGGCATCTTCCATTATAATGACACCGCTGTCATTGATAGTGGTTCTCATCTTGAAACTTCTGCCCAAGTCTCATTGAGAAAGCAACACAAAAAAGACTGTATTGCCTCCAATACAGCTGTATCTTCATGGGTACAATCGTTCATCAAGTATAATTATTGCCTCTGAAATATTTGTGGTATTCTTCCTGTGTTTTTGTAACAAAGCATATCTTCACCTTTATATAATCGAATAAAATCAATTGGTTATTGTTCACCATGAATTTTTTTTGAATTCTAGCCAAAAAAAATTGTAGCGAATATGTAATTTTGGGTGTATGGTTTGTTAGTAGATGACAGCGTTGTCATCATCACTGGGCAGAAGTGATTTAAAAAACCAACAAAATGATTCAAGGGGAATCCTGTGTTAGCTAATAATTTCAAAAAAAGCTTAATCGCAGCAAATGTCGGCTTGGCACTGAGTGCTGGCCTTTCAGGTGTAGCGGTTGCAGAAGAAAATCAAGCAAAAGAAAACGTCGAAGTGATTGAGGTTCGTGGTATTCGAGCTTCAACTAAAGCAGATATCAACAACAAACGTTTTGCCGATGCGGTGGTAGACTCTATCACAGCGGAGGACATCGGTAAGTTCCCGGATAAGAACGTGGCAGAGTCACTGTCTCGCATTACCGGTGTTGGCGTCAGTCGTGAATTCGGTGAAGGGGAAAAAATCACAGTACGTGGTTCGGATCCAACTAAAAACCGTACTTTGCTGAATGGCCAGAGCGTGGGTACTGCTGATTGGTTTATCTTGGATAATCCATCACGAAGCTTTAACTTCACTATGTTACCTTCTTCTCTAGTGAGTAGTCTTGAGGTTTACAAGTCACCTGAAGCTCGACTTGACGAGGGTTCTATAGGTGGAACGGTTATTCTGCACACAAGAAAGCCGCTGGATCTACCTTCTGGTACTTTCCAAGCGAGTATTCAAAACCAGTACTCTGAGGTATCTGAGAAAAACGATCCTTCAGTAGAGGCTCTTTATACTTGGACAGATTCAGAAGAAAAGTTTGGTATTCTGATTTCAGGTTCTAAAGCCGACCGCACAGTACGCCGTGAAGGTTTTGAGGTATTAGGTTGGGATGCTCAGTCGGATGGTACTTATACGCCACGTACAATGGGTGTGCCAGTATTTAGACAAGACCGAGAAAGAACAACTTTGTTTGGTTCGGTACAATTTGCACCATCATCAGACTTCAGTGCAACACTTAACATCTTAGACTCAAATATGGATGTTAATAACACCAACTCAAACTTCCTGTTAATGAACCCAGGCTCAGAAGCTGCGTTGACTTACCAAGGTGCCAATGCATTGCAAGGTCAAGGTGGTGGAGATGTACGTTGGAACCACATTAACCGTATTTCTAGCACCGATACCAACTCGATTCACTTAGACATTGACTTTGCAACCGATTCATTCACCATGAATGTTGAATTAGGTACCACTGAAGCAGAAGGCGGTACACTAAACGAAACATCGTGGGAATATGGTGGACAAGGCGATTATAACTTTGACCTAACGGGTAGTACGCCGACGGTTAATGCTGGTGTCGATGGCACAGATCCATCTAAATTTAATGGTGGTTGGATTTGGGGTGGTAACAAACCTACAACGGATGAAGAGTCTTATGCTCAAGTCGATTTTGACTTCCCTGTTGATTTAGGTGCGTTCACAGCCATCAGAACAGGTGTTAAGTACCGCGACCACAAGAGAACCCAAGACCGCAATGCGTTCAGCTGGCACTGGGGTTATGCAAATGATGGTCAAAGTGATAACTATATGTCGCAGATCCTAAGCTCACAATGTCCAACCTTAGCTGAGTGTGATCTCGCTATTGGTTCTGACAGTGTTGGTGCAGATGTTGTGAATGGTGACATTACTCAACAGTTGACCCATAACAGTGCTCGTATGCTTGAGCTAGGTTTAGGTCCTGATGCGTCATATGCAGTACATAAAAACTTACCTGAAATTTTCGAAGTAGCGGAGCAAAAAACGGCCTTTTATGTACAGGGTGACTTCTCAGGTGACGACTTCAGAGGTAATGTAGGTGTTCGAGTTGCGAAAACGGATCAAGACTCGTCAGGCTACTTATATTCTTCTGATTCTTGGGGTCTACTAACAGTGCAAAACCCTGGCTTGAACGGTGATTTAACACCATCAACGCTAGAATGGAAAACGGAAAGCCGTTCATATACTGAAATTCTACCTAACTTCAACTTGTCATACGACGTAGCGCAAGATCAAATCGTTCGACTTTCAGCTGCAAGAACCATGGCAAGACCAAATTTCTTTGATATTTCACCTATCACTGCGCCTGGCGACCTAGGTGAAGACAACCCTACAGCACAAGCAGGTAACCCTAACCTAGACCCACAAGTAGCGAATCAATTTGATGCTGCTTGGGAGTACTACTTTGATGATGCTTCTTTGTTAGCGATTACTTTATTCTACAAAGACATTGAAAGCTATCAGACATCGGGCACAACATCGCAAGAGTTCTATGACCAAGAGACGCAGCAGTGGGTTACCGCCACTGTGACTCGCCCAGAAAATGGTGCCGGTGGCACAACTACGGGTTTAGAGGCGTCACTACAGCATGACTTTGGAAATGGCTTTGGTGTTTCTGCAAACTACACCTACACAGATGCCAATAACGATGGTGAACGTGATGTTATGAAGCCGGGATCAGGTCTGGTCATGGGGGCTTCAGAAAACATGTTGAACCTTTCAGGCTACTATGAGACTGATGTTTTCTCAGTTCGTGCGATGTATAACTACCGTACTAAATGGTACAAAGGCTTGCATTCTTCAGGTACTGAGTTATGGAATGATGATTATGGACAGTTAGATTTCAGTGCCACTTACAATGTAACAGAAAATATCTCAGTGGTATTTGAAGGCATCAACCTAACTGATGAAGAAGTTGTTGAATATAATACCGACGAAGCTCGTGTATTATCTATTTATCAAAATGGCCGCCGCTTTGTGGTCGGTGCAAATTTCCGATTCTAATATAAGCAAAAATAAAAATGCCGCATCTGCGGCATTTTTATTTTCTAATTCTTTCTTTTAGTGTCTTTATAACCTCTTCATCCTCACTTTGGCAGCTGGACAATATTCCCTCGTATAGATTGCTGTCATAAATATCATGCTTGTCACTAAAAATATAATAATCAAATATGGCTTTCCAGGTCGCTTTTTCAGCTTTGCTTTTATTCTTTATCGATAATATTGCGTGAAGTAAACTGTCTGTCGATTCAAGGCTGCTCTTTTCACTTTCTGGCTGCCACCAATAATTTATTAACGCATTCACATTGTCTTTGGATTTTACATTATGCCACCATAGTGGCGGTATATAGAGAGCTTCACCTACATTTAAAGTTACTGAAATAAGTTTGTTTTGAGCCTTAGCAAATGCAGGAAAACGTGTCAGATCCGGTGTCTCAAAGTCTACTTGACTTAAGGCCGGTCCGGTTACTGCTCTATCGATTGGCGCAGGATATACATGCTCTATTTGATCTCCAGGCAAAAGGAAAAAAGTTCTTTTACCACATGCGTTTAGTGCAATATTGTGCTCGCTGTCATAATGCCCTGGAACAGTGGTTGGGGTTCCAAGCCACAGCCTTGGTGAGATCCTAGATAAGAAATCAGGGGATGGGTTTTGCTGAAGAAAACTGGGCATACACTCACTGATTAAAGCACTTTGCAGTGCAAAATCGTGAGTGTTGCTTAGATCTTTCTCAATAATTAATTTTTTAATGATGGCAACTAAAGGTGCTTGGTGCCTAACAAAAGTATGGTTTTTAAATGATGCATCTGTGTAACCAATAACACCATGATACTTTTTATCTATTGCTAGAACATCAACGTGACTTGTTGTTGCATAACTTAATATTTTTCTTAAAAATAAATCCGAGGATTCGCGGGCAATGTCGATTATTTTCCAGTGCTGAAATAGATTTTTTATTATTTTTGGTTCGCTGGTTTCTAATAACTCTTTTTCTAGGTTTTTAACATTTTTGTAATCAATAATTTTAATTTTCATTCTTCTCAATTTAATCTCAAGGTGATATTTTAGATAACAGATTAGCACGATTTTAGGTTTTTTTAATGTCAGAAAGTTATGAGATAATTAATCCAGAGCAGCACCAGAGCTGCTTTGTTCAAATTGATAACAATCACGGTCATGCTGAGCACATGCACGTAGTGAAGCTTCTACCGCAAGAAGTGGCCAAAGCAGCAGCCGAATTTCCCATTTGCTTTATGCGTAGCGCAGATACGGAACCGCTGCAAATGGTGGCTATTATGGGATTGGAGAAAGGGCACAATGCCTATTTTAGTGGAGGCCGTTTAAACACCATATACGTTCCTCTAAATATTGTACGAGCTCCCTTTTCATTAGCAAAAACGTCTCCAGAGTCGCCTGTTTATTTGGCAGTTAAAAATACTGCGCTTAACAGTGAGGGTTTAGGTGAAAAGTTGTTTGATGAAAATGGCAAGCCCTCGAATTTTTTAACTGCGAAAAAGTCACTGTTGCAATCTATTGCAAGCCAAGAAGAGTTAGCTGAGCAGTTGGTGGCAACTCTCACTGACTTGGGATTATTGGTTGAGTTTGATTTCAAGTACGATCTTGGTAATGGGCAAAAGAAGCGAATTCCAGGACTTTACTCTGTCGATAAGGCGCTTTTAAAGTCACTGGATGACGAAACAAAACTGTCTTTAGTTAACAATGGCTTATTAGAAGTCATATACAGTCACTTGTTATCGCTTGGACAGTTTCAGCGAGTGGTTTCATTAGCCGCCAATCAGCAAGCTTAAGTGAATCCGTTTTGTGCCCTTGAGGTTTCAGCCTTAGCCTGCGAAAGCGGTTGTAAACAAGTCAAATAAATTTAACTTCCAATTTGCCTTGAAAACCGCTAGCCTTAGGGCCATCAAATAAAGTAACAAATACGTAAAATTAATGGAGCAGTAATTATGGCAGAGCAACAAGTGCAGCCTTTACATAACGAAAAACACGCTAACATCAAAGTACAAAACGGCGTGAACGTTGAATTTTTGAAAACTCAGCACTTAATGCCAGTTGTCGCGCATGAATTCGCGCGCGTAGCAACGGAATTCCCTATGGCGTTTGTAAAGAACTCTGAAACAGGTCAATTCCAAGCAGTTGCTATGTTTGGTTTAGAGCCAGGTGAAAACCTATTCGTAGATGGCGACAAGTGGACTGGTAGTTTTGTACCAATGGCTGCAGCTCGCTACCCATTTGGCCTAGTAAAGCACCCTGAGGAAGATCAGTTTGGCATTGTCATTGACGAAGCAAGCCCACTAGTAGGCGAAGAAGAAGGCAATGCTTTGTTTGAAGATGGCAAAGAAACAGAGTACCTAAGCCGTCGTAAAGAAGCACTAGTAAGCTATGTTGAGTTTGCTCGTGTAACAGAAGCATTCACTAAATACCTTGCTGATAAAGAGCTACTGGTACAACAGACACTAACGGTTGAAATCCGTGGTGAGAAAAAAGACATCAACGGTATCTACCTAGTTGACGAGCGTAAGGTGAATGAGCTTAGCGATGAAGATTTCCTAGAGCTACGTAAGCGTGGTTACCTAGCGCCAATCTTTGCTTTCTTAACGTCAACGCACCAAGTTGCTCGTTTAGCACGTATTAAAGCACAGCGCGAAGCAAGCTAATACACCAGTATATTTACTGTTTAAAACGCCTCTTAATGAGGCGTTTTTTATTGCTAACCCCTCCTGATCCTTGCCATTATCCAAACTTATACCAATTCGCTTAATTAAGTGGTTTATTTGAGGCAAGAAAATTCTGTCGATAACAAGGCATAAATTTTGCTATTTAGTTGTTCTAAATAAGAAATTTATAACGCAGTTAGCGTCGAATTTGCTCCCTCAAATTGAGCAAGTATTAATGCGGATTGGTATTAGTTACATTTACCGCGAAAGCTTGCATCTAATCACAAAGCCACTCATGGTAGAGATATATTTCAATACCAAGGTGAAACAATGAAGATAAAAACCTTACTCGGTGCGTTATTAGCACTGACCTCATCTACGGTGATGGCTGCACAGCAACCCATTGCAATTGCTATTCATGGCGGCGCTGGTACGATTGAGCGCAGTAATTTTACTCCAGAGCAAGAGCAGCAATATCGCGCCACCTTAAAGCAGGCTGTTGAGGCCGGTTATAAGGTGTTAGAGCAAGGTGGGGAAAGCCTAGATGCGGTTACTACCGCAATTAACCTACTGGAAAACTCGCCATTTTTTAATGCCGGAAAAGGGGCTGTTTACACCTATGATGAAGGACATGAATTAGATGCTTCCATTATGGATGGTCGTAATCGTCAAGCGGGCGCTGTGGCTGGGGTTAAACACATTAAGAATCCCATTAATTTAGCCAAAGATGTGATGCAACACTCGGTGCACGTTATGCTCAGCGGCCAAGGAGCGGAAGAGTTTGCCAAGCAACGCGGTTACCAATTAATAGAAAACAGCTACTTTGATACCGAGTCACGCTATCAGTCGTTATTAAAAGCCAAAAAACGCCTGCAACAAAAACAAGCAGCCAGTAAAGATTATCAGGCTGCACACCAACGCCTCGATAGTCACTATAAAATGGGAACAGTGGGGGCTGTGGCAGTAGATAAACAAGGCAACTTAGCGGCAGGTACGTCTACCGGTGGAATGACGGCAAAACGCTTTGGTCGCATTGGTGACTCTCCCGTGATTGGCGCAGGTACATTTGCTGATAACCGCTCATGCGCAGTGTCAGCAACGGGCCACGGGGAGTATTTCATTCGCTATAATGTTGCAGCAGATATATGTGCGCGCGTTGCTTACCAAGGAAAGTCGATTGCTCAAGCTGGCAAGGAAGTGATTTTTGATACGTTGCAGCCGATTGGTGGTACCGGTGGGGTAATAATCGTAGACCCACAAGGTAATATTAGTATGCCTTTCAATACGGCAGGCATGTACCGAGCCAGTAAAACCTCGAAAACTGCAACCAAGGTCGCTATCTACGCTGAATAAAACAATATTTTTAACTAATTAAGCAAGTTCTGTAAACGCCAGCTACTATTAACATGATAGCTGGCGTTTTTAATGGAGATGAACATGCAATCAATAAAAGTCGCGGATTATTTAAATCACCGTCCCGTTACGTTCAAACAAGATATGCGCGTTGAGTCTGCTGTGGAAAAACTATTACAAAGTGGACAATCGGGTGGGCCGGTAATTGATGAGCAGCGCAAAGTGGTGGGCTTTTTATCAGAGCAAGACTGTTTAAAAATCATGCTGCAATCAACCTACCAAAATGAGTCTCACCATGTTGTTGCTGATGTAATGACGCCGTCGCCATTATGCGTCAAGTGTGAAGACAGCGTGGTACAGATGGCCGATATGATGACCGCCAATAAACCTAAGGTATACCCAGTGGTGGACGATGACGGTCGCTTACTCGGTGTGATCAGCAGAGCCAATGTGCTACTGGCACTGGATAAGCACCTACATGAAAACTATCTGGCAGGCCATCGTTACGTTTAAGGCATTACTCGTTCGCGGATTTATTCTTTTAACAGCAGCAAAATAGTTGGGTATGACCAAGCTGTTTTGGTAAACTACACGGCGTTTTATTCATTCACAAGGTGTCGTGTAGTGCAGGTTGACTCGCTGTTTAAAGAGCTAAATTCGTGTTTAAAAAAGGATCAGTTTATTTTCAAAAAACGCTTACATGGCGTTAAGAAAATCACCGATCCAGCAAAGCAGAAGCGCGTTTTGGAAAAAATCCAAAGTGCCATAGCCAACAGCCAAACGCTGAAAGTACAGCGTAGTAAAAATATCCCCTCTGTAACTTACCCAGAAGAACTGCCGGTTAGTCAAAAAAAGGACGACATCAAGGCGGCGATTGCCGCCAATCAAGTGGTGATTGTTGCTGGTGAAACTGGATCCGGTAAAACCACCCAGCTACCTAAGATCTGTTTGGAGCTCGGTCGTGGTGTCGATGGCTATATTGGTCATACGCAGCCTAGAAGGCTAGCCGCTAGAAGTGTCTCGACCCGCATCGCGCAAGAGATTGGCTGTGAAATGGGCCAAGAAGTTGGCTTTAAAATTCGCTTTTCCGATCAAGTGAGTGACAACACTTTTGTTAAGTTAATGACAGACGGGATTTTACTGTCTGAAATACAACAAGACCGCTTTTTAAATCAGTACGACACCATTATTATTGATGAAGCCCACGAGCGTAGCCTGAACATTGACTTTATTCTCGGTTACCTTAAGCAACTGCTGCCTAAACGTCCCGACTTAAAAGTCATCATTACCTCGGCGACCATCGACCCCGAGCGCTTTTCAAAACATTTTAATGACGCGCCAATCATTGAGGTATCAGGCCGCACTTACCCTGTAGAGGTAAGGTACCGACCGGTAGAAGATATCGATAGCCAAAACAGCGAAGTGGATAACGATCAACTGCAAGGTATTTTTGATGCCGTGGATGAGCTCTGCGCTGAAGGGCCTGGTGATATCTTAGTGTTTATGAATGGCGAGCGCGAAATTCGCGATACCGCTGATGCGCTGTCAAAACGCAATCTCAAAGGGGTTGAAATTCTGCCCTTATATGCGCGCTTATCAAACGCCGAGCAAAACCGTATTTTTGCACCACACAGTCAACGCCGTATTGTGTTATCGACCAATGTCGCCGAGACCTCGCTTACGGTTTCTGGGATCCGTTATGTCATTGACCCTGGCACTGCGCGAATAAGCCGCTACAGCTACCGTACCAAAGTACAACGGCTGCCCATAGAAGCCATTTCACAAGCCAGTGCCAATCAAAGAAAGGGACGTTGTGGCCGTGTGGCATCGGGGATTTGTATTCGACTTTATTCTGAAGAGGATTTTTTAGGGCGTCCTGAGTTCACCGATCCGGAAATTCTGCGCACCAACTTAGCCTCGGTTATTTTGCAAATGTTGGGTCTTGGCTTAGGGGATATAAGCCAGTTTCCATTTGTCCAAGCCCCCGATAGCCGTAACATCAAAGATGGCATGAGCTTACTCGAAGAGCTACAAGCCATTATTCCATCAAAGCGCCGTGAGCAAGCTAAGCTGACGGAGTCGGGCCGCAAACTCAGCCGTTTGCCAATCGATCCGCGCTTGGCAAAAATGGTGATGTCTGGAGCACAGATGGGGGCGTTGTGGGAGATCATTGTTATCACCGCCGCACTGTCTATCCAAGACCCACGTGAGCGACCGCAAGAAAAGCGCCAACAAGCCGATGAGAAACACAGTCGCTTTGAGTCGGAACAATCTGACTTTATTGCTTATTTAAACCTTTGGAATTACATCGAAGAGCAACAACAACTGCTCAGTCGGAATCAATTTCGCAAACAGTGTCAAAAAGACTTTCTTGCCTATATGCGGGTGCGTGAATGGCAAGACATTGTGTATCAGCTGACTACGGTATGCGAAGAGCTGGGTTTTAAAGTTAATGATCAAGCCGCTAGCGATGAGGCAATCCACCAAGCACTACTAAGTGGTATGTTGAGTCATATTGGAGTTAAGGATGAAAAGCAAAAGCAGCTCTATAAAGGCGCGCGCAACAGTCAGTTTCATATCTTTCCTGGCTCCAGCCTGTTTAAGAAAAGCCCCAAGTGGTTAATGTCAGCGGAGCTGGTGGAAACCAGTAAATTGTATGCTCGGGTCAATGCCAAGATAGACATAAAGTGGGTGGCACCTCTAGCCAAACACTTAGTAAGCCGCAGTTACAGCGAGCCTCACTGGGAGAAAAAAGCAGGCGCGGTGATTGCGTTTGAACAGCAGACTCTGTATGGCCTGATCATTGTTGCCAGAAAGCGCACGGTATACAGTGAGATTGATCCCGCGTTAAGCCGTGAAATATTTATTCGCGAAGCGCTGGCGAATAACCAGTTAGGACAAAGCGAAGGATTTTTAACAGCCAATCAAAAGCTGATTGAGGAAGTGCAGGCACTCGAAGAGAAAGCCAGACGACGCGATATTTTAGTGGATGAAGACGATCTTGTTGCCTTCTATGACCAGCGTATTCCGGCCGATGTCAATAATCGTGCCGCTTTCAATAAATGGTGGCGTCGCAAAAAACAGCAAGATAAACGCTTCTTGCATATGAGCCGCGAACAGCTCATGAAGCACAGCGCTGATAATGTCACCGCTGCGCATTACCCTGATACCTGGCAACAAGGCAATCTTATTTTACCTTTAAGCTATCACTTTGAACCTGGGCAAGCCTTGGATGGCGTAGTGGTAAACATTCCTCTGGCCTTGCTCAATCAGGTGCAAGATGAAGGGTTTGATTGGCATATACCAGCACTGCGCCACGAGTTAATCTGTGGCTTAATTAAATCATTGCCAAAAACCCTACGCCGAAACTTTGTTCCTGCCCCTAACTTCGCTGATGCGGTGCTTGGGGCCATTGAGCCTATGCAAGGGCGTTTTTTAGAGGTGGTTGCGCAGCGGTTGCTGCGTATGACAGGCGTCAAAGTCAATGAATCGGACTGGGATTTAAATGCCTTAGAGCCGCACTTAAAAATGCAATTTCAAGTCATAGATGACGACGCTAAAGTGCTGGCACACGGTTTTGACTTACCGACGTTACAGGCCAAATTACAAGGTCAAGTAACAGAAACGCTGTCGCAAGTGGCGGAGCAAGGTATTGAACAGCAAGACATAGAGCAGTGGAACTTTGGCCAGCTACCTGAGCAATACACCAAAAAGCAAGGCAACTATGAAATTAAAGCGTATCCGGCATTAGTTGATAAAAAACACAGTGCAGCCATCGAGTTATTTGATAATGAGGCAAAAGCAGAAGTGGCGCACAAAGAAGGCTTAAGACGCCTTATTCTTCTTAACGTGCCCTCACCGGTGAAGTATTTACAACAGCACCTGCCTAATAAAGCCAAGCTAGGCCTTTATTTTAACCCGTTTGGTAAGGTCCATGACCTAATTGCTGATTGCACGGCTGCGGGCGTGGATAGCTTGTTGCAGTCATGCGGTGAGATCCGCGACGAGCAAGCATTTGAGCAGGCAAAAGAACGCATTCGTGGCGAGCTTGGGGATACGGTGGTAGACATTGCCAAGCAAGTGGAAGCAGTGTTAAATATTGCTCACAGTATCAATAAGCGCATGAAAGGGCGTGTTGATTTGTCGATGATCACCGCCCATGGTGACATTAAGGCACAGTTGCAATCGCTTATTTTCAAAGGCTTTGTGACCGAGCATGGCGCGCAGCGAATGCCAGATATTTTACGTTATATGAAAGGCATTGAAAAAAGGCTAGAGAAACTTGCGGTAGATCCAAACAAAGACCGTTTAAGTGTTTTAGAGTTGGAAAAAGTGGCGGCAGCATACCAAGAAAAGTTAGCCAAAGTGCCAGCAGGTTTACCCACACCTGAACCATTACAGCAAATTTTTTGGATGCAGCAAGAGTTGAGAGTCTCTTTATTTGCGCAAACGTTGGGAACGGCGTATCCAATTTCAGCAAAACGCGTACTTAATGCACTAAAAGAATGCGATATCTAAGTGAATTTTTAATAGTCTAAACTGGGAACTTCAAGTATCGTAAATGACTCAAACACTAGGCTATAGGGATGTGGCTGTAGAAAGTAATCATTGGGTGCTGTAAAAGAGCGGAAATATAGACTTGCTTTTTAGAGTACGACGGTTACTTTATTATATGAGGAAGTAAAGTTTTGGATTGTGAGAAGGAAGCGACATTGAATATGTCCACACTGCAGAGAAGGAAAAACGTGCCCCATTTGCTGGTGGTTGATGACGAGTATTTTAATTATGAAATGCTCCAAGTGGCCCTGTCAGATGCCTTTAAACTGAGTTATGCCAACTCGGGCACCAGCTGTTTGTCGAATGCCATCGCCGATCCACCGGATGCCATTTTATTGGATGTTTGCATGCCAGGGCTAGATGGTTATGACACTTGCAGAATGCTAAAAAATACGCCTGAAACAAAAAATATTCCCGTGTTGATGGTATCCGGACTGGAATCTGAAAAAGAACAAAAAGCGGGCTTTGAGGCAGGCTGTGACGCGTACGTGGTTAAGCCATTTTCGGTACAGTCGTTATTAGAAAAAATACAATCTATGGTGTAGAGAAGGCTATGATCAATGAAGATAAACGCCGATTTATGCGTATGACGGTTGAGGCCGTTGCCACAATTACTGAGTTGGAAAGCGGGCAACAATATCAAGGCGTTTGCCAAGACTTAAGCGCTACGGGGCTATCGGTAGCAGTCAACGAGCCGATTGAGGCAAATACCATGGTGGATATCTTTATTGACTCAAGTGGTGAGATGATCCAGCCTCTCCATGCTCATGCCAATGTTATCCGTTGTACGCAAGAGCTAGAAGGACAATGGATAGTGGGGCTAGAAATTACACAATTCAATTAAGCGAATCGCTACTCTTTTACCTTACAGTGTGAGTTGGCTGCCACAGAGTGCGGCAGCCACAGCTTTGAGGTTATTAATAAACCTTGCAAATTAACCCTTTAAGGTAAAAACCTTCAGGATAGCTTCCTGCAATTGGGTGATCGGCTGCTTGATTTAACCTTTCCATAATTAACAACTCTTTGCCGGCATCAAGGGCAGCGTCTGCGACCACTTTTTGGAATAGGTTTTGTTCCATTAACCCTGAGCAAGAGAAGGTTAACAGCGTCCCTCCCGGCTTTAATAGCTGCATGGCGATCATATTAATATCTTTGTAGCCGCGGCAAGCGCCAGTAAGTTGGGCTTTGCTCTCGGCAAATTTAGGCGGATCCATGACAATGGTGTCAAACAATCTGCCTTCTTCGCGATACTGACGTAACAGCTTAAATACATCTTGCTTAACGAACTCGGCTCGAGATAAATCTAGGTCATTATGTTCCACATTTCTCTTCGCGGTGTCTAACGCAGGCTGAGAAACGTCGACATTAATAACCTTTTTACAGCCACCGCGTAAGGCATACAAGCCAAAGGTCCCGGTATAACAAAAGCAGTTAAGAACCTCTTTATCCTTTGAAAAGCGCTCAAGGGCTGCGCGACTATCACGTTGGTCAAGGTAGAAACCCGTTTTGTGGCCATTGAGAATATCCACCTCAATGGTTAAGCCATTTTCTTGTATCAATACTGGGCTTTGTGGGGCGTCACCATGTAACGGGCCGGTTATTTTTTCTAAGCCTTCTTTTTTGCGTACGTCCACGTCTGAACGTTCGTAAACAGCACAATCAGGAAAGAGCGATCTAAGTGCCATGACAATGTCGCCTTTATGGCGCTCAGCCCCAGCGCTGAGTAACTGGCACACCAAATAATTATCAAACTTATCAATAGTGATGCCAGGAAGACCATCTGATTCAGCCGCACACAGGCGGTAGCCGGTGAGGCCACCTTCAGCAATCACGTATTGGCGTGCATCCAGTGCTCTGGCTAGCTTTTTGCTGAAAAACGCTTGATCAATTTGCTCGTTTTCATCGAATGACCAAATGCGAGCGCGGATCTGGGAGTCTGGGCTGTACGCCGCAGTGGCCAGGTACTTGCCATCGTTACTGTAAATGGTGACCGTATCACCGAGCCCAGGCTTGCCTTTGATTTTCTTGATGGCCTTTGAAAACACCCAAGGATGTTTACGGTTTAATGATTTTTCTCTACCGGGCTGGAGGTATAGCGCACACGTCATATCTTTTCTCTAATCTATCGTCTTGGCTGCCATTTTAGTGAAGGGTGTGGCAACATACAATCAGTAACAACCAGTTGAGCTGAATGAATTTGAAAATGCAGGAACTCGAAAAAGCATGTGAAGCCTTTATGTTGTCCACGCCATGTGCTGATACCGCACACGATTTGTCCCATGTTAAGCGCGTGGTCAAGGTTGCCAAGTCCTTGTGTGCGGCTGAAGGGGGTGACAAGCAAGTTGTGATCCCCGCCGCATGGCTGCATGATTGTGTTGCGGTTGCGAAAAATCACCCAGATAGGCCAATAGCCTCTCGCTTAGCGGCGGATAAGGCGGTGACATTTTTACAGCAAAATCAGTATGACGAGAGCAAACTTGAGGCCATTCACCATGCCATCGTGGCGCACAGTTTTAGTGCTGGGGTCGTACCACAAACCCTAGAAGCTAAGATAGTGCAAGACGCGGATAGAATGGATGCCTTAGGGGCAATCGGTGTCAGTCGCTGTATGAAGGTGGGCGGTGCCATTGCGCGAAATTTATATCATGTTGACGATCCTTTTTGCCAACATCGTGAGCCAGACGATAGCAAGTATACCCTGGATCACTTTTTCATAAAGTTATTGCATATTGCTGATAACATGCATACCGATGCCGCAAAAGAGCAAGCACAGGCACGTACAGCGTATATGAAAGCATTTTTAGCGCAATTGCGTGATGAGATAAGCTAAACACTTTTAAAGCCGGGTAGAGGGCCTGACGTTGTTTAATGCTGCTATCTGGTCATTTGTTTTACGAATACCACCACAAATAGGGCCAAGGAGAAGCTTCCGGTAAAGGCTTCTATGGCAGCAATAAACCGCGATATGCCTATGGGGGTAATATCGCCATACCCCAGCGTAGTGAAAGTAACCACACTAAAATAAAAGCTATTCAACAGTGCCATGACGTTATCTGTCAGGCTGTTTGCCAGATTTAGCTGCAATATTTGGTCATTATAAGAGACACCAAATAAAAAGTAGCACAGTGCACACGTAATTATCATGCCAAGACTAAAGCGAATGACGTTTTCAGGCTTTTCACCATAGCCGCAGAGTAAATCCACAAAACCGGAAATAAGATGACGCTTAGAAAATCTCGGGTATTGCGCGTGGCGCATTCTTAGCTCTTTGTAAGTAAAGCGTCCCGCCATTTCAAATAGACCTTGGTTTTCTGCGCCTTTACGCAGCAGGCGGTATATTTCTTCTGATTGTAAAAATAAGTCCTCGGCTTCCTCGTTGGCTTTGTTCTTGCGCGCTTCTATTGCTTGTTGCTCTTGCAGTAAATGTTCACCAAGCTCCATGTTATCAATACGAGTATTATCTAGCTTCATGCCAAGTAGATTGGTGTTTTCGAGGTGGCAGCAGTGTAGGCTGGCTTCACGGAGATCGGCCTTCATTAACGAGGCATTACGAATGGTACTGTTAAATAAGTGGGCGCCTTTCAAATTAGCACGATAGAAATTACTATAGGAGAGATCATAGCCGCGATGGCTATCGAACTTAACTAAATTAAGCCCTTCCAAGTTCGCCCGCTTTAACTCTAGCCCCTGAAGAAGTCCACCACGCTTTGCGTAGCGCTCGAGCTTTTGACTCAGCTCTAGGCCACTTTTATCGAATTTATTGTCATGCCAAAAGCAGTAACCTGAGCCCATGTCGATTTCACTACAGCTATTTCCCTCAGGTGACACATATTGGCAAGTGGGTTTGTCAGCCATTATCTGCCTAATTGAAAATACCTTTACTTCTAAGCGTAGCAGTAAAACGAGTAACTAGAGGAAATTTAGTAAATTTATCATGGCTGGTGTGTTAGTTAAGCGGTTCGGTTAATGTATAATAGCCTCTTTCAATTAAGCGATAGATGATGACTTGCAGTACCAACTAAAAAAGAGTCGCCGACGTAAAACGGTGGCAATAAAAATTAAAGCGGGCGAGGTCACCGTCTATGCACCACAACGCATTGACGAGCAATGGTTACAGGCTTGGGTCGCCAGTAAATCTGACTGGATCCATGACAAGCTTGCGGCTGACACAGTAAAAAAGCCGCTAAACCCTTTGACTGCTGGAAAATTACGTATCTTTGGTGAGCAATTTTCTATTGTATACCATGACAGCAGGGCGACAATCGACTATGAGCAAAAACGAGTTTATCTCAATCACCTTGAGCAACATTGGCCGCAACTATTGCAGCTTTTGGCTGGCGAATTAAGCCAATACTTAGAAGCGGCTATTGCACGTTTTCAAGGTGAGATTGGCGCACAATTTAGTACCCTTAAAGTACGGGTTTATAAAAGCCGGTGGGGGAGTTTTTCTGGCAAAGGGGTACTTGCTTTTAATACCCTGCTTATTGGCGCGCCAAAATGGGTGATCGATTATGTTGTGGTGCATGAGTTATGTCATTATCACGTGATGGCACATAATGTTCAGTTTTGGCGTTTAGTGGAGCAACACTATGGTGAGCGCTATCAAGTTGCAAGGCGCTATCTGCGTGAGCATGGTGAGCAATTGATGCTCACAAACGACTAATAAAAAATCAATGCTCTGCTCTGAACAGGTGTGTGATTAGCAAGTCGTGATATAGAATTGAGATGCTGTAATGCTTTTTCCTATTGTTACGCATTTTTGGGTATAATGTCGCAAACACACCGATTTGTGAAAACATGGCACTAAAATCTACCATCCTGAAAGCTCAAGTGTCGCTGAGCGACATGGATAGACACTACTACCAAGAATTGTCGTTAACCATTGCACAACATCCCTCTGAGAATGCCCAACGTTTAATGGTAAGGTTGCTCGCTTATCTGCTTAATGCCGACAGCGATTTGGAGTTTACCAAAGGGTTGTGCGCGGACGATGAGCCTGAAATTTGGCGTAAAAGTTTATCAGGTGAGATCTTATTATGGGTTGAACTTGGGCTTCCTGATGAAAAACGCTTAAAAAAAGCCGCAAACCAGGCACAGCAAGTTCTGCTCTATACCTATGGCGACAGCAAGCAACAGCAATGGT
This sequence comes from Pseudoalteromonas sp. UG3-2, assembly GCF_037120705.1. Lineage (NCBI taxonomy): Bacteria > Pseudomonadati > Pseudomonadota > Gammaproteobacteria > Alteromonadales > Pseudoalteromonadaceae > Pseudoalteromonas > Pseudoalteromonas sp. UG3-2. Next base: position 942,294 of record NZ_JAWLJU010000002.1, on the reverse strand, counting down.
GGCAAAAAAACCAATGCAAGCTTGCCAGCTTCAGTAACGTCTCTGTATTCAGCTTAGACTTTGACGAGACGCAAGCGCTGTCACAGATGCTAGCGCGAAATATGCAGTTCACAGTTACGGTGCAGGATACCGAGGTGTGGTTTGCCAGTGAGAGCCACAGCGTGGTGATCCAACCAAAAAAGCTACAGTGATGGTTTAGCCAATTATTTTGCCGTAAATAAGCACATCAGCATTAGAGCCGTCGCGATGCTGAACTTTTTTGAATAATGCCTTGCAGGGAAGCTAATGACACTGGGTGTCAGCAGGTAACCACTGAGATAAAGAGTTTACTAGAAGAAAGTGGTGGAGGGAGCTGGATTCGAACCAGCGAAGGCAGAGCCGTCAGATTTACAGTCTGATCCCTTTGGCCGCTCGGGAACCCCTCCGTATCATGTATCGCAGTTAACCAGAGCACTGGTTAGTGGCAAAGCTGAATAGGATTGTTGCTTTAAAAGATGGTGGAGGGAGCTGGATTCGAACCAGCGAAGGCAGAGCCGTCAGATTTACAGTCTGATCCCTTTGGCCACTCGGGAACCCCTCCGGAATTATCTTTTTAAAGCGTTACAATGGAAAAGTGGTGGAGGGAGCTGGATTCGAACCAGCGAAGGCAGAGCCGTCAGATTTACAGTCTGATCCCTTTGGCCGCTCGGGAACCCCTCCGAATTTTCGTATTGTAACTTTGTTGTTATGGTGGAGGGAGCTGGATTCGAACCAGCGAAGGCAGAGCCGTCAGATTTACAGTCTGATCCCTTTGGCCGCTCGGGAACCCCTCCAAAACAACGGCGGTGATAATAACAAAGTTTTTTTTGAAGTAAAGAAAACAGCTAAAGTTTTTGTGAAAAATGCCGATAAAAGTCCAAACATTAAAAGAAATGGTTGGAATACATGCAAATTGATGGCGTTTTAATCAGTGAATCGCAATTAGGCTCAGCGTTGAACATAAGCGTTCATGAAACGCGCTCGGCTGATTTTGCCATGCTGTTATCCATGCTATCTCATGATGCGTTAGATTTTAGCCAGTTTCATTTACCCAAATCGCAGCAGCAACAACCAGACCGCAGCGAAGAGACGCTAAAAAAAGAACTTCAGGTTGGGCCGCAAAAACCCCTTGCACCAGCTCAGTTCGATATGTTGATCGGTCAAGATAATGCTCAGTTGGTGGCTAGCGGAGCAATGACTTCCCTGCGACTGCGAGAATGCCTTAACCCCGAGCCTTTCGCCGCGAGAAATGATAAAAAACACGTTCCGCTTGAAGTGGTTGAAAACCTTGAGCCGGCGGTAAAACAGCGCTTGGCGAAAGCACAAGGCAAACTGGACTTGGTTACCGATAAACCAATGGATGCTGCTGGCTTTTATGATCAGCTTGCTGCAGGAGAGATGCAAAGCATGCTTAAAGCTTCGGCTTAGTTATTTAGTCGTGTTTTGCCTTGCAATTGACCTTTAGTAGACTCGAGCTGTTTTAAGAGGGCATTTTATACTATGAGTTAAAGCAGGCGAATTTGATGAAATCGCACTTAAGCATTAATTTATACTTTCCGTTACGCTAACAGTATAAGAATATAAGCTTTGCTCTTCACCAATTTCCAAAGTAGCACTCTCACCCTCTTTGACGACAAACGAAGGAGTGAAGTTTAGAGTACCCTCAAAGCAATTAAGTCCAGATTCGACGAGTATACCTTCCTCATTCGTTTTGGATAGAAACAAGGTTAACTCACAGTTTTGCTTTGTTTCTATATACAGTTCACTCTCTGTAACTGCTGCTGTTGATTCAAAAATTGTTCCATCTATGTTTTTTACTTCGACATCTACATTATATGAGCTTGACATATTATTTTCGCAGCCCATTAAAGCTAATGTTGTCAAAGCCAAAGTGGTGTAGATAAATTTAGTAGGAGCATTCATAAGTTAGTTAAGCGCTTAAAATTACATACAAGTACCCTTAATGGTAACTTGACATGAGTTTTCAGATCAAGGTGATTCGTTATTGATGTTCAAAGTGTATCACCCATTGCTGGAAATTAACTCTCTAACTGTTACAGACCATACTTGGCTCATCTGTCTTAAACAGTAATGTTAATCCGCTTAATTAATCAACCTATGGTTGACATAAACACTTCTCAAAAAAGACACGTTCAAGAGCTATACGTGCAATATCCTTGCGAACTATAGTATTTGTTATTTCACTTACTACTTACCATGACATTTTTTATATTTTTTTAGACTGCCACAAGGGCAAAGATCGTTGCGCCCCAGCTTGATTATAGGAGTGTCGAAAAGGAAACCATCAAGGTATCGCCACTGCTCACTTTCTACAATAAAGTTTGAGCGTTCATGCAAGGTGTAATGACAATTATCCGCAAGGTAATGGGCTTTGAACTCAACTTCGCCGCTATCTTTGCTAACGACACTATCGAGTACCTCTAAGCGTATAAAATCACAATGCTTTGCAAACGCAGCAATGTCTGCGATGCTGTTTTCTGCCTTTTTGCTATCGGCATAACTATGATGGATGTAGTCGGCATTGCCAACACAATAAGCACTGTACCTAGAGCGCATTAAGGCTTCCGGTGTTGCGGCGATAAGTTGGCCGTTAATAATTGGCTCGCAACACTGCGAAAACGCCAGTTCAGAATTGCAATAACAGAGCATACGCTTTTTAATCATTACTTATATAGATTCAGCCATTGTACCGTGTTAAGCACTTTGGAAACAATGTATGCTGACTTCGGTTTGTGGCAAGTTCATTTGCGCGAGCATGTCAGTATTGGCAATATCTGTCCATAACACCACCGCCGCAAAGTTACCATTGCCAATAGCGCTGTTCAGTACGTACTGTAAATCATAAATATGCTTCTTTCTGATAATCAGCAATTTACCCACATCGATTGATGTACTTTCAAGTAAGGATTTGTTGGGGACGTTATCCGGTGCCACAAGCAAGGTCCAACCTTCTTTGTTTTGACACTTATGCAGCACTTTCATTAGCTCAAGGCTGGCAACGATCTCATCTTCAACCACAACGTCTAGGTGGTTGTTAACTGCTTTCGTTGTTGGCTTCACTGGTGTTAGATAGGTATTTGCTTGTAACATAATCATCTCACTGGTTATCTATACAGTATGTGTATACAGTAGTTTATACAGTTGTTGAAAGCAAGAGATAATTGCTATTTTTTTAGACAATTTTGGCAGTGCAATGAAAGAAATAAATTAAAGATCATTAAAATCAGTTAGATAAGATTTTTATGATTGAGTGGCCACTGTAATAGCTTGGTTAAATGAAGCTAGGCTAGGTATTACACAGTGGTTTTATACAGTAGTACTGTACAGCAATAGCATGACACATACAGTAGTTGGCTCACCACGTGAGCGTAATACCTTTGGTGTTTAAGGGATGAAAATTTAGAAATCCGTGCTTAAAGCATTTTATTGCAAAGTGTTTGTTGGCGATTCTCAAGTAGGCTACGTAATGAAGCGAACAGGTACGAGCTATAGAGTAATGATTACTAGCAAAGAAGCGACCGTTTTTGCTGTGCTAAATAGAATGCTGTAATTGATGGATCTGTTCATACAAAGTAGCAGCGTAACACTGAGCATCACGAAAGCGCTTAGTGGTAAGAAAACGCCTAACATCCAGCAGCATTTGCTCGGCGCCTTTATGGCCTTGGCTACTGGCAAGTGAGAGCCAAGCAGCAGCATGGAAAGGGCTAGGTGGCACCCCTTGGCCCTTCATAAATAGTAAGCCTAGGAAAAATTGCGCTTTTAAGTCGCCCGACATGGCGGCGAGCCTAAGCCATTTGGCTGCTAAGGGAAATGACTTTTCTTTAAGGTAGTACAGCCCTTTTTTTAACGCTTGGCTGTTGTCATCTAGATCTGGAAACTTAACGTCTGATTTTAATGGCGAAGTCACAAATTCCAGCACATTCAGCAATTGCTGTTCTAAATCGTGATTAGCTGAGTTGTCACTGTTGTTTTGATCCATATCTGTCGTCGCCATTTTATCTATAAGCAGAGTGTAGTTGAATTTTAACTATTTTGTCCGAGTTTTAAAGTGATTCGTGTTAAAATCCAAGCACTTGTTTCCTTATATTATATATTAATCATGCTCGAACGCTTATTTTCTTTACACGCCATGCATACTACAGCAAAAACAGAAGTCATTGCTGGCTTAACTACTTTTGTCACTATGGTGTATATCGTCTTTGTAAACCCTGCGATGTTAGCAGAGGCTGGGATGGATCATGGAGCCGCCTTTGTTGCTACCTGTATTGCAGCCGCCATTGGCTGTTTCATTATGGGGTTTTGGGCGAATTACCCAATTGCGCTGGCACCGGGAATGGGGTTAAACGCGTTCTTTACCTATGGTGTTGTGCTAGGCATGGGCTACTCGTGGCAAAGTGCGTTAGGGGCCGTGTTTATGTCGGGTTGCCTATTTTTACTTCTCAGTGTCTTCAAAGTACGTGAATGGGTGATCCAAGCCATCCCTTTGGTGCTGAAACGGGCAATTGCCGCAGGAATAGGTGCTTTTTTAGCCTTGATTGCGCTTAAAAATGCTGAAATAGTGGTGGCCAGCCCTGCAACATTAGTGCAGCTTGGCGATATTACTTCCCCAGGCCCTTTGCTGGCTATTGCCAGTTTCTTCGTGATAGCTGCACTGATGTACCGAGAAGTGAAAAGTGGTGTGCTTATTAGCATATTAATGGTGACTGCGGCGGCTTGGTATCTTGGTCTCGTTGGCTATCATGGTGTGGTGGATACGCCACCGAGCATTGCTCCAACGTATATGCAACTCGATTTAAGCGGTATTTTTGAACTCTCCATGTTGAGCGTCGTGTTTGCCTTTTTGTTCGTAGACCTGTTTGATACCAGTGGCACTTTAGTCGCCGTGACGCAAAAAGCCGGCATCTCCGATGAGCATGGCCGTATGCCAAGGTTGGGGCGTGCGCTTTCAGCTGACAGTAGTGCTACCATAGCAGGTTCAGTGCTTGGTACTTCAACTACGACTTCATACATTGAATCGGTATCTGGGGTGTCTGTTGGTGGCAGAACCGGGCTCACCTCTGTGGTGGTTGGTATGTGCTTTTTATTGATGATGTTCTTCGCACCACTGGCGCAAATGGTGCCAGCTTATGCCACCGCAGGCGCGATACTGTATGTCGCCGTACTGATGTTACAAAACCTCAAGCTGATAAACTGGGATGAAATGAGCGACGCCATTCCTGTGAGTGTGGTGTTGTTAATGACGCCTTTAACGTTCTCCATAGCCCATGGTATTGCGTTAGGGTTTATTTCCTACACCGCGGTTAAATTGGTGTGTAACAAAGCCAATGAGATCAGTATAAGCGTGTGGGTTTTAACGCTGTTATTTGTAGTGAAATTTGCCGTGTCAGGCTAGGAAAGTGTGGCTGGGTGCAACACCCAGCCAATGATTTACCATTTCTTTTTCGGCGCGAACAAGACATCGAGGTCGTCTTGTTCTTGTTCTGCTTTTTTCTTCACCGCAGAGGCATTAGAGGCTCGTAACTCGGTACTGATCTCCTCGAGGTAGTTCTCTAATAGTGCTTTTCTTTCTTTTACGTAGTCATCGGTATGCGAAACCGAGCAGATAGTGGCGTAAGCTTTCTCAAAGTATTGTCTTGCAGAACCAACCATATTGGCAGTGCGTGCCGAAACACCTCGTTTAATCTGGCTTTCGACATTAATTTTCAGCTGAAAGCGTTCTAATTTACGATCTTCACTGACAAATAACTGGGTGTCGACTTTGCCTTTGCTGTGCTCTGAGCGCAACAAGTGTCTTAACTTCTTTATCCCTTGTACTAAAGCAACAATCTGCTTGTCGTTGTCTGGTAAAGATAAACTGTCGGCTTCAGAGGTGTTTTCAGGGGCGTTGTTTAAACGCTCTTGTGACTCATTAAGCCGGCTTTTTAACTCTCTTGAAGTAGGAGATAGCTCTACCATCACTGCCAAGGCATCATGTACGCGACGCTGAATAATACGAATGATCGCTTCAGACATGGGAATATTACTACTGTTCATAATAACGTCTTCAGCTTCTTCAATGATGCGCTTTTGTTTTGCCAGCTCTTTACGTCGCTCTGCTTCTTGTTTCTCTTTATGTTGTTGAATCGCACTTACCCAAACGGCAATAACGATTAATGCAACAATCAATATTATTATAATAGAAACAAACATACTGAAATCTCTTTCATGTAACCACCGGTATCATGTTTTTATCTTACATGAATTCAATACTTTCTGAACAGGTTTAGGACCATTACCTGTAAAAAAGATAAATAACTCATTATTTTTTAGTATAGCTGAAGCTGCCCAAGGAGGTTAATTTTAAAGATTAGTGTGTCAGTTGGGCGTTTGTGGCCCAGCCGGAAACAGATTGGCTGTACTTGTGCGGCTAAGAAAATGGTACAGCTAGCCCTGAGAATAGGGTGAAATTTGCTGCTAAAGCGCCCATGGCCGCTACCTCATTACACAGATATGTGCTAGCCTACTAAGAGTTTTATAGGGTCAGCAAGTGTTTTTTAATTAATGTACTTGATGGGTTGTACCTGGTGCGATGGCGAAAGCTGTGAACTCGGTATTGAGAGATCATAAGAATAAAAGCAATATGAAATTACAACAATTAAGATATATCGTCGAAGTGTTAAATCACAACCTTAATGTCTCGGCGACCGCAGAAAGTTTATACACCTCACAACCAGGAATATCTAAACAAGTCAGAATGTTAGAAGATGAGCTGGGCGTGCAGATTTTTGGTCGCAGTGGCAAGCACTTAACTCATGTAACCGGTGCAGGCAACGAAATAATCAATATTGCTAGAGAGATACTCTCTAAGGTTGAGGGGATCAAAGCGGTAGCAAATGAACACACTTTGCCGGATCAGGGCAAACTCAATATTGCTACCACCCATACCCAAGCACGCTATGCTTTACCGCCCGTCATTCAAGGTTTTATGAATAAATACCCGGCGGTTTCTCTGCATATGCATCAAGGCACACCACAGCAAATTTCAGATGCGGCGGCAAAAGGGGATGCAGATTTTGCCATTGCCACAGAGGCGTTACATTTATACAGCGACTTGGTGATGCTACCTTGTTACCATTGGAATCGCAGCATTGTGGTGGCCAAAGATCATCCTCTGGCACAAAAAGGCAAGGCGCTTACGGTACAAGATGTCGCTAAGTATCCACTTATTACCTATGTCTTTGGTTTTACTGGCCGCTCTGAGTTAGATAAAGCCTTTAATGCTCACGGTTTAGAACCACATATCGTATTTACCGCAACCGACGCTGATGTCATCAAAACCTATGTTAGGCTAGGTTTGGGTGTTGGAGTATTAGCGTCCATGGCATTGGATGACAAAACCGATTCTGATTTGGTGTGTATCGACGCAAGCCACTTGTTTGAGGCCAGTACGACTAAAATTGGGTTTAGGAAAGGCAGCTTCTTGCGGGGTTATATGTATGACTTTATTGAACGTTTTGCGCCGCACCTGACAAAAGATGTGGTGGAGCGAGCGAGTTTATTGCGCAACCAAGAAGATGTCGACAAACTGTTTGCAGACGTGACTTTACCGGTAAAATAAACGCAGTAGCAGAAAAAACAAAAAAGGGCCATCAGGCCCTTTTTTGATATACCAATTGACGAATTAAGTGAGCCATTGAGGCAAGTTTATCCTCTCAAACTAAGCAGGTATGAGTGCAGATTGGTATTATTCATAAGGTAATGGGTCGCTGGCATCATTTAGTTTAAATGCCTCTAGGCGTTCTTGGCAGGCGCCACATTTGCCACATGCACGTTCACGGCCATTGTAGCAGGTCCAGGTGTGACTATAATCAAGGCCCATGGCTAAGCCATCTGCAAGAATGTCTATTTTGCTGCTATTGAGGTAAGGCGAAACGATCTCTACGGCATCATAATTGGCAATGCGACAAACATCATCCATCTTTTGTACGAATTCTGGACGGCAGTCAGGGTAAATGGCATGGTCGCCTGAGTGGGCGCCATAAAATACTTTACTGGCTTTTAATGAAACCGCATAACCCACCGCGAGCGATAACAAAATCATATTCCGGTTAGGGACTATGGTGCTTTTCATGCTCTCTTCTTCATAGTGGCCTTCAGGTACCTCTATGTCATCGGTTAGGCTTGAGCCACCAAGCAGCTGATTAATCGCAGAGATATCGACTACTTTGTGCGCCACTCCTAACTGTTGGCAAACATCAGCGGCAACTTGCAATTCTTTTACGTGTCTTTGGCCGTAATTAAACGACAACGCAAAGACTTCATGGCCAGCTCTCACTGCCTTGTTTAAAACGGTGTATGAATCCATGCCACCGGAATAGATGACGACAACTTTTTCGCTCATGGGTGATTTGCCTCGATTTTGATAGAGGTTTACTTCAGGGCGCGATATACTACACGGCCGCTGGGCAAATGACAATTTTTGCGGGCTATTTTTCAACAAATCTACAGAGTTTATGGGGCCGTTTTGTACAAGGTTAATGAAATTTTTGAAACCATTCAGGGTGAAGCAAGCTTCACTGGGACACCTTCGATATTTTTGCGTTTACAAGGCTGTCCAGTAGGGTGTTCTTGGTGTGATACTAAGCAAACCTGGGAAACGAAAGACACCTACATTGTTTCATTAGACAAAACGGTAGAAAAAAAGGCGGATTCTGAGTGGTGGGCTAATACCGATACTGAAGAGTTAGTTGCCTTATTTCAACAAAAGGGTTATCAGGCCAAGCATGTGGTGATCACCGGCGGCGAGCCGTGTATGTTCGATTTAAGGCCACTGTGTTCACGTTTACACCAGCTCGGCTACACTACTCAGATTGAAACCAGCGGTACTTTCGAAATATTGGCACCCGCAGAAACCTGGGTGACGGTCTCACCTAAAATTAATATGCGTGGTGGTTACAAAGTGTTAGCCAGTGCTATGCAGCGTGCCGATGAAATTAAGCATCCTGTTGCCATGCAAAAGCACATTGAAGAGCTTGAAGCGCTGTTTGAGCAAACTGGAGTCGAGCCTAAGCTAGTATATTTACAGCCCATTAGTCAAAAAGCCAAGGCTACCAAATTGGCTATAGATAACTGTAAAGCCAAGAATTGGCGTTTATCGGTACAAGTGCACAAATACCTAGGCATTAACTAGTAAACCGTAAGTGTTATCTTAATAGTCTGGAGCAGTTGCTGTTTTTAGGGTTATGGGCTAAAAACACTCGCTGCTGCCCATTTCTATCATGCGTTGAGTTTCCCCACTGTTTTCAAACTTGTACAAGTTCATATTGATGTCTTTTAGCAGTGCACGCCAGTGAGGTTTTTTCTTGCTCAATGCGAAGTAGAGATGGTTATACTTTATGGCGGGTTTCACGCGCTCCACGCTGCGTAGTAAGTCGATTTTTTGTGCACGGGGTAAATCTGAATAGTTTACCGTGAACTTGAGCACCTTAGGGTCGCCGATCACTAAGTTAACCCGCTTGCCAGCCAATAGTTTCACCAGCTGAAGATCATCTACTGCTTCAACGATAACAAACTCACCATTATCCATCATGGCATCAAATTCTGGTGTGTTTTGATACCCTCTGACCACACCAATCACTTCATTTTGTACTGAGCTCAAATTACCATCAAAACGGTCCGTTTCTCCGCGACGCTTAAGAAAGCCAATCTCGCCACCGGGAAAGGCATTCGACAAAGCCAATAATTCTCGTCGAGTCTTATTCTTATGGTTATCAGAAGGGGCAGAGTCTTCAATATAATACTCTGGGAATAAAATGTCTGCTTTTCCCGTCTCAACGGCGCGAACCGCTCTGGCCCAAGGCAGAAATTGCACAAACACTTGATAATCAAGGTCGGTGAGTATGGCTACGGCAAATTGAAAAGCCCAGCCTTTATTACAAAGGGCTTCACCAATGTAGGGCGGCCAGTCTAAGGTGACTAAATGCACCCGCGGCTTTTTACCGTTTTTGTTGTATAAATAGCCTCCTTGATAGCGTTCACCTTGGACGAGATTAAATTCGCCCTGTTTGTAGTAAGCGACATTCAAATTCTCGGCGGTGGTGACGTTAGCAGCAAGCAGTAAAATAATGAATAGAAAAGATCGCATGGCAGCACTTTCTAATTACGATTACTGATAAGTATAGTGCACTGCTATAAAAGGGGTAGATAAAAGAAAGGGAGCAATATTGCTCCCAAAGTAAGATAGTATTAACTGTGACTACTGAACCAGCTCTTGCTCAGAGAACATATCTGCAAACAGTGGGCTAGTTAGATAACGCTCGGCGGCACTGGGTAAAATAACCACAATGTTTTTATCAACATTTTCAGGTTTTTCAGCAATGCGCTTAGCGGCAACCAAGGCGGCACCTGAAGAAATACCCACTAAGATACCTTCATCTTTCATTAACTGGTGAGCCATGGCAATGGCGTCTTCATTAGAAACCAGCTCTGTTCCGTCGATTAATTCTAGGTCTAGGTTGCCAGGGATAAAGCCGGCACCAATACCTTGAATTTTATGTGGGCCCGGTTTCACTTCTTCACCGTTAAGCGTTTGAGTAATCACCGGTGAGTCGGTTGGCTCTACGGCAATCGACTTAACAGCAAGGCCTTTTTCATTTTTCAGGTAGCGTGATACCCCAGTGATAGTACCGCCGGTACCAACACCCGCGACGAAATAGTCAATGTTGCCATCGAGTGCGTCGTGGATTTCAGGGCCTGTGGTTTCGAAGTGAATTTTCGGGTTGGCTGGGTTTTCAAACTGCTGCAGAAGAATGTACTTTTCAGGATTGCTAGCTTGGATCTCATTGGCCTTTTCAATGGCGCCTTTCATGCCTTTAGCGCCTTCGGTCAGTACTAAGTTAGCGCCTAGTGCTTTTAACAACTTACGACGCTCAAGGCTCATGGTGTTTGGCATGGTAAGCGTGAGTTTATAGCCTCGTGATGCGGCCACAAATGCTAATGCAATACCCGTGTTACCTGAGGTTGGTTCGATTAGCTCTTTGCCTTCTGTTAGCAAGCCGGCTTTCTCGGCTTCCCAAATCATGGAGGCACCGATACGGCATTTCACACTAAAGCTCGGGTTACGTGCTTCTACTTTGGCAAATACATTGCCACCAGACACGCGGTTAATTTTAACTAATGGTGTATTACCAATGGTTAAGCTGTTATCTGCATATACTTTAGTCATCTGTGATCCCTAAACTAGGTTACTTTTATTCCCTCACTTTACTTGTCATGGAGTAAAATAAAAGGAAAGAATGGCTATAAGATATATCAAATTTGCTTATAGCCATTAGTTATTTAAATGTTAGCTCTTAAATCAACCAGGCATAACTAAATTTCATGAATACGGTTTTTTCATCCTTGGTTATTTTCGACAAATCGTCGTCTTGATAACCGTGATCAGAATAGCCAGCGAAGAACACAGTTTGTGGGTTCAGCTTATAAGAGTACAGCAGCTGAGTACTAATACTTTTATACTTAGCATCCACATCATCAAGATAGTTACTCTGATTGCGCTCGATATCGGTATTAATAATAGCTAATCGCAAATAACTGTTGATATTAAACTGATAAGTGAGTCGAATATCACTCAGATTGGCGGTGTACACCTCCGCACCTTGGGCGTCAAGCTGCTCATAGGTATGGCGAAATCTGACCTCAAAGTGTTTGCCAAGATTGAGGTTGACCACCGGGCGCACAAAAGTTTGTTGGCCAATGCGATTATTGGCTAAATCAACACGGTTTCCGGTTCTGAGGTTTAGGCTTGCAAAGACGCCTGCCATGGGTTTAAACTCTAAATAAGCCCATTGCGTGTTTTCACTAAATAAGTCGGTGTTGTCATCGATGGCCAATAAAGCTTCGTTATGCCTAAGACCGGTTCTCTTTCTGTGCTCCACACCAAAGTCAATAAAGCTTTGTAGAGGGCCATTAATGGCAAAGTTGGTTTGCACTTCTTTTTCTAGCAACTCACCATCGTGGTTATGGGAAATATCCCAATCGGCATACCAGCGGGCACGGTTCCACCAGTTTTGCTCATCGCCATACCAGCGGTACTCACCACCAAATAGAAACTTATTAAAATCCACTTGGGTCATAAAGCCCATGTCGGTTCTCAGTGCTTCGTCACGTTGTTGGTAGCTGGTAAATGCGCGCCAGTGTTTACGGTTATGTTCATAGTTTAGGTAATACCCCAACCCAGTGTCTTGCTCTGCGTTTACCCTTAGAACACTTTCATTAATATCACAGTCTTGCAAACTGCCATCGCACAGTTCTTCAATAAAAGCCTGATCGTAATCGGTTTCAGAGGCGATGAGTTGCAGTTTTAAAGTGTCATTGTTAGTGGGTTTATACTTGGCATCAACACTGGCAACTTGGTTGTGATAGTCGTCGCTTTGTCGCGTGGTTGAGGTCACACCCACAGAAAGTGATTTATTAACGTCTTGACGATATCGTAGCGCCATGTTTTCACTTTTTCTCTCCAACGACACCACACTCGACCCGAGGTTGCCCGGGATCAAGACATTCAGGCGTTCATCATTAGCAATAAAGCCTGCGAAGGTGTGGCCATTTTTATTGCTGGTCAGCTTAACGCCATAATCCGGTGCTGAAATGTTGCGTGTATGTATGAGGTTATTATGAGAAGAAAAGTAGTCGGAATTATCCAAGAAAAAAGCACGTTTTTCAGGAAAGAATAAGCTGAAGCTATTATTGACACTGAGCTGCCCAGTGTCGGCTTCAACCTGAGAAAAGTCTGGGTTTAAGGTGGCATTGAGTGTGGTATCTGGTGTGATGGCCCATTTCATATCAAGGCCAGGCTCAATATTATTTTCTGCTTGCCAGTCCGCAGCGATACCATTATCAATGTCGCGTGTTTCTTGGCGATTAGTGACCAAGGTAGGGATAAGCGCGAAGTTACTGCCTTGCTTAGCACTTTCTAAGCCATGATATTTTGGCATCTGACAGATCCAACATGAATTGGCGTGCTCAAGCTGCATGCTGGAGATCCGCAGGCGTTCATTTCTGGGATAAAAGCGAACGAACTCCATCGCCATTGTTTTGGTGATGATGGAGTCATTAAAGTTCAGCACCCTCAGTGGGATCTCCACTTCAACCACGTAACCTGTGTCAGTGATACGGCCGGCACTGTCCCAAATGCCATTCCATGAACTGTTTTCGCTTTTGGTTAATTCATTCTCAATGGAATCTTGTTGCACCCCAAGCGGGTTGATGAAGAATTGATAAGCACTTTGGGCGTTGTTGAAAGAATCTATCTTTAGGCCAACAAGATCGTCTTCCCAGGCACGGTCACGGTCACGATAAAAAGCGCGAATGGCATTGGGGTTGGGATCCTTAGCATCAAAGGCAATAAATAGAGACTCACCATTTTCATAAACGTATGCGGTGGTGGTTACCGGACTGGCTTGGTTTTCATAAGGCCAAGTCACGTTATTAATATCAACCTTGAGGGCATGATGCCAAACATCCGACTCCAGTACACCATCGACTTTAGCGGAACGTTCAAGGTAAGGGATTTTATCGCTGTTAAGCGCATAGGCTTGCCCTGTTAGGGCCGCAATACAAAGAGGAATAGCTTTAAGCATGACTATTATTATTTTACAGAGACTTTGGCTCGGCATTAAATAGTATGCAACATGCTGAAACAACGATTTTTCGGCTAGTTGCATTTATTTACGTCTGATGACTTGTTGTCTTGATAATGCGGACAAAAAGGCGACTCTATCGAATTAATAGCAAATCACAGTGAAAACATGTTAAAACAACCGCTTTAAAATTTGCTAGGAAGTACTTATGTCTCTCATATTGAAATTAGTGGCTGGTATTGCTGCCGGTATATTGGCCGGACTGTACATGCCACTGATGCTGGTGGAGTTGCTTTATACCTTTAAAGTGATCATTGGCCAACTTATTAGTTTTACTATCCCACTTATCATTTTATTGTTTATCGCTTCGGGGATCGCTGGATTACCTCATGGCTCAGGGCACTTACTGGGCAAAACGGTTGGCTTCGCCTATGGCTCTACGGTCGTTGCCGGCACTTTGGCTTATTTGCTCGTTAATGCTTTTATTCCATTTTTCGATGGTGGCGTGGCTTATCAGGCCGCTGAGGAAGCGCAACTTGAAAGCCTGATTAATATAGAGATCCCGCCACTGATGGGAGTCATGACGGCATTGGCTACCGCATTTATTTTTGGTATTGGCATGAGCCAATGTCAGCTGGGTAAGCTTAAAGAGGTGACGGATCAAGCCAGAGACGTGATTGATGCTTTACTTGCTAAAGTGATTATTCCTGTGTTGCCATTTTATATCGCCGGTGTGTTTGCTGAAATGGCAGTGGCCGGAACGGTTTTTGATACGCTGAGTACCTTTGGCGTAGTGTTATTAGCGGCGATTATCATGCACTGGTTGTGGTTAAGTACGCTATTTATCGCTTCGGGTTTGTTATTAGGCAGAAACCCATTAGAGCTCATTAAAAATATGTTGCCTGCTTATTTTACGGCGATAGGGACTATGTCAAGCGCTGCCACTATTCCGGTCTCTTTACGGGCCAGTAAAGCCAACAAGGTCGATGAAGAAGTGGCGAACTTTAGTGTGCCACTGTGTGCCACAATCCATTTGTCTGGTTCAACCATTACTATTGTTACCTGTGCAATGGCGGTGATGTTACTGTCACCGGATATGAGTGTGCCGCCGCTTACCGCCATGCTGCCGTTTATTTTCATGTTAGGCATAGTGATGATCGCCGCTCCTGGTGCGCCTGGTGGTGCCGTGATGTCGGCATTAGGGCTACTGACCAGTATGCTTGGTTTTAATGAAGCTGCAGTAGCGTTAATGATCGCGCTTTATTTGGCCCAAGATAGCTTCGGCACAGCCTGTAACGTAACTGGCGATGGAGTCATTGCACTGTGGGTAGATAAATTCTCAAAACAGTCTTAACCTCACCTCTGCTTTTGCGCCGTAGTTGCTAATCTCTACGGCGCATAACAACCCATTATTGTTGTTTATATAAACAATCAGCTTACGCTTTTTAAGCATTCTAATTGATTCATATTAAAATTGTTTTTTTCTCTCCCTTGTGACGTTATGATTTTTAAAAATATGTGGTAATCTCAAGGCTCTGGAAGTTAAAAAGCGGAACTTTTAGCTTCGATTAACAAGCAATATGTAGAGGGTGTGCCATTGATTAATGTGCTTTTAGTTGATGATCATGAACTAGTTAGAACAGGCATAAGACGTATTTTAGACGACGTCCGTGGCTTCAAGGTGGTCGGTGAAGCAAAAACCGGTGAAGAAGCGGTGACGTTTTGTCGTCAAAATGAACCGGATATCGTGCTGATGGATATGAATATGCCGGGGATCGGTGGCCTAGAGGCAACAAAAAAGATCTGCCGCTATTGCCCTGATGTCAAAGTCATCGTGCTGACAGTACATTGCGAAGACCCATTTCCAAGCAAGGTAATGCAAATTGGTGCCCATGGTTATTTAACCAAAGGGGCAGGGCCGGATGAAGTGATCAACGCCATTCGCTCAGTGAACTCAGGACAAAGGTACATTGCACCGGAAATAGCTCAACAAATCGCTTTGGCACAATTCAGTGGTCGTAACGACGAAAATCCTTTTCAGTCGTTATCAGAGCGAGAGTTACAAATTATGCTGATGATCACTAAAGGTGAAAAAGCCCAAGACATTGCAGATCGCCTTAATTTGAGTTCTAAAACGGTGAATAGTTACCGTTACCGGATGTTCGAAAAACTCAACGTCGGTGGCGATGTTGAGCTGACTCATTTAGCTATTCGCCATAAGATGATTGATATAGACAGTAGTCATTAAGTATTTTTTAAATGACGGATTTTGATCACCAACAGTTTCTTAAAACGTTATCGACAGAGCCTGGCGTATACCGTATGTACGATATTCAAGGCCAGGTTATTTATGTCGGTAAAGCCAAAAACCTAAAAAAGCGGGTTTCGAGCTACTTTCGTAGCAACATTAGCGACAGCAAAACGCAAGTATTGGTCAGTAATATTGCCAATATTGAAGTGACACTGACCAATACTGAAACCGAAGCGCTGTTATTAGAAAACAACCTGATAAAGAAGTATCAGCCGCGCTATAATATTTTATTGCGTGATGATAAAAGTTACCCATATATTTTTCTAAGTGGCCACACGCACCCTCGGTTAGCATTTCATCGCGGCAGCCGCAAGCAAAAAGGTGAGTACTTCGGGCCATTTCCAAGTAGCGCCGCTGTATCTGAAAGCCTTAGGCTGATGCAAAAGATCTTTCCTGTGCGCCAATGTGAAGACGCTTACTACCGTGCTAGAAGCCGCCCATGTTTACAATACCAATTAAAACGATGTTCGGCTCCCTGTGTTGGTAAAGTCAGTGACGAAGAATATCAAGAGCAAGTTGCCATGGTACGTCAGTTTCTTACTGGTCGTTCACAACAGGTGATTGCAACGCTGGTGGCCAAGATGGAAACAGCCAGTGCTGAACTGGACTTTGAAAAAGCCGCAAAACACCGTGACCAAATTGCTTTATTACGGCAAATGCAGGAGCAGCAATCCATTGCCGGTAATTTTGCTGAATTAGATGTTATTGGTTATGAACAGCGTAATGGGCTGGTGGCAATCCACGTTCTGATGATCCGAGAGCATAAGGTGCTAGGTACCAAAACGCATTTCCCCAAAGTGCCAAAAGACTCCACCGCCGATGAGGTGCTGACATCATTTCTGGGCCAATATTATATTTCCACTGGCAATCATGCTCGTATCGCCAAAGAAATCGTATTACCGTTTGAAATTACAGAGCTGCAGGCATTGCAAGCGGCGTTAGCGGAAGTGGCGAAAAGCAAGGTTACACTTAAATTCAATGTCCGTGGTGAGCGAGCTCAATATTTGGCTCTGGCCAATAAAAACGCTAGCAACAGCCTCGAAGTGAAGCAAAGTGCGCAAGATTCTGTGACCAAACGCTATGCTACGTTGAAGTCTGTCTTAGGCTTAACCGATATTGACCGCATGGAGTGTTTCGATATTAGCCATACCATGGGGGAAAGTACTGTTGCTTCGTGCGTGGTGTTTGATGGTCAAGGGCCAAACAACCGTGAATACAGACGTTACAATGTTACCGGTATCACGCCAGGGGATGATTACGCCGCAATGGACTTTGCATTACAAAAGCGCTACGGCAAAATGACCGACGAAGCCAAGGTACCAGACATTATTTTTATTGACGGTGGTAAAGGTCAGCTTGGCAGAGCGGAGTCGTTTTTCGCCACCTGGACCTTGAACAAAGTGCCACTCCTTATTGGTGTGGCGAAAGGCACCAGTCGAAAGCCTGGCTTAGAAACGCTATTGATCGATGGTGGTCGCAAAACGGTCAATGTCGACAGCGACTCTCCGGCATTACATCTTATTCAACATATTCGTGATGAGTCTCACCGTTTTGCTATTGCTGGTCACAGAAACAAGAGACAAAAACAAAGAACTCAGTCGGTATTGGAGGAAATCGAAGGGGTGGGGCAAAAACGCCGTCAAGCACTGCTGAAATATTTAGGCGGCATGCAGGGGGTGAAGTCGGCTAACATACACCAATTAAAGCAAGTACCTGGGATCAGCCCTGAGATGGCTGAAAAGATATTTAATCATTTGCATGACAAAGCTTAAGCAATCATGCGAACATAGAAAAAAAGACAATACTTAGTAGTTATGTGGAATATTCCAAACTCGCTCACAACATTTCGATTGCTTCTCATACCCGTGTTTGCAATTATCTTTTATCTTCCATACTCATGGGCATTTTTTGCTGCAGCGTTTATTTTTTGGTTGGCGTCAGTAACCGACATTCTTGATGGCTATCTAGCACGAAAGCTGGAACAGTCGACACCTTTTGGTGCTTTTCTCGATCCAGTAGCCGACAAAGTCATGGTAAGTGTGGCACTGGTGATCTTAGCAACCTACTATCAAGACATTTTTATCACGGTAGCCACGATTATCATTATTAGTCGTGAAATTGTTATTTCTGCATTGAGAGAATGGATGGCCGAACTGGGCAAAAGAGGCAATGTTGCGGTTTCTTGGTTAGGGAAGTTTAAAACGGCGGCACAAATGCTCGCGATTATTGGACTCATTTGGCAGTTCGCGCCTTGGATGATCACATTAAGCTATGCACTTTTAGCAATTGCTACATTGCTAACCTTGGTTTCAATGGTGCAATATCTCTACGCTGCGAAGGCGGAATTGACTAATTCTTGACAAGAAACGATTATAAACTCAACGCTTTAGATAAAAAATGAGCAAACGGTTAAAAACATTCATTTTTTATGTTGACGCTTCCCAGAAGTTCTGTAGAATGCGTCCGTGTTGAGAGGGCAGGGTGTCATCTAAATGAAGTTTAGAAGATGCTATGTCAACTAACTGGAAAGCGGTAAAACGAAGATTTTCGGATTTAATACCAAAAATAGTTGTTAACCGTAATTTGGATTGCGAGTATAGCTCAGCTGGTAGAGCGCGACCTTGCCAAGGTCGAGGTCACGAGTTCGAACCTCGTTACTCGCTCCAATCTAAGGCGGAATGGCAGAGTGGCCATGCAGCGGATTGCAAATCCGTCTACCTCGGTTCGACTCCGGGTTCCGCCTCCATTTTCTCAACGTATCCACATGCGAAAGCAAGCCCGATGCCCGGGTGGTGGAATTGGTAGACACAAGGGATTTAAAATCCCTCGCTGGTAACAGCGTGCCGGTTCAAGTCCGGCCCCGGGCACCATTAGGCTTACACGATTTGTGCGAGTATAGCTCAGCTGGTAGAGCGCGACCTTGCCAAGGTCGAGGTCACGAGTTCGAACCTCGTTACTCGCTCCAATTCGCTTTCACACCCGATGCCCGGGTGGTGGAATTGGTAGACACAAGGGATTTAAAATCCCTCGCTGGTAACAGCGTGCCGGTTCAAGTCCGGCCCCGGGCACCACTTTATGTGGATTAATGTATCGACATGGTATAGTTATTACTTTACAACGTCGAACAAAATAGATAATTTCATATCTACGGATTGCGAGTATAGCTCAGCTGGTAGAGCGCGACCTTGCCAAGGTCGAGGTCACGAGTTCGAACCTCGTTACTCGCTCCAATCCTTCTTCGGCGGAATGGCAGAGTGGCTATGCAGCGGATTGCAAATCCGTCTACCTCGGTTCGACTCCGGGTTCCGCCTCCATAATCTAAGCCTTCTTAAATCATAAACCTCTTTAATTTATTTTTAGCTTTTCTTTTTAGCCATCCAACGGCAACACTTAATTTATTCAAAATAAGAAATTTTAACGCAGTTAGCGGCTAACTTACTTTCTCAAATTGACCAAGTACTAAGGCGGGTTGGTATGATCGTCATTTTTACTACCTTTATACTCATTACTTATTTATAGCCCTATTTCCTTTTTTATATAGAACCAAGGATCACAACTTTACTAGTGATAACTCAAATCAACACTGAGATCGCTATATAATGAGGGGATGAACTTGTGTTTGGTTGAGAGGGCTGATAGCGCATGATCAAGTTTTGGCAATTGTTACTTAGTTACATTGTAAAATAAGCCAATAATGAAACGAAGAGCTGAAGTCTTAACATGCTTAACTGGGGTTTAGGGCTGATATGGTTCCTTATTGGTATGTAAAATATACAAATTCAGCTAATTCGTTTGATTTTTGTTCGTTCGGTTTGTTTTTTTAAAATAACGCTTGCACTGAAATCGATTCTCCCTATAATGCGCATCCACCGACACGGAGCACTGCGCTGAAAAGCAACGCAGCAACGTAACGGTAGAGTCAAATAAGCTGAATTTGTTGTTCTGAAAAGAAAGGCAAATTAAGCGTTGACAAAAAATCAGGAAAGCGTAGAATGCGCAGCCCTGACGCGATGAAAACATCGCAACGTTCTTTAACAATTTAAAGCAATCATCTGTGTGGGCACTCGTACAGATTGAGTTCTAACAGCCGATTCTAGTTCGCTAGATGACGCAAACAAATTTAGAGTCTCAATTGTAACTGAGTGACTATATAGTCAATTCGTTTTGATTTACTTTTTTAAAAGTAGAAACAAACAATCAGAATTCATTGAGCTGAAACTTAGGTTTCAAAAAAAACTTTTAATTGAAGAGTTTGATCATGGCTCAGATTGAACGCTGGCGGCAGGCCTAACACATGCAAGTCGAGCGGTAACATTTCTAGCTTGCTAGAAGATGACGAGCGGCGGACGGGTGAGTAATGCTTGGGAACATGCCTTGAGGTGGGGGACAACCGTTGGAAACGACGGCTAATACCGCATAATCTCTACGGAGCAAAGGGGGCTTTTAGCTCTCGCCTTTAGATTGGCCCAAGTGGGATTAGCTAGTTGGTGAGGTAATGGCTCACCAAGGCGACGATCCCTAGCTGGTTTGAGAGGATGATCAGCCACACTGGAACTGAGACACGGTCCAGACTCCTACGGGAGGCAGCAGTGGGGAATATTGCACAATGGGCGCAAGCCTGATGCAGCCATGCCGCGTGTGTGAAGAAGGCCTTCGGGTTGTAAAGCACTTTCAGTCAGGAGGAAAGGTTAGTAGTTAATACCTGCTAGCTGTGACGTTACTGACAGAAGAAGCACCGGCTAACTCCGTGCCAGCAGCCGCGGTAATACGGAGGGTGCGAGCGTTAATCGGAATTACTGGGCGTAAAGCGTACGCAGGCGGTTTGTTAAGCGAGATGTGAAAGCCCCGGGCTCAACCTGGGAACAGCATTTCGAACTGGCAAGCTAGAGTGTGATAGAGGGTGGTAGAATTTCAGGTGTAGCGGTGAAATGCGTAGAGATCTGAAGGAATACCGATGGCGAAGGCAGCCACCTGGGTCAACACTGACGCTCATGTACGAAAGCGTGGGGAGCAAACAGGATTAGATACCCTGGTAGTCCACGCCGTAAACGATGTCTACTAGGAGCTCGGTCTTTCGGGACTGTTTTCCAAAGCTAACGCATTAAGTAGACCGCCTGGGGAGTACGGCCGCAAGGTTAAAACTCAAATGAATTGACGGGGGCCCGCACAAGCGGTGGAGCATGTGGTTTAATTCGATGCAACGCGAAGAACCTTACCTACACTTGACATCCAGAGAACTTACTAGAGATAGTTTGGTGCCTTCGGGAACTCTGAGACAGGTGCTGCATGGCTGTCGTCAGCTCGTGTTGTGAGATGTTGGGTTAAGTCCCGCAACGAGCGCAACCCCTATCCTTAGTTGCCAGCGATTCGGTCGGGAACTCTAAGGAGACTGCCGGTGATAAACCGGAGGAAGGTGGGGACGACGTCAAGTCATCATGGCCCTTACGTGTAGGGCTACACACGTGCTACAATGGCAGGTACAGAGAGCAGCGAACTAGCGATAGTGAGCGAACCCCTTAAAGCCTGTCGTAGTCCGGATTGGAGTCTGCAACTCGACTCCATGAAGTCGGAATCGCTAGTAATCGCAGATCAGAATGCTGCGGTGAATACGTTCCCGGGCCTTGTACACACCGCCCGTCACACCATGGGAGTGGGTTGCTCCAGAAGTGGATAGTCTAACCTTAGGGAGGACGTTCACCACGGAGTGATTCATGACTGGGGTGAAGTCGTAACAAGGTAGCCCTAGGGGAACCTGGGGCTGGATCACCTCCTTATACGATTTAGAACTGATTTGTTCGAAGTGTCCACACAGATGATTGTTGCTTGGCCTGATGGCCGAGTGATATTGCTCTTTAAAAATTTGGAAAAGCTGATAATTAAATTCTGATGAATAACGAACGTTATTTATCGAGTTTTCGAAAGAAAATGCCAATTAATTATTTCGATAATTAATTAGCGTCTACTTTAGTATTCAATATTAACTTCTGGCGAAGTTAAATCAGTCTTTGACGTACAACTAGTGATGTAATGCACTATTTTGCGACGTGGATTTGTTATTTAGACAACGCCGTCAAGCAATTTATCGCTGGGAGCATAACGTGTTATGTGACCAAGTAAATTGTGCTGACAAGGCCATATAAATGACAAAGACCAAGCAAAACCACTTTGGGTTGTATGGTTAAGTGACTAAGCGTACACGGTGGATGCCTTGGCAGTTGGAGGCGATGAAGGACGTACTAACTTGCGATAAGCCTAGTTGAGCCAGTAAGAGGCACTTGAGACTAGGATTTCCGAATGGGGAAACCCGGCCCTTTGGGTCATCAACAACTGAATACATAGGTTGTTGAGGCGAACGCGGAGAACTGAAACATCTAAGTACCCGTAGGAAAAGAAATCAACCGAGATTCCGAAAGTAGCGGCGAGCGAAATCGGATTAGCCCTTAAGCTGTAATGTAGTTAGTGGAACATTCTGGAAAGTATGACGAAACAGGGTGACAGTCCCGTACACGACAACTTATTTACAGTGAAATCGAGTAGGTCGGAGCACGTGAAACTTTGACTGAATATGGGGGGACCATCCTCCAAGGCTAAATACTCCCAACTGACCGATAGTGAACCAGTACCGTGAGGGAAAGGCGAAAAGAACCCCTGTGAGGGGAGTGAAATAGAACCTGAAACCGTGTACGTACAAGCAGTAGGAGCCCATCACTAAGTTACTTTGGTGAACTCCTAAGTAAGCACAATGTTTGAAATCGCGTTAACGTCGACCTAACTTGTTAGCCGACGATCAACCGCCAAAATCAAGCAGAGGTAGCTTAGTGATGGGTGACTGCGTACCTTTTGTATAATGGGTCAGCGACTTATATTCTGTAGCGAGGTTAACCATTTAGGGGAGCCGTAGCGAAAGCGAGTCTTAACTGGGCGCGTAAGTTGCAGGGTATAGACCCGAAACCCGGTGATCTAGCCATGGGCAGGTTGAAGGTTGAGTAACATCAACTGGAGGACCGAACCCACTAACGTTGAAAAGTTAGGGGATGACCTGTGGCTAGGAGTGAAAGGCTAATCAAACCGGGAGATAGCTGGTTCTCCCCGAAATCTATTTAGGTAGAGCCTCGGACGAATACTTACGGGGGTAGAGCACTGTTAAGGCTAGGGGGTCATCCCGACTTACCAACCCTTTGCAAACTCCGAATACCGTAAAGTACTATCCGGGAGACACACGGTGGGTGCTAACGTCCATCGTGGAGAGGGAAACAACCCAGACCGTCAGCTAAGGTCCCAAAGTGTATGTTAAGTGGGAAACGATGTGGGAAGGCTAAAACAGCTAGGAGGTTGGCTTAGAAGCAGCCATCCTTTAAAGAAAGCGTAATAGCTCACTAGTCGAGTCGGCCTGCGCGGAAGATGTAACGGGGCTAAACATACCACCGAAGCTACGGCTTTGAGCATACCACCCAAGCTATTTGATTAACGTTGACGTGCTTTGCACCCAACGATAAAGCGTCCCCCAACTAGACGGGGATGGCACAGATAGTTTCGGGGTATGCTCAAGGGGTAGGGGAGCGTTCTGTAAGTGGCTGAAGGTGTGCCGGGAGGCATGCTGGACATATCAGAAGTGCGAATGCTGACATGAGTAACGATAATGGGAGTGAAAAACTCCCACGCCGGAAGACCAAGGGTTCCTATCCCATGTTAATCAGGGTAGGGTGAGTCGACCCCTAAGGCGAGGCTGAAGAGCGTAGTCGATGGGAAACGGGTTAATATTCCCGTACTCAGTATGAATGCGATGGGGGGACGGAGCAGGCTAGGCAAGCATGGCGTTGGTTGTCCATGTGAAAGGCAGTAGGCGAATGACTTAGGTAAATCCGGGTTATTCTTTTAAATAAGAACGCTGAGAGCCGAGACGAGCCACCACGGTGGTGAAGTTGTTGATGCCCTACTTCCAGGAAAAGCCTCTAAGCTTCAGTTTATACTGAATCGTACCCTAAACCGACACAGGTGGTCAGGTAGAGAATACTAAGGCGCTTGAGAGAACTCGGGTGAAGGAACTAGGCAAAATCGTACCGTAACTTCGGGAGAAGGTACGCTGACATTAGGTGAAGGGCCCGCGCCCGGAGCTGAAGTCAGCCGCAGTGACCAGGTGGCTGGGACTGTTTATTAAAAACACAGTACTCTGCAAAATCGTAAGATGACGTATAGGGT
The DNA here is from genome assembly GCF_037120705.1 of Pseudoalteromonas sp. UG3-2. NCBI lineage: Bacteria > Pseudomonadati > Pseudomonadota > Gammaproteobacteria > Alteromonadales > Pseudoalteromonadaceae > Pseudoalteromonas > Pseudoalteromonas sp. UG3-2. The sequence goes on along the minus strand of NZ_JAWLJU010000002.1, from coordinate 918,126 downwards.
ATGACACCTGCCCGGTGCCGGAAGGTTAATTGATGGGGTTAGCGTATGCGAAGCTCTTGATCGAAGCCCCGGTAAACGGCGGCCGTAACTATAACGGTCCTAAGGTAGCGAAATTCCTTGTCGGGTAAGTTCCGACCTGCACGAATGGTGTAACCATGGCCACGCTGTCTCCACCCGAGACTCAGTGAAATTGAAATCGCAGTGAAGATGCTGTGTACCCGCGGCTAGACGGAAAGACCCCGTGAACCTTTACTACAGCTTGGCACTGAACATTGACCCTACATGTGTAGGATAGGTGGGAGGCTTTGAAGCATCGTCGCTAGATGGTGTGGAGCCGACCTTGAAATACCACCCTTGTAGTGTTGATGTTCTAACTTAGGTCCCTGAATCGGGATTGAGGACAGTGCCTGGTGGGTAGTTTGACTGGGGCGGTCTCCTCCCAAAGAGTAACGGAGGAGCACGAAGGTTGGCTAAGTACGGTCGGACATCGTACGGTTAGTGTAATGGTAGAAGCCAGCTTAACTGCGAGACAGACACGTCGAGCAGGTACGAAAGTAGGTCATAGTGATCCGGTGGTTCTGAATGGAAGGGCCATCGCTCAACGGATAAAAGGTACTCCGGGGATAACAGGCTGATACCGCCCAAGAGTTCATATCGACGGCGGTGTTTGGCACCTCGATGTCGGCTCATCACATCCTGGGGCTGAAGTCGGTCCCAAGGGTATGGCTGTTCGCCATTTAAAGTGGTACGCGAGCTGGGTTTAGAACGTCGTGAGACAGTTCGGTCCCTATCTGCCGTGGGCGTTTGAGAATTGAGAGGGGCTGCTCCTAGTACGAGAGGACCGGAGTGGACGAACCGCTGGTGTTCGGGTTGTTATGCCAATAGCATTGCCCGGTAGCTATGTTCGGAACTGATAAGCGCTGAAAGCATCTAAGCGCGAAGCAGGCCTCGAGATGAGTTCTCACTTGGAGTTTAACTCCACTAAAGGGCCGTTGAAGACGACAACGCTGATAGGCAGGATGTGGAAGTGGTGCGAGCCATTAAGCTAACCTGTACTAATTACCCGTGAGGCTTAACCATACAACGCCAAAGTGGTTTAGCGACAGAAGTTGATAAGATACTAAAGTAGCAGCGGTTTTAGACCGCGACGAAGACAAAGAATTTAAGCAGTTTTTCCAGATTTTAATTGATGAGGGTGACCTCATTGATACACCGAATTTCCTGGTGACTATAGCGTTTTGGAACCACCTGACTCCATGCCGAACTCAGAAGTGAAACAAAACAGCGTCGATGATAGTGTGGGCTTCCCATGTGAAAGTAGAACATCGCCAGGGCCTTATTAAGAAAACCCCGATTCGAAAGAGTCGGGGTTTTTTGCGTTTGGAGTAAAGTACTTCCATGTAGTACCTCCCCTTCGCGCATCCTTGCGCTCACTTCCTCGAACTGCGAAGCGTTGCTTCGGTTTCTCGTCACCCTCGCGTTCATTGCGCTGCGAAGCAGTGCTTCGGTCGCAATTCACCCCTGTGACGGGCTTCCAGCTCGGTGTCCATACCTCGCGTTCACTGCGCTGCGAAGCGGTGCTTCGGTCGCAGTTCACCCATGTAGTATCTCCCCTTCGCGCATCCTTGCGCTTACTTCCTCGAACTGCGAAGCAGTGCTTTGGTCGCAATTCACTCTTGTACGTCAAACCCGTTGCAGCAATCCAGCGGCTTTTTTGCATTTACGGCACAATAAAAAAGCGCGGGGTAAATCCGCCTATAAGATATACATGCTCTTAAGATAGGTGTGTTGTTATCGTGCCTACTAAATAATATTAGTCAGTGAGCGCTGTTTAGCAGAAGGGGGTCGATAAGCAATATTGCAGTCTTTTATTTAGTATAGCTTTTTAACTAGGGGCTTTGCTTGCATGAGAAAAATTCACATCTAATTGTCTAAGTCTCATAAAATCTATAGTTACAGCTAGAGATCTCTTATCCATGTTTTTTTAACAGCTGAAATCAAACTCGTACTATTATTGGCATTCTGAATAGCAACTGACTGGTTTAGTATTGCAGTTTTATGAACTGCGCTTTTTCAAAGCTGAATTTCGGTTTGTAAGCAATAAAAAAATAATGACCACAGGCCTCGATACTGGATTCAAAAAAGCTATGAATAATACATATTCTATTTTAAAACTTGTTGGCTGTCGCAATATCTATGCTGGTTGGAGTTTGCCTTCAAGGTCTGATTAATTATTTGCATATCTCATTCTAGCTTCCTGTGTTCTAAGGTTAAGTAAGTCGCAGGTTGCAGTACTCGATGGTAAGAGTGCTTACTATGTAATTGAACTCGGCTAAGAAAATCCATTGTCCCACTTGCACAAGTAAAGTGCATTAACAGGTAAAGGAGATATCGTTATGAAAGATATGCAGCAGTTGTGACTTAACTAAACCAGGTTTATTTAGCTAGAAAACGCACAAGGAAAGTGGTTTAAGCTAATAGTAGAGCCATTAAATGATAGGTTATTCCCAAATCCGTAAACTCCGTAAAGGTCCCAATGGGGGCCTTTATTTAGTCATAATTACTGATATTCATTGGTTTAATTGTATAGCTAGGCCATTGCTAGCAATAGCTGCCCGCCTATCGCCATTATGATAATCGCGCCAAATGCCATATGCAGAGATGGTAGTTGTTATGGTTTTAGTTATTATATTAAAAAATATGGTAATAAGCCTACAGATACTCAATGGTTAAAGCACTCGCAAAGCTTGCTGTGTGGCTAACTTGGTTCGAGCCAGCTAGACTAGACATTAGTGTTAAGTGGATTGGGCTCTTTGGGGGAGGCTGTGGCTATATTAATGTATTTTCTGGTGTCAGCAGTACTTGTTTCACCAAGCTTGTTATACAAAGAACTGCAACTGATTGAATCACTGAACCAGGCTAACCCTGCAAAAGCCACGCAAAGATATAAAGATATAGAAGGTACACTCCCTAGCGAGCCATCAAAGGGTCTCTATGCTCTTCATCGAGCTGCTTTAGAGGCGGCGATGAGAAGCAATAATCATGACTTGATCCGCGATATTATTTTGCTATTTACCGAGCAAACGAGCTGGCTTGAGTTTTTACGAACTGAAAGAGCTGAATTAGCCAACTATTTAGCGATTTATTACCGTCGAAATCAGCAGATGACGCATGCCAGTGATGGTTATGAGTGTGCACTTAAGCACGCCGATAGTATGCAAAAACCAACGATTATTAATAATCTAGCAGTTCATTACCGAACCAGTGGCAAATCCCAGGCCGCTCAACAACTGTTAGAGCAACATCTTAATAAGAACTATGAAAAATCGGTTATTACCGCACTTTCTAACAACCTAGCCAATGTTCATTATGATTTAGGGAATTATGCACAAGCCAGCACGTTGTATATCGAAGCGTTGCAAGCATACCAAGCTGAGAAGCAAACCATCGAAGCCAGTTATGTTGGCCTGAATCTGCTCAATGCACTTTTAATTGGTGGTAAGATAGAGGCGTTTGCTCGATATAGTAATACGGTGGCTGAGCAAGTGAAGCAAAGTAACAACGTGGAGTTCAATACCGTGCTTAAGTGGCAGCAACAGGTGTTTTTGAAAATAACAGCGAATAACGCTCCTAGTGATACCACTTTGCAACAGTTTACAGACTCGTTACCAAAACTGCTGAAAAGCGAGTTTGCAAACAATGTCGAGCTCTACGTTGCATTATTAGCTCTGCCAAAATTGCAAACTCAGGTATCTCAATATAAAAAGCTTACTAAGAATGACAGCGGCAAAGCAATAAAGCCGCTAAAGCCAATTGCTTTGCCATGGTGTCAGAGTTAGAAAGTCCAAGCTAGATGTAGCTGTGGAACCGACTCAGTGGTGTCTGTGCCTAACTTATTATGCCAATACTGCCATTCTATCCCTAGCATCAGTTGATTAACTGGCATGCTTAAGGCGTTCCCCAAATCCCACTGTATGATTGGCTGTGCTAACAGCCAGCCATTAACGGTGTCACCAAATTCATTCTCACGCTCTGCGATATATTCTACATGACCGGTGAGGTAGAAGCGCTGTTGACCTATGGTAAAAGGGTAGCCCCACGCAAGGTCTAGCATCCAACTGTTAGTCTCTTTGGGTGCTCCACCTTTGGCAATACCTTGACTATCATCTTGATATAACGTGAAGGTTGAAGAGAAAAAATTAAAGCCAGGTACATTCCAGTTTACTTTAAAACCAGGTAAGTACTTCATGACTTTAGCATCTCCCGCAGCATTGACGCCCAGTGTTAAGCTGATATCGCTAATGCTTTCGAATTGGCTTTGGTAGTCCATGATTTTTGCCATTGAGAAGCTGGAGTACCACTCACCATAAAAATCGCCATCTTGATAGCCATCGCGAAAGTCATCTTTGCTGTAATCAATAAAGAAAAAATTGTCGCCATATTGATAACCTGAGGCGTGTTGGAGTGAGTAAACGGTTGAGTTTGCTTGGGCTTGGCTAAATGGGTTTTTAAATTCACCATGATTTAGGTGAAGTTGGGTGCTACTCCAATCAGCGGCCGTGGCGCTACTGGCTAAAAACAACGCAGGAAGTAAAAGAGAGTTTAATTTCATTATTAGAAGTAAATGTGCACTAAAAATGAAATTATAACAAAAGCGCCCAATGATGGGCGCTTTGCGGCAATAAAAAGTTGCTATTAGGCTTTATTTCGTCTTAAACAAATCACTGTGACTGCCGTGAAAGCCAAAATAAAACAATAGTATGAAGAACTAGATACATCCCAAGGGCTTATTTTAAAGGTGGCGCCGAGTAATAATGCTTGGGCACCATAGGGGAGGGAGCCTTGCATCACACAAGCAAAGATATCTAATAAACTGGCCGAGCGCTTAGGTGTAATATTGCCGTCTTCGGCGAGCTTTTTAGCCACCGGGCCTGTAACAATGATACTGACGGTATTGTTAGCGATACATAAGTTGCTGGTGAGAACTAACGCGGCGATACCCAGTTGATCCGCTACTTTACGATGCCATTTTGCAATAATAGCTGTGAGCTTTTGGATTTGTTTCGCTAAAAAGTCGAGGCCACCATTTACTCTGATAAACTCAGACATGCCGCCAATAAACATGGAGAGCAAAAAGATTTCTTGCATCTCACTAAAGCCGGTGTAGATATCGCTTAAGAAAGCAGAGCCTTGATAATCGCCGACAAATCCCATCAACCCAGCAAAAATAATTCCGCTAAATAACACAACAAAAACGTTGATCCCGATAACCGCTAAAATCAAAATAAAGGCATATGGCAGCACCAATAACCAGTCAAAATCTTTGGTTTCAACGACTTGAGGCTCCGGGGTGACGAAGACTAGTAGCAAGACGGTAAGCAGCGCAGCCGGTAAGGCAATTTTGAGGTTTTCTTTGAATTTGTCTTTCATTTCGCAGCCCTGAGTGCGGGTCGCGGCAATCGTAGTATCTGAAATAATTGATAAATTATCGCCAAACATGGCACCAGACACTATCGTACCAGCCATCAATGCCGGATCGATTCCGGTCTTTGCGGCCACCGCAACAGCGATTGGGCCCACAGCACCAATGGTTCCCATCGAGGTGCCCATGGCTGTAGAAACCACCGCTGAGATCAAAAATAACCCAGGCAATAAAAACGCAGCAGGGATCAAAGACAAGCCTGCATTTACCACAGCGTCGACCCCACCGGTGGCACTAGCCACGGCAGAAAAAGCGCCAGCCAGCAAGTAAATCAAGCACATAGTAATGATATTATTGTGGCCGGCACCACGAATGAAGGTTTCAACACTGCGATTGATGGTGTCTTTATTTAAGATAAATGCCAACACAATGGCCGGTAAGATAGCAACAGGTGCTTTTAACTGGTAAAAAGCGTAATCAACTCCCTGTGATTGTAAATACAAACCAGCACCCAAGAAGATAGCGACAAATGTCAGCAGAGGTAGCAAGGATAGTTTTGCTTTTGTTTGATTATAGTTTGGCTGCATAGCACTCCCCAAAATTAAACACAGCCAGCACCGGCTGTGAAACCGCACTACACACCTAGATCAGAGTCAGGTTTGAGACCCGAGAGGTGAGTAGGCGCGGAAGTTTATATGTTTAGACGTCTAAAGTCTAATGTTTTATTATTTTCATCCACCCTGACTATGACACATAGATAGGTTAAACTCTAGCACTATGAAAAAGCATAAGAATTACTCTATTTATGACCAGTGCATCAGTAGGCTGACGCATTAGTGATGGTGATAACATGATGGCATCGCCGGAGTAAGCAACTGAATTAACACAATTAAGGGGAACACATGACCAAAGTCGGGATCTTTGGTGCTAATGGCCGTATGGGCTTAGCACTGATTGAGGCTTGTCATCACGATAGTGGCGCTCAATTAGCGGGGGCTTTTGTTCGTAGTCAATCTCAATACCTCAATCAAGCCATAAGGCAACTACAACCCCAAGCCGACGCCGATAGCCACTTTTGTAGTGAAGAAAGCGAGCTCAGTGCTGTGGATGTGGTGGTCGACTTTACGTTGCCAGAGGGCATGAAAAAACATTTAGAAAAGGCGGTAGCTGAGGGGAAACCCATGGTGATTGGTACTACCGGCTTAACGGCTGCAGACATGTCGCAGCTTAAAGCTGCAGCCAACACCATACCGATTGTTTTTTCTCGCAATTACAGCGTTGGCATTAATTTATTATTAAACCTAGTACAAACAGCGGCAGAAAAGCTCAGTGATGACATGGATATTGAAATCTTTGAAGCCCATCACCGCAACAAAGTTGATGCGCCATCGGGCACGGCACTGGCGTTAGGAGAGGCTATTGCCGATGCCAAAGGCTGGCAACACGATGAAGTTGCAGTGTACGACCGCAGCCACAGTCATGAAGCCAAATCACAACAAGAAATCGGTTATTCAGTGCTTCGAGCCGGCGACATTGTAGGTGAACATACGGCTTACTTCGCAACTATGGGGGAAAGGCTTGAATTAACCCATAAAGCAGCATCAAGACTAACCTTTGCATCAGGTGCTATAAGGGCTGCGAAGTGGTTAAAAGATAAGCCGGCGGGTCTTTATGATATGCAAGATGTGCTAGATTTAAAGAAGTAATCGTATCATTTTAAGGGTTTAAAGTAAAATACACTGCAAACCCTTTGTTTTTATAAATTATGTGATTTTGATTAGACGAAATAGGAATCTTGCTGTAGACTATAACGAATTTGCCAAAATTTTAAAAACTGCGTGTTACCAAGCGCTTTTGTAAACGGGATGTGGAGCGTTTTCTTGCTTTCGCCCGTTTTTTACTATTAGGAGGTTAACTTGACTAAATCCGCTCTGTTAGTCCTTGAAGACGGCACGGTGTTTCGCGGTACTGCTATCGGTGCTGACGGTATGTCAGTCGGAGAAGTGGTATTCAATACGTCAATGACGGGGTATCAAGAGATCTTAACGGATCCTTCATACGCGGAACAAATCGTTACGCTTACTTACCCACATATCGGCAACACCGGTACTAACAGCGAAGATGAGGAAGCGGACAGAATCTGGGCGAAAGGCCTAGTGATCCGTGACTTACCACTGCTTGCGAGTAATTTCCGTAACGAACAATCACTCAGTGATTATCTAAAGCAACGCAATATCCTAGGGATAGCGGATATTGATACTCGAAAATTAACTCGGATCTTACGTGATAAAGGCGCACAGAATGGCTGCATTATCGCAGGTGATGAGGTTAACGAGCAACAAGCGCTGGAAGCGGCTCAAGCTTTCCCTGGCTTAAAAGGGATGGATTTAGCGAAAGTAGTAACAACAGAAACTCAGTTTGAATGGCGTGAATCAAGCTGGACTTTGGGTGAGGGATTCAAAACCCTATCGCCAGAAGAAGAAAAGTTCCATGTTGTTGCCTACGATTTTGGTGTGAAAAAAAATATTCTACGGATGCTCGTAGACAGAGGCTGTAAGCTAACCGTAGTACCTGCGCAAACCTCCGCAGCTGACGTACTGGCTTTAAATCCTGATGGCGTGTTCTTATCTAATGGACCTGGCGACCCCGAGCCTTGTACCTATGCAATCGATGCTATTAACACCTTCCTTGATAAAGAAATCCCATTATTTGGTATTTGTTTAGGTCACCAACTACTGGCGCTTGCGTCAGGGGCGAAAACCGCGAAAATGAAGTTTGGCCACCACGGTGGTAACCACCCGGTAAAAGACATCGAACGTGACGTGGTGATGATCACAGCGCAGAACCACGGTTTTGCTGCTGAGGAAGCAAGTCTCCCTGATAATTTGCGAGCAACGCATAAATCACTCTTTGATGGCACTTTGCAAGGTATTCATCGTACTGACAAGCCGGCATTTAGTTTCCAGGGTCACCCGGAAGCCAGCCCAGGGCCTCACGATGCAGCACCGCTATTCGATCATTTTATTGAATTAATGCAATCTCACAACGCTTAATAGGACCGGAGTAATAATGCCAAAACGTACAGACTTAAAAAGTATTTTGATCTTGGGCGCAGGCCCAATCGTTATCGGCCAAGCATGTGAATTTGACTACTCTGGTGCTCAGGCCTGTAAAGCGCTGAAAGAAGAGGGTTATCGAGTCATCTTGGTAAACTCGAACCCAGCTACCATCATGACTGACCCAGAAATGGCCGATGCTACTTATATCGAGCCAATTCACTGGGAAGTGGTAGAAAAAATCATTGAAAAAGAAAAGCCAGACGCGGTATTACCTACCATGGGCGGCCAGACAGCGCTGAACTGTGCACTGGAGTTGGATAAGCACGGTGTGCTTGCCAAGCATGGTGTGGAGTTAATTGGTGCCACAGCAGATGCCATCGATAAGGCAGAAAACCGTGAGCGTTTTGACACTGCCATGAGAAACATTGGCCTTGAGTGTCCGCGTGCGGAAATTGCGCACTCCATGGATGAAGCCCATGATGTGCTCTCTCGCATTGGTTTTCCTTGTATTATTCGACCATCATTCACTATGGGTGGTACCGGTGGTGGTGTTGCATACAACATGGAAGAGTTTGACGAGATCTGTACTCGTGGACTCGACTTATCTCCGACTAATGAGCTGCTTATTGATGAAAGTTTGTTGGGTTGGAAAGAGTATGAGATGGAAGTGGTTCGTGACAAAAACGACAACTGCATCATTGTTTGCTCAATTGAAAACTTCGACCCTATGGGCGTGCACACTGGTGACTCAATCACGGTAGCGCCAGCACAAACCTTGACCGACAAAGAATACCAATTAATGCGTAACGCCTCGATGGCAGTATTACGTGAAATTGGTGTAGAAACGGGCGGTTCGAACGTACAATTTGGGGTAAACCCAGTTGATGGTCGTATGGTTATCATTGAGATGAACCCACGTGTATCACGCTCTTCTGCACTGGCATCAAAAGCAACGGGTTTCCCAATTGCGAAAATCGCCGCCAAGCTTGCGGTAGGTTATACGCTGGACGAGCTGCAAAACGACATTACGGGCGGTGCAACCCCAGCATCATTTGAACCGTCTATTGACTATGTCGTGACTAAAATTCCTCGCTTTAACTTCGAAAAATTCGCCGGTTCAAACGACCGCTTGACGACTCAGATGAAGTCAGTGGGTGAGGTGATGGCCATTGGTCGTAACCAGCAAGAGTCATTGCAAAAAGCATTGCGTGGCCTAGAAGTTGGCGCTACCGGTTTAAACCCTGTGGTACCGCTAGACGCGATTAACGCCAAAGAAACCATCATTCGTGAGCTGCGTGAGCCAGGCTCTGAGCGTATTTGGTACATTGCAGATGCCATGCGTCATGGCATGTCTGTGGAAGACGTTTTTGAGCTGACCAAAATTGACCGTTGGTATCTGGTGCAAATTGAAGACATTCTTAAAGACGAAGCAAAAATCGCTGAAGTTGGCATGGCCGGTCTGAACAAAGACTTCTTACGTCGCTTGAAGCGTAAAGGCTTCTCAGATGCGCGTATTGCCGAAATCGCCGGAGTGTCTGAAAAAGAAATTCGCAAGAAACGTCACCAGTTAGAAATCTTGCCAGTGTATAAGCGCGTTGATACCTGTGCTGCTGAATTTAGCTCAGACACTGCCTACATGTACTCGTCTTACGATGAAGAGTGTGAGGCTGCGCCGTCAGACAAAGACAAGATCATGGTTATTGGTGGTGGCCCTAACCGTATTGGTCAAGGCATCGAATTCGACTACTGTTGTGTACACGCGGCGCTTGCAATGCGTGAAGACGGTTATGAAACCATCATGGTGAACTGTAACCCTGAAACGGTTTCGACCGACTACGACACTTCAGACCGTTTATTCTTTGAGCCAATTACCCTCGAAGACGTGTTAGAAATTGTTCGTGTTGAAAAGCCAAAAGGCGTGATCGTTCAGTACGGTGGCCAAACGCCATTGAAACTTGCCCGCGATCTTGAGGCCAACGGTGTGCCAGTGATTGGTACCTCTTCTGATGCCATTGACCGCGCGGAAGACCGTGAACGCTTCCAGCAGTTAGTGGAGCGCTTAGATCTACTGCAACCAGAAAATGCCACTGTAACGTCTTTAGAAGAAGCCATCTCGAAGTCACAAGAAATTGGTTTCCCACTGGTTGTGCGTCCATCGTATGTACTTGGTGGTCGTGCTATGGAAATCGTTTACGATGAAGCAGACCTGCGTCGTTACATGACCGAAGCGGTTTCGGTATCAAACGAAGCTCCGGTATTGCTTGATCGCTTCCTAGACAACGCCATTGAAGTGGATGTTGATGCGATTTGTGACGGTGAGAACGTTATCATTGGCGGTATCATGGAGCACATCGAACAAGCCGGTGTTCACTCTGGTGACTCTGCTTGCTCACTGCCAGCACATACGTTGTCGCAAGACATTCAAGATGTTATGCGTAAACAAGTACGCGATATGGCGCTTGAATTAGGTGTTGTGGGCCTAATGAATACCCAGTTTGCGGTGAAAGACGATGAAGTCTATCTGATTGAGGTAAACCCACGTGCTGCGCGTACGGTTCCATTTGTGTCTAAGGCAACGGGTGTGCCATTAGCGAAAGTAGCGGCGCGTTGTATGGTTGGCCAATCGCTAACTAGCCAAGGCATTAGCAAAGAAATCATTCCACCTTATTACAGTGTTAAAGAAGTGGTATTGCCATTTGCTAAGTTCCCAGGTGTGGATCCGATGCGTGGTCCAGAGATGCGCTCAACCGGTGAAGTCATGGGTGTTGGTGAAAATTTCGCCGAAGCATTTGCAAAAGCGCAATTAGGTGCAGCAAACGCTTTACCACGTGGCGGCCGCGCGCTACTATCTGTGCGTAAGAGTGACAAAGCACGAGTTGTAGAGCTAGCAAAGACCATGAAAGCAATTGGCTTTGAATTAGACGCTACAAGTGGTACTGCCAAAGCGTTAGAAGAAGCTGGCATTGAAGTACGTCGTGTAAACAAGGTATTTGAAGGCCGTCCTCATATTCTTGACCGCATCAAGAATGGTGAGTACAGCTACATTGTAAATACCACTGAAGGTCGCCAAGCAATTGAAGACTCGAAGGTGTTACGTCGTGGTGCATTACAGCATAAGACTAACTACACCACTACGCTAAATGCAGCGTTTGCAAACTGTACAGCGAATGAAGCTGACGACAGAAGTTCTGTAAACTCTGTTCAAGAACTACACCAGCGTTTGAACTAAGAAGAACTGAGCCAAGGCCACGTGCCTTGGCCATGAGTGAGATACTTATGCAATCAATTCCGATGACAGTACGAGGCGCAGAATTGCTTCGTGAAGAGCTGAATCATTTAAAAAAAGTTGTCCGTCCAAAAATCGTAGCTGACATTGCTGAAGCTCGTGAGCACGGTGATTTGAAAGAAAACGCCGAGTACCACGCTGCAAGAGAGCAGCAGGGCTTTTGTGAAGGCCGTATTCAAGAGATTGAAGGTAAGCTGTCAACAGCACAGATCATTGACGTCACTAAGATGGAAAACAATGGTAAAGTGATTTTTGGTAGTACTGTTTCTATTGTTAATGTTGAAACAGATGAAGAAGTCAGCTACCGCATTGTTGGTGATGATGAGGCGGACATCAAAAGTAACTTAATTTCGGTAAATTCACCTATTGCGCGTGGACTTATTGGTAAAGAGTTAGATGATACTGTTCATATTCAAACTCCAAATGGGGCCGTTGAATTTGAAATCATTGAAGTTGAATACAAGTAACTGCAAGCGACCTTGTAGTTTGCTCTCTTAGTTAAACCAGTTTGGTTAACTGCTAAAAAGGCTCACATTTAAGTGGGCCTTTTTGTTTTATACCAAGCGCCATTATGTGAATTAACCGTTCCCACTTCGGGCCCTGTAATTAGCTGTAATTGCATAATTTCCTGCCTTATTGCTTACTAAAGTTAACGCGCTAGCTGGGTGCTGCTGATAGCGTTTATGCAAAATGCATTACACTCATGTGTGTGGCATTAATTACTCTATTTACATAACCAAGCTCAACTCAATTAACGGTATCCGTATTGCCCATAATGGCTTGCGATAAAACACATCTGATTTTATGGTTGCGGCAAAATAAGGACGCTTATGGCAAGGAACGAGGAGTTAAACAACAAGGTGACAAGCGATAACTTTACGCGGTTCCTCGATGGCTGGATGAATCGATTAGCTGGCGCTGGGGCAAACAAGTTACCCAAAGACAGGCAATTATTTTGGCAGCAGGTTTCCAGCCTGTGCGCCTTAGACTTGCGCCAAGGTAGCCCATTATTAGGGTTGAGCCAGGATGCTGAATACAGCACGTATCTTATTTTAACCACCTTACTCTATACTAACAGTCTATTTGCTGATGATGACTTCATCGTGGCCTATGGTATTCCTAGCAGTTTAATGCTGTCGCAAGGTGGCGATACAGCAAATATTAATCAGGCGTTATTAGATTCATTGCAGCTAAGTCAGCCATTAATGCTGATCTGTGAGAACATGGAACACTGCAGCTATAACACCAAGGTACATCAGGTGCTAAGCGCAGCTAATCCCAATTGGCATGAAGTAAAAGCTGAGCTATCTAGGCCACTTACTACTGATAACGACCAGCAGCTGAGCAGTAAAAGTGATGAAGCCTACTTTGCTCCTTTTTTGGCACAGCTTTTTAGTGGCAGACAAATAAAAGCACAATTACACGTGTTTCAATAAATACATTTATGGTGATCGTAAGCAGTATCACTGAGGTTGAAAAAGCGCGGTTTCCGTTTTTGTTAGTCGTTTTTAAATGACAGCCAAAGGAAATATTTTGCAAACAAAAGTGCATGGACTTTGTGTACCCCCTTGCTAAACTCAGCGATAAGTAAAAAATCTTTAGATGTGCGGTGAATTATGAGTTTATTGAAGTCTGCATTAGTTAAAGCACTAAAGAGTAAAGCCACCCAACAGGCTGCCTCTGTGGTTATTGATAAAGCAGTAAAGCAAGGCAAAGCGTACTTGAATAGCCAAGAGGACAGTGGCCAACAAAACGATACCGATCAGCTATTACTGGGCTTACAGCACCTTTTGGCTAATAAACCCGCTGATGGAGTGTATTCAGTTTCGCTATCGCAATTTCAAGTGCGGGTAACCATCAACCGTGGCGCCATTGCAAAAATTGATAAAGTTGAATGACGACATCAATCACGACCCTACATACCCTCAGTATCACTAATAATAAAACTATTAGTAAATAAATTACTGCAGTTATCGTCTTGCCTATAAACCATAGAAATAGGGGCTGCAACCAACATCGTGATGACTAGCTTACCTTAACAGCAAAACGACGTAGCAGGTTGTAAAGCGTCTCCTTAGAGAGCTTTAGCTTCTCCCGTTTATGAACAGCAATGCTTATCAGACTAACGCTATTCCATTTGGTTATATAAAATATATTGTATACATTGTGTATTTAATGTTAAAAAGCTAAGACCCAAATGGGTTTGGATACACAACTTGTAAAGGTTCGTTATGAAATATAAAGTACTTACGCTGGCAATGATGGCCAGTGCAATGGGCGCAGCGCACGGCGCCGAGAAATCAATCTATAAACCATTGTCACAGCCGCTTCAGGCTGTACAGCAACTATCCCATGGTCATGAACACCGCGCAGAGCGAGACGATGAACAGGCTCCGCTGGCAACTCGCACAGATCCTGGGCATTTGATTACGCCGTTCCACCTTACTCAGCAGCTGGCTAACACTGCCGCGCAATCATCGTCTTGTGATTTAGGTAGCCTTGCCAATGCCAGCTCAAATCAACTGGTGGAGTTGGTAAAGGCACAAGGTAGTGGTTGTATTAATGACTTGTTCTCTGCGTCGGCAGCCATTCAAGTGGGTGTCTTTAATTCTAGTAACATGGAGGCCGTGGCTACCGCTGCGAAAACGCTGTCACAGAATTATACTGGAAGCGGTAACAATCACTTAGAAACACTCTTCTTGTTTCTTAGGGCTGGCTTCTATGTTGAGTTTTACAATGACCAAGTGGCTTTTACTGCTGAAATAAAAACGGCAGTAAAAGCAGCTGTGGATGCTTTTGTGGCCAATCAGCACTTTTATGCTAACAATAATGCCCATGGTAAGGTGTTGGCTGAGGTGATCACCACCATGGATTCGGCAGAGTTACAGCATGCTTATTTGGGGGTGGTTAAAAGCTGGCTTAGTAAATGGAATGACAGTTACGCTCAACATTGGCACATGCGCAGTGCCGTCAATGGTATTTTCACCATTTTGTACCGCGGTCAATGGAACCCTAACTTTGTTGAGCTGGTAAGAAAAGATCAACAGTTAGTGACCTTGCTGGGCACATTTACTGCCCAAACTTGGATGGTGAACTCGGATTCTGAATACTTAATTATTAATGCGGCCAGTGAACTGGCAAGATTGAAGTTGTATACAGGAGCTTCCATTCAAGCTGCCGTGGATCAAGAACTTAAAGACCTATTTTCGCGTTACCAAAGTTATGGCTTTGGTGATGGTATTTGGTTAGCAGCGGCAGATGTGGCCTCGTACCATAGTGATTGCAGTCAATTCAACATTTGTGACTTCGATAAAACACTCGAAGCCAAGGTGTTAGCTCAGCAGTATAGTTGCAGCGACACCATTAAAATTCGTGCCCAAGAACTCAGCGATATACAGCTCGATTCCGCATGTCAGGCGATGGGAGATGAAGAGCTGCGTTTTCATACCATGCTAGAGACAGGGCGTGTGCCAGTCAGCGATGACTACAACGACTTTCTGCAAGTGAATATCTTTAATAGCAGCGCTGCTTATAAAAAGTACGCCAAAGCCATTTTTAAAATCAACACCGATAATGGCGGGATGTATTTAGAAGGGACACCCAGTGATAGTAACAACATTGCTAACTTTGTTGCCTATGAGGCGGATTACGCTAAGGCCGAGCATTATATTTGGAATTTAGAGCACGAGTATGTGCACTACTTAGATGGTCGCTTTGATCTCTATGGCGATTTTAATGCACCAACTCAGCCAATTGTATGGTGGAGTGAGGGAGTGGCGGAATACATTGCCAAGCTGAATGACAATCAAGCGGCATTGGATACCATATCCGACGGCTCGGTGTATTCCTTACAACAGATCTTCGCAACAACGTATGAGGGGTTTGATCAAGATCGCATTTACCGTTGGGGCTATCTGGCGGTGCGGTTTATGTATGAACGCCATGTTGGCGAACTAAAAGCCATGCGCCAAGAGACTCGCTCTGGAAACTGGCAGGCTTATCAGCAGCGCGTTAACAGGTGGGCGAATGACTACCAAGAGGAGTTTGAGCAATGGACGCAGGCGCTAGTTGCTAGCGATGAAAACCAATCGCCATCTGCACAAATTAATGGCCCCTATCAAGGGCAAGCCGGTGCGGCCATCCAGTTTTCCAGTCAAGGCAGTATAGACCCTGATGGCGATGAGTTGAGTTATTTATGGCAGTTTGGTGATGGTACGCAAAGTCAGGTAGCAAACCCGAGCCACAGTTATGACCAAAGTGGTGAGTATCAAGTGCATCTAACAGTGTCTGATCCCAATGGTTTAACACACAGTGATAGCACTACAGTGGTGGTGCAAGCATCTGATAACCAGCAATTACAATCTGGTGTACCCGTGAGCGTATCGGGGCAACAGGATCAGCAAGTGGTCTATCAGGTAGCCGTACCAGCCGAGGCAACTAATCTTCTGATAACCACGACATCGGGTACCGGTGATGCTGACCTGTATGTCAAAGCAGGGGCTGCGCCCAGCTTATCTGACTTTGATTGCAGACCATACCAAGGCGGCAATGAGGAGGTGTGTGAAATAGTAGAGCCGACAGCAACCGAGTATTACATAATGCTGCATGGTTATAATGACTTTAGTAATGTCTCACTCACTGCTCGTTATACAGTGGCTTCAAATGTGGAAGATATTTGCCAAAGCCAAGGCAGCGTATCTTCTGGTCGTTTACGCGACGGTGAAACGGTTTGCTTAGGTAACCAAGCACCCATGTGGTTTAGTTTAGAAAACGTCAGTGCTCAACAGTCCGTAATGATAGAAACTGCACATGGCAGTGGCGACTTAGCGCTGCAATACAGTAACCAAGGCTGGCCTAACGAAAGCAATGTCGACGCCAGCTCGTTTAACTTGGGCAACAAGGAGTGCATTATGCTTGGGCAGCAGGCGAATTATTGGGGCTATTTAAAAGTCTCGGGTAACTCCAATGGTGCTGCACTTAAGGTGGTGTATAACGAACAAAGCTGTCAGTAGCAGGCTGATGTTTATCTTTACTTGCTAAAGATGTTATTACTTTGTAAATTAAGGGGCGTTATGCCCCATTTTTTTGCGGGTTCGCAAGCCAAACAAGATAAATCGGTCATAATATAGATTGTATTTTAGTCGCACTGATCAGAGGGGCACAGTTTGCTTAGGATCCGGATTACCATCATACTTATGGCAGTATTAAGTGGCTTTTCAGCAGCGGCTACAAGCCCATTAACGCTCTATATCTACCACCTTAAACCGCCCTATGTTATTGATTTAGAAAAGCGCCAAGGCTTATATTTTGACATAGCCAAGCTACTCAACGAGTCATTAGATGCAGCCGAGGTCCGTGTGCGCTTTGTGCCCCGCAAGCGTATCAATCGATTGCTAGCCGCAGGCAAGCTCGATGGCATGGTGTTAGGAGTAAATCCTAATTGGTTTGGCGATCCGCAGAAACAAAAATATCTCTGGAGTAGCCCCATTATGTATGACACCGACGAGTTTGTTTCCCACGTCGATCAGGCATTTGAATACATTCATCCCGTTTCGCTATATGGTAATCAAGTTGGGGTGATCTCGGGCTATTATTATCGTCACCTCGAGCCCGGGGTGAAAGCGAACAAAGTAGAGCTGGTTGATGTTAATTCTGAGCAAGCGCTACTAGAAATGGTGATGAAAAAGCGGGTTACTTTGGCCGTTGTCAGTCGTTCTACGGTTGAGTATTTGGTGGCGAAAAACGCCTGGCCTGAGGTGTTTTATTTTTCTCAACTACCACATGAAACATACTATCGCGCGATTATGGCGCCGCACAGTGAAAGGCAAAACTTTAAAATGCTCGAAGCCTTGCTCAGTGATAACGCTTTTCAAGCAAAGCTGGTGACTTTGCTGAAAAGCTATCATTTGGTCTATTAACGCTACCAACTGCCCGTGTTTGGCATAGACAGCCAAGGCTCAGCAGGCTCAAGCGACTTACCTTGTTGTAATAACTCGATGGAGATGCCATCTGGCGACTTTACAAATGCCATATGGCCGCAGCGAGGTGGACGGTTAATAGTGACCCCCGCATCTTGTAACTTTTGGCAAAGCGCGTAAATATCCTCAACGGCGAAGGCCAAATGACCAAAGTTGCGACCGCCATCATATTGCTCCGGGTCCCAGTTATAAGTGAGCTCAAGCGTTGGCGCATAAGTGGGTTCGGCTTCGGCTAATTGCTCAGGCGCTGCGAGGTAGACCAAGGTAAAACGGCCTTGCTCGCTATCATGTCGTTTTACTTCTTTTAGTCCCAGTAGTTCACAATAAAAGTGCAGTGAAGCTTCTAAGTCGTGAACACGAACCATGGTATGTAAGTATTTCATTGCCACTCCGGTAGAAAATATGTCGGTTACAAAAGCACAGTGTAGCAACTTTGCTACTGAAAAACTTAGCGCCAGCGTTATTTGGCTGCTGTGGTGCGGTGAGTTCAGTTACGCCATACATCTTCATAAAAGGAGTAGCGTAAATGCAGCGATATAATGAGTTGCCCGCTGGTGTCGCTCGCAATTGGCTAGACAAAGTGCCGAATTATTAAGTCACTATCTAGGTAAAGTGTGTTGTTATCTTTCATCTTTTTGCGATTTAACAGGATCACGCAGTTGTTTTTGCTTTACTTACATGATTGTTTTAGGATCAAGCTTTATAGATACGAAAACATGGATACTATGGTCATCAGACTGATTTTCATATTGCTGTTTTGTTGCTCCATGAGTGCACCAGCCGTTGAAGTGCAAAAGCTGTATGAAGCAACTCTCTCGGTAAGCGACAAATCTCGAGCCACCCGTGCTGAAGCAAGCCAACAAGCGCTGTTAAAAGTACTACAAAAGTTGACTGGCAAAGCTGATGATTTTTCTCACCCCTCAATTCAAGCGGCCATGAGACGTATTTCGGATTACATGTTGCGCTATGAATACGTTGATCGCAATGGTGAAACCAAAATAACGGTGGAGTTTGAGTCGGGAAAAGTGGAAGAAATGGTGACCGCAGCCGGGTTACCGCTTTGGGGCAACCGCAGGCCAATGGTGGCCATTTGGTTAGTAATTGAAGACAACCTTAGAAGAGAATTTGTTACCCAAGAAAGTTACCCGCAGTTAGAGCGACTTATTTACGATACCGCTGACGAGTGGGGGGTGCCGGTGGTGGTACCATTAATGGATTTAACCGACCGCAGCAATGTCAGTATTGCCGAAGTCTGGGGCAACTTCTCGCAGCCGGTGGAGCAAGCTTCATTGCGCTACGAAGCAGAGAGAGTGATCACCGCGCGCTTGTTTCAACCGCCTTTTTCTAATTCCTGGCAGCTTGACTGGCGTTATACCGATGCCGAATTTTTCCAACCCGAACAGCTGGTGGGGGATAAACAGCAGGTGATCATCGATATGGTGAATCACCTTTCAAGTGCGCTGGCTCGCAAATACGTCATCGATCCCACGCAAAATGACACCATGCACACGTCCACCGTGGTGGTAGAAAGGTTAGCCACGTTTAGCGATGTGGAATTAGCTAAGCGGCGACTTATGTCGATGAGCACGGTGGTGGATGTGGATGTCATATACCGCGCCGGTGACACCATAAAATTTGTTATCACACACAGCTCAACTGTGTCCGATCTGCGCAAAACCATTAATCTGGAGCAAAGTTTTGCTGAGTACCAAGACCCACGAGCGTATTATCAGGTAAGTGATAACAATAATCTTAAATACGTGTGGGTAGGGCAGTAATATGGATGCTCCACGTCAAATGGCGCTGCCAGTGACTTTGCCCGATGATGAAACCTTCAGTTCGTATTTCGGTGGTGAGGCTTCATTAGAGGTCAATCATTTAAAGATGGGATTACAGCAGCGCCAACAAGGTTTTCAATATACCTACTTATGTGGCCTAGCCGATTCTGGTAAATCGCACTTGCTGTATGCCACTTGCATCGAAGCCCAAGAAATGGGGTTATCGACAATATTACTCTCCATGCGAGAAGTGATTGATTATGGACCTTTGGTGCTCGATGGCTTGGATGCGCTTGATGTTGTGTGCATTGATGATGTCCATTTAGTTGCCGGTGATGCGGCATGGGAAAAAGGTTTATTTAATTTCTTCAATCGCTTTAATGAAAAAGGCAAGTGCCTAGTGGTGACCGCAGATTTATTGCCAGCCATGCTCAACCTGTCATTACCTGACCTCGAATCACGCCTGGCGTGGGGCACTACTTTTCAAATCCGCTCCATGAGTGATGATGACAAAGCCGAAGCGTTAGTGAAGCGAGCGAATATGCGTGGCCTTGAGTTATCGGATGAATGCGCGCGGTTTTTATTGACACGACTGAGCCGCGACATGCGCGCGTTGCTCGAAGTATTAGATAAACTTGACCACGCTTCTATGGCTGCGCAAAGAAAGTTGACCATTCCGTTCATAAAAGCCACTTTAAAGCTCTAACAGGGCTGGAATATCCCCTTGCAATTCAGTTATCATAAGGGATTAAATAACAGCAAATTACCTCAGCAACGATCAGGTAGACAATGAATTTAGAAAATATTTTAGCGCAAGCGCTGGAAGCCGTAGATAAGGCAAGCGAAATAGCGCACCTTGAGGAAGTTAGAGTTAACTACCTTGGTAAAAAAGGTGAGATCACTGGGCTTTTAAAAACCCTAGGCAAATTAGCGCCAGAAGAGCGTAAAGAAGCCGGTCAAGTTATCAACCAAGCCAAGACGCAGGTGCAAGACGCCATCAACGTCAAGCGTGAAGCCCTGGCGAATGCGGCTTTGGAGAAAAAACTGGCAGCAGAGACCATTGATGTCACCTTGCCTGGACGCACTATGCCTAGTGGTGGTTTACACCCCGTGACCCGTACCATTGAACGTATCGAACAGTTCTTTGGTGAGCTTGGATTTGCTGTTAAATCTGGCCCAGAAGTGGAAGACGATTTCCACAACTTTGATGCGTTAAATATTCCGGCGCATCACCCGGCGCGTGCTGATCACGATACTTTCTATTTCAATCCCAAGTTGGTGTTACGGACGCAAACCAGTGGCGTTCAGATCCGTACCATGGAAGCCGAGCAACCACCGCTTAGAATTATCTCGCCAGGTCGCGTATACCGAAATGACTACGATCAAACTCACACCCCAATGTTCCACCAAGTGGAAGGGTTGATGGTCGACAAAAACGTTAGTTTTACTGAGCTGAAAGGGATCTTGCACGATTTCTTACGTAACTTTTTTGAAGAAGATATGGAAGTGCGTTTTCGCCCTTCATACTTCCCATTTACAGAGCCTTCAGCTGAGGTAGACGTAATGGGTAAAAACGGCAAGTGGCTAGAAGTGCTTGGCTGTGGCATGGTGCATCCCAATGTACTGCGCTCGGTAGGCATTGATCCTGAAGAGTACACAGGTTTCGCCTTTGGTATGGGGGTAGAGCGATTAACCATGTTGCGTTATGGCGTAACAGACTTAAGAGCTTTCTTCGAGAACGACTTAAAATTCCTAAACCAATTCAGATAAGAGCGATACAAGTATGAAATTCAGTGAACAGTGGTTACGCGAGTGGGTTAATCCAGCAATTGATACTGAGGCATTATCTGAACAGCTATCAATGGCTGGTTTAGAAGTAGATGGTATTGATGCTGTTGCCGGTGACTTCCAAGGCGTTGTGGTTGGTGAAGTGGTTGAATGCGGTCAACACCCAGACGCAGACAAATTAAAAGTAACAAAAATCAATGTTGGTGATGATGAGCTGCTTGACATCGTCTGTGGTGCAGCAAACTGTCGTGCAGGGCTTAAAGTAGCGGTTGCGAAAGTAGGCGCGGTACTCCCTGGCGACTTCAAAATCAAAAAAGCCAAGCTGCGCGGTCAGCCGTCACACGGCATGTTATGTGCATTTGAAGAACTGGGTATGGCAGAAAGCTCAGAAGGTATTTTAGAGTTACCAGCGGATGCTCCAATTGGTCAAGATATTCGCCAGTACTTTGGCTTAGACGATGTTACTATCGACGTTGACTTAACGGCGAATCGCAGTGACTGCCTAGGTATCAAAGGGCTTGCACGTGAAGTTGGCGTGTTGAATAGTTGCGATGTCACGGCTGTGGAAATTACCCCAGTGACACCAACCATTGATGACAAAATCAGCATTGAGTTGGTCAACAGTGAAGCCTGTCCACGTTATCTCGGTCGCGTTATTAAAGGCGTCAATGTGAAATCAACCACACCGCTTTGGATGGTCGAAAAGCTCCGTCGTTGTGGCGTACGCTCCATTGATCCTGTGGTTGACGTCACCAATTATGTGTTACTAGAGCTCGGCCACCCAATGCACGCGTTTGATTTAGACCAAATTGAAGGCGGCATTAAAGTTCGCAATGCCAATGAAAACGAAGAGCTGGTATTGCTTGATGGCAATACGGCAAAATTGAATACCTCAACCTTGCTTATTGCTGACGATAACAAGGCACTGGCAATGGCGGGGATTTTTGGTGGCGAGCAATCAGGCGTCAACACCGAAACCAAAGATATTTTATTAGAAAGCGCGTTCTTTGCGCCGCTGGCTATTGCCGGTCAAGCACGCAGTTATGGCCTTCATACTGATGCTTCGCACCGCTACGAACGTGGTGTTGACCCTGAGCTACAGCGCGATGCTATGGAAAGAGCAACGGCCTTGTTACTTGACATTGTTGGTGGTGAAGCGGGCCCTATCGTTGAGGCTGTGTCACAACAAGACCTACCTGCGCCACGCCAAGTGAGCTTACGTCGCGAGCGCCTTGACCGTGTTATTGGTTATCATATTAACGATGACAAGGTCACGGACATCCTAACCCGTCTAGGGCTAGCCGTGACCTTTGCAGACAACCAGTGGCAGGCAGAAGTACCAAGCTACCGTTTTGACATCAGTATCGAAGAAGATTTGATTGAAGAAGTCGCACGGGTGTTTGGCTATAATAATATTCCAAATGTGGCGCCGACGGCAAAGCTTAAGATGACCGATCATAAAGAAGCGCGTTTAGGCACTTCGCAGTTCAGAAATGAGCTGGTAAGTCGTGGTTATCAAGAAGCGATCACTTATAGCTTTGTTGATCCTAAGGCACAACAGCTGTTGCACCCAGAATCAGAAGCATTAATCTTACCGCACCCCATTTCAGTCGAAATGTCGGCGATGCGCGTCAGTTTAATGACCGGCCTTATTAACGCGGTTTCTTACAACCAAAACCGTCAGCAATCGCGGATCCGTTTATTTGAAACGGGTCTGAAGTTCAACCAAGACCAAGCCGCGGAAAACGGCGTACGCCAAACTCCTGTGATTGGCGGTATTGTCTATGGTAATACCCATAACGAGCATTGGTCTGTGCCTTCACGCAAAGTGGACTTTTTTGATGTGAAGGGCGATGTTGAAGCGTTATTGGCATTGTGTAACGATAAATCGCGCTTTAGCTTTAAAGCAGAAGCCAGCGATGGCCTGCACCCTGGCCAATCAGCCGCTATTTATGCCGATGGTAAAAAAGTGGGCTTTGTCGGTGCGGTGCATCCACAGTTATTAAAGCCATTAGAGCTGAAAGATACGCCATTTGTGTTCGAAATCGAACTGGCGGCACTTGAAAATCGTCAATTACCTGAAGCAGTTAGCATCTCTAAATTCCCATCAAATCGCAGAGATATTGCTATTTTAGTTGCAGATGACGTAAAAATAGGCGATATTTTAGAGTGCATTGAGAAAGTTGGCGGAAATCAATTAGTTGACCTAAACTTATTCGATGTGTACAAAGGGCAGGGGGTTGAACCTGATCACAAGAGTTTAGCCATTGCTCTGACACTACAAGCCGTTGATAGAACGCTCGAAGAGAAAGACATCAACGCCGTGGTAGAAAACGTGGTGGCCGAACTGGCCAAACAATTCAATGCATCGTTGAGGGACTAGATATGGCGCTTACTAAAGCCGACATAGCTGAACACCTATTTGAAAAACTGGGGATCAATAAAAAAGATGCCAAAGACTTAGTTGAAGCGTTTTTTGAAGAAATCCGCTCAGCGCTAGAAAACGGCGAGCAAGTGAAGCTTTCCGGTTTTGGTAACTTTGACCTTCGTGATAAGAAGGAACGTCCTGGTAGGAACCCAAAGACGGGGGAAGATATTCCTATCTCTGCGCGACGCGTGGTAACTTTTCGCCCTGGGCAAAAGTTAAAAACCCGTGTTGAGGTCGGCACCAGTAAAAACTTGTAGCACTGAAAAAAGCCTTGGCATGACTGCCAAGGCTTTTTTACTTTCAGGGGCTTTTGCGCAAGCTTGATCTGAGTTGCAATGCTACTGTCATAAATGCTAGCTACACTCCTCGCTGTTTTAGTTTCTATGGAGTGACGAGCTTATGCGAGGAGTACACTCCTTAAGCAAGTTAGTAAAAAATATCTTTGCCGCCTGGCTGGCATGCAGTTTCATTTTTGCCATTATGGCCGCATTGACTTATGTGCATCAAAAAGAAACGGCTAAATCAAACCTTATTGCAGTATCGAATCGCATTGTCGCTGACATAGATAAAGAGTTCGCGGTAGTAGACGATACCCTCAAACACGCAGTTAACCTTTCACCTAACTGTGATAACGCCAGTCTGCAGTACATGCGTCGCTTAGTGTTCGCTAATCCAGGTATGAGTGAAATTGGTGTGATAAATCCAAACGGTGAGCTGGTTTGTAACTCCTTTGGTAAACTCACTCCTCCTGTAGCGACTACCATGCCAATTAAACAGCCTGGTTTGCGCTATTACGGTCCAATCATTACGGACTACTTAGAGCTCCCTGCATTTGTACTCGCACGGACCAGAGCTGATGGTTATGAGGTCAATGTTCTAATGCCAGATCATTGGTTGAAAACTGCATTAGACATTTCTGCACACCATAATACCGATTTTGTTGCCCTGGTGGATAATCGCACTGGGGTACCCGTTTTTCTCAATGGCGACTATTCGCTACCGTTAGGGCAAAGCTTATTTCCTCAAGCCAACTCAACGGTGGTAGAAAGCCGCTTTGATGATGGCCAGGTGAAGTTTGCCTATGTCACTCCGCTACCCAGCTTGACTCAAATGAGCTTGATTGTTGCAAAGAACGATGCTGAACTCATCACGATTAGCTGGATTTGGGTATTGAGCTTAGTATTGGTCTATTTCGCCTCTTGTGTAGGCCTGACGTTACTATTGAATAGTTATGATAAACGTCAACTCAGTAACAAGGCGCAAATCATTAGAGCGCTGAGTAACAATGAACTATTCAATGTTTATCAGCCATTGGTTGATGTCAGTAGTGATAATATCGTTGGGGTGGAGGTGTTGATCCGTTGGCGTCATCCTGTTGAGGGGGTACTTGGGCCGGCGTACTTTATTCCAGAAGCAGAGCGTGATGGTACCATTTTAGATATGTCTATTGCTCAAGTTGAAGAAGCCATGGCAGCACTTAAAGACATAAGCGCAGCAAAAGAAAATTTCAAAGTTTCATTTAATGTCAATGGCCTATTACTCAGCTCGAAACGGTATATCGATATTTTAATGGCGGCAAAATCCGTTTTACCGTGTTTAACCATCGAGCTGACAGAGCGAGATATGCTAACACAGAGCCAAACCAAAACTGTTTTGAATGAGCTTAAGCGTGCTGGGATAGAGATTGCGATTGACGATTTTGGCACTGGATACAGTGGCTTACAATATTTGCAAAGCCTACCTATTGATCTGTTGAAAATCGATCAAAGTTTTGTCGCCTCAATTGGTTTAGACACTTTGCAATCTCCCGTGCTCTCCGCGGTTATCGATATGGCTGAAAAGTTAGACAAAAAGTTGATTGCGGAAGGCGTTGAGACGGACACCCAAGCACAATATCTGAGAAATCGAGGGGTCACAGTACATCAGGGCTGGCTCTATCACAAAGCGCTGAGTTTAGAAGCTTTACTCAAAGCACTGGCTGAAGAGCATAAAAAAAGAGCGGCCTAAGCCGCTCTTACCAACTCACCAGAGAAAATCGTTTCTCTTTATCCAACCACGTTAGCAAAGTAGCAACCGTAACTGGCCAGCGTTAGCACATCGCCTTGTAACTCACCACTTTGATGCTTTAACTGACAAGGCTCAGTTTGGGCAATTGTTAGAGTAACCTGCTGCGGTTCTGCCTCCAGATTAAAGACACACAATAATGTCTGCTCATCAGTTTTACGATAGAAAGCTAGGATTGGCTCTGGCGTATCAATAAACTCAATATCACCGGTGCGTAATGCCACTTGCTGGTTGCGCCACTGCATAAAGGCTTGATAGTAGCTTAAGGTCGACTCTGGATCGGTAGACTGCTCTGCAACCGCTTTATTAAGGTGGCTTTGGGCCAGTGGCAACCAAGGCTCGCCGTTACTAAAACCGGCCTGGTTTTGCTCTGCGCTCCAAGGCATTGGCGTTCTACAGCCATCGCGACCTTTAAAATTAGGCCAAAAGGTAATGCCGTATGGGTCTTGCAAATCTTCAAAGCGCAATTGCGCTTCCCCCAGACCCAGTTCTTCGCCCTGATACATACAGACGCTGCCTCGTAATGATGCCAACATCGCCGTGAGCATTTTAACCTGCTTGTCATCAACAATATTGTCAGGCGCCCAACGACTGGCCACGCGCTCAACATCGTGATTAGAAAACGCCCAACATGGCCAGCCTTCAGTCATCACAGACTCTAATCGCGAAACGGTTTCTTTAATGTAGCTAGCGCTGTAATCATTAGTCAGCAGCTCAAAACTGTAACCCATGTGGAGCTTATTACCATCCGCGGTATATTCCGCCATCGCTTGCAGCGAATCTTCAGCACTGATCTCACCTAGGCTTACTGTGCCCGGGTAGCGCTCAAGTAAGGCACGGATCTCTTCCATAAAGGTTAAGTTTTCAGGCTGGGTATTATTGTAATAATGGTATTGGAACGCGTAAGGGTTATCTTCACTGAAACCGCGACCTTGACGTAAGGCTTCTGGTTTCGCTGGGTTGTCGCGCAATGCTTTATCATGGAAGCAGAAATTAATCGCGTCCAAACGGAATCCATCGACGCCTTTTTGCAACCAAAACTCTACATTGTCTAGTACCGCCTGTCTTACTTCAGGGTTATGAAAGTTCAAATCTGGTTGTTCGGTTAAAAAGTTGTGTAGATAATATTGGCAACGGCGCGGCTCCCATTGCCAAGCAACACCACCAAAAATAGAAAGCCAATTATTCGGTGGGCTACCATCAGGTTTGGCATCGGCCCAAACATACCAGTCTGCTTTGGGGTTGGTTTTGTCTTCTCGGCTGGCAACAAACCAAGGGTGTTGATTTGAAGTGTGACTGAGCACCTGATCAATAATAATTTTGATGTCGCGCTGATGCGCCTCAGCAATCAATTGATCAAAGTCATCAATGTTACCAAACATAGGGTCGATATCACGGTAATCACTAATATCGTAACCAAAGTCTTTCATGGGCGATTTGAAAAAAGGGGAAATCCATACGGCGTCTACACCGAGTGACTTGATGTAATCAAGGCGTTGAATAATCCCTTGTAAATCGCCAATACCGTCGGCGTTGCTGTCTTGGAAGCTGCGCGGATAGATTTGATAAATAACTGCGCCTTTCCACCACTGATGATTTGCCATGCACTTTCTCCAACCTGTGTGCGTCTTTATTTTGTGGCAGTGAAGTACGTTGGCTGAAACGACCAAAACGCTTCCACTGCTATATTAGTTGCCCAAAGAATACGACAAGGTGGTTGGGGAGTAAAAAAGCTGCATACGTATGCAGCTTTTTTGTAGCAAAAATAACGACCTGACTAAGATAGGGAGGTTGGTGATATTTTCATTTACCAATTTTTGGCGAATTACGCCGCTTGCTAAGTATAAAAGGGCAAAGCCAAGGATTGATTGGTAAGACCAATTTCACAAAAATGAATTTCACTCGCTTATCGGGTATTTATTATTGGTAAAATAGGGTCAGAGTAGCGGCTTTAGGTTAAGATTTAGTGAATTTTAATCACACATAAAATCACCATCGGACTTCTATCCTACTAAAATAAAAGTTGTATTATTCCAATAGGTTAAATATTTTCAGTGTAAAAAAGCTGTAAATATACCGGGCTTGAACTAGCTTTGAATACGTATGCATAAAGTTGTTTACAATTTTAATCAACCGCTAGTATCTGTCTGACAACAATAGTGCGCGTTCGTTTTTTCATCATTCAAGCACGCCTGATGATAAAAACCGGCACACAACAATATGGTTAATTGGGATAAAACATTATGTCTAAGTTCAAACCGAGTATGCTAACACTTGCCTTGATTGCAGCGGGTGTGAGTCACGCAGCTCCAGTCGAAGATAACACCGCTGAAAAAGATGAAAATGTAGAGGTTATAGAGGTTCGTGGTATTTCTCGCAGTATCATCGCTTCAATCGACAAAAAAAGGTTCAGCGATACTGTTGCTGAAATCGTTGATGCTGGTGACTTAGCTTCTTTACCAGACGTATCTATTGCGGACTCTTTGAGCCGCTTACCTGGTGTAACTGCGGTACGGGCAAGCGGACAGTCATCTCAACTAAACATCCGTGGTATGAATGGTGACTTTATTCAGACAACGCTGAACGGTCGTGAACAAGCCAGCACGAGTGGTTATACGGCGGGGAGCCGATGGATTTCATTTGACCAATATCCTTCAGAGCTAATTAATCAGGCTGCGGTATATAAGTCTCCGAAAGCGTCTTTAGTTGAGGGGGGAGTAGCAGGTACTGTTGAGCTAAAAACGGCTAATCCGTTGGAAGCTGAGAATGAGCATAACTTCAACTCTTCAATTCGTTACTCATACAATGATGCTGCATCTGATGTTGGAGCTGACTCAACAGGAGAGCGGATCAGCTTTTCTTATCGTGGTAAATTTTTGGATGAAACCCTTGGTTTTGCCATCGGTGGAGCTTATTTAAACCAACCAAATAACGCGATTGATATTTCAGCACATGCACCTGAACGCTCTCAAGACTTTGATGGCGATGGTACACAAGAGCGTTCAGTTAATGGTTTCCAATATCGTTCAGCCAAAGGTAGCGATGAAAGGCTTGGTCTACTTAGCACTTTAGTTTATCAGCCAACAGACGCGTTTAAAGTGCAGTTTGATTATTTCCGCTCTGAGTTTGAATCTGAAGATAAGAAGAGCGGGTTGAATATTGAAGGATTCTCGAAAGATCTTAACTCTTTGTATACCATTGACAATGCGGTTGTAAAAGATGGCTTCTTAGTGGCTGGTGATGTGACAATCACAGATCCTAAAGGACCGTGGGTTGAGATGCGTTCTGAAGACCAGTCTACAGACTCTACTACAGATAGTTTCGGTTTAAACTTGAATTACTCGGCAGATTCATGGGAACTAAAGTTAGACCTAGCGCATAGTGAAGGTGAGAAGACCCGTAGAGACATGATTGCCTCAATGCATGCATATGAGTTTGGTACGGCGACACTTGAAGATGGCACGCTAGTTAACACCTGGCAGGAATTAAGAAACCAAACGTTTTCTTTTGCACAAAGAGAAAAAGACTCACCACTATTAACTTTAGGTAATGGTTATACAGACCTTTCGAATATGCGCCTTGGTGACTGGGAACAATTCCCACACAAATACACTGATGAGTTAGACAGCGTTAAAGTCGATTTTAAATATTACTTCGATGACAGCCTTATTTCATCTATTGAGTTGGGTGCACGCTGGTCTGAGCGTGAATTTACGGATAAACGTTCAACGTTTAGATGGGGAGCTCGTGAAGGACAAAATGGTTATCAGCTACCAGATGGCTCAATTGTAACCAATAAGTCTTGTGAGTTTAATGACCAAAATCACCCTTGTATGCCTCACGATTTGACAGGGTATGTAACACTCAGAGATACACGAGGCTTCCAATATTTAGAGTTGGACTTAGTGGGTATTGCGGATGAAGTGTTTGGTCCTGGCAATTATGATGCGCAGCAAACTTGGAGTCATAATTGGACACTTATCGAAAGTGGAGCAGTGAGAGAGGAAGTATTAGCCGGCTATATTATGGCTAATATTGACACTGAAATCTCAAATATACCTGTAACTGGTAATTTTGGTGTAAGAGTTGTTAGAACCGATACTAAATCTATTGGTATCCAACAGATCCAAGGTGATGAAGTCGGTGACTCAATCATAGATGATAACGGTGTTGAAAGAACAGATTATCGCCATGTCAATTATGGCCCTGAATACACTGATACATTGCCTTCTTTGAACTTGAATTTCAGAGTAAGTGATACCGATCAAATTAGGTTTGCTGCTGCTGAAGTAATTGGTCGTCCACCGGTGTATCAATTAAGAGGTGGTGCGGGCTCTTGGCCTGATACTGCCAATGATGGTGAGAGCCCTCGTTACAATGTATGGTCAAAAGGTAACCCAAACCTTGACCCATTTAGAGCAACACAAGTTGATTTATCATATGAACGATATTTTGAAGACGGCGGTGCTTTTGTTGCAGCTTTATTCTGGAAAGATATTGAGTCATTGATTGAAAGCATTACTTATCAAGAAGGTGAAGTTGATTGGGCTGATATTGGTCTTGAAGTTCCTGAAGGATTTGTAGCTGGTCAGTATCAGACGACACAAAACAACGATCAAGGCGGTTATGTTCGAGGTATCGAGCTTGCATACACAACCATGTTTGAAAACTTGCCAGGTATTTTTTCAGGCTTAGGCTTTAATGCAAATTACTCCTATACCGAGAGTGAAACAACGGTCGATGGTGGTGGTAACTTCCCAGACCAACAATTACCACTGCCGGGGTTATCGGAAAATGTTTGGAGTGCTACTGTATTTTGGAATATCGATTCATTCACTACACACTTAAACGTACGCTACCGTGATGAGTACGTTTATGAAGGCGCTTCACCTGGTGGTTCGTCGTTAGCTTGGGCTGATGAATATACTGTGGTTGATTGGCAAGCCTCATACAATTTTGAGAACGGCTTAGAAGCGGTCTTGCAAGTAAATAACTTGACCGACGAACCGAATACAACTAACTACGGTACTGCTCTGGCAACAGGGGAATACAAGGAATTTGGTCGCCAGTATTATTTAGGCTTTAATTATAGCTTCTAATCAATAAAAACATCATAGCCACCAAAGTAGCCTCTGCTTTGGTGGCTTTTTTATAATCGCTCTAACAATAGTTGGTTGCTATCATCTATTTTCTAACTAGGCGTATTTACTCAACTTTTTATAAGTAGTTTTAATAGTTTTAAGGTGCGAAGACGATGAAAAATCAGAAAATAGTGATACTAGGTGGCGGAACCGCAGGTTGGATGGCGGCAAATATGATGGCCAAGAACTGGGCTGACAAAGCTATAGATATCACCGTTGTCGAGTCTTCTAGTATAGGGATTATTGGTGTTGGCGAGGGGTCTACACCGCAATTTAAAGGGTTTATGGATTACCTTGGTATTCCAGAAGCCGAGTGGATGCCCGCGTGCAATGCGACATACAAAAATGGTATCCGATTTATAGACTGGTCAACAAAGCCTGGGTTTTCGAGTTACTTTCATCCATTTCCTGCACAGCCTGATGACTACTCCGCACCGGCCTTTTTCCATAATAGCTTTGTTAGGCGCAAGGCAATTGATGTGGAGGGGCACCCTGACCACTTTTTCCTAGCTACTCACTTAGCGAACACGAATAAGTCTCCTATCGCGGCGGAGAACTTTCCATTTGAAATTAATTACGGCTATCACTTTGACTCAACTTTACTTGGCAAGCTTTTGGCTAGTAAGGCAAAAGAACTCAATGTGAAGCATATTGACGCGACAATTTCAGATGTTAGAAAGCAAATTAACGGCGACATCGCAGCGCTTATTACTTCTGAAGGCTCTGAAATAGCAGGGGATATCTTTGTTGATTGCTCTGGATTCAAGAGTTTGCTTTTACAACAAGCTCTTGGCGTTGGCTTCGACTCATTCGGCGATAACTTGTTTAATGACGCTGCGGTCGTACTACCCACCGAGCAGGGCGATATTATTAGCTCTGAAACTAAATCAGTTGCCCGTAAATATGGCTGGTCGTGGCATATTCCACTTACCAATCGGATCGGTAATGGTTATGTGTATAGCCAACGTTATTGCGATCAAGATCAGGCTGAAACAGAATTAAGATCCGCACTGGGTTTGCTGGACTCAGACATTGAAGCTCGCCATATCAAGATGAAGGTAGGGCAGGTGAAAACACATTGGCAAAACAATTGTATTGCCATTGGTTTATCACAAGGCTTTATTGAACCATTAGAAGCAACCGCTTTACACATAGTTCAAGAAACCGTTCAAAGCTTTATTGAGTGCTATCAAGAGGCTGGTTTTACGGATGGCAAGAGAGATAAGCACAATCATTCTATTACTGCCCGCTATCAAGCAATTAGAGATTATATTGTTGCGCACTATCGTGTAAATAGTCGCACAGATACACAGTACTGGCTTGATAATGCAAATAATAACAACTTATCTCGTTCACTTTTTCAAGTTTTACAAACATGGGTTTCAGGAAATAATTTGTCAGACGAACTGGCACGACAAAATATTGACCAATACTACCCCTCGGTCAGCTGGCACTGTTTATTAGCTGGTTATGGGATTTACCCAGACCAAGCTCAGCTCAAACCAGGCAATGCGTTAGCTAATCAACACGATGCCGAAAAAATTAAAAGTTACCTCGGTCGGTGTGGCTTAAACTTTAAAGCGCACCGGGCTGAATTAGACGTACTTGCGTCGAAAATGCACCAATAGTGCTTAATGACGGTTATCGATTGGCTCAACAATTTCATGATTATCAGTAATTTACTTGGTGAATACGTATGCAAGCGGTTCTTTGCATAGGATGGCCCAAGTAGACTCAATTAAAACAGCATTATGACAACACTATGAAAAAGAAATCGATATTATTGGCGTTCAGCGCTTTATTCGGTGGCGCGTTAAGTTTAACCGCCTGCAGCCCACAGCAACCTAATGAGGCCCCTGAGCAGGCAAGTCTTGCCAGCCAAAGCGTAAGTCAGATCAGTAAACCTGTGGTGTATCAGGTATTCACCCGCCTGTTTGGCAACACCAAGCAAGTGAACAAACCGTGGGGCACACTCGAAGAAAACGGCGTGGGTAAATTTGCCGACTTTACCCCAGCAGCACTGGCCGAAATTAAGAAGATGGGTGTCACTCATGTGTGGTATACCGGTGTGTTGCATCATGCCTTGGTCACGGACTACAGCAAGTATGGCATTAGCCAAGATGATCCTGATGTCATTAAAGGTCGTGCCGGTTCCCCCTACGCGATAAAGGATTACTATAACGTCAATCCTGATTTGGCTGTGGATCCAGCGCAGCGCTTAGCCGAGTTTGAGGCACTTATTCAGCGTAGCCATGACGCGGGACTGAAAGTGATCATTGATATTGTGCCTAACCACGTTGCACGCGATTATCAGTCATTAAATGCTCCTGCAGGTAGCCAAGACTTTGGCGCTGACGATGATACCACGGTGACGTACAGCAAAAATAATAACTTTTACTACGTTGTCGGCGAGTCGTTTGCGGTGCCACAAAGCGATGGTTATCAAGTATTAGGCGGGGAGTCACACCCGCTTGCTGATAGCCAATTTAAAGAAGACCCCGCCAAGTGGACCGGCAATGGTGCCAGAGCGGCGCAACCTGATATTAATGACTGGTATGAAACGGTGAAAGTGAATTATGGCGTTAAACCGGACGGCAGTTATGACTTTGCGACTTTACCAGCAGAGTACGCTGAACGGGATCATCAAGCTCACTTTGAATTTTGGCAAAATAAAGCGCTACCAGATAGCTGGTATAAATTCCAAGCTATTACGCAATTTTGGCTCGACAAAGGAGTCGATGGCTTTCGTTACGACATGGCAGAAATGGTGCCAGTGGAGTTTTGGAGCTTTTTAAACTCGTCAATTAAAGCAACTAATCCAGATGCCTTCTTACTGGCCGAAGTGTACAACCCAAGCTTATACCGACCTTACCTTAAGCTGGGCAAAATGGATTATCTTTACGATAAAGTTGGCTTGTACGACACCCTCAAGGTATTAATGCAAGGTCAGGGCAGTGCTCAGGCGGTACTGGATATTCATCAAAGTGTGGCCGACATTGCACCGCATATGTTGCACTTTTTAGAAAATCACGATGAACAGCGCATTGCTAGCCCAGAATTTGTTGGCGACCCAGAAAAAGGCAAGCCGGCCATGGTGGTGAGTCATTTACTCAGTCAATCACCTTCGATGATCTACTTTGGCCAAACGGTAGGTGAAGATGGCTCTGAAGAACCTGGATTTGGTGACCCAAGTCGCACCAGTATTTTTGATTATGTGGGCGTACCAGAGCATCAAAAGTGGATGAATCATGGCAAATTTGACGGTGGCTTGCTGTCTCCAGCACAGCAGTCATTACGGGCCTACTATATTAAGCTGCTGAATATGGCCAAGTTGCCAGCTATTGCAGCCGGTGACCATGTAGCTACTGAGATTGTCGATGACAGTGATAAAGTGGTGGCGTTTGGTCGTCAGTTAGGTCAGCAAAAAATTGTTGTGGCCAGTAACTTTGATGCAGATAACGCCCGTACTGTGACCATCCGTTTACCTAAGTCTTGGCAGGGCAAATATGCCGATATCTTAGAGGGGCAACCAGAAATTACTTTAATGCCATCTGCCGAGCAGGTGACCACAGAAATTACACTGCCGCCATTGGCCAGTGCAGTGTATCGGATAGAGAAGTAAGTGATGCAACAAGAACAACAAAAACCCAACCTGAGCTTTTGGCAAATATGGAATATGTGCTTTGGCTTTTTAGGGATCCAATTTGGCTTTGCGCTGCAAAACGGTAACGTAAGTCGTATATTCCAAACCTTAGGGGCCAAAGTAGATGATATTCCCATTCTCTGGGTAGCAGCGCCGCTCACGGGTCTCATTGTGCAGCCGATCATCGGCTATTGGAGTGACAGAACTTGGGGGAGACTAGGGCGCAGAAGACCCTTTTTCCTATGGGGAGCTATCTTAACTACCTTATCGCTCTTTATTATGCCCAACTCACCTACGCTGTGGATTGCCGCCGGCATGTTGTGGGTGATGGACGCTTCTATCAATGTCACCATGGAACCTTTTCGGGCATTAGTCGGCGACAACCTCAACCAAAAGCAACGTGCCACTGGCTATTCAATGCAAAGCTTTTTTATTGGCGTGGGGGCCGTAGTGGCCTCTGCCTTACCTTGGGTGATGACCAATTGGTTTGACGTCAGTAATACCGCAGCTGCTGGAGAAATTCCTGATTCCGTAAAATATGCCTTCTATTGGGGCGGGGTGATTTTATTTGTTGCGGTGATGTGGACCATCATTAAAACCAAAGAATACAGCCCAGAGCAACTGGCCGCCTTCGAGCAAGCCAGTGTGGCTGGCGAGGTGACCGAACAAGTTAACCAACACATTAATTACGTATTTGGGGCGCTTGCCAGCGGTGCACTTGGAGTGCTGATCTTAGCTTTAGTAGCGGGTCTTAACCTGGAAAAAGAACTGTATTTACTCAGTGGCTTGTTAATTTCATTTGCTTTGGTGTTTTTACTTGCTCACTTAATGCAACAGCAAAAACGCACCGACAACGGCTTTTACCACGTTATCTATGACTTATTCACCATGCCTAAAACCATGAAACAACTGGCTGTGGTGCAGTTTTTTAGTTGGTTCTCATTGTTTGCCATGTGGATTTATACCACGGCTGCGGTCACTAGCTTTCATTATGGCACCGCTGATGTCACCTCTAAGCTCTATAACGATGGTGCAGATTGGGTTGGCGTGTTGTTTGCCGCCTACAATGGCTTTGCGGCTATCGCGGCGCTGATCATTCCATTTATGGTGAAGCGCTTGGGGCTAAAAGGCGCCCATGCGGTGAACTTGGTGTTTGGCGCATTGGCCCTAATAAGCTTTAAGTTTATCGCCGATCCCAGCTGGTTATGGCTGCCTATGGTAGGCATCGGTTTTGCCTGGGCGTCTATTTTATCGCTGCCTTATGCGATGTTAAGTAACGCCTTGCCAAGTAATAAAATGGGCGTGTTTATGGGGATCTTTAACTTCTTTATTGTTATCCCGCAATTATTGGCCGCCAGCATTCTTGGACTCATTTTACGCCACGGATTTGATAATCAACCTATTTTTGCGTTGATCATCGGTGGCGTGTCATTTTTATTTGCTGCATTAGCTGTATCAAGAGTCACTACGTCGGCTCAATAGGAGAACATAATGATCAAGTATTCTAAATTAGCACTTGCGTTGGTTGGCGCAGGACTTATCGGCTGTGGCAGTAATTACAGCGCCAATGAGCTTGAGGTTGCCCCAGGGGCGCCTGGCGATAAACCCTATTGGGCGTATTCAGGTAAAACCGGCATTGGCACTTCGTATGAAGCCTATGTGAACGGTCAATACAGCAATGAGGCCGACACCAAAACCGTTTCAAAAGTATGGTTTTCTGTGGCTAAAGGCATGGTAACCGAAACCATGTTTGGCCTTATTCACCAAGCACAAATCAAAGACATGCAGTTTATTGTAACCGGCCCTGACTTTACCGTGGCAGAATCACAAGGCGATAAACTCGACGTTGAGATTGATTATTTACATAAAGACCAAGCAGGTCGGCCACTGTCACTGGCTTATAAAATCACCAGTAAAGATAAGCAAGGTCGCTTTACGCTGGAAAAGCATATCTTCACTGACCCAGATGGCCAAACCTTGTTTGTCCGAGCTAAGCTGGACACCCACCTTAAGGGCCTGAATGCCTATGTTAACGTCAATCCTTATGTCAATAATAATGGCCTCAATGACCGTGCAGCCGTGACCGAGCAGGGGCTGGTGGCGTTTGAAGGCGACAATTACTTAACCCTGCAAAGCCAGTCAGGCTTTGCCAAAGCATCGGTTGGATTTACTGGCAGCAGTGACAACCTCGAAGCGCTAAAAACCAATCAACAAATAGCAGCCAGCTACAGCACCACAGGCGACAAAGCCGGTAATGTTAATTGGCTAGCACATTTGGGTGCTGTGGATGGCAGTGCAAGCTTTGATTTAGCGCTGAGCTTTGGGCAATCACAACAAGCAAGCTTTGCTGAAGGGGCTAAAACACTGTCTCGCGGTTATGAACAAGTGCTAGCCGCCTATAATGGTGCTGGCGAACACATCGGCTGGGAAGACTATATGGCGTCACTTGAGCCGCTTGCCAACATGACAGATAACACCACGGATAATGGTAAACTGCTTTACACCAGTGCCTTGGTGCTTAAAGCGCAAGAAGATAAAACTCATGCCGGTGCCTTAATCGCGTCATTGTCGAACCCGTGGGGAGACACAGTGCCAGCAGAGCAAGGACACACCGGTTACAAGGCCGTGTGGGTACGTGATTTTTATCAAGTGGCGATGGCCTTCTTAGCAATGGGTGATAGCGCCACGGCACTGACGGCGTTTGAATACCTAGAAAAAGTGCAAGTCACAGATAATACGATAGGTAATCAAGGCGATACCGGCTGGTTCTTACAAAAAACCCATGTGGATGGCGAGCTAGAATGGGTTGGCGTGCAGCTAGACCAAACTGCCATGCCAATCATGCTTGCGTGGAAGCTTTGGCAGGCTGGGGTATTAAGCGATGACAAGCTGGTTTACTGGTACAACAAGATGCTTAAACCTGCGGCCAACTTCTTAGTGGATGGCGGCTTGGCAAAAATACTTTGGAATGACACCCAGATCACGCCACCGGCGACGCAACAAGAGCGTTGGGAAGAACAAAATGGCTACTCGCCATCGACCACTGCAGCGATTATTGCAGGTCTTATCACCGCCAGTGATATTGCTAAAATAGCCGGGGATAGCGCCGCAGAGAAAAAATTCTTAGCCACTGCCAAGCAATATGACAGCCAAGTCGAAGCGTTAATGTTTACCACGGAAGGCAATTTACAGAGCGACAACAGTGATGGCCATTACTTTTTCCGTATTGGTCAAGACCAAGATCCTAACTCAAGCACGCCACTGAACAGTAACAATGGCCGAGCGGGTATGGACAAAAAACAAATTATCGATGGTGGCTTTTTAGAGCTAGTGCGTTATGGTGTCCGTGCTGCTGATGCACCTAGCATTATGGCGACCATGCCAGAGTACGATGATGAGTCGATCACCGAAAACCTAAGGGTGAAATACAGCTTTAAGTTTGACGGCGACGTTAACAGCTACCCAGGCTACCGCCGTTATGGCAATGATGGTTACGGCGAAGACGAAGTACTCGGCGGCAACTACGCTGAAGGTGGTCAAAACACCGATGGTCAGCGTGGTCGCGTATGGCCGTTTTTCACCGGCGAGCGTGGCCACTATGACATTGCTGTGGCACTGCTTGATGGAAAGCTGGATAGCAGCGAACAAACGCGCATTAAAAACAGCTATGTTCGTGGTATGGAGCACTTTGCCAACGAGGGCATGATGCTACCTGAGCAAGTATGGGATGGCGTGGGCAAAAACCCATTTGGCTACACCCTAGGCGAGGGAACCAACTCAGCCACGCCTTTGGCATGGACTCATGCGGAGTATGTTAAGTTGGTGCGTTCACTGGATGCCAAGCAAGTTTGGGATCACTATCCGGTGATTGATAAAAAGCTAAAATAATCGCAACTAGCCGAAGCACACTGCTTCGGCTTTTTTATAGCCCTTGAAAGCTCGCTGAGGCAAGAAAAATTTAACGCCCTGAGCGTTATACTTATTGCTCTATATTAAGCCGTTCGGCAGTGAAAGGAATATTTGCTTATCGTGACGATTGGCGGACAATTAGTTTTGGTGGCAGTAAAGTCGATGTCACGTCTTCGCCTTTGATTAATTGCAGTAGATTATCCACTAGCATTTGTCCCGCTAGGGTGGTGTTTTGTTGCACACTTGTGAGAGAAGGTGAGACGTAACTGGCGGCAGAAATATTATCAAACCCTACTACATGGACGTCATTTGGCACTCGGATCCCGGCTTCCTTTAACGCTTTCATGGCGCCGATAGCGATAAGATCGCTGGCGGCAAAAAGGGCATTAAATTTAACGTTATTGGCGATCAGTGAGCGTGTGGCATGGTAGCCTGAATCTTCGGTTGAAATGGCGTTGGCCATTTTACGGTCGCTTATCTCAATGCCTTTGGCCCGAAGGGTATCGCGAAAGCCCTTGAAGCGAGCAAAAAACTCAGGGCTGTGATCCGACGCATCACCGATAAAAGCACAGTCGGTGCGAACCATGTCGATAAGGTGTTTTGCCGCAAGCACGCCACCCCCATAGTTATCACAACTGACGGTGAGGTCGGGGCGGTTATCAACGCTGGCGCCCCAACAAACAAATTTAGTGTTATTGTCCAAAAGCGTTTGCAATTTTGACTGGTAGTCAATGTAATCGCCATAGCCCAATAATATTAAGCCATCGGCACGGTGGCTGTCTTCGTAATCGGCATGCCAGTCACTGCTGGTGGATTGAAATGATACCAGCAAGTCGTAACCTTGTTTCGCGCACGCTCGGGTGATGCTGCCAAGCATACTCAAAAAGAAAGGGTTGATCTGGGAATCATCGCCAGTGGGGTCTTCAAACAACAGTAGAGCTAGGGTACTGCTTTGTTGCGTACGCAAGTTACTGGCATTTTTGTCGACTTTGTAGTTTAACCGCTTGGCGATTTCATGCACGCGTCTGCGGGTCTCTTCACTGACCAGCGGGCTATTTCTTAACGCGCGTGACACGGTAGACTGTGATACCCCAGCATAATGGGCAATATCAAAAGAAGTTGCTTTACCTTTCATGTTTTTCTCAACGCTTCGGACTCTGGCATTTTGCGTTATTCAATATTTTTTTCAACCAATTTAGGAGAAATTGCAAATTTTTATTGAACCAAGCTGACACCGGTGTCATACTAATGGCGTTTTATCATTTTGTTGTCAAAAACGTATTTGGCTGCCCTTTGCCGAGGGCAGCCCTTTTTTACCAGCTATTGTGTAATTGGTAAAAAACAAGCCAAGGCGTGCAAATTTTGGCTGTTAATGACAATAAGAATGCAGGACATGTGCTGGCAGCGCAAGTGTTAGCCCAACCGAAATGGAGACGTGCTGACAGTGCAATGGTTAGCACAAGCATCAATGCAGTGATAAAGAGATAATAATATGAGCCAGACAACAAGCCATTCATCCGTGCCGTTTGAGCCGATTGTCGTTGCCGACATCGGAGGAACAAACGCAAGATTTGCTATCGTGTCAGATTTTGATACGACCACCCGACGTTTTTCCATTACCCATCAAAGCACTTTCCCAAGCGCTGATTTCCAGTCTTTTGAAGCCGCCATCCAAAAATATTTAACTGAGCTACCTGTAACGCAACCCAGACGAGCATGTCTTGCGGTAGCAGGACCAATCAAGTCGCAGCAAGTTCATTTAACTAATTTAGGTTGGCATTTTAACTCCGAAGACATTAAAGCCCAGTTTGATTTTGCCGAATTTGCGGTGATCAACGATTTTGCCGCGTTTGCCTTTGCTGCGCCTTATTTGGCACTAGACAAAAACTTAGTGGTAAAACAAGGACAACCGGAGTTAGGTGCGAACATTGGCGTGATGGGTCCAGGTACCGGCTTTGGTGCTGCGTGCTTGGCGCGTGATATTAATGGCACAGCCGTGATGAGCTGTGAGGCGGGCCATATTTCATTGGCACCGGTTACCGAACTAGACAAAGAGTTGATGGCGGTGTTACGCGCCAATACGCAACATGTTTCCATTGAAACCGTATTCTCAGGCCCCGGCATCGCTCGGCTTTACAAAGCCATGGCGGAAGTACGCGGGGAGCAAGCCAAAGATCTTAATGCCGCGCAGATCAGTGCTCTGGCGAATGAATGTGCCATTTGTGATGCAACGTTAAGCCATTTTTGTGATTGGTTTGGCAGCGTAGCTGGCGATTTAGCCTTGACCTTTGGTGCTTTAGGTGGGATTTATATTGGCGGTGGTATATTGCCTCGCATGCAATCTCGGTTGCAGGCGAGTAGCTTCGTTGAGCGCTTTACCGAAAAAGGCATGATGTCACAATACACCAGTCAAATTCCGGTGACCTTGGTGGTAGAAGATAATATTCCTTTAATTGGCGCGGCGGCGTGTTTGCACCAGCGCCAGTGAGGTTAGGAAGTCGAAGATGAAAAAAGTAACCATTAATAGCGTAGCAGAATATGCGGGAGTCTCGAAAAAAACCGTATCGCGCGTGCTAAACAACGAGCCTAACGTCAGTGCTGCCACCCGAGAAAAAGTGCTAAAGGTGTTTGAAGAGCTTAATTACAAGCCCAACCCCATTGCCCGAGGTTTAGCACAAAACCGCAGCTTTATTATTGGTTGCCTGTATGACAATCCGTCAAAAAGTTATATTACTCGAGTGCAAAGTGGTGCACTGGAGGCATGTCAGCAGCACAGTTACAACTTGCTGATCCACCCGTGTGAATTACGCGGACAGGCTTTAATAGACAATGTCGATCAACTGCTCACCACTTCCAGACTGGATGGTTTGGTATTAACGCCGCCATTTTCAGACTCGCAAGAGCTGATCGCCTTTTTAAAACAGCGTAAGGTGCCATACGCTCGAGTGGCATCGGCCATTGAAGACGATGAATCGATATCGGTGCGCAGCAACGATGAACAGGGGGCCTTTGAGCTCACTGAGCATTTGATCAAGCTCGGGCATCGCGATATTGCTTTTATCAAAGGCCACCCCGATCACAGTGCCACTGAGAACCGTTTTTCAGGCTATCAAAAAGCTTTAGCGAAACATGGTATTGAGTTCAACCCGAACATGGTGGCAGAGGGTAACTTTAGTTATCACTCTGGTGCTGACAGCGCCAAAGAGATTCTTGATTTGTCGCCGCGCCCCAGTGCCGTATTCGCATCGAACGATTACATGGCGGCGGCGGTATTAAAAATGGCGACTCAGCGTGAAATAAAAGTTCCTGAGCAGCTGTCAATTGCCGGGTTCGATAATGCACCAATAGCACGGCATATTTGGCCTGGGCTGACCACCATTGCGCAGCCGGTAGAAGAGATGACTCGTACCGCAGTGGCAGAGCTAATTAAACAAATAGCAGAGCCGCAAAGCGAGCCATTCCAGCAGGTGTTAGAGGCCAAACTCATCACCCGCGAGTCGACTCAAGCGTTGACCCAGAAATAATTTCAATTTTTTATACTTGCCCCAAAGCCCAACGCTTCGTCGTTGGGCTTTTTATTGCCTTTGTTCTGGGAATACTTTGGTGCAAGGTCACTCAGTGAGTGTTATTAATCATCTCTAAAGGTGTCACTTATCATCTAAGTGGGTGCCTCTCATTATCTCAGTGGGTGCCTCTCATTATCTCAGTGGGTGCCTCTCATTATCTCAGTGGGTGTCTCTCATAATGGGTGCAAGGTCACTCAGTGAGTGTCACTTATCAGTTCAGTGGGTGTCTCTCATAATGCCACTTACCATCTCGGTGGGTGTCACTTATCATCTAAGTGGCTTTCACTTATCACTTCAGTGGGTGTCTCTCATTATCTTTATCTAAGTGGATGTCTCTCATAATGCCATTATCTTTATCTAAGTGGATGTCTCTCATAATGCCATCGTGTATATAGCACCTTATCTATCCGTTTATGGTGGCGCTGGTGACTTCAGTGGCCGGTTATTTTAGTGCTTCGATATCGATTTTTAAGATAAAAAAGGCGGTTATAATTTGGTCATCTAAAAAAGTTAGACTAAATTTATAGGAAAGGTTGACACCGGTGTCAGATTTATGAGTAAATACAGTGACACCGGTGTCAGGTTGGGGTGAGAGACAACCTGATAGCGTACCTTTGAACGGGTAAATCAAAGCTGCTCTGTACAAGGATTGCCACGAATGCTGGCAATCGTGCAGAGCCTTTTTCCTCTAACACTTAGAGAGTCAGTACTATGTTGCATCCACGAATTCAGGAAGTTACCGAACGCGTCATTGAGCGAAGCAAAGCAACACGTCAAGCCTATTTAGCTCGAATCCAACAAGCAAAAAAACAAACACGCGTAAGAGCGGGACTGGGCTGTGGAAACCTTGCACACGTTATGGCTGCATGTTCTAGCAGTGATAAAGCTCGATTAAAAGAAGATGAGCAGCCAAACCTTGGTATCATTAACGCCTATAACGATATGCTATCGGCGCATGAACCGTATAAAGAATATCCCGATTTAATTAAAGCGGTGGCTAATAAATTTGATGCCACGGCTCAAGTGGCTGGTGGTGTACCTGCCATGTGTGATGGCGTTACTCAAGGCCGTGATGGCATGGAGTTGTCGCTGTTTTCTCGTGATGTGATTGCCATGTCAACTGCTGTGGCGTTGTCGCACGATGTATTCGATGGTGTGTTTTGTCTCGGTGTGTGCGACAAAATCGTACCGGGATTATTAATCGGTGCCTTATCCTTTGGTCACTTACCCGTTTACTTTTTACCAGCAGGTCCAATGCAGTCTGGTATTCCGAACAAAGAAAAAGCTCGTGTTAGACAAAAGTTTGCACAGGGCTTAGTGAGCCGCGATGAGCTACTCGAAGCGGAAAGCGCTTCGTATCACAGTGCCGGTACTTGTACTTTCTATGGTACTGCCAACTCCAACCAAATGCTCATGGAGATCATGGGTCTGCATTTACCAGGCAGCTCATTCATTAATCCATACACAGAGCTCAGAGATGGTCTGACTGCCAACGCAGTAGAAACCATGCTGCAACAATTACTGGATGGTAAGCGTGGCAATGCTTTGGCTGATATTGTCAGCGAGAAAACCGTTATTAATGGCTTGGTTGGCTTACTATCTACCGGTGGCTCGACCAACCATGCGATTCACTTAGTGGCCATGGCGAAAGCCGCCGGGGTCCAAATCACTTGGAAAGACATGGCGGATCTGTCTGAAGTGGTGCCGCTATTAACGCGTATTTATCCCAACGGTCATGCCGACGTGAACCACTTCCAAGCCGCAGGTGGTATGGGCTTCTTGATGCGTGAATTGCGTGATGCCGGTTACTTGCATAACGACGTTAAAACCATTGTTGGCGAAGGGTTAGACGATTACACCATGGAGCCTATGCTCGACGTCGATAACAACGTCATCATGACCGATTCACAGGGCCCTGCGAAAGTAAAATGGGTGCCAGTGCCAGAAAAATCGTTAGACGAAGAAGTCCTTCGCCCAGTGTCGGATCCATTCCATAAGCAAGGCGGCTTACAGCTTCTTAACGGCAATCTTGGTAAAGCGGTGATCAAGGTATCAGCGGTGCAAGAGCAACACCAAACCGTCACGGCGCCGGCTAAAGTGTTTAGTTCTCAAGGTGAATTACAAGAAGCCTTCAGTGCTGGCAAGTTGAATCAAGACTTTATTGCTGTCATTAAAGAGCAAGGCCCGAAAGCCAAAGGGATGCCTGAACTGCATAAGCTCACGCCAGTAATGGCAACACTGCAGGACCAAGGTTTTAAAGTGGCCATTGTCACTGACGGA
Organism: Pseudoalteromonas sp. UG3-2; assembly: GCF_037120705.1. NCBI lineage: Bacteria > Pseudomonadati > Pseudomonadota > Gammaproteobacteria > Alteromonadales > Pseudoalteromonadaceae > Pseudoalteromonas > Pseudoalteromonas sp. UG3-2. The sequence goes on along the minus strand of NZ_JAWLJU010000002.1, from coordinate 873,784 downwards.
CGCATGTCTGGGGCATCAGGAAAAGTACCTGCGGCCATCCACCTAGCACCTGAAGCGGTTGAAGGGGGCCCTATTGCGAAAATCCACGAAGGCGACATAGTCACACTAGATGCACCGAAAGGCGAGCTGTTTGTGCATGTTTCTGATGAAGAGATGGCGCAGCGTGAGCTACAGATTTCTGATCAAACACAAACCTTTGGTACTGGTCGAGAATTATTTTCTGGCTTTAGAACAATGGTGAGCAGTGCCGACCAAGGGGCATGCTCATTTGGGATTGAAGAACAATAACACTGGGAATGAGCATGAACATCAAAGAGATCTTAACTGCCGCACCTGTGGTGCCAGTAATAGTGATTGAAAATTTAGAAGATGCGGTGCCACTGGCAACGGCACTGTTTAACGGCGGCTTAAGGGCGCTGGAAGTCACCTTAAGAACACCGGTAGCGGCTCAAGCAGTAAAAGACATTAAAGCGGCACTACCAGACGCATTTGTCGGCACCGGCACTGTGGTAGACCAAGCCACATTTGCGGCCTCGGTAGAAGCAGGGGCGGACTTTATGGTGAGCCCCGGCACCAATGATGCCTTACTAGCGCTTGCAAAAACCACCGACATTCCATTTCTTCCTGGTGCAGCAACGCCCAGTGAAGTAATGAAGTTAGCCGCAGAAGGGTTTGAGTTTTTGAAGTTTTTCCCTGCAGAAGCTGCAGGTGGTGCGCCGATGTTAAAGTCAATTGGCGGCCCAATTCCACAGGTTAAATTCTGCCCAACGGGAGGCATTTCGTTGGCAACTGCACCTAAGTATTTGGCACTGGACAATGTGGTTTGTGTCGGCGGTACTTGGATGCTCGATAAAGCGCTTATCGCCAACAAAGACTGGCAAGCCATTGAAGCACTTGCAAAGCAAGCAAGTGAAGTTAAATAGATTTAGGGGACAGTTATCATGATTAATATCGCAATTAATGGCTATGGCCGTATCGGTCGCAATGTACTTCGCGCATTATATGAATCAGGCCAAAACCAAGAGATTAAAGTGGTTGCTATTAACGATTTAGCGCCAGCGAATGTCAATGCCCATTTGACTCAGTTCGATTCTGTACACGGTCGTTTTGGCGAACAAGTGGCTCTAAATGGTGACACTTTGGTGATAGGTAGCGATGAAATTACCCTGACTCAGGAGCGCGACCCAGCGGCATTACCTTGGAAAGCGTTAAACGTCGATATCGTACTTGAGTGTACAGGCCTATTCACCTCGCGTGAGGCGGCAGCAAAGCACATTGAAGCGGGCGCCAAGAAAGTCATTGTATCGGCACCAGGCACAGATATGGATGCTACGGTTGTGCATGGCGTGAACAGCGAAGTGTTAAACGCTGATTCGACTATTATCTCCAATGCTTCTTGTACTACTAACTGTTTGGCGCCGATTGCTAAAGTATTGAATGACAATATTGGCATTGAACAAGGCAGCATGACCACCATCCATGCTTACACCAATGACCAAAACCTTTCTGATGTGTATCACAAAGATTTATACCGTGCTCGCAGTGCCACGCAGTCAATGATCCCAACCAAAACGGGAGCGGCTAAAGCGGTTGGCCTAGTTCTTCCAGAGCTGGCAGGTAAGCTAGACGGGATGGCAGTACGCGTACCAACGATTAATGTCTCTTTAGTCGATCTTACTTTTATCGCCAAGCGTGACACCTCTGCAGAAGAAGTGAATGCTGCCATTAAGGCGGCTGCAACCGGAGCCATGAGTGAGATTCTTGAGTACAATGAGCTGCCGTTGGTGTCCATTGACTTTAATCACAACCCAGCGTCATCAGTGTTTGATTCTACGCAAACCAAAGTGGATGGTAAGCTGGTAAAAGTAATGGCTTGGTATGACAATGAATGGGGCTTCTCGTGCCGCATGCTTGACCAAGTGAAAGCACTGGGCGCATTTTTATAAGCTCAATAAAATCAGCAAAAGCTCTGCTTAATCGCAGAGCTTTTTTGTTTTAAGCGCAAAAAAACGCCTGTACAGCTAAGCAATTAGTATAAGTTCCTTGAGAAACGTCGGCGCATATGGAAAAATTCACCACACAAACCGAAATAATTCTAAACGAGGATTTAATTATGCGCATCATCTTGCTTGGCGCACCGGGTGCAGGTAAAGGCACTCAAGCTCAGTTTTTAATGGATAAGTATGGCATTCCGCAGATCTCTACTGGTGATATGCTTCGTGCTGCAATCAAAGAAGGCACGCCGCTAGGTCTGGAAGCGAAAAAGGTAATGGATGCAGGGCAGTTAGTGTCTGACGAGATCATCATTGGCTTGGTGAAAGAGCGTATCGCCAAAGAAGACTGTGCTAATGGTTTCTTGCTAGATGGTTTCCCGCGTACGATCCCACAAGCAGACGCAATGAAAGAAAACGGCATCAAAGTGGATCACGTGATCGAGTTTGACGTTGCCGATGAAATCATTGTTGAGCGTATGAGCGGTCGCCGTGTACACCCAGGCTCTGGACGTGTATACCACATCGTTTATAACCCACCTAAAGTGGAAGGCAAAGACGATGTCACTGGTGAAGACCTTATTATCCGTGATGACGATACTGAAGAGACGGTACGTAAGCGTCTTGCTATTTACCATGAGCAAACTAAGCCATTGGTTGATTACTACAGCAAAGAAGCCCAAGCTGGCAACACTCAGTACCATAAACTTGACGGTACTCAAGCGGTTGAAGCGGTAAGCAAGCAATTAGCTGAATTACTAGGCTAATACCAGGCTGTGATGAGTCACTTAATACTTACCTAAAATAGGGCATTTAATTAAGTGAATTGGTATAAAAAAGGGGCTGCTGAGCCCCTTTTTTGCGTGTTATGAACGCGCTTAAGCTGATGTGTTTACGCTGTGGCGACAACAATAGCCCGCAGCGGAGCAGGGTAACCCTCAATGGTTTTAGTGGGGTCGTCAGGGTCAAGGAAGTCAGCCAGTGACTCCGTTGTCATCCAATCGGTTTGGCGTTGCTCTTGCAGCGAAGTGATGTCTTTATTAACCACTTTAATGTCTTTAAAGCCTACGCGTTCAAGCCATAAGGTGAGCGCATCGCAGCTAGGAATAAACCAAACGTTGCGCATCTTAGCGTAGCGGTCGGTGGGCACCAGCACCGTATTAACATCGCCTTCAATAACTAAGGTTTCGAGTACCAGCTCACCGCCTTTGCGTAATTGTGCTTTTAACTGGGCTAAAAAGTCGATTGGCGAGCGGCGATGGTATAACACGCCCATAGAGAAAACGGTATCAAATGCTTTTAACTCAGGTAGCTGCTCTACACCAAGTGGTAATAAATGCACTTGGGGATCCGGGTTATAGTGTTTAATTGCCTGAAATTGACATAAGAACAAGTCAGAAGGATCGATTCCGACCACCAGTTCAGCTCCCGCGCCACGCATACGCCACAGATGGTAGCCCGAGCCGCAACCAATATCGAGCACGGTACGGTTGCTTAAATCGCTAATGTGAGGAAGGAGGCGATCCCATTTCCAATCGCTGCGCCACTCAGTATCGATATGAATGCCGTGTAAATGAAAAGGGCCTTTGCGCCAAGGCATCATGCGCTTGAGTAAATGCGTCAGCTGCTTTTGATGGCCTTCACTGATACCTTGGCCATGACCAATTTCTACCTTGTTGGTGATATCAACATGATCATGGGGCAGCTCTGGTAGGTTTTTTAGCACTTTTTCCCACTTTGGCCAATCCCCGTGCTGTGCTTCTTTTTGCCAGTGACTGAGCTGGGCAGGCAAGGTTTCAAGCCAATGACTGAGCGAGGTTTTCGCTATGGTGGCATAAAAATCGGTAAACCAGTTGTTCATATTCGCCTCTATTTAATTGCTACCATGGAGCAGAAGTTAAAGCATTGATACCAGAGCTGAGTTTGGCTAAAGCCAATGTCCTCTAAGCGCTGTAAATGGGTGCTCAGTGAGTCTGTGCGCATGACGTTTTCGATGGCTGTGCGCTTTTGGCTGATCTCCAGTTCGGAATAGCCATTGTGACGTTTAAAGTCGTGATGTAAATCTATGAGCAAATTATCTTTAATGTCGTTCTCGCCGCGGATCTTTTCACTCAGCAATAGAACGCCACCAGGCTTTAACCCCTGAAAGATTTTTTCTAGGACGGCATAGCGTAACTCCGCTGGGATAAATTGCAGGGTAAAGTTCATAGCTACCACCGAGGCATTACGAATATCAATATCTGTGATGTCGCCAAGCTCAACCTTAACCGGCACATCCGACTTAAACCCTTGTAAGTGCAATTTACAGCGCTCCACCATAGGGGCGGAATTATCAACAGCAATGATTTGGCAGTTTTCTTTGTCTATGTTGCGACGCATGCTTAACGTCACTGCACCTAAAGAGCAGCCTAAATCATACAAATTAGAATTACTTTGTGCGTAGCTTCCAGCCAATTTGCCCATGGTGCTTACAATCGTGGCGTAGCCAGGCACAGAGCGCTGGATCATATCGGGGAAGACTTCCACGACATTTTCATCAAAAGTAAAGTCTTTCACAGCCTGCTCGGTGGCATAAATACTATCTTTGCCCGTCACATCAAATCTCTCTTTAAAAATAATCTCGCTATTTTAGCATTTTATGCTGGATAGTCAGTGATAAATTCAGTAGCTTGGCTACTATTAATGATAAGAAGTAAAAATGAGACAAAAAATGGCGAAAAATAAAGTGATTAGTACAGAAGACATCCTTTCAACGCTATGCCACTCAGTAACCGAAGTACTGTCGTCGGCGAGCGGCAACCAAATTAGTTATTCTGCCATGGTGCAGAAGATCACCCGCACTTGCATGCGCCCCGATATTGGCTGTTTTGTGTTATTTGACGGCGGCTTTACTGGCTTGGTGGTAACCAACTTTACCGGCCAAGCGGCGATGGAAGTGTACACCGACTACATGCGCAATATGGGCATGCCGGAGGAAGAAATTGCCTCCAGTCACTTATCGGATGACGTAGCCAATGTGCTGGGCGAGTTGATGAACCAGATTGTTGGCGACTTTACCAACAAAGTGCGGGAGCAACTGCACACATCAATCACCCAAAACCAACCAAAAATGATGGCTATTAATAAGCAGGTGCAGATTTCAGTGGACACCACCATGGATCGACCGCAAGCCAGAAGGGTGACATTCACGACCCAAGGGCAGAATATTTTCTACCTTGAGCTGGCGATGGATAAAACGGAATTCATTAAATTGCACGATTTTGATATCGCTGAAGCGGTAGACCCCGATGACATCATTGCCAGTCAGGCAGAAAGCAAAAAGAAGTCAGTAGCCAAGGATGACAAAGCAAGCGATGACGTTGCCGATGATGATTTTATGAATGATTTAGGACTTTAATCGTCATCAGTTAGATCCTGAAGGTGTCAGTTGTTATGGCACCTTAATCACTCCTCTTTTTAATCACTAAGAACCCGCTCCTAATTACCCCTGCTTTAGTTTCAGGATATGTCGTCTTCTTTACAAAGTGAGAAAGTTGCCGGGTGGCACAGTGATAAGTTGGTGTTGTATGAAGGTGGAAACATTAATGCGGATTGGTATAAGCATTAGACCATCAATATGGCCTAATGCTTTGCTGTTTAATAACAGGTATAGGTTTGAGTGCCACAGTTTGGCTCGATAGAAGCACAGCCCTCACTGGCACAGTTCATATCTGTTTGGCAATAACGGCGTTCAGTGGGAATAAAACCGCCAGCAATGTTCGGGGTTACTTCCTTAGCGAGTTGGTTACCATTTTGTGTTAACGCTTTTAACTTAGATTTCTTCAGTTGAAGTTTCATTGTTGTTTCCTTGTTTTGTTGTGGTTTATTTATTGTTAGCAAGTTGTTTATATTGCGTCAACATAAAAAGTGAAAAATAGGTGGCTTGTTTTACTGGGATTGCATGGGGAGTTAGCGGTTAGCTATCGTTGCTCAGTTGTGCGGCTTCATCGACAGGCTTAATAGCCGTTAGCAACGATAATGCTTCATGGTATTCAAACCGTGCCACTGCGGTTTTTAGTTGCTCTAATTCGACTTCGCCTAGGTAGGGACCCACATTGATAGTGGTTATAATCTCAGAGGCTTGGGTGTCATAATCACGTAGCGCGCAAGCCAGTTTAACTAAATCCTGTAGCTGAGATGAATCATTGCTGCTGTTGCTGGTGATGTGATTACGCTGTTTACTGCGTTGCTTTTGGCATTGCTCGAGTGTGTATTTCACGTATTTAATGAGTTCATCTATTTCAGCGGCTGATGGTGGGCTGGTCGTTAATGTGGTTTCAATGTGTTTAAATGCCTCAGTGAGTTTAACGATAGAAAGGTTAGCACTGGCACCTTTCAGAGCATGTAACATGTTTCGCACGAGTTCATAGTCTTCGATTGCTAGCGCTTGCTTTAAGTTAATTAGCTCTTCAACTTGTTGCGACAGAAACTTCTCAAGAATATCAAAATACACGTGTTGATTGCCAGCGGCTCGGGCGACCCCTTCATTGATATCGATGCCAGTAAAATCAACAATTTCTTCTGGCTCTGCTGTTTTTGACTCCGGGTGCGTGTGGTTTAATGGCGCAGAGTTATTCCGGTCAAGGCCGTTGTTGCTGTGTTGTGCTATAGTGTCGATTAATTGTTTGACGTCGATGGGTTTGGCAACATGGCCATTCATCCCCGCCGCTAAACAGGCTTGAATATCCTGCGTCATGGCATTTGCCGTCATGGCTAAAATGGGCAGTGTGTCTGCAGGGTACTTTTCTCGTAGTTTGAGCGTTGCGGTGATGCCATCCATAACCGGCATTTGCATGTCCATTAAAATGATATCTACGGCGCTTTCTGCGGCCTTTTGTAAGGCTTGTTCGCCATTATCGGCGACAATGACACTGGCGCCATAACTGCTGAGAATTTCGACCGCGATTTCTTGGTTCACGGGCTGATCCTCGGCAACTAATATCATCATGCCATCAAGGGTATCTGTCGCTATGGTATGGTTATTAGTATGAATATGCTGACGTGCAGACACCGTATCAAACAGCGTACTCTGTATGACATCAACAAGATTAGAGGGGTTTAATGGTTTTAGTAACACCCCATCTATGAGTGCAGATTGTGCTGCGGTTAAACTCAATTCACGGCCATATGCCGTGACTAAAATAAATCGAGTTTCACTATGGCTAGGGAGTTGTTTGAGCTTGGAGATTAACTCCAAGCCGTCCATTGTTGGCATATGCCAATCGACAATATACAGGCTCTGGACGTACTCGCTGAGCATGGCATGATTGAGCGCTTCATTGGGTTCAGTAAATGCCGTCACTGGCATAGAAAAGTTGCTCAACATGCCTGCTAACACATCTAAAGCGTGCTGATTGTCATCGACGATGGTGACCTGATGTTGAGCGAATTGCGCGGTGTTAGCTGGTTGCAAAGCAGTGGATTCAGCTAATGGCAACAGTAAGGTAAAATAAAACTCTGAGCCTATCCCTTGCTCGCTTTCGACGTAGATTTCTCCGCCCATCAACTTAACCAACTGTTGAGAAATGGTCAGACCCAAGCCTGTGCCGCCGTAGCGCCTTGTGATAGAAGTATCGGCTTGAGAGAAAGATTGAAACAAACTCTTTTGTTGCTGTTTCGACATCCCAATACCTGAGTCTTTAACGCTAAATTTGATTTTGGCATTATCCTGCTCGGTGGCGAGTGCCGTTACTTGGATAACTACCTCACCGGATTCGGTAAATTTCACCGCGTTCCCTGCCAGGTTCACCAACACCTGAGTCAAACGGAATTGATCGCCTATTAAGGCACTAGGGAGCTCAGGATCAATATCAAAAACCAGTTCTAACTGCTTCTCTTGCGCTTTGATACTGACAATGGTGGCAACGCTATCCATAAGCTTTTCAAGGGTAAAAGGCTCATGTTCTAATTCCACCTTACCGGCTTCAATTTTAGAAAAATCTAAAATATCATTAATCAAACGCAGTAGCTGCTTAGCTGCACTATCTATTTTGGTAATATAGTCATGCTGCTTAGCATTTAAGTCAGTGGCCAATGCCAAGTGTGACATACCAATAATCGCGTTCATTGGGGTTCTGATCTCATGGCTCATATTGGCTAAGAACTCGCCCTTGGCTTTTGCCGACTCTTGAGCATTGTCTTTGGCCTCGATCAATTCGCGTTGTAACTGATTTCGCTCAGAGACATCCAAAAACATACCGACGACACCGGCCACGTCTCCCTCGCGGTTAAAAAACGGCGCTTCGTAGACAATCAGCTCTTTGTTTTGTTGCTGGCCATCTAACATAGTCACTTCGTAGGTGTGTGCTTGTGCTGAATCAATAATTTCTTGCGCTTTTGCCGCGAATAGATTGGCTGTGCCAAGTTCAAACACCTGCTCGAGTTTGGCCCCCATGACATCCACTTCAAATTGATCAAGCAAGGTCAAAAAAGCCTGATTGACCCCCATAAAGGCGCCAGAAGTATCTCGGTAGTAGGTGGGGTTTGGGATCGCATTAATAATATGGTTCGTAAGCTCAAGTTGCTCACTGAGGGCCGCTTCGGTTTGCTGCTGCTTCTCCATGTTTTCATTGACTGCCAAGGCTAAACTCAGGTCTTTGCAGAGGTATTGCAGTGTATCGAATTGGTTGTCGCTGAGCACTTCACTGCTGGCAACCAGTAAAATGTATTTTACTTGGCTGCCAACACTTAATGGCAAGGAGTAGCGCGCCGCTATTTTTATTTCCTGCCCATCTTGTCTGAGCCACAGTGGCGCAATTTGTTGTAACGCATGATTTTGTGTTACCGACTGATGGAGTTGTTCAGCGACAACGGCGTAGGTTGGCACTAAGCCGACGCTGGCATCGACACTAACAGAGTGGTTGTCATGCTGTAAATACAAGCTAACACTGGGGCTATTGAATTGCTTGGCAACGAAGGCTAATCCGTGTTTAACGATGGCAGTGGAGCCTGATAAGGCTTTTAGTTCACGATTATAACGCTCTATGACTGCTGCCAACTCGAGACGTTGCTGCTGAGCTTGTGTGGCAGATTCAATGGCGGTGGTTAAGCGGCGGATATCAGCGTCTTTGGCCTGCGGTAGTTTTGTCACCCCATGACTGTAATGTGATCGCTCTTTAAGGGCATTAATAACACGATATAACGGCGCAAAATGCTTGGTACGCATAAACCAGATGTACCAAATCAGAGTGATGGTTAATATAAATAGGGCAATAGCGGTAATGCTCAATGTTCGCATACTCTGAGCGTTAGCACGCTGTTGTGTTGTTTGCAGGTGGTAATCCAGTTGCGACATGCGGTTGTTATAGTCTTGAGGGAGTGGGGTTAGCCCGCTTTGAGCAGCTTGCCATTGATGAACTAACTGTTGTTGGCTGATGAAAATCCCCTGAAGCAGCTCGGAGTCTGGCGCTTGGTCTGGGTAAAAGTGTAATTGCGTTAACAACTGTTGGTTTTGGCGTAACTGATATTGCTTTAATAACAAATGGTTTTGCTGTGCTTGATAATACTGCTTTAGGGCCTGTTGGGGATGAAAGATCACAAATTGAGCCAGCGATACGCTACCAAGAAAAATGATAAAGGTGATAACAGCTAACCAACTAAGCTGAGCTTTTGCAGACATAAGTTATTATTTAGGCATACATTTATAATTAACCATAGTCGCGATATGTAAATTCTCAAGCTATGCTGGTAGAAGTCTTAGCAGCAAGGAACCAGAGTAAACCATGCCTGAGATCTTAATCGTTGATGATAGGCCTGAAAACCTTCAGGTGCTACAGCTGATCTTGCGTAAAGAAGGCTTTAAAGTGTTGGCTGCAACCGGTGGCGAATTGGCGCTGAGTATTATTAATAAGCGGCAGCCTGCGTTATTGATCACCGATATGAAAATGCCCCAAATGTCAGGGCTTGAACTGTGTAAAATAGTGAAATCAGATCCCCTGAAAAAAGACATTCCGGTTATGTTTGTCAGTGCCTATGACGACAGTGACAGCATTGTCGAAGCGTTTGCGGCTGGTGGCGTCGACTATATTACCAAACCGTATAAGCCCAGCGAAATCATTGCTCGAGTAAAAACTCAGTTCAAATTATTAGAAGGGCAAAAGCTGGCGGTTAAACAACAAATATCCAGTGCCATAAGCCAGATGGTGATGGGGATTGCCCACGAGATAAATACGCCATTAGGCACCAGTATTACCTCCAATACCTTTTTGGAGGAAGTGACTAAAGAATTGTCTGTGGCATTAGAGCTCGGCACCTTAACTCAAGAAGGCCTGGTCGCGGGTCTAGAGCAAATTAACCACAGCAGTGTATTGTGTAGTCGTAATTTAGATAAAGTGGCGAAGTTTGTGACATTGCTTAAGTCGGTATCTCAGTCTCAACGGGAAAGTGAACTGCAAGCCACTAATTTACAACAGTTGGTAGAGCGGTTGGTAAAAAATTATGACTCTGCGGCGGTGGAGTTAGGTTTTACTGGCGTTAATCAGGACGAGTTTATTTGCGATGTTAACGCGTTACTGGAAGTATTAGGACACTTAATTGAAAACTCAATGGCACATGCTTGGCAACTCACAACCGGAGCGGTGAAAATACAGTTTACCCTTACAGAAAAACATTTAGCCGTTGTCTACTCCGATGGCGGTGATGGACTACAAGGGATCGATAGCCAAGATTTATTGCAGCCCTTTGTGACCACCAAGCGAGGTAATTCTGGCCACGTCGGGCTTAGCGCAAATTTAGCTGCGAACTTAATTTCGGGGGCGCTTGCAGGGGAGTATCGGATCACTGATAATCATGGCTTAACTTGGCATATTGATATTCCATTGCCGTTTCAGTAACAAGCACAATACTAAATATGAGTTGATCTGAGTCAAAATAGGGGGGATGTCATACGCTAAGCGGACATAAGTCCTTATTTATTGCTGGCGATTTCAATAAGCTCGCCGGCTGTTAATACATATTCTTTGAAGTGGCCAGACACGGCTTAATTAAAAAGCCCAGTGCTGACACTTTTATAGAATTATCGACAACACGATCGTATAGGGCTTTTTGGCCTTTGCTGTTGCTGTTTTTAGTATTCTGCTCTGATCTTATGCTGATGCAAAGGTTGGTGTGGGCCGCATTGGCTCTATTTTGCATAGAGCTTGAACATGCGCACGAAAACAACCCTAGGTCAACAGACCCGATTAAATACGCCGGCCTTGGTTAGGTATCAAGTAGGCTTGATGATAAACTGCATAATGCAGATGCGCCATTAAGCTGATTGGTATTAAGGTACGCAGTGTTGAGATGACACGGGAAGTGCGTCAGTTTGTGAGCCTGCGCCTACAATTGACCATGAATTACTAATAATTTTGGTGGAACCATCATGCAACAGTTACCTACCGTAGACTATCAATCGCCAAATGCTGCGAAAGAGTTTGTAGAATCTTTAAGAAACACTGGATTCGGTGTATTAAAAAACCATCCAATTCCACAACAGCTAGTGGAATCCATTTACAACAATTGGCAAGCGTTCTTCAATTCTGAAGAAAAGCACAACTTCTTGTATAACAAAGACACACAAGACGGTTATTTTCCACCAGACGTGTCTGAGGTGGCGAAAGGCTTTTCTGTAAAAGACATTAAAGAATACTTTCACGTTTATCCTAAAGGCCAAGTGCCTGCACAGCTAGAAGCTGAGATCCGTGAATACTACCGTCTGGCTAGTGAGTTTGCCCAAGAGCTATTAAGCTGGGTACAAGCTGAAGCGCCTGCAGAGGTTCGTGCGAAGTTTTCTATTGATCTGAAAGACATGATCAAAGACTCTGAGCAAACACTATTGCGCGTATTGCACTATCCACCAATGACTGGGGATGAAGAGCCAGGCGCCATTCGCGCTGCGGCCCATGGCGACATTAACCTACTCACTGTGCTACCAGCAGCCAATGAGCCCGGACTGCAGGTGCAAAGACAAGATGGTAGCTGGTTAGACGTACCTTGTGACTTTGGCTCTTTAATTATTAATATTGGTGACATGTTACAAGAGGCGTCTGGTGGCTATTTCCCATCTACCATCCACCGAGTGATCAACCCAACCGGTAAAGCGTCCGATAAGTCGCGTATCTCTTTGCCACTGTTTTTGCATCCACGTCCAGATGTCGTATTGTCTGAGCGTTATACCGCAGACAGCTACCTACAAGAACGTTTGCGAGAATTAGGGGTTAAATAAACCTCATTAATCTGACAGCAAGCAGCGCTTCAATTCAGCGCTGCTTGCTATTTCGCCTCCTTGATCCTAACTCCCCAAGCAACTTTTCACTGACAGATTTCTGTTTCTGTGTAATATTATAGCGGTTAGGGAGGAATCGTATTTGGCATATGGTTCGCGTTTTCACAATCAAAATAGATTTTGTAATACGGCGCAATTGTCTGAAATCATTGTCCTTTCTTTATACGGCTGTCGATAAAGTCGATACCAAATCAAGATAAATTCCGTGCTATTGAAAGGCACGACATTATCAAGTTGAAAAAAAATCTTGAGAAATTTAATGACAACGCTGTCATTTTGTGGGTAACATTAATTCAACAACAACAAGTACCGTGGCGAATGATAACAATAACGCGGTGGCAACCAGCAAATTACTAGGGGTCTTACATGATGGCGAAACAGGTTGACCAAGACCAACTCTACATCGGTATCGATGGTGGAGGGACAAAATGCCGTGCAACCATTTACTCACAGCAACATGGCGTTTTGGGTACTGGGTTAGGAGGGGCTGCAAACCCGTTACATGGTCTTGAACGCACCCTAGAATCTATCATGGTGTCAACCCAAATGGCGCTACAAGATGCAGGGCTTAAAGTCGAGCAGGTGCATGAACTAAACGCCGGACTTGGATTAGCTGGTGTTAACTTGCCAGCTCTGTATGAAAAAATCTTGCAATGGCAACATCCTTTTAAGCATATGTTCTTAACCACAGATCTTCATACTGCCTGCATTGGTGCCCATGAGGGCAGTGACGGTGCTGTTATTATTACCGGCACCGGTTCTTGTGGCTTTGCATTGGTCAATGGTCAAACCGTTAACTACGGCGGCCATGGTTTTGCTCAGGGCGACATGGGCAGTGGTGCATGGATGGGGCTAGAAGCAGTAAAAGCTGTATTGCTCGATCTCGATGGTTTGGGTGAAAGCACAGCGTTAACTCAAGTATTGCTTGGCCATTTTGGTGCCAAAGATGCAATGGGAATTGCTGAGCAAATGGCAGGACAGCCATCCAGTGGTTACGCTAAGCTGGCTCGCTACGTGTTTGAACAAGCAAAGTTAAACGATGCGGTTGCACTTACTATTGTCAAAACCGGCGCCGATTACATCAGTCGTTTAGCCCAGCGTCTATTGGCGCTTAATCCGCCACGATTATCCATGATTGGCGGACTGGCAGAGCCATTACAAGCTTGGCTTGACCCGGCTATCGCAAAACAAGTGCAAGCTCCGAAGCAGCCACCGGAGATGGGGGCGATTTATTATGCCATTCAAAGTGCTGGTCAAGAATTTAAAAAGGTCAACTGATGAGTTCACAACACTATTTTGCGCCACAATTATTTGATGGTGACAACTGGCATAGCGAAGTGTATTTCACTGTGCATAACGGTAAAATTGAGCACCTTAATCATGCTGTTGATAATGCCAAGGTGTTAACCGGTATGGTGGTACCGGGATTTATTGATGTCCAAGTTAATGGCGGCGGTGGCGGCTTTTTTAATGCTGAGCAGTCGGTTGCTTGCTTAGCGCAAATTGTGCAAGCACATGCCAAATTTGGCTCTACAGGTTTAATGCCTACTCTTATTACTGACCGCGTAGAAGTGATGGAGCGCGCTGCTGATGCCACGGCGCAAGCGATTGCAGCAAAGCAACCAGGCGTGTTGGGAATACACTTTGAAGGACCCCATTTATCTGGGCCTAAAAAGGGCACTCACAGTGAGCAATACCTCCGTCCTATTTCAGAACAAGAGTTTGCGATTTATGGGCGACAAGACTTAGGGATCAAAATGGTGACTTTGGCACCAGAGACGGTACCGTTAGATGATATTAAGCGCTTAATTGACCTCGGCGTGAAGGTGTCTATTGGACACTCTAATGCTGACTATGAAACCGCTGAGCGGGCCTTACAAGCAGGTGTGGATGGCTTTACTCATTTGTTTAATGCCATGTCACCTTTTACTTCTCGCGAACCGGGCGTGGTTGGCGCTGCGCTTTGGCATGACCACAGTTGGTGTGGCTTGATTGTGGACGGTCATCATGTTCACCCGCAGTCGGCCCGACTAGCCATTCGCAGCAAACAGCGTGGCAAAGTCATGTTGGTAACAGACGCCATGCCACCGGTCGGTACCGATGCCACTGAATTTGACTTTTTTGATGGTCGCAAAGTTATCCGTACTGGCGATCGTCTTAACTCCACCACTGGGGAGCTAGCTGGCAGTGTGTTGGATATGGCCAGTGCGGTGAAAAACAGTGTCAACACCTTGCAGTTAAGTTTAGCTGAAAGCTTACGCATGGCATCGCTTTATCCCGCGCAATATTTGGGGTTAGAGACTAAAGGACATTTACGCAGTGGTGCAGAGGCCGACTTTGTGGTGTTAAACCAAGACTTAGAGGCCGAGCTAACAGTAATTGCCGGTGAGCCAGTGTGATGTCGTCGCTGCAGATAAACTGTTGCCATGACCCCAAGTGTTGAGGTGACACCCATATTATTTATTGCGGTGACACCCTTATTAATCGCAATCGTTTGATTTCCCTGATGAGACCCTGCTGCAGTATCGCAGGGTTTATTTGGTTAATGGCCATCCTCTTATAAGGGGTATAGGTAGTAGAGATGACAACAACGAATAAACCGAAACGTTTAGCGTCTTTAGATGCGCTACGCGGCATGGATATGTTTTGGATTTTAGGTGGGCAATCTATTTTCGCTGCGCTGTTTGTATTAACAGGTTGGCAGGGCTGGAAAGCATTTGAGGCACATACCGTGCACAGTGCATGGCATGGCTTTACCTTTTATGACTTAATATTCCCATTGTTTATCTTTCTTTCTGGCGTGGCCATGGGGCTCTCGCCAAAACGCATTGATCACCTCCCTTTAATACAGCGCAAACCTATCTATACCAAGGCCTTAAAGCGACTGCTTCTACTCTGTATTTTTGGTGTGCTGTATAATCATGGCTGGGGAGTGGGTGTCCCGCTTGATAGTGATGGCGTACGTTATGCCAGTGTCTTAGGGCGAATTGCTTTTGCTTGGTTTTTTTGTGCCTTGTTGGTGTGGCACAGCAGTTTAAAAACACTCGCTTACGTTGCTGTGGGGATCTTGATATGTTACTGGTTACTGCTGTGTTTTATACCCGTGCCCGGTGGTGTTGCAGGAGATCTGAGCGCACCTGGGCTTGGCAGTTGGAATGCTGCTTTTGATGATTATTTATTACCAGGCATTAGTTACCAACATCGCCCGGTTGATCCAGAAGGGGTATTGTCGACGCTACCTGCGGTGGTGAATGCTATTGCGGGAGTGTTTGCTGGTCGCGTGATTGCCAACGCAAATGAGCAGGGGCAATGGCGTGCGGTAATGATATTGTTAGGTTCAGGGGTTATTGCGCTGGCTTTAGGTTGGCTGTGGGATCTGCAGTTTCCAGTTAATAAAGAGTTGTGGACTAGCTCTTTTGTGTTAGTCACAGTGGGGTGGAGCGCCATTTTATTAGCGCTTTTTTATGCCATTATCGACGTCTTAAATGTTCAGCGTTGGGCCTACCCATTTGTGATTATCGGCGCTAACTCTATTATTATTTATCTAGCCTCTAGCTTGGTTGACTGGAGCTATATTAGCCAGAGTGTGTTTGGTGGCGTTATCACCGCGGTAGCAGCGCTATGGCAACCTTTAATGGCTGTGTTGGCTTTGTTATTAGTACAATTGTTGGTGTTACATTGGATGTATCGACGCAAAATTTTTGTCAGTGTCTGATGGTTACAGTGCTTAGCAGCTGACAGCGTATTTCATTGCTATTTGGCCCCTGACTAGGGGCTTTTTTATATTGTTATGCAAATTTAGCATAAAAACCCGCATGTTTTTTTCACTTTTACTTTACAAAGCGGTTATTTCTGATAATAATGACAGCGTTGTCATAATGGTAATAACCTAATGCTGTGTATCCCAATTAGGTTTGATCTGGCCTTATTCTGATTGCACGCGGGGTAGGGTTCAGATCCCATTTTCTTTTTCTTCAAATCTGGGTGTGTATATGCAAGTCGTTATCCTCAAAGATGCTACCGCGGTGGCTGGCTATGGAGCCGATATTTTCACGAAACAGATACAGCAAAAAGCGGATTCTGTGCTGGGGCTCGCGACAGGCTCAACGCCAGTGGCGTTATATCAACAACTCATTGCCCGAAATCAGGCAGGGGAGCTAAGCTTTTCTAAAGTCACGAGTTTTAATCTAGATGAATATTTAGGTCTTGAGGACACTCACCCACAAAGCTATCGCTACTTTATGCAACAGCAGTTATTTGATCATATTGATATCAAGCCCGAAAACACACACGTACCGCCGGGTAATGCCAGCAACCCCATCAGCGCTTGCGATGAGTATGAAGCACGTATCAGCCAAGCGGGTGGTATTGACGTACAATTACTCGGGATTGGCCGTAATGGTCATATTGGCTTTAATGAACCGTCTTCTGGCTTAACATCTCGCACTCGGGTAAAAACCCTTACTAAAGCCACCATCGATGATAATGCACGTTTTTTTAGCGCCGATGAATATCAACCTCATCTTTCTATTACCATGGGAATTGGCACGATTTTAGATGCCAGAAAAGTGGTACTGCTGGCCACCGGAGCAAACAAAGCGGATGCCGTGGCTGCTATGGTGGAAGGGCCTTTAACGGCAGCTTGCCCCGCTTCCGCGCTTCAAATGCATCGAGATGCGGTGATTGTGGTGGATGAAGCCGCGGCGCACAAGTTAAAAGATGTCGAATTTTATAAGCACATCGAAAGTGAAAACCAAAAGTTAATGCAACAACTTGCCTCTGTAGTGTGAGTACACTGTAGTTCCAAAAGCCCCAATGGGGCTTTTTTTTTGCCAGTCACACTGGGCTATGGTAGCTTTTAGCTGTATTACCGCTGAGCACCTATAGCGTGGTGTTATAAGCTATGTTTACTGGGCAACTCAGCATTTATAATGTAGGGACAGTCACTTGCTATATTACTCTCAAATGATGCTCGACAGAGCATCAAACGAACGAAAAGACAAAAATTGGTTATTGTCACAAATGGGCCCGCAAAGCCGCTGGTTATTAATTGATAACGACGCGAATTTAGTGGACACCCACCGCAATGAGTTATGCTTTCTAAATCGTGACGAAGTCACTGGCCTTGATCTCGCTAATGCCATCTTTCTTGGCAAAGATGATGAATACAGTTATTTTGCCTTAGATATCACATCGCAATCGCAGCAATTGCAATTTGATAACCCTAACACCAGTTTTATCGATATGCGCCAAGTAGGCCGCAACCTACCCATGACCCAAGGTTCAATTGGGGTGTTGGCTAGGGGCTTGTGTTATTGGCATAAAACACATTGCTTTTGTGGCCGTTGTGGTCAGCCCAATCGGCCAGTTGAAGCTGGACATGCGCGTGGTTGTACTAACCCGAAATGCCGTCATATGACTTTTCCCCGCACCGATCCGGCGGTAATTATGTTAGTGACTCATACTTTTTCTGATGGCGTGGAGCGCTGCCTGCTTGGTCGCCAAGCCAGTTGGCCCGAGGGCGTATTTTCAACCTTGGCGGGGTTTGTGGACCCAGGTGAAACCTTAGAGCAAGCGGTGATCCGCGAAGTGATGGAAGAAGCGGGTGTTGAGGCCTACGAGCCTCAGTACATAGCCTCGCAACCTTGGCCGTTTCCATCATCGTTAATGTTAGGGTTTATTGCCAAAGCTAAAACCACAGACATTTTTGTAGAACAAGATGAATTAGAGCAAGCAAAATGGTTCTCTCGAGCCGAATTAAATACCTTTTCACAGTGGGGTGACACAGCGCCAGGTTACAAGCTCACTCGTGAAGATTCCATTTCAAGGTACCTAGTAGAGTATTGGCGCGCACAAGGTCAAAATTGACGATGAAAAAACATACAAAAATAGTTTCTGCTGGAAGAAACGCTGAATACACCAACGGGGTCGTTAACCCTGTGGTTCAACGCGCTTCAACGGTTGTATTTGACAGTGTGGCGGAATTGCACGAAGCAGTAAAAGGGCGTGGTCACCGCACCTTATTTTATGGTCGTCGTGGCACGCACACTCACTTTGCTCTGCAAGATGCCATTATTGAGCTAGAAAATGGCGCAGGCTGCGCTTTGTATCCTTCTGGTGCTGCCGCCATTGCACAGTCGTTGCTGTCTTTTCTACAGGCAGGAGATCATTTATTAATGGTGGATACGGCTTACGAACCCACGCGTGACTTATGCGACAAATTACTGAAAGGCTATGGCATTGAAACCACCTACTATGATCCTATGATTGGTGCCGGCATTGCTGAGCTGATAAAGCCCAATACTAAGGTGCTGTTTTTAGAGTCTCCAGGCTCCATTACCATGGAAATTCAAGACGTGCCTAGCTTGGTTAAGGTTGCGAAAGAACATAATATTATCACTATGTTGGACAACACCTATGGCAATGGTTGGCATTACCGACCACTGGATCATGGGGTCGACATTAGCATCCAGGCCGCAACTAAATACATTGTCGGTCATTCCGATGTTATGATGGGTGTTGCTGTGGCGAGCGAACGTTACTGGCCAGCCCTGAGAGAGCACTCGTATTTGCTTGGGCAGTGTACCTCAGCCGATGATGCCTATCTGGCGTTACGTGGTTTACGCACCATGCCTGCAAGGTTAAAGCAACATGAGCAATCAGCACTAGAGGTAGCAAAGTGGCTCGCAGGACACCCACTGGTAGATCATGTCCGTCATCCGGCCTTTGCCACTTGCCCTGGCCACGAGTTCTTTAAACGCGACTTTGATGGCAGTAATGGGCTGTTTTCAATCGTGATGAAACAAGGTTCGCAAAAAGCCATTAACCGTTTTCTCGATGCCTTAGAACACTTTAAAATGGGGTTTTCGTGGGGGGGATATGAAAGCCTAGTGACGGCCAATAAAACCATGGCTCATTTACGTACTACCACAGGCTGGGAGCAGGGCCCGGTGATCAGACTCCATATTGGCCTTGAAGACGTTGAAGATTTAATTGCCGACCTCGATAACGCGTTGCAAATCTACAGCCAAAACCTGACAGACTACTAACCTGTTTGACTAAGACAAAGTGCGAGCCCATTTACCTGGGGATCGCACTGCAAACTTGGTTTCGTGCTTGCCATTATTTTCTACATCCGTGGCACTATTCTAAAACAAGCCTAGAACTCTATGTCTGCAACCTAGGGGCTTTACCAGAGCATATTAGAAAAACATTGTCACTCGTGAAGCCAAAGTGGAGAAAGCTGCTCTATTGATTTTTTGTGCTTTCAATTAGAGCGCTTAGTAGCAGCTGATAATGAGATCATTTAAATTTACATGACTTAGTTAGCAAGCACGCAAAACGCTATTACTGAATCACATCACTGTTCCACTTTAGAGACATATGCCGGATACAGTGTGTCGATATCGACACAGTTGCCGAGCATGAAATGTCTAAAATTTCCATAATTGTCTGATTTATAAATATAAATAATTTGGCCTGAAATTTGATACTCATCTCTTATTCTTAACGTGGAGTACAGAGTATGGATATAAAATTAGCAAAAACTAAGCGTATGCCAATTCACAAAGTGATATTGCTTGTGGTTGTATTCGTTGTGCTTGGCTTGGTTTTTTTTGCCAAAGCGTATACCCAAAGCGCATCGAATGTGGTTTATCAAGAGGAATTAATTGTTGCTAACGTTCAACAGGGAGAGTTTGAGCTCAGTGTCAAAGGACTTGGTAGGTTAGCATTAGAGAAGCGCCACTTGGTTACCAGTGGTAGTGGCGGCAAAGTGGTTGAGGTGCTAGTCAAACCTGGGGAAATGGTAACTCAGGGGATGTTACTTGCTCGTTTAGAAAACCCTTCATTGCGCGAAGCGCTTATCCAAAAGCAAAGCCAGCTTAGTAAAATATCAGCTCAACATGAGGCTGAACTTGCAGAGCTAAAAGCCAAAGTGCAAGAGGCTAATACTGCATATTATGACGCTTTATTGGCATTTAAAGCCGATAAAATGCAGTGGCAGGCACAAAAAACGTTAATCGAAAAGGGCAATAGTACCATTTCTCAGCTGGATCATCAGCGCAGTGAGTTTGCAATGCAGCGGAGTCAAAAGCAAGTTGAACTGCTGCAAGTCAGGGTTGATACTCAGCAAGCAATACTGCATGCCAACGTCAAAGCACAGCAGGCTGAACAAGTAAGTTTGCACTCCGAAATCAAGCTACTAGAAGAAAACATTGCAGCCCTAAATGTACGCTCACCTATCGCTGGACAAATTCAGGATGTGCTGATTGCAGTGGGGATGCAGTTGTTCAATACCAGCTCTGTTGCAGAAGTGGCAGACCCTCGAATGCTGGTTGCTAAGATAAATATTGCCGAATTAGATGCGCCACATGTACAAGTAGGACAGCCAGCTATTATCGATACTTACAGTTCGCGTTTTAATGCTATCGTCAAACGTGTTTCGCCAAAAGTAACCAACGGCCAAGTTGAAGTTGAGTTGAGTATAGAAGGTACGTTGCCAGTAGAAGCCAGAGACAAACTCAATGTCGAAGGCGTTATTACAACAAGCCATAAGCCCGATGCGTTATTTGTCGCGATGCCGGCCAACGCGGTCGCAAATAACCAAGCTAGCGTGTTTGTTGTTGATGAACATCTTGCCACGAAAAAAACAGTCAAATTTGGTCAGCGTTCGGTAAACTACATTGAAGTGCTTGAAGGTCTTAATAAAAATCAAACTATCATTATTTCCGATATGGAAAAATATACGCAAGATAGCCAAGTATTAGTGCGCTAATAGGACATTATGATGAACTCAGTAATTCAACTCAATAATATCGAAAAACGGTTTCAGACAGAGGAAATCGCAACTCAAGCTCTAGACGGCATTAATCTTGAGGTCAAGCCCGGTGAATTTGTCGCTATCACAGGACCTTCGGGGTGTGGAAAGTCTACGTTATTGTCCATTCTGGGCCTGATTGATGAGCCAAATAATGGCGAGTATTATATCAGTGGTAATCCCGCTTTCAATTTAAGCTCAGACCAACGTGCTCATATTCGTGCAAATCATATTGGCTTTATTTTTCAAGCTTTTAATCTTATCAGCGATTTAAGTGTACTTGAAAACGTTATGTTACCTTTAACTTATATCGGTGGTATGTCTCAAAAGGAGATGACTCGAAAAGCCAAAGAGGCACTAGCGATGGTGGGGTTAGAAAACCGCATCAACCACTTTCCATCTCAGCTTTCAGGAGGTCAGCAACAACGTGCAGCAGTTGCAAGGGCGCTGATCAATTCCCCAGATCTTATCCTGGCCGATGAGCCGACTGGTAACTTGGATTCAAATAACGCACAGCAAGTGCTAGGACTGTTGAGCGAACTGCATGCCGCGGGTAAAACGATATGCATGGTAACTCATGATATTGAATCTACGACCTACGCCAGCCGTGTTATCTCTATGCTTGATGGCACGATTTTAAGGGATAAAAAGCAGCTTGAACGTACAAGCAAAGTCGTTGGAGCTTAGTATGGGATTACTTTTAGACTTTCGTTATGCCCTAAGGAATATCGCAAAATCAATGCGCTTTACGTTATTAATGATGTTTATTATGGTTGGTAGTTTAACCATATCCTTAGTTGGCTTTAACTATATTTATACGGTGGCGTTCTCACACAGCCAAATGAGTAATGACAGCCCACAAATCAGAATCTTTAAGGTACACAATCCCATCAGCATGCAAAATCAATTTCAATATCGCATGTTACCGGAGTTACAACAGCTTGAAGAAATTAAACAACTTGAAGAGTGGCTTTATATTGCTCCGGCTAGTGTTTGGGTAAGTGACGCTGAGCAGGGCAATCATTATCGTGGCTCCTATGTTGATGCGCGTTTTTTTAACTTTCTGAATAGTAAACCAGCGCTTGGGAGGTTTTATACAGCGGAAGATTTTGTAGGAGCAGCCCAAGATGTGGTGGTGATTTCTGATTATTTATGGCTGCACCTATTCCAAGGTAGTAAAGACGTTATTGGCCGTACTATGGTGATTAATCAAAAGCCTTACGAGATAATTGGTGTGATGCCCAAGCGCAATA
This sequence comes from Pseudoalteromonas sp. UG3-2, assembly GCF_037120705.1. Taxonomy (NCBI): domain Bacteria; kingdom Pseudomonadati; phylum Pseudomonadota; class Gammaproteobacteria; order Alteromonadales; family Pseudoalteromonadaceae; genus Pseudoalteromonas; species Pseudoalteromonas sp. UG3-2. Next base: position 851,419 of record NZ_JAWLJU010000002.1, on the reverse strand, counting down.
ATTTCCCGATATTTTCTAAACTCTGGCTACCACTGAAAGGCAATAACACGGAGCCAACTGATGCCATTAACCTTATTTATAAGAGTCCAAGTGAGGCGGTAGAGGCAAAGTTAGAGCAACGTTTGAGTTTATTTTTTACCGATTTTGCTAAGCGAGGCGCGAGTCAGTCAGAACTTGAGGTTGATAAATCGGCCCGAGTAGAGTCAATGACGTTGATGGAATACAACACCGACGGTGAAGCAGTCTTTATATTTACTTTGTTTATGATTGGTATCGTGCTCATTTTGCTTATTTCCTCAATCAACATTGGCAACTTACTCTTTGCCAGAATTATTGAGAGACAAAAGGAGTCGGCTATTCGGGCCGCGATCGGGGCAACAAAAATAAGGGTTATTCAGCAACACGCTTGTGAGGGCTTGGTTTACTGCTTTAGTAGTTGGGTCGTGGCATTACTGCTAACGGACCTAGGCTTACGCGGGGTGAATTTTTTCATGAATATGATGTTTGGCGGCAAAATGCCATATTGGTGGTATTGGCAGCTTAATGGCATCACCATATTGGTGTCATTACTGTTGATAAGCCTGGTCTTTGCTGTTGCCGTGCTGTTACCTGCGGTGAAAACAGCTAATTTTAACATCAATGATGTACTGCGAGACGGCACACGAGGTGCGACCGGAAAACAAGCTGGCTTGATGTCAAAACGTTTATTGTCTTTGCAAGTGACCTTAGTGAGCTTTATGTTGATGGCGTCGAGCACCATTGGCTATGTGATGTACTCTATGGCGGGAAATATTGATGGAGAAACCCTTAAAGGGGTTTATTCAACTGAGCTGCAGCTTCAAACTGAAAGTGAGTTTTCCAGTGATAAAGCGGTTGAAATGGCAAATGCACTGGTCTCGGGCATGACACTAGATCCGGCCTTTACTGAAGGGCGCGTGTATCAACGCGATATGGAGCTTGATGTGCTCACAAGCGAAGGGGAAGCTTATACCGATAAAATCATAAATGTTGAAGCTGTTTCACACCTCTTTAAGCGTGAACTGCACAGTGGCAGAAACTTTACCGAGCAAGATAATTTGGAAGCGGCGCCTGTGGTGATCATTAGTGATTCTCTGGCAAAAGCTTTGTTTGGCAGTGCCGACATATTAGGGCGATCACTGCTTTTACGTGATGCAAAATGGCCTAGTGCTAAAATAGTGGGTATCGCAGTAGATGAAATGAGCGTTGTTGCCAGAGAGCGTCGTCACGAAATCTATTTTAGTTTCCGTCAATATGCCGTAACAAATAATACTATGGCGGTTAAATTTATTTCTAAGCTGCCGCCAAGCCAAAGCCATGAAGCGTTTTATCGCGTGTTGAGTCGGCTGTCGAGTCCGCTAGAGGCTAGCTATATTTTTGATCACTATGACAATCATCGCTCTATGATTGGTGCCTTTACCAGTATCATATATGTCTTTTTGATTGTCGGTGGATTTGCGTTGACGCTCTCGTTAATTGGTATTTATGCCATGGGGCTTAGTAACATCAATAAATCGAGCTATGAGATAGGCATTCGCCGTGCGCTTGGCTGTAAAGACAACCAGATCGTATTGTTATTTATAAAGAAAAATCTAACCCACACAATAACTGGGTTGGCAATTTCTGCGTTCACTTTTTATATTTTATGCTATCTCGCTGTGGACTTTTTTCGCGGCATTGTGCCTTTTAATGTGATGTTTGGCGCAGGCAGCGTCACTTTGCTGCTGGTATTTATTGCGGTATGCTTTGCACTTTATATCCCGGTGAAACGCAGTATAAAAGCTCAACCAGCAGTGAGCTTAAGAATGGAATAATAATTTGAAGAAGGTACTAATAGTTGACGATTCGTTGGACATTCAAGCGAGTCTGAAATTTTTACTTGAGGATGAGGGCTACGCTTGTCATGGTGTGGTGACGCCTGAGGCGGCAACTGAGTATGTCAGTACTCAGGACGTGGACTTAGTGTTATTGGATATGAACTTTACCCAAGACACTACCAGTGGTAAGGAAGGACTCGCAGCTATCGCTAAGCTTATCCAGGTTGACCCACTTTTACCCATTGTGGTCATGACTGGCTGGGCAACGTTAGAGCTTGCTGTTACGGCGTTAAAGCAAGGTGCAGCCGACTTTATTGAAAAGCCATGGGATGATCAGCGCCTTGCTCATAGCATTAAAGTACAATTAGAAAAGCGAGTCGACAGGGAGCATTTAGTACGGCTATCAGCTGAAAATGAGCGCCTTAAAAAGCCTCAGCAAACGGTTCACTGTGAAACTCACAGTGAAAAAAAACAGCGTGTGTTGACTCAGCTAACCCAGTTGGCACAAAGTAACATGAACATCTTGCTGACTGGCGAAAATGGCACGGGAAAGAGTTATTATGCGCAATATGTACACGAGCACTCGAACCGCGCTGGTGGGAGCTTTGTCGCAATTAACATGGGGGCGGTGAGTGACGAGCTATTTAATTCTGAGCTATTCGGCCATAAAAAAGGCGCATTTACCGATGCCAAAGAAGATCGCGTTGGTGCCTTCACACTGGCCAGTAATGGCTCGCTGTTTTTAGATGAAATTGCTAACTTATCTTTGCAATCTCAAGCAAAATTGCTTCAGGTATTAGAAGAGCGAGAGTATAGTGCAGTTGGTAGTCATAAAGTTTTGAACAATACTGCTAGGATTATTTCCGCAACCAACTGCCAACTCAATAAAGCAATTGCTAATAACCAATTTCGCCAAGATTTATATTACCGATTAAATACCGCAGAAGTTGAAATACCGCCATTAAGGGAGTGTCCTGAGGATATTTTGCCATTAGCAGAGCGCTTTTTAATGCGCTTTAGCAAAGATAATAATAAACCCTCACCAACCCTAATGCCTTGCGCTGTTAAAGCGCTGAATGGCTACGAGTTTCCAGGTAATATTAGAGAGCTCAAGCATATGATGGAACGTGTGGTGTTTACATGCGTCGGCGCTCAGGTATTTGCCAGCGATTTGGCGCTTACCCCGACACAGCGCACAGTGCAGCCTTCGCTGCAAACAGATAATTTGATTGCGCCAGAGCACCATGATTTAACGTTGGATGAAATTGTTGAACAAGCACTTTTTAAAAGACTAGAGTTTCATGATGGTAACGTATCCAAAGCGGCGAAGAGCTTGGGCCTATCGCGCAGCGCTTGGTATCGAAAAATGAACAAGTACGAGTAGGAGATAAGTAAACTTGTTTTATCGCTATGGCCATTGGCTGTTAAATACGTTACTACTTGCTATCGTTAACGCCTTACTCATTGTACACGGTTATCCAATCACATTGATTATGTTGGTGGATTTGGTATTTGTGCTGTGTTTTGCATTGCTTGCGTACCAATATGGTTCGACCAGACAAAATACCATTAATTTGATTGATACCTTGTTGATTTCGCTTCGACAAGGCGATTATGCTGTAAGAGCGGTGCATGGCAAAGACTCGCAATTACATTCAACTGTTGGCCATTTAAATGCCCTTGCACAAGCCATGCAAGCTGACCAACGAGCTCTGGCAGAGCAAAGTGATCTGCTAAAGCAGATTATCGAAAAGATTGATTGTGCGCTGATTGTATTCGACAGCCACAGCGTTGCATTTGCCAATAGCTACGCTGAGCGAGCCTTTTTAAATAGTTATAAAGACAATGCTATGAGCTGGTTTCAATCACTTCAAGCCCAACAAAAACAAGGAAAAGTTTGGTTGATGGTTAATGAAACTGAGCATGCTTTTCTGTTTCAGCACGACAGTTGCTACATTGCCAATAAACCTCATACTCTTTTGGTGTTAAAACAGCTCGATAGTATTTTATATCAACAAGAAAAAGACGCTTTACAGCGTTTTGTTCGCATTCTAAGCCATGAGATCAACAATGCATTAGCGCCAATTGGTACAGTAGCTCGCAGCCTTACTAAGCGCTTAAATGGCGACTTAGATTTAGAGAAATTTAACCGTGGGCTTTCGCTCATCAACGAACGCACCAACTATCTTAAATCTTTTATGGGTAATTATGCTTCGCTTGCCAAACTGCCGCCAGCGAATAAGCAGGTTGTCGTGCTCAGTGAGCTTTGTATCCAGCTACAAAGTATCTACCCACAATTAAAGGTAGAATGCACAGCTGAGCAATTTGGCTTTTTTGATGCCAGTCAAATCAAGCAAGTGCTTTGTCATCTTATTAATAATTCTCAAGAAGCATGTACGCCTCCGCCAGAGATAACGCTCACTATCATATTTGACGATGATAAGCTGAGATTTAGTGTCACTGACACCGGTCCCGGCTTTTCTAATTTAAATGAAGCTGCAGAAGCTTTTTACACTACAAAAGCCGATGGCAACGGCATAGGTCTAATGCTTTCACGAATAATTATTGAAAACCACGGTGGGCAGCTAAAATTGTGCAATATTCCTCGTGGTGGTGCTAATGTTAGCTTTTGTTTAGAGTGGGGGAGAGTGTTAGCTTGTTAAAGCGCCTCACATAATTAGCTCTTTCCATTCAATCTCATAGATCAAACTTACTGTAATGTTGATATTTACTCTCCTTATTAAAAATAATTAGAGACACCCACCTTTAATGGGATAATTGAAGACACCCATCTCAAATTTGTCCCTTTTCGAAAACTTGTCTACTGTTAGCTATGTACTCAAGGATTGAGGAGACACCGCCATGGCAACAGCCAGAAAAAGACAGATCAGTTTAGCCGACACCAAGTACTACCACTGTATTTCGCGCTGCGTAAGGCAAGCCTATTTGTGCGGCAAAGACGTAGTAACAGGAAAATCTTATGAACACCGCCGCCACTGGGTGGAACAAAAGCTGTTTCTGCTTGCCAGTGCTTTTTGCATTGATGTTTGCGCTTATGCAGTGATGAGTAATCACACACATGTTGTTTTGTATGTTGACGACAAACAAGCAAAACGCTTATCAGATAGGGCCGTTGTTATTCGTTGGCATAAGTTATATAAGGGGAACTGGCTCACGAATAAGTTTATCAATGGTGAGGCTCTCAATGAGTCAGAGCGCGTCATGCTTGCTGCGCAAATCAGTCAATATAGAGAAAGGTTGGCGAGTATCAGTTGGTTTATGCGTGTACTCAATGAAGACATTGCTCGAAGAGCAAATAGGGAGGATGGCTGCAAAGGCCGTTTTTGGGAAGGGCGATTCAAATCGCAAGCACTACTCGATGAAGCCGCACTTGCCGCTTGTATGGCGTATGTAGATTTGAATCCTATCCGCGCGAAAATGGCTTCAACCCCCGAAACCTCCAACCATACCAGCATCAAAAAGCGCATAGAGCACGCAAAACATGGTAAGCAGCCAAAAAGTTTACTGCGTTTTGCTGGGAACCCTAGAAAGCATATGACTCAAGGCATTCCTTTTGAACTCACTTATTATCTTGAATTAGTAGAATTAACAGGACAAAGCATTCGCAGTGATAAAGCAGGGCACATCGATGAAGTACACCCCATTCTTGCAAGGTTAAATATTGAGCCCAAAAATTGGTTTAAGTTAACTACTCAGTTTTCCCATGTATTTCATGGCGCTGCAGGCCGGCCACAAGCAATTACCAACTACTGTGAAAGGTTACATAAAAGGTGGAGACCAAACCTAGTCAACTCTGAGCGCTTGTTAGCGTAATATACTTGAGTAGATTGAGCTGACAGACTAATTTTGCGCTGACAATATTTGCTGTACGTTATATTGATATAAGGTATAAAAAAGCCAGTATCCTCTTTGCAAAAGCAATTCTCTGTTGAATGTAACTCTTGAATAGTGTGAAATTACATCCTCGAGCCTTTGGTTTTTTGTCTTTTAAGAAAAGGTGGGTGTCATTAGTTCTTTCATCATAGCTCTGTAGCTAATAGAGCTACTCATCTGTCCTTCAACATTTTATGGTAGGAATATCAGACCATCGAGTCGTGTAGTGGGGTGATAGGTACTCCCGTTTCATTGCCCAGCGGTTACTTTGTATTTGGCTACCCAGAGCCAAAGCGGAATCACCGTAGCGGCTATTTATGTTATCGAGCACTGCCATTAACTTTGGGTTGTCTTGTGATGTATTAAACATATCTGCTTGTTGTAGGTGGTCATCTTCTAGCTCAAAGGCGCCGACACCGGCTTTGTAATAACGCACTCCTGGTTGGTAGAGCTGGCCAAATATCTCTTTTACGGTAGCGGCAAAAACCCTGCAGTCGTTGGAGGCAACGGGCAAAGAAGTAATAAATGACTTTTTAAAGAAGCCGTCTTCAAAGGGAGATGAATGTGCAAAAACAATAATTTGTTTAGCTAATGCTCCTTGCCGTCTAAGCTTTTTAGTCACAATCGTGCAGTGAGTAATGAGTGCAGCTTTTAAAGAGCTGGGGTCGGTGATCCGTTGGCCAAAGCTTCGGGTGCTGTATATTTCCTTTTTCCTTTGCTTAACGTCACCCCAGCTTAAGCATTCATAGCCATTTAGCTCTGTAATGGTACGCTCTAACACAACACTGAACTGTTTGCGCATATGCTTTGGGTTTTGATTCGCTAAATCAAGTGCGCTATTCACTCCCATCAGATTAAGCTTTTTCGCCAGCCGCTTTCCAACCCCCCAAACATCAGAGACAGCCATTTGCTTTAAAATGGTACGACGGGCTTGCTCATTATCAATGACAGCCACACCAGTGGCTCCGAAAAACTTCTTAGCAGCATGGTTTGCGGCTTTTGCGAGTGTTGGAGTCGGACCAAACCCAACCCCCACAGGAAGCTTTGTGCCACGCCATACTGTGCGGCGAATTAAATGACCATAGTCATGCCAGTTTGGAATTAGCTTATGATAACCATCAAACTTTAAAAAAGCTTCATCAATGGAGTAAATATAATGTTTGTCGCTGAACTGCCCAATGATGTTCATCATTTTTTCAGATAGATCCGCGTATAGCTCATAGTTAGAAGAGCGGATCACCATGCCGTGCTGTTGCAAGATGGGCTTGAGTTTAAAGTAAGGTTGAAACTTGGGCAGTCCAAGCTTTCTGGCCTCTGGGGAAGCGGCGACTATGCAGCCGTCGTTGTTAGAAAGCACCACCACAGGCTTTTTACGAATGCTCAAATCAAAGACTTTCTCTGCAGAGGCATAAAAAGCAGTGGCATCAACTAGGGCATACATTTAGCTAACTCGTCATTGCGTCGAAATAACCTCACTGCGCTTATTACTACTCCTTCAAGTTGAAAAGCATCAGCCTCAGAAATATTAACGGGCGCAAAAGAGCGGCCGGCTGAAAGCAATTGCCGCTTTTTTAAATCAATGACTTTACACACAAATTCACTGTTGTAGTTAGCCACGATAACATCCAAATGCTTCGGTTCAACGGCGCGATCAACAATAAGAATATCGCCGTCAAAGATCCCTAGGCCTTGCATCGAATCCCCAGCAGCCAAACCGATAAAAGTGGTGTTTGGGTGTCTGACGAGCAGCTGATCCAACGACAGCCCAAGCTCCTTATACTCAGCTGCAGGTGACTCAAAGCCAGTGATCCCGGCTTGTGCTTTGACAGGAATACATTTCATCTTTACACCGTAATTGTACTGTTCATATATACAGTATAATTGCGGTGGGTGTCTTTCGCAATAATTTAGATCAAGGAGTGGAGTTGTCATTGCGGTAAATCAGTTTAGTGCTGTTGGGCAAAATGAGAGAGGAGAGGTAAGTAATTAGAAAGTGAAGTTGGATGTTGTTGAAAAGGTTAATATCGTCGCTTATCAAGAAGAGCGTAGACCTATTACCCTTGCGCATTTACATCAGTGAGTTAGAGCAATTGTGGTCAGCTTGGCTGTATCTATTTTCTTCATACCCCTAGCCGTATGGGCCTTCAGGCTTCTTTTAGCCAATCAAGCAGGGTTATAACGAGCCTAAGCATAATAAGAAGACTAAGTCGTTGAGTTTGTCAACGTGAAAATATTACGCTTTCGCTTTTACTATGTTTCATTAGTGTTAATCATGTGTTTATTGATAGCACTTATACCATATTTGATGGGCAAGCTGCCCAGCATACTACTCGTTAGAATACAAAGGATAGTATTATGAGAGTTCACGTTTTCGATTATCTTATTACTGCCGCATTACTGTTAGCTTCTTTTTATGGTGTTGCGCATGACTTAAACCAAACCAAGTTAGCTGATATAGCAGCTCAAAACTCAGGGATATCTCCACCTGAATCAAAGCTTGGTACCTATGTTATTGATAACGGCTCAGGTCTTGATACCGGCTGTACTTATAAATCTGAAGGACCCCTGCGAATAAACATCAATATTCCAAAAGTACTCAATGACTCGGTGCTGCATAATGGCAGGATTGATGTGACTAAATTACCTGATTTGGTGGCACAAAAAGTGATTGGTTCTACCGTAATGCTGAGCATGCCTATCTTTGATGTCGACTCCGAGTATTCCGGGCCAGACCGTAATCCCGAAATAGATAAAGTGTCCTTTAATGGTAAGTATGTGGGTACTTTACAGGGGAAGAACTTACGTTGGACGGAGACTCGGCTTGAGGTGCCAATCGAAGAGGTTATTTTCGGCCAAAATAATGAAGTGAAAGTGGATATTGATACTGCTAATGATGGTAACTACTGGTGTATGTCAGTGGACTGGGTTGCAGCAGAGTTTGATGTTGCTTTACCTATAGTGTTAATACATGGAATTAATGCACAAAAAGATAGCTGGGATGATGACAGCGCCCCTGGCATATTAGCATCGCTAGATGAGTTAGGAATAAAGTATGAGCGCTTTTCTCTGCATGCAAATGGTACAGCAGAAACCAACGCATATTTGATGGCAGAAAAGATTACTCCATTTCTAGAAGGCATCAAGTCCGAAAAGGTACATATAATTGCTCATAGCAAGGGGGGGCTTGATACTCAGTATTTACAAGCGATCGGCGCAGACTTTGGCATTGCATCATTATCTACCTTTTCAACTCCCCATCTTGGTAGTGTTGCTGCAGATTTATCAGTAATAAAAATACGTCATGCGGCGTACGCATATAGAAATAATGGGGCGGATCCCAATGGTTATGCCAGCGCTTATTTACAACTGCCTACGGTCGTTGGGCCGCAAATGCCTGGAATTGCCGATTTAACGACACATGCAGCAAATGACGCTATTTTACAAGGTGTGAGAGGTGGAGTGAAAAACCTATTTTCAATAGGTGCAAATGCGGATCTTAACCAAGATGGCGTAATTGAGAAGGAGCCAGACTTAGTTGGATTGTTTCCATGGGGAGCCCGTTGGGCTGGGGTACGCGCTTGGCAAGCGCTTCGCAATTTTAGTAGTGCAGCTTATGTGACGACCAAAACAGAATCTCGCTGGATGGGAAGAGTAAAGCGAGTTGTACATGTAGTGGAATACGAAGCGGTGCCACAGCAGCCACAAGAAAATGATGTGGTAGTGACTCTGAGCAGTGCCAACCCCAGCTTTGCAACTTCTCTTGGCAATGTATTAGGGAACCACAGCACTATGAAAAACAGGGAGAATTTACAGTTATTTCTCAACCAAATTGTTTCCCAACGTTAAGGAGCAACATGATGAAACCATTAGTAATCGTCTTAATTTGGGGTTGGTTGATGAGCAGCCCCGCACTCGCTAAACAAGTCTTTGGGCCCATGCCTATAGGAATGGCTAACAGTAAAACCTATTCGCTCGCCATTGAGTCAGGTATGACTCAGATAACTATTCCTTTTGATGTCGATCAAACTGACAGCGTTCAAATAGAGCTAATTATTCCGGTAGATGAAGCAACATTCCAAGTACTCGATCCAAACGGCATTGAAATAATTGCATTCAATGATCCAAGAATTAAGTTTGAGCCGGGAGAGCAACAAACGCCACCGGTTCCAGGTACTTATGCGTTGTTGCCAGAGTTACAGGAACCCATGCCGGGGCAATGGCAAATCAATGTAGAGTTTCCTGAAGTTGATTACAAAACGCTGGCTATTGCGCAGTTACATAAAAAAAGCCCCATAGGGTTGGGAATGGCAATTCCAAGAACACACTATGTATTTGGCGATCCCATGATAGCGGCTAGCCTGTTGGTGAATAATGGCGAGCCAATTACCGATGCTGAGGTCGATTTTGTAATTACGGCCCCTAATGGAACACGGCAGTTTCTAACCGCAAGAGATGATGGCATAGATGGCGACCCCAAGGCTAATGATGGTATTTATAGTGTGTTATATGAATTTCCATTGACTGGAGAGTACTTGATTGAATCGAGTGCCAGGCTTCAGCATAACGGAGCTCTCGTAAAGCGCACCGTAAGCAAACGAGTTAAAGTATTGCCTGCCCGTGTAAACCTTACAGCGCAAAAATTAACAGCTGTAGAAACTGAAAACGGCTGTGTCTCACATGTTGAGCAGGAAATAGAGCTTTATATCAATGTTGCGGGTGGGTATGCAATAAATACAAGGCTCACTGATGGTAGCAATACACTGAATAAAAGCACCAGATTTTCACTTCCACAAGGCGAGTGGGAGACTGTCATCAAATATACTAAGGAGGAGTTAAAAGAGAGCTTTGGTGATGAACCAACTCTAGAAACTTTACCTAGTTCCTTTGTGTCAACAACTGAAATGGGGGTCGGTCCTGCCGCACCAATGTTAGCATTTGATAATTCATTGGACTTATCGCAATTACAGTTTTGCCGTGATCCTATTGAAGTAGGGGAAAAGCTTATTAGTCGTGCTAATTACTCCAGCGATGGTAGCTACATAGAGTCCCTAAGTTTTGCCTTTAGCGTTTATGCAGATAACCCTGGCAATTACAGCGGTTCATTTAATATAAGTGCCGCTGATCGCACTAGATTAGAGCTGATTAGCTTCGATAAAGCCATGAACAAAGGTGAGAACCTTCTTGAGTTTACTGTTCCAGGTACGGTTTTCCAACAGGCCGACGGTCCATATGAGCTCAATTCACTGTTAATTTATACTCGAGGGCATTCCAAGCGAAAACTGCAATTAGGAACAACAGAGTCATACCAAAAAGAAAATTTTATCCCCAAAATGAAGCAAACGCTTGCTGCTAAGAGCTATGGCTTAGAAAGAGTTAATTGGCAAAGTGTCCCTGCAATAAGTGATGGCGTCAAACGAATTGGTGGCTACTTACGTGCTGGTGCGTCAATACCTTATGATTACGAAGTGCTTGGGGATTTTAACCTATCGGAGATCAGTGGGCATATCATTAAGGCAAAGTTAACAGTAACCTTGGGTAATTCGAGCTTAGTGCAGCCATTTACTCAAGTTGATGTCTACCAAGTCGTCAGTAATCCTTGGGAACTTGAGACGTTAGAATACGACTATTTTTGCCAGTCGTTCACACTTTGTCCACCGTGGCAACATAAGATCGTATCATTAGACGTAGAGTCTGCTGAAAATGGACAAATAGTCGTTGAGCATAACAAGCTCACTCAATTACTGAATCAGTGGCGTGCACACCCTAAAACGAATCAAGGCATAATTTTTACTCTGACCTCACATGAGCGCGGACAGTTTATTGAATTAGAAGGTATAGAGGTGGAGCTTGAGCATTTAATAACTGAGTGAGCATGATGCACTAACTGTTTTATCTGCTAATAAGTGAATTGATAAGGTGAAATCGCTCACCTTATCATTCTGCTTAACAGGCATTTGTCAGTCGGTAACTGTTATTGATGGTGTAGACAAAAATAAGGCGATATAGAGTTACAGCGTGGACAAGTATCGCAGTGAAATTAGAGCTGGTAAAAGTTAATTAAAATGCGCTTATCAATAAAAGTAATGCTATTTAAATACAATATTTCAGCAGTTCTGTATTACTATAAAAACTACAATAACAACAGGAAGCAACTATGGAAGCGTTACTTTATCTATTTTCGTGGGGATCCCCCCTTGGCCTTGGCGCGTTTTTTTGTTTAATGGGGGTGGGTGCAGGCGTATTCTTTTGGGGGGCTTCGCAGTTAAATAAGCATAACAGCAAAGGCGACAAGTAGAGCAAAGCGCCCAATATCCGTTAAGGCTAACAACAATATAAAGGTGAGCTGAGCTCACCTTCATAAAAATTAATAGTTTGCCTTAGGCGGGAAGTTGGCCAACATCTCGGCAATGGTGTTGTTGATGGATTCGGTTCTTTCATCCGGCGTTTGGTTTTTACGTAACCGACCTTCTTTAGCGCCACGCCAAACCAGTTGATTTGAAGCCTTATCGACCATATCAACCACTAAGGTACCCACTTCGTACTCACGAGTGGTTGTTTGGGTTTGCCAGCCGATCCCCCAGTAGTTCCAACGAGCACCATAGCTAGTATGCAGCGAGTCAGACTCGATTTTGGTGTCCACAGAAGCGTGATAATTCACCAGCAAATCAGCCGAAGCGGCGTCGGTTAAGGTAAAGCCTTGTTGCGACATTTGGTTTTTGATGGCGTTACGAATACGTTTTTCCATTAAGTCATTTACTTGGTATTCGCGGCCATTATTTTTTAAATCCGCATCAGGGGACCAAGCGTAGGTTTTGTAGTTAGCAAATTCTACTGACTTGTCATAGTCCCAATCTGGGGTTTTAGCACAGGCGGCCAGAAATAGTATCAATACTGTGACTGCGAGATGTTTCAACATACCTTATTTCTCCTTCGCGGAATATGCGTCACGTTTGCTAAGCACTTATGAGCTGTAAGTACTTTGCCACCGTGGCTAGCATGACTCTTTATTATGTAGTTAAGACATTAACTTAGCATTAATGTTCCACCGGGTGTTGCACTTCTATCCAATCTTTTTCATCCACCCAGTTTTGACTGCCTTTAGCAACACTGCGGATAGGGACCAGGTAGTCACAACTAATTTGTGGTTTTACCGAGGCAAAAATCGGCACAAAACCAAAGCTCAATGCCGTTTCAATGATGGCTTTTTGGTTTTGCGGGTCAATATCCGCCGCTTCATCAATGTAAATAGGAATACGGTACATGGCCTGCTCTTGATCAGATAATAGATAGCGAATAAACAGCATGCCACACAACAGTTTTATTGTTATTCGCGTGCCATTAGAGCCTGCGGAGTCGATTTTATCAAAATGCTCGGTCTCACCGGCGCGATTAACCACTTCAAAGCGAATGTCGAACAAGTCGGTCAGTGTCAGGCCGGCCTTATCGGCAGCTAGCTTAATGATATGATCTTTTGCTGCGTTAACTTCTTTTTCCGATGCCGGTTGCTCGCTCAGTAAATCGAAACTTTCACCTTGTTCATACAAGTCCGAAGTACTAATGATGGTGTCGATGCTATCAACCAACATTTTGCGCGGGATGACATTGATTTTAAACGCTTGTAGGTTCGAAATTCGGTGCTGACTAATGCCTTTATTAAAGCTGTTCATCTCGCGGCGCAAGCGGTCAAGATCTTGCCTTAAGCCTTTAATCGTCGCAGCCACTTCCGTTAAGGCCACCCGAGCTTGTTTATCTACGGCTTCGCGTTCGTTATCTAAATTATGATAGGCGCCGATCAGCTTTTGGTATTTAGTGGCATCGTCTGGCTCATTATCAAACTTAGTGATCCCGGCATTGTAAATATGCAAATAGGTATTACGAACATTCACGTCTAAGTTTCTTAATTCATTACAGTCTTTATTGAACTGGTGAATGACCTCAGATAGGTTGTCAAAATCGAGTTTAATCTCAATTTCATACGCGGCCTGTTTGCCAGTGTATAAGTCTAAGGTGTGATCAATACGCTCTGATTTAACTTGCTTCAGGCGATCCGCTTGGCGCGTGAGTAAGTCTTGCTTACTTTTGATAATCGAACGGCGGTCAGAAATCGAACCGGCATTGCGTTGAATATCATGCAAGTATTCATCAACTTGTTCACGTTCAATCTGTAGCTGCTGTTGTAGCGCAGTTTGCGCTTCTGCCGATTGCTGCATGGTTTGAAACTGTTCAAAACGTTTCATCGCGGCTTCGGTGGCCATCAATTCATCGTACAGGGCATCACGTTCTTGCTGTTTTTCGGCGACATTAGCTGCCACTTCACGCTGCTGCTTTAAATCACTTAAAGACTGTTGTAGCGACTCTAACTGTGCTTGCAGTTGTACCTTGTTCTCACCGCTTTGCATTTGCACCATACTGAGTTTTTTCAGCTTAATGGTGGCGCCGGGCAAGATCAGTTCACCTCCTTGAACCGACTTCGATAACGCCATTAAGAAATCCGCAAAGGCATCTTCGTCGCTGATGGTAACCTCACCTTGAGCAGTGGTAGAAAAAGAAAGGAGGTCTGGGTTGAGTATGCGGGAGATCTCTTCAACTTCTTTCAGCGATAAATCTTCGCGCATGCGGGTAAAGAGATTAAACTCGAGGTTTTTCAACTGCAGCTTTAAGCTTTTAATCTGCTTTTGCGTTTCATTAATACGAAAATCGAGAGTATGTAAGCTTTGACCTTGGGCACTGTTAATGGAAAAGGAAAGCTGCTCGTATTCTTTCTTCAATAGAGTGAGGTTGGTTTTCAGCGTGGCTTGATTGGTGAGCTCAAACTCGCTTTTCAGGGCATTATAATCACTAAACCATTGCTCAATTTGCGTTTGTTTGCGCTCAATGTCCCGTGACTGTTGCACGTAAAGCTGCTGTTTGGCCTCAAATTCTTGCTTTTCAGACTCAATATCCTCTAATTGCGCCTCCAGCTCAGTAAGTTGCTCGCTTTGGTAATTATCGTATTCCACTAAGGCTAAATCGATTTTCGGCGCATACGCAGCAAGCTTACCTTTTAATACGGCTTCGCTTTCCAACATGGTTTCTAAGGCAGAAATAGGCTCTTGCATCGACTCTAGGGTGGTCAGCTCGCGGCGGGCACGATTGACCTTATCAAAGGCGCGACGCCACACTTCATAAAAGTCGACCTTAGAATTAGACATGTGGCGCTCAAATACTTTGAGCATAAAGCGTTTAACATCTTGGGCACCAAGCTTATGTAAATTCAAAATACGCCGGAATATTTCTTTATACACAGGGGCATCTTGCACGTTGTTAAGTGGGATCATCTTCAGGTTTATGTCACCATCAAATGGTGTAGCCCCGCCAGTAAGCAAGGCATTGAGCTCCTGCGCCTTGAGCTCAACCGGATTACGCTGTTTTTGCTCAAGGTGGTTAAATAACTTAGTGTACTTAATAATGCTTTTGCCTGCGGTAAAGTCCGCCAAATCAAGTTTACCTTGATAGCAAAAAAACTGGTGTGCATAGCCGGCTATTTTACCCAGGCCCGCGACACCGATGACTACGTCTCCGTGGGGCAGGTTGGCTTCCAGCAAGATATAAGATTGATCCGAGGAGAAGTAAAACTTACGAGTTTCTTCCAGGTCGTGACCATCCCACTCGGTTAACCTAAGATCATTGATCAGCGGAAATTGCAGGGCGTTTATCACCGAACTTTTACCGGTGTTATTGGGTGCGCAAATGGAAGCACTTTTATCTAAAGGAATGACACACTTGGCGTAGCCCGCAGTATTTAATAAGGCCAGTTTACTTAAGCCGTACAACTTATCGCTCATAGCTCATCCTCAATCTCGTATTGTTCTTCATTCACTTCCATTAGGGCGTCAATGTAGCGATAGATTGGCGCCAACAACATAAAGCCTTGTTCCACTTCACGGGCAAGCCCTAAGCGCACCATGCGCAAAAACACGTCTTTACGTAGGTCTGAACCAGAGAAGATTTCTAGCTGATCAAATAAATGTTTGTTCAGTTGTACGATGGTTTGCATTAACTCTAAATCACATACTTCGTCGAACAGCACTCGAAGTGGATCTTTACCTTGGTTAGCGTAGTGCTCAATCAAAATATAAATGGTCAGCGCAATGGCACGTGAAATTTTGCCCATGTTAGGGGTGCTTTCGTCGCTGGCAAGGTAATAAAAACCTCGGGCATCATGCTGTAAGTCATGGCCAAGGGCTGTGAATAAGGCTTGGTAACTGTCAATTTCTTGATCTAATTCCTGCCATAAAGTGGTGTCTTGCTCACTAATGTGATACCCGCTCACCAATTTTTTATTAATGGCTTGCAGCTCATTGAGCCTATCTAAATTAATGGTCGTCATAATGTTAATCTTGTTCTGCTTTGGCGCTAAATGGATACAGCGAGAAAGTGTGTGATGCGATGCTTACGTGTTGCTTATCATCTGCTTGCGTTAACGATAACTCGCTCTCGTTGATCAGCTTTTGATATAAAAACAGCATTTCATCGGCATCTAAATCTGGGTAACTGTCAGATAAAAACGGCAATAATGCCTGGCGCTTTTTGCCAGAGGCTTGGAAGCGAGCTTTAACTGCCTGATAATCTGGAATATTAGGGCTTTGATAAGCGGGCACATCATCTTGGTCCGGCAGCTGGTATTCTTCGTGTTCAAACTCGACCAAGCTGGCCATATAAGCCACCATGTGGCGCTTTTGACCTAAATTAAAGCGTTGGGTGTCCGAGACAAACTCCGGCTGCACTGGCGTTAATAAGCGATCGACGCCTTTTTTTCTGATCTGGCCAAGTACCTTTGAAGCCTGGCGAGTGATCAGGGTGTTTCGTCTTAGCTCTTCGCGCAGGGGCATTAGCAGATCGGCACTGCGACTGAGGCTTTCGCGGCCGATAAGGTGCATGTCTAAAATACGGGTTCTCAGCTGTTCCAGCATGCGTTTATCAGCGGCACCGCGGCCAAGTTGTTCAATGTGTTCGATTTGCTCACTGATCTGATGCTCAATTTGGTCAAAGCAGCGTTGAAAGGGGCCGTGGATGTCCACCATTTCCAGCATGGGTTCAATGTACTCATCAAATGCTTCAAGCACCGATTTATAACGCATCCCCAAAGACAGGCTTGAGGTATCCGATTTCGCCTGTTCAACAAGGTTCATGATGGCGCTTTCATTGTGCTCGAATAGCTTGACAATTTTGCGCACCCGCTCATCCATAATGCGACTAAAGCGCTTAAGTTCAGTGTAATCCGCCTCATCGCCAGCTTGCGCAATACGGTTGCCCAACCGTTCCAGGTCTTTTACCAGTACCGTGATTTCCTCGGCGAGACCGAGGCTTTCTTCTTGCAACAAGAAACTGGCAAAGTCGGCAACGGCTCGGTTGATTTCAAGTTGCGAAGATTTCGCTAGAGGTATGATAATTTCTTGTTGCAGTAGCCGGTTCGTTTCTTTGTAGATCCGCTCACTTTGCCAGCTTGGGTTTTTTAATTTTATGATGTTTTGTACATCTTTTAAGCTGAAATCGGCCAGCTTAAACCGCTTAAAAAGCAGTTCAAGTACACTCCAATGATCGTGAATGGTATTTAATAGTTTTTTTGCTGGGATCATAGCTTTCCATTGGGCTGTAGTGCAGCAACACTACATCGTCATCAAATTGTCACAAAATGTTTATATTAGATAGCAAGCATATCGGGACAGTGCTAGAATGCGCCGCGAAAACTAACCCTACCTCTGTTACAAAATATTACAGGCTGTTTACGCATTATGGTCACGTCCATTATTCTAACCCTGATCGCTATCGCTTTTATACTTATTGTCATCGAAGACATTATTCATGTAAACAAGGCCAAAACAACCTTATTTTTTGGTACTTTATGTTGGATTATTGTCTTTATCTCTCCTATGCATGGTCAAACCCCTGAAATGATACAAAATGAGCTGGACCATAATATTTTAGAGATTGCCACTTTGTGGTTGTTCTTAATGGCTGCAATGACCTTTGTGGCGTATTTAAACTCCAAAGGCTTTATCCAAAATATTGTCCACAGGATCATGCCAACCCACATCAGCGAACGCAAGTTAATGTTTTTAGTGGGGGGCTTTGCGTTCGTTTTTTCATCGATATCGGACAATATTACCGCAACGCTGATCTCTTTGGCGGTGGTGATGTCGTTGAAGTTAGATCAAAAGAAGTTGATTAAGTACGCCACACTTATTGTATTTAGTGTGAATTCTGGGGGGGTGTCCTTGATCACTGGGGATGTGACGACCTTAATGATTTTCTTAGCCAATAAGGTCACCATTCCTGATTTGTTACTACTTATACTGCCAGCGATGCTCAGTGTGTTGACGTTAGCGTTTATGCTGTCGATTGGTATGCGCGAACAGATCACCTTCGAAAAAGTTGCCACGCGACGGATTGAAAAAACCGATATTACCATTGCGCTGATCTTTCTATCCACCATATTTGCGACGCTGTTTTTGAGCGTGCAATATCAAGTACCACCCATGCTCACCTTCTTGTTTGGCTTGTCGTTAATGTTTTTGACGGCGCAGTTTCTTATGCGCAAAAAAGACGTGAATAAAAAAATCATTGATTACATTCGCGAGATTGAATACGACACCTTATTGTTTTTTGTGGGTGTCCTGTTATTAGTTGGGGCATTAAAAGAGGTTGGGGTGCTGGCGCGCTTTACCGAGCTTTATCAATATTTGGCACCGGAATATGCCAACTATCTGGTGGGCTTAATGAGTGCAGCAGTCGATAATGTGCCCTTAACTGCGGCCTTACTCAAAGCCGATATCGCCATGACACCAGGCCAATGGTTAACCTTTACCTATGCCACCGGCGTTGGTGGCTCCATGTTAATTATTGGCTCGGCTGCTGGGATCATTGCCATGAGTAAGGTGAAAGCTTTAACCTTTACCAGTTACTTAAGAATGGGTGTCTACTTATTATTCGCTTATACGGTTGGCTATGCTGGAGCCTATTTCGCCGGACAAATGTTGTAGGTGAGTTTTACACAAAAAGCTTGACACCTAGACGGCTAAAAGATAATTTCCTTACAGCTCACATCAAATGTGGGCTGTTTTGCTTTTATTCATCAAGTAAAAGGCAAAATAAACAGAAGAGGCGCGATACTTAGGTAGTTGATGTGAGGTGACGAGACCGTTGAGCATCAATGAGGGAAGCTATCGCCGAGGAGAAGCACTGTTCGTCACAGCGCTTTTTCGGTTTACGGGGCTGAATCCTCGGAACTGTCACCATAGTGGTGGAGAGCTTCTGGCAAAGGACATTTCAACTACCCACGTTTAAGAAATCCCATGCCAAGTTCTCCTTATGAATGTAGACCTAAGTTGTGGTCGAGAGGAGATAAAATGAATTCGCAGTACGTTGTTGCTAAGTTTGGTGGAACCAGTGTTGCTGACTTTGAGGCCATGTCACGGTGTGCCCACATTGTTCGTGACAACCCAAGTGTTAGAGTGGTGGTGGTGAGCGCTTGTGCCGGTGTCACCAACCATTTAGTAAGCTTAACGCAACAAAAGCAAAACCAAGTTGAGCGTGAGGCAACGGTGGCAGCCGTGGCGGCCATTCAGCAAGCGATTATCGATAAACTCAATTTAGATGTCGATTTGGCCACAGGGTACCAGCAAACCTTTACTGAGTTTGAAGCGCTAGCCAGTTTACCGGCACTCAGCAAGCAGCAATGCGATGAAATGCTGAGTTTTGGTGAGCGTTTTTCATCTTACTTGTTCACCCAAGTGTTACGAGACAACCAAGTAGACGCAGGGCGGTTTGATGTTCGTCAAGTACTGAAAACCGATACTCAATTTGGTAAAGCAGAGCCAGACATCGCAGTCACTCGCAGTGCTGCACAAGCTCACCTTGTGACGCGACTGCCACAGCAGGTGCAAGTGACTCAGGGATTTATTGGCAGTGATCCTTATGGCCAAACTACCACCTTAGGCCGGGGTGGTTCAGATTACAGTGCAGCCTTGTTGGCAGAAGCAATTGATGCATCCAGTGTGCATATCTGGACGGATGTGGTGGGGATCTTCAGTACCGATCCAAGGTTATGTGTTAACGCCAAACCCATTGCACGTTTGAGCTTTGATGAAGCGGCAGAAATGGCGACCTTTGGTGCTAAAGTACTTCACCCCGCCACTATATTGCCTGCCAGCCGTAAAGGCATTGCAGTATTTGTGGGTTCGAGCCGCGACCCTCTGTCTGGTGGCACTTGGATTGAAAAAGAAAAAACGGCTCAAGCTGGTATTCGCGCAGTAACGCAGCGAAAAAACCAGATCTTGCTAACCTTAAAAAGCCCCGAAATGCTGTTGGCAAGCGGCTTTTTAGCACGGATATTTACCATTTTAAGTAACTACAACATTTCCGTTGATTTAGTCACTACCTCCGAGATCAGTGTGGCGTTAACGCTAGACAACGCCCCCAATGCATCGCGTCCGGAGCTCGAGCAAGCCTGCCTCGATGAGTTGAGCCAATTCTGTCACGTCAGTGTTGAAAATAACCTGACTTTAGTGGCGATGATTGGCTCTGAAATCCAATTAAAACAATGCGAACTGAATTTGATGGATGTGTTATCGGACTTCAATATCCGCTTAATTTGCCATGGTGCCAGTAAACATAATCTCTGTTTCTTAGTGGAGCAGCACGAATCGGATCAAGTGGTGCAGTCTATTCATGCGCGCTTATTAGAGGTGGCTTAAAAAAGACCAAAGTGCAGCAGTAAAGGCATACTCAATTCGTTGTTGCCGGGCCTTTATACCAATCCGCATTAATGCTCTCTCAAATTGAGCAAGCATTAATGCGGATTGGTATTTTGCACCGCGCTGCCGTACTCGCATTTTTACCACAAGTACGTATAATCTGGCCTCTACAAAAATAATGATTGAAGACGAACATGGCTCAAACGCGCGATGGATTTCAAAGCCGGCTTGGCTTTGTATTGGCAGCTGCAGGTGCGGCTGTTGGACTGGGTAATATTTGGGGCTTTCCGACACAGGCCGCCAACCACGGTGGTGGGGCGTTTTTGTTGGTGTATTTTGCGGTGATCTTTTTGTTGGCGCTCCCAGCGTTATACACCGAACTTTATCTCGGACATCAGGCTCAAGCAAACCCGGTGAAAGCCTTAAAAACAGCATGGCGTGAACGCGCCCCCAAAGTGGGTGCCAGTGCCGGTTACATTGGCTTGGCAGGTGCTGTGGTGATGCTGAGTTTCTATTCCATCGTGGCCGGCTGGATGTTGTCGCACTCGCTAGATCCGTTAGCGCAACTGCTAGGCTTTGAGCGCGCCAGTGCCTTTTTAACTGGCGACTCTAGCGTGCGTAATTTTATTTTCACTCCTTTGATGCTGTTACTGACCGCCAGTATTATTTTGCAAGGAGTAAAATCAGGTATTGAAACGTGGTCACGACGTTTAATGCCGGTGTTATTGCTACTGCTGCTGGGCTTAATTGGCTACATGGCTACCTTAGATGGCGCTGCTGAGGGCTTTCGAACCTATTTAATTCCTGACTTTAGCAAAGTCAGCGATCCCGATTTAATCATCGCCGCCATGGGGCAAGCGTTTTTCTCATTGTCACTTGGGGTGGGCTGTATGATGATTTACGGCTCCTATTTGAAGCCTAACGAAAACCTACCGAAGCTGACGTTTAGCGTTGCCATGTTAGATACCTCGGTGGCCTTTTTAGCGGGCTTGCTGATCATTCCAGCCATTTTTGTAGCGCAGCAAAATGGCGTGCAAGTATTTCAAGATGGCAAGCTGATTGGTGAAGGTCGGTTAATCTTTGCTATTTTGCCAGAGCTATTTACCAACATGGGTTACATTGGCTTATTTGTCAGCCTAACCTTTTTTGTGCTGATGTCGATAGCCTCGGTCACCTCGACCATTTCATGTACTGAAATCCCAGTGTCTTTCTTAGTCGAAAATCACGGCATGAAGCGTAAGCAAGCAACCTGGCTGGTCACGCTAGTGGTGTTCATTGCCTCTAGTACCATCATTGTTAATTTCGACTGGTTGTTTGAATTGGTGATTAACTTATTTACGCGTTATCAACTGCCGTTAATGGGGCTATTCTACTTTTTGACCATTGGCTGGATTTGGAAACGCGGTAATCAACTGCATTTGGAATCTCGTGGTGCCCACTACTGGTTTGCACAGTATGTACGCTTTGTGTGTCCTGTATTGATGACGGCGGTGTTTGTTAATGTGGCCTTAGCCTAAGGCCACAGGAAAATGGCAACTTATCGCTGTTACTAAAAGGGCTAGATGGGTCAGCTAAGCGAACTTCAGAACAGACAAATAACTCGGCAGATCAGTGGCTCAGTGGTTGATACCTTTCTGCGATATGCTGATATTCGCCACTGTCATGAACGGCTTTTAAGGCGGCTGAAAATGTCGCCAATTCTGTACTTGGAAAAGACTGCTTACTAAACATGATAAAGTTGCTGCTGTCGGCTTGGCTGGTAACACGAAGCAATGGCTCAATTTTGGCTCGGTACTCGGGGTTAGCGTGCAAATAATGCATGCCTTCTATCTCAGATTCAATGTAGCCGTCAACTCGGCCTTTCATGGTTAGAGCAGGTAGGCTTTGGTCATCATCGATGAAAACTAGGTGTTTAGCAAAGCCTTGATCTTGCAACAATGTGTAGTAGCTGTCGGTGTAAACGGCCGAGCGCAGAGCGCCGATCAAAGCAGGACTGTTTTTGATGTCTGCGAGTCTCTGTACCTGTTTGAATACTTCTTCACGGTCTTTGCGAATGAATAAGGTATAATAACTGTAGCGAAATGGTTCCGTGGAGAACCAAGCATACTGCTTTCGTTCTGGTAAGGCCGCCGCAGCCACCGTCATATCTATTTGACCAAGCTCTAGTGACTTAAGTACTCGTGCCCATGGCATGGCCAGCAATTTATAGCTGTGTGGGGTACGAC
The DNA here is from genome assembly GCF_037120705.1 of Pseudoalteromonas sp. UG3-2. Lineage (NCBI taxonomy): Bacteria > Pseudomonadati > Pseudomonadota > Gammaproteobacteria > Alteromonadales > Pseudoalteromonadaceae > Pseudoalteromonas > Pseudoalteromonas sp. UG3-2. Next base: position 828,730 of record NZ_JAWLJU010000002.1, on the reverse strand, counting down.
GAAAAACCGCATCAATTAATTCTATGTCTTTGCCAACCCAGCGCCCGTTTTCGTCTTTGTAGCGAATACTTCGCGCTCATTGATGCCAATAATAAACTCGGCACTCAGAGCAAACGGAGTGTAGATAAGAAGCAGGGTTATCAGGAAAAAGTTAGCCATTACGCGGTATTAATCATTCATCGTATGATCACTATGGCTGATTGTATCTGGCCATTCAAGTGAAGCGCGACTAGCGATAAAGTTGGCGGGGTTTAAAGAAGAGGGCTGCTAGAGCGTTGCAGCCCTATAGTTAATTAAAACTCTCTTGGAGAAACAAACTCACCGGCTTGGATTGCGTCATAAGTCTGTTGCGCCAAAGCATCTAATGGCTCAAGCTCTTTGTTTAAAGCCAACAGCTCTTGAGTCACGGGAATAATATCCACCTCTTTAAAACCCGAAAGCTGTGCCACACGGGCAAAGGTGTACGCGTGCTTATACTTTTCATGTTTGAAAAAGATACTCACCAGTGAAGCGTACACTTCTGGGTCTGGGTTTTCGCCTGCTTTGTTGAGCTCTAGTACGCGATACAGGATGTCGATGGTTTTGTCGTCATCGATCTTGGCATAAAACTCGGCCAAAAACAGCTGGATCTCAGGATCGTTTTGCACTCTGGGATCGTCTTGCATATTGAGCAGCTTATTCATTGCCGCCTTGTCGTTATTGCGCGACCAATGATAATAAAGTAATCCCGGATGGTTACTGTTTTTGGTTTCTTGATAGACCCGTGTCATTTCCTTTAGTGCGGTAAGATGGCCTTCTACACGGGACGTAGTTTTTTCTTTGAGCTTGATGTGCTCAATTTTGGCCGCCAGCGAGACACATTGGTTGTAGTCTTCTAAATGCTTTAGCAGAGTGTATTTATTGTCCTCAGTGGGGGACTTATATTCGTGATAGCGCGCATAAATGAGTTCAGCGCGTTCATCCTTACAGTGGCTATCTTTGTTTAAGTCCTCACAAAACCCAGGTGTTTCTGTACACACCTGATTCAGAGTTAAGGTGTCGTCGCAACCTGCCAGCAGTAGCGCTGCAAGGATCAGCGACTTTTTAAACGCCATAGTATGACCTCGATGATTTTTATAATTATAGGCTGCAAAGCCCAGTTGAGTAGGGTAGAGCTAATACTTTATTAGTTTAGCGCAATGATTTGTCCGGTAACAGTGGAGAATCACTGCAGTTTAAATTAGAATAGCCATGCCCGATTGGGCTATCCGTTCAAAGAAAATTGTTTATTAGGCAGAAAAAATGACCTTATCTCACGAGCAAGAATATCAAAACAGTTGGCAAGAGCGCCAAGATTATGCAGAAAGCATGCAACCTCTCATCGGTCGTTTGTACCGTAACCAAGGCGTGGAAATTTCTGTATATGGTCGTCCTCTGGTTAACACCAGTACGATTGATGTTATCAAAGCACACAAAACGGTTGCACGTTTTGAAGAGCGTAAACTTCGTCTGCGTGAAAGCTTTCCATTCTTAGAAGTGATCAGCAAAATGCAGTTGGCACCAGGCCGTGTTGACCTTGGTAAGCTGGCTTATGCCTACATTTATAAAAATGCAGGAGAAGGACGCTCAATCGAAGAGTTCTTAAATGCAGAACTCGGCGAATTATTAAATCAAGGTGCCCGTCCAGAACCGCGTGACGTGGTACTGTATGGCTTTGGCCGTATCGGTCGTTTATTAGCGCGTCTACTGATTGAACGTGGCGGCTCTCACGCTGATTTACGCCTACGTGCTATCGTCGTTCGTGGCGGTCGTGATGGCGACCTAGAAAAGCGTGCCAGCTTATTGCGTCGCGACTCTATCCATGGCCCATTCAATGGCTCTATCACCGTAGACCATGAAAAAGGCGCTATCAAAGCCAATGGTAATTACATTCAGGTGATCTACGCAAACTCCCCTGAAGAAGTAGATTACACTAAATACGGTATCGAGAATGCACTAGTTGTTGATAACACAGGTGTATGGAAAGACGAAGATGGCCTTGGTAAACACCTACAATCTATTGGTTCTTCAAAAGTGCTTCTCACTGCGCCGGCAAAAGGTGACATCAAAAACATCGTTTACGGTGTTAACAACAGCGATATCCAATCTGAAGATAAGATTGTGTCAGCGGCCAGCTGTACCACCAATGCCATTACCCCAGTGCTTAAAGCATTGAATGATAAGTTTGGTATTAACAACGGTCACGTTGAAACGGTGCACTCTTACACCAACGACCAAAACCTTATCGATAACTATCACAAAGCGGAACGTCGTGGTCGTAGTGCTGCGTTGAACATGGTTATTACCTCAACAGGTGCTGCCAAAGCCGTTGCCAAAGCGCTACCAGAGCTGGCAGGAAAGCTAACCGGTAATGCAATTCGAGTGCCTACTCCGAATGTGTCGATGGCGATTCTTAACCTGAACTTAGCCAAAGAAACCACCGCAGAAGAGTTAAACGAGTACCTGCGCGAGTCTTCTTTGTACTCTGAACTACGTGACCAAATCGATTACACCGCCTCAACAGAAATCGTATCGACTGACTTAGTTGGTAGCCGTTACGCTGGCGTAGTTGATTCGCAAGCAACCATCGTAGATGGTGATCGTGTTGTATTATATGTTTGGTACGATAATGAATTCGGTTACAGCTGCCAGGTGGTTCGCGTAATGCAAGACATGGCAGAAGTGAAGTTCCCAAGCTTACCACGCTAATCGTCTTTATCTCTGAAAAGCCAGCCTCTGCTGGCTTTTTTAGTTTTTGAAATACGCTGGTTGTGATAGTCTTGCTTACAATTAGCTAACAATAACGCCCTGTTACCCAGCTTGGGTGTGGGCTAAATACCTCGTTAACACACTGTGTTTACACTACAATTTTAACTTTCTTAGGGAAACCTATGCGCATTACGAGTAATTTCGACAGTGGCAATATCAAGGTGATCAAGGCAGATTCGCCAACGGATATTCAACTAGAAATCAATCAAGACAATGAGTCAGATTTTTTCCAATGGTTCCACTTTAGACTTGAGTCAACGCCTTTTGTGGAGCATAAAATTGCCATTAATGAGTTGCAAAACTCAGCTTACCCAGAAGGCTGGGAAGACTACCAAGCGGTTGCGTCTTACGACCGTCAAACTTGGTTCCGAGTGCCGACAAAATATGACAATGGTATTTTGACCATCGATTTTGAGCCAGAATGTGCCCATACCTATTTTGCTTACTTTGCCCCGTACAGCTACGAGCGCCATCTTGACCTGATTTATTGGTCACAAGCTCATGAAGCCTGTGTGGTCGAAACACTGGGCGAAACCTTAGATGGTCGAGATATTAGTTTGCTAACCATTGGTGAGCCTGCGGCTGAGAAAAAGAAAATTTGGATCACTGCGCGCCAGCATCCTGGTGAAACCATGGCCGAATGGTTTGTTGAGGGATTATTGCACAAGCTGCTTGACGACGAAGACCCTCATGCTGCAGCCCTGTTACAAAAAGCGGTGTTTTACGTGGTGCCGAACATGAACCCAGATGGCAGTGCTCGTGGTCACCTTCGTACCAATGCAAAGGGCGTTAATTTAAACCGTGAGTGGGCAACACCTTCCCTAGAGCAGTCTCCAGAGGTTTATCATGTTCTGAACAAAATGCATGAGACCGGACTGGACATGTATTTAGACATTCATGGCGATGAAGCCTTGCCGTACAACTTTGTCGCTGGTGGTGAGGGGATCCCAAGTTACGATGCCCGATTGCAGCGCCTCGAGGAAAACTTTAAAGCGGCATTGTTGACCATCACACCAGAATTCCAAGATGAGTTTGGCTACGATAAAGACGCCCCTGGCGAAGCGAATTTAACCGTAGCGTCTTGCGCGGTTGGCGAGGCATTTAAAGCCTTAGCGTACACCGTTGAAATGCCGTTTAAAGACAACGCCAACTTACCGGATCCGTATTTTGGTTGGTCAGACAGACGTTCTTACCAATTTGGCCAAGATACTTTGGCTGCGGTATTGAACGTAGTGGATGATTTAAGATAAATTCTAAGGCGGGCAAGTCAAACTTGCCCGTTTATTTTTTAAAAAAACAAAAAGCCCACTAATACCAATTCGCTTAATTAAGTGGTCCATTTGAGGCAAGAAAATTTTGTTGATAACCAGGCAAAAATTTTGCAATTTAGTTGTTCTAAATTAGAAATTTTTAACGCAGTTAGCGCCAAATTTACTCCCTCAAATTGAGCAAGTATTAATGTGGATTGGTATAAACCAATTGGTTCAATGAAAACAAGGGCTCAGGAACACCACAACAGGGTGTTATAACAACAATAAAGGGGACAAACACGTGGATACGTTAGGTAGTATTTTAGATGCGTTAGATGGGATGCTGGGTGGCTCACCCTGGTTCCCATACATTTTACTCGGGGTGGGGCTGTTTTTTACCATCTATCTCAAGTTTCCTCAGGTTCGCTATTTCAAACATGCTTGTAAAGTGGTGACCGGTAAGTATGACAAAAAAGAACTAGCGGGTGATACCACGCACTTTCAAGCACTCGCCACGGCTTTGTCGGGCACCGTGGGTACCGGTAACATCGGTGGCGTTGCTTTGGCAATCTCAATTGGTGGTCCAGCGGCTTTATTTTGGATGTGGATGACCGCGTTTTTTGGTATGACCACCAAATTCGTCGAGGTGACCCTGTCGCACAAATACCGTGTTAAAACAGACGATGGCACGATGGCGGGTGGCCCTATGTATTACATGGACCGTCGCCTCAACATGAAATGGCTGGCGATCCTATTTGCCATTGCGACCGTGATCAGCTCTTTTGGCACTGGCAGCTTGCCGCAAATCAATAACATTGCTCAAGGTATGGAAGCGACCTTTGGCTTTGCCCCTATGGCAACCGGTGCCGTACTGTCTATTTTATTAGCCTTGGTTATTTTAGGAGGCATTAAGCGTATTGCCGCAATCACTTCTCGAGTGGTGCCGATTATGGCCGCGGTATACATTCTTGGTGCCTTTGCGGTTATTTTTTATAATATTGAAAACATTGGTCCTGCCTTTGTTTCAGTATTCACTAACGCCTTTACCGGCTCGGCTGCGGCTGGTGGATTCTTAGGTGCCTCTTTTGCTTACGCATTTAACCGTGGGGTTAACCGAGGTTTGTTCTCTAACGAAGCCGGTCAAGGTTCGGCACCCATTGCTCACGCCTCAGCAAAGGCCGATGAGCCAGTATCAGAAGGCATGGTGTCTATTCTTGAACCCTTCATTGATACCATCATTATTTGTACCTTAACTGGTTTGGTGATCCTGTCTTCAGGGGTATGGACAGAAAAGTTCGAAACCAGCTTTGAGCGTTCCTCGATGGTGATTTTAGATGGCAAATACCAAGAGGATAACGAAGCCGATAGACAGGCTCTGTATGGTTACCTAAATGGCCAAAAAGACCATGGCGTAGAGAAGTTCAATGGCGTGATAAACGTTGTGCAAGGTAAAGCAGTAACAGAAGATTTCACTGTGATCCATTCTCGCTCGATAGGTGAGCAGGTACGTTTTGGTATCACGGATAAGCACAAATACACCGGACCGGTTGAAGTGAAAAATGGGTTACCTACCGACGATAGCATTAGCTTAGTTGGTTATTCACTGGTTCACTCTGCTGAACTGACCACCAAAGCATTCACTCGCGGTTTCTTAGGTGAAAACGGCAAGTACATAGTTTCAATCGGCTTGTTACTGTTCGCCTTTTCTACCGCAATCGCTTGGTCATACTATGGTGACCGTGCCATGATTTATCTACTAGGCAGTCGCTCAGTGATGCCATACCGGGTATTCTATGTGGCGGGTTTCTTTTGGGCCTCATTCGCCGATACTACTCTGGTTTGGAAACTTGCGGCGGTGGCCATTGTGGTGATGACGCTGCCGAACTTATTCGGTATTCTATTGCTGCGTAAAGAGATGAAGTCGTCGGTAAAAGAGTATTGGGTTGACTTCGATAAAGAGCACAACCGTGAATCGAAAAATTAATTAAAATTCTCTTGTCATTTAAGGACAAGAGAATACAAAGATAGTAGAATAAGGCGCCTTACAGGTGCCTTATTTTTTTATGGAGTAGTAAATTATGGCGATAGCGCAATGCCCCAGCTGCAGTAAATCTATTTCCTCCAAGCACACATCCTGTCCTCATTGCCACATTGATTTGACAGATTTTTCCGCCGAAGACCAACAGCGTGTCGCGGCCAGAAAACGGGTAAAGCGGCAACAAACCTTTATCAACTACTCGTTTATCGCGCTGATCTTATTTTTGGGTGGCTTCTTATATATTTATTGGCAGCAACCCGAACCCAACTCAATTGCCATGATTGCCAGTAAAACCGCCATTGGCGTGGGGGCAATTTGGTACCTTATTAATCGAGTTGTTCTTGTGATTTTGAAGAAGAAAAAGTAGCAATGAATGTAGATAGTCTAGTTCAGAATATTACGCCGGAGCTTTATGAGCGCTTGCAATATGGTGCATCAACCGGCAAATGGCCTGATGGCACGCCACTGAGTGCAGCACAAAAAGAGCAAACTGTGCAGCTAGTTATGCTTTATCAAGCCAAGGTGGCACGGTCTAACGAGCAGTTCACCATTAACGACAAAGGCGAAATGGTGCAAAAATCTAAACGCGAATTACAACAAGAATTCAAAGCCGACAACGAGATAGCTAGGTTCAGCGAACATGATCTTTAAACACCTATTTACTCCGAAATGGAAACACCCAAAAGTAGACGTGCGTGCGGCTGCCATTGAAAAGCTGGATCTAGAAAAAGACGCCAGCGTATTGCAAAGCTTGGCACTAGAAGACGAATCGGCTCAGATCCGCAAGCAGGTGCTGACCAAAGTGAATGACCTAGGGCTATGGTGGAAAGCATACAAACAAGACGGTGAGCTTAAAGAGCTGGCAGAACAGAAAATTTCCAGTGCAGTTATCAATCAAGACAACAGTTTACAAAGCAGCATTCGTGACGAATACATCGAACGCTACGCTGCCACTAAAACCCTTGAAAAAGTGGCGTTGCAAGAGTCCGATCACAGTAATAAAGTCAAACTGCTTAAGCGTCTTGCCAACAGCACCCTGATTGAGAAAGTCTTTAAAGAGGGCTCGGAGTCATTGCAGCTGGCCATGTTAGAGCTTGTTGCTCAGCACCGCTTAGAAAAAACGCTGTTAAAAAGTGCTCAAGGTGAAGCATTAACGGCACTGAATAATACCTTAGAGCAACAGCGACTGGCGAAAGAAATGCCTGTGCAGGTCGCAGAAGAAACTCGCGTGGTGTTGGCTAAGCTCAATGCTTTGCGAGACAAACAGGACTATGAAAAAGTCCAGCAGCAAGCCAATGCTTTATTCGAGCAATGGCAGGGGATTGAACTGAAGTGGTTAGACGATGAAGCTGTCGGCGCCCTAGACACTAAGTTCCAACAGGTCTCAGAAAAGCTGAACCGCCATATTGCCGAATTAGAAAAGCAATATTCAGCGCAACAGGCGGCGCAAAAATTAAAGCAAAATCAAGCATTAGAGTCGGCCGAGTTAAACGCTGAATTCGAAGCCATTGAGAAAACTTTGGAAGTTGCTTGCAAGTCTCTCGACATAACGCCACATCAAGCGCTTACTGAGCGACTAGACGCGTTACAACAGCGCATGCAAACGCCCCAGTATCTGACAGCAGAGATGCTCAGCAATTTGCAGCGTAAATCGCAGGCATTGTTTGCAGAACTTAATGACTTGCCAAAGCTGATCACCGCCAGTGACAACTTCAATCAAGCCATAGCAAAGCTAGAGTCAGTGACACCACCGAGTGATCTGTCGCAGTTTGACCAACAAATGCAAGAGCAAAAAGAAGCCTATATTGTCGCCAAACACGCTTTGGCTGAGTTGCCTGCGGTGTTAAGCAAAGAGGCCAAGGCAAAGCTTCAGTCTGTTAGCCATACTTTTTTAGCTGCAGTGGAGCCGCTGCGTGAAGCGCAAGAAAAAGCGCTGAAACAAGGCAAGAAAAAAGCGCGTGATGTACAAAGGTTAATCGATCAAGGTCGCTTTAATGTGGCATTTGGTGTCTTTAATGGCTTTATGGAGCAATATGATCGCCTGACGCCAGAATATAAAAAGCAGTTAGAAAAGCAACACGAAAGCCTTAGCAAAGCGCTTGAAGAATTAAAAGACTGGCAAAAATATGCCGCCACGCCGAAACGTGATGAGCTGCTGCAAGAGGTTGAGCAAAAGCTCAGTGAAGAGAATGTTGACCCAGTGCAGCGCGCAGAAGAAGTGAAGCGTTTACGTAAGCGTTGGAACGAGCTTGGCCATGTTGAAACGGAGCAAGAGAAGGTGCAAGCCGCCCAGTTTGATGACAAGATTGAACAGTTATTTGCCCCGTGTCGCGCGCACTTTGCCGAGCAAGAGCAGCAACGTGAACAAGCAAAGCAAAAACGCCAAGATATTGTTGCCGAAATGACCCAACTTGCCGCGACGGTTGCAAACCAGTCGGTTGAGTGGCGTGAGATTGAAAGCCAGTTTAATCGTATAGCCAAAGCCTGGAAATCGGCCGGGAATGTCGATGCCAAAAGCTATCAACAATTAAACAACGCGTATCGTGAGCAGCATCAAGCGGTATATGAAAAGCTAAAAGGCTTTCATCAAGCGAACGCAGAGCAAAAAGCACAATTGGTCGCAGAGGCTGAGCAATTACTAGCAAGCGATGACTTAGCTGCGGCCTGCGAACAATTAAAGACGTTGCAAAAGCAATGGCAACAGATTGGTTTTGCAGGTGCAAAACAAGAACATAGTTTATGGAAAGCGTTTCGTGCTCATAATGATGCCGTGTTTGAAAAGCGCAGTGCGCAATATGCAGAGCAAAAGCAGCAAGAGCTGGCACAAGAGCAGACTCAGCGACAACAATTGGCTGAATTTGATACCCAGCTTATTGAGGCGGTGACGCAAAATGAATTGCTTGCAGTACGTGATGCACTTAATGGCTTTGCCGTGGTCTCTGGCTTAAATCAAGAGAAAAGCCGGTTACTGGCTCAAGTCGCTGCCAAGCTCGATGACTTGTTTTCTTCTCAGCGCCGCGCAAAGTTTAACGAGTTGGTGCAAGCGGTTGAGAATACCCAAGCCATACCTAGCTCTTGGCAAGGTAAGAATGAAACCAACTTAGACGCGCAGCAGCTGTTATTGCGCTTGGAAATTTTGACCAATCAAGAGAGCCCCGCAGAGCAGCAGTCACAACGAATGGCACAGCAAGTGGCGATGCTCGATGCCAAGCTGCAAGGTGAGGAAGCCAATTTAGAAACCTACCTAGTGAGCTACCTAGCCGTGGCAGACGAAGCCTGTCTATCGGCTCACAAATCAAGGCTATTAGCAGTACTGAACGCCTAGATCACAAGTAGTGACACTCGAGTTGTAAAAAGCCCATCATGTTTATGATGGGCTTTTTTATTGCCTCGATAATAACTGTGGTAGGAGCACGCAATAAGTGAGTTTAAAGCAACGTAATATTGCGCTTAAACTAGACAAAACTCTTATTAAAAAAGTATGCGAACAAGTCATCAGCTTGTCCGCCGACAGGCTATTTTGTGGTAAAGAAGCTCAAGTCGCTATGCATCTTATTGGCTTTTTCGGTCATTTCCGTGCTGGCGGCGCTGACCTGCTCAACCAAAGCGGCGTTGCGCTGGGTGATCTCATCCATATTAGCCACAGCTGAGTTCGCTTGCTGAATGCCGTGAAGCTGATTTTGACTGGCTTCTGAAATCTCCTTAATCATGTTCATTACCTCCAGCACTGACTTGGTGATCTCATCCAGAGACTCACCAGAGCGGTTGACTAATACGGTGCCTTCTTCCACCTTATTGCTGGAGTCACGAATTAAGGTGCCAATCTCTTTCGCCGCAGCTGAGGCCCGCTGCGCTAGGTTTCTAACCTCGCCAGCCACTACAGCAAAGCCTTTGCCTTGCTCACCCGCACGTGCCGCCTCAACCGCAGCATTCAATGCCAGTAGATTGGTTTGAAAGGCGATTTCATCTATCATGCTGACGATGTCAACAATACGCTTGCTGGCGGTGCTGATCTCTCCCATTGCCGCTATGGCTTCATTCACCACCGCGATACCACGCTTGGCAGCATCGGTGGTTTCTTGGGCGTGACCACTGACGTTGATGGCGTTCTGGGCGTTGTTATTTGCCGAAGCAGTAAGCTCTTCCATGGTTGAGGCGGTTTCCTCTAATGACGAGGCCTGAGATTCAACCCGTGAGCTTAAATCAGCATTGCCGGTGGCGATTTCTCCGGCACCGGTGCTAACCCCATCAGCTAAGTCAAGCACCGACACTAATGTAGATTGCAGTTTTTCTAATGATGCGTTCAGGGTGTCTTTGACGGTATTAAGTTCATCATCAAAGTCGCCGTCTATGCGCTGAGTTAAGTTACCTTGCTGTAATTGCTGTAATGCCGAGGCAATTTTGGCGGTGCCTTCTTTTCTCGGCGTTGAGTCATCGGCGTAAAGCACTATCTTGGTCATTTCGCCTATGGTGTTGAAAATGGGATTGAATGAGCCTGAGAGCCAGCGCGTTTCTCCAGCTAAGGTTTGGTGTTTAAAATCACCACTAACGAATTCGCCGGCCTTGAGCTTAGCTTGTAACTTGCTGTACTCAGCACTGCTAATAAAGTCAGGGTGAAGTAGGGTATCGAGTTGTTTACCCAGTAGCTCAGAAACCTCATCACAATTAAAGATGTTGAGGTAATTATCGTTGGCGTGCTCTAATTCTCCATCCACAGAAAACTCTGCCACCGCGATAGCACGACTAATGGCATTTAGTTTGTAGGTAAACTCCAGCGCTTCAACTTTGGTTTCGGTAATGTTGGCTTGGATGGAAACATAGCGCTCAACCTGACCATCTTCACCAAAGACGGGGTTAATGGCTAGCGAAATCCAATAACTATTGCCATTTTGATCGTAGTTTAAAATTTCATCATAGAAAGGCTCTGCGGCATCGAGCTTTTCACGAATACGTTTTTTCGTTTCTTCGGAGGTATCTGGCCCTTGTAAAAAGTCTCCAGGTTTTTTTCCTCTTACTTGTTCAAGCTCAAACCCGGTTAAGCGGGTAAAGCCTGGGTTGACATACTCTATAAGGCCTTGAGCATCCGTAATAATCACTGAATTTGCGGTTTCATTGGCCACCAAAGAAAGGGTTTCAAAGGTCGCGCGACGTTCAACCTCTTCGGTCACATCGCGGACAAACGCGGTATAATAAATATCCTCATCAATAACAACTTTTGACAAGGCCAAGTTGCCCCAACGCCGCTCTCCATCTTTACGATAAATAGGGACCTCACGACTGGTACCGACAATTTTATTGTTACCTGTGGTGCGGTTGGCATTAACGTAACTATCGTGGTTGGCCTGAATATCATAAGGCACCAGCATTTTGACATTTTGACCTATGACTTCATCACGAGAGTAGCCCCATAAGATCTCGGCGGCAGCATTAAAGTCGGTAACGATATTATCGGGGTTGATTGACACCACGGCATCGATGGCTTGCTCTAACACTTGATTTAAGAACTCGCGTTGCTTTCTTTGCTCGGTCACATCCCGAACAAAGGCGGTGTATTGAATGCGGTTGTCACATTCTACCCGGCATAATGACAAACTGCCCCAGAGTTTAGTGCCATCTTTACGATACACTTCTACCTCACGATTGGAGCCGACAATTTTATCTTGTTTGGTGATTCTGTTGCTATTAACAAAGTCATCGTGCTGGGCTTGTATTGCCTGCGGCACCAGCATTTTAACGTTTTTACCAATCACTTCTTGGCGGCTGTAGCCCCATAATTGCTCTGCAGCAGCATTAAAGGTGGTGACGCAATTGTGCTCATCGATACACACCACGGCATCAAGGGCATCTTCTAAAACTTGTTGAATAAATTGGTTGTTAAAGCGTTCTTCAGTGATATCACGTAAAAAAGCGGTGTAATGAATTTCATCTCCTATCTGAAGCTTAGAGAGCGACAGTTTGCCCCAGCGCTTTTCGCCGTTTTTGCGATATATCTCTACGTCTCTGGCTTTACCAACGATTTTATTAACCCCAGTGGTGCGGTTATTATCGACGTAGTCATCGTGGTTTGCTTGAATGGCCTCAGGCACCAGCATTTTTACATTTTGGCCAATGACCTCATGGCGTTGATAGCCCCACAGCGCTTCGGCTGCGGCGTTAAAAAAAGTCACCTTGTTATGACTATCAATGGACACCACGGCATCGATTGCCTGTTCAAGTACTGCTTGGTAATAGTCTTGGCTTTGACGAGACGGGCTAGAGGTAAACTGACTACCGACAAACAACTGCTTGAAAAAGTTAGCCATCTTATAGGCTCCTTTGGGTTAAACGCGACGTTGTTAAGTTAAGTACAAAAGCGCAATATTTTCATAATTTTTTTCGTAAAGAGTTTATTTTTTAGGGAGCTAGAGCTGCGTTTGAGTGTTTTTTGGAGGGGGATAGCAAAGTGCGAGTCAGGCTCGCACTATTTTGGATTAGCCAAAGAGCTCGTCTTCAAGGGTTTTGCCATTGACTAAAGATTTATAGTGCCATTGCTGCGCCTTACATAGCTGCAGTAAGTCAATATCGACAGGCTTGCTAGTGTGATAATCCACCAGAATAGCGCCACTGGCATTAAGGGTGACAGACTCTACACCTGTCAGAGGCGCAATGGCGTCAATGTGGTGTTGTGTTGCCGGCTGTTTTAACTTCAAGGTCAGGGTGGCAACTTGCGTCTCTGTGACTCGGTCTACTGCAGTGAGTTTTCCTTTATTGAGGTGCAACACCTTATCGCATAAATCATCGAGCTCAACTAAATCATGAGAGCTGAGGATAAACGTTGCTTGGGACTGCAGCGATCTGACGAGGTTGCGGATCTCTCTGGCATTAACCGGGTCTAAGCCAGCGGTGGCTTCATCTAATAATACCAGTTCCGGTTGCCCAAGTAAGGTTTGTGCAATGCAAATACGTTTGCGCATACCATGTGAAAGCTCATGGGGGCGTGCCGAAGCGTATCCACTTAAATTGACCAACTCCAGTACTCGCAAGGTTTCACTGTGTGCCTGTTTGCGCTTGAGCCCTTGTAATTGACCGTATAAGTCCAATTGATCGCTCACGGTGAAGCGAGGGTCCAATTGCGCGTCTTGTGGTAAAGCGGCAATTCGGCCAAATAGGCTAGGATCACCAGGCACTTGGTTAAGAATTTCTACTGTGCCGGAATCCGCTGTTAAATAACCACACAAGGTACTGAACAAGGTTGTTTTCCCGGCGCCATTGGGGCCCACCAGTGCAACGGGCGAGCCTGCTGAAATGGTAAAGCTCACCTCATCTAGTGCGCGCATATTGCCATAGTATTTGGTTAAGTTTGTCGCCGTGATAAGACTCATAATGCCCGCCTTTTGAGTAATTGAGTGCTTAAAGTCAGTAATACTAATGAATGCAGTATCGGAGTTACAAAGCGAGAGACAGTGGGACTTTGCGATAAAACGTCACTGAGCTGGTAGCCAGGGAACAGGTAAAATAAATATTCTGCGTAAGCAACATAATCAAATACCAGCATCACTAGGGTGATTAAAGTGGAGTAAGCCAATACGGCATAGATCATACTCATTTTACTTGAGCTGGCAAAATGGTTAACCAAAGACATTAAGGCTATAAAGGGAGCGGTAAATAATAGTAACTCCAGCACAATGGGAAGCAGCAACAATAGGCCGCTAACGGCGAGCTCTGAGTCGCGCATAACCATTAATATCCAAGCGCCCATGGCTGAAATCGCGATTAAAATCGCGGTGTTTAAGACTTGGCCAAAAAAGCGACCGATAACGATTTCAGCTCGGGTACTGCGCAGAGTGAGAAATCGCAAGGTACCGCGGACTCTGTCTTCAACGGTTTGATCTGCGCTTGAAAAAATCACGAAAAGCGGAAATAAAAATATCGACCAAACTAAATACAGTGCCAATTCAACTTCAGGCCACATGGCGATTTTTTGCATTCCTATGCTGCCTGAAAAGGTTTGGATCATATTTTTAAAGTTCGGATCGCCAACAATATACACCGCGTTGGCAATGGCATATCTAAGAATGGCATACCACACCAACACAAACGCAGCGATCGCCAGCCAGCCACGTTTGGTGGCAAACAATCGCTTTAGCTCAAAAATAGCAATGAGCCCAGTTCGAGTAAAATTCATTTATGGTTCCTTTGTGGCTTATTGGGTACTAGGTTTTTGGCCTAGGCTATCCTAGTGAGCCTATCTGATTGTTATGCTAAAAGGAAGTTATTGAACTGTAACAAAATAAAAACGGGCGACACGTTCGCCGCCCGTTTATAATTAACTCTGAAAGGGATTACCAACCGCAGTCACGGCCTTGGTTTTGCTCATCTAAGTACTTTTGCAATGGTGCGAAGTAGTCAAGCACTGCCGTGGCATCCATCTTATTGCTACCTGTTAGCGTTTGTAATGCTTCTTGCCATGGTCTGCTACTGCCCATTTCAAGCATGGCATTTAAGCGCTCGCCGGCTTCTTTTGAGTTGTACACTGAACAGCGGTGAATGGCTTCCTCACTGCCCGCGATTTCACACAGCGACTTGTGGAATTGGAACTGCAGGATATGTGCTAAGAAATAGCGAGTGTAAGGTACGTTGCCTGGCACATGGTATTTCGCACCTGGATCGAAATCACTTTCACTACGCGCAACAGGCGCTGTTACACCTTGATACTTTTCACGCAGTTCCCACCAAGCTTGGTTATATTCTGCTGGTGTTATTTCACCAGAAAATACCTGCCAGCGCCATTGGTCGACCAACAAGCCAAATGGAATAAACGCCACTTTATCGAGCGCCATTTTCATCAGTAAGCCAATGTCCTTTGATTCATCGGGTACTTCATCAAGCAAACCAATTTGTTGTAGATAACCTGGCGTCACCGAAAGGGCGATGGTGTCACCAATGGCTTCGTGAAAACCATCATTGGCACTTTCTTGGTAATATACTGGCTGTTGATTGTAGGCGCGCTGGTAAAAGTTGTGGCCAAGCTCGTGGTGGATCACTGAAAACTCTTCACCAGTACGTTGGATACACATTTTAATTCTTAAGTCGTCTTTAGCATCCAGGTTCCAAGCAGAGGCGTGACATTGAACATCGCGATCTTCTGGTTTGGTAAACAATGAGCGCTGATAAAAGGTTTCCGGTAGAGGAGCAAAGCCCATGGAAGTAAAGAACTTTTCAGCGCCTTTTACCATTTTAACTTCATCATAATTGTGTTCAGCCAACAGCTCTGTGACATCATAACCTGGGTCGGCATTTTCTGGCGCCACTAAATCGTAGATGTTGCCCCACGTCTGCGCCCACATGTTACCTAATAAATGAGCTGGAATAGGCTGGTCTTGTGGTACTTTGTCTTCACCATACTTTTCACCTAACTTGGCACGAACGTGACAATGTAGAGAGTCATAAAGTGGTTTTACTTGACCCCAAATACGGTCTAGTTCGTTGGCAAAATCATCCGCTGGCATGTCGTACTTACTGCGCCACATCGCCCCCGTATCGGCATAGCCAAGCTCGTTAGCACCTTCATTAGTTAGTACGACTTGCTTTTCATACAGAGGTCGCATGGGCTTGGCCACTTCACGCCAACCTTGCCAAATATCCAAAAGCTCAGCGTAGTTGCGACTGTTAGCCATCTTGGCTGTCATTTCACCTAGGCTTAAACATGTGCCGTCAGCGTTACAATATTTGCCTTTGCCATACATGCCATCAAGCTCGGCGCTTAACTTAGCGAGCTCGGCGGTTTTATCTGCATCTTTGGGAGCCGGTAAGGTTAAATTAAGTTTTAATTTATCCAATTTGCGACGAGTGTCTACTGTTAACTGCATACCATCGAACTGTGCGGCTTGATTGGCCAGCTCCACTAGAGCTGCAGTGTACTCTTCGTTGACATCCGCGGCTAACGACGCCGTGTCATGAGTAATAAAGTTGGCGTAGATCCAAGCGGCACGACTTGAGCGAAAGTTAAGATCAACCAGCTGCTCAGCTGCGCTGTCAAGAAAGGCTACCGCATCCGCGTCTGTGAGCTTTGTGTGTTGTTCTGGTGTCGACTTACATGCAGAAAGTGCGACTGCACTGGCGACAATAATGGCACCAACGCTCAGTTTAAATCTTGGTTTCATGACTTTTCACTTGTTGTTATGTTGCTCTAAAAAAGCCCCAACGAGTTAATGCCGCAGGGCTCTGTTCGCTTCAGCTTAGGGTGACTGAATGACAGCGATAATAGCAGGATGCTAGAAAAACGACAATTTCATGACTGGAGCTGCCATGGCTTAACACAAGAAAAAGTTGAGTTCGTATAGAAGTTAACCATACTTATCGTAGATAAAACAAACTTGGCCGCAAGCTGTGTTCAAAAGGAGTATTTATGACGTTGTTTCTATTAATTATATTAGCCATCGTGGTGATATTTTGCGTTAAAGAAGTGCGAGTTAAGGTGATCACCAAGCCACTGTTTAGGTATTTTAAATCCTCGCTGCCAGAATTATCTCAAACCGAACGCGAAGCCATGGAAGCTGGCACCATTTGGTGGGATGGCGCTTTATTTTCTGGTAAGCCGAACTGGCGCAAGTGGCTAAGCAATGGCAAGCCTCAGTTAAGCGATGAGGAACAAGCGTTTATCGACAATGAGCTGGAGCAATTACTGGCCATGCTCGATGAGGAAAAAATAGCTGCAGTCAATGATTTACCTCAAGAAGTATGGCAATACTTAAAACAACATGGCTTTTTCGCTTTTATTATTCCCAAGTCCTTTGGCGGCAAGGAGTTTAGTGCCCAAGCCAATTCTACCATCGTGGCTAAAATCGCCAGCCGCAGTTTGTCTACAGCGGTTACGGTCATGGTACCCAACAGCCTAGGACCGGCTGAGTTACTGCTCCATTATGGCAGCCATGAACAACAGCAGCATTGGTTGCCCAAGCTGGCGTCTGGCGATGTCATTCCGTGCTTTGCCTTAACTTCTCCAGAGGCCGGTTCCGATGCAGGCAGTATTCAAGATTACGCCATCGTTTGTGAGCGCGAGTTTGAAGGGCAGAAGCAACTCGGTTTGGCCGTGACTTGGCAAAAACGTTACATCACGCTTGCGCCTGTGGCGGACGTATTGGGACTGGCGTTTAAGGTGTACGACCCCGATCAGCTGTTATCTGCTAAGCAGGAGCGGGGGATCACCTGTGCCCTCATCCCCACCAACCACGAGGGCGTTGAAACCGGCCCTCGGCACCAGCCACTAGGGCAAGCCTTTATGAATGGCACAACCTCTGGCCAAGATGTATTTATCCCACTTAATTGGGTCATTGGCGAAGAAGCAGGAATTGGTAAAGGCTGGCGGATGCTGGTGTCTTGCTTAAGCGCGGGTCGGGGGATTTCGCTGCCAGCATTGAGTGCTGGCACTGCTCATTTAAGCAGTCGCACGACGTCTGCATACGCCGGTGTTAGAAAACAGTTTGGTATACCGATCGCCGCTTTTGAGGGCGTGCAAGAAGCTCTTGCCAGAGTTTACGGCTACAGTTATTTGATTGAGGCGGTAAGACAAACCACTGCACTTGCCATCGATTTGAAACAAAGTCCATCGGTGGTCACGGCCATTGCAAAATACCATCTCACCGAACACGCAAGAGTGGCATTAAATGACGCCATGGACATACAAGGTGGTAAAGCGATTCAAATGGGGGAGAAAAACTACCTAGCACGAAATTACATGGGCATGCCGATTTCCATCACGGTGGAAGGGGCCAATATTTTAACCCGAAGCTTGATGATATTCGGCCAAGGGGCAACGCGCTGTCACCCCTTTATTTTGAAAGAAATGGCCATTGTGCAGCAACAAGATCAGTTAATTGCCTTAAAAGAATTCGATGAGGTGTTATGCAAACACTTACAGCATACCGCGGTGAATGGTGTGAAAGCATTCTTGAACGGATTGACGGGCGCCCGCTTTGAGCGTGCGCCCGTCAGTGGCGAAGTGTCCCGTTACTACCGAAGAATCACTTGGCTAAGTCAGGCATTGTCGGTGTACAGCGATGTTGCGATGTTAAAGCTGGGTGGCAGTTTAAAACGCAGAGAAATGCTCTCTGCCAAATTGGGAGATGTGTTGAGTTACTTATACATGGCTTCCTGCATTTTGAAAAAATACGAAGATGACGGCCGCCAGCAAGGTGACTTGCCGTTGGTAAACTACGCTGTAACACATTGCCTCGATGAGGCTAGCCGCGGTATTTATCGCTTTTGTGATAACTTTACCTGGACTCCAATGGCCTTCTTGCTGAAGCGCTTAGCTTTTCCTTTGGGTAATTGGCTGCCAGCCCCAAGTGATGATCTTGCTAAAGCCGTATGTAAAAACGTCAATGAACACAAAACGACCCGTGAGCGCATCGCGCATTTGTGCCGTGTGGTGAAACATTCTGCAGTGGATACCGTAGAACATGCCTACATTCTGGAACGAGCCCATGGTCCTCTGATGAGCAAATACCGCAAATGGTGTAAGGAAAATACTCAGCAGTTAGTGGGAAAAACCTTAGATGAGAAGCTAAAAGCAGCGCAGCAAGCGAACGTAATCGACGAAAAAGCAGCAGAAACCGTGTTTTGTATCGAGACCTTAGTCGCTGATGCGGTTGCTGTTGATGCTAAGTAAATAATAAAAAAGGCAATGATTCAATTCATTGCCTTTTTAAAGGATTAACGTGCAAAGGGGTCAGCAAGGATTTTATCGACGTACCATTTGCCCTTTTTCTTGATCATTTGCACACTGCGCATATCATCCACCTGCTCTCCGTGTAATTGGCCAGTAAAGATAAGGTTTATTTTTGCCTCCTTACCGTACTGTTCACGTAAACTTTGGTTGGTCATATCCACTTCGATGGTCACTTCATCGTATTGCATGTTGACAAGGTTGCGAGCAAATTGCGAGGCAGTACCGTAAGAGCGCATAATTCTTGCCAGTCGGGGGGTGGAATGTTGTGTGGCCAACTCTAGGCTATTTTTGTTGTAAAGTGCATCAAAATACAAAGTCGCGGTGTAACCGGGTGAATCTTTCGCTCCAGCGGCGTTTTCATCTGAACCGCATGCCGTCAGCATAGTAAAGGCGAAGACTAGTGCGAATACTCTGACAAGGCCTAGCTTCATCGTGCTAAAATACTTCATAAACAATCAAAAGTTATTCATAGTAGCTTAAGTTTGTCTGCTATCCGTCGATATGTAAAGGCAATAAGTTAAATTATCCAGTGCCGCTTTTTATCACTCGATACCGATAATAATCATCGGTGAGTGGCGGCAGCGCTTAAGGTTGAGGTTTTTATGTGGCGCCAGATTTGTTTATTATTGCTAGTAAGTGTATTGGCAGCATGTGCTGATCAACCTGAGATCAGTCGAGGAGTCACTAAACAACTGGACACCGACGGCATTGTTCTGGGCCACTTTTCTAAGGACGGGAAGTGGAGCGTTATTCTCGATAGTCACTCTCAAGTAAAGATATTTGATAATCACGCAAACCGCCCTGTTTTTGCTGTACCAAAAGACAAAGTCAAAACGCCAGTAACCGCTTTACTACTCTCAAATGATAAAAACATGTTGGTGATCGCAGGTGAAAACCTAGTGTCAATTTGGTCTATCAGTAAACAAAAACTCATCACCAATATTCCATTTGCTGGGGTCAGCCCGTTGGCTTCAATTTCTGCTTTGGCGCTATCGCAAGACAACCAACGCCTGCTGGTGGGCATGGACGATGGCTCATTAAACATGGCCGATTTGTTCACAAAATTGAATAACCGCTTTATGCCGCATCAGCGACCTATTCAGCACCTTGCTTTTCTTCCCGGAGCAGAGCGGTTTATCAGTGGTGGCCAAGATGGCAAGGTGGCAATGTGGCAATTTGCCTCACCTGACGCCTTATTTGAACGGCAATTCGATCATCGCATTACCAGCTTAACCATCAGTGAAGATGGTCAGCAGCTGTTTATTTCCGATGGTCTGAATGCCCAACATGTGATGGACTTAGAACAGCAGCAACAAGTGAGTGAATTACATTATATGGCGCGTTTCAAAATGTTCCGCCAAGCCAAGTTTATTCCCGGTTCTAATCTATTGGCGACGTCTTCTTCGAAGTCGCATTTGTCTATTTGGCGTTACAATGACGGTGAGGAGTTAGGTACTTGGTCTATTCAAGCCAAGCGCAAAGGAGCCACCGTGGTCGATATGTACTCGCCCGATGCCAATACCTTAGTAACGTTGAATAGTGACGGGATATTAGAGACGTGGGCGCTTAACCAATTGGCACAGAAGTAATCGGGGCGTAAAGGCTGTTAGCCTCAAAGCCCCGAACAACGCTAATCTTGTTGAAACTCGTACACACTGCCGAGCTTAAATAATTGCGTCAGCTCATCTAACGCCGTGTAGGACTCTTGTAACAAGCTAGGATCCGCGAGATCTTGCTCTGTGACACTGTCTCGGTAATGCTTGTTAACCCATTGGCAAAGTTGTTGATATTTGCTGTCACTCATCATCACTTCTGGATTAACTGCTGCTAGCTCTTGTTGTGTAAGGGCGACCCGTAAGCGCAGACAAGCAGGGCCGCCGCCATTTTGCATACTCTGACGCAAATCAAAAAAACGTACTTGCTTAATGGGGTTATCGGCCGCCAACATGTATTCAATATAAGCGGCAACATTGTCATTGTTGGCGCATTCTTCCGGTGCCACCAACATCATTTCACCTGAGGGTAAGGTCACTAACTGCGAGTTGAATAAATAACTACGTACTGCATCCTCTACACTAACGGCGTGGCTGGGCACTTCGACAATGTGCAGCGGCTGCTGACCTTGGTAGGCTTGACGGATCTGGGTCAGGCTTTCAACTTGGTTGATAAATGCTTGGTCATGACAAAACAAGACATTTTCATTACCCACCGCAATGACGTCATTATGAAACACCCCTTGGTCAATCACATCCGGGTTTTGTTGGATAAAAATGGCGTTGTGGTCATTAAGTTGGTGCAGTCTGGCGATTGCTTGGCTGGCTTCAAGTGTTTGCCGAGCCGGATATTTGCTTGGCCCTTTAATGGCTTGATTAAAACCACTGGCACCATAAACAAATAACTGTAAGCCGGGGCTAGCATGGCTGTCAGCAAGGCGAGTATGGTTTGCCGCGCCTTCGTCACCAAAAAACGGTTGTTCTGGTAAGTGCTGGTGATGGTTAAAATACTGGTTATCGGCAAACATGGCCCGCAACAGGTTAGACGTTGTGCTGGGTTCAATGGAGCGGTGGAATTTACAGTTTAAGTTGGCACTGGTGAAGTGCACCTTGCCATCACTAGAGTCAGCAGATGGCGACACCGTCGCAGCATTGGCTGTCCACATCGCCGAGGCCGAATAGCAGGCGCGTAATAAGACCGGATCGTGTTTGTAGGCTTTATTTAACACTTCGGCATCACTGCCACTAAAGCCAACCCGACGCAAAGCGGTGAGACTGGGTCTGGCATGAGGGGCAAACACACCTTGCTTTAAGCCGCTATCATGCATTGCCTTCATTTTAGCAAGGCCTTGTAATGCGGCTTCTTTAGGATTAGAGCTGGCAGCAGCATTAGAAAGCGAAGCTACGTTGCCATAAGAGAGTCCCGCGTAGTTGTGAGTGGGTCCAACTAGGCCGTCAAAATTGACTTCATACGCCATGAGTAATTTATCCTGTTAATGTCGTTTTTATTGTCTTCAGTATGTATGGATTGCTGGCGTTTTTAAAGGCCTAGATGTGGTACAAAGCAATTTACTGCCGTTGGCTTAAGTCACTTTCACACTACCAGTCGATGGTGCAACAGGCTTTTCATTGCAAAATCGTATTCTGTCTCCCACAATATGGGTATCTCTTTAAAACCAGAAAGTTAAATCATGGAAGTTGAACATCAAGAAATCGCCAATTTCTTAGCCGCCTATCCACCGTTTTCTGAATTACCAATCGATGCACTTAATCGCTTGGCTGGCAGCGTTGAGGTGAGCTATTACCGCTCTGGTAGTCAGATTCTAGAATACGGTCAAACCATTACCAACCTACATGTTATCCGCTCTGGTGCCGTGGAGATGTTTCGTCGCTCGGGTGAGTTATATCACCGTATTTCGGCAGGAGGCATTTTTGGCCATCGTGGTTTATTGATGAATCGCCGAGTCCGCTTTGGAGCAAAAACCTTAGAAGACACCTTGGTATACTGTATTCCCGTTGCCATTTTCGATGAGTACTGTGGTGAGTTTGAGTTTTTCGCCGATTACTTTGAAGCGGATGATAATACTCGGTTGAAGATGACGGTGTCGGAGCATGCTGACAGTAACGACATGACCACCGCGAAGGTGAAAAAGCTTATCCTGCGCGATGTTGTGTATGCCGACCGCAATAGCACAGTGCAACAAGCTGCACAGATCATGGCAAAGGAGCAAGTATCTTCGTTATTAATTTTTGATCCCGATAAACCCATTATGGAAGACCCAGAAGAAGACGACGCTCAGGTTGTGGGGTTAATAAGCGACCGAGACCTGCGCTCGAAAGTGGTCGCTGAGGGGCTTCCTTATGATACCCCTGTGGCCGATATCATGACCACGGACATTATGATCGTGGATTCCAACGCGTATGTCTTTGAGGCAATGATGATTATGCTCAGGGACAGTGTACATCATCTGCCTATCGTACATAAACGCAAACCCATTGGTATGTTGGCGCTGTCAGATATCTTGCGTTATGAATCACAAAGTAGCTTATTGTTTGTTCGTGGCTTGATGGAGCAACAAAGCGTAGAAGACCTAGCCAGCTATTCTAAGCACCTAACTGCTATTTTTACTCGCATGGTAAATGAAGACGCCAACTCCCACATGATTGGCTCTGCCATGTCGATTATTGGCAAAACCTTTAAACATAAATTGCTGGAGCTGGCCGAGGCGAAACTGGGTCCGCCACCCATTCCATATTGCTTTATTGCCTTGGGCTCAATGGCCAGAGATGAACAATTAATTGTCACCGATCAAGACAATGCGCTGATCTTAGACGACAGTTATCACCCCAATAAACACGGTGTTTATTTTGAACAACTGGCTAAGTTTGTCTGTGATGGACTCGCAAATTGTGGCTATAAATATTGCGATGGCGGCATTATGGCCAGCAACCCAACGTGGCGCATGACTTACAGCCAGTGGCAAGAGCAGTTTAATGATTGGATAGAAAAGCCCAACCCAGAAGCCTTGTTAAATAGCTCGATTTTCTTTGATCTGGAGGGCGTCTGGGGAGAAATAAAGTGGGCACAAGACTTAACCGCCTTTATTAGTAAAAAAGCACAGAAAACCCCCGGATTTTTAGCGGCCATGGCGCACAACGCGCTTCGCCGCACACCGCCTCTGGGATTTTTTAATGGCTTTGTGTTAGAGCAAGATGGCCAACATAAGCGTTCGATGAATATTAAGAGACGCGGCACTGCGCCACTGAGCGATTTGGTGCGTGTTCATGCACTGGCGGTTGGTTCTCGTAAGCAAAATTCTTTTGAACGCTTAGAAGACATTCAAGAAGCCAACATATTACCGAAAGGCAAAGTGCAAGACCTGCAAGCGGCGCTAGAGTACATTGCTATTATGCGCATTCGTCATCAAGCGTGGCAACTCGAGCAGGGGGAAAAGCCTGATAACAGCCTACCACCTGAAACCTTGTCTGAGTTCGAGCAGCGTAACTTAAAAGAGGCGTTTGGCGTACTTGATAAAGCACAAAGCTTTTTAAAATTCAGATACCAAAACAAGTCAAAGATGAAATAACTGCCATGAGTAACATGGCAAAAAGGTAAACAGTGCATGCAAGGTAATATAGCGTCATGGCAAAGCCGTTTTAAACGTTTAGCAAACACATCAAAAGATAAGCGCCTAAGCGCGTTTTATCAACAAGGTGTGGTTGACCCATTTGGCACCTTAGCCGAAAGCGAATTTGTCGCGCTCGACTTTGAAACCACAGGGCTCGACCCAGAAAAAGATGACATTGTTAGCGTCGGTATTGTGCCGTTTGATTTACGGCGTATTCGTTGCGCCGAAGCCAAACACTGGCTGGTGAAGCCGAGCTGCCCACTTGCCGAAGAGTCGGTGGTATTACATCGCATTACTCATTCGCAAATTGCACAAGCGCCTGATCTAGAACAAGTGTTAGAGGAAATTTTAACCGCTTTAACTGGCAAAGTGATTGTGGTGCATTATCAGTTTATTGAAAAATCTTTCTTTCACGCGGCGTTAATGGCGAGAATAGGAGAGGGGATTGAGTTTCCAGTGATTGATACCATGGTGGTAGAGCAAAAAGCCATTAATAACCATCGCAGTTGGCTTGAGAGGCTGACGAGAAAGCCCATACCCTCACTGCGGCTTGCCGATTGCCGTATTCGATATGGTTTGCCCTATTATCAACCTCACCATGCACTGTCTGATGCCTTAGCAACGGCCGAGCTGTTGCAAGCGCAAGCTCAACATGATTTATCACCCGAGACCATGATAAAAGATATTTGGAGTTAGTTACTCAAAGCAACACTAACTTTAAAACCAATCCGCATTAATACTTGCTCAATTTGAGAGAGTCAATTTGACGCTAACAGCGTTAAAAATTTCTTATTTAGAACAACTAAATAGCAAAATTTTTGCCTTGCCTACACGGATGTAGGTACCTTGGCGGTAGCAGGATGCGAGAGCGGTGTTATCGACGAAATTTACTTGCCTCAAAATCGATCACTTAATTAAGCGAATTGGTATAACTGAGGCCAGTAATAGCAACAAAAAAGGCGAGATTGCATATGCACTCTCGCCTTTTTGCGTTGTAGCAATCCGCAAGGACAGCGGATTGCTAGTATTTATGTGAAGTGATTAATACCCTGTTTTCGGCTCAGTACGTAAGCCTAAGATTAAACTCACGCACATTAGCAGCAATACAAAAGTGAAGGGCAGACCAGTTGAAATAGCCCCAGCTTGCAGTGCCTCGATGGCTTCTTTACCACCAATCCAAAGTAGCGCGGCGGCAATGGCGCCCTCAACACTTGCCCAAAATACACGTTGTGGTACTGGGGCATCAATTTTACCGCCTGCGGTGATGCTATCAATCACCAATGATCCTGAATCTGAGGATGTGATGAAGAACACCAACACCAATACAATGGCTATTACTGACAAGACATTGCTAAGAGGTAAAGCTTCAAACATCTGGAACATCGCCAGTGGTACTTCTGTTAAGCCATCTGTGCCTAATGCTCCAACACCATTTTTAACTTGGTCAATGGCTAAACCACCGTAGATAGACATCCAAATCACGGTTACCGCAGTTGGGATCAGCAGTACGGCAGTGATGAATTCACGGATAGTACGACCCTCAGAAACACGTGCGATGAACATGCCCACGAACGGTGACCAAGAAATCCACCATGCCCAGTAGAATACAGTCCAACCTTGGAACCAGGCTTCATCTTCACGACCATGCGGATTACTCAGTGGAATGATGTTTTCCACGTAAGCCATAATGGTGGTTGGGATGTTACCTAACGCAACGGCAAGACCAACGGCACCAACAAACACTAACAACACGAATGCAATAATCATGTTGGTGTTACTCAGCAATTTAACACCACCGTCAATGCCACGCACAACGGAAATAATAGCCAGTGCCGTGACACCGATAATCACGCCTATTTCCATGCCAAGACCGGCTTCCAGTCCAAACACATGCTCAATACCGGCACCTGCCTGCTGCGCACCTAAACCAAGTGAAGTGGCAAGGCCAAATAAAGTCGCAAGCACGGCAAGAATGTCTATGACGTGGCCAGGCCAACCCCAGGCGCGGTCACCAAGAAGGGGGTAGAAAATAGAGCGAATAGACAGTGGCAAGCCTTTGTTATAAGCAAAAAATGCTAGTGATAAAGCCACTACAGCATAAATTGCCCAAGGGTGCAGTCCCCAATGGTACATGGTTGCACCCATCGCCATTTTCGCGGCTTCAGGCGTGTTTGCAGTGACATTTAAGGGCGTTTCATACCACCCAGTATAGTAAGCCACAGGCTCAGCCACGCCCCAAAACATGAGTCCGATACCCATACCCGCGGCAAATAACATGGCAAGCCAAGACATGGTGGAGTAGCTCGGTTTGGCACTGGCTCCACCGAGGCGAATTTTACCAAATGGTGACACCACCAAAATTAAGCAGAAAATAACAAATAAATTGCCAGACCACATAAATAGCGCGTCAAATGAGCCAATGATATCCCACTTGATGCCATCTAGGGTGGACTTTGCGACTTCAGAGTCAACGAGTAATACGGCGACTAGAAACGCCAAGATCAGACCGGCACTGACGCCAAACACCGGGTTATGTACGTCAAAGCCCCACTTTTGGACGTTATCTTGTCCAACCGTGTAGTCGGTATTGTCGATGCTGTACTTATCGTGGTTATTGCCCATGATATCCTCTTATTTTTTTCATCGTGATACGACACCAAGCAGTTTCACGTTCAACTTTTATATAAAGTTAGCTCGGTAAGCAAGTAGTGAGTAGTTCAGCTATTATTTAGTCAGTGTGGTGGCTTGCCGCCAAGTAAAAGCGGGCTTATCGGTTGCACGCTGACTCTCACACCGTTTGCAGCTACTGAAAGTGAAATATGCCTGGGTAAATCTGGTGTGCATATTTTACTTCTACTACCTTTGTAGCACAGAGATTTAAACGCATGAGTAATAAGATGGGTTTATGTTAGTTACAGCGACAGTACTAATGCCTCGAATACTTGTAATTAAGATAAACCAACCAAACTGCTTCATTACCTACTTGTTGTACAGCTTGATATTCAGTCGATGCAATCTGCAACAACTCTACCTCACTGCCTTTTAATAGTTTAGGGCTTCATACACAAAAGTAAATGGAGACTGAATTTTTTATTTAAAAATCATGATTTTTAGGTTGCCATTTTGGTTGATTGTTAAACAAAAGCAAACTTATAGATGAAAAAAAACCCCTCAAACGAGGGGTTTTGGGTAACTCAGCGCCTTTGGCACTGGGAATGAGGTCGGTACATTGACGCTTACACTGCGTCTAGCTGCATCTCGGGAATGTCTCCGTCAACGATGAGCTTGCCGGCGGTTTTGCTGATTATTTCATCAACACTAACACCAGGGGCGCGCTCTAGCAAATGGAATGCGCCATCTTTTACTTCTAACACGGCTAAGTCAGTGACTATTTTTTTAACACAATTTACCCCTGTAAGCGGCAACGTGCATGACTCTAACAGTTTCGAGTCGCCATGTTTGCTGGCATGGGTCATGGTGACCACGATGTTGCGCGCACCGGCAACTAAATCCATTGCCCCGCCCATGCCTTTGATTAATTTTTTCGGGATCATCCAAGAAGCAATGTTGCCTTGTTGATCCACTTCAAATGCACCTAATACTGTTAAGTCTACATGACCACCACGGATCATGGCAAAACTTTCAGCACTATTAAAAATAGCGGCACCTGTGGCTGCTGTCACGGTTTCTTTACCCGCGTTAATCATATCCGCATCCACTTGATCTGCGCTTGGGTATGGTCCCATGCCGAGTAAACCATTTTCGGATTGCAGCATGACTTCAATGCCTTGCGGAACATAATTAGCCACTAGGGTTGGAATACCAATACCTAAGTTTACGTAATAGCCGTCTTGCAGTTCCTGCGCCACGCGCATTGCAATTTGTTCACGATTTAACGCCATGATTGCCTCCTAGTTGCGCGTAGTAACACGTTCAATGCGCTTTTCAAAGCTGCCTTTGATCACGCGGTTGACATAAATCCCTGGGGTATGAATTTGGCTTGGCTCAAGCTCACCAGGTTCGACAATTTCTTCTACCTCAGCAACGGTGATTTTACCTGCCGTCGCCGCCATTGGGTTAAAGTTCATGGCAGTATGACGGAACACTAGGTTGCCATAGCGATCGGCTTTCCACGCTTTAACAATGGCAAACTCGCCGGTGATAGACTCCTCTAAAATATACGGGCGACCATCGAACTCTTTTACCTCTTTACCCTCAGCCACTGGTGTACCGTACCCTGTGGCAGTATAAAAACCTGGGATACCGGCACCACCGGCACGCATTTTCTCTGCTAAGGTGCCTTGCGGTGTGAGCTCAACATCAATGATGCCATCCAGTAACTGTTGCTCGAATAGGGCATTTTCACCCACATACGAAGCAATAATTTTTTTGATCTGACGGTCTTTAAGTAAGATCCCAAGGCCAAAGTCGTCAACGCCACAGTTGTTGGAAACCACGGTAAGGTCTTTGGTTTGCATTTTTTGTATTTCAGCGATCAAGCCTTCAGGGATACCACATAAGCCAAAGCCACCGGCAATCACGGTATCGCCATCTTTTAGCCCTGCCATTGCCTCATCGTAACTCGATACGACTTTATCGAAACCGGCCATAAGCCCACTCCTAATAATGTTATTGTTTTAAGACTGACAAGTTTGCTTCAGTGCCAAAGACACTTTACTAGTTGGGGTTTTATCCAACGCCTCACAAATTGCCCATCCTGCTTTTGCTAGCCTTTCTAAATCAATTCCACTGTCAATGCCAAGCCCTTGCAGCAAGTAAACCACATCCTCAGTGGCAACATTTCCTGACGCTCCTTTGGCGTAGGGGCAGCCGCCAAGTCCTGCCACAGCACTATCGACTGTGGCAATCCCCATCTCGAGGGCAGTATGAATATTCGCTAAGGCCTGACCATAGGTATCATGAAAATGCACCGCAAGCTTATCCGCTGGGATATGCTGTAGTAGCAAATCTAATAACGCCTTGACTTTATTTGGCGTACCCACACCAATGGTGTCGCCGAGGCTGATTTCATAACATCCCAGTGCCAACAATTGTTTACACACATCTAAAACGGCTTGCGATTGCACTTCTCCTTGATACGGGCAGCCAACTACGCAACTGACATACCCACGTACCTTAATGTTGTTTTTTTGTGCAAGATCAACCACGCCCTGAAAGCGTTCGATGCTTTGTGCAATCGAGCAATTAATGTTTTTTTGCGTAAACGCTTCGCTGGCAGCGGTGAATATGGCAAATTCATCCACCTGATGCGACAGTGCCATATCAGCCCCTTTTAAGTTGGGGGTTAGGGCGCTTATTTCCACGCCCGGTTGACGAATAAAGCCAGCAATAACATCGCCGGAGTCGGCCATTTGTGGCACCCACTTAGGTGATACAAACGCGCCAGCCTCAATATGTTTGAGGCCGGCCGCAGCGAGGGCATTGACTAAATCAACCTTGGCTTGGGTGGCAACACTGACTTCGTTTTGCAAGCCGTCTCGTGCTCCCACCTCAACAATTTTGACCTGCTTTGGGTAGTCCGCCATTACTCGCTCTCCTCAACAATGGCAAGCATATCACCGTGGCTTACCAGTTCACCTTCAGCAAAGCAATAGCTTGTTAAGGTACCATCAAAAGGTGCGTTCAGCGTGTATTCCATTTTCATGGCTTCAATCACTACTACCGCATCGCCTTTGCTCACTGAGCTCCCGACAGTCAGTAGGTGTTTAACCACAGTGCCATTAAGCGGCGCAGATAAAGGCGCGGCATCGTGTTCATGGTCACTGATATAATGCTTGGACTGACGTTCAAATTGCGCTTGGTAAGGGCCGTACATGACCGTTATCTCATTATCCGTGATAACCACATCCGCGGTCATTCGCACGCCATCGATAACGACCTGTAATTGTGAGCCATCAAGCTCGCCATGCAACTCATGAATTTGCTCGTCTAACGCCACTTTCCAGCCTTGTTTGCTGGCATACGCGCTGGCTTTGTGTTCACTCAAAGGAATGTCGACTTTCGCCGTTTGGTTAAGGCGAAAGCCAAGGTTACCCCATACCGAGTTACGCTGAGGTTGGGCATGACTTAAATAAGCGGCACAGGCCAACAGCAACATCTTTTGTTCAGGAACGAAAGAGGCGGTTAAGGTTTCTGTTTGGGTATCGATAAAGTGCGTATCCGGTGCACCGGCTTGGAAGGTAGGGTGACCTGCTAAGTGATGCAAAAACGCAATGTTAGACTTAAGCCCAGCTAGATGCACTTGCTCTAAACTGGCACCGAGCTTCATCAGGGCCTGCTCACGAGAAGCGCTATGGACGATGAGCTTAGCAATCATAGGGTCATAAAAGGGGCTGATTTCATCGCCTTGTTGTACCCCAGTGTCGATGCGAATACCGTGTTGTGCTTTGGGAAAGCTCAAGTGGCTAAGGGTACCAGAAAAGGGCATAAAGTTTTGCTCTGGATCCTCAGCGTAAATACGCGCTTCAAAGCTATGGCCCGTTAGGCTCACTTGTTGCTGCGTCAAAGGAAGTGCTTCACCGGCAGCTACCCGCAGTTGTAACTCCACTAAATCAACGCCGGTGACCATTTCTGTAACAGGGTGTTCTACTTGCAGTCGCGTGTTCATCTCCATAAAGAAAAACTCTTCACCACACAAGAGGAACTCAACCGTGCCGGCTCCACGGTAATCAATGGCTTGAGCACAGCGAACCGCGGCTTCACCCATGGCTTTGCGCAATTCATCGCTTAAACCAGGAGCTGGGGCTTCTTCAATCACTTTTTGGTGACGACGTTGCAAAGAGCAGTCTCTATCACCGAGGTAAATACAGTTACCATGGTTGTCAGCAAATACTTGTACTTCCACGTGACGTGGCGAATCAACAAATCGCTCCAGCAACACTAGGTCATTGCCAAAGCTGGCTGCCGCTTCGCGTTTAGCACCGTTTAATGCCGCCATAAACTCGTGGCTTTCACGCACCACACGCATGCCTTTACCACCGCCACCGTAGGCGGCTTTAATTAACACCGGGTAACCAATCTTGTCGGCTTCGGCTTGTAAGAAGTCATCGTCTTGCTTATCGCCATAATAACCTGGGACCAGTGGCACGTTCGCCGCGTGCATGATCTCTTTAGCGCGCGTTTTAGAGCCCATGGCTTCAATGGAGCTGGCCAATGGACCAATAAAGGCAATACCGGCTTGCTCACAGGCTCTGGCAAAGGTTTCATTCTCTGACAAAAAACCATAACCTGGGTGAATGCAGTCTGCTCCTGCGGCTTTGGCGACGTCGAGAATTTTATCGGCGACCAAATACGAGTCTTTACTTGGTGCCGGACCAATATGGTAGGCTTCATCAGCTGCCTTGACGTGCATGGCATTGCTGTCGGCGTCGGAATAGACGGCAACAGTAGTCAATCCCATTTTTTTTGCTGTGCGCATCACGCGGCAGGCTATTTCACCCCGGTTTGCGATTAGAATTTTAGTTAGCATAGTTACTCCTATTCGCTGGCAGTGTGTTGCCAAGCCGGTGCGCGTTTGTCAAAAAAGGCACTGAGGCCCTCTTGGCCTTCTTCACTAACGCGGATCTGTGCAATGCGCTCAGCGGTATGGGCAATAAGAGGGGCATCGATGTCGTTGCCAGCCACCTCTGAAATAAGCGCTTTGGCACTTTTTACTGCCGCAGGACCATTGTTTAAAATGGTGGCGATAAAATCCGCCTCGGCTTGCTCAAGGTCGTCGCTGAGTTCATGAACCAAGCCCAGCGCTTGTGCTTTTTCGCCATCGAATACTTCTGCGGTTAAGAAGTAACGACGCGCTTGGCGCTCACCAATGGCTTTAATAACATAGGGACTGATCACCGCCGGGATAAGGCCTAGCTTAACTTCACTCAAGCAAAACTTAGCACTTGGCTGTGCAATGGCAATATCGCAACAGGCAATAAGGCCTAATGCGCCGCCAAACGCTGCACCTTGAACAAGACACAAGGTTGGGTGAGGGCACTCAGCCAATACTTGCATTAGTTTTGCAAGTTCCATGGAATCGGCGACGTTTTCATCATAGTCGTTAGCGGCCATGGATTTCATCCAAGCCAGATCGGCGCCAGCTGAAAAGTGCTTACCTTGGGTTTTTAATACTAATGCCCGGACATCCAAGGTGCCGGCATACTCAATGTTTTTAATTAACTCAGCAATCACCTCAGCGTTGAAGGCGTTGTGTTTTTCTGGGCGACTTAGCTCTAAAATCGCCACTTTGGTTTTTGTTATGGTTAAAGTGACTGGCATAAGTGCTCCTTACATTCTAAAGACGCCAAACTTAGACTCTTGCTCGGGGGCATTACTGGCGGCCTCGAGTGCAAGTCCAAGTACGGTACGGGTGTCAGCGGGGTCGATTACGCCGTCATCCCACAGCCGTGCACTGGCATAGTAGGGGTGGCCTTGTTTCTCATATTGTTCGACAATGGGCTTTTTAAATTCAGCCACTTCGGCGTCGCTCATGCTTTGACCTTTACGGGCTAAGCCATCTTGGCGCACTTGCGTTAATACCCCGGCGGCTTGCTCGCCACCCATCACTGAGATCCGCGCATTAGGCCACATCCACATCATAGTGGGCTCGTAAGCACGGCCACACATGCCGTAGTTACCAGCGCCATAAGAGCCGCCAATCAAGACAGTAAATTTGGGAACATCGGCACAAGAAACCGCGGTCACCATTTTCGCGCCGTGCTTGGCGATGCCTTCGGCTTCATACTTTTGGCCTACCATAAAGCCAGTGATGTTTTGTAAAAACAGCAGTGGAATATTACGCTGTGCACACAACTGGATGAAGTGAGCGCCTTTTTGTGCCGACTCAGAGAATAAGATGCCGTTGTTGGCAACAATACCCACTGGGTGACCGTAAATTTCGGCAAAGCCAGTGACTAAGGTCTCGCCAAAGTAACGTTTAAACTCATCAAACTGCGAATCATCAACAATTCGAGCAATGACTTCACGGACATCAAATGGCTTTTTCAGATCGGTGCCAACAATGCCATAGATTTCATTGATGTCGTAACGTGGTGCCGGAGCGTCTTTTAAAATGGGTCGAGTAGGGCGTTGATGATTTAATCGTGACACGCATTGTCTGGCAATCGACAGGGCATGCTCGTCGTTTTCGGCATAGTGATCGGCAACACCTGAGACCTTACAGTGAACGTCTGCACCACCGAGATCTTCTGCTGATACTTCTTCCCCAGTAGCCGCTTTAACAAGCGGTGGACCAGCTAAGAAAATAGTGCCTTGCTCTTTAACGATGATACTCTCATCGGCCATTGCTGGCACATAGGCGCCACCG
This sequence comes from Pseudoalteromonas sp. UG3-2, assembly GCF_037120705.1. Classification (NCBI taxonomy): domain Bacteria; kingdom Pseudomonadati; phylum Pseudomonadota; class Gammaproteobacteria; order Alteromonadales; family Pseudoalteromonadaceae; genus Pseudoalteromonas; species Pseudoalteromonas sp. UG3-2. The sequence continues at coordinate 795,496 of NZ_JAWLJU010000002.1, read as the reverse complement.
GCAGTACATAAGCCCATCACCACTGCTATTTGGGGGATCCCTTTGGCAGACATACGCGCTTGGTTGTAAAAAATTCGCCCAAAATGCAATTTATCGGGGAACACTTCGTCTTGCTCAGGCAGGTTAGCACCACCGGAGTCGACCAAATAAATACAAGGAAGGTGGCAGCGCTCGGCAATTTCTTGGGCGCGGAGATGTTTTTTCACTGTCAGTGGAAAATAAGTACCGCCTTTGACGGTGGCATCGTTGCCGACAATCATGCATTCCACCCCTTGAACGCGACCAATACCAGCGACCACACCGGCACAAGGGATATCCTGCTCGTATACGCCATAAGCAGCAAACTGGCCTATTTCAAGAAAAGGAGACCCCTCATCAAGGAGAGTTTCAATGCGGTCACGAACAAACAACTTGCCGCGACCTTGATGCCGTGCAATTAAGGCTTCTCCGCCCCCTTGGCTAAGGTGGGCGACCTTGTCTTTTAAATCAGCCACCAGCGCTGACATGGCATCGCTGTTGGCTTTAAATTGCGGGTCTTGAGGATTAACCGCAGAATTGAGTACCGTCATATAAACTCCTAGCGGCTTTCGTTAAACAGCTCACGACCAATTAACATACGGCGAATTTCAGAGGTGCCGGCACCAATTTCATATAACTTGGCATCGCGTAGCAAACGTCCTGTTGGATACTCGTTGATGTAACCGTTGCCGCCGAGCAGTTGGATGGCATCTAACGCCAGTTTTGTCGCCAACTCGGCAGAATAAAGGATGGCGCCAGCTGCATCTTTACGAGTGGTTTCACCGCGGTCACAAGCTTTGGCTACGGTATACACGTACGAACGCGCTGCGTTCATTTGCGTATACATGTCCGCTACTTTGCCTTGCACCAGCTGGAACTCACCAATAGACTGATTAAACTGCTTACGTTCATGGATGTATGGAACTACCACGTCCATGCAAGCTTGCATAATGCCAAGTGGTCCGCCAGCCAGTACCACGCGCTCATAGTCTAAGCCACTCATCAAGACTTTTACGCCTTCATTGACTTCACCTAAAATATTTTCGGCGGGCACTTCACAATTTTCGAACACCAATTCACACGTGTTTGAGCCACGCATGCCTAGCTTGTCTAGCTTCTGTGCAGTGGAAAAACCTGGGAAATCTTTTTCTACGATAAAAGCGGTGATCCCACGTGGGCCTGCAGCAGTGTCCGTTTTCGCATAAATAACCAAAACATCGGCGTCAGGACCATTGGTGATCCACATTTTGTTGCCGTTTAAGATGTACTTATCGCCTTGCTTCTCAGCTTTCAGTTTCATTGATACGACATCTGAACCAGCATTCGGCTCGCTCATGGCAAGGGCACCAATGTGTTCACCACTGATCAATTTAGGCAGATATTTTTCTTTTTGCGCTTGGTTACCGTTGCGGTTAATTTGATTAACACACAGGTTTGAATGAGCGCCATAGCTTAGGCCAATAGAGGCACTGGCACGGCTGACTTCCTCCATGGCAATAACGTGCTCAAGGTAACCCATATTCGAGCCACCAAACTCTTCCGGTACTGTAATACCTAGCAGACCCATGTCACCAAACTTTGGCCACATGTGATTAGGGAAAGCATTTTCTTCATCGGTCTTTTCCGCCAGAGGGGCAATTTCGCTGCTGGCAAAGCTGTTTACATGGTCGCGGATCATATCCGCTGTTTCACCTAAACCAAAATTGAGTTCTTTATATAGAGATACTGTGCTCATCGGTAGTCATCCTGTTGTGAGAGTTTATTGTTCGAGCTCGTTAAGGGTGTCGCGACAACGACGTTCAGCCGTGACCAACTCCATTAAAACGACTTTAATGTCATCCATTTGCTGGCTAAGGTCGGCTTTTTTCTCTTCGATCAGTTGCAACATGGTTTTCAACTGTTTCTCGCTCGACTTGTCGGCGTCATAAAGCTCAAATAAGCGGCCAGTTTCGGCAAGTGTAAAGCCCAGACGTTTGCCCCGCAGGATCAGTTTTAAGCGCACTTTATCTCGCTTGGAATAGATCCGGGTTTGACCTTGGCGTCTAGGTGAAAGTAGCCCTTGGTCTTCGTAAAAACGAATACTGCGAGTCGTAATATCAAACTCTTTAGCTAACTCGCTGATTGAATAGGTTGGTTCGTTAGGTTCTTGCATTTTCTATTTACACTTACAACGTCACTGATTAGACCAATATAAGTGAAGTTTACGTAAAGGTAAAGGGGTGAGGGCAGATCCTGCTTTAGTCTTATATAGAATTGCGAAAATTGCCTACAAATGCCGTAATGATTCTCTGCAAGCCTTAATTTATAAGGAGTGGAAAGTAAACTGTGTAACTCAGCTTTACACTTGAGTTGATCTCACAATGGTTGATTTTAGATTTACGTTGGCGTAAACGTAAATATTATGTATGCTCAACCTAAGAGTTAAATTTTCACAAGCCAATAGTGTGGCTTGTAAACAGGAGTTTTGCAATGAGTAACGAAGCTGTAGTCATCGTCGCGGCAAAAAGAACGCCTATGGGTGGCTTCATGGGAAGCTTGTCTGGTGCGGCTGCCACTGATTTAGGCGCCACGGCGATTAAGGCGGTAATGAACGACACTGGTTTAAGTGACGCCAGTATTGAAGAAGTGATCATGGGCTGTGTTTTGCCTGCCGGTCTAGGTCAGGCGCCAGCCCGTCAAGCCATGTTACACGCAGGTTTGGCTCGCTCAACCGGCGCTACTACCATTAATAAGGTGTGTGGCTCAGGCCTGAAAGCGGCCATGTTTGCCCATGACCTAATCAAGTCTGGCAGCATTCGCTCTGCGATTGCCGGCGGCATGGAAAGCATGACCAACTCACCGTATTTTATTCCTAAAGCGCGCGGCGGCATGCGCATGGGCCACGGTGAGATTAAAGATCACATGATGGCAGATGGCCTTGAAGATGCTTACGATAACAAAGCCATGGGGTGTTTTGCTCAAGATACAGCCGATCAGTATGGTATCACTCGTGAAAACATGGATGAGTTTGCCCTGGGCTCGCTAAGTAAAGCTAATGCCGCGATTGAAAACGGCAGCTTTAACAGCGAAATCACCTCTCACGTTATGCAAACTCGTAAAGGTGACGTGGAAGTAAGCATCGATGAGCAGCCTGGCAATGCCCGCCCAGATAAAATTCCATCTTTGCGCCCAGCCTTTAAAAAAGACGGCACAATTACGGCGGCGAATTCCTCCTCGATTTCGGATGGCGCGGCTGCACTTATCTTAATGAGTGAGTCTGAGGCCAAACAACATGGTTTAACACCGCTGTGTAAGATTGTTGGTCACGCCACCCATTCACAAGCCCCTGCGGAATTTACCGTGGCGCCAGTGGGTGCGATGAACAAGCTGTTAGACAAGGCGGGCTGGAGCGCGGCTGACGTTGACCTATGGGAAATCAATGAAGCATTTGCCATGGTTACTATGCTGGCGATTAACGAAATGAAACTCGACAGCAATAAAGTCAATGTTAATGGTGGTGCCTGTGCACTTGGCCATCCGATTGGCGCAAGTGGTGCGCGCATTCTAGTGACGCTTATCCATGCATTGAAAAACCGTGGCTTATCCAAAGGGGTGGCTTCACTTTGCATCGGTGGCGGCGAAGCCGTTGCTATGGCAGTGGAAGTGTAAGCTGGCACAACAGTTACGATTATATTCGTTCAAGGCGCGCTGCGCTTTCCATAACACTAATCAATTTCGCAGCGCATACATTCGCATTACGGGGAGGAGTGCTTTATGCACCAAGTACCTTTATACATCAACGGTGAATTCTCACAATCTCAGTCTGACAAATGGTTAGACGTTGTAAATCCAGCTAACCAAGAAGTGTTAGCAAAAGTACCTTGCGCCACAGAAGCAGAGGTTCAGAGCGCGATTGATTCAGCTCAAGAAGCATTTAAAACCTGGCGCAATGTGCCGGTTACCGAGCGTGCACGGATCATGATGCGCTACGCGGCATTGCTAAAAGAACATCAAGAAGAAATTGCCACTATCATTTGTCATGAACTAGGCAAAACCTTTGAAGACGCGAAAGGCGATGTTTGGCGTGGTATTGAAGTGGTAGAGCAGGCATGTAATGCGCCATCAATGATGATGGGGGAAACGGTTGAAAACGTGGCTCGCAATATTGATACTTATTCTTATACCCAGCCACTAGGGGTGTGTGCCGGTATTACACCGTTTAACTTCCCTGCCATGATCCCACTTTGGATGTTCCCAATGGCCATTGTTTGTGGCAACACCTTTGTGTTGAAACCTTCAGAACAAGATCCACTGACGCCAATGCGCTTAGTTGAGCTGTTTGAAGAAGCTGGGGCACCGAAAGGTGTGTTACAAGTGGTACATGGTGGTAAAGAGCAAGTCGATCAGATCTTAGAAGCGCCTGAAATCCGTGCCATTTCCTTCGTTGGCTCATGTGGCGTCGGTCAATATATCTATTCTAAAGGCACCCAAAACTTAAAACGTGTGCAGGCGTGTGTTGGCGCGAAAAACCACATGGTGGTGATGCCGGATGCCAAAAAAGAGCAAGTTATTAATAACTTAGTTGGCTCTTCTGTGGGCGCTGGCGGTCAGCGTTGTATGGGTATTTCTGTGGCTGTGTTTGTTGGTCAGTCGCAGCAGTGGGTTGAGGAGCTCAAAGAGGCCATGGCTAAGGTTCGCCCTGGCGTTTGGGACGATCCCGAAGCGGCATACGGCCCACAAACCACACCACAAGCGAAGGCACGCATTCTTTCGCTGATTGACAGTGGCAAACAACAAGGCGCAACCTGCTTGTTAGACGGCTCTGAATTTACCTTAGAGGGCTATGAAAAAGGCAACTGGGTAGGGCCAACGTTGTTCTCTAATGTCACCACTGACATGGACATCTACAAAGAAGAGATCTTTGGACCAGTATTGTGTTGTGTGTTTGTCGACAGCTTAGATGAAGCCATTGAGCTGATAAACAACAACCCATACGGCAACGGTACTTCGCTGTTTACCGCCAGCGGTGGTGCAGCGCGTAAGTTTCAACGCGAAATCGAAGTGGGCCAAGTGGGGATTAATATTCCAATTCCGGTGCCATTGCCGTTTTTCTCCTTCACGGGTTGGAAAAACTCGTTTTATGGCGATCAACACACTTACGGCAAACAAGGTGTGCGTTTCTACACTGAAACTAAAACCATCACCTCGCGATGGTTTGACGACGAAGCCGTGAGCGGTCCAAACATGAGTATTAACCTCAGATAACACCATGTTCTAGCGTGCTTTGCAGGGAAAGCACGCTCTTTTTTAGAAGTACACACAATCCGTGTGATGATAAGAATTACCGACGCACAATCAGGGTGTCATGACAGCAAGAGAGGTCTAGCGTGGACTTTAATCTAAATGAAGATCAACAAGCATTCGCCGATATGGCATACCAATTCGCAATGAGTGAGCTTGCGCCACATGCGGCGAAATGGGATCAAGAGCATATTTTTCCTAAGGATGTAATTAAAAAGGCCGGTGAACTGGGCTTTTGTGGTTTATACACCCCTGAAGAAGCCGGTGGCTTAGGGTTATCGCGGCTAGATTCCAGCATTATTTTTGAACAACTTTCAATGGGCTGCACCGCAACTACCGCGATGTTAACCATTCATAATATGGCCACTTGGATGATCGCCAGCTTTGCCACCGAGCAAACCAAAGCCAGCTACATGGAACAACTGGTCACCGGTGAGTTATTAGCGTCTTATTGCCTAACTGAGCCAGGCTCTGGCTCCGATGCCGCGTCGCTGAAAACCAAAGCGGTAAAAGAAGGCGATGAGTACGTGTTAAACGGCTCAAAAATGTTTATCTCTGGTGCCGGTGAAACCGATGTCTTAGTGGTGATGGCAAGAACCGGAGAAGCCGGTCCAAAAGGGATCTCAGCCTTTGTTGTACCGGCAGACACTCAAGGCGTGATTTATGGTAAAGCAGAAGAAAAAATGGGCTGGAATGCCCAGCCAACACGCTTAGTTACGTTTGAAAATGTCCGTATTCCAGCGAGCAACTTATTAGGTCAAGAAGGTGAAGGGTTCAAATTTGCCATGCAGGGCTTAGACGGTGGTCGTATCAACATCGCAACCTGTTCAATTGGCACGGCGCAGCAGGCATTAAACACGGCTAAAGACTACATGCAGGAGCGCTCGCAATTTGGCAAGCCCTTGACTGCCTTCCAAGCGCTGCAGTTTAAAATTGCCGATATGAACACCGAGTTGGTGGCCGCACGCCAGATGGTCCGTTTAGCGGCATTCAAACTCGACAGCAACGACGCCGAAAAAACCACTTATTGCGCTATGGCTAAGCGCTTTGCCACCGATGCTGGCACTAAGATTTGTGACGATGCCTTACAAATTCATGGTGGTTACGGCTATATCAAAGAGTACCCGCTTGAGCGCCACCTTCGTGACGTGCGTGTCCATCAAATTCTTGAGGGCACCAACGAAATCATGCGTGTCATTATTGCACGCCGGATCTTAGCTGAAGGCGCAGCAAGCGTTTTATAAGGAGAGCATTATGACTGCACAATTAAAACTTGAAAAACAAGGTCACGTTGCGGTTGTGACCATGTCAAACCCACCGGCTAATACTTGGACAAAAGACACCTTGGTGGGGTTAAAAGAATTAGTACTTGAGCTCAATGCCGACAAAAATATTTATGCCTTGGTGCTTACCGGTGAAGGCGAAAAGTTCTTTTCTGCAGGCGCCGACTTAAATGTCTTCGCGGATGGTGACAAAGGCGTTGCCGCTGATATGTCACGAGTGTTTGGTGAAGCGTTTGAAACCCTTAGTGATTTCAGAGGCGTGTCTATTGCAGCCATTAATGGTTTTGCCATGGGCGGTGGCTTAGAAGTGGCCTTAGCCTGCGATATTCGCATTGCTGAATCACAAGCGCAAATGGCACTACCGGAAGCCAAAGTCGGATTATTACCTTGTGCCGGTGGCACCCAAAACCTGTCTTGGTTAGTGGGCGAGGGCTGGGCAAAGCGCATGATCCTGTGTGGCGAACGCTTGAAAGCCGAAAAAGCTCAGCAAATTGGTTTAGTAGAAGAAGTGGTGGAACAAGGTCAAGCACTCGAAGCGGCTTTGACGCTGGCTAAGAAAGTGGAAGATCAAAGCCCAGTTGCCGTCACGGCGTGTAAAGCGCTTATTCAAAAAGGCCGCAGTGGCAGCATTAACAGTGCATTACCACTGGAGCGTGAACTATTCGTGACGCTGTTTGACACCCAAGATCAAAAAGAGGGTGTGAATGCCTTTTTAGAAAAACGCAAAGCAAACTGGGTGAATGGCTAATGGTAGAAATACAGCAACTGAATCAACCAGATGCGCCAGTCATTTTTGAGCTGGCCAAGTGCCATAATGGCATGAACATTGGCATTGCCACGTTAAATGCGCCTAAGGCACTGAACGCACTGAACCTCGATATGATCCGCCTGTTAACGCCTCAGCTAGAAGCTTGGGCGCAAGATGAGCAGGTCGTCATGGTGTTGCTGAAAGGTGCAGGGGAAAAAGCGTTTTGCGCTGGTGGCGACGTGGTGAGCTTATATCGCGAAATGGCCACGGAACAAGACAACACTCTCGTGGAAACCTTCTTCAGTGAAGAGTACCGTCTTGATTACCAAATTCACAATTATGAAAAACCCATCTTATTGTGGGGCAGCGGTATTATTATGGGAGGCGGCCTTGGCTTAACCGCAGGCGCCAGTCATAAAGTGGTGACCGAAACGTCGCGCATTGCCATGCCAGAAATCACCATCGGCTTGTATCCCGATGTCGGTGGCAGTTATTTCCTTAACAAAATGCCGCCTGGGGTTGGCTTATTCCTTGGTCTTACTGCGGCTAACATTAATGCCACCGATGCCAAGCTGGTGGGTTTAGGCGACCACTTTATGGACGCTGAGAAGCTCGAGGTGTTAGTGCAAAACCTAGTCGAAGTGAATTGGGAACAAACCAATGTGCTTAACCACGAAAAGCTAACCTTACTGTTGGATTCATTAGAAGACGCGTCCCATGAAGTGATGCCAGACAGCCAGATTGAACCTTTGCTGGATACTTTCAAGACGCTTGATGACATTAGCGAGTTAGAAAAGCAAGTAGCGTTTATTCTCGACCTTGATAGCAGTGACAACAAATGGCTCAGCAAAGCGCAAGCGGCATTAAAGCATGGCTCTCCAATGAGTGCGGCCATCGTCAAAGCGCAATTAACGCGTAGCAAAGGTAAGAGCTTGAAAGCGTGTTTTATGCAAGAGTTGGGGATGTCTGTTAGAGCCGGTGAGTTTGGTGAGTTTCAAGAGGGCGTACGAGCGCTATTAATCGATAAAGATGGCCAGCCTAACTGGCAGTTTAAATCCGTCAGCGAAGTCAGTGAGGAAGCGTTAGAAAGCTTTTTTGCGCCGCGCTGGAGCGACGATAACCATCCGTTAGCGGATCTGTAAGGAGCAAAAAATCATGGCTAAGATTGGATTTATTGGTTTAGGTAACATGGGCGGTCCCATGGCTAGCAACCTAATCAAAGCAGGTCACGACGTATGTGTATTTGATTTAAGTGCTGAAGCCGTATCGGCCTTAGAGTCACAAGGTGCGTCTAAAGCCACTGTGGTCAGTGATGTCTGTCGCGAAGCGGATTACGTTATCAGTATGCTGCCAGCAGGCAAGCACGTTCGTGCCGTTTATACCGGCGACGATGGCTTGATTAACTATCTGGCAAAAAATACTCAGGTTATTGACTGTTCAACCATTGATGCTGAATCTGCGCAATTTGTTGGCAATACGCTTGCCGAGGCGGGGATTGCTTTTGTTGATGCGCCTGTGTCTGGTGGCGTTGCAGGGGCCGCTGCAGGCACACTCACCTTTATTGTTGGTGGTGCTAAGGCTGACTTTGAGCGTGCTCAAGTGGTATTGGCAGGCATGGGGAAAAATATTTTCCACGCCGGCGATATTGGCGCCGGTCAAGTTGCCAAGATCTGCAACAACATGCTGTTGTCTATTTTAATGGCAGGCACCAGTGAAGCATTGCAAATGGGAATTGATCACGGTCTAGACCCCAAAGTGCTCAGTGAAATCATGCTCAATAGCTCAGGTCGCAACTGGACGCTAGAGTTGTATAACCCATGTCCTGATGTGCTGGAGAATGCGCCTTCTTCTAACGGTTATAAACCGGGCTTTATGCTGGACTTAATGGCAAAGGATCTGGGCCTGGCAATGCAATCGGCACAGCAAACCAATTCGGCAACGCCGATGGGGGCACTGGCCAAAAATCTGTATAACTTGATGCAAAATCAAGGTAAAGGCAGCGAAGATTTCAGTTCTATATTTAAGCTTTATTCAGAGAAGTAGTTATGGATATTAAAAACAAAACCGTGGTAATCACCGGTGGCGCTCAAGGCTTAGGCTTTGCTATGGCCACATCAATGGCGCAGCAAGGGGCAAACCTAGCGCTTATTGATATGCAGCAGGAGTTATTAAGTGATGCGCAAGCCGAGCTGTCAAAGCTGGGTGTCGAGGTGAAAACCTATGCCGCCAATGTGGCTGTGGAAGCCGAGGTGGAAAAAGTATTTAATGACATCGTCGGTGATTTTGATGGTTTCAGCGTGCTGATCAATAACGCCGGGATCCTCCGTGATGGCCTGCTGTTAAAAGCAAAAGAAGGTCAAATCGTCGATAAAATGTCGCTTTCGCAATTTCAATCGGTTATAGATGTCAACCTAACAGGCGTGTTTTTGTGTGGTCGCGAAGCAGCAGTTAAAATGGTTGAAGCCGGCGAAGGTGGGGTGATCATTAATATGTCGAGTGTCGCGCGCGCTGGCAACATGGGTCAAACCAATTACTCTGCGGCAAAATCTGGTGTCGTGGCCATGACCACCAGTTGGGCCAAAGAGCTTGGTCGTTATGGTATTCGTGTTGGTGCCATAGCGCCTGGGGTGATCCGTACTAAGATGACCGACGCGATGAAACCTGAAGCCAAAGAACGCTTAGTGAAAATGAAGCCTGTAGGGCGTCTTGGTGAGGCGGAAGAAATTGCGCATACCGCAAAGTACATTATTGAAAACGATTTCTTTACTGGCCGTGTCGTTGAAATTGATGGCGGCATTCGCTTGTAACGAAAAATAGGCTTGGTGTTACGTTAAGTAGTCCAAGTTCCTACTTGAGTGTGTGAAGCGGCAATAAACATTGCCGCTTTTTTTTTGCTTGAAGTTCACTGAGGCTTGCACCCTGAGACAATGGCAAACTCGCCTTCAAAGGTACCTAACTGGCTCTGGGTTACATTCACGAACCCTACTTTTGTAAGCAGCTGTTTAATCCCTGCTTCTGTTTTAAGTGCTGCATTGACCTTGAGATCACCGCCGCTAGGGGTGTTTTTATCTTCACATAGCCAAATTTTAGCGCCGGGCTTGAGACTGTTATAAATCCGCCTCATGGCAATTATTGGCTGTTGCCAATGATGCACTGAAAATGCTGCAATAACCAAATCAATAGAGGCCGCTGCAACATCAAGTTGTTCTGCACCTGCTTGAACAAATTTAAGTTGTGACTGGCAAATATCAGCCTTTTTTTGTCTTGCAATTGCGTAGTCGATCATGGTGCTTGTTGGGTCGAGCGCAATGACCTGAACTTGTTCAGCATACGTCACTAAGCAGCAGCTTAAAAAGCCGCCGCCGCAGCCAAGTTCAACGATCCGATAGCCAGATTTAACGCCTGCTAATGCAGGGATATCGCGGTGGAATTGGAGCTCACCATAATTTTCTTCGTAAAATGTTGCGTGATGTGATTGCCAATGTGTCATTATATCAGTTCCTCTATTGCAGATATTGGTGATATTTTGCAGTTCTGGTGATTATCTTGGTAGAGCAAACTTTTGTTAAAAATCGGCTTATTATTAGGGGGGATATGTGCCAGTTAATTAATATCAACAGTGGTTTTACACAGCTTGAACAACTAAACTCTGAGCATCATGGTGCTCAGAGTGATTATGTGCTGACACTAGTCACTGCCGGTTTCGTTACCTACCATGCACAGCAGACGGTGCAAGTAAAACCCGGTATGGTGTGTTTAGTCCCTTCAGGCACTCAGCACCAGATTATGCAAGGAAGTAACTTGAGCGTTCATTGGTTAGGTTTTAGTTTGTCTTCGGGGTTAAAGGAGGCACAGCAACCATTGCTAAAGGCTTTTTCTGCTGTGCGTAATGGTGCTCTGCCAATAATGAAACTGGATACCGCAAGGGTTGGCTGGATCACACAGCTATTTTGTGAACTTGAAGTCGCGTTACAGAACTCTCAACCTAATCATGTGTTACAAAGTTTAGCAGTACTTATTTTACATGAGGTAAATAACGGCCTGAAATTGTCAAATCACGACTATTCGCCAAACGCGAAGGTAAAAAAGGCGCTAAGTATTATCCAGTGCGATAGTCATCGGGGTATTACGCTGAAAGACGTTGCCCTTAAAGTACATTCCAATCCAACCTATCTAGCCAATTTAATGAAGCAAACCACAGGATTGACAGTCGGGGAGTGGATCAAGCGATATCAATTAAAAACAGCAAAACAATTGTTGTTGCACAGCAATCAACGTGTGGAAGATATTGCTGAGCAAGCGGGCTGGAATGATGTCACTCATTTTATTCGGCAGTTTAAACGTGCGTATAATCTCACTCCCGCAAAGTGGCGAAAACAAAATAGGTAGAAGTTAATGATGGAGTTACTTGGTTTACATCACGTCGCTGTGATTTGTTCAAATTACAGCCAGAGTAAACATTTTTACACTAAAATACTAAAGTTACCGATTATTGCTGAGCACTATCGAGCAGCGCGGCAGTCGTACAAATTAGATTTGGCCTTACCTAATGGCAGCCAAATAGAACTATTTTCTTTTCCTGAGCCGCCTAAGCGGCCCACGCAGCCTGAAGCCTGCGGGCTGAGACACCTCGCATTGGCAGTCAATGATATTGTCGCTGCGGTTACTTACCTTAACTCCTATCAAGTAGAGACCGAGGCCATCCGAGTTGATGAATTTACCCATAAGCGCTTCACTTTTTTTAGGGATCCAGATGGTTTGCCAATCGAATTATACGAACAGTAGCGGCGGTTGCACCAACTTACCCTTTATATTGCTATTTACAATTATTGATGGGACTATTAGCGACTAATGCTAGACCACATTTGGCAATTTGGAATGACTCTTTGCTCACCTTTACTTCGAGCACTGTTTACGAGTGCTGGGCTGATATTGCTGCTCATTTCGCGGCTAACCGCGGCACAAGCCAGTGCCAGCTTTATTGATGAAGCCGATGCCTATCTCAATGTCAAACCCCGCCACAGTTTGGATATTATTCAGCAGCACTACGATAAGGTATCTGCACTGAGTCTGCCTGAGCAATTTCGTTATTATCGCACTGGCTTTTGGGCATCTGCTTACGTTTACGATCATCAACAAGTGGCTGAATATGCGCGAGCATTGGCTTCTATGGTGCAGTTTGAAGCATATAACTCTTCCCTGTCAGAAGTGCTCGCGGCAACCTCAGTGTGGTTTCGTCGCAATCAAGATTATCCCAGCGCCATGGCTGCAGCGCAATGTGCTGTTCGCCATGCCGACAACAGCACTGATATTGCTAGGGTCGCAGGGACCGCTGGTATCACCTTGTTGCTCAAGGATGACATAGAGGGGGCTGAGCGGGTTTTTCAATTAGGTATGGAAATTGGCAATCGCCTAGATAACGACGTAATGCGTTCAGTGTTCACTAATAATTTAGGTCTCATTGCCTTGCAGCGTGAACACTATGATACCGCCCTTGAGCAATTCCGCGGCGCTTTATTAATCAATGAGCGTGATGCTCGTATAACTGGAACCGCGATTAATCTAACCAATATGTTACTGGTTGCTTATTTACAGCAAAACTGGGATTTGTTTAAGCGACTGGATCAGCGAGCAGCGCGTAATACTGCACGTCTCGATAGTAAAGACCTTCGTGGCTACTACCAGTGGCTGCATACCGCTTATTCCGTTAGGCAATTAAAACAGGTCCCTCAGTCAGTAGAGGGTAAGCTGATGCGCATTTATCATGACACCGGCGAACCGACTGTGCTACAACAGCTTGGTATCCTCGCTAAGCGCATGGGCATCACCATACCCAGTCGCACAAAAGCAAAAGGTAAAATAGTACACTCGGCACAAGTTTTACAGTTATTGTGTAAAGGTCGCGACGACAATAACACTGCCCTGCATATTGTCCTGCAACTAGAAGCAAAGCTGGCCTCAATGACGCAAGCTAAAGCAGGCCACCAGTAAGTCATGTCTATGTGGTTTAGTATGCTATTAGGCTACTTACCTGTTATTAATTTGGTTCACTTACACTATCTTCAATAGTTCTATCGTTTAAAGTGGAAAGCTGCTATGAACTATTTATTTCGTTCTCTTATTTTTATTTGCAGTTTGTTGAGCTGTGTTGTTAGCAGCGCAAGTGCAGCTGTCACCGAGGAAGCAGGGGGGCACGAGTACCTGCTCAATAAAGCTGAATATTTTTTACTTAAAGACCCTAAGCGCACCTTAACCATATTGGCTGAACTGGACTCAGTAAGTAAACTTGAACGCACCATAGCGCTTAAAAAATTATTACTGCAAGCGAAAGCGTTACTGACACAACGACAAAATGTTGCGGCGCAGCTGGCCATTAGCCAACTGTATGATTATGCCCAGAGCAGCGAGTTTAGAAAAATGTTATTTGATAACCTGTATGTTTCTGCAGCCTGGTTACGACGAGCACACCATCATCAAGCAGCAACGGATGCCTATCGCTGCGCGTTAAAAAAAGCACAAACGCAACGCCAGGCAATTAGAGCGTTAAATGGCTTAGCAAACGTGCTCCGCGAGCAAGGGGATTTTGCGACTGCGGCTGCCGTGTACCAACAAGCGATCAGTCAAGCGCAGAAGGTCAGCGATAAACTGGCTATTGCCTCTTTGCAAAATAACCTAGGGACGGCGTATCTTGATGGCGGCGAATTTTCCCTGGCAAAAACCGCGTTTGCTGCTGCTTTTGAGCAGTTTCAAATGATGGAACACCAAGCTGCAAGGCTAAATGCTGGGCTCAACCTGCTATTTGCTGCGTTAATGAGCCAAGATCTAATGCTCTACCAGCGTCTGATAACAAGAGTTGAGAAGCTGACAGTGGAGTACAACAACTTGTCTCGGTTAGCTTATCTGGATTGGATAAAATTGGCGTATCGATTTCAGCAAACAGAACCGCTAAGCGATAAGCAAAAGCACTATCTCAGCGAACAATTCAGTGCCATTGATGATGTTGGTCTGCAACGTGTTATCAAGCAATATTTGGCAGCACCGATGGCAGTGACAGTAGCGATAAAAACAACCACAAATAGCGAACCGCTGACAGAGCATGGCAGCTGGGTAGCAACATTAACCCAGTGCAATTGGTAAAAAATACGGGCCTAGAGGCGGCATAAGTCAAAATGACGTAAACTATATCGACAGGCGGCCAGTATTTAAGCAATCAAACGAAAAATCGCAGTATTTGCATTGCTGAGTGTGGTGCAAAAGCTTACTATCAGGTATAGGTAATGAGTGCCTTGTTATGGCCATGTATGCCTTTACCGAGTATATCAACATGCATGCAGAGGGATTAAGCCTAGGCAGTTAAAGCCGCTTTTAATGTGGTGAGTCTTAACCAAGGTGAGAGGCCAACATATAGCGGCTCAAGTGGCAGTTAAGACAACGTCATTGGCCGTTGAGACACACCTAAGCCGTGCAGTTCAACATTGCACACATAGGCACTCTAAAACGACACAATAATAAAAATTAGGAACCACGATGAGTGAAGAGCAAAAACAACAAGCACTAACACCAGAGCAGCAAAAGCAGCGTTCTATTCAATGGCAACGCCAGTGTATTCAAACGGCGCAAAAGCATTTAGCGGATAAAGGCATACTGCCAGAGACCATTATTGAAAAAGAATGCCGTTACATTGAGCCAATCGTCGCACTATGGAAAATCAAAGGGCAAAATGGTAAGCGCTATTGGGTGATCACCGGTAATTTACCTACCGATCATCTCGAATCCAGCGTTGCAGAAACGCCTCGTGATGCGCTGCGCTACTTTAGCTTTCATTGGCAAATGAAAGCCGAGGAGATCTTGTCAGTGAAACCGGTAGATAAAACCCAAGCAGATTTTGCTAACCTATTAATTAACCGAGCTCATGGACTTTACGATCTTTACAGTAAAGACGAGCTTTGGGCTAGTGAAGCATCGTAAACGGTTCTACTTTTAGACTTTGAACTGGGCATCTCAGGCGCTGTCTTGGGATCCCAGCTTCCATAAAAACATGGCCGTATTCAGAAAACCCTGACTGCACAAACTCAGGCACTTCATCGAGTATACACTGAATAAAAATTTCATCGTGGCCTTTATCTTTAGCAAGTTCAATCAGACCTTTAATGAGTGATGAATAGGCGTCTCGATTTCGATGTGAGCGAAAGATAGCGATACGACTTAATAGCCCGTCGCTGCAAAGCCTTCCGGTCCCCACAGGTCCATCATCGTCATCAATAATAATAAGGTGCTCGGCCGTTATGTCTTGCTGGTCGAACTCAACTTCTTTGGGAATATGAAGCTCGCAAACAAACACCCGTTCGCGGATCGCTTTGAGCTCCCGTTTTCTATTTTGCCAGCTTACACGACTTACTCTATAACACATACTGCCCCCATTTACAGACCGTAATCCCTGTTATGTGACAAGCTAGAGCTTATGCAAGGCTTTTACCAAGGCAATTTAGGTAATAAGCCTGCTATTGTAATTTTTGTTGAGCACGACTCTCTTGTTCTAACAGGCTCTACTCCCAGCCCTCGTCAAATTCGGCCATGGCTGTGTCGCCGTCATCAACGAAGTAGGACCCATCATTAATTAGTCTAGTTAACGTTTGTTTAAATTCCAAGCAAGAAAGGGCTTCTTTTATTGCTATTAACTCAAATGTTGTGGTGTCGGTGAGCTGTTTAACGGCATCAAGATGTTGCACTGGTAAGCTAAAATTGTCGCCATTAACACTGAGTAAGATTGCATTATCCACTTCCTGGTAGATGGCCCTTACACCGCCTGCACGGGTAATCAAAGGGTTTTCTGTCAGCCAAGTATCCAGTTCAGTGCTGCTAATTTGCGGCTCCAGTGGCGCTAAATCCATTTCATGCTTTGGCTCGCTTAGGGTTTTACCTATCCACTCGGTTAAACTGTGTTGATCCTCAAGCAGTTGCTGTAACAGCTGCTTAATTTGCTGGCGATCTTCTTTATTAACCTCTCCAACAGAGTGGCGTGGAAGCAGATCTGGATCGCTATAACGCAACTGACCTGCTTCGTTATCGATAATATGGTCAGCAAAGCTGGAGATGAGATCTTTTTGGTCTGGCGCACGAAAGCCAACTGAGTAATTTAAGGCATTTTCTACCGCGTAACCTTCATGGGGGCAAGCCGGTGGAATGTATAAGATGTCTCCAGGCTCTAAAATGACATCAATGACGGCATCAAAGGCTTCAACTTGTAGTAGGCTTTTGTTTTGCGCAAATTGTTTAAGCTTGTCATCACGTAAGCCGACGCGCCAATGACGCTTTCCTTGGCCTTGAATAATAAAGACATCATATTGATCCAAGTGAGGACCTACGCCACCACCGGGAGTGGAAAAGCTAATCATCAAATCATCAATACGCCAGTTCGGAATAAAACGAAATGGCTCGAGTAATTGCGCCGCGGTAGGGTGCCAATGATCGACGGCTTGCACCAGCAAAGTGCTGTTGCTTTCACTGAGTAAATCAAACTCGGCAAAGGGGCCGTGATGCGCTTGCCATTGGTTATCATGGTTATTAACAATACGCGATTCAATACACTCTTCGGTTGCCAGGCCAGCCAACTCTTCCGGCGTGATTGGGTCGGCAAATTCGCTAAACCCTTGTTTGATTAGCAGTGGTTGTTTTTGCCAGTAGTGTTGTAAAAACTCTTCGCGAGTGAGGTCATTAATGTTTAATTGATACATAGCGCATTCCATAAAAAAAGCGAAAGAGGGCACCCTTTCGCTTAGTTTTAGCATAATAACGTAGCTTGAGCGTTAGTTTAGCTCATCGATGAAAGCTTCAGCGCGGCCAATGTAATTTGCCGGCGTCATTTCCTTCATTTGGGTTTTAACCGCATCCGGTAGTTCAAGGTTATCGATAAACTCAGCCATAATAGTCTGGTTTACTCGTTTGCCTCGAGTTAGGTCTTTTAATTTTTCATACGGCTTTTCGATGCCGTATTTGCGCATCACGGTTTGGATGGGCTCTGCAAGCAGCTCCCAGTTGTCGTCCAGTTCCGCCAGTAGACGGTCGGCATTCACTTCTAATTTGCTTACGCCTTTCAAGGTCGCTTGATATGCGATCAACGCATAACCCATGCCCACACCTAAATTACGTAAAACCGTTGAGTCGGTGAGATCGCGCTGCCAGCGTGAAATAGGAAGCTTTTGCGCTAAGTGGCCGAAGATGGCATTGGCGATACCTAGGTTGCCTTCAGAGTTTTCGAAGTCAATAGGGTTCACCTTGTGCGGCATCGTTGATGAGCCAATTTCACCGGCAACTGTCTTTTGCTTGAAGTGGTTCAAGGCAATATAGCCCCAAACATCACGATCAAAATCGATCAGAATGGTGTTGAAACGGGCAATAGCATCGAATAATTCGGCAATGTAGTCGTGTGGCTCAATCTGCGTGGTGAAGGCATTCCAAGTCAGACCAAGGCTGGCAACAAAACGCTCACTGTGCGCATGCCAATCATACTCTGGGTATGCACTTAGGTGGGCGTTGTAGTTACCTACCGCGCCGTTTATTTTACCCAGTAACTGAACGTTGGCAATTTGTTGGCGCTGACGTTGCAGACGTACATAGACGTTGGCAAATTCTTTACCCATGGTAGAAGGTGACGCAGGCTGACCGTGGGTACGAGTCATCATTGGCACTGATTTGTATTCCACCGCTTTGGCTTTAATTGCAGCAAGTAGTTCATCACAGTAGGGTAGTAATACTTTATCGCGTGCTTCGGTTAGCATTAAGCCATGAGACAGGTTGTTAATGTCTTCAGAAGTACAAGCAAAGTGGATAAACTCATTGACGGCATTAAGCTCAGCGTTATCGGCCACTTTTTCTTTTAATAAGTACTCTACGGCTTTTACGTCGTGGTTGGTGGTGCGCTCAATTTCTTTTACTCGAGCCGCATCGGCTTCACTGAAGTTATCAACGATGCTATCTAGCAGGGCGTTGGCTTCATCACTGAATGCCGGCACTTCGGTGATGGCATCGCTACTGGCGAGTGCTTGCAACCAACGTACTTCGACGATCACACGGTATTTAATTAAACCATACTCACTGAAAATACTTCTCAGCTCGGTGGTCTTGCTACCATAGCGACCATCTACAGGAGAGATAGCGGTTAACGCTGAAAGCTCCATAATAACTCCTAACAATTTGTAATGAACGATACTTTAATTGGCAGCAATGGCTTGCTACCACAATGGTTATAGATAACTTTTGGCGGCGTGAATGATTTTCTTTTTGGCAAAAAAGAAATGTCTGCGTTTTCCGCCTAATTGCCGCCACAATACCGCACTGCGGATCCCAGCGAGCAATAATGCTCGGATCTTTTGTTGAGTGCTGGTTTGTTTGAGTAATTCGGGTTTACCAAATACTTGAATTTTAGGTCCTAAAGGACTGATAACTTCGCCGTAAACGTCGGCTAATGAAGCAATGATTTGACTTTCACAAATATCAAAATGGAGCAGTTGACGCTCAACACCTTGAAGTTTTTGTGCCAGTAAATCCAATGCTCGTTTATCACTGCTGAGAACGCGCTCAAGTTGCATCATGGCACCGACATATTTAACCATTTCAACGTCTTTTTCACCGCCGGCAGAAAGTTGAGCGATTAACGTTTTGCAGCCATTTTGTATGGCACTGCGATCTGGGTAAACATCTTCAGGACGTTCTGGCGTGGTATTAAGAATACTTTTTAGTAAGCCTTCTACTTCGTGTTCGTTGAAGGTGCCGTAACGGGCGCACTTTTGCACCAGTTTACTAATTTGGCACATTGCAGCGAGAGGCATCACAGACTGGTTTTGCATTATTTGATCACCGACTCAATAATACCACCACCTAGGCAAACATCCTCGGCATAAAATACCGCAGATTGACCCGGCGTTACGGCTTTTTGTGGCTCATCGAATAGCACTCGCGCCATACCATCTTGGCCTACTAGCAAGGTGCATGGAATATCGGTTTGGCGGTAACGGGTTTTCACCGTGCAACGGGTAGTGCCTTGTGGTCCAACCCGATCAACCCAATGCAGTTGGCTGGCATTCAAGCCGTTACTGTAAAGGCGAGGGTGGTTTTTACCTTGCCCCACGACTAACACGTTGCGCTCAATGTCTTTGTCGACTACATACCAAGGCTCACCATTGCCTTCTTTCAGGCCACCAATTAATAGGCCTTTACGTTGGCCAAGTGTGTGATACATCAAGCCTTCATGCTCGCCCACGGGATTGCCTTCGCAGTCTTCAATAGTGCCTGGCTGTGCGGGTAAATACTTAGCAAGAAAGTCTTTGAATTTACGCTCACCGATAAAACAAATACCGGTTGAGTCTTTTTTATCATGAGTAATAAGCCCTTGCTCTTCAGCGATTTTACGCACTTCTGGCTTTTCAATTTCACCAACAGGGAACAAGGTTTGGGCAATGTGCACATGACTTAGGGTATAGAGAAAGTAACTTTGGTCTTTGTTGTTGTCTTCACCACGCAACATCACAAACTTGCCATCGCGCTCAGCACGGCGCACATAGTGACCGGTGGCGATATAATCTGCACCTAAGGCTTCGGCTGCAAATTGTAAAAAGGCTTTAAACTTAATCTCTTTGTTGCACATGATATCGGGGTTAGGTGTGCGACCAGCTTTATACTCTTCGAGAAAGTGCTCGAAGACGTTATCCCAATATTCGGCGGCAAAATTAACGGTGTGTAGCTCAATACCAAGCTTATCGCAAACGGCTTGTGCGTCTTTTAAATCCTCGGCAGCGGCACAATATTCATCATTATCGTCTTCTTCCCAGTTTTTCATAAACAGGCCTTCAACCTGGTAGCCTTGCTGTTTTAATAAGTAGGCTGAAACTGAAGAATCTACCCCGCCGGACATGCCGACGATGACTTTAATGTGACTATTATCGCTCATAATTTCGCTTTAAATTTAAATGCTCTAATTGAAAGCGCTTATTATACCCAAGTCTGCTTAAAATGCACGCCCACACTGACTGCGATCATGGCCATGGGCGGCATCGCTGAGCTGCGGGGAACTGCTTACAAAGGTTTAACGACTCGGTAATCGCCATTGCCTAAATCGTCAAGCTGATAAGGGCCTATGGTAGCACGGATCAAACGCAGGGTTGGGTAACCAATGTGCGCCGTCATTCTTCTAACTTGACGATTACGACCTTCTTTAATAGCAATGGATAACCAGGTAGTAGGAATATTTTTTCGTTCTCGGATCGGTGGGTTACGTGGCCAGACGTTGGGCTCGGTCATGACCTCAACTTGGGCCGGCAACGTGGGGCCATCTTTTAAGGTAACGCCATCACGTAACGCTTGCAGGTCTTGTTCACTAGGCTCTCCCTCTACTTGCACCCAATAGGTTTTATAGGTGGCTTTTTTTGGAGCAGTAAGGCGGTTTTGTAATTTACCACAATTGGTCAACAGCAATAGACCTTCACTGTCTCTATCGAGTCTGCCTGCGGCGTAAACGTCTTTGATATCAATAAAGTCGGCAAGAGTTTTTCTCTGTTGGTCATCGCTAAATTGACACAACACGTCATATGGCTTGTTAAACAGCACCACTTTGACTTGCTCTGGAGGTAAAGCCGGTTTAACAGTTCTGCGCGGCTTGCTAAAACGGCCACGGTTAGGTTTGTGAGGGTTATGAGTACGCTTTTTGTTTGGATTATTGCGGTGTTGCGAAGTCATGGTGTTTCTTTGTGAGCCAGTGATGCCAGTCATTCTATCGCATCAAGGCAGGTGTACAAAGGCATAACCGCAGCTGCGATTGTGTATATGTAACAAAAAAGGCGGCCACTTTGGCCGCCTATAGCTGATTTAGTTCACTAAATTAAAGTGATGCTAATACTTGGTTGAATACCTGAGATGGACGCATTGCAGCGAATGCCTTGTCATCTTCTGGCTGGTAATAACCACCGACATCCATCGCTTGGCCTTGCGCTTCGTTCAGTGCCGCCACAATGTCAGCTTCTTTTTCAGTCAGCTCTGCTGCAACACTAGAGAACTTCGCTTTAAGTTCAGCATCTTGGTCTTGTGCTGCCAGCTCTTGTGCCCAGTAAAGTGCTAAATAGAAGTGACTGCCACGGTTATCAAGCTCTTTTACTTTACGTGATGGTGACTTGTTCTCATCTAAGAACTTAGCCGTTGCTGCATCAAGCGTATCGGCCAGAACTTGTGCCTTAGCGTTGCCTGTGTTCTGACTTAGGTGCTCAAGCGATGCCGCTAGTGCTAAGAATTCACCCAGTGAATCCCAACGTAAGTGGTTTTCTTTTTCAAACTGTTGAACGTGCTTCGGTGCAGAACCGCCAGCACCGGTTTCGAACAAACCACCACCATTCATCAGTGGTACGATAGACAGCATCTTAGCACTAGTACCTAGCTCAAGAATTGGGAACAAATCAGTTAGGTAGTCACGTAGTACGTTACCAGTAACTGAAATCGTGTCTTCGCCTTTCTTCATGCGCTCTAGTGAGTAAAGGGTCGCTTCCACAGGGGCTTTGATTAGGATTTCAAGGCCATCCGTGTCATGCTCAGGCAGGTAGGCGTGCACTTTCTTGATTAGCTCAGCATCGTGTGCACGAGCTTCGTTTAACCAAAATACAGCAGGCGTGTTGGTTGCACGAGCACGGTTAACCGCAAGCTTCACCCAGTCTCTGATTGGAGCATCTTTTACCTGACACATACGCCAGATATCACCTTCTTCCACTTGGTGCTCAATTAAGGTATTGCCTGCGCTATCAACAACACGGATATTGCCATCTGCCGGCGCTTCAAAGGTCTTGTCGTGAGAGCCGTACTCTTCGG
Organism: Pseudoalteromonas sp. UG3-2; assembly: GCF_037120705.1. Classification (NCBI taxonomy): domain Bacteria; kingdom Pseudomonadati; phylum Pseudomonadota; class Gammaproteobacteria; order Alteromonadales; family Pseudoalteromonadaceae; genus Pseudoalteromonas; species Pseudoalteromonas sp. UG3-2. The sequence goes on along the minus strand of NZ_JAWLJU010000002.1, from coordinate 773,320 downwards.
CTTTTTGTGCCATCAAGCCAACGTTTGGAACGGTACCCATAGTACGTGGATCGAATGCGCCGTGCTCTTTACAGAAGTCGATAGTGGCTTTATAAACACCAGAATAACAACGATCTGGGATCACAAACGCAGTATCTTGTTGCTTGCCTTCGGTATTCCACATTTGACCGCTTGAGCGGATCGCAGCTGGCATTGACGCGTCAATGATAACATCGCTTGGTACGTGTAGGTTAGTAATACCGCGGTCTGAATCAACCATAGCAATATCAGGTGCTGTGTCATAAACGGCACTTAGGTCCGCTTCAATTTCTTTGCGCTTAGCGTCGTCAAGTGTTTCAATTTTAGCATACACATCGCCGATACCGTTGCTAGGATCAACGCCAATCTCTGCGAAGGTTTCGGCGTGTTTAGCAAATACGTCTTTGTAGAATACTTTCACCGCGTGACCGAAAATGATTGGGTCTGATACCTTCATCATGGTGGCTTTCATGTGCAGTGAGAAAAGTACGCCTTTGTCTTTGGCTTCTTGTACTTGCTCAGCTAAAAATGCTTGAAGTGCTTTAGCGCTCATGCGCGAGCCATCAATGATTTCACCAGCAAGCAGCGGCGTGCTTTGTTTTAATACGGTTACGTCGCCGTTGTTGGCAACGTGCTCAATGCGTACGTCTGTCGCTTCTGCAACTGTCACAGACTGCTCAGAACCGAAGAAGTCGCCATCTGTCATTGAAGCAACGTAAGACTTAGAGTCTTTTGACCATGCGCCCATTGAGTGTGGGTTTTTGCGAACATAGCCTTTAACCGATGCCGGAGCGCGACGGTCTGAGTTACCTTCACGAAGTACAGGGTTAACTGCGCTGCCTTTAATTTTGTCATAACGCGCTTTGATCTCAGCTTCGGCCTCGTTTTTCGGCTCAGAAGGATACTCCGGTAGAGCATACCCTTTTGCTTGCAATTCTTTGATGGCTGCGCGCAGCTGTGGAATAGAAGCACTGATATTAGGAAGTTTAATGATATTGGCTTCAGGTGTTTTAGCTAAATCACCAAGTTCTGCAAGGGCATCAGCGATACGCTGATCTTCTTTTAGATGCTCTGGAAAAGTGGCGATAATTCGGCCTGCTAATGAAATATCGCGGGTTTCTACCTCGATATCAGCAGGTTTTGTGAATGCTTGGATGATAGGCAGTAGCGAATACGTCGCCAGTGCTGGTGCTTCATCTGTTTTGGTATAGATAATTTTCGATGTCATCATCATTCCTAGATAGTTGTGGGCATGTCGCCATTCAACGTTTGCTAAGGTGTTGCTAGGCACCGTGGAGCCTAAATGGCAAAACGGTTGTCTGCCAGAAGCCGCGCTTCTAGCAACAAGGCATAGCATTAGCAAGTTTGTTAGGTATTGTTACTTGTCATTAGAGGCACAAATCACCGTATAAAACCGATGTTTGTTTGCCGCTATGGGTTATCAAGTTTGTGCTATGACAGCCTTAAGCAATACATTAAAGTGGCATTGTTAGCATAGTCATAGGCTATAATACGGAAGTATTAACAATATCTAACCAACCTGAAGCTGGATTTGCAAGACGTCCATTAGTCTAACAGTCTTTGCATATGGGGGCTAATTATTAAATTTAAAGTATAAAAGTGAAAAGTTATAGATATTTTCGTTATGAGGAACTGAAAGTAAAAAGAATTGCGAGCAGAGAGGGGGGAGGTGAAGCGAGCACAAACGTAACCCGCTTTAGCCAATTAAACTACAAAGTCATCACACAATATCTTCCGTAATAGGAGCGATATTAGTGGCATGCAACCCTTTGGGGCCTTTTTGTAGTTCGAATGATACATCCTGACCAGCTTTAAGCGTCTTGTATCCATCCATTACAATCGTTGAGTAATGAGCAAAGATATCTTCGTCACTGCCGTCTTCTACGATGAAACCAAACCCTTTGGCGTTATTGAACCATTTGACTTTTCCGCAAGCCATACTTCTACATCCTTCTATAAGTTGACTAAATTTAAGTTAATCTACTCTTTTAATTTTGCTAGACTGCCCATAGATTAAACAGTCAAGATTTACTGTAGTTTAAATGAGCAAGCAGTCAAGTATTTTGCTCTTTTTTTTAACATTTTATTTATTTCTCAATTCTATTTGCTTGAGTATATAAGACAAGACTATATTTAATTATGAGTGGGACAAAAGAATCGGGTGTTGTGGACGCCGTTCGCGAAGCTGAAAAGCAAAAGCTACAGCCGCCGCGAAAATACAAAGTGATATTGAACAATGATGATTACACGCCCATGGATTTCGTCGTCGAGATACTGACGACATTTTTCAATATGGATAGCGAAAGAGCAACTGAGGTGATGCTGGAAGTACATCACAAAGGGAAAGCGGTATGTGGAATATACCCTGCGGATATAGCCCATACCAAGGCTGAGCAGGTGAACCGATATGCTCGTGACAACGAGCACCCGCTGCTCTGTAGTTGTGAGCAGGAATGACCTATAATTTTCTTGTTGGGGGTTGCCAATGCTAAACAAAGACCTAGAACTTACTTTGAACGCTGCGTTTCGCGAGGCGCGGTCACGCCGTCATGAATTTATGACGGTAGAACACTTACTACTTGCATTGATCGATAACCCCTCTGCTAGTGAAGCGCTAGATGCCTGCGGTGTTGATATGGAAACACTTAAGCGCGAATTATCAGAGTTTATTGATGAAACCACACCTGTTATTCCAGATCTGGAAGAAGACAGAGAAACACAACCTACGCTTGGTTTTCAGCGCGTCTTACAACGCGCGGTATTCCATGTGCAGTCGTCTGGGCGTTCCGAGGTAACCGGAGTGAACGTGCTGGTGGCGATTTTTTCTGAGCAAGAAAGCCAAGCGGTGTATTTACTTAAAAAATCAGACGTTAGCCGCTTAGATATTGTTAACTTTATTAGTCATGGTATTTCAAAAATTGAAGACGACCATGAGCAAGACGATCATGAAGATATGCATGATGAAAGTGGCGATATGCAACAAGAGGAAAAGACCAAGTTAGAAAACTTTACCTCTAATCTCAACGCCATGGCACAAAGTGGCCGTATTGACCCCTTAGTGGGCCGTGATGAAGAAGTTGAGCGCACCGTACAAGTGCTGTGTCGGCGCAAAAAGAACAACCCATTATTGGTTGGCGAGGCTGGCGTAGGTAAAACCGCTATCGCCGAAGGGCTGGCGTATCGTATTGTCAATGAGCAAGTGCCTGATGTTATTGCCGATGCCGTAGTGTACTCATTAGACATGGGGGCGCTGCTGGCTGGCACCAAATACCGTGGTGACTTTGAGAAGCGTTTTAAAGCGCTACTAAAAGAGCTGCAAGCTAAGCCTCAGGCAATTTTATTTATCGATGAAATTCATACCATTATTGGTGCTGGCGCGGCTTCAGGTGGGGTTATGGATGCCTCAAACCTGATTAAGCCATTGCTCTCTAGTGGTCAGCTCAGATGCATGGGCTCGACCACCTATTCTGAGTTTAAAAATATTTTTGAAAAAGACCGAGCCTTAGTGCGTCGTTTCCAAAAAATCGATGTGGTTGAACCAAGCGTGGCAGACACAACTAAGATTTTGGCTGGTCTTAAAGAGCGCTATGAAGAGCATCATGGTATTCGCTACACGCAAAAGGCATTAAAAGCCGCGGCTGAGCTAAGCGCCAAGTACATCAATGAACGTCACTTGCCGGATAAAGCCATTGATGTGATTGATGAGGCGGGAGCAAATCAGCGCCTACAGCCAAGTTCAAAGCGTAAGAAAACCATTAACGTCGCCGATATTGAAGCAATTGTTTCGAAAATGGCACGTATTCCAGAGCAAAGTGTTTCATCCAGTGACAAAGAGACACTGAAAAATCTGGATCGTAATTTGAAAATGCTGGTGTTTGGTCAGGACGAGTCAATTAATGCTCTGACCTCAGCTATTCGCTTATCTCGCTCAGGCTTAGCCAATGAAGACAAACCAGTAGGCTCATTCTTATTTGCAGGTCCTACTGGGGTTGGTAAAACCGAGGTCACGAAACAGTTGGCGAAATGCATGGGCATTGAGTTTATTCGTTTCGATATGTCGGAATATTCTGAGCGACATGCGGTAAGCCGTTTAATCGGTGCGCCTCCAGGCTACGTTGGTTATGAACAAGGTGGCTTATTAACCGATTCGGTGATCAAACACCCGCATGCTGTGGTGTTGCTTGATGAAATTGAAAAGGCTCATCCAGACATTTACAACATCTTATTGCAGGTGATGGATCACGGTACCTTAACCGACAATAATGGCCGCAAAGCGGACTTTAGAAATGTGGTTTTAGTAATGACCACCAACGCCGGTGTTCAAGAGACCGTACGCCAGTCTATTGGTTTCCAGCAGCAAGATTACTCCCATGATGCCATGGTTGAAGTCAATAAGGTGTTTACACCAGAATTTAGAAACCGTTTAGATAACATTATTTGGTTTAACCACCTTGAAAAAGAAGTGATCTTACAAGTGGTTGATAAATTCATTGTGGAGCTACAGGCGCAGTTAGATAAGAAATCAGTGAACTTAGAGCTAACGACCAAGGCCCGTGATTGGCTTGCAGATGCCGGCTACGATAAGGCAATGGGCGCACGACCTATGGCACGTGTCATTCAAGACAGCGTTAAAAAGCCGTTGGCGAACGAAATCCTATTTGGCAAGCTAGCCGATGGCGGTACAGTTAAGTTGGATGTCAAAGACAACAAGCTGTCTTTTGACTATCAGACAGAGGCCGTTTCTGCTTAGTAGCGCTGCAATCTTGATTGATTAATCTGAAAAAGTTAAAGCCCAGTGAACACTGGGCTTTTTTATTGCAAACCGAACCGCATTAATACTTGCTCAATTTGAGGGAGTAAATTCGACCTTAACTGCTTTGATAACTGCTTATTTAGAACCCTTAATAGTAAATTATTTATCGCCTATCTGAATATGGGTATCTTGGCGTGAGCAGGGCGCGTGGGCGGTACTACCATTGATAGTTTCTCGATTCAGGATAGCTCAACTAATTAAGCTAATTGTTAGGAAAGACAACAAAAAGCCCAGCATAACTGGGCTTTTCGTGGTATCAAATGTTACAGCGAACACTTGATTTGATTCGTTCGTAGTCTACTCGACATTGCAATACACCACGCTATACCTAAATAACTTCAGTGTTGCTGAGGTTTCTTGGGTATCAGTGTGATACTCCGAGTAGTAATCTACATACGCAGATTAACGAGCGCGGAAGACAATGCGACCTTTAGTTAGATCGTAAGGCGTCATTTCAACAGTTACTTTGTCACCGGTCAAAATACGGATGTAGTTCTTACGCATTTTGCCAGAAATATGAGCAACGACAACGTGACCGTTTTCTAGTTCAACACGGAACATTGTATTTGGTAGTGTATCAAGGACCGTGCCTTGCATTTCAATTACGTCTTCTTTCGCCATGTGTAGCGTATCACCTCTTGGTTAAATTAATCGAAGCAGATTTTGCCCAAAAGCGGGGGATAAGTAAAGTTACCAGCCGTTTTTTTGTTAATTATTAGCGTAACAACAGCTAGGTTGCCGCTTTTATCACATGCTGTGCAGCGTAAATGTGATTTTTAACGGTACAATAATCTGCGAATGCTGCATTATAGCACAATAAATGCGTTTAACTAATCGTAAACACACAGCAGCAAGAGCAGCACACCCTAACTTTTTTGCACCGCAGTCCAACGGTCGTTTGCCAGCATTTCAGCCGGTAAAAATTGCGTTTTGTAACGCATTTTTCGACATTGATTAATTTGGTAGCCAAGGTAAAGGTAGTCTTTTTGTTGCTTTGCTGCATGTTCAATTTGCGCCATGATCATAATCGACCCCAAACTAAGGTGTTCATAATCAGGGTCAAAAAAGGTGTAGATTGCCGACAGTGAGTTTGGCATCGAATCCGTCACCGCAACAGCAATAAGCTTGTCTTGGTGCCATAATTCGATGAACATAATGTTCATCCAACGACAGAATAAAAAGCTTTCGTATTGCACCCGGTTTGGCGGGTACATAGTACCATCTTGGTGGCGCAAACTGATGTAGCGCTCATACAGCGGATAATACTCATGGCGTTCCTGATGGCTAACGGTGATGCGATATTGGTCGCTGTTTAGCTTATTGCGTTTGCGTTTTTGTGACCTGCTGGGTTGGTAGTGTTTTGCCAACACCCTGACCGATTGGCAGGCGTGGCAAGAAGGGCAATGCGGGCGATAAATTTGGTCGCCACTGCGACGAAAACCCAAGCCCAATAATTGCTCAAATTTATCGGCTTGATAACAACTCGGGTCCAAGATAACCAAGAGCTGCTCCTGTTGCTCTGTCAGGTAGCTACATGCAAACTGTTGGCTCAGTCCAATTTTAGAAGGAAAGTGCTCATTCATAGATATCTTTCAACTCCTGAGGCTGCCACATGGAGGCGGGAGGAACAAAGTCTTCCGCTTTTTTAAGTCTAGCTAAAAACTCTTCTCTTGGTATAACTTTTAATCCTAAACTGCGCAAATAGGGGTTCTCTAGTTGGCAGTCTATAAAGCAGGCCTGATGTTTCTTTAGCCAGTTAACCAACGCCCACATAGCTAGCTTAGAAGCATTGGCTGTATGGTGAAACATCGACTCACCGCAAAACACGCCAGATTGCATAATGCCATACAGCCCACCAACGAGATGTTGCTGCTGCCATATTTCAACACTGTGGGCCAAGCCTGCACGGTGGGCATGTTGGTAGGCTTGCAGCATTTTGCTGGTGATCCAAGTGCCCTCAGTGTCAATTCGTTGCTGCCGACAGGCGTGGATCACTTGCTCGAATGCCGTATTAACGGTCACGCGCGGTTGTAATTTACGCTGTGCTTTACGCAACGTTTTACCACAATGAAAATCACTGAGCTCAAGTATGCCGCGCTCACTGGGGCTCCACCACATCAAGGGTTCGCCTTCGCTAAACCAAGGGAAAATACCATTACTATAGGCGTTTTCTAGCCTTTTTACGGTTAAACAACCGCCCACGGCAAGTAGGCCATCGGGTTCTTTAAGGGCAAAGTGATTAGGAGGAAAAGTAAAGTTATCTGGAGTTAAGTGAAACAGCTGCTGAGTCATTTGGGCATGGGCATAATGGTTACTGTAAACCAATATAGCAAATTATTGCATGGAGGAAAGCGGGCCAGCGCACTGGCCCGAACAATTATTTATAGACCGTCTAAGAAACGTTCAGCATCAAGTGCTGCCATGCACCCTGTGCCAGCTGAGGTGATGGCTTGACGGTAGATATGATCAGATACATCACCGGCAGCAAACACACCTTCAACACTGGTTTGCGTGGCATTACCATTGAGACCTGACTGCACGATAAGGTAACCGTCTTTCATTTCCAGTTGGCCTTCGAACATGTCGGTGTTTGGCTTATGGCCAATGGCAATAAATACGCCCGCTAAGTCTAGCTGTTCAGTGGCATCAGACTGAGTATCTTTAATGCGGATACCATTAACACCCATGTCGTCACCTAGCACTTCGTCTAGGGTACGGTTAAGGTGCAGTACAACATTGCCGTTTTTGGCTTTTTCCATTAAGCGGTCAGACAAAATCTTTTCACTGCGGAATGACTCACGACGGTGAATTACGTGCACTTCTTCGGCAATATTTGAAAGGTATAACGCCTCTTCAACGGCTGTGTTACCACCGCCGACTACAGCGACCTTTTGACCACGGTAGAAGAAGCCATCGCACGTGGCGCAGGCTGACACGCCGCGACCTTGGAATGCCGTTTCAGATTCTAGCCCTAGGTATTTAGCCGATGCACCTGTGGCAATAATTAATGCATCACAGGTATAGGTGCCTTGGTCGCCGGTTAACGTGAATGGGCGCTTAGAGACATCGACTTTGTTGATGTGATCGAAAACAATTTCGGTTTCAAAGCGTTCGGCATGTTCTTTCATGCGCTCCATTAATGCCGGCCCAGTAAGACCGTGAGCATCGCCTGGCCAGTTTTCTACTTCTGTGGTGGTGGTTAACTGACCACCTTGCTGCATGCCGGTAACCAAAACTGGATTTAAATTAGCACGTGCAGCGTAAACCGCAGCCGTGTAACCAGCAGGGCCAGAACCCAAAATTAAAAGTTTGCAGTGTTTTGCATCGCTCATGTATTTTTCCTAACTCAATCTAATTTATGCTATTAAGCAAAAGTTTGTTCGATTCTATTTAATTCAATAGCGAAGTAAATAAAAAATCGTAATCCAATTTTCTTTAAATAGGCCAGTTGTCAAAATAACTGTACTGTTTGTTTAGTTCCTGTACGAGAAGCCAGCAAAACACAGGTACAAAGGCAAAAAACATCAGTAATTCATGACCTCAGGATATTTTTTTGTTATGTTTTAGAGAATTTTGTTTTGCTATCTACGATGATGGTCTAATTGAAAAGGTAAATATGGCATTTTGGCAGGATACCCCAGGATTTGGGCTAAGTGCACAGCACTGTGAGGTTTTAACTGATGCTAAGCAATATCATCAGACGCTGCTCAAGCTCATAGAAGCGGCCGAGGAGCGAATTTACATCACCGCACTTTATCTTCAAGACGATGAAGCAGGCCAGCAGGTGCTCAATGCATTACACGATGCTGCTCGGAATAATCCTAACCTTACTGTTAAGGTACTGGTCGATTTTCATCGTGCTCAGCGAGGACTGATTGGGGCCGAAAAATCAGAGGGCAATGCCAAACTGTATTGCGACTTGCATGAAAAGTTAGCAACCCAAGTTGAAGTGTATGGCGTACCAGTTAAGGCCAAAGAGCTATTTGGTGTATTGCACTTAAAAGGCTTTGTCATCGACGATACCTTACTTTACAGCGGCGCCAGCTTAAATAATGTGTATTTACACCAAGGTGATAAGTATCGCTTGGATCGCTATTTTGTGATTAAACAAAAGCAGCTTGCCAATAGCTTTTGTCATTTCACCGACTCGGTATTAATCGCCTCCGACGCCGTACCAAGGCTTGATAAACGCCCATTGCCTAAGTTGCTCGACATTCGCACTGAACAAAAGCAATTAATGAAGCAACTGAAAAAAGCCAGTTATGACCTCAGTGAAGCCGACAGCCGCAGTGGCTTAACCATTAGGCCATACCTAGGTTTTGGTCGTAGAACCAATAAACTGAATCGCTTAATTAAAGCGCTGTTTGACACCACTGAGCAGGAGTTAGTGCTGTATACACCGTATTTTAACTTTCCAGCTCCATTACTGCGCTCGCTGCGCCGCCTACTGAAGCAAGGCAAAAAAGTCACTATTGTGGTGGGGGATAAAACCGCCAATGACTTTTACATTAGCCCCGAGCAACCGTTTAGTCGCATTGGCGCACTGCCGTACTTGTACGAGACAATTTTATATAAATTTATCAAATCACAACGCCGCTTTATCGCCTCAGGCGATTTAAACGTCTATTTGTGGCAACACGATAACCACTCATTTCACCTAAAAGGCGTCAGTAAAGATGGCACCACACACCTAATGAGTGGCCACAACTTAAACCCCAGAGCCTGGGGGTTAGATATCGAGAATGGGATTTTGATAGAAGATCCCGAGCAAAGCTTATTGCCGCAAATTGAAGCAGAAAAGCAAGCGATATTACAACATTGTCGGCGACTCACGTCCCATGAAGACTTAGAAACACTGGCGGATTATCCGGCGCCGGTGAAAAAGCTTTTAGGTCAAGCTAAACGAGTCAAAGTCGACTTTATTATTAAGCGCTTTATTTAAGCGTAACGACTGAGAGAGCTTGTCTCTCAGTCGTTATTATCCTACTTTTGCGGTTTGTAGGCATCATTGTGCGAACTGGCCGCACGGCCAGATGGGTCGGCATTTTTCTGAAACGCTTCATCCCATGCCAGTGCCTCAGGGGTTGAGCAAGCTACCGACTTGCCAAATGGCACACACTGGGCGGCGGCATCTCCGGGAAAGTGCTCGGCAAAAATGGTGCGATAAAAATACGCCTCTTTGCTGTCCGGGGTGTTAATGGGGAAGCGATAATGGGCGTTTTGTAACTCTACATCGCTCACTTGTTGCTCCACATATTCCTTCAAAGAGTCTATCCAAGAATAGCCAACGCCATCGGAAAATTGCTCTTTTTGTCGCCACAGCACATCGTCCGGCAGGTAACCGTCAAAGGCTTCACGAATAATATGCTTCTCGATACGGCCATCCTTACACATTTTATAATCCGGATTAGTGCGCATAGCGATGTCGACAAACTCTTTATCTAAAAACGGCACCCGAGCTTCAACCCCCCAAGCGGCCATCGATTTATTGGCACGCAAGCAGTCAAACATATGCAGTTTAGATACCTTACGGTTAAGCTCATTGTGGAACTCTTTTGCGTTAGGGGCCTTGTGGAAATAAAGGTAACCACCAAACAACTCATCGGCACCTTCACCAGAGAGCACCATTTTTATGCCCATGGCCTTAATGTAACGAGCCATTAAGTACATTGGGGTAGAGGCCCGCACGGTTGTAACATCGTAGGTTTCTAGGTGATAGATCACCTCTTTTAGGGCATCGATCCCTTGTTGCACGGTAAAGTGAATAGGGTGGTGAACCGTACCAATTTGATCCGCGACCTTTTGTGCTGCAGCTAAATCCGGAGAGCCTTCAAGGCCAATGGAAAAGGAGTGCAGTTTTGGCCACCAAGCGTCACTGGCATCGTTATCTTCAATCCGTTTCGCAGCAAATTGTTGTGTGATGGCCGAAATCACTGACGAATCAAGGCCACCAGAAAGCAGCACGCCATACGGAACATCACACATAAGCTGGCGTTTCACTGCGGCTTCTAACCCTTGCTTAACCTCGTTCACCTCGGCGGGGTTATGCTTTACCGCGTCATAGTCTTGCCAGTCACGCTGGTAGTAAGGGCGCGGTCCGCCTTCTTTGGAGTACCAATAATGGCCAGGAGGAAACTCTTCAATTTGGCTGCAAATTGGCGTCAGTGCTTTCATTTCACTAGCGACATAGAGGTTACCACTTTGATCACGACCGGTGTAAAGCGGAATAATACCAATATGGTCACGGCCAATTAAAAAGGCATCTTGCTCTTCATCATATAAACAAAAGGCAAAGATGCCATTAAGATCGTCTAAGAACTCAGGGCCTTTTTGCTTATACAGCGCCAAAATCACTTCGCAGTCTGATTGGGTCTGAAAAGTAAAAGGCACCGTGAGTGATTCCGCTAGTTCTTTGTGGTTATAGATCTCGCCATTGACCGCCAAAATATGCGTTTGTTCAGGGTTATACAGCGGTTGAGCGCCACTGGAAACGCCCACAATCGCCAAGCGTTCATGGACTAAAATCGCCTTATCGGATGAATATACCCCAGACCAATCAGGCCCACGGTGGCGCAGTTTTTTTGACATTTCGATGGCTTGCTCGCGCAGCCAAAGTGGGTCGGACTTAATGTCCAGCACACCAAAAATTGAACACATAATTTCCTCATTCCTGTTGTTGCCTACAGCATTATTCATAGTTTATTGCTATGGCTGGAAAGCCATGTAGACAGTGTGTATAAATAGCTCGTTAGTTTGAGCTACAATCCGTTCTACCAAAAAAAATTTGATAAGTCACACACTAAAAAGACACAAATGCGGTTTTTTTATGCTCGAAATGGTGCGCTATTGCACCACCTTGGTGCTAATGCGTGGTACCGGCAACGAACTTAATGTCATGGTGCTGGTTTATGGCACGAGTTAGCATCACTTTTAGGCCTTGAACTAGAGTGTCTAACGACATGCTTGCTGCACCTTTATGGTGCGCAGCTTGGCTTGGTAAATAAGGGATATGAACGAAGCCGGCCCGGCAATTAAGGTCATGTTGCTGGATGTATTCAAGAAGGCCATACATCACATGATTACAAACATACGTCCCCGCAGTATTCGAAATACTGGCAGGGATCCCAGCTTGTAAGGCACTTTGCAGCATGGCTTTGATTGGTAACGTAGCGAAATGCGCTGCGGGACCACCGGCAATCACTGGTGTGTCGATTGGTTGTTGGCCTTTATTATCTGCAATTCTGGCGTCGTTGATGTTGATAGCGACACGTTCGATAGAAATATCACAGCGCCCACCGGCTTGGCCTAAACTGATCACCACGCTGGGGTGGTATTTGTCGATGGCTTGATACAGCGCTGCCAAGCTAGCCTCAAATTCACAAGGCAGCTCTTTACTGTGCACCAGATGGCCCTCAATGGTCTCACCATCAAGTTGTTGTGCCAGTTGCCAAGAGGGATTGATGGTTTCACCGCCAAACGGAGCGAATCCGGTAACCAGTACGCAAGGTTGATTGAATTTAGCCATCTAAAAAATTACTCCATACATCAACAAAATATTAATAAATAACAAGGTTAACGCGGTGGGGATCTGCACTTTAATCACTTGATACTTGTCTTTCAGGTCTAATAAGGCGGCAGGGACAATATTGAAATTGGCTGCCATGGGTGTCATTAAGGTGCCGCAGTAGCCAGAATACATACCAATGGCAACTAGGGCAGCAGGGTTGGCGCCGTGCCCTTGAATTAGAAAGGGCAAAGCGACCCCAGCAGTCATCACTGGAAAAGCGGCAAAGGCATTGCCCATGACCATAGTAAATAACGCCATGCCGATACAGTATAAAGCCACCAGCATAAAGCGGTTATCGGGTGAGATAAACAGCGTCACCAACTCTTGGATAGCGGTGCCGGTGTTGGCGACGATAAACACGCCGCCGAGCATCGCCAACATTTGTGGCAAAATGGCGGCCCAGCCAATGGAGTCCACTAGCCGACGGGATTCTGACAATGCCCGCACGGGCGTGCCACCGGTGATTTTCCAACTGGCTAGCAGTGCCAAGCCACAGGCCAAGGTGAGGGCGCTCAGGGTAACATGCTGTTGGTCAAAAAGATGCCAACCGGCTAGTTTGATATCGCCCAAGATAAGGGTGCAAATAACCGTCACCATTGGGATCATAACCGCAGGTATAAAGAGTTTATTACCTAAGCGCTCAGCATCTTGCTGTTTAGCTTGCTCCTCTGGAAGCTCATAATGCCCCATGGAGACCAAGTTTAAGCCAGCCAGGAGAGCAATAATGATGACAGCAACGCCTACCCAGAGGTATGTGAGTTGCTCACCAACGAGGGCGATTGACGCATCGCCAAATACAAACACAGAGCCAAATAGGAACCAAAATAAGGCGGTGGTGAAGCGCTTGGGATGCTGCTTATCTTGTAAGGTTTTTACCACCAAGAACATCACCACAAAGCCAATGAGTAAATAGATATTTTCAATGGTTAATAGGGCGCTGGCATGTTGTTCATGACTAACTGGTGTCATACTGTTTCCTCGCGCAATTGGGCAGAATCATCCGCTGTCTCTGCTGCGTTTTTGCTGGCTTTTTGCCGATGCTCAGCAATGGCTTTACGAATGTGCGTTTCCAATCGTGCTAACCGGAATAAATGCACGATTAGCGCGGCAATGGCCGTTGGAATAGCCCATAGCCCAATGTGCAAAGGCTCAATGCCTGCAATGCCGTTCTCTTGTAAAAATGCATCCATCAAGAGGACTGCACCAAAGGCGATAAAAATATCTTCACCAAAAAACACCGCAACGTTGTCGCAGGCCGCTGCGTGGGCACCAATTAAGTCTTTAATTTCTTTCGGCAAGTCACCGTACTGATTGGCCGTGGCGCCAACCGCCATGGGCGCCAGTAATGGCCGTACGGTTTGGGCTTGGCCCGCTAAACTTAATAACCCCAATGCGGCGGAGCATTCCCGCACAACAAAATACAAACTTAAAATTCGCGCGGTGGTGGCCCCCTTAATACTCGCAACCCAAGCTTTGGCACGTTGCTGCAAGCCATAACGCTCTAATAGCGCAATCACCGGCAAAATGAGTAAAAAGCTGGCTAATTGCCGCGCATTCATAAACTTTTCACCAAAGTTGGCAATTAAGCTTATAAAATCAATCCCCACAGCCCAGCCTGTTATGAGCCCAGCAACGCTGACCACTAACAGAGGATTAAAGCGCATGGCAAAGCCAATAATTATCACGATGATGCCGACGAGTGGCAATAAATTGAGTTCCGTCATGGTGTTATTCTTTATAGTGCAGTGCCAGCTGCAATTGATTGAGATGCGCTTGTGTTTGTAACTGGGCTTGTTGCGCGCGCTTTAGGTCGATTGCTTGCAGGTGGATGCAGTCACCAGCACCCAGCTGGCTTAAATGCCTAAGATCGGCTGTAATCACAGCGCCAATAATGGGGTAACCTCCCGTGGTTTGGCAATCGTTTAACAATATGATGGGCTCACCACTGGGTGGCAGTTGGATCACACCTGGGTGGACGGCTTGAGTAGCAATGCTTTGCTGATGTGTTAATTGCTGATGTTGACTCAGGCGTATCCCCATGCGGTTGCTACTGGGGTTCACTTTCCAAATGGTGGTGTTAAGTATTTCAGTGGCATTACCAGAGGCATAATCGCTATGAGGGCCCGGAATGTAACGAATAAGCTTTTCATAGTTAGGTTGTAGCGCCCCGCGCTGTGGTTTCGCAGCTTGCGGTTGGTAACCGAGATTGTCTCTTGCGGCCAGTTTGCGGCCGTTAAAGCCACCAAAGTGAGACATTAAGTCAGTGGCAGCCGAGCCTAGGTGGTGGTCTAGGTTGTTAAAGCCACCAGCGACAGCCAAATAGCCGCGCAGATTGTCGCGATTTTGTTTAAACACCAGCTTGTCACCGGCTGCTGCGCTGTAGCGCCAACCGGGATAAATGGGCTGACCATTCAGTTGCGCGTTGAGATCGCCGCCGCCAATGGCAAAGTTAGTACTGGCGGTAAATTCGAATTCGCATAACCCTATGGTGATTTCAATCACTGGGGTGTTGTCATCGTTCCCTAACAATTTATTGATAATGGCCACAGCGAATGGGTCGAGCACGCCGCAATTACTGACACCAAGATGGCGACTGCCTGTTCGACCCAGATCTTGGATGGTGGCCATCGGCCCTGGCTTATGAACAACTAACATGACTGCTCCTTAGCAATAAAACGCACCTTATCACCTGGTTGTAGTAAGCTCACTGAGTCGGAATGAGGGTCGAACAAATCACAATGAGTGATCCCAAGTACATGCCAGCCACCTGGCGACTCAGTTGGGTAAATGGCACTGTAGGCCCCAGCAATGGCAACACTGCCTTTTGCTACTTTGGTGGCGGGGGTGGTTTTACGCGGTAACTGCAACTGGCTAGGTAAGCCACTTAGGTAGGCAAAGCCGGGCAAAAAGCCAATAAACTGGACTTGATACTCAGCACCACTGTGAAGGGCAATCACTTCCTGCTCCGATAAGCCGAGCTCTGCCGCGACAGTAGTTAAATCCGAACCGGGTTGGTCAGAATAGTCAACCGCAATGGTATGCTGGTTTGGTTCTAGCTCGCCCACCTCAAGGTCTGGCCAATGTTCTAAAATGGCGGCTTGCCAAGCTTTACTATCACAACCGGGCTTCAAATAAGCGGTAACAGAACGCTCTGCCGGCACGATATCAATAAAGTCACTACTTTTAGCCAACCATTGTTGCAAAGCAAAGGGCTTTTGCGCTTCCTTATTGTCACTCTTACTGTGAGCTGTTAATTCGACGACTAGGGCGTTTTCTCCCAGCAGATAACACTGAATATCAGACATGAATGCAATACGCTCATCTTATTGGTTTGCTGAATTTTATATCATACCTAACAAATGAAACGAAATTATTGCTACCAACAACGGTGAGTTGATGGTGTTTTAATAAAATGTTGTGCCCTAAATTGGGGGACACAAAAAAGCCAAGCTCCATGGCTTGGCTTTTTAGCTTTAAGCGAAGATTATTTGTTGTTTAATAACCACTCGCTTAGTAGGCGGACGCCATAGCCTGTGCCGCCTGAAGGCACTTCGTCTTTGGCTGAACTGGCCAGAGCATTACCGGCTATATCAATATGTACCCAACGGGTATCGCCAGTAAATTGCTGTAGGAACGTTGCTGCGGTGGTTGCACCTGGTCCACCTGAACCAATGTTTTGTAAATCCGCAATGTTCGACTTTAGTTTGTCTTTATAACCTAGCGGTAAACGCCACACGTTCTCGTTTACTACCTTACCAGCACTAGTAAACTCGTTAATAAGGTAATCGTCTTCAGAGAAAATTGCAGAGTAACGGTTACCGACGGCACGAATTTTTGAACCTGTTAGCGTAGCCACGTCGACCATGATTTCAGGTTTGTAGAATTCACGGGCATACCATAATGCATCTGATAGTACCAAGCGGCCCTCGGCGTCGGTGTTAAGTACTTCAACACTTAACCCTTCAGCAGTACGCAGAACATCACCAGGGGCAAATGAATGCTGCGACACCATGTTGGCTGCCATGCCCATAACGGCCACAACGTTTACGTCTGCTTTGGCTTTTGCCATTGCTTTGACTGTGCCAAGCACTGCTGCAGCACCGGCCATATCCGACTTCATACGAGATATAGAAGAGCCAGTTTTGATGTTGTAACCACCTGAATCAAAGGTAATGCCTTTGCCCACCAACGCGATAGGGGTGTTATCATTGCCTTTGTAATGGGCCACCACCAATCGAGCACCTTGCTCACTGCCGCGACCTACGGCTTCCAGTGCACCCATGCCCAGCTCTTTGATTTCTTTAGGCTCGAGTACTTTGACTTCAACGCCATACTGCTCTAGCTCTTTTGCAGCATTGGCAAAGTCAACGGGGGTCATTTCAGTAGCAACCTCTGAGGTTAAATCGCGGGCCAAAAATACCCCAGCTTGAATGTGCTCAAGGGCTTTATACTGCTCGCTTGCAGCTGCTTTATCTGCCACATCAATGTGGTAGCTGACGTTAAACGTGCTGGGCTCTTTTTTGTACACTTCAAAGGTATGATCACGAAGGTTTGCACCATGGGCAAATTGCGCCGCCAGCTCGGCGTTTTCTAACTCGCCGTTTAACGTATCAAAAGCAAGGGCAACGTGCGCCAGCTCTTTGGCTTCGAATTTGGCATGTAAATTACCACCTAGCTTGGTCATTTTGCTGGCATTTAACTGCTCGCTATCGCCTACGCCAACCAAGTAAATACGTTCATAGTCAGAATCGACCGGAGCCAACACTTCAAGGGTTTTACCATAGCCGCCTTTGAATTTTTCTGCAGCAATGGCACGCTCTAACTGTTTGCGAGTGTCACGGTCTAAAAAGTCTAAATCGGTAGTGCTTTCACCTGCTTGAAAAATAACAAGGGCATCGGCATCGACTAGTTTGGTATTAAATTCGATATTCGCAGCTTGTGCCGCCGTAGCACTTGTTAATGCTAACGCCAAGGCTGAAAGGCGAGTTTTCAAAGACATAGATTTATCCTCAGATAACTAAAATTGCTGTGTTTTACCTTAAAATGACCTTTTTTGACACTGTTTGTCGTTGAGTTAACGGCTTTTACCGTTCAGTGACATTGTCAAGTTTGGCCGTTACGATTACACCGGCAATGGTGATTAAAATATAGAGGCCAAGCAGTGCTTCAATGGAGTAAATGGCGGCCACAATACCCAGTAAGCTGGTTAGTAGTAACACAAAGCCAATAATAGTGTTACTTAAGGTGACATAACTGGTGCGTTTGTTTCCTTCTGCCATATCCACTACGTAAGTTTTTCTACCGACCCGCACACCTTGGTGAGCAATGGCAATAACAAAGTAGCACACCGGAATAAACCATAGTTGTGCCATGAGCGCAGGAAAATAGAGCGAACTTAACGTCAGTAAGCTGGTAATGGCGACGGTGATTAAGCCACCAAATATCATCACTTGTTTGCTCGAGCGGTCGGCCATCTTTCCCCAAAATGCGCCGCTAGACAAGCTAGCTAAGCCCGATACGCCCAATAGCAATGCCAGCACCCAAGCGCCTGCGCCAATGTGCTGTTGCGCCAGCACGGTAAAGTAGGGCGGAATTAAGGCTGAGCTTAATAACAGCCCACGCGCTAAAATAAATTTTTTCAGTAGTGGCTCAGTTTTTAGCAGGCTTACCTCTTCTTTAATTTGCTGTAAGCCATTTTTGCCCCCTTCGGTAGCCCCTGGGTATTCTTTAATTTTCCCAAAGCACAAGGCAGCGACGACCCAAAAAATGGCTGCCAGCACAAGGGTTAAGACAAAATTAACACTATCGAGCGTGGTGGCGGCTAAATATAAGCCCACGCCAAAGGTGACCGTGACTAAACCACTTAACGAGGCCGCTTGACCATTTAGCTGTCCACGTTTTTGTTTGGGAATGGTTTTGCCAAGGACATCTTTTGATGACACGGAGCTGAGGCTTCTGGCAAGGCTGAATATGACCAATAAGCCCAGCACTAACCAAGCATATACGAGGTTTTCAGACTGTTGCCACGCCAGCGCTGCCATGGCGGCAACGCACAGTGCTTGAATTAAAGCACCGAAAGACCACAAAAACTTACGCCGAGATTGGCTGCGCACCCACTGCCCGATGATTAGCTGGGGAATAAGCGAACCCGACTCGCGGATAGGAACTAACGCCGAAATCATGTAAGCGGGGGCGCCTAAGGACTGCATTAGCCATGGGAGGGTGATTTTAGGGTTGAGTAGAGCATCCCCGAGCTTGCTGAATAACTGGCTGATAAGGATCAATAAATAATTACCGGGCACTTCTTTGCATGCTTTGTCATCAATGGCTTTACACGCTCTTGCTGCATCGTCATTGGTTAACTTTTCATAGATATTTTCGCTGATCTTACTCACAGCCTCTCCTTATAACGTGATTTTGTGCTGCTTTGCTCACACTAAAAACTATACCCTTGCTCATTACGTATCTAAAGTAATCACGGTGAAATAATACAGCAAAGCAGGCGGTCTTTATTGTTACGCAGTGCGATTCATTTAGTTCATTCAAGGGCACTAAGCGATTGCATCACAGTATATAAGGGGAGAGCATGAAGTTAATTAGTATCGCTTTGTTAGTGGGGAGCATGATTGCTGCAAGCGCCTACTCGGGCATGAACACGGCAAATTCGAAAATGTCAGTGGAGGTGGATGGCGCCAGCAGTCACATTAAGTCTTTGGTGCTGGGCTCGGGCTGCTTTTGGGGACCAGAGAAGCGCTACGAAAACATCAAAGGGGTATTAGATGCGGAATCGGGGTATGCCGATGGTAAAGGGTTTTACCCCAGCTATCGAGAAATTATCAAACCCAGTCGTCGCTTCGACCCAAACAACTACGCTGAGGTGGTCAAGGTTACTTACAATGCCAACCTGATCAGTACAGAGCGCTTATTACAGCAATACTTTGAGAGCCATGATCCGACACAAAAAAACCGTCAGGGCAACGACATAGGCACTCAATATCGTTCCATCGTGTTATACACGGATGAACAACAAAAGCAAACGGCAGAGCGCACCAAAGCGCAGTTTCAAACGTTATTGACGAAGGCAGGTTACGGCGAGATCACCACTGCCATAAAGCCTTTACGGAAGTTTTATCCAGCAGAGGAGTACCATCAGAATTACTTGGCCAAAAACCCCAATGGTTATTGCCCAGATCACAGCACCGGTGTCACCTTTGCTCCTGTTGCCACCACAGAGGTCGATAATCGTGCTTTGCTAACTGGCAAACACATCGTCATCATTGATGCTAAAAACTACTGTCCTTACTGTGAAAAGCTAAAAAACCAAGTGTTGAACGATTACCAGGGGGATATCCCTTTGCATTACCGCTATGCCGATCAATTACAGCAGCTTAGTATTACTACCGCGACCTGGGCGACACCCACGATTTTATTTTTAGAAAATGGCACCGAAGTGGCGGGCTTCCAAGGTTTTATGGATAGAGAGTCGTTTTATCAAGCGCTCGGCGCGTTTAAATTAGGGCAGTCGGAGGCCTATGAAATTGCTTTTCAAAAAGGCACCGAACGGCCTTTTTGCCAGCAATATGACATTTTTAAAAATACCCCAGAGGGGGTGTTTGTAGATAAGCTCAGTGGCAAACCGCTGTTTGATACTCAAGACCGCTTTAACTCTGGCACCGGCTGGTTGTCGTTTACTCAACCCGTGGCGGGTAGTGTTACTTACCATCGTGATTTAAGCCATGGCATGGTGCGCACTGAAATACGCTCAAAAAGCAGCGGTATTCACTTAGGCCATGTGTTTGAAAACGAAGGCCCTAATCGCGCCGATAGGTATTGCATTAATGCCCAAGTTTTGGAGTTTAAACCCCGTGATAAATAACGGCTTGGTTGAGATTTGCTCCTTTATAGCACTAAAGTGGTTGTCGCTTGGGCCGAAATAACCGGCCTAACCGCCAATCTAACTTTACAGCTGCAACCGCCGTTAATATAAGCACAATGCCAATACCTTGCAGTAACGATATGGTGTGATCAAAGGCCGCGAAGTCGACCAGCAGCGCCACAATGGGGTAAATGAACGATAGAATGGCGATGACCGTAGTGTGTAAGCGGGCAAAGGCGTCATACATTATCACGTACATAAAACCGGTATTCACCACACCCAGCATCATAATATGCCCCCACTGAATAGTGGATTCTGGCAGCGCGGAAAAATCCACCCAAGGCAATAAAAACACGCCACCAAATAAAATTTGGATCACCGCCACTACCGCCGAGGGCAGATGACTGACCTTTTTCGTCAGTAGCGTCGTTAAAGTATAAAAAAAGGCTGCACCCAAGGCCAATAACAGACCATACACCGCAGTGTCTTCAGAGCTTGAGAAAAGCACAGAGATAAGGTTTTGATAATCCACATCAACCACTAACCATAAGCCGATAACAGCGGTGCAGAGCCAAAATATAACCGCAACACTGGGTAGTTGTTTATAAATAATGGCGCTTAGCAGCACCAACATAATGGGTTGCATATGATAGGCAATAATGGCGATAGAAAACGCGATGTATTCAAAGGAGGCAAACAGCAACAGCCAATTAGCGACCAGTGTCATACCGCCAAGTAACACCACAGCAAAGGCTTGTGGCGTTAAAAGCTGACGGGAAAACTGTTTGGTGTAGGCAACATACGCAAGTAAGCAGATGGCGCCGATCACACAGCGAAAGAACACCACATTCCAAAAAGACTGCCCTGAGCTAACCACAAAATAGCCAATAGTGCCCGAAAGCACCATGGCGACTATCATTTCAATGGTGCCTTTTTCTTTTTCCGACCAAAACATCTAAATTGCTATACCGTTTATTACACTATTACAGCAACACTAGCATCAAAGGCGCTGTTAAAGTAGTGGCGAGCTATAATAAGGTGTTCAGGTAATCGACGAAGGAAAAAACTTCATAGTGTATCTCAATGATCATGGCTTAGCTTTATGCTAAGTGCTAGAGTCATATATGGATATTAAGGAGCAAATCAATAATGCAAAGTGCGCCGCTGCCAAAAGACGAAACACAAAGGTTAGAAACTCTCAAACTCTACGAGGTATTGGATACCGAAGCCGAGCAATGCTTCGATGACATTACTCAACTCGCTTCGGTCATTTGTGGTACGCCCATTTCCTTAGTGAGTTTGGTCGATGAAGACCGCCAATGGTTTAAATCTAAGGTAGGGTTAGACGCCACTGAAACCAGCCGCGATGTCGCCTTTTGTGCCCATACCATTTTACATGAACACATTTTTGAAGTGGAAGACACCGAGCTAGACGCCCGTTTTTCCGATAATCCCTTGGTCACTGGTGAACCAAAAATCCGCTTTTACGCCGGCGCGCCTTTAAAAGCCCCCAATGGTCAAGCCATAGGCACGTTATGTGCTATCAGTGATAAACCCAGTAAACTAAGCGAAGAACAAAAGTTGGCACTGGAAATCTTGGCAAAGCAAGTCATCGCACAACTTGAGCTGCGAGTGAAAATAAAAGCGTTGGAGAAATTAGGCAATGCCAAGGATGAGTTTTTATCCACCATCAGTCACGAGTTACGCACCCCATTAAACGCCATTACCGGCTTTAGTGAAATTTTAAAAAATGCACCAGAGGTGCAAACCTTGCCGCCAGAGCATGTTAACTACATTGAAAGCATTGATTTTAGTGGCCAGCAACTGCTTGAAATCGTCAATTCTGTTCTCGACCTCGAAAAGATATACGCCGGTAAAATGGAGCTAAAACCGCAAAAGTTGATGTTAGGCTCTTTTTTAGCACGCATTATCAACATGCTTAGCGTAAAGGCTAAGCAAAGTGGTGTGGTGCTGCACAGCGACGTTGACAGTGATTTGTCTGGCCGCGCTTTTTATCTCGACAAAACCAAGCTTTCGCAAATCATTAGCAATATTGTCAGTAATGCCATTAAGTTTACCCCCAAGGGCAAGAAAGTGAATGTGCGCTTTGCTCTTATCGATGAGCAGTTACATATTGAAGTGGCCGATCAGGGAGTGGGGATCAGTAAAAAAGATCAGGCGCTGTTGTTTGATAAATACAAACAAGTAGGCATGCAAAGAAAAGAGGGCACCGGCCTTGGACTTTGCATCACCAAAGGATTAGTCGAGTTAATGGCTGGTACCATTAAACTCAGCAGTGCACTAAAAAAAGGCACTGTGGTGACCATCACCTTGCCAATTGAGGCTTGCTCTTCGACAACTCTAACACCGACACCACAGCAAGCGCAGTTTGATAACATTCGGGTGTGCGTTGTTGAAGACAATCCCCTAAATCAAATGTTAATTAAGGCAGTATTGCAACAGCTTGGCTGTCAATTTACCATTTTTGATGATGCCGAAGCCTTACTCAGCAAAGCCAGTTTGCAAAGCTTCGACATTTTTCTACTAGACATTAATTTACCAGGAATGTCTGGGATTGAAGCCTTGAAGCAACTAAAGTCACAAGGGGTAAGCAAACCGAAAGTAGCGGTCACCGCCGATGTCTTTCAAGAAAAAGAGCTCAATACCTTATTTGATGATGTCATCACAAAGCCCTACCAAAAGTCCGATATAGTCAATTTATTTAGCAATATTTGCCAGAATAGCTAAAAGCTTTGTCACAGAGAAAACAGCAAATCGGCCTTTGATTCTGTAGCCCTAAGAGGCCCCTTTAAATTCCAGCAGAGTGCTCACTTTACGGGTTCGCTTTGCTATTCAAATATTGTCACATTTTTTCTTCGTTTTCAGTCATCACTTACGCTTGGTATATGGTAGTATCGGCGCAGCTAAGTTTGACGAGATAAATTATGTTTCAACCAGTTAGCTTGTTTGTTGGCTTGCGGTATAGCCGTGCTGCTAAGGGCAATGCATTTATTTCATTTATTTCTTTTTTTTCCATTGCAGGTATTGCATTAGGGCTAATGAGTTTGCTCACAGTGAGCTCGGTAATGAATGGCTTTGAACAAAGCTTAAAGTCCGCGATGTTAGATTTAATCCCGCATATTCAAGTCAAAAACAGTGAGCAGCTAAGTCGTGAAAAGCGCCAACGTTTAAGCAATCACCCGCTCGTAAAACAAGTATCGCCGTACTTGGCCAGTGATGTCATATTGCAAACCAACCAAGATTTGGTGGGGGTGAAGTTACAGGGACTATTTGCGCAATCAAACCGTGTTTTACAACCAAGTGTGCAGGCGGGCAGTTTACAGCACTTACAACAACAAAAATATCAATTAGCCATCAGCCGTTACTTAGCTAACAAGCTGGGAGTGAGTGTCGGTCAGCAAGTGCGAGTTATCATGCCTGAATACACCAGTTATTCACCGCTCGGGCGCACCCCAACGCAGCGGTTATTTACGGTAGCGGCGGTTTATGATGGCCAAAGTGAAGCCGATACCTACCTAGCCTTTGCCGATGGTAAAAGTTTACAGCGGTTAATGCGTAAGCAGCCCAAGCAATACGACCTTAATATTCATCTTTATGATGCTTTTGAATTAGAAGTTTTTTATCAACAACTTGGTGAGCAATTACAGGGGCTGGAATACCAAGACTGGCAAACCCAACAAGGGACCTTATTTGCTGCGGTGGCCATGGAAAAAAGGGTGATGTCATTGCTGTTAGGACTGATCATTATCGTCGCTGTGTTTAACATTGTTTCTGCACTGTCGATGATGGTCAGTGAAAAACAAGGAGAAGTCGCCATACTGCAAACACTGGGCTTTACGCCGGCAATGATTGCTCGAGTGTTTATGGCACAAGGTATGTATAACGGTTTGATTGGGACCCTTATTGGGGTTGTGGCTGGGCTGTTGTTATCGAATTACATTAATGAGGTGTTGCAGTTATTGGGGTTGAATCTATTAGGCGGCGCAACACTACCGGTAAGAATTGAGGTGCTCGGTTTAGTGATGATGGCGTGTGGCAGTATTTTACTTAGCTTTATTGCCACTTTATACCCGGCAAAACGAGCATCTAATGTGTTACCAGCTGAGGTTTTAAGATATGAGTGAATTAGTAATACATTGCCAAGGGCTGGTGAAAAACTACCAAGATGGCAAAACACAAGTCAAAGTACTAAAAGGGGTCGACTTGGCCGTAGAGCAGGGAGAAATGCTGGCCATTGTTGGCAGTTCCGGCTCAGGAAAAAGTACCCTATTGCATATTCTTGGTACCTTGGATAAGGCATCTGAAGGATGTGTGAAAATCAAAGGGGTGGAAGTCGGTAAATTATCACGAAAAAAACAAGCCGAATTTCGTAATCAACACCTTGGGTTTATTTATCAATTTCATCACTTATTGATGGAGTTTACGGCAGTAGAAAACGTCGCCATGCCGCTGCTCATTGCCGGCAAAGACGCAAAAACTGCCAATACCCAGGCCTTGGCGATGTTAGATAAAGTAGGGCTTAGCCACCGGGCTCAGCATAAACCTTCTGAACTGTCTGGCGGAGAGCGTCAACGGGTCGCCATTGCTCGCGCCTTGGTAACTGAGCCGGCGCTGGTGTTAGCCGATGAACCCACAGGCAACCTAGATAAACACAATGCCCTAAAAATTTATGATTTATTGAATGAATTGAATCAACAGCTTAATACCAGTTTTGTGGTGGTGACCCACGATTTAGAGCTGGCAGATAAGCTTGGCCGCGCGGTGCAGCTAGACGATGGTAAAGTAGGTGAATACCAGCATGCTTAGTTACTTTTTAAGTAAACGCTTTCGTGAGTCAAAACGTCAACTTGGCTTTATTGGCTTTTTAACCCGGGCTTCTACTCTGGGTGTGATGCTTGGAATGGCGGTGTTAATCGTTGCGCTGTCTGTAATAAATGGTTTTGAAGAGCAACTTGAGCAGCGGTTATTGTCTGTGGTCCCTCAGGTAAGCTATGAAGCACCTTATGAGCCCATTGCCAATTGGCCTTCTAAAGTCAGCCTTTTAGAAGAGCATCCTAATATTGTCGCCGCCACGGCCGAGATTAACCTCACGGCAATGCTGCAGTTTAAGGGAGTACTAAAAGCCGCTCAGCTCAAAGGCATTGTGCCTAACTTGCATGAAAACGTCTCTAGCGTTGGCGAGTTTGTTGCCGAAAAGCCGTTATCGCAGTTGGCTTCGGGTGAGATCATTATTGGTCAGGCCATTGCAAAAAAGCTCGCCGTTGAGGTGGGGGATAGCATCCAATTGCTGGTGGCCAATCGCCATGCTGATAACCCATTAGCAGCTCCTAAGCGCTTAACCGCCACCGTGGCCGGACTGGTTGCCATGGGCGGACCGTTGGATCAAACCTTGGCACTATTGCCTATTCAAGACTTACAACAAGCCATGGCAATGGATAGCACGACGGTTACGGGCTTACGGGCAAAGGTCAGCGATGTCTTTCAAGCGCATCAGATTGCCACCCAAGCGGGGAAAACGCTTCCCGATTTGGTGTATGTGTCTTCGTGGTTTCGTACTCAAGGTGGCTTGTATCAAGATATTCAAATGGTGCGAACCATAGTGTATTTAGTGGTCTTTTTAATCATCGCTGTGGCGAGTTTTAATATTATTTCGTCCATGGTGATGGAAGTAAAAGAAAAGCGCGCCGACATTGCCATTTTAAAAACCATGGGCGCACAAGACAGCACCATATTCGCCACCTTTGCTATGCAAGGGATCACCTATGCGGCAATCGGTGCGATAATAGGCAGTGTGGTGGGGATATTTTTAGCGATTAATATTCCTGAGCTATTTAAAGCCTGGATAAACCTCAGTGACAATAACCCGCTGCAAGGGGTGTACTTTATTGAGTATTTGCCCAGCAAATTAGTATGGACGGACATCTATATTAGCCTCGCGGCCACCTTTATTATGGCTGCCATTGCTAGCCTTTACCCCGCATGGCAAGCGACTAAAACCGACCCCGCGAAAGTACTTGGTAATGGCTAACGACATAGCTCACTGCTTTGGCTGCAGTGAGCTATGCATTATAGACTTTGAGCGTAGTGATAGAGCGCTTTTAATATAGTCATATTGCGCTCATTGCTCTCGTTCTCAGCAACTAGGTTTTCCAGCTCCAGCATAAAATCTTCGGCCGAAATGGATGGGTTATCCTCATTATGCATCAACTTGTTTTGACAATATTTACGCCATTTATCAAGTTCTTGCGGTGATAAGGTATGAGGCCAGTTACGGGCACGGTAGCGAAATAATAGCGTATGGAATTTGCTGTCTTCAAAATCTAGCTGCATCTCAGCCAACTCCTCGGGAGAGGCGGCACGAATAATGGCAAACTTGGCTTTATCGGCCTTGCTGGTAAAGCCATCATAAAGTTGATAATCCGGATTAGTTGGCTTATCAAAGCCGTTTTGTTCAGTAAAAACTTCTGCGACTTTATCTCTTAACTCTGGTCGCGCGCGCAAATATTTAAGGTTGGCTAAACAGGCTTCACGGTCAATGCCAAGGCGCTCTGCGTTTTCCGGTAATAAGGTTTTTGCTGGTGCGATAAAGGGGCACTTATTGATGTGCACCAGCTTTAATCCAACAGGCAACTGATCTTCGGTGAGTTCGCTGCGTTTAGTGTAGAGGCGAGCTTTTAATTGCTCAACGTCAAGCTCTTCAAGTACCTCAGGCGGCTGGGTTAAATCAAAACAAATTACCGCGTTTTTATTTACTGGATGGAAGCTCATTGGCGCTACCCACGAAGTGCAGCCTTGCGCAGCAGAAAACATCGAAGAAATATGCACCAAAGGTTGCATGTTGTAGACGTCAATTAACTCATTGACTGCTTTTTTATGACGGTGATTAAAATAAAAATCATATAACTTTGGCTGTTTGGTTTTAATTAACTTAGCCAAAGCAATGGTTGCGGTTACGTCACTTAAAGCATCGTGGGCGGCACCGTGTTCAATGCCATTGGCCAAGGTTAAATGTTCAAGCTTAAAGCTTGGGTTGCCATCTTCACGCAGTGGCCACTCGATGCCATCTGGGCGTAAGGCATAACACGCCCGCACTAAATCAATAATGTCCCAACGGCTGTTACCATTTTGCCACTCGCGCTCATAAGGGTCGTAAAAATTACGATAAAGACTATAGCGGGTTAATTCATCGTCAAAACGAATGCTGTTATAACCGGCCACACAGGTTTGTGGCTGAGCAAATTCATTATGGATTTTGGCCATAAACTCCGCTTCATTTAAACCTTTCTGCAAAGCCATTTGCGGCGTGATCCCGGTCACTAAGCAGGCCTGAGGCTGAGGCAGATAGTCTGGCGCTGGCTGGCAGTACTCAATCAAGGGCTCGCCGATAATATTTAAATCTAAATCGGTGCGGATCCCGGCAAACTGGCTGGGTCGGTCTTTTTGTGGCGTGGCGCCAAAGCTTTCAAAGTCGTGCCAATATATCGTAGGTTGAAGTGATTGTTCGTTATGTTCAGCCATTGAGCCCAATACCTGCTAGTTTTGCAAAAAGTACCTATTTATTAGAGAGCATTGTCGCACAGAGCGAGTAGGGTGCAAACTGAAAACACCAAAGGGGTGGTTAAATGGCCAACAAATAGCCTCTGCCTATGGGCCAAGCTATTTACTCAAGTGATTGGAGTGACTAATTTTGTAACTAGGACTACATGGTTGCAGCTGTTGCAATTAACTCCAATAGCTTTTCTGCTCACCCCTGGCATTCTAAAGCGAATAAAGCTGTGTTAATCATTGCTTTTGAGCGAGATATCATTGTTTATTTTATCCAATAAACTTATCAACGTATGTGCTTCGGTTTCAGTAATGCTCGGAAAGTGACAGCGGATCTGCTCTGGGATCATCGCTGCTTGATGCTGTAACTCTGTGCCTTTCGGTTGTAACTTCAACACGCGCTTACGCTTATCTTGCTCACTCTTTACGATACTGAGCAAGTGTTTATCACTCATCTTTTTTAAAATTTGCGTCATGGCACCGCCATCGATGTGTGTTTTGTCGAGCAACTCAGCAATACTAATGTTGTCTTTTTCCCACAGCGCCATCATGACGACATATTGTGGGTAGGTTAATTCCAGCTCGTCTAACCATTGCCGATAAGCGCGGGCAATGCCATTAGACGCCATGTAGAGGCGGTGACAAATTTGATTATCTAATTTGAGTTGCGGGTACTTCATCTTAATTATGTTCGCTAATAACGTATGTGTGCATTTTAGTTTGTGTGCAAACTATTTGCAATTTACATAAAATGGTTTATTATTTTGCATGCAAACTAATTGCTTGTGCTTGTAGGTATTTCAGCAGGCAACTTAACACTCAAACAGGAGTCTTTATGCAAGAACTACAAAGTATCGCGTACACGGCCAAAGCAAAAGCAACCGGTGGCCGTAGTGGCACAGCTCAGTCTGATGATGGACGTTTAGATGTGTCTTTATCGACACCCAAAGGCCTAGGTGGTGACGATGGCCCAGGCACTAACCCTGAGCAGTTATTCGCAGCAGGCTATGCGGCTTGTTTTATTGGTGCCTTAAAATTGGTTGCTGGCAAAGCCAAAGTCGACTTGCCAGAAGAGACGCACATTGATTCAGAAGTATCCATTGGCCCAACCGACGGGGGCTTTGGCTTAGCAGTAAAACTTGCCGTGGCTATGGGCGATATGGACAAAGAAACCGCGCAATCACTGGTCGAAAAGGCCCATGAAGTGTGCCCTTATTCAAATGCTACTCGTGGCAACATCAAAGTTGAGCTTTCGGTGATTTAATTTTTCTAGCAGGGCACACCTTAGGGTGTGCTCTTTGTCTGTTCGCTAAGCATTGCGTGCTTCTGGCTTAGTGCTTCTTTTAACTCAATAAACTCTCCATAGTTAGCTATCTGCTTTTTATTTATGCAAATGTCATCTGTTTCTAGTAGGTGCTAGCTTTCACATACCTGAGCTCAGCTCGTACATGGTCTAAAATGTTAGGCTGACATAATCTGGTTTTAATTTACTGTGCATGTATACAGTTATAAGTGAAGTTGAAGAAATTGCCAGCCGTATTTCTCGCTTTTAGCATTTTTTATCGTCTCGATTATCTAATTTCACTTATTAAGTCTATGAAATATATAAACTTAGCTATATTGCATAACGAGATTTTAGGGTCACGAATATCTCTGGTCTCGCTTTCTCCAGCTGACCGTTACTTGAGCGCCAATACATTTAGTGGTAAGTTGTTGTTATAAATATAATTACAAGAGCTTGGCGGAATGAAATGAACCATTTCATCAATCTAGATATTTCTGCGTTCACGCCAATACACTGTTAGCATCTGCAGCTATATGAGACTCTTTTTTGAATGGATTGAAAATGGAAATAATTAACGAGATACTGAAATGGCCCGTTATAGTCCAAGGTGCATTAGGATCTGCTCTTTTTTGGATCTTAATAGAAGGTGGCCAAAGGGTCGTACTTTCTACATCAAGGAGGCTGAGTGGTGATAAGAAAACTGCAATGTGGTTCTCTTTGGCTGCATCTGTATATGACAATTATGAATTGGAAGTAAAATGCAGGCAAATTGCAATTTATGGTGGATTGCATTACTTCATTAAAGCAATGATATTAATAGTAATATCACTGCTGGTCTCGCCACTCTTACATGTGGTTTCTATGGTCGGTTACTTAGTGGCAATCTATTACCTATTCAGGGCTCTTTCTTATATTCCGCATACAAGTCGATTTGGCACAAATGATCAGAAGAAAGAACTTTTTGATCGTTTAACTAATCACGCCTTAGAAAATGCTAACAAGAAAAGTCAGTCGGACGCGTAATACGCGCCGCTGCTTTAAGCGTTAGGCGAAAAGTATCAAGGTAGTATTTATGTTAGAAAAAGACTTGCAAGCAGAAATATACAATGCACTTTGTCAAGGACGTTTTTGCGAGCTTATTAAAGGGATTGGATATTATAGACTAATGGCAAAAGTAAATCTTTATGCTGAAGATGCATTCTCTATAGAGACGTCAATTAAACAACGTTATACTGACTCCGTCCTGCATATTTATAGAAGACTTAAAAATGAAGAGTACGAGATCATTGGAGATGAAAATCCTAAGAACATTTCTTTGAATCGAAATGAAAGGCTTTTTCCAGACTTTTTAATCCATGATTATGAGAGAAATTTTTATGTTTTTGAGCTTAAAGTAGGTGTAAAAACAGAGCGAGAAGCCATAACCGAAATACTCGCTTATATTTTTGAGTTGAAAAACCACTTACCTCATATTAATAATAGAGAAATATCAATAGTTATTATCTCTGAAAGTTTTGGTACTCTTTTATCACATGCAGTTTTACAACTAATCAGCTTCTTTGGTGTTAGGGTTCTGTGTTTAAAAGTTTGTGGCTCTAGATTAAATAGAAGGCTAGATATCTTTAATCCTATCAATTTGATTGTTAAAAATGAAGAACGTTTGACTAAACGTTCATTTTCAACGATTTGTTTACCTCTCTATCAAACAGAGTCAATGAGTAAAAAAGCAAATCAAAACATAGAGCATATTTATAAAATTGCAGAGGATATGATATTAGAGAAAGCAAATAGATTAAACTCTGATGGATTCTGCGTACTATATAGAAATAACGAATTCGGTGATGAGGTTGGACCTATAGCTAAGTACTATATAAAAATATCACTTCTCAACCCATTTGAACTAATGGATATAGAAACAATTTATAATAGGAACTCTCCTCTATCTCAATCACTTTATGATTTACACAGAGAAAGTGATTACCATCTACAAAGTCACTTCGACGAAATTGTATCTGATGGTGTGGATTTCTTGAATAAGTTTTATCACGTGGAGCTAGAAGGAATGTTGACACTCGAACAGTTTGAGGAAGTATATAACCCTAGTTTAATGGTTGACGCAATTAAATGTAATGTATGGGGAGAGTTTGGTACTTATGTCAAAAAGCTAATATATTCAGAGTGTAATGGTTTTGATTTTTTTAACGAAGAGAAAGATCATACGCATCTCTTTGAGCTTTGGGAGATTTTAGCATACTTATTTGGAGAGACGTAAATTCGCCTAACAAATAAGGATAGGTCGCGCGAAGCCGCGACCTTATCCAAGTGTTGAACAAGCCCTGCGTCGTTCTGTGATGCTTCTATATAGAAAATAGCGATGTAAAAGTCGAGGGTGTGGTGAGTGATTGGCGGTCACTCTCATTTTAACTGGGCGCAGTCAGGCCTTAGCTTATTACGCTAATTAAAATCTTCAATTTAGTCAGTTTCTTAAGTTTTATCTCTCCTGTTACTCTTTATTTGTGTCAAAAGGTTAAGGTGACCCAGTTGAGGAACTTGTTTTATGGCTTATCGTTCGGGCCCGAATGCCCATAAACTGAATGGGGTGTTGGCAGCAAGGACAAATGGTTTTGCATAATTGCATTAGCTAATTAAAGGCTTCAGTGCCGTTGACCTGAGCTCTTGGTTGCTTTACGTTAAGCTAAGCCAAATCATTATGTTGATGTAAAAAAGGAATTTATTTTGCAATCAGAAGTCACTTTCCAATCAGATAAAATTACTTTGGTGGGCACGCTTACTAGGCCTCAATGTGAGGCTCCGCCGCCGTGTGTAATTATGGTTCATGGCAGTGGCGCGCAAGATCGCGATGGCAACATCTCTGGTTTTAATACTGAAATTTTTAAATACCTAGCTGAGTATCTAGCAGATAAAGGCATTGCTTCTTTTCGTTATGATAAAAGAGGGTGTGGTAACAGCGAGGGCAACTTTAACGTGGCTGGTTTGTCTGACATGGTTGCAGACGCATCTGCGGCCATTGATTTTATCAGCAACCAAAGCGATGTAATTAACTCAAGCGAAATTTACCTTCTTGGCCACAGTGAGGGCGCAGTCTTGGCGCCTGAAATCGCAGCAACAAGGCCAGAGCTTGCTGGTATAATTATGTTATGTGCCAGCCTTAGGAGCTTTGAAGAAGACGGCGTCAAAAATGCTGAGATATTAAATCGCGATTTAAATAAAATTACGGGACTAAAAGGAAAGATGGTCCGGCTGTTTTTGTATACCAAAGACCCACTAGAGACGATGAAAAAGCTCAGGCATAAGGTTGAAACCACCAAAGCCAAGCGCATATGGGTGGCGTTTAATCGGGTGAGTACCAAGTTTTATCGGGAGACATTTAATTACGACGTTAAATCCTTCTTGCAGAAAACTCAGCATCCGATATTAGCCATTGGCGGGAGCAAAGACTTTCAGTGCCATCCAGATGATACCCTGTTAATTTCAAAAATATCACCAAGCCAAACTGAAACGCACATTATTGAAGATATGGATCACACCTTGAGATTGCAACGCGAAGAAGCGACCATAATGAGCTATGCCAATTCATGCAGTGAGCCAATAATGCCCGAAATAAACGAGAAGGTTTATGCATGGATAGTACAAGCAAAACGCTAGTGGGCGCGCAGCGATAGCAAATCATTAAAAAACAGCAAAAATAGCAATAGAAGAACATCGATGACACCCATTTTAACCCCGCCAGTTTAAACAGTTGATTTAGGAATGTACTAATTTGAAGTGGGTGTCTGTGATTTGCTTGTTAAATCTTGCTTTCATTAGAGCGGTAACACTTGGGTTAATATCACTACTGAATAAATAACAAAAACAAGATAAAATGGTCGCAATAATAGAATATGAGTAAATCACAGTAATGAACAAAGGCTTTATGTTAGCCTGCGATGGCAGTAATGGCGCAGGCAAAACAACCGTTATCAAGGGAATAGAAGCACACCTAAAAGGGCTAGGTGTTGAGGTGGTGATGACGCGGGAACCGGGTGGCACGGTCATTTCTGAAAAAATCCGTGACGTAATTTTAGATCCCTCAACTCCCGAAATGACAGACATAACAGAGCTGATGTTGTTTGGTGCGGCGCGAGCGCAACACGTTCAAGAAAAAATCATCCCAGCACTGCAAGCCGGAAAAGTGGTGATATCTGACCGCTTTGATGCCGCCACCTTTAGCTTTCAACATTACGCTCGAGGCCTTGATTACAATACCATTAAAACTATTAATGATTTAGTACTCGGTGGCTTTAAAGCAGACATGAACCTGATTTTAGATTTAGACCCACAAGAAGGCTTAAAACGTGTGAAATCGCGCGGCGAAGGCCTTGACCGCCTTGAGGATGAAAAGCTGCAGTTTTTAGAGCGAGCCAGAACGGGTTATTTACAACAAGCCGAGCGTGAGCCTGAACGTTTTTGTGTTATTGATGCCAGCCAAAGTCAAGAGCAAGTATTAGCGCAAAGCATTACGCTGGTTGAACGTTTGCTGAGCAGCCATCAAGTTCGGGTATCTTAATGCGCGATACACCAGCATGGCATCAAGCAAGCTTAGATTATTTAAATGCGGCCAAAAACAGTGGTCGGCTGCACCATGCTCAACTGATTTCGGGTAAAGTAGGGGTAGGAAAAGCCTTGCTTGCTGAGCATCTCAGTGAGGGGTTATTATGCCTGCAGCCAAATGGTATTACCCCTTGTGGCCAGTGTAAGTCTTGTTCTTTGAACCGCTCAGGAAACCACCCCGATAAGTTGCTGGTGGCGAGCGAAGGCAAATCCATTGGCGTTGATGAAATTCGTGAAATCAGTGATTTTGCTAATCATTCGGCGCAGCAGGGCGGCAATAAAGTGGCGTTAATTGAGCAAGGGCACTTAATGACGCATTCTGCCGCCAATGCACTGTTAAAAACCTTGGAAGAGCCCAACCCTGGTCGCTACTTGATCATCACCAGTGACGACGACAGCAAGCTGCCTGCAACGATTTTAAGCCGTTGTAATAAAGTGGTGATGCATTCTCCCACCCACGAACAGGCACAGCAGTGGTTAACTCAGCAAGGCATTGCTTGCGATTATCCGTGGTTTAGTGAGTTCGCACGCCAGCCACTAATGGTAGCCAAGTGGCACCAGCAAGAGCGCTTTGATGAGATCACAAGCTTGTATCAAGCCGCGATTCAATTAACCCCAGAAAGCGCCGATGTCGTAGAAAAGATACTTCTCAAAAACAATGACTTGAGCGAAGTGTTTGCCCGTTTTGTGCTTAATCGTGTGCAAAAAGCACTCATGCATGATAACAGCATAGACTTTAGCGGCTATCAAAGCCTAGTGGAAAGCGTGCATCGTTTTATGTACGAGCAAAAAAATGTGTTAGGGTTAAATCAACACTTAAGTATTTCTAAGTTGTTATTTATCTTGCAAAAACTGC
Source organism: Pseudoalteromonas sp. UG3-2 (assembly GCF_037120705.1). Lineage (NCBI taxonomy): Bacteria > Pseudomonadati > Pseudomonadota > Gammaproteobacteria > Alteromonadales > Pseudoalteromonadaceae > Pseudoalteromonas > Pseudoalteromonas sp. UG3-2. Next base: position 738,707 of record NZ_JAWLJU010000002.1, on the reverse strand, counting down.
TGTAAAGAGGTGACCTATGCAAGCGCTACTTGCAGACTTTGAAGATTTAGATGAGTTATATCGCTGTTATATGCCGTTTTTAAAGTCGGGCGGCATGTTTATTAAATCCAACGGCCACTTTGAAATGGGGCAGCCACTGACGTTGCGGGTGACTTTACCCGATGCCTTAGAAGCGGACGAGGTAGAGGTCGAAGTGGCTTGGCTTACACCTCAAGGTGCACAAAATTCCAATCCGCCTGGTGTGGGTGTCGCTTTTAAAGACGCGCCGGCACTAAACGATAAAATTAATAAGCTTCTGGGTAGCATGTTGCACTCAGATAAACCCACTTACACCATGTAGAGCCAGTATGATAGTAGACTCTCATTGTCATTTAGACAGACTCGATTTTGATAAGCTAGGCTTAAGCTTAGAACAAGTGCTAGCCAATGCGAGACAAAAACAGGTAGAACACTTTTTGTGTGTTAGCGTAACGCTGGAACAGTTTCCCGATATGCTCGAGAAAATCAGCCAGTTTGATGACGTTTCGGCGTCCTGTGGCGTCCACCCACTGGATCAAAAAGATCAGTTAGATGTGGATAAGTTACGCCAATTGGCCGCGTACGATAAAGTGGTCGCGGTTGGCGAGACAGGGCTTGATTATTACTACGCTAAAGACACCCATCAAGTGCAGCAGCAAAGTTTTGCTGGGCATATAGATATAGCCAATGAGCTGCAAAAACCTTTGATCATCCATACCCGTGATGCCAAGGCCGATACCCTTGATATTATGCGCGCCCACAACGCTGAAAACTGCGGTGGCGTGCTGCATTGCTTTACCGAAGACTGGGATATGGCCAAGCAAGCCATTGATATGGGCTTTTATATTTCCATTTCGGGCATTGTTACCTTCAAAAATGCCACAGAGCTAAAAGAAGTGGTTAAGCAATTGCCCATGGACCGACTGTTGATTGAAACCGACTCACCGTATTTGGCACCAGTGCCACATCGTGGCAAAACCAATCAGCCTGCTTACGTTCAAGATGTGGCGTATTATATTTCTGAATTAAAAGGCTTAAGTTACAAACAGCTGGCACAGCAAACCACAGAAAACTTTTATAACCTATTTAACTTGGTAAAGCGCCAACATGGCAGCCCAGCTTAAGCAGTTACCTAAGGTCTTAATGGGCCCGATGTTACGTCGGGTCGAAGCTGCTAAGGTTTGTATTCAGCTGGTAACGTGTAAGCCGGTGTCACTGGATGTGGTGATTGCCGATGCTAAAACCGAATGCGCCGTGGAAACCTTTCGCTTAGGTGAAGCTTGCTTTTTGCACTTTGTATTAGTCACCAGTTCCAAGCCCTTACCCGATGGCAAGTTACTGCGCTATTTGTTGGTAGTGGATGATGAGGCTTACCAACCTGACTACCTTATGTACGATCAACAAAGTTTGAGTTTTGCAGTGCCAAACAACATTGAACAAGTACTGCATGGCTCATGCAGAAACCCTCACCATCACAGTAAAGACAGCCTGCATACGGCTGATAAGTGGCAGTCGCAGCAACGCGAGCTAGGTGAAATAGGGGCTGACTTATGTATTTTTTCTGGCGATCAGATTTATGCCGATGATGTCGCAGGGGCCATGCTGTTGGCAATTAGGCAGCTGATTGAACGCTTAGGCCTTTACCCAGAAGAGCCCCTTAACTTAGCACTGCCAGAAGATCAGCAGGCGCAGTTATATCAGCGCCACCATTATTTACCCAAAACGCCGTGGCAAGATCGCTCTAAATTATCGCCCAGTTATTGGTTACGTAAAGACGAGCCGCACTTTTCTAGTGTTAAGGCATACAATCACTTAATCTTTTTTGAAGAGTTTGTTGCTTGTTACTTGCTTAACTTCTCGCATTTGGCTTGGCAGCTAGTCAACCTCGATGCTCTCAATTATGACGGTGGCAATGCTAAGTTGCGGGCTATCTTTAATAGTGAGCGAGAAGCCATACTAGACTTCATCGAGACGTTACCAGCCGCCGAGCGCCTATGCGCGAACGTTCCGGTGCTAATGATGTTTGACGACCACGATGTCACCGATGACTGGAACCTGACGGCGAAGTGGGAGCAAGCCATTGCCAATCACAAGGTCAGCACTCGGATTATCAGTAATGGTTTGATCAGTTATTGGTTATTTCAAGGCATGGGCAATGATGCGTTGGCGGCCACCGGTGAGTTAAAGCAGGGGTTTCGTAACAGCTTGCAAGACAATCGCTGGGCGTTTACTGCGTTTGACAAACAAGTGCGCCGCTTTGGCCAGTGGCATTACTGTTTAGATACTTTTCCAAAAGTGGTGGTGTTAGACACTCGAACACACCGTTGGCGCAATGAGCAAGACTTTAACGAGCCCAGTGGTTTAATGGACTGGGAAATGCTGATGGAGCTGCAAGAAACCCTCATTGATCACAGTGCGGTACTTATGGTGAGTCCTGCACCAGTGTTTGGTGTTAAAGCCATCGAAACCATTCAAGCGGTGTTTAATGCCTGTGGCGATCCTTTGGTGGTGGATGTTGAAAACTGGATGGCTCATGAGGGAGCCGCGAAAAAGCTTATCGAGATCTTCAAACGTGCCGACACGCCAAAAGAGACCATTATTCTCTCTGGCGATGTGCACTATTCGTTTTGTTTTTCCGTGCAGGCGCGTTTTGGTCGCCATGACAACCGTATTTGGCAGCTTACGGCCTCGGGGATAAAAAATGAGTTTCCAAAATCGTTGATCCGAGTCCTAGATAAGCTAGATACCATTTTGTATGCCAAATACAGTCCGCTTAATTTATTCACCAAACGTTGGCAGCTGAAAGTAAGCAAACATAACTCCTCCCACGGCACACAAGGTTACTTGGTGTCTGACTCTGCCATCAGTCTAGTCACACTAGAAGCAGGAAAACTAGAAAAGTACGAGCTGCTGCATGGCTCAGGGATCCACAGTCATTTTGACTTGCAGTGATGATTAATTATTTTAGCTGGTCTTAACCGGTGAATTAGTTGTTCAAGCAAGTTACCTATAAAGAGCAGCTAAAATAGCTCTGTGAAGCTAATTTCCTTAATTGCAACATGGCCATCTGGTTTAAGTTTGTCAATATCAATATGATGAGTGACACCTTGCTGACAAAACTTTGGGGTGGGTGTCCTTGCAAATTTGGGTGGATGTCCTGACAGATTTTTACAAATTTAAGTGGGTGTCCTGACAAATTTTTAATTGCAACAAGGCCATCTGGCTTAAGTTTGTCAATATCAATATGATGAGTGACACCTTGCTGACAAAACTTTGGGGTGGGTGTCCTTAAAAAATTTAGGTAGCTGTTCTTACAAATTTGGGTGGGTGTCCTTATAAATTTTAGGTGGGTGTCCTTGCAAATTTGGGTGGATGTCCTGACAGATTTTTACAAATTTAAGTGGGTGTCCTGACAAATTTTAGGTGGATGTCCTTAATAAATTTAAGTGGGTGTCCTGATAAATTTGGGTGGGTGTCTACGATTATTTATGGCATTTAAAAGAGGGTACGAGTGTGAAATATGGCTTGCTAGAAGTTGTGCTGTGAAGCAGCGTAATTCGCTGCATCACCCATACGTTATTGAGAGTTCAACGCATCCTGCTGGGTAAAAGTTGGGTAGCTTGCAGGCTTGGCGTTATTAAGTTGACGAATAAAAACCCCGTCACGGATTTTAAAACTCGCCGATCCATATGAAAATTGGTTGAGCCTATCTCGCATCCCTTGATTACTGATCCCATCGCCGGTCATTTCATACCAACTTACAATGGTAGGGGTAACAAAACGGTTATAAGTATTTTCTGCTGCCTCGCCAGGTTTAGCAAACCTAAATGCATGCGTCAGAATGCCATCTTTGTGGTAAACGACCTTTAAATGGCCATTTTCCATAGGAAGTTGTGATCTGGGTTTAGTCTCAAGGGTGCCATGCGCACTAACGCTGCCGTGGGTTACAATGCCGTCGTGTGTCCATATCGCTACGGTTTCCACGTCGTGCCTGTGTCCACCACCAAAGAAATGTAAGGCTTGATCTTTTTCAAAGTAAAGCTCATACAGATGGCCGCAGAACTGGCCTTGGTCATTTTCATGGCATGCATATCTATGGTAGGTGTTAGATCTGGCCAATAAACTTTCGTAGCGGCAGTCTCTAGTGATAGAACCTCCAATTGGCTCGCCACTGTTTTGTTTACCAGTTCGACTAATGGCCCCAGCGGGCAAACAACCATCTTTATCAAAGTCAAACACAGGCTCGGTACCATTTATGACGTAGCTGGGCGGTAAAGCTTGATCAAGAGGAATAAAGTCTTCAGCAAGTACTGTGTTACTACTTAAAACAGTTACAGCTAAGCAGGCTAGTTTTGATTTCATATCGTAATTCCGTGTGGATTAAGTTTATTCAAGCTGATAGTGCATATCTGTAACTTTTGTGTCAATAAAATGTTTATATTTGTATTTTTATTTAACATTTAAAAAGGGAGATAAGCTAATCTTTGAAGAGTAAATGGAATCAAACGACGAGGAATTAAGACTTGAATAAGGCTTAAACAGGACACTCAATAAAACTTACTCCAGTAACCCAAAGTTATCTGGCTTAAATAAGATACCCAAAACTCAAACCTAACCGAGAGATCTGTTGCAGTTCAGGACTAAGCCTTTTGAGTGAGTCGGGTTAACCCCTAACGGAGAATAATAGTCGCATTAGTCTGAGGTGCAAAATACTGTTGCGGCTCTATGAAAGTGAATGTCGGCAACGCAATCACCCAACGCAATCAAGATAACCTAACGTTCCTATTTTGCTTTGCTATATTTGAACTAATGCAGCCGAATAGTTTGTGTCTATGCAACCCTTGATGCGCCTTAACCTCACTTTTAATTTTACCGGCCTAATTGTTTATCTGGCTTTGTTGTTGCCAACAGGAGCAATGGCAGTGAGCGTCCCTAGCTTTAACGATACGGCACAAGTCATGCGCAGGTATGACTATAACTCAGGTCTCAGCCAAGTTACCGTAACCGCAATAAGTCAAGATCAGCTGGGCTACATCTGGGTGGGGACACAGGCGGGGCTTAATCGATTTGATGGTCATGAATTTGTGCATTTTCCGGTTAAGCAAAACTCTAAATCCAATTTATCTGGCGGCTTTATTACTGCACTGTGTCATAGCGACCGTTTTATTTGGATAGGCACAAGCACCGGTCTGAGTATGTACGACACCCAAGCCGGCACTTTTCAATCCCTCTTGGCCACTCATCACGAGGCGATAAACTCAGATAGGGTAAAACACTTAGATTGTTTTGGTGAGTCGGTAACCGTTTCTACCGAAGAGGGAGAGGCCTACCTAGTCGATCAGAGTAATTTAGTGCCTGAAAAGCTCTATCTTGACGGCAAGTTTGTCCGTCAAGTACAACAAACAAGCGACGCCTATTTCTACCTCAATAGCAAAGGCTTGATTAAGCAACCCAAGCAAAAAGTAGGCAGTGAGTTGTTATTAGCAGGAGACTTTAAACGCTTGGTTAGTGCTGCAGAGCGGATGTTTTTAATCGATTCTGAGGAAAACCTAGTCAGTTTTGATAGCCAATTTGCACAAGTAAAATGGCGCAAAAAGGTCAGCCAGCGGGTAAATTTAAACATTAACGACCTTAAAGTCAGAGCCAATGAGCTGCTCGTTGCAAGTAATAATGGCGTATATATTTTAGATTTGCAGGGCAATGTAGTGCGTCATTGGTATCGCCGTGCTGAGCAATACGATGGCTTAAGAGATAACAATGTACTTAGCGTCACTCGTGATCGCAACGGCGATCTCTGGATTGGCACTGAGTCTCAGGGCTTACACTTTTTCAGTCAACTTAGTGAATCTTTTGGTCATGTGAGTGAGCATAACTTTCCGCACTCGCCCTTAGGTCACCCTGATGTTCGTAACTTTGCTTTGGACGCCGATGAGCGTTTTTGGATTGGCACCTCTTCAGGACTGTATATTTATCAAAATAATAGCTTTATTGCTGCCCATCGTATTTTTCCTGCTTTATCGATGACAAAAGGCAGTTTTATTACTCAAGTTAAAATTTATGACGGCGTGCTTTGGGTGACGACTCGAGGTGACGGCGTTATTCGGTTCGACATGAGCGGTGGCGATTTTACAAAATTAAAACCCGACTCAGAAAATGGCCCAGAGCTGAGTTTTAATGATGTCATTTATTATCAAGGCAGTATTCTTGTAAGCTCCAGAACGCTCGGGGTAATGCGTTACGACCCCAATAGCAACACCTTGTTGCCATTTTTCGAAGGCTACAAAAATGCCCCCTCTCATGTCTCTTCTTTTACTGTAATAGGGCAAGCACTTTGGTTTGGCTCGATTGGTGAAGGGCTATTTAAGTACGAACAAGGGCAGCTTAATAACTTAACAACGCAACAAGGCCTGAGGTCAAACTTAGTCTTTATGGTTGCACAAGACCCCTGGGACAGAGTGTGGGTGGCGAGCGAAACAGGGATCACCATACTGAATAAGAACCTCGAAGTCATTCGTACTATTACCGAGAGCGACGGCATAGCCAATCAAGCGGTATGGGGACTCGTGTATGACGATTATGAATACATGTGGCTTGGAACCAGTGGCGGCATGACTCGAGTCAATGTCATGGATTTTGCTATTGATAACTTTTTACCGATTGATGGTGTGCAAGGGCATGAATTTAATTATAACGCTGCTTGGAAGGCGCCCGATGGCAGAATATTCATGGGCGGGGCGAAAGGGTTTAACCAATTTTTCCCACAAAATGTCTCAGTCTCAAACACGGCAAGGCCCATTTTGATCTCCACCATTGAATTAGTAGGAGAGCCGCTCACTCCAACACCAGATGGCATATTAAAATCAGCCCCTGAGTTAGCCACGGCAATTACATTGAACTATGACCAAAATATTATTTCATTGCAGTATTCTAGCCTCGATTTTGGCTCCGAGCAGTTACGCTTTTTTTACCGTGTACGTGGGTTGAGTGATAAGTGGTTAAAGCTGGCAAGCGGTGTCCGGCAAATTAACTTGTTACAACTAGAGCCTGGGCAATACCAAGTGGAAGCGTACACAGTAAACCGCTTTAACTTACAATCTCCGGTGCACGAATTTACCATAAATATTGCCGCGCCGCTTTGGTGGAATGGTTACTCTAAAACCCTCTACGCACTGCTTGTTATTGTGGCTATTAGCCTGTTTATTCGTGCCAGACAGCAGCGCTATCAGCAAGTGCTAGCAGACAACCAAAAAATGGCTCAGCTACAAGAGCGCTTAGAGTTATCGTTATGGGCCAGTGGCGATGAGCTTTGGGATTGGCATGTGACCACTGGCGACATTTATCGCTACAGCGTTCACCCGAGAATAAACTTTGCTAATCAACAGAGCAAGCTGCGACTAACCGAACTGTATGAATTTGTGCACCCAAAAGACTGTGTTGCCTTAGAGGAAAAGTTGCGCGATTGTGTTGATGGCAAAAGCGAAGTCTATGAGCTTTCCATCAGAGTTAAAGACCATCAAGGTGATTGGTTATGGGTACTTGAGCGGGGCAAAGTGGTTGACCGTGACGACAATGGCAGAGCAACACGGATCGCTGGGGCATTAAAAGACATCGCCGATTTAAAAGCGCACCAACAAGCATTGCAGTCACTGAATGAACAGTTAGAAATAAAAGTTGCTATGCGCACCGATGAGCTCTACAAGAAAAACCAAAAGCTAGAGCAAGCCATGTTCGAGCTTAAGCAAACCCAAGACGAACTGATTGAAAGTGAGAAAATGGCGTCTTTAGGCGTCGTGGTCGCCGGGGTTGCTCATGAGATTAATACCCCACTGGGTATTGCCATTACGGCGGTTTCTCATAACGAAGACAGCCTCAGTAGTGTGGTGGAAAAATTAGAATCAAAAACCTTAAAGCAACAAGACTTATTGCAAGCCATCGAGTCACAGCGTCAAGGTTACTCACTTATCAATCGTAATTTGCAGCGTGCCGAGGGCCTCATCAGTAACTTCAAACAAGTGGCCGTGGATCAATCCAGTGAAACTGAGCGAGATATAAATCTTTACGACTACGTCCACGATGTCTTCGATTCGCTTAAACCACTGGCGAAAAACAAAGAGATCCACTTAGCCATTGAAGGCGACAAAAACATCAACCTCACCACGTATCCGGGGGCGATTTATCAAGTAATGGCTAATTTATTTAATAACTCCATTATTCATGGCTTTGAAGGCAGTGCCAGTGGCTCGGTAATGGTTCGCGTGACAGCTGACGAACGCTTTTGGCGCATCATTTACCGTGATAATGGCGTGGGCATGAATGAAACCATGCAAAAGAGTTTGTTTGAGCCTTTTGTTACCAGCAAACGCAATCAAGGCGGCTGTGGTCTGGGTATGCATATTGTTTATAACCTGGTTACTCAGCTGCTTAAAGGTGAGATCCGTTGTCAAAGTGAGCAGTGGGAAGGGGTTGAGATAACCGTCAAAGTGCCATTCCAACCGCATAACCGCAAAGAGTAATTTGCTGCAAATAAGAAACTTTTAACGCAGCTAGCGTCAGACTTAATCCCTCAAATTGAGCAAGTATTAAGTCACAATGGTATAACACCGCGCCAGTGAGCTTGGCTCACTGGCGGCACCACTTATTTAACTGCAAATGGGTTATCGATACTGTACGCCGGCTCGGTAAACCATTTCGGGCCTGTTTCAGTGACGTAAAAATGATCCTCTAAACGCACACCAAATTGCTCAGGTACCACGAGCATAGGCTCATTAGAAAAACACATTCCCGGGGCCAGAGGCTCAGGGTTGTCTTTAACTAAATAAGGCCATTCGTGAATATCGAGGCCAATGCCGTGTCCGGTGCGATGCGGGCAACCCGGTAGCTGGTAGTCGGGACCCAGCCCCTGACTGGCAATATAATGCCGTGCGGCTTTATCAACATCACCACAGGTAGCTCCCACTTTGGCTGCGTTAAATGCCGCGATCTGCGCCTGCTTTTCTACCTGCCAAATGGTTATTTGCTGTTCAGTGGCTTCGCCAAACACATAAGTGCGGGTAATATCACTGAGGTAGCCATGCACCTTACAACCCGTGTCCACCAGAACAACATCACCAGGCTGCAATGTTTGTGGGTTCTTTACCCCATGTGGATAAGAGGAGGCTTGGCCAAATAGCACAATGCAAAAATAACTTCCGGAGGCACCCACTTTTTTATGTGCCTGATTAATAAAGGCCTCGACTTCAGTGGTGGTGATCCCTTCATAGAGCATCGACGCCGTTGCCTTGTGAACCTCAAGTGTCATGTCCATGGCGCGTTGTATCAGCGCAATTTCATTGGCAGATTTTTGCATTCGACAATGAGCGGTGATCTCAGTGGCATTGATTAATTTAAGCTCGGGTGCGGCTTTTTGAATGCCATCGGCCACGAAAAATGCGGTGCTTTCATCAATCGCAAGAGTTGCTTGTTTATCATAGCCTAAGTTATTCAACACCTGTGCAATAAGTGCATAGGGAGACTCTTCCTCTTGCCATGCGTGGATCGGGCCTTCAATTAACCAATAGTCTTTTATTGAACCTATTTCGAAAAATGGCACAACGAATTGCACTTCGCCATCAGCAGGCAAAATAGCACCAACCAAGCGCTCGCTGGCATACCACTTTAAACCAGTAAAGTAGTATAAATTGGTTCCGGCATTTAGGTACAAGGCATCAATTTGGTGCTGCTTCATGTAACGTTGAGCTTGCTCGATTCTACCCAAATACTCGCTTTGCGGAATTGGCGACACATCTTGAGTCATATCGGTTAAGTTATCTAGCGCTTGTTGTGCGCTTTGGTAGGCAATACCTTTCATTTTGGCTCCTATGCGAATCGAGAAATACTAAAGGGAGTAAGATCGATGTCGTTTGGCTTTTTGTCAATAAGATCTGCGATACATTCACTGGTAATCGCGGCTTGTGTTAAACCTAGGTGCTGATGACCTAAGGCAAAATAAATCGAGTCATGTTTCGGGGCTTGACCTATAACCGGCAAATAATCTGGCAAAGTAGGGCGGACACCCACCCAAATTTGCTCTTGCTGCTCAACCAGTGGCAGGTCAACCAAGGTCTGGGCATGGCGAAATAAAGCGCGAGCGCGATGGTAATTTGGCGGACTATCAACATTGGCAAATTCTACCGTGCCCGCTAAGCGCAAGCCCATTTGCATGGGGGTCATAATAAATCCTCTTTCGCTAGAGGCAACGGGCCGTGAAAACACTTCTGGGTCTTTTACCATGGTGTGATAGCCCCGCTCGGCAATAAGTGGCAAACGGTAACCTAATTGCTGGCATAAGGATTTGCCCCATGCCCCGGTGGCGATGACTACATGGTCGAAAACACCAAAGCTTTGCTCAGACGTCTTAAGCAAGGGGCGGCTGTTAGTGGTTTCTATGCGGTCAATTTCAGCGTTTTTAAATGTGCCACCAGCGGCGATAAAGTGCTGATATAACCTTTGGCACAAGCGATATGGATCCATACTGTGGCCAACTTGATCAAAATACAGCGCCCCAGCAATGTGTTTTGCTAAATTCGGTTCCAACTGTTGTGTTTGTTGGCTATTGAGCTTGATGACGGATATGCCCTGACGATGATATTTATTAAAAAGCACATCAAGGTTCTGTTGTTTTTCACACACCAATAAGCTGCCTTGGCTTTCGATCAACTCGGCGTATTGTTGTTTTAATAAGCGCTGGTATGCAGGCAGTGCCGCTTGGTTCAATGCTGATAATGCTGCCACACCTTGATTGAACCGGGATTTGGGCATTTGTAGTAAAAAGCGCCAAAACCAGGGTAAGTTGCCTAGCATGCTACGTAAGTCTATTCGTAATGGCCCGATTGGGTCGAAAAGCATTTTGGGTAATTTCCAAAGCAGGCTGCTGTCTGCCATTGGAAACACTTGCTCGGTGGCAAAGTGCCCGGCATTTCCCTGTGAGCAGGCCGACGCGGGCTTGCTTTTATCAAATAAAGTGACTTGGTAACCGCGGCTCTGTAATTGCAGTGCCGTTGTGATACCAATTACGCCTGCGCCGATCACTGCAATCGTGTTATTTTTATTCACCTGACCTCTCATTGTTCAACATTGTATCTTGCTATTGCCCTCTCACTGATAATTTATTAAGAACTTCCTTTTGAAATTATTCACATAAAAATCAATGCAATAAAATCAAGGCAGAGCAATTATAGAATGCGTTAAAGCAAAAAATTAATTTTGAATATTGATTATTGTATACAATATACCTATGATGGCAAGCACAATAACTAGTCACCACAAAGAAAGGTAAAACCATGAATATTAATTGGCGCGGCGTATACCCGGCAGTAACAACCCAGTTTAATGATGACGAGAGCATTAACTTTGAAACCACAAAGGCGATGATAAATGAGCTTATTGAGGAAGGAGTCCATGGCATCATTGTCCTTGGCACTGTGGGGGAAAATTGCTCCCTGCGCGGCGATGAAAAACGCGCAGTACTAAAAGCTGCAAAAGAAGTAGTCGCTGGCCGTGTACCGCTGCTTACTGGGGTTGCTGAAACCACGACGCAACTGGCTGTGGAATTTGCTAAAGACGCTGAACGTTTGGGTATCGATGGCTTGATGGTGTTACCAGGCATGGTCTATCGCTCCACAGAACGAGAGGCCATTCATCACTATCAGCAGGTGGCAAGAAACACCGCCTTGCCAATTATGATTTACAACAACCCAGTGACTTATGGGGTGGATGTCTCCATTGCAGGCATGAAAACACTGGCACAAGAAGACAATATTGTCTCGGTAAAAGAAGCAACCGAAGACACCCGTCGGATCAGCGAACTGTTCAGTGCATTTGGTGAACGTTTTGTGGTATTTGGTGGCGTCGACGACATTGCTTTAGAAAGCCTGATGCTTGGTGCAACCGGTTGGATCTCGGGGTTAACCAATGTCTTCCCACGGGAGTCGGTAGCGATATTTAAATTGGCGGAGCATGGTCGTTACCAAGAAGCGCGGGAGTTATGGCGCTGGTTTTTACCATTACTGCGGTTAGACACCATTCCTACTCTAGTGCAGTGCATTAAGTATGCAGAGTACTTAGCGGGTCGTGGCAGTTATGTTACTCGCTCTCCACGCCTTCCTTTAACACCAGAAGAGCAGGCCGAGGTCAGCCGCTTATATGACCAAGCGATGGCAAGCCGCATCGACCTTAGTCAATACAATTTGGATTAAACACATGATTTTAGGCACCTATTATTGTATTGATGGCCACACCTGCGGTAACCCTGTGCGCTTAGTCACCAGCGGGCACCCTAAACTTGTGGGTGATAACATGAGTGAAAAACGTCAGCATTTTGTCCGTGAGTATGATTGGATCCGCCGTGGCTTGATGTTTGAGCCTAGAGGCCATGACATGATGTCGGGTGCCTTTTTATATCCACCGACCACCACAGATGGTGACGCGGCCATTTTATTTATCGAAACCTCAGGGTGTTTGCCTATGTGTGGGCACGGCACCATAGGAACGGTGACCTTTGGCTTGGAAAATGGCCTGATCAGAGCCAGTCAGCCCGGGCTACTTAAGCTTGATACCCCGGCCGGTAGAGTAAATGCCTATTATGAAATGGACGGGGCAAAGGTCACATGGGTGAAACTGTACAATGTGCCAGCCTTTTTAGCCCATGAAAAAGTGCCTGTCATCGTTGAAGGACTGGGTGAGCTAATCGTTGATATCGCTTATGGTGGCAACTTTTATATTATTGTTGAACCACAAAGCGCATTTGCTGGGGTTGAGTGTTCAACGGCCGCACAATTATTGGCCTGGAGCCCTAAGGTTCGTGAAGCGGTCAATGCCCAGATAAACCCAGTTCACCCCGAAGATCCCACCGTATGCGGCGCTTCGCATGTGTTATGGACAGGACAACCGAAACAACAAAATAGCCATGCCGCTAACGCGGTATTTTATGGCGACAAAGCCCTCGACCGTTCCCCATGTGGCACCGGCACCAGTGCTCGTATGGCACAGTTATTTGCCAAAGGGCAGTTAAAACAAGGCGATACCTTTATCCATGAAAGCATTATCGCGAGCCAGTTCATCGGCAAAATTGAGGGCTGCACTGAGGTGGCAGGAAAAGTGGCGATATTGCCCAGTATTCAAGGGTGGGCAAGAAAAACAGGCAGTAATTGTATCACCATTGACGACGAAGACCCGTATGCCTTCGGGTTTCAAGTATTGTAGGAGCGAAGCATGAATTTAACAGCAACAAGCTACATCGCAGGCCAATGGCAAGCCGCAACGCAAACTGACACGTTTCAGGCCTTTAACCCAGCTAAAAACCAACCACTTGAGGTGCTATTTCATAATGCCTCTGAGCAGCAAGTAAACCAAGCAGTGACGGCGGCTGAGCAGGCTTTTGTCCAGTATCGCAAGCTACCACTGATAAAGCGTGCTGAGTTTTTAGAAACCATCGCTGAGGAGGTGTTAGCACTGGGCGATGAGCTTATTACCACTACCATGGTTGAAACCAATTTGCCACGTCAGCGCTTAGAAGGTGAGCGGGGGCGCACGGTGAATCAGTTAAAGGCGTTTGCTACGGCATTACGCGATGAGTTAGCCGAGCTGCAGTTAGAAAAAAGCCAAGCCGCAGAGCCTCAGCGACAACCCATACCTAAGCCCAAAACCCAATTAAAACACTTACCGGTAGGCGTAGTAGCAGTGTTTGGCGCCTCGAACTTTCCTTATGCCTTTTCCACATTAGGTGGCGATACTGCAGCGGCATTGGCAGCCGGTTGCCCAGTAGTATATAAGGGACACCCAGCACATCCAGCCACGTGTGAGTTAATGACTCGAGCAATCGCCGCTGCTGTGGTCAAATGCGACATGCCGGCGGGGGTTTTTTCCATGCTACAAGCCAAAACCTATGATGTAGCTCACTGGTTGGTGAAAGCTCCGGCGATTAAAGCGGTCGGCTTTACCGGGTCGTTTAGCGTTGCAAACGCATTGCAACAGACGATTGCCACTCGTGCAGAACCCATTCCTTTTTATGGCGAGCTGGGCAGCACTAATCCACAGTTGCTGTTGCCGCACAAGGCAGTCGAGGAGGGCGCACAAGTGGCTGAGCAATTGGTGCAATCCATGTTAATGGGTAATGGCCAATTTTGCACCAGTCCAGGTCTTTGGTTTGTTCCCAAAGTCGCCAGTGCAGAGTTTATTGCTGCGGTGAAAACTCAAGTCGCCGGCTCGGCTTCCGACACCCTGCTGACCCCTGGGGTCTTGAAAGCGTTTGAGCAAAGCGTGGCAGAGCTTCAAACTCAGCCTGAAGTCGAGTGCTTGCAAGTGGCTACAAAGGCCGAATCGTTTCACGCCGCAGCACAAGTTTACTATTGCGATATTACGGATTTTATCAGCAACGAACCGTTACAGCAGGAAATCTTCGGCCCCGCGGCGCTGGTGGTTGGCTACGAGGATATAGCTCAACTGGAGGAAATGGTTGCGCAATTAGACGGTCAACTTACCGCCAGTGTTCACGGCACAGCAGCCGATCTGCAACAAGCGGATGCGCTAATAGAGGCATTGCAATATCGCGTGGGGCGGCTTATTTATGGTCAAATGCCCACAGGCGTTGAGGTCTGCGCCACCATGAATCATGGCGGGCCATTTCCAGCCTCCACCGATGTCCGCAGTACCTCGGTCGGTCTCGAGGCCTTACGTCGCTTTGTGCGGCCAATTTGTATACAGAGTTAAGCAAAGCCAAGCCCGAAGTTCTGCTCCGGGCTTTTTCTTTATCTCACAAACATGCAATTTTCTGCCAGTTACGTATATAATGACGAGATAAAACAATAACTACGAAATACTATGGCGATTGTACATAAAACTCGAACGCAACTGGTTGCAGAAGCAATTCGTGAAAAAATCCTACTGGGAGAGATCAAGGCAGGTGAGCCGTTAAGGCAAGCAGCACTGGCTGGGGAGTTAAATGTCAGTCGCATTCCCGTGCGCGAGGCCTTATTGCAACTAGAAGCAGAAGGCTTAGTCAATTTTGAAGCGCACAAAGGTGCCACTGTTACTGGTCTCAGCGCCGAGCAAATTGATGAAATTTTTGACTTACGCGCCTTATTAGAGGCGGAATTACTGCGCCACTCCATAAACCATTTAACTGCCAGAGACTTGCTGGAAGCCGAAGCCATTTTAGCTGACTTGGAAGAAGCCATGGCAGCGGGAGACACTCAGCTGGCCACTGGCAAGCTCAACGCCGAATTTCACAACAAGCTTTATAGCAAAGCCGAACGTCCGCAAACCCGTGAACTGGTGGAAATGTATGGCAAAAATTCGGAACGCTATGTGCGTATGCATATCCTTCTTGCAGGTGGCATAACCACAGCCCCAGAGGAGCATCGAACTTTACTAAAGCTTTGCCGAGAAAAAAACGTCGAAGAGGCTTGTCGCTTTTTACAGCAGCACATCACGGCTGCCAAAGACGATATCAAGGCTTTATTACTTAAGCTGGAAAGCGAACAAAAGTAATGGCGCTGGGTTTTAACCCAGACTTTGATCTACATCAGTCATGGCCGACTAAAGTCGAGTCTACTTAGCGGCCAAAGTTAACTATCTTTAATGGATATTCAGGAACAGCTTGGGTAACCATTATGACAACAACGACCTATCAACAGGCATATCAACAATTTCAACAAGACCCAGAAGCATTTTGGCTGCAGCAAGCGGCAAAGCTTGATTGGCACAACGCACCAACTCAGGGCCATAGCCAAGATCAAGATGGCCTAAGCCACTGGTTTAGCGACGGCACCATGAACACCAGCTATTTAGCATTGGATTATCATGTCCAGCAAGGGCGAGGTGAGCAAACCGCCTTGATCTACGATTCACCGGTGAGCAGCACTAAGAGCAAAATTAGCTATGGTGAACTGTTAGACAAGGTAAGCCGCTTTGCAGCAGGGTTACAGAGGTTGGGTGTGGTACCAGGCGACCGCGTGGTGATTTACATGCCAATGGTGCCAGAAGCCGTAGTGGCGATGCTCGCGTGTGCTCGAGTGGGGGCCATTCATTCGGTGGTGTTTGGTGGCTTCGCGCCTCATGAACTGGCCGTGCGTATTGACGATGCCAAGCCAAAGGTAGTGATCAGTGCTTCTTGTGGCATTGAGATTGGCCGTGTCATTGCTTACAAGCCACTGCTTGATGAAGCGTTAACACTGGCATCCCATGATGTTCAAAACTGCATCCTATTGCAACGCGAGGCGTGTGAAGCGCAAATGACTCCGGGTCGTGATCTTGACTGGTTTAGCGTCAGTGAGCAGCCAGAGGGGATAGATGCCATTCCGCTTTCCAGTAACCACCCACTTTATATTCTATACACCTCTGGCACCACCGGCACACCCAAAGGGGTAGTGCGTGAGCAAGGTGGTCATGCCGTGGCACTGAACTACAGCATGGACAGTGTATATGGTATGAAGCCTGGTGAAGTGTTTTGGGCAGCTTCTGACATTGGCTGGGTGGTTGGTCACTCTTATATTGTCTACGGCCCGCTTATTTTTGGTTGTACTACGATACTTTACGAAGGCAAGCCAATTAAAACCCCAGATGCGGGAGCATTTTGGCGGGTGGTGGAAGAGTACCAAGTCAAAGCATTATTTACTGCCCCAACAGCGTTCCGAGCCATCAAAAAAGAAGATCCAGAGGCAAAATTACTGGCAAAGTATGATACCAGTAGTCTGCAAACCCTATTTTTAGCCGGTGAGCGCCTCGATCCGGCCACCTATGAATGGTTACAAAGCAAAACCGCCTTGCCGGTGATTGACCACTGGTGGCAAACCGAAACCGGCTGGGCGATAGCCAGTAACCCAGTGGGCATTGAGCTGTTGCCTACCAAAGCGGGGAGCGCCACTGTACCCACCCCCGGCTATCAAGTCGCAATATTGGATGTTGATGGCACTCCGTGCCAAGCCAATGAACAAGGCGTAGTGGCGATTAAACTGCCACTGCCTCCTGGCTGTTTAACCACTATTTGGAATAACACTGAACGTTTTAGAGGCAGCTATTTAAATCAATATCCTGGCTATTACTTATCTGGCGACGGCGGCTATCTAGATGATGATGGTTACCTCTTTATTATGGGTCGCACCGACGATGTCATTAATGTCGCAGGTCACCGTTTATCCACCGGTGAGATGGAAGAAATTGTCGCGGCGCACACTGACATTGCAGAATGTGCCGTATTTGCAGGGAAAGATGAACTGAAAGGACAAGTGCCTATTGCCATGGTGGTACTCAAAGATGGTAGCAGCGCCAGCGAGGCTGACATCGCCGAACAGATCCGCTTATTGATCCGCGAAAAAATCGGCGCCATTGCCTGTTTAAAAACCATTAAGGTGGTAGAGCGTTTACCGAAAACCCGCTCCGGTAAGATCCTCAGGAAAAACCTTCGCCAGTTGGTGGATGGTGAAAAAATAGTGGTGCCATCAACCATCGACGACCCAGCTATTATTGATGAAATCCAGCAACTATGGCAACGCACAGAAGTGAGCGCTGCGTCTTGAGTTAAGCGGACGCTTTAACATATCCTACCCACTGCTGGCAGCACGATGTTTCGTCGCAGTGGGTAATTTCCCCGCTTTTTATAACACCATGCCCGCCGTTAGCCCTTTGTTTGAATAGGCATGCTCTGAAGCGTGTTGCTTATCGCAGCCCTGGTACTGTTCGTTCTCTGCTGTCCGCGAACTGTCCGCTGTCCGTCCAAGTAATCCTCACTAAAGTTAAATCTAACAAAAAATCCAAGAAAAACAATCATGTAAAGTTTGGCACAGTCTTTGATATTAGTACCTATGAATTAATGCGGACAGTGTGTTGTCCGCCGGGAGGGAAGATGATCAAAGACACCAGTGCACAAGACAAACAACTAGCACGAAAACGCAGCTTTAAAAAGCCACTGTTGCTAGTAGCAGTGATCGCCATAACGGCTACAGGAGTGGGTAGCGCTTGGCCTAGTATTGACCGTATTTTGAGTGCTGAACAAGCTGTGTCTCGTAGTCAAGTTCGCACTGCCACTGTGGTGAAAGGTGATATCAGCGAAGACATTCGTGTTGAGGGTCGCACATTAGCGGCCAATAACCCCGATCTCTACGCCATTGCCGCCGGCACGGTGACCTTACAAGTGCAACCAGGCGATGAAATACAAGCTGGACAGCCACTGTTAACGATTGACAGCCCAGAGCTGACTAACCAATTACTGCAAGAGCAGGCAACCTTTGAGCGTTTACACACTGAGGTCGAGCGTCAACGCATTGCCATCAAGCAGCAGTTGCTAGATACCAAACAACGCATGGAAATGGCGAAAGTGGAACTAGAAGCCGCACAGCGGGAAATGGCGCGAGCAAAACAAAGCATTAGCAAACAGATCATTTCAAAGCTGGAGCTTGAACAGTCTATGGTGGACTTAAAGCGGGCTGAGCTCAAAGAGCAGCATGCGATTGAATCGTTAAAACTGGAACAAGAGCGTTTATCCTTTGAACTAAAAAGCAGTGAGCTGAGCCTAGCAAGACAACAACACATTTTACAAGACGTTCAGCGTCAGGTGGATGCCTTAACCATCACCTCTCCATTGTCGGGCATTGTCGGCACCGTCCATGTGCAGCAAAAGCAATTTGTCCAGCGCGATGCGGCGTTATTATCCCTGGTGGATCTCACGGAGCTGGAGGTCGAAGCCCAGATCCCGGAGCTGTATGCAGAAAACTTAGCCGTGGGCATGGCTGCTGAAGTGTTTATTAATCAATATCAATATCCGGCAAAATTAGTCGCCATTTCACCAGAAGTGGAAGCCGGCAGAGTCAGTGCCAGAGTGCGCTTTACAGAGCAACCACAAGGATTGCGACAAAACCAAAAGGTCTCCACTCGGATAGTGTTGTCACACAAAGCGGCGGTTTTAAAAGTGCGCCGCGGGGCATTCGTGGAAACCGGTGCAGGTCGCTACACCTACACCATTACCGGTGATCAAGCGAAACAAACAGACATCAAACTGGGCGTAAAAAGTATTTCAGAGGTTGAGGTGCTGTCGGGTCTAGAAGCCGGGCAGGAAATCGTGATCTCAAGTCTTGCGCCATTTAACAACAAATCCACCGTATTGTTATCGAAATAATATAAGAATCAAGGAATCACAGATGTTAAAAATGAATAATCTTAGCAAAATCTATCGTACCGAGTTACTGGAAACCCACGCACTAAACGAGGTCAACCTGAGTATTGACGAAGGTGAGTTTATTGCCATTACCGGGCCATCGGGTTCAGGTAAAACCACATTTTTGAATATTGCAGGGCTACTGGAGCGTTTTGAACAAGGCGAATATCTGTTAGATGGCCAAGACGTGGCAAAGCTCAATGACAAACATTTATCACAATTACGAAATGAAAAAATTGGCTTCATTTTTCAGGGCTTTAATCTTATCGCCGATCTGTCTTTGTATGACAACGTGGAAGTACCACTGATATTCCGTGGTATTAAAGCGGCTGAGCGCAAAAAGCGGATCACTGAAGCACTAGAGCTAGTGGGCCTTGCCAGTCGCATGGCACACTTTCCGGCTCAGCTCAGTGGCGGTCAGCAGCAGCGAGTTGCCATTGCCAGAGCATTGGCAGGCAAACCACGGTTTTTATTAGCGGATGAGCCCACAGGTAATCTCGATAGTTTGATGGCAAGGCAGGTCATGGACTTACTGCAAGAGGTTAACCGCTCAGGCACGACTTTGATTATGGTGACCCATGATAATGAGTTAGCTAGTCGCGCTGGTCGCAATATACAAATTCTCGACGGCGAGCTGAGCGATATCACCAAATCTCAGCTAACCGAGCTGGCAGTGTAGGAGAAGGCCATGAAGGAACTGTTTTTATTGGCTTGGCAAGGGTTTAAGCAAAAACCAAAACTAAGCGTATTAATGATCATTAATCTGGCTGTGGGGATCACCTTGATGTTGACCATGTCGGCGATTGTGAAACAAAGTAGCAGCGAAGTCATTGGTTATAAAGGCGAGCGTCTATACACCGTGGGGTTAAATTTTTATAACCAAGACCAAGACGTTGCCGATTTTAACCAGTACCCAAGGCTGACCTATAAAGACGCTATGGCGTTAAAGCAAGCGGAGTTACCCTATGAGCAGCTGTCGCTGAATTATACTACCGAGTTTATTGTTGGACTGGAAGATAATTCGGTCAGGCCGATCAGTGTCGAAGCGGCGGCAACCGACCATCAGCTGTTTGCGATTTTGGATGCGCCTTTTATTTATGGCCAATCTTGGACGCCGGAGCTCGAGCAAAGCGCCAGTGCTGTGGTGGTGCTGAGTAAAAATGCAAACGATCAATTATTTGCAGGCGAAAACTCGGTGGGTCAGTTTGTGCAGGTGAAAGGCGAGCAACTGCAAGTGGTTGGGGTGGTCGATTTGACTCGCTATAAACGCCGCTTTCAAGATCTTACCTTTAGCAACAATTACAATCACGATGCCTTTGTGCCTTTGTCCTTTGCGTTACAACAGAACTACGACAGAACGCAGTTAGTCACCTGTAAAACCGCACAATTGTATTCCGATGTTAACCCAAGACGGGGTGACGCTGCAGCACTAAACAATGCTGAATGTGGTTATTTAGTGGCATGGTTACAATATCAACCTGATCAAATCGCTGCGCAAAAAGCCAGCACCATCGACTGGCTGCGTAATTATATCGCCAAAGAGCAGGAACTGGGCCGTTTTGAGCACAGCAACCTGATCACCATGTTAAGCATGTCTGAGCTGTATATTATGATCCAGCGCTATATGGCGTGGGAAGCAATTTACCTTACTTTCTCGTATTTGCTGTTTGCCATTTGCTTGGTGAATACCATCGGGATCCTACTGGCTAAATTTCAAGCCAATCGCAAGCTCACCGCGCTGTATCGCGCCCTTGGAGCCAATCGCGCGATGATCATGAAAATCCATTTTTTAGAAATTTCCATATTAACCAGCGTCGCGGTAGTGGTGGGTTTTGTCTTTGCATTCGCCGGGCTAGAGCTTATGTTCCATTTGCGCATGTACCAGTCAGATTATATGGCCTTGGCTGAGCAAGTTAGGCAAATCTATCAGTTTGATGGTCAGCTGGCGCTGATAACTACACTTGGTATTTTTGCCGCAGTGGCGTTATCGGCTTTTTATCCGGTATATCGCAGTAGCCGCATCTCTCCAGCTTCACAACTTAGGGGGTAATCATGGCGATTAAACACATTTTAAAACTACTATTGCAACAAAAAGGCATTTCGCTACTGATTATTCTGCAAGTGGCTATCACGGTGATGATTGTCAGTAATACCGCCTTTATCAGTTATGCGACATTACAAAACTGGTTAATTCCTTCCAAACTGGAAGAACAGCAAATATTAAATGTCACTACACGGGTGTTTGATAATAACATCGAAATAGCTTCTTTAATCGAGCAAGACATTCGGGCCATGGAAGCGGTGCCTGGGGTAACGGCGGCAAGTTACGCCAGCCATGAACTGGTATTAGACAGCCAAGGCCCTGGTTGGACCATGTTTAAAGATACTCAGCCAGAAACCGATTACCGTGTGTTTGGGTATTTTGGCCTAGATGAAAAGGGCATTGATGTCTTGGGATTAAAGGTCATTGCAGGGCGACGTTTTTATCCTAGTGAATACATTAAAGGCAACCATCAGAGTAACAACGCTGGGGTGATTATGATCAGTGAAGAACTCAGCGAAGCCTTGTTCGGCGATGACTCAGCTTTAGGGCAAACCGTTTATGTTTCGCGACAACGCATTGCACACCGGGTGATTGGTGTGTATCAAGGTAAAATGCTTGGCGAGAGTGCCACTTACTCACAGCAACAATATCACTCTGGCATAGTACCTGAAGTACTCTGGGGTAACCGACAAAAGCTTAATTACCTTGTACGGGTCGCTGAAGGCGTTCCTGAAAGCGTATTACAACAAGTCGAGACCGCGTTGTATCACACTCCTGGCAGAATGGTGCAGCGGGTAGAATACGCCGCTCGGGCTAAAAAGCGCCTTTGGGATGGTCGCAGCACATTTGCCTTCACCATGAGCGGTATCAGTTTGATCGCTTGTATCGTGACCGCGATGGGGATAATTGCTTTAGTGAACTTTTCGGTTAATTTACGTAAAAAAGATCATGGAGTCTTACGGGCATTAGGGGCATCACGGTCGATGGTGATGACGACATTAATAAAAGAGAATACCATTTTAGTCTTTATTGGCTTAGTGTTAGGGTTCGCGTTGGCAATTTTACTGTATTATTTCTTAATGAATACTGTTCGTGTACAAAGTGTGGTTGAATTGCCATTATTAGTGGCAGTGGCACTCTTTACTTGGTTAATTAGTACGCTAGCTGTGTACTTACCTGCTCGAGAGGCAGCCAAAGTATCGCCGGCGCAAGTAACCAAAGCGAGCTAAAAAATAATAATAATGCCAGCCTAAGTGGGCTGGCGAACGTTCAAGGAATCGTTACTTCATGAGTGTATTGGTTATAGATGATAACCCCGATGTGATCCAAGCCATTAAGGTCTTACTGTTATTGAACGATATTCCCTGTGAAGGGGTAACAGCGCCGCAGCTAGGGTTGGATAAACTGCGCTCTAAGCAGTTTGATCTGGTGATCCAAGACATGAACTTTACCCGCGACACCACCAGTGGCGAAGAGGGCAAAGCGTTATTTCGAGCAATTCGGGATATCGAACCTGACTTACCAATAATCTTATTAACGGCGTGGGCCAATCTTGAAATGGCTGTGGAGTTGATAAAAGAGGGCGCGGCTGACTATTTAGCTAAGCCCTGGAAAGATCATAAGCTGGTCACTTCAGTAAAAAACCTAGTAGAAATGCGTGAGCTACAAGAGCAAGTCAACCAAGTGTCAGCACAGCGCCAATCACGATTACAACACTTACAACAGCACTTTGATTTGTGCTCAGTGGTGGTTGCCGACTCGGCGATGTTAAGTTTATTGGAGATGGCCACTCAAGTCGCTGACTCCGATGCGCCCATTCTGATCACCGGTCCCAACGGCGCAGGTAAAGAAAAAATCGCTGAAATCGTACAGGCTAATAGCAGCTATCGAGATAAGCCCTTTATCAAAGTCAATGCCGGTGCCATTCCGGCTGAGTTAATTGAAGCGGAGCTGTTTGGTGTTGAGTCTGGTGCCTATACCGGCGCACAAAAAGCTCGAGCCGGACGTTTTGAGGCGGCTGACGGCGGTACGTTATTTTTAGATGAAATTGGTAATTTGTCATTGGCAGGGCAACAAAAGTTGTTGCGAGTATTACAAAGTGGTGAGTTTGAGCGAGTTGGCAGTACCCGCACCACCAAAGTCAATGTGCGAGTCATTAGCGCCACCAACACTGACTTAGTTCAGGCGATAAACAGCGGTGCATTTCGTGAAGATTTATATTACCGCCTTAACATGGTTGAATTAAAGCTCCCGCCGTTAAGTGAGCGCAAAGAAGACATCCCTGTATTGGTAGAACACTTTTTGGCAAAAGGAAAATCGATCAGCGACGCCGCCATGAAGCAATTAAAACGTTATAGCTGGCCCGGGAACGTTCGTGAATTACAAAACATCATTGGTCGCGCTGCGCTTCTTTGCAACCAAAGTGAAATCGATTGCGAGCACTTGGCATTGCCTGAACAGCAACATAGCCAACAGCTAGAATACACGCAAGCGGATATCGAGGCGGCATTGGCCAATGCCGATGGCGTTGTCAGTAAAGCGGCAAGGCAGCTTGGGCTTAGTCGCCAAGCTTTATATCGGCGCATGGAAAAGTTTGGTTTAAAATGATGATCTCACTGCAAGCGGCGGTTTTTATTTGTCTCTGTTTGGCACTGCTGGTGTTAACCCTCTGCGTACTGGCTTTTACCGCCTTGGCATGGCCACTGCATTTAGCCCTTATAATAGGCTTATTGTTGAGCCTGTTGGTGGGACTATTTAGCAGTGCTTACTTTTTTCGCCGCCATCAGCAACTGATTGATTGTTTGCGTGACGGTATTCGCAGCTTTAAAGACGAAGATTTCTCGGTGCAAATCACCCATTTAGAAAGCATCGAAATGAGTGAGCTGATCGCCGAATACAACAAGCTGTCATCAACCTTAAAGAAACAGCGCCATGCCAGCAGTCAGCGTGAGCTATTACTCGACACCATTTTACAAGTGTCTCCGGTGTCGATTATTTTGCTAAATCAATTTGAGCAAATTGTTTACGCCAATAACAAAGCCGCGTCACTGCTGAATACCCAGCAACCTCTTAATGGTCTCGTGTTGCATCAGGCCATTGCGTGTGCTGATGCTAAGCTGCAGGCGACGTTATTGCAGCAAGAGTCTGGATTTGTCACCTTTCAACTCAATGAAGAAAAACAAAGCTTTCATTTTTCACGCCAGCACATCGTGCTCAATCACCAGCCTCATGTATTACTGATGTGTCAGAACCTATCCAATGAAATGAGTCGTCAAGAGCTGAATTTGTGGAAAAACGCCATTCGTTTAATTAGCCATGAACTAAATAACTCCCTTGCGCCCATTTCGTCATTAACCAACTCAGCCAACACCATTGTAGAAAAAAGCAGTACCTCGCAAAACCCTGAGTTGATTAAGTTGTTGCCCGAGATGCTCGAAACCATTAATCGCCGCACCGAAAATCTATCGGAGTTTGTCGCCAAATACAGTGAATTTGCGCGCTTACCAGCGCCAAGCATATCAAAACAAGCCCTGGCCCCCATTTTACGCTCCGTAGAGCAGCTCTATCCATTTCAGCTGCTGGCCGACATCCCCTGTGAGCATGCTTATTTTGATCCGGTGCAAATTGAGCAGGTATTGATTAATGTGTTAAAAAACGCCCATGAGTCAGGCTCCAACGCCGCAGACATAGGGGTTAAATTACTGATTGATTACCAGCGCTTAATTGTCGCCATTGTCGACCGCGGAGAAGGCATGGAAGAACAAAAGCTGGCCAATGCGGTGTTACCTTTTTTCTCCACTAAACCCAGCGGCACTGGCATTGGGTTAAGTATTTGCAACGAGGTGGCGGTAGCCCACGGAGGCCAATTAAAACTCTGTAACCGTGAAAAGGGTGGGCTAATGGTGCAATTTGACTTGCCACTTTGTGAGCCTGCTTAGAATAAAGAAAGCTTAGATACGTCTAAATAGTAAAGCCGGACATTGTAATGAATGATTAATGGCTTGATACTGTTACCATAGAGGTTCATTCGGCCGCGGTACTGCTAGATACTAGTGGTAACGTAACAAAAACAGTCTTGTGTTTTAATTTTTTAGTTCTCAAAAGGAGTTTGTCAGTGGAAAACATCGCTTTTATATTTGCTATTATGGGCATGAGCATGGGGCTAATTGGCTTCACATTTGGCCTAATAGCCATGACAAAAGTAGATAAGCTTGAAAAGCAGCTGGCAAAACTAGAACTGCTGGAGCGGCCCTCTGAGCGCGAAGAGTGAATGTTCTGAATAGTTCACTCACTCTTTTTGCTGATTTTAATCTCCATTCGCTGTGCTATAGCCAAACTAGCAGCTATCAGCTCAGCGAGCAGTTAAAGTGACTCTTTCATAGCAGCCAGTTCATCTTCCATTTGTTCACGCATCTTAAACTTTTGCAGCTTACCAGTGACGGTCATGGGATATGCATCAACCAGCTTGATGTGTTTGGGCACTTTAAAATAGGCCAGTTTATCTTTTAGGTAGTCTCTGATGTCACTTTCATCGATGTAGTGGCCGGGTTTTAATTGCACCCAAGCGCATACCTCTTCGCCATACTTGTCATCTTTGATGCCAAATACCGCAGCATCTAAAATGTCATGGTGGTGATACAAGACTTCTTCAATTTCTTTCGGGTAAATGTTTTCACCGCCGCGAATGATCATGTCTTTAATGCGACCAACAATACTGACATAGCCTTCTTGGTCCATTACACCCAGATCGCCAGAATGCAGCCAGCCGTCATTATCGATGGTGGCAGCGGTTTTTTCTTGGTCCTGCCAATACCCTTGCATGACACAGTAGCCCCGCGCACAAACCTCACCAGGTGTGCCGATGGGCGCAATATGACCGAGTTCATCAATGATTTTTACCTCGGTGTGTGGCATTGCCCGACCCACCGTCTGAGTTCGCTTAGCGATGGAAGAGTCGATTTCAGTGATGTTATTGATGGGGCTGCATTCGGTTTGACCGTAGCCGATCAGCACATCTGTCATGTGCATGTCTGTCTGAACTTGGCGCATTAATTTTTCTGGGCAAGTAGCACCAGCCATCACCCCAGTCCGTAAGCTAGATAGATCAAACTTGTTAAACTCAGGCTGTTCTAATTGGGCTATAAACATCGTCGGCACACCATGCAGAGCCGTACAACGTTCCTGCTCAACCACTTTAAGGGTTTGCAGTGGCTCAAAGCTACTGTCTGGGAACACGGCACACGCGCCTTTACTAATACACACTAAGTTACCCAACACCATACCAAAACAGTGATACAGCGGCACCGGAATACACAACCTATCTTGCTCTGTGAGTTGCATAGCATTGGCCACTAACAGGCCATTGTTCAAAATGTTACGGTGAGTTAGGGTGGCGCCCTTCGGGTTGCCTGTGGTGCCTGAAGTAAATTGGATATTGATGGCTTGATCGGCGGTTAGATTGCTGGCGATGGCATCCATTTCCAAGTAGTGAGCGTCCGTGGCTTGGTTAATTAATGTGGTGAAATTCATAAAGCCGGGTTCGGGCTCAGAGTCGATTAACACTAACTGCTTCAGCGCTGGTAAACGTTTAGCCTGCAACTCGCCAAACAGACAATGATACGACTCAGGTGCCAGCTCTCGTATCATGTCTACATAATGACTCTGTTTAAACGATTTCGCCATCACTAACATTTTGCAGTCAACGTTGTTTAACACAAATTCCAATTCGCTCGGGCGATAGGCGGGGTTAATGCAGACCATAATGGCGCCGATTTTAGCACTAGCGAACTGCACCAGGCTCCATTCGATGTTATTAGGTGACCAAATGCCAATGCGATCCCCTGGGCGGATCCCAACGGCGAGCATGCTAGCAGCAAGCTGATTAATCTTGGCAAGGTATTGGCGGTAACTTAAACGCACCTCTTGATGGCAGACGACAATGGCGTCACGCTCCGGATAATTGTCGACAATATCTTCAAGATACGCACCTATGGTCTGAGACGAAAGTACACTGGCCTGACTGCCCTTGAAATAGCTTTTATTGCGATTATTGGTTTCTAAGTTGATGTTGTTTGAGTTCATATCTAATCCTTGCTGTGGCTGAACGGCTTGTTGTTATTTAACCCTTGTTACTACAGTGATAACTTAATTGTCGACAAGATCAAGAGAAGCGGGATGAAAAACCCAGAATTAAGACTAATGGCTATACTCATGTAATGCGTATTGCGATGAGACAACAATTTACGTTGGCGTTGATCAATCTGACTTTGTTATCGTATCAGACTAGTCACATCGACTTTTACGTGGTCGAAACTAAAAAGAAAGGAAGGAAATACTATGAGCATTAATGCCTATGCTGCACAACAAGCAGGCGGTAAATTAGAGCCTTATTCGTATGAACCGGGAGAGCTTGCTGCACAAGACGTCGAAATTGCTGTGGAATACTGTGGTATTTGCCACTCCGACCTATCCATGATCGACAACGAGTGGGGCATGAGTGAATACCCGCTGGTGGCGGGACATGAGGTCATTGGCCGTGTAACCCAAGTTGGCGAGCAAGTGCAAGGCCTCAGCGTTGGGCAAAAAGTCGGTCTCGGTTGGCACAGCGATTATTGTGGTCATTGTCCTAGCTGCGACAGCGGTGATGAAAACCTCTGTGGCGATGCACAAGGCACTATTATTGGTCACCACGGTGGTTTTGCTGATAAGGTCAGAGCCAATGCCAAAAGCGTTGTGGCGTTACCAGAGCAACTTGATTTAAAAACCGCAGGTCCGCTGTTTTGCGGTGGCATTACCGTGTTTAACCCTTTGGTGCAATTTGATGTTAAGCCTACTGACAAAGTGGCTGTCATAGGGATCGGTGGTTTAGGGCACTTGGCGCTGCAGTTTTTAAACGCGTGGGGCTGTGAAGTGACGGCATTCACCTCCAGTGAAAGTAAAGCTGAAGAAGCCAAGTCATTTGGCGCCCATCATATTATTAACTCGCGTTCAGAATCCGAGCTTGAGCAAGCGGCAGGGCAGTTTGACTTTATTATTTCCACGGTGAACGTCAAGCTGGACTGGAATGCTTATATTAATACCCTAAAACCTAAGGGCCGTTTACACTTTGTTGGTGCCACGTTAGAGCCATTGGATTTGAGCTTATTCGGCTTATTGCTAGGGCAACGCAGTGTCTCGGCTTCGCCGGTGGGAAGCCCAGCAACCATAGCGCAAATGCTGGAGTTTGCTGCGCAGCATAACATTGCACCGCAAATTGAGCTGTTCGATTTTACCGAGATTAATCAGGCATTGGATCATTTGCGCGAAGGTAAAGCGCGCTATCGGATTGTGCTGCAACATAACAGCTAATACAGTCTAACTGTCTTTTTGATAGAGCAGTTAGTTAAAAGCCCGCAATTGCGGGCTTTTTCTTTGCTAGAGTTAGGCGAGGCCTTCATCGGTTTCGACGTGTTCCTCTTTATGATGCTTGGCAATTTCATCACGTAGCGCTTGTTTACTGCGCTTTTCTGACACTCGTCTTGCCATTAACCAATAGAAGAACAACGGCAAAAAGAACACCGCCAGGAACGTGGCTGATAGCATGCCACCCATGACCCCAGTACCGACACTGTGTCTTGCTCCAGCACCAGCACCAGAACTAAGCACCAGGGGCACAACACCGAGGATAAACGCCAGTGAAGTCATAATAATCGGTCTAAATCGTAATCGTGCCGCTTCCAATGCTGCCGTTGCTGGGCTCCAGCCCTGCTGATATTTCATCAGTGCATATTCCACAATTAAGATGGCATTTTTACTGGCAAGACCCAGTAACGTCACCAAACCAATTTGGAAGTACACATCGTTGGTTAATCCGGCAATCCAAATCGACACCAATGCACCAAAAGTACCAAACGGCAGGGCTAGCATCACCGACAATGGCAATGACCAGCGTTCATAAAGGGCCGCTAGGATTAAGAATACCATGATCACCGCCATGCCAAGAGCAATGCCTGTAGTGCCAGTATTTTGCTTTTCTTGATACGCCGAGCCGGTCCACTCGTAGGTCATATCCGGTGGCAATACCTCTGCGGCAATGCGCTCAAACTCGGCAATCGCCTGACCTGAACTGTATCCTGGCGCCGCTTCACCCATTAGTTTAACCGCTGACAAGTTATTGTAACGATTCATGGTTTCTGGGCCACGACTGTATTCAATGTCAGTAAAGGCAGAAATTGGAACCATTTCACCGCGATTATTTTTAACATAGATACGGCCAACGTCTTCTGGGGTCATTCTAAATTCGGCCTCGGCAGACATGATCACCTGCCAAGCACGACCAAATTTATTAAAGTCATTGACGTAATAGTTGCCTAAATTCGCGGCTAAGGCATTAAACGCAGAGTTAATATTAACCCCCATAGCGCGTGCCTGCTCACGATCCATATTCACTTTTAACTGCGGAGCATCCGGTCGCCAAAGGGTTTGTAAGCTGGCTAACACAGGGCTTTTTTGCGCTTCAGCGGTTAATAGCTGCATGCCTTGTTTGAGCTTTTCAGGATCGGTACTGCCTTTATTTTGCAAGAACACTTCGAAGCCACCGGTGGTGCCAAGACCAAAAATAGGCGGTGGGTTGAAGGCCAACACTAAGGCTTCATTGATCCCCGCGGTCTTCATAAACAGCTCGTTGACCAAATCTTTGGCTTCGACATCACGCTCATCCCAATGGGTTTGGGTGACGAACATGGTTGCTGCATTATTTTTAAAGCCGCCGCCAATAAAGTCCATGCCGGTAAACGACACCACGTTTTCATTCGCCGGGTTCGACTTTGCCGCTGCGATCACCTTATCTGCTACCTCTGCGGTGCGTTCCAATGATGAGCCATCCGGTAAAAATACCGCAATCATGTAGTAGCCCTGATCTTCATCCGGTACTAATGAACTTGGGGTTTTTTGCCATAGCATGGCGGTTGCACTGATCATGGCAATCATTAAGGTGAGACCAATAAAGCCACGGCGTACCATAAAGCTTACTGTACCAACGTAGCGGTTAGTGACACGGTGGAACCAATCGTTAAACCACAAAAAGAATTTCGCGGTTTGCTTGTGCTCATGCTTTAACAACATCACACACAGAGCTGGCGTCATGGTTAGGGCAACCACACCAGACAAACTCACCGAAATCGAAATGGTAATGGCAAATTGACGGAACAACTCGCCGGTTAAGCCCCCTAAAAAGGCAATGGGGACAAACACCGAGCACAATACCAGCACGATGGCGACCACAGGGCCGCTGACCTCTTGCATAGCTTTAATTGCCGCTTCACGCGCTTGTAGCCCTTGTTCGTGCATGATCCGCTCAACGTTTTCCAGCACCACGATGGCATCATCGACGACAATACCAATGGACAACACCATGCCGAATAAGGTTAAGGTGTTGATGGAGTAGCCCAGCATGTACATGCCGGCAAACGTGCCCAGCAAGGATACTGGCACCGCCAAAGTGGGGATCAAGGTGGCGCGCCAGTTTTGTAAAAACAAGTACACCACTAAGAATACCAACACCATGGCCTCACCTAAGGTGATTAACACCTCACGAATTGAGACTTCCACAAAGCGCGTGGTGTCGTAAGAGTTTACGTGTGAAAGACCAGTGGGAAATTGTGGCTTAATTGCTTCAATTTCTGCCTCTACTGCAGTCGCCACATCCAGCGCATTGGCACCAGGTTGCAAAAAGACCCCAAGCAATACCGCTTCTTTGCCGTTAAGCGTACCTTGGAAGTTGTAGTCTTTAGAACCAAGCTCCACTCGAGCTACGTCTTTTAAGCGTAAGGTGGAACCATCTGGGTTAGCACGAATAATGATATTTTCAAATTCTTCGGCAGTGGATAAGCGACCTTTTGCCGTCATACTGTATACCAAGGATTGTTCATCTTGCGCTGTTGGTGTAGCACCAATACTGCCTGCAGCATACTGTGAGTTTTGCTCACGAATGGCGCCGGCCACTTCATCAGCCGTGACCGATAATTGGCTCATGATGTCAGGACGCAGCCAAATTCGCATGGCATAGTCTTTGGCACCAAAGATTTGCACATTGGTGGTACCAGGAATACGCTTAACGCGGTCGAGAATATTCATGGTGATGTAGTTCGACGTCCAAAGACTGCTGCGACTGCCATCTGGAGAATAAAAGGCATGCACTTGCAAGAAGTTTGATGAGGTTTTTTGTACTACCACGCCTTGGCGGCGAGTTTCTTCTGGTAACCTGGCTTCCACTTGCTTGACGCGGTTATTGACATCCACCGCTGCCTGATCGACATCGGTGCCAATTTCAAACGTCACGGCAATGGTAGTAACGCCCGAATTGGTACTGGTGGAAGTCATATACATCATGCCTTCAACACCGGTAATGGCGTTCTCGATGGGAGTCGCGACCGTTTGTTCTAGTACATCGGCCGAGGCGCCCGGGTAAACTGCACGTACTTCTACTTGGGGAGGAGCAATTTCAGGGTACTGCGCCACGGGCAAACTGCGCATGGCCGCAAGGCCTGCCAGTACAATCACGATTGAAATAACAAACGCGAATATGGGTCGATTAATAAAATAGCGAGAGAACATCCGATTACGCTCCTTGTTCGCTCACGTTAACCGGCATGCCGGGGAAGAAAATACGCGCCATGCCTTCAACAATTACAGGTTGCCCTGGTTTTAGTCCAGAGCTGATCACCCACATGTTCTCACCGTTAAGCTTAACCCATTCACCCACTTTCACCGGTGCTGGCAAAGCGACAGTGACACCTTTTTCGTTTTGTGTTGCGATATAAACGAATTTACCTGTGCCATTGTCTAGTACTGCTTTTTGCGGCACCACGATGGCATTGTTTCTCACCGCACCAGAGAGGCGAACTCGAACAAATTGCCCAGGACGCAGCTCTCCATCTGGGTTGTCAATGCGCGCTTGCAATTCGCTGGTGCCGGTGTGGCGGTTAACACGGACGTCACTGAAGTTGACTTTGCCTACTTGGCCATAAACGGAACCGTCTTGCAAAATAACCGTGGTATCGAACTCATTATTTTCAGGTAAGCTCAAGGTCCCAGCTTCAACGTCTTTGCGCATGGCCAATTGTTCACGCTCGGAAAAACCAAAACGAGCACGAATGGTACTGGTATCGGTCAGCTCAGTCAGCAGCACACTAGGGCCAGAAACATAACTGCCTTCTGACATCAACTCTCTGCCCATAATGCCCGACACTGGCGCTTTTACCTGAGCGTATTCGAGGTTTAATTGCGCTTCTTTTAATGCCACTCTGGCCGACTCTAGGTTGGCTTGCGCAATTTCATAGGCCGACACTGAGTTGTCAAAGTCGCGTTTTGATACTGAGCGCTCATTTTTTAACCTTTCCAGTCGTTTGCTTTCGCGGCGCGTTTGCGCGACATTGGCCTCGGCTGCTTGCAGTTCCGCTTCGGCTTTTTCTACCGCCAGCTTAAAAGGCTCTAATTCAATGGTAAATAAAGAATGTCCAGCTTTAATAAACTGACCTTCTTCAAAATTACGAGACTCAATAATGCCTGCGACTCGAGCGCGGATCTCGACCTCTTTGTCACCGGCAAGGGTTGCCGGTAATTCGATATCGAAGGGGACTGATTGTTGGCTAACCTCTTGCACACTCACTTGGGCTGGTGGCATACCGCCACCTTGGCCTGATTTTGGTGCTTCTGAGCATGCACTAAGAGTGCCCAGCGCAAGGAGTAAAAAAGATAATTGTTTTACACGACTGCGTATTAATGCTGGATACATGAATACTCCAATTCCTATATGATCGTTATTGCTACTTTAACCTGTGATGGCCAAAGAACTGCCTTGTTATTGTCAATTTCACCCCATACTGGATGCAATACAGTGGAGTTATTAATTCTGTTGTCACTTTTACCACACCAAAGTAAAAGTCTAATGCCTAGTCACCGAGAAGTATAATATTTAATCACTTATTCGGTGGTTCAGCTCGACAAATTAACAAGTAAACGCTAGTGTATACTTTGTAACGTAAAAGGTAAACGCTTCCGTGTACATTTATCCGAATAAAGTAAACACTGGTGTATACTTTTTATTAAGGGTAAGTTTGATTACAATGACATAGAAGGCGATTTTACTTAGCATTGACGACAAATCTCGGTATGATTGCCGACTTTATACAGCAGTTTCGAATGTAAAAGCAGTCAAGGAAGTCAAAGATAGTGTAGCGAAGCCGCTTTTTGCTTAAATTTTAAAGATAGTAATAAATCAATGACGCAACTTTCTCAGAAACAGCAGTCTATTTTGTGCGCGGCAATAGAAGAGTTCGCACAAAAAGGCCTTCAAGCGACAACCATGGAGTCGATCAGCCAATCTGCTGAGGTGTCTAAACGCACATTATATAAGCATTACTCCACCAAAGATGAATTATTCGACGCCGTAGTTGAACTGTTAATCGAGCGGATCAAACCCATTACCGCCATTCAATTTATTCCTAATTACGACTTTTCAGTACAACTTGAGCACTTAGCGAAAAGTGCCATGACGTTACTTAACGATGAAGATTACATGCGCTTGTCGCGCATTGTGATGATTGAATCCATGCGCAGCTATGAACGCGCGCAAAACCTCAACGAAAAATTTGGCCACTGCGAAGCGGCGATGATCCAGTGGTTCGACGATGCAGCCAGAGCCGGCTGTTTAGGCCATTACGATGCCGATTTTGCGGCCTCTTATTTTTGGGGCGCGTTAAAAAAATTAGGCTATTGGGAGCGTGCCATCAAATGGCAGGCCCCCATGCCTGAGGCCGAACTCGACCTAGTGGTCAAAAAGGCCGTTGCGCTATTTTGTAATGGCGTTACTCCACTCCAATAAAGCCACCGGTTTGGTGCGACCACAGTTTGGCATAAATACCACCTTGTGCTAGTAGCGCTTGGTGGTTACCTTGCTCCACAATTTTGCCCTGATCCATGACAATTAACCTGTCCATTTGCGCAATGGTCGATAAGCGGTGGGCGATGGCAATCACCGTTTTGCCTTCCATAAGTGCATCGAGACTTTCTTGAATGGCTTGCTCCACTTCGGAGTCGAGCGCAGAGGTGGCTTCATCCAAAATCAATATCGGGGCATTTTTTAGCAATACACGTGCAATCGCGATGCGCTGACGTTGACCACCAGAGAGCTTGACGCCGCGTTCACCCACCTGGGCATCAAAACCGGTGTTGCCATGACTGTCTTCTAACTCTTGAATAAAGTCATAGGCTTGGGCTTCTTTGGTGGCGGCTATAAGCTCGTCTTCGCTGGCATCAGGACGACCGTATAGAATATTGTCACGGACACTGCGGTGCAACAGCGACGTGTCTTGAGTCACCATGGCAATATGCTGCCTTAGGCTTTCTTGCTTGACCTTAGCGATATCTTGACCATCAATGGCGATGCTGCCAGAGTCGGTGTCGTAAAAGCGCAATAACAAATTAACCAAAGTGGATTTACCGGCACCAGAGCGGCCCACCACGCCAATTTTTTCTCCAGGTTTTATGGTTAAATTAAGATCGTCGATGACATTGTGTTGTTTACTGACATCTTGGCGTTTATAGGCAAAGGTGGTGTGGCTAAAGTCTATTTGACCTTGTTTGAATACTAATGGCTTGGCCTCTTTGTCATCAATAATTTCCAAGGGCTGTGATAGGGTATTCATGCCGTCGGCAACCGTACCAATGTTTTCGAATAAGCCACTAATTTCCCACATGATCCACTGTGCCATACCATTGAGTCGCAGTGCTAAACTCACCGTGATGGCAATGGCGCCGGCGGTGATGGCATTAAACGACCATAAATACAGTGACAGGGCTGCAACGGAAAACACCAACAGATAATTCAGTGCTTGAATGGTGACATTGAGGCCAGTGGCGAGACGCATTTGTTTATAAACCGGTTGAATGAAGACATCCATACTGTCTTTGGCGTAGTCTTCCTCTCGTTTGGTGTAGGAAAACAACTTAACCGTAGAAATATTGGTGTAGCTGTCGACAATGCGACCCGTCATTTCTGAGCGCGCGTCTGCTTGGGCGCTGGATACGCGCTTTAACTTTGGAACAAAGTACAATTGGCAGCCAATGTAACAAGCCAGCCAAACGAGCATGGGGATCATCAAGCGGATATCACTACTGGCGACCAAGGCCAGCATGGCGGTAAAGTAAACCATGATGTACACCAAGACGTCGAGCAGCTTCATGACCGACTCTCGCACTGCTAAGGCAGTTTGCATCACCTTAGTGGCTATGCGTCCGGCAAATTCGTCCTGATAAAACGTCATCGACTGTTTTAGCAAGTAGCGATGGGCTTGCCAACGAATGGCCATGGGGTAATTACCCAATAAACTTTGGTGTAATACTGCGCTGTGAAACAGCACTAATAACGGCAGCGCGACGAGAGTGATGAGTGTCATATGAATAAGCTCGGCACGCTTTGCCACAAATAACGTCTCTGGGGTGTACGCCGACAGCCAGTCAACTAAATCGCCCATAAAGCCGAATAAGGTGACTTCTAATATCGCCAACACGGCGGCCATTAATGACATGGCGAGTAATGGTATTCCCATGCCTTGGGTATAAAAACGACAAAATGCCAGGAGTCCTTGCGGAGGTTGTCCCGCTTCTTGGCTTGGGAAAGGGTTGGTAAAGCGCTCAAAAACTTTATACATGCTGCAGTAGTCACTTATTCATCAATGTTGGCAGTTTATCATTGTGATTATGAACTTAGCGAGCTTTGATTGATGCCATATGGGCACTTATGCGCTTCAGGCATAAAAAGGAATAAGTCATCGCGCGATCATACTGGCATAACTCGCGCGATCTAGAGGTTAGCGATGAGCCTTTTGTTTACTCAATTTTGCCGTAGGTTTTGCGTAAAATATACACGTAGGCATTGATAAAGGCTTGCTCTTGGAACTTCTTCAAGCCAGTGTCTTCATAATCCACCGGGATTGGGTTCTTTTTTAACTGCTCTTTTACTTCGGTACCAGAAAGCAATTGCACGTCAATATTGGGGATCAGTTGCAATGCCGCTTCCATCTTAAAGCCTGCTGCGCTGCCTGCAAACTTCCCTTTATGAGGGCGTTGACGGATAGCTATTGAGTCGACGCCATAATCTTCAACTAGCTTGGCTACGTCGAATTGGAATTTACGCATTTCTTCAAGCTCAGCACCTTGGTTGGCTAGGGTAAAGCGGCGCTGACGAATATCTCTGATATCAAAAACGTCGTCTTCTTTCGTTAACATGCAAAGCAAGGCTTCGCTGCCGGAAATTTCAACTCCAAGTGTTTTCATTGTGGTGTCCAAATGATGCAAAAATTGAATTATCTCACAGTGTTATTTCTATTGCTATGGCGCCATGATCAGAATAGCAAATATCTTCATCGACGCGTTTAGGATCCAGGTGACTGTCAAAACTGTAATAACGCAACCCGCTTACCACTGAATTAGGGCAATTGGGGTTAAACTCCTTGGAACACAGAATATAGTCTAGAACATTGCCTTTGCCTTGGTAATAATGGGTAGGCGGTTTGCGTTCACAGGTATTATCAGCGTAAAGAAAACTGTCAAATAAGCCGACGCTGTCAAATTGATTGGCATTCACGGTAGTGGGAAAGGAGCGATTCATAAAGGACAGCGCTGGGCTGTCTATGGCATCATTAAAATCTCCCATCACCAAAGTGGCGGCGTGCTTTTCTCGCTGTGTTTTTAAGGCGTCGTAGTAAATGACCGAGGCTTCTAACGAGCGTGAAATTTGCGTTTGCATGGTGCCTACGGTTTCATGCAATAACGTCAGTAACGGGTCGTCTTGATTGTTCTCTGCGAACATATGCGCCATAGAGTGCACTCGTTGAGACTTGAAATGCACCGCATAACACGCCAATAACCCAAACCCTGGGATGTCGAATTTACATTTAATTGGGGTGCGATTAAAACGAAACTGATATTGGTTATTTAAATACTCCAGCAGCTCAGGGCAAGGCTCTAGGGGCGCAAAGGAGCGAAATGGATACCTAGAAGCAATGGCCACCACCGGCTGAAATAACACGTTAGGGTAAATGTGATCCGGTGTCGGGCTATCTACGGTGGCAAAGTGTACTAGCCCCAAGTCTTCGCACAGTATTTGCAAGCTGTCTGGGGTGAAGACTTCTTGAAAAACGATAATATCCGGGTTGATGTGCTGGATCATACCGCTAATAAACTGGCTTTTGGTTTGCCATTGTTCTTCGCTGTAACGCTCGTGAAGCTGATAAAACGAGTAGGGCGGCTCGGCAAAATTGAGCAGATTAAAGGTTGCAAAGCGATAGCTTTTTTTGGCCACTGATATTCCAGTACATTTTTATGTAAATAGATAGTGTTTATTTTAGTCATAGGCTTGCACTTAGCCAAGTAACACGCGAGAATACGACGTCTTATTCGAAAGCCCTCGAACTAAGCGCTTAATAAATGACAATGCTTATTCGTAAAAGCGTTGATAGGCACACTTTTAATTCAATATAAAAACATACATGTGACGCATTGTAGGCGCCACCACTGTAAATAGGATTTCTCATGCCAGTAATTACACTTCCTGACGGCAGTCAGCGTACTTTTGAAAACCCGGTCACTACTTTAGAAGTTGCACAAGACATAGGTCCTGGTCTTGCCAAAGCCACCATCGCCGGTCGCGTTAATGGCGAGCGTGTGGATGCATGTGACGTTATCGAGCAAGATGCCAAGCTAGAAATTATCACAGCCAAAGACGAAGATGGCTTGGAAATTATCCGCCACTCTTGTGCGCATTTAATTGGCCATGCCGTAAAACAGTTGTTCCCAGAAGCAAAAATGGCTATCGGTCCAACGATTGATAATGGCTTTTATTACGATATTGACCTTGAGCATTCGTTGACTCAAGAAGATTTAGAAGCCATCGAAAAGCGCATGTTGGAATTGGCAAAAACCAACTACGACGTGGTGAAAAAAACCGTAAGCTGGCAACAAGCACGTGATGCCTTTGTCGCACGTGGCGAATCATACAAAATTGAAATCCTTGACGAAAATATTTCACAAGACGATCGCCCAGGGCTTTATCATCACGAAGAATACATCGATATGTGCCGCGGCCCGCACGTACCGAACATGAAATTCTGTCACCACTTTAAAATCATGAAAGTGGCCGGTGCCTATTGGCGCGGTAACTCTGAAAACAAAATGTTGCAGCGTATTTATGGCACTGCATGGGCAGACAAAAAGCAACTTAAAGCGTACTTGAAGCGCTTGGAAGAAGCGGAAAAGCGCGATCACCGTAAAATTGGTAAAGCCCTTGATTTATGGCACTGGCAAGAAGAAGCGCCAGGCATGGTATTTTGGCACAATGACGGCTGGAGCATCTACCGTGAGCTAGAAGACTTTGTTCGTGAAAAGCTGCGTGAGTACCAGTACGAAGAAGTAAAAGGGCCATTGATGATGGACCGCGGCCTGTGGGAAAAATCAGGTCACTGGGATAAATATTCCGATGCCATGTTCACCACTGAGTCGGAAAAGCGTGAATATGCCATCAAACCCATGAACTGCCCAGGTCACGTACAGATCTTTAACCAAGGCTTAAAATCCTACCGTGATTTACCATTACGTATGGCTGAGTTTGGTTGTTGTCACCGTAATGAGCCGTCTGGTGCATTGCATGGCTTAATGCGTGTACGTGGCTTTACTCAAGATGACGCCCACGTGTTCTGTACTGAAGAGCAAATCATGGAAGAAGTGTCAGCGTGTATCAAGATGGTATACGACACCTATTCAACCTTTGGTTTCGAAAAAATCGTGGTGAAGCTATCTACTCGTCCTGAAAAGCGCATTGGCGAAGACGAAATGTGGGACAAAGCGGAAGCAGCACTGGCCGAAGCATTGAAAGTCAATGACATCGAGTTTGAGTATCTACCAGGTGAAGGTGCATTCTATGGACCAAAAATTGAATTCACCTTGTACGATTGCTTGGAGCGGGCATGGCAGTGTGGTACTGTACAGTTAGACTTTGCATTACCAGGACGCTTAGGCGCGACCTACGTAGCAGAAAACAATGAGCGTAAGACGCCGGTGATGATCCACCGTGCTATTTTAGGTTCATTAGAGCGTTTTATTGGTATTTTAACCGAAGAGTATGCGGGTCAATTCCCAACCTGGTTAGCACCTAAGCAAGTGGTGATTATGAATATCACCGATAAACAAGCTGATTATGTTCACGAAGTTGTACAAAAGTTGAATAAA
This sequence comes from Pseudoalteromonas sp. UG3-2, assembly GCF_037120705.1. Taxonomy (NCBI): domain Bacteria; kingdom Pseudomonadati; phylum Pseudomonadota; class Gammaproteobacteria; order Alteromonadales; family Pseudoalteromonadaceae; genus Pseudoalteromonas; species Pseudoalteromonas sp. UG3-2. The sequence continues at coordinate 699,195 of NZ_JAWLJU010000002.1, read as the reverse complement.
CTTGGAATAAGAGCTTGTGCTGACTTGAGAAATGAGAAAATTGGTTTTAAAATCCGCGAGCATACTTTAAAACGTATACCTTACTTGTTGGTTGTTGGTGATAAAGAAGTTGAGCAGCAAGAAGTTGCGGTAAGAACCAGAACCGGTGAAGATTTAGGTAAACTAGCGGTAGATGATTTCATCGCCAAGATTAGCGAAGAGATTAAAAATCGACTATAAATATAAACTTGCGTGCACTTTCCTTTTTCTTGTGCACGCAACTATTTTTGAATTTTTTGGAGGAACGTACCATTAGAGGCGGCAAAAAAGGGCAAAATAACGCTCAGAAAAATCGTATTAACGAAGAGATTACAGCGAAAGAAGTTCGCTTAATTGACGCTGAAGGCGAGCAAGCTGGCATTGTCTCATTAAGAGACGCACAAACTATGGCGGAAGAAGCAGGACTTGATCTTGTTGAGATCAGTCCAAACGCGGAACCACCTGTGTGTAAGGTGATGGATTACGGTAAGTTCCTTTTTGAAAAAGCAAAAATCCAAAAAGAACAAAAGAAAAAGCAAAAGCAAATTCAGGTCAAGGAAGTTAAATTCCGTCCTGGTACTGATATTGGTGACTACCAAGTCAAGCTTCGTAACCTTCGTAAATTCTTAGAAGGTGGCGATAAGGCTAAGGTAACCATCCGTTTCCGTGGTCGTGAAATGGCGCACCAAGAAATCGGTATCGATTTACTTAACCGTATTAAAACTGAATTGGAAGACATTGCTCAAGTTGAGTCGTTTCCAAAGAAAGTTGAAGGCCGTCAGATGATAATGATGATGGCGCCTATTGCTAAAAAGCAATAATCTCGGCATAATACGCGACGAATTTAACGCAGGTCTAAAGTGCAATTGCCACCTGCGTTAATCCGGTAGTGCTGCTATTTACGGCAGTCTATAAAGTAAGATATTGAATCTTCACCTGTTTTAGGTAGTAAGTTGGGCCTCAAAGCGAGTTTATCTCCGCCTGCTTACTTGTGTTTAAGCAATATCAATTGGAGTTATTGCAAATGGCTTACAAGCTAAAAACTCACAGAGGTGCTGCAAAGCGCTTCAAAAAAACTGCTTCTGGCGGTTTCAAGCGTAAACAGTCACATCTTCGTCACATTCTGACTAAGAAGTCTTCTAAGCGTAAACTTCACCTACGTCCTAAGACTATGGTTCATAAAAATGACCTAGTTCTTATCAACCGTATGTTACCGTTCGCTTAATAGAGGATATCAGAAATGGCAAGAGTTAAACGCGGCGTAGTCGCACGTGCACGTCACAAAAAAGTATTAAAGCAAGCTAAAGGTTACTATGGAGCGCGTTCACGCGTTTACCGCGTAGCTTTCCAAGCGGTAACTAAAGCTGGTCAATATGCTTACCGTGACCGTCGTGCTAAGAAACGTACTTTCCGTCAACTATGGATTGCGCGTATCAACGCAGCAGCACGTCAAAACGGTCTTTCTTACAGCCGTTTCATCAATGGCCTTAAAAAGTCATCTGTTGAAATCGATCGTAAGATCCTAGCTGATATCGCTGTATACGACCAAGTAGCTTTCGCAGCGCTAGTTGCCAAAGCAAAAGACGGTCTTTCTGCTTAATTAGCAGCTTTAAGAATTTTCTTAGAGAGTTAAAAAGGAGCCATTGGCTCCTTTTTTAGTTTTATTTATTCTTCAATAATAGTTTATCTAGTTGTGCGGTACTCAATAGCCGCTTTAAATACCCCATTAAATACGTTGGGAAAGTGACATAGTATCTGGGTTTAGCGTGTTTTGCCGTGAGTGCGTGCAGTAGTTTTGTGTATACGGCTTCAGGACCGAGGGTGAACTTTTGTGGTGCTTCGTCTGCGCCCAAACGAGTTAACTGCGCCTGATACTGTTGTTGATGGGCACTGTTTTGATAGTCAATGTTGGCCAAAAAGGCGTGTTTCGCATTTTCTCTAAACTTTGAGACTATGGGGCCTGGCTCAATTAAACTAACTTGAATACCGCTGCCTTTTAATTCCATTCTCAAGGTGTCGGTTAAGCCCTCAAGAGCAAACTTACTGGCGTTGTAGGCGCCGCGATAAGGAAGCGCCACCAGTCCAAGTACGGAGGAGTTTTGCACGATACGTCCATGGCCTTGCTGGCGCATGTGTTTTACCGCTAAATTGGTGAGTGTGTGCCAGCCAAAAAAATTGCTTTCAAATTGTTGGCGCAGCACCGCTGTTGGCAGGTCTTCTACCGCACCAGGTTGACCATAAGCGCCGTTGTTAAATAAGGCATCGAGTTTGCCATTACTCAATTCTAGCGCTTGATGAAAACCCTCTTGGATACTTTGTTCATCGGCTAAATCCAATAAAATGCACTGTACTTTGGTGCCAGCAAACTTGTTGAGGTGCTCTGGATTTCTGACACTGGCAATCACTTGATAGCCTTGCTGGGATAGCTGTAAAGCACAATAGTAGCCGATCCCAGTAGAGCAACCGGTAATTAATATCGATTTTTGAGCACGCATGTGACCCTCTGGTTATTATTCCTGCGATTAACTGCAAATTTTTGTTGAATCACCGCACATTGTAAGCCTATATCTAAAATATTGATATAATTGCCTCATACCAGCAGAGGAATAGAGAAACACAATGAGTTCCAGCATGATTATGCTTACTGCATTACTGAGCATGAATGGCCATTTACCACCGTTAATGGAGTGGCAAGGTGCCAGTGAAGAATTAATCCAAAAACAAGGGCCACTGACCACCGACTTTGAATTAAGTGATGGCCTAGCATCGCCAAATTATGTCGACACCATGGCCTTTGTTGACCGCCTTGTGGCTGCCAACCCCACCCAGTTTAAATTAGAAGTCATAGGCCACAGCCAAAGCGGCCGCGCCATAAAAATGTTGGTGGCTACCGAGCAGGGTGGCGACAAAGCCAATGTAGTAAATAGCACCAAGCCCACGATTTTAGTCCAAGCTGGGATACACGCTGGCGAAATTGACGGTAAAGACGCCATGTTTATGTTGCTAAGAGACATAGCAACGGGTAAACGCCGTGATATTTTGGCTCAAGCGAACCTGCTGTTTATTCCTATTCTTAATGTCGATGGCCATGAGCGTCGTGGTAAGTACAACCGCATTAATCAGCGTGGCCCGATAGAAATGGGCTTTCGTACCAATGGCAATAACCTCAACCTTAATCGCGATTACACCAAGCTAGACACACCGGGTGTTAGGGCGGCCATGGAAGTGATCAATCAATACCAGCCGGATCTGTATATTGACGTACACGTTACTGATGGCGCCGATTATCAATACGATGTTACTTATGGTTTCAACCCCAGTTTTGCCAGTGAGTCGCCGGCCATTGCTGAAGTGCTTGAAGAAAAGCTGTCACCGGAGATCAATTCGGCACTGAGCGAACAGGGTCATGTTCCTGGGCCGTTGGTGTTTGTCATGGACAAACGCGATTTTAAACAAGGCCTTGCTGGCTGGGTTGCTTCCCCACGCTTTTCCAATGGCTGGGGGGATCTAAAAGGGTTGCCGACTATTTTGGTTGAAAACCACTCATTAAAGCCCTACAAACAACGTGTGCTGGGCACCTATGTGTTTATTGATGGTGTGATCAAAGGCTTAAATAAACACATTACGGCGCTGCGACAGGCCATTGAAAAAGAGGCGCAATTTGTTCCTAAAAAGCTAGTTGTGGCGCGAAACTACGCCGATCAACCTGACTACATAGAGTTTAAGGGGATCAAATATAAGCAGTTTGAAAGTGCGCTGTCTGGCCAACTCGAGGCAAAATATCTTGGTGAGCCCTTGCAGTATGACAAGCTGCCCATTTACTGGCAAAAGCAAGTGAGCAAAACGGTGACAGTACCAAGTCACTTTTATATTCCACCGGCGTATCCACATATTGTTGAAAAGTTGCGTCTACACGGTATTGAAGTACAACAGATCAAAGAACCGAATTTGGCGAGCAATTTGAGTCAAGCAAGGGTGACTGAACATGAATTTGCTACAGTGCCTTTTGAAGGGCGCTTTCGGGTCTCGGCCGAGTTTGCTATTACGCCGCTGGCGACAGAGGTGGACTTACAAAATTGGTATCAAGTGAGCACCGACCAAGCAGGTGCCGAATTGGCCACCCATCTGCTGCACCCAGAAGCACCAGATTCATTTTTTGCTTGGGGGGAGTTTAATAGCATTTTTCAGCGTACCGAGTACGTGGAAAACTATGCACTGGAACCTTATGCCAGAAAAATGCTGAAACAAAACCCGGCGATGGCACTGGCATTTGATAAAAAAATTCGTGAAGATAAAGCCTTTGCCAATGACCCTAAAGCGCGGATGGAGTGGTTGTATGCTAACACGCCATTTTATGATCAAGCGTATTTAAAATACCCAGTACTGATGTCATTTGGAGCAAAATAGGGTGGAAGTGATTACCTTGGCGGTTACGCCATTTATGCAAAACTGTCGTATTATTGCCTGCTCAAACACAAAACAAGCAGCCATTATTGACCCTGGTGGTGAGCCTGAAAAAATTAAAGCGGCGCTGTCACAGCATGGCCTTACGGCGGTAAAAGTGCTGCTGACTCATGCGCACTTAGATCATGTTGGTGCCAGTGTGGCACTCAGTGAAGAGCTGAACATTGATATTATTGGGCCGCATCAGGCGGATCAATTTTGGCTTGATGCGTTACCTGCGCAATCACAAATGTTTGGCTTTCCTACCCATCAGGCATTTTTACCTAACCAATGGCTCAACCCTGGCGAGGTGATTGAGTTGGGTGATTTGCGTCTAGAGGTACGCCATTGCCCTGGTCATACACCAGGTCACGTGGTGTACTATGAGGCCAATGCTAAGACTGTGATTGTCGGGGATGTGCTGTTTAAAGGCTCGGTAGGGCGCACTGATTTTCCTAAAGGGGATCCTCAGCAATTGCGACAATCCATTGAGCAGCAGCTGTTTTCTTTGCCAGATGATGTTAAGGTTTTATCCGGGCACGGTGAAGACACCAGCATAGGTCATGAAAGAAAAACCAACCCATTTATGAGTGGGCGCTTTGGCTGAGTCGCTTTGACATAGCCACTAGGAGCTTGAGCAGCAATAAACTTTTGTCAAAGCGCTGCTAAGTGATGTGCTACAAGGATTATTAATTTATACTGATCACACGATTGGTATCACAACATAACTAGATAAGAATATGTCATTAAACCAAGTTGATCGCCAAATTTTGGCATTATTACAGCAAGACGCGAGCCTATCAACCGCAGAAATAGCCGATAAAGTAGGGCTTTCGCAGTCACCATGTTGGCGTCGTATTGCTAAACTAGAGCAAGATGGCTATATCAAAGGCAAAGTGGCGTTGTTAGACGAAAAGAAACTTGGTTTTGATATGCTGGTTTATGCCCATGTACGTCTTTCAAGTCATGGCCGTAACAATCTCGCCGAGTTTGAAAAGTTAATCCTCAGCTATGATGAAGTAACTGAGTGCTATACCATGGCTGGTACCATGGATTTTATGCTCAGAATTATCTCTAAGGGCATTGAAGGCTATGAGCAATTTGTTCGCGATAATCTATTAAGCTTGGAGTACGTGCAAGAAGTGCATTCCAACGTAACCATGACTTGCGTTAAACGAAGCACCTCATTGCCACTTTAACGGCAACCCACATTATTATCTGCCTCTACAATTAGGCTACGTAATTTAGCTTCTTTTCATTTGGTTGTCACAGCAGGTGGCAACCTGTCATCTGCTGTTCTGCAAACTATACTATTCTCATTAGCGCAAGGCTTGCTGCTTTGCCATGTATCAAATTTGTTAAGAGGGCGGATTTTTGCTAGAATCCACCGCCTTTCCGTTCGTTGTCAATTCAGACCAGAGGATGTCGATGTTTAATCTGATCAGCAAAGCGCCAAGCTCTGCTAAAAATGATGTGTTATCTGGGTTAACAGTTGCACTGGCTTTGGTGCCAGAGGCTGTTGCTTTTGCGTTTGTTGCGCAAGTTGATCCCCTAGTGGGCCTATATGCGGCGTTTATCGTCGGGCTGGTTACCTCTATTATTGGTGGTAGACCAGGTATGATTTCAGGGGCAACAGGCGCCCTTGCCGTTGTAATGGTGAGCTTGGTTGTGGAGCACGGGGTTGAATACCTGTTCGCAACGGTGTTATTGATGGGGGTCTTACAGGTGCTTGCCGGGGTATTTAAGCTAGGTAAGTTTATCCGTATGGTGCCTCACCCGGTGATGTTAGGCTTCGTAAATGGCTTGGCAATCGTTATCTTCTTAGCGCAATTAGGCCAGTTTAAAGTGCTTGATGACGCAGGTAACTTAAGCTGGATGCAAGGTCAGCAGCTCTACATCATGTGTGGCTTAGTGGCGCTCACCATGGCTATTATTCACTTCCTGCCGAAACTAACCACGGCGGTACCATCAAGCCTTGCGGCCATTTTGGTGGTCACTGGGATTGTGATTGGTTTTGATTTAGATGCACGTAATGTCCTTGATTACCTCAAAGACATGTCGGGTAATAATGATGCCACCATTGCAGGAGGCTTTCCTGCATTTCATATTCCTGACGTACCTTGGAACTTAGAGACGCTAAAAATTATTTTCCCTTATGCCTTGGTGTTAGCGGCAATCGGCTTAATTGAGTCACTGCTAACCCTGACTTTGATTGATGAAATCACCGAAACTCGTGGTCACAGCAATCGCGAATGCATTGGCCAGGGCGCGGCAAACATGACCTGTGGCGTATTTGGCGCGATGGGTGGCTGTGCCATGATTGGTCAATCCATGATTAACATCAACTCGGGCGGTCGCAGTCGTCTTTCTGGTATCACTGCAGCACTTATCCTTTTAGGGTTTATTCTGTTCGCAGCAGGCCTGATTGAAATGATCCCATTGGCGGCACTGGTTGGCGTGATGTTTATGGTGGTATTAGGCACCTTTGAATGGTCGAGCTTTAGACTGATGAAGCAAGTGCCGCGCTCTGATGCCTTTATCATTGTGTTGGTGTCTGGTGTGACTGTGATCACTGACTTGGCCATTGCGGTGTGTGTCGGTGTCATCGTATCGGCATTAGTGTTTGCTTGGGAACACGCTAAACACATTTACACCAACAACTACATTGATGACAAAGGTTCTAAAGTCTATGAGCTTCACGGACCGCTGTTCTTTGGCTCTGCTAAGAACTTCTCTGAGCTATTTGATGTGAATAATGACCCAGACGATGTCATTGTCGAATTTAAATATAGCCGTGTTGCCGATCACAGTGCCATTGAAGCCATTGATGCCTTGGCTGAGCGCTATAATAAGGTTGGCAAGACCCTGCATTTACGCCACCTAAGTCCAGACTGTTTGATTTTGCTAGAAAAAGCAAAAGACTTGGTGGAGCTTGATGGTCAAGCGGATCCAACCTATAAAGTGGCATCTGATAAGCTTGCCTAACTCTTGGTAAGGTGGATGCAAGCGAACTTGGCTTGCACAATCAATGCATAAAAAGGCACTTCGGTGCCTTTTTTATTTGCGGCAAGGTGTGTAAAAACTGAGACCATCAGCAGTGCTTGAAATCCAATTACTGCGATATAATCCAGTTAGATTAGAAGAGGTGTAAACGTTTGAAGTGGCAATCACTGGTTGACAACAGGCAAAGGTTTTTTTGGGTACTGCAAATAGCCGGATGGCTTGGCTATGCCTTAGTAAACTATATTGGCTCTAAAGTGTTTGAAATGCGTGATATTTATGTATTTGTTATCGCGCTTAATGCGTATGCCGGCTGTTTAATGACGGTGCCGTTACGTTACTTGTACCGTCGGGTCTGGAATAGCTCGCCATGGGTGTTGATATTTGTGGTGTTTACCGCATCTTATGTGACCGGCACCTTATGGGCGGTGGTACAAAAGTTCAACCACTGGGAAATCTATCGCCATGGCTACCGACCCGATGAATGGTTTTACTACCTACAGCAGGGACTCGACTCTGTTTATATCATTCTTTGTTGGAGTGGCTTGTACTTCGGTGTTAAGTACTATCAATTACTGCAAAGTGAGCGGCAAAAGGCGTTAAAGGCCAATACCATGGCCCATGAGGCACAACTTAAAATGTTGCGCTATCAACTGAATCCGCACTTTTTATTTAATACTCTCAATGCCATTTCGACTTTGGTGTTAGTGGAAGAAAACAAAGACGCAAACCTCATGGTGTCACGTCTGAGCGACTTCTTGCGCCACACACTGAATACCGATCCAATTAAAAAAGTGCCACTCGAGCAAGAGCTGCACGCACTAAAATTATATTTAGAAATCGAGAAAGTACGGTTTGATGATCGCTTATCGGTTGAGCTAGACGTCACCGAAGAAGCACAACAAGCGCTGGTCCCAAGCTTAATTTTACAGCCGTTAATCGAAAACAGCATTAAATACGCCATTGCCCATATGGAGCATGGCGGCAGAATTGAAATTAAGGCGCAGGTATTTGCCAATGAGCTATTGTTGGAAGTGGGGGATAACGGCCCCGGCGCTGAATTAGAAAATGGCACATTAAAAAATGCACAAGGTGTTGGCATTGCTAATACCAAAGATAGGTTGAAAACCCTGTACGAGAATAATTACTCTTTTGTGTTATCGGATAATGACCCGTCAGGGTTAAAAGTGAATATTCGCGTTCCCTATGAAAAGGCGAAGAAGTAATGAGCAAAATAACAACATTAATCGTAGATGACGAGCCGCTGGCAAGAAAGGGCTTAGCAGTCAGATTAAAAGAATTCACAGAAATAGACGTCGTTGAATTATGCGGCAGTGGTCAACAAGCCATAGAACGTTGTCAAAACAGCGACATCGACTTGGTTTTCCTAGACATTCAAATGCCTAATATGAATGGGTTTGAAGTGGCTAGGGCGTTGAGTGAAAGTGTTAAACCATTGCCTGCAATCGTTTTTGTAACCGCGTTTGATCAATATGCTGTAAAGGCATTTGAAACTCATGCGTTAGATTACATTTTAAAACCCGTTGATGACAACAGACTAAAACAGGCGGTGGAAAAAGTGCAAAGCTATTTAAAAACACAACAAGATAACGCGCATAAGAAAAAATTAGCCAGTTTTGTTGCCGGTATCACAGGGAACAATTGCGAAGAGATCCTCAAAAAGCTCGCAACTGGTGACACCCTAGAAGACAAGAAGTTTCCCGAGTCGATTGCGGTAAAAGAGCAGGGCGAAATTGTCCGTGTTGCTACAGCGTCAATCCAGTGGGTTGATGCCGCAGGGGATTACATGTGTCTGCATTGCAGCGATGGTCAAACACATATTTTACGTAAGACCATGAAAGACTTGGAGCAGGAATTAGATCCGACGTTATTTGTTCGCGTGCACCGTTCTGCCATTGTTAACACCAAACAGATCAGTAAGTTGGTAACGCAAAGCAGTGGTGAATACTTGTTGGTTCTAGAAAATGGTCAAGAGCTGAAGGTCAGCCGTAGTTATCGTGATAAGGTAAAAGCGGCCCTAGCAAGCTAACACCGCGGCAAGTGTTGGAAAAGGAACTAGGCAGACGTGCTACCTAGTTCAGGTGAGTTATACCGTAACAATCTTTAAGGTATTACTGGCACCAATGGTTTCCATCTTATCACCATGGGTAATGATGACGGTGTCGCCTTTTTCAAGCGAGCCTAAATTAACTAGGGTATCAAGTGCTTCACGTACTGTTGTGTCTTCGCTGCAGCGGGTTGAATCAAAGGCAACAGGGTAGACACCACGATACAATGACGCTTGACCAAGCGTTTGTTGATGGCGTGATAGAGCATAAATCGGCAGACCAGAGCTGATCCGAGACATTAACTTGGCGGTGTTACCTGATTCCGTCAAGGCCACGATGGCTTTTACTGAGTCTAAGTGGTTAGCAGCATACATGGCGGATAACGCTATGGTCTCGCAGGTATCAGCGAAACGGCTGTCTAAACGGTGTTTAGAAACGTGGATCTGAGGCTGCGATTCAGCACCAAGACAAACACGTGCCATGGCTGCAACAGTGTGCTCTGGGTAGTCACCCGCGGCGGTTTCAGCAGACAACATGACAGCATCGGTGCCATCAAGCACGGCATTGGCCACATCCATTACCTCAGCGCGTGTTGGCATGGGGTTGTCTATCATCGATTCCATCATTTGCGTAGCGGTGATCACCGTGCGGTTCAGCGAGCGCGCGCGGCTGATGATAAGCTTCTGTTTGCCAACCAATGCAGCATCACCAATTTCGACACCTAGATCGCCACGGGCAACCATAACGGCATCCGATGCCAGTACAATATCATCAATGGCTTCAACCGATTCTACGGCCTCAGCACGTTCGATTTTTGCCAGTAGCTGTGCCTTAGAGCCGGCTTTTTCTGCAAGGCCGCGTACGTAGCGCATATCATCGCCACTGCGAGGGAATGACACAGCAATGTAGTCAACATCGATCTCAGCAGCAGTCAGTAAGTCTTCTTTGTCTTTGTCAGTGAACGCCGGCGCAGTTAAACCACCACCTAAACGGTTAATGCCTTTATTATTAGACAGTACACCGCCTACTTTAACACTGGTGTGCACCTGTTGACCTTCGACTTGCTCCACTACCAATTGAATTAAGCCATCATTTAGTAGTAATAGATCGCCCGCTTGAACGTCTTGAGGAAGCTCTTTGTAATCAATACCTACGGCGTCAACATGGCCTTCACCCGGTTGCATTTGTGCATCTAGGGTAAACTTAGCACCCACTTCTAAAAATACTTTGCCTTCTTTAAAGGTAGAAACACGGATTTTAGGACCTTGTAAATCCGCTAAAATTGCCACGTGAACGCCGAGACGTTTAGCTATATCGCGAACGGCTTGAGCTCTGTCTTTGTGGTCTTGAGCAACACCGTGTGAAAAGTTTAGCCTGACTACATTAGCACCTGCGCGAATGATTTTTTCTAAGTTGTTATCTCTATCGGTTGCTGGTCCCAGCGTGGCGACGATTTTTGTACGTCTAAGCATCAGAATCTCCTGTAGGCTTATCGAAAAATAGCAACACATCCGCTATGTGAACCCTGATCACCCGAAAGCACAATGGTAATGACACGGCGATGTATTGATATAAGCAAAAACTGAACAAAGTGTTAAATATAGATTGATAATGCTGATTTATTACACATGCTACATTGCAAAATCATTATTTAACGAGTTAGAGCATAAAGAATTATGCTTAGGCCCTTTTTAACACTCGCATTAAGTTATATGATCTATATGTCATCATTATGACACCGGTGTCAGCATGCGTCAATGTGAATGTTTTCTCTACAATCATAGAAGAAAAGCAGTTAAATGTGGAAACACAACGGCTTGGTGTGGCGATACCGGGTATTTTATCAGGCGTTTGGGTGGCTGTTGTTGGGTAATTGTTTTGCCACGGTGAATTCGTGTCCGCCGCTGGTCAATCTAGGTTGCTCAGGTATAATGACCACACACGAACGTATAAAGTTTTGATGTTACCGAGGAGGAAACTAAATGCAGGTTGCATTAGTTGGTTTGGGTGTGATGGGTAAGAACCTCGCGCTGAATCTAATCGAAAAGGGGATGACGTTAGTCGCCTATGACAAAAACCCCGAGGCCGGTGCGGAATTATTAAGTTGCGCCCAGTCATTAGGTATGGCGGAGCGCTTACACATAGTGTCTGATCTTGGCGATATGGTCAGAAGACTCGAGACACCACGCTCAATTTTGCTTCTCGTTCCGGCTGGTGAATTAGTAGACAAAGTGTGTAGCGACCTCGTTGAAGCCGGAGTAGACAAAGACGATATCATTGTTGACTGTGGCAACAGTAACTACAAAGATGGCATCGCCCGTAAGCTCAAGTATCAAAATAAGTTTGAGTTCGCGACCATGGGCATTTCAGGCGGCGCAGAGGGCGCACGACATGGTCCTGCAATGATGGCCAGTGGCTCGGAAGGCGGCTGGGAGCGTATTGCTCCTTGGTTTGAAAAGGTCGCTGCCAGCTATAACAACGAATCCTGTTTTGCCCGTGTCGGCCAATCTGCCAGCGGTCACTTTGTGAAAATGGTACATAACGGCATTGAATATGCGCTAATGCAGCTTATTGCTGAGCTCTATCAGCTATTGCGCCACGGCACTGGTCGCACAGCAACGGAAGTGGCTGAGATTTTTGCTACTTGGTCGGATGGCAAACTCAACAGCTACCTGCTGGCGATTTCACGCCATATTCTTAGTCTCGAAACCGACAAAGGCGAAGCGTTGGTTGATCTTATCGATAACAAAGTCGGTGCTAAGGGCACAGGCCTTTGGACTGCACAGAATGCCTTAGAGCTTGGCATCGCGGTACCATCCTTGGTGGCAGCAGTACAGGCTCGTCATTTAACCAACACCATTGATACCCCAGCGGCCAAAGAAATGACTTACGCCAGTAAGGCCACCAATACCATTGATATCGATTTAGATGAGTTAAAAGAGGCCTTTTATTTCGCCAGCTTGCTTTGCTATCGTCAAGGTTTAGCGCTCATCAAAGGCGCATCTCGTGCCCACCAATGGAAAGTGGATCTGAATAAAACATTACAGACTTGGCGTGCCGGCTGTATTATTCGTGCCGATTATTTGGATGACGTTGCCCAAGGGGTGGAGTACATCGATACCCTTGAAAAACCGGCATTGGCACTGCGCAACATCACCGGTAAAGCGATTGCCACTGGGTTGTCATTCCCGGTACTTGGCGCAACGCAAACCTATATCGCGACGTTAAGTACGCCAAGCAATGGTCATTTAGTGCAAGCGCAGCGGGACTATTTTGGCGAGCACGGCATCAAGACCCATGGTGGTGAAGTCTGTCACCTTACTGATCTAGTGGATATTGACGCTAAAGTCAGATAATCAAAACGATAGGCCAGCTTGAACAGCTGGCCTAATTGCTTTTATCTTGTTAACTCGCCTCTTAAGCTGTCTTGCATTAAGTGTCTGACGGTCTCCAATTCCAACTGCTGACTAAATAAGTAGTGTAATTTAGTTAAACAGGCTTCTAAGGTCATATCATAGCCACTGATCACGCCACAGTTGAGCAGCGCATTGCCAGTAGCATAGCCTCCCATATTGACCTTACCCTGAATACACTGAGTAAGATTAACAATCACCACACCACGGTCACTGATGGCTTGCAGCGCCTTGATAAAGTGTTCATCTTGTGGGGCATTGCCAACGCCGAAGCTAAGTAGGATGAGGGCCTTAATATCGCCTTGGGTGATATTCTCTAGCACTTCAGTGGCAATGCCAGGATACAAATGCATCACCGCAATGGGCTGGGAAGTGACTTTGGTGACTTGCAAACTTTGCTCAACATAGGGACTGAGTTTGCCTTCGATTAATTGAATGTTGATCCCAGCCTGCGCCAACGGTGCAAGATTAGGGGAGGCGAAGGCATCGAAGCCATCGGCGTGGGCTTTAATGGCCCGGTTACCGCGATAGAGTTTATTATTGAAAAATAGACTCACTTCCGCAATCGGGTAGTTAGCGGCTAAATACATGGCATTGAGTAAATTCACTTGACCATCGGAGCGCAGCTGCGACAGTGGGATTTGCGAGCCGGTAACAATCACCGGTTTGGTCAAGTTCTCAAACATAAACGACAAGGCAGAAGCAGTATAGGCCATGGTATCGGTACCATGGAGCACCACAAAGCCATCATAGTCACGGTATTTAGCCTGAATATCATCGGCGATTAACTGCCAATGGTGGGGCGACATGTCTGAAGAGTCAATTAAGGGACAATATTCATGAATGTCAAACAGCGGCATTTCGTCACGCGTGAATTCGGCATTGTTCTTAACGGTATCCGTAAGGTAGCCCGCGACGGGGACATAGCCGCGGCTTGATTGTTTCATACCAATGGTGCCGCCAGTGTAAGCGATGTATATTTTTTTTCTTTTCATAAAAAAGCCCAGAAATCTATCTGGGCTCAGTATAACAAGTGTGGCGCTACAATTGCAGCGTTGCGAGTAATTTACTCAGGTAGGGTGTTACACACCAAGCAAATGGAGTAAACATGGTTAGGATCGTTTAATTGTTGCAACATCTTACTCTGCTGCTCGACCTCAATACCAATTTCGCCAATACGCTGCAAGGCACCTTGAGTGAATGTTAATGAGCTTGGCGTGATAGCCTGCATTACCTGTTGCACCATGGCGGTACCAAAGATTTGTTGTATCAACTTTTCTTGCTCGCTCAGCTTTTGCTCTATGGTGATAACGTCATACATTTCTAGACTGGCTAACTGTGCAGCTGCAGCGATAGCGTCGTCTTTGTTGCCGAGTTTATCTACTAAACCAAACTCTTGCGCTTGCGTTGCTAACCAAACACGGCCTTGCGCTACGTCATTCACTGCGGCTTTATCAAGATTACGCTCTTTGGCTACCATGGAAATAAACTTGTCATAGGCATCTTCTACGCCCATCTGAATTAACTGGGCATAGCTGTCGTTAATGCCTCGAAGTGGCGATTGACCGCCAAGCTCTGTGGTTGCCACCCCGTCTGAATGGATCCCTAATGAGTTAGCAGCCTCTTCGAAGGTTAATATCATGCCAAAGACGCCAATAGAGCCTGTGATGGTACTTGGCGATGCCCAAATCTCATTGGCTGAAGCGGCAATCCAATAGCCGCCAGAAGCCGCTACTGAGCCCATTGACGCTACCACCGGTTTACCGGCTGCTTTAAGTGCTTCTACTTCATTGCGAATGGTCTCCGAGGCGAACATGCTGCCGCCGCCAGAGTCAATGCGCAATACCACGGCTTTAACTTTGTCGTTGACACGAGCGCGTTTCAACAGCGCGGCGGTTGAGTCGCCACCGATGGCACCGGCTTTGCGTTTACCGTCGGAAATTTGACCTTTAGCGACGATCACGGCGACCTTTTCAGTAAATGGGTTATTGGCCAGCTCTTTTGGTGCTAAGGTCGATAAATATTGTTTGAAACTAACTTGCTTGAATGACTTGCCTTTGCTGTCTAAACCCACGCGGTCAATCAGTTTTTGGGCAAATTCTTGGTTGGTTTCAAGGCTATCTACCCACTGGTTCTGCAGGGCATATTGTGCGGAATCGCCTTTTACGGCGGCCATTTTATCCGTTAAGGCTGCCAAGGTTTCATCAAAGTTTGCTGCGCTAAAGCCACGACTTGCAGCGACTTCTTGTTTGTATTGTTGCCAAAGCGGAGTGATCCAGCCAAGGTTTGACTCTTTGGCTTGTGGCGACATGTCGTTACGGATATACGGCTCCACCGCCGATTTGTAGGTACCAACACGGAAAATATGTTGGGTAATTTTGAGTTTTTCTAGCGCTTCTTTAAAGTACACCGGGTACATGGCAAAGCCTTTAATGCCTACGCCGCCATAGGGGTGAAGTGATACTTCATCGGCGGCAGCAGCAATGTAGTACTGAGCCTGGCTATAGTAAGCACCGTGTGCATAAACGGTTTTGTTTGCGGCTTTAAAGCGTTCTATGGCGTCTTTAATGTCTCTTAATTTATCTAAGTGAGCACTGTGTAGTCGTTGTAAGTCTAAATACAGCGCCGTTATCTTGTCGTCCTTGGCGGCCTTATTAATCACGTCGATAATGTCGTCGAGTAAGATTTCTCTCGGCTCATTAGAGTCACTTAAGGTATCGCTCATTGCCGCTTCAATGGGGTCGACGTAAGTCAACTGCTCAACCACTACACCATTGAGGTTTAAACGCAGAATACTTTTGTCTTCAATACGGACTTCATCGTCACCAGAGCCAATACTCATGATGATGGCTATAACAATAATGAAGAATAATATGTTGAGCACCAAGCGCCGTGAAAAATTAATCGTGGCCCAGATACCTTTAAATATATTTGCTATCAGTTTCAAAATGTTCCCTTATGCTTGCATACTAAACATCGATATAATTTCATGTATTTATCATATATCAGACTTTAATGCATGAATAATAGAAAAACGTAACGAAGTATTTTGTCGTTCACTTTCTCGGCAAAATTACTGGATTTGTGAAATTTCTTGCTTAGAGGTACTTGCCAAATACTAAAAAAACGTTAATGTTCACAGGTAAGACCAGTATCAATGGGGCATCCGATGTTAGAACAACAATTACAACTTAAACATACAAGTTTACGAAATCGCCTGGTGATGGGCTCCATGCACACCGGGCTGGAAGAAGGGTGGCATAACCGAAAGCGACTTGCGGCGTTTTACGAAGAACGCGCTAAGGGCGGCGTTGGTTTGATCGTTACCGGCGGCTACAGTCCTAACTTGCGTGGTAAATTAACGCCTATTTCGTCATCATTCAACAGCTACTATGATGTCCTAAAGCATAAAGCCTACACCAATGTGGTGCACAAACATGGCGGTAAAATCTGTCTGCAACTGTTGCACGCTGGGCGTTACGCCTATCACCCGTTTAATACCGCTCCCAGTGCCATTAAAGCGCCGATTAATCCTTATACGCCAAAAGCAATGAGCGTAAGCAGTATTAAAGGCACCATTAAAGATTTTGCCAAATCAGCAAAGCTGGCTGAAAAAGCCGGCTACGATGGCGTTGAGATCATGGGCTCAGAAGGGTATCTAATAAATGAGTTTATGGCCAATCACACCAATAAGCGCAGCGATGAATATGGTGGCAGTCTAGAAAACCGCATGCGCTTAGCGGTTGACATCGTCAAGGCGGTTCGTGCCCAAGTCAGTGATAATTTCATGATCATCTTCCGGTTATCGGTGATGGATTTAATTCCGAATGGCTCTACGGCAGAAGAGGTTAGTCTGCAAGCCAAAGCATTGGTTGCCGCCGGGGTTGATATATTAAATACCGGTATTGGCTGGCATGAAGCCCGCGTGCCCACCATCGCTTCCATGGTACCGCCAGGAGCTTACCGTGAGGCCTCTCATCGCCTCAAACAAGCCGTAGATGTGCCGGTTGTGGCGGTTAACCGAATTAATACCCCGGAGCTTGCCAACGATATTTTGACCAGTGGCGATGCCGATCTTATTTCTATGGCCAGACCTTTACTGGCAGATCCTGAGTTTTTTAACAAATATCAAGAACAACGTAGCGAGCAAATCAATATTTGTATTGGCTGTAACCAAGGCTGCCTTGACCATGTGTTTAAAGGCAAACGGGCAACCTGTTTGGTGAACCCACAAGCCGGCTTTGAGTTGGACTATCCGCTGGAAAAAGCCGCTAAGCAAAAACAAGTATTGGTGGTTGGTGCCGGGCCTGCAGGCTTATCAGTGAGCTATTACTTGGCGAAAAAAGGCCACCAAGTCAAACTCATAGACAAAAACCAAGAGTTAGGGGGGCAGTTTAATCTGGCCATGCGCATCCCGGGTAAAGAAGATTTTCAACATACTTTGCGTTACTACGTCAGCGAAATTAAGCGTCTAGGGGTAGAGCTCTGTTTAGATACCGCCTATCAAGCCGATATGGCCAAAGACTTTGATGATGTTGTCTTTGCCACAGGCGTTAGCCCACGTATGTCGCGCATTGAGTGTGATGATGGTAAACGTGTATTTGCCTATGATGAAGTGATCAAAGGCGAAGTTGAACTGGGTGAAAAAATTGCCATTTTAGGCGCTGGTGGCATAGGCTTTGATATGGTGGCGTTTTTAACCGAGCAACGTCAGCAGTCCATCCCAGACTTTAAATCGCAGTGGGGTATCGAGTGTGAGGCCACCCCTTCACAAGAGCAGCGGCAACTGTATATGCTGAAGCGCTCGCCGGGTCGTTTCGGTAAAGATTTGGGTAAAACCACAGGCTGGATCCATCGTGCCGTTGCTAAGCATCATAATGTTAAACAGATTGCAGAGTGTGAATACCTGAGCTTTAACAATCAGGGCCTGACCATCAAAGTTGCTGGAGAAGAGCAGGTGCTGGATGTCGATACGGTGGTGGCGTGTATTGGTCAAGTCTCTAATGATGACTTATTCGACAAAGAAAGCTTACCAGGCAATCAACACGTTATTGGCGGTGCAAAATTGGCGGCAGCCATCGATGCCAAGCGTGCCATCTATGAAGCTTTACAGGTTGCTCGTAAGATTTAATTGAAATACGGCAGCAAGATTGGCGGTCTATACTCATAATTAAACACTGATTATGGACCGCCTATGTTTTCTCACCTTGTACAGCACTACAACAAACTTATCTCTAGTAGCCAGCTATTCAGTGGCTTAGCCCCGCTTTTTTTTCGGCTCATCCTTGGCCCAGTGATGATCATTGCAGGCTTCAATAAGCTTAACTTAAGCAATCAAGAGCTCGATTTTTTCGCTCGCTTGTCAGCCGATGCCAATGTCGTGGCTTGGTTTGGCAATGCCGAGTGGGGCTTGGGCTTGCCGTTTCCCGAACTGTTGGCTTTTTTAGCAGGCTGGAGTGAATTTTTAGGTGGGATTTTATTGTTGCTGGGCTTAATGACGCGTGTGGTGGCTATACCGCTTATGATCACCATGTTAGTGGCGGCCACCACAGTGCATAAGGATAACGGCTGGTTTGCCATCACTCCAACCAACCCAGACACCAGCGCCGCTAAAGTGTTCCATTGGCTTGGCTTCGATGCGGCCACGGCCAGTTTAGAAAATAGTAGAGAAGCCGCGGAGCGCCTAACGCGGATCAAATCAATCGTGGCCGATAACGGTAAGCCGAGCTATTTGTATGAAAAAGGCAACATTGCCATCTTAAATAATGGCATGGAATTCTCACTTAGCTACTTTGTGATGCTGTTATCGTTGTTTTTTACTGGCGCTGGGCGCTATTTCAGTGCTGATTATTGGTTAAGGCGTGCGTTTTGCAATAATCGATAACAGCAACGCAGTTTAGTGGCATGGCTAAACGTTTGACTAGATGAAATTTATCAGCCTGCAAGGGCTGTTACACGTAGTCTCCGTGCCTCTGAAGTGCTAAACTCTTGAGCTAGCAAGAATAATTCTTTTTCAAATATGGGACGATTCAATGGATGCCATAGAATTACTGTTAACTCGCCAGTCAGACAGCAACCTTTCTTTTCCAGGACCATCAGCAAAACAACTAGAAATAATTCAAAAAGCCGCGCTTAAGGTGCCCGACCATGGCGGCTTAAGACCATTTCGTTTTATTGTTGTGGCGGAGCAAGGGCGTGAAAAGCTCGGTGAAATTTTTCATCGAGCAGCGGTGGCAGAGCAACAAGAGCAGCGCATTATCGACAGGGCGAAAGACTTACCACAACGTGCGCCAATGTTGATCATTGCTATTTCTCCTTATCAAACACACCCTAAAGTGCCACGCATTGAGCAAATTCAAAGTGCTGGCTGCAGTGTTTTGGCAATGCAACAAGCGGCCTTCGCGCAAGGGTTATCTGGTATTTGGCGCACCGGTTATTTTGCTCAAAGCGCAACGGTAAAAACCGAGCTAGGTCTTGACGAAAAAGATGAAATTGTCGGCTATCTTTATCTAGGCACACCGACGGTGCAATGCACCAAACCGGTTCGAAATCAACCACAAGACTTTTTTACTTGGCTTTAAAGGACAACCAGATGGCATTACATGTAATTGATCACCCTCTAGTGCAGCATAAATTAGGGCTATTGCGTGAGCAGGGCATTTCCACCAAAAATTTTCGTGAAATTGTCTCAGAAGTTGGCAATCTACTGAGCTATGAAGCGACTAAAGATCTGACCTTAAGCGATCAGGTTATTAATGCCTGGGATGGCAATGAGTTAACGGTAAAACGCTTAACCGGCAAGAAAATAACCTTAGTGCCGATACTGCGTGCCGGTCTTGGCATGCTGGATGGCGTATTGCAGCTTATCCCTGCGGCTAAGGTCAGTGTGGTGGGACTGCAACGCAACGAAGAAACTCTTGAGCCGGTGCCTTACTTTGAAAAATTAGTGGGTAATATTGATGCTCGCCTAGCTTTGGTAGTTGATCCCATGTTAGCAACTGGTGGCTCGCTCATAGCGACCATAGATATGTTAAAAAAAGCAGGCTGCAAAGAGATCCGTGCCATTGTACTGGTGGCGGCTCCGGAGGGAGTGAAAGCGGTGGCAACCGCACACCCAGATGTGGCTATTTATACCGCCTCTTTAGATAGTCATCTAGATGACAAGGGCTACATCGTTCCTGGTCTTGGCGATGCGGGAGATAAAATCTTTGGAACGCGATTAGGCTAGCAAGAATCAAGTCATTGCTAGAACATTGTTCTGGCAAGGTTATAATACCGATCCGCATTAATACTTGCTCCATTTGAGGAAGTAAATTTGACGCTAACGGCGTTAAAAATTTCTCACTTAGAACAACTAAGTAGCAAAATTTTTGCCTGGTTATCGACAAAATTTTCTTGCCTCAAAATAGATCACTTAATTAAGCGAATAGGTATAAATAAAAAAGCTACTCACCATGGAGTAGCTTTTTGGTTTCTATAAAAGAAAGGAAGCGGTACTAGAAGTAGCCACGGATACCCAGTTTTACGTTACGACCAGGTAAAGGGGCTTGCTCCTTAATGAAAGAGCTATGCACAAAACCCAGTTCATCGGTGAGGTTTTCTAAATTGACATAGCCGACCATATCACTGCCAAGCAGCTCAAAGTCATAGTTAAAGGTCATATCAACCAGGGTATAGCTATCAGTTTTACTTTCGTAGCTGGCAATATTATCCTGCTCAAGATAATGGGTTACGCTGAAATTCGCCGTGAGGTTATTATAACGATGCTGATAATCAACGCCCAATTTGTTACTTGGAATGCGCGGCAAGTACTCATCGTTATCTAGCTTGGCCGTTAATGAATCACCAAACACTTTCACGCGGGCGTAGTCATTGATTTTATAGTGAGCATCAAATTCTAAACCATAGAGCTTGGCATCACTGCTTTGGAATTTAAACACAGGCAGGGCATCCGCGTGGTCATGATCCGCAAGCTCCAAGCCATGCTCTGGGCTAAAGATATAATCGGTCGCAGCTTGGTAATAAAAGTTTTCAATATCATTGTAGAAAACGTTGACGGTATAACCGAAATCACCCGAGAATTTTCTGAAGCTAATGTCGAGGTTATTCGCGGTCTCTTGCTCTATATGTTGCGGCTCAAAGTGCAGATGATCGCCTTCCAATTCATAACCCAATCCCAGCTCGTAGGTGCTGGTCGCAATGTGCAAACCATTGGATAAGAGCTCAGCTGTCAACGGTGCACGCTCAGAGCGCGACAGAGAGACTGCTAGATTTTTACCTTCATCAAGGGTATAAACACCACCCACAGACAGGCTTAAATTGGTCATATCCAGTTCATAAGCAACAAAACCAGCATCAATGCTATGGTCTTCGTGACCATGGTCATGATCATCGCCATGGTCGTGATCTTCTTCATGATCGCCTGCGTGGCTCGACAACTGGTAATCTTCAACTCGAGCACCTAATTCCAGTAGGAAGTCACCATATTGGCGCTCTTCTAAAATATAAAATGCATGGGTTTTGGTGTTGGTTGCCGGTGTAAACGCTTCTGCGCCATCAGCGGCATAATCACTGTCTGCGTAATGGTAGCCTAAAGTACCGTGCCATTCACCTAAACGGTGCTCGGCGTTAAGACGAAGTTCAGTGGTTTCATTACTGAATACGG
Source organism: Pseudoalteromonas sp. UG3-2 (assembly GCF_037120705.1). NCBI lineage: Bacteria > Pseudomonadati > Pseudomonadota > Gammaproteobacteria > Alteromonadales > Pseudoalteromonadaceae > Pseudoalteromonas > Pseudoalteromonas sp. UG3-2. The sequence continues at coordinate 677,587 of NZ_JAWLJU010000002.1, read as the reverse complement.
TGCCGACCGCGCCACCTTCAATTTCGGCGTGTTCGTAGTCGGTATAGCCTAAACGTGCCGTAACGGATTCTAACCACTCGCTGTGCACAGCGTAGTTGGCAAGGGCCTGCCATCGGTCTTGTTTTACCCGAGCAAATACGGCCTCTTCATGCTCATGTGCTTCTTCGTCTGCATGTTCATCATGATCATGCGCTTCCTCTTCATGGCTATGTTCGTCGTGGTCATCATGACCATGGTCGTGACCAACATGGGAGTGGGCTGGAATACCATAATCGGTATCGATACGGCCATAAGACACGCCAAGGGTAAGATGATCGCCAACGTAGCTGGTACCAATATTAAATTGTTCCGAGTCGATAAACGTATTATCGACTTTATTGGCGTATTCTAGCTCGTGCGCTTCGTGCTCATCTTCATGGCCATGCTCAGCTTCGTGATCGTGTTCTTCATGTTCCTCGTGCTCGCCAGCATGTTCATCCTCATGCTCATCGTGAGGCAGTGGGAAGTTTGGCGTTTCATAATCTCCGCCTTTGCGTTTAACGCCATCAAAGTGAAAGTTAAAACCCTCATTACCAGTTTCTAATAACACCGCGAACGTGTTGGTATTAGAGTTGGTATCGTGGCTATATTCCGCAGCGCCTTGTGGGGCATCAATAACGTCGGTGGGGATACGGTTATCAACCACATTGACGACACCACCAATGGCACCTGAGCCATAAAGTAATGTTGCTGGGCCACGCAGGACTTCAATTTGTTGCGCGGCTAAAGAATCATTGCTGTTGGCATGATCCGGGCCGACTCTTGAAGCATCACTGCTGTCTAAGCCATTTTGGGTGATTTTTACTCGCGGACCACCCAGACCTCGGATAATCGGGCTTGAACTTACTGGACCAAAATAGCTGGCGTTAATACCAGGCTGGCCTTTTAAGGTCTCACCTAGCGTAGGTTTCGCACGATTCTTTAATTCATCTCCGCTTAATACACTGACCGGCGAGGTCATTTCCATGCTGTTTTTATGCAGTGCCGATGAATACACTACAATGGTTTCTACTGAGGTCGGTTGCAATTGAACTTTGATATAACCTTGAGATTCAGTGACCTGAATGCGTTGGTCGAGGTAATTAGGCTTACTGATGTGCAGTTGCGCATCGGCATCGAGGTCGATAGTAAACTGACCATTTTTGTCAGACTTAATGCTCTGACTCTTACCGTGCAGGTGAATTGTTGCATTACTTATTGGCTGGTTGTTGGCATCAACAACTTTCCCTGTTAGCTGGGCTGCATAGGCGGGTGCTGCACTAACGGCTGAAATAATAGCACCTGCAATAATAGACTGCTTAAACATAAATGATTACCACGAATTAATTTGTGTTTGAATGCGAAGTTAAGGGTCAATAAAACGGTGATAATATAACACTACATTTTTGCAGGATCAATAACGTTATACTATCACTTTATAGTTGTTGAAATGCTAATAGCCTCTATAGTGTAATTATCGCCTTAAACATCGTGATATTTATGAATAAGCCGTTTGTTTTTAAAGCTCGGATCAAAGTCGCCGATCTATTTCATCATAGCCATCATGAAGAAGCCTTTACCACGGCCATGTTAAATAGGGAGAGCAGTGAGCATTTTGCTTTGAAGTTACTGGGGATCTGTGCCCTGTCTTATGAACGCCATGCCAGTTGGAGTAAATCGGAAGAAAAACTACAGCCAGACGTCTGGCTTTGCGATGAGCAAGGCGAGGTGAGCGTGGCGCTTTATATCGGTGTTTTAGAGCTAGACTATCTTACAAAGCTCGATAAGCGTTATCAAAAACTGGTGTTATTATGTGTCGACGCTGAAGCTTGGTATCAAGAAAGGCAAGTACAACTGCAATGTATTGATGGTCTTAGCGTCTTCAGTATGCCGCAGAATTTTATCACCGCACTGTGTGACATGTTACAGCGCAGTTTGCACTGGGATGTCATTATTGACGAGGGCACCATTAGTGTTACGGATGATAAGCACTATATTCGCGCGGCAGTGACTAAGCTGCAATAGTGCTTATGGGCTTAAGGTAAAGAAATTTTTATATCACTGCAGGGCTTGCTGCAGCAAAGCAGTACTTCGCCATCACGGACAAACGCCAAGGGTTCGTTGATGTACTCAGTAGAGCCGCTGACAAGTTTGGCACGACAGGCGCCACAAAACCCTTCACGGCATTGATAGGGGATTTCGATTTTGGCGCGTTCTAGCGTTTCTAATATCGAAGACGCAGAAGCCACGTATTGCAGTGGCTCCTGAAGGGTTTCGATGTGGATCAATAAAGGGGGCTTTTCAACCATTACAGGTCGAAGTCACCAAACTCAGAAGCATCCACCTCTGAGTCTATTTGACCTACCAGATAAGAGCTGATCTCAGCTTCTTGTGGGGCAACTTGCACGTTGTCAGAAACAAGCCAAGCATTGATCCATGGGATCGGGTTAGACTTAGTTTCAAACTGAGTCGGTAAGCCAACCGCGGCCATACGAATGTTGGTAATGTATTCAACATACTGGCAAAGGATGTCTTTATTAAGGCCAATCATTGAGCCGTCTTTGAACAGATATTCTGCCCATTCTTTTTCTTGCTCAGCCGCTTCAACGAACATTTTCACTGCTTCATCATGACACTGGGCTGCAACAATCGCCATTTCAGGGTCGTCTTTGCCTTCTTGCATAATATTAAGAATATGCTGTGTGCCTGATAAGTGCAGGGCCTCATCACGCGCGATAAGTTTGATGATTTTAGCATTGCCTTCCATCAACTCTCGCTCTGCAAACGCGAACGAACAGGCAAAGCTAACATAAAAACGAATGGCTTCAAGAATGTTTACCGACATGATGCATAGGTACAACAACTTTTTCAGCTCAAATAAATTGACGTTGACTGTTTGGCCATTGACCTCGTGCTTGCCCTCGCCATATTGATTGTAGAGGCTGACTTTTTCAATCAACTCATCGTAATACTTGGTCACCGCATCGGCGCGTTCGACGATTTTATCGTTACCGACAATGTCATCAAAGATCACTTCAGGGTTTTGTGTCACATTACGGATAATATGCGTGTATGAGCGACTGTGAATGGTCTCACTGAAAGCCCAAGTTTCAATCCAAGTCTCGAGCTCTGGAATAGACACGATGGGAAGCAAAGCCACATTGGGAGAGCGACCTTGTACGCTGTCCAGCAGTGTTTGGTATTTCAGGTTACTCAAGAAAATGTGTCTTTCGTGCTCAGGAAGCGCCTGGAAATCAAGTCGGTCTTTGCTGACATCCACTTCTTCTGGACGCCAAAAAAAGGAGAGCTGCTTCTCGATTAACTTTTCAAAAATAGGATACTTTTGTTGGTCATAGCGAGATACATTAACAGTTTGTCCGAAGAACATCGGCTCTTGTAGTTGGTTGTTATGATTTCTGCTAAACGTCGAATATGCCATAAATGTGTTACTCAATGCCTAAAAAAGCGGGTGGGGAACACCCGCATCAAAAGTTATATTTTACAAGCGCCGCCTTCACAACCATCGTCTTCGACTTCTGGTTTGAGCTCATCTTGTGCGTCAGACGCACCATCGCGTGTATTATGGTAGTAAAGGGTTTTAACCCCAAGTTTGTACGCTGTTAGCAAGTCTTTTAGCAACAGCTTCATAGGTACTTTACCACCTTCGAACTTAGTTGGATCATAATTGGTGTTTGCTGAGATCGTTTGGTCCACGAACTTTTGCATAATACCAACGAGCGTTAGGTAGCCATCGTTAGATGGAATATCCCAAAGCAGCTCGTAGTTATCCTTGAGGCGATCGTACTCTGGCACAACCTGCTTCAAAATACCGTCTTTACTGGCCTTCACACTAATGTGACCGCGTGGCGGCTCAATGCCATTAGTGGCATTGGAAATTTGTGAAGAAGTTTCAGAAGGCATTAACGCCGACAAGGTGGAGTTACGCATGCCGTGCGTTTTAATGCTTTCTCTGAGGCCATCCCAGTCAAGGTGCAGAGGCTCATCACAGGCTTTGTCTAAGTCACGCTTGTACGTATCGGTTGGCATAATGCCTTGCGAATAAGTAGTTTCGTTGAACTTAGGACACGCACCGCGTTCTTTTGCCAGCTCATTTGAGGCCTTCATCAAGTAGTATTGAATTGCTTCAAAGGTCTTGTGAGTTAGACCGTTGGCGCTGCCGTCTGAGTACCTCACGCCATTCTTAGCAAGGTAGTAGGCGAAATTGATAACGCCAATGCCTAGGGTTCTACGGCCCATAGTCGCGTTGTACGCAGCTGGAACCGGGTAGTCTTGATAATCCAATAAGTTATCGAGTGCACGTACTGCAAGTTCCGCTAACTCTTCTAGTTCATCTAGCGACTTGATGGCGCCTAAGTTAAAGGCAGACAGTGTACACAGCGCAATTTCGCCTTCAGGATCATTAACATGACTTAGTGGCTTAGTCGGGAGCGCAATTTCCAAACACAAGTTCGACTGGCGGATAGGCGCCACTTTAGAGTCAAACGGGCTGTGAGTATTACAGTGGTCTACGTTTTGTAAGTAAATACGACCCGTGCTGGCGCGCTCTTGGGCAAACATAGAGAACAGCTCGATGGCTTTAATGCGCTTCTTACGGATTGATTCATCTTGCTCGTATTGCACGTAAAGCTGTTCAAACTTTTCTTGGTCTTCAAAGAAAGCGTCGTAAAGACCAGGCACATCCGATGGGCTGAACAAGGTAATGTAGTCGTCTTTAATCAAACGGCTATACATGGTTTTGTTGAATTGCACGCCGTAATCTAAGTGACGTACCCGGTTTTCTTCAACACCACGGTTGTTTTTCAATACCAAGAGGTTTTCAACTTCAAGGTGCCATAACGGGTAGAATAGGGTTGCTGCGCCGCCACGCACACCGCCTTGAGAACAGCTCTTAACCGCCGTTTGGAAGTGCTTATAAAAAGGAATACAGCCAGTGTGGTAAGCTTCGCCATTGCGAATTGGGCTACCCAGTGCGCGAATGCGGCCGGCATTAATACCAATACCAGCGCGCTGGCTAACGTATTTTACAATGGCAGACGAGGTGGCATTGATAGAGTCTAAGCTATCGCCACACTCAATCAGTACACAGGAACTAAACTGCCTAGTTGGTGTACGCACGCCGGCCATAATAGGTGTTGGCAGTGATATTTTAAAAGTCGATACCGCGTCATAAAAACGCTTAATGTAGTCAAGACGCGTTTCTTTGGGGTAGTTTGCAAATAAGCTCGCCGCAACCAGTACATACAAAAACTGTGCACTCTCATAGATTTCACCGGTGACACGGTTCTGTACCAGGTATTTACCTTCAAGCTGTTTAACCGCAGCATAGCTGAAATTCATATCGCGCTGATGATCAATGTAGTCGTTCAACTCGTCAAACTCTTCGCGTGTATAGTCAGCCAATAAGTGCTGATCGTAGCGCTGGTCTTCAACTAGCTTTACTACGTGATCGTAAAGGTGAGGCGGCTCGAAGCAGCCATAGGCCTTTTTGCGTAAGTGGAAAATGGCTAGGCGCGCAGCTAAGTATTGGTAATCAGGTGATTCTTTAGAAATCAAATCAGCCGCAGCTTTGATAATGGTTTCGTGAATGTCACCAGTACGAATACCGTCATAGAACTGGATATGAGACTTCAATTCGACCTGAGACACAGAGACGTTATCTAGTCCTTCTGCCGCCCATGTGATGACACGGTGGATTTTCTCTAGGTCTAACGGTTCTTTGCGACCGTTTCTTTTGCATACAGATAGCTGTTGGTTCATATGTATGTGCCTGTATTCCTTAGGAACGCGCTTATTATGGTATCGCACGATGTAAATTGATTAGCAAACCACCACTATATATGGTGCCCTAGTAGCTAGGGATCACAAGATAGTGGGGTTAGCGTTAATTTGCAAGAGAACAACTTCAGTGCGATTGTGGATAAGTTTGGGATAATTTCATAATGTTAGGAGCTACTAACCTATGACTATCGGCTTATCTACTAGCAAAGAAAAATCAACTCTAAGATCGTCATTTTCTGCAAAATATAAAAAAATTTTTAACTGATTTTTTTCTACACAAATTCGTATCTATTATAGCAAAAACACAATATATGGGTATTTATTATTTCTATACCACTATATGTGCGAAAGTAGCGCCATTGGGTTAGTAAGATAAAGATCCGCCTGCCAGGCCAACGCTTGCTGCTTTGAAGGAATAAACCCCCACATAGCCGCGGCACTGATCATATTTGCAGATTTAGCAGCAATAATGTCGCGCTCGGCATCTCCGACGTAAATACATTCATGAGCTGCAACCCCAAGCTTCTCGGCCACCAGCAGAAGAGGCTCAGGGTGAGGTTTAGCCACTTTCAGAGTATCGCCACACACAACCGCTTCAATAGTCGCGAGCTCTGCTATGTGTGTTAGTAACGGAAATGTTAAAAACTCGGGTTTGTTGGTCATAATGCCAACAGCGATACCGCGCGCTTTAAGACTGCTCAATAACTCTGCGACTCCAGCAAAACAATGGGAGTGAATGGCAAGATTATCTTGGTAATGATCCAGTACGGCTTGGCGTAATTGCTGTTTATCAAAGCGCGGCAGCTCGCTGCCAAACCCCACTTCGAGTAGCGCAGCAACGCCATTGGATATAGCACTGCTATAGACGCTTTTACTGACTCTAGGAAGCTGCTTGGAGCTTAACACATGGTTTAATGCCGCACCGAGATCGTCACTGGTGTCTAACAATGTGCCATCTAAATCAAATAGAACTGCTTTGATCATGCGAGTTTCTCAAAGTGAAGAATGTAATTCACTGACACGTCTTTACTAAGATTAAAGGTTTTAGTCAGTGGGTTATAATTGATCCCCGTGGCCGCGCGGACTTTTAGGCCATACTGTTCAGCCCAATTGATTAAGGTCGAAGGGCGAATGAACTTATCGTGCTCGTGGGTGCCTTCTGGTACCATTTTCATTACCTTTTCGGCCGCAACAATGGCCAGTAAATACGCTTTAGTGGTTTTGTTTAGGGTTGAGAAAAACACCTGACCACCGGGTTTAACTAAGTCTGCCACGGCGCGGATGATTGATTCAGGGTCGGGCACGTGTTCGAGCATCTCCATGCAGGTGACTACATCAAAGGCCGCAGGGTTTTCTGCAGCGTATTGCTCAACAGGTACCTTTTGGTAGCTTACCTTAACGCTGGCTTCTAGGGCGTGCAGCTTAGCGACATTAAGCGGCTCTTGGCCCATGTCGATGCCGGTGGCATGGGCACCCATTTTCGCCATGCTTTCCGTTAGTATTCCACCACCGCAGCCAACATCCAGTACTGTCTTGTCGAACAGGCCCTGGCTTTTGTCATTAATAAAGTCTAACCGTAAAGGGTTGATGTCGTGTAGCGGTTTAAACTCACCGTCTTTATCCCACCAGCGCTCAGCGATGTCTTCGAATTTCGCGATTTCAGTTGGGTCTACATTTTGATGTTCGGTCATAAAAAACTTCCTCGTTTAATTGAGCGCATTATAAAGGGGATTAGATAAAAATAGCACCTGTAAAACAGCAAAAAGTGTGATAGCATGCTTGTTGAATTTAATAATAAACAAAGCCCCTGACGGTACTCTGAGGCAATTCAGCTACTTTTTAAAGCGTGTTTTTGGCGCTTTTTATAAAACAGCAATTTGACGTTCAGAATGCAGCTTTTCACCAGCTGTAGTGTGACACAAATGGGGTGGACACTGAAGGAAAGTGGAGTCAAATGTCTGATCTCGCCAATGAAATCCTGCCAGTCAATATCGAAGATGAACTAAAAAATTCATACCTTGATTACGCCATGAGTGTGATCGTAGGGCGTGCATTACCAGATGTGAGGGACGGTTTAAAACCGGTTCACCGTCGGGTGTTATTCGCCATGAATGAACTTAAGAATGACTGGAATAAACCGTATAAAAAGTCTGCCCGTGTGGTAGGTGACGTTATCGGTAAATATCACCCACACGGTGATAGCGCGGTATACGACACTATCGTACGTATGGCGCAGCCTTTCTCACTCCGTTATATGCTTGTCGATGGCCAAGGTAACTTTGGTTCCGTAGATGGCGACTCAGCAGCGGCAATGCGTTATACCGAAGTCCGTATGGCGAAAGTAGCGCACGAGCTGTTAGCCGACCTTGAGAAAGAAACCGTTGACTATGTGCCAAACTATGATGGCACAGAACAAATTCCAGATGTCTTGCCAACCAAAATTCCCAACCTGTTGGTTAACGGCTCTTCAGGTATCGCAGTGGGTATGGCCACCAATATCCCACCTCATAACTTAACCGAGGTGGTTAATGGTTGTTTAGCCGTGATCCAAAACCCTGACATCACCATTGAAGAGCTGATTGATTACATTCCGGGTCCGGACTTCCCAACCGCTGCCATCATCAGTGGTAAAAAAGGCATTGAACAGGCTTACAAAACCGGTCGTGGTAAAGTGTATATCCGTGCCAAAGCGGAAATCGAAGTAGACGACAAAACCGGCCGTGAGACCATTGTGGTCAATGAGATCCCTTATCAAGTTAACAAAGCGCGCTTAATCGAAAAAATCGCCGAGCTGGTTAAAGATAAAAAGATTGAAGGGATCAGTGCTCTGCGTGATGAGTCTGACAAAGACGGTATGCGTATTGTCATTGAAGTGAAGCGCGGCGAAGTCGGTGAAGTGATCCTTAATAACCTGTATGCCCAAACTCAGTTGCAAACGGTGTTTGGTATAAACATGGTGGCGTTGGATAACAATCAGCCAAAATGCTTTAACCTAAAAGAAATGCTCGAAGCGTTTATTGTTCACCGCCGTGAAGTGGTAACCCGCCGTACGGTATTTGATCTCCGCAAAGCCCGTGATAGAGCACACACCCTGGAAGGTCTAGCCATTGCGCTGGCGAACATCGACCCGATTATCGAACTTATTCGAAAATCACCCACTCCAGCAGAGGCAAAAGCAGCCTTAACTGCACGCTCTTGGGAGCTAGGTAACGTTAAGTCGATGCTAGACAGAGCCGCTGGTGAAGAAAACATCGCGCGCCCTGATTGGTTAGCAGCTGAATTGGGTATTCGTGACGGTCAGTACTATTTATCTGAGCAACAAGCCCAAGCCATTCTCGACTTAAGACTACACAAGCTGACTGGTCTTGAGCACGAGAAAATCCTTGGCGAATATAAAGAACTACTAGAGCTGATTGCCGAGCTACTTTACATTCTCTCTTCACCAGAGCGTTTGATGGAAGTGATCCGTGATGAGCTGGCCTTGGTTAAAGAAGTGTATGGCGATGAGCGCCGCACAGAAATCACCGCCGCGGCCCACGATATTAGCCTTGAAGACCTAATCAACGAAGAAGACGTGGTGGTGACATTGTCTCACGAGGGCTATGTTAAGTATCAGCCTCTTAGCGACTATGAAGCGCAGCGCCGTGGTGGTAAAGGCCGTTCAGCGACGAAGATGAAAGACGAAGATTTTATCGAACGACTGCTTGTGGCTAACACTCACGACACCATCCTGTGTTTCTCTACCGCAGGGCGGTTGTATTGGTTGAAAGTGTATCAGCTACCCTTGGCATCACGCGCTGCTCGTGGCAAGCCAATCGTTAACTTACTACCACTGGAAGCCGATGAACGTATCACCACGATTTTACCGGTGCGTGAATACGAAGAAGACAAGTTTATTGTTATGGCGACAGCCAGTGGTATTGTCAAGAAGACGCCACTTACGGCCTACAGCCGACAACGTGCCAGTGGCATCATCGCAATTAACCTCAATGAAGGCGATAGCCTAATTGGTGCTCGTATCACCACAGGTGAAGACGACATCATGCTATTTACTGAACACGGTAAAGTAGTGCGCTTCAATGAGAAGCAACGTGACGCTGAAACCGGCGAGGTGAAACGCGACCCAGAGACCGGCGAAGAGCTGTTAGCACTGCGTCCAATGGGCCGTACTGCGACAGGTGTACGTGGTATCAAGATGCCAGACGACGTCAAAGTAGTATCGTTAATAGTACCGCAAGGGGATGGCGCGATCCTGACCGTAACGGAAAATGGCTATGGTAAACGTACGCCATTAGAAGAGTATCCGGCGAAGAGCCGAGCGACACAAGGTGTGGTGTCAATTAAAGTGACCGAGCGTAATGGCTCTGTGGTCGGTGCGGTACAGGTGGATGATAATGACGAAATCATGCTTATCTCAAACCGTGGTACCTTAGTTCGAACTCGAGTCAACGAAGTGTCTACGGTAGGACGTAATACCCAAGGTGTTATTCTTATCCGTACCATGGAAGATGAGAAAGTGGTCGGTCTACAGCGCATCGAAGAGATCGAAGTAGAAGACTTACCTGAGGGGGAAGAGGTGAATGTCCCTGAAGCGGACGAAACACCAGACTCTAGCGCTGAGGAGTAACTCAGAAAAATAGCTAAAAAGCGACTTCGGTCGCTTTTTTTATATCTGCAGCATTTTTCATGGATTTGCTACTATGACTCAGGCCTTAAGGCTGATATATTTTTTGCTATTGAAATTGGTTCGCTAACGAATGTTCGGTGATATAGGGCCATGCCATTCACACTGGCTGACACGGTATCGTTTATTTTTGGAATGAGGATAATTATGACGGTTTATAACTTTTGCGCAGGTCCGGCTATGCTGCCGGTAGAAGTAATGAAAAAAGCGCAAAAAGAGTTTTTAGATTGGCAAGGTCTAGGGGTATCGGTGATGGAAGTCAGCCACCGCTCCCAGCCTTACCTGGAAATGGCAAAAGCCTGTGAGGCCAGCTTACGCCGCTTAATGAACATATCAGACGAATTTGAAGTGTTATTTATGCACGGTGGCGGCCGTGGTCATTTCTCGGCTGTGCCGTTAAACTTGCACCAAGACAATGCTCCAGGGGTGTATATTGAAAACGGTATCTGGTCCACTGGGGCCACCAAAGAAGGAGCTAAGTTTACACAAACGCAAGCGCTCAATATTCGTCGCGACGAGGATAATACCTTTGATATTTTGCCGGTCTCACAATGGCAATTGCCTGAGCAAGCTTCTTACATTCATTATTGTCCCAATGAAACCATCGATGGCATTGAAATATTTGAGGTGCCAAAGCACCCCTCTGCACCGATTGTGGCCGACATGTCATCCAATATCTTATCGCGAGAGATCAATGTTGATGATTTCGACCTAATTTATGCCGGCGCGCAGAAGAACATTGGGCCGTCGGGATTAAGTATTGCCATCGTTCGGAAAACCTTGTTAGAGCGAAAGGGCCTGCCGCGTCCAGCAATACTGGATTACGCCATCGAAGCACAGCAACAAAGTATGTATAACACGCCACCGACGTTTGCCTGGTATTTAGCCTACGAGGTGTTTAAGCATTTAGAAAGTATCGGTGGTGTTAAAGCCATGGAAGCACATAATAAAGAAAAAGCTGCTGTGTTGTATAACTACATCGATAGTTCCGATTTTTATAGCAATAAGGTGGCTAAACATTGTCGCTCGTTGATGAACGTACCGTTTTGGCTCAAAGACGAGAGCTTAAATCAAACGTTTTTAGCGGCCGCAGAGAAAAACGGCCTGATTGCCCTTGAAGGGCACCGTTTTGTTGGTGGTATGCGTGCTAGCATTTACAACGCCATGCCAATTGCCGGGGTCAAAGCCTTAGTTGAGTTCATGGATAAGTTTGCTAAGGAGCACAGTTAATGGAACAGCTTACGCTTAACCCCATTACTAAGGTGGCTGGCAGTGTTACCTTGCCGGGCTCAAAAAGCTTATCGAATCGCATTTTATTACTGGCTGCTCTGTGTCAAGGAACCACCAAAGTAACCAACTTATTAGACAGCGATGACATTCGCCACATGCTTGGCGCCCTGACTCAGCTTGGCGTCGAAGTCAGCCTCGAAGAAAATAATACCGTGGCCTATGTTAAGGGCAATGGCGGCGCGTTTTCCTCGCCATCCGAGCCCTTGTTTTTAGGAAACGCCGGCACAGCATATCGGCCATTAACTGCGGTGTTAGCTGCTATTCCTGGAAAGTATCAACTTATTGGTGAGCCCCGCATGGAAGAGCGTCCTATTGGCCACTTAGTGGATGCCATGCAGGCACTGGGCAGTGATATTCGCTACTTAAAGCATAAGGACTACCCACCCCTTGATATTACCGGGCAGTTATTAACTGGCTCAGAGGTGACAATAGACGGTAGCATTTCCAGCCAGTTCTTAACCGCTTTGCTCATGGCCGCGCCGCTCTTTAGCGGTGATACTAAGATCACCATTAAAGGAGAGCTGGTCTCCAAGCCCTATATTGATATTACCATCGGTGTCATGGCCCATTTTGGTGTTAGCGTCGACAATCACAACTATCAACAGTTTGTGGTAAAAGCAGGGCAATGTTATCGCTCTCCTGGCAGCATTATGGTGGAAGGTGACGCTTCATCGGCTTCCTACTTCATCGCCGCAGCCGCAATCGCCGGTGGCGAGGTGGAAATCAATGGTGTGGGCAAACAAAGCGTTCAAGGCGATATTGGTTTTGCCAATGTGATGGAGCAAGTTGGTGCCGAGATCGATTGGTATGACGAACGCATTGTGGTCCGTAAAGGCCAGTTAAAGGGGGTTGATATCGATGCCAATGCCATCCCAGATGCGGCAATGACGCTGGCAACAGTGGCCTTGTTTGCAGAAGGGAAAACCGCTATTCGCAATATTTACAACTGGCGAGTAAAAGAAACCGATCGCTTAAGTGCAATGGCCACAGAGTTAAAAAAAGTGGGGGCAGAGGTGGTAGAAGGGCACGACTACATTGAAATTGCACCTCCCAAGCAGTTCCATCTTACCGACGTCGATACCTACAATGACCATCGTATTGCAATGTGCTTTTCAATGGTGGCCGTCGGAGGTCAAACCATCACCATTAACGATCCGAAATGTACCGCTAAAACCTTTCCGAGCTACTTTACTGTGCTGGAAAGCATCAGCCAATATTAACCCCTACAGCGGTGTCTAATGACACCGCTGTAACCGCATTGACCGGCCATCCTGGGCACTTTTTCATTGCCAGATCCTTACTACCATGTTGCTGTAATATTAAGTAATAATTTGACATATAACAAAAAGTCGCAGGTAAATAAGGATATATTCATTAAATTAACGTATACTGTGCGCCGTCAAAAACAGGTGAGCATTTTTAGGAGGTCTAAATGCAGGCAGCTATGCCAGTTATCACCGTCGACGGCCCAAGTGGTTCAGGCAAAGGAACTGTTTGTCGCTTGTTAGCTGAAACTTTAAATTGGGATGTATTAGATAGTGGCGCAATATACCGCGTATTGTCGTTGGCGGCGCTACATCATCAGATAGCCACCGATAACGAAGAAGCTTTGGTGCCATTAGCCGCGAATCTCGACGTGCAATTTAGCATTGATAAAGAATCTAAAAAGAGCAAAATTGTACTCGAGGGCGAAGACGTTACTAACACCATCCGCAACGAGGAAGTGGGCGCTGCGGCGTCGAAAATTGCAGCCTTACCGCGAGTAAGAGAAGCATTACTAAGACGACAAAGAGCGTTTCGCAGTGAAAACGGCCTGATTGCCGATGGCCGCGATATGGGCACTGTGGTCTTTCCGGATGCGGAATTAAAAATATACCTCACAGCGAGCGCTGAAGAGCGGGCTCGTAGGCGCTTTGTTGAGTTGAATGAAAAAGGCCATGATGTTACACTAAGTGGTCTGTTAGAAGACATTAAAGCTCGCGATGATCGCGATATGAATCGCAAGGTTGCCCCATTAGTTCCTGCAAGCGATGCAGTCGTCGTAGATACGACGGATTTCAACGCTTCGCAAGTGTTCGAACAGGTTATGTCTTTTATTCAGGACGCCATTGTGGCTGGTAAACTTCCCAAGGGCTGTTTACCAAAATAAATGATTTAATGGCACAGGCAGGAGGCCAGTGTTTTTTTAACAACCCCATGCAGCATGGTTGCTAATTGGAAATTTAACTTTATAGAGACGTATTTAGTATGTCAGAAAATTTTGCGCAGTTATTTGAAGAAAGCCTACAGGGTTTTGAAGTTGAGCAAGGCTCAATCGTTAAAGGTACAGTAATCGCTATCGAGAACAATGTTGTTCTTGTTGATGCTGGCCTTAAGTCTGAAAGTGCAATCCCTGCAGAGCAATTCAAAAATGCTGCTGGTGAACTAGAAGTTGCCGTAGGCGACGAAGTAGACGTAGCACTAGACGCAATCGAAGACGGTTTCGGTGAAACGATTCTTTCTCGTGAGAAAGCGAAGCGTCACGAAGCTTGGATCCGTCTTGAGAAAGCATGTGAAGAGCAAGAGACTGTTACTGGTGTTATCAACGGTAAAGTTAAAGGCGGTTTCACAGTTGAAGTTGATTCAATCCGTGCATTCCTACCTGGTTCACTTGTTGATGTTCGTCCAGTTCGCGACACAGCTCACCTTGAAGGTAAAGAGCTAGAGTTCAAAGTAATCAAGCTAGACCAGAAGCGCAACAATGTTGTTGTTTCACGTCGTGCTGTTATCGAATCTGAGAACTCACAAGAGCGTGAAGAACTACTTGCGAACCTTGTTGAAGGTCAAGAAGTTAAAGGTATCGTTAAGAACCTTACTGACTACGGTGCGTTCGTAGACCTAGGTGGTGTTGATGGTCTTCTACACATCACTGATATGGCTTGGAAGCGTGTTAAGCACCCTTCAGAGATCGTAAACGTAGGTGACGAAATCAACGTTAAAGTACTTAAGTTTGACAAAGAGAAAACTCGTGTTTCTCTAGGTCTTAAGCAACTTGGCGAAGATCCATGGGCAGCAATCGCTGGCCGTTACCCAGAAGGCGCTAAGCTAACTGGTCGTGTTACTAACCTAACTGACTACGGTTGCTTCGTAGAAATCGAAGAAGGCGTTGAAGGTCTAGTACACGTTTCTGAAATGGATTGGACTAACAAGAACATCCACCCTTCAAAAGTTGTTGCACTAGGTGACACTGTTGAAGTTATGGTTCTTGAAATCGACGAAGAGCGTCGTCGTATTTCTCTAGGTCTTAAGCAGTGTAAAGCGAACCCGTGGCAAGAATTTGCTCGTCTTAACAACAAAGGCGACCAAGTATCTGGTAAGATCAAGTCAATCACTGACTTCGGTATCTTCATCGGTCTTGAAGGCGGCATCGATGGTCTTGTACACCTATCTGATATCTCTTGGAACACTCCAGGTGAAGAAGCAGTTCGTGAGTACAAGAAAGGCGACGAAATCACTGCTATCGTTCTACAAGTTGACCCAGAGCGTGAGCGTATCTCACTTGGCGTTAAGCAAATCGACGCAGATCCATTCACTAACTACCTAGACGCCAACAAAAAAGGTGCTATTGTTAAAGGTAAAGTGACGGAAGTTGATGCTAAAGGCGCAACTGTTGAGCTTATCGAAGGCGTTGAAGGTTACATCCGTGTAGCTGATATCGCTCAAGAGCGTGTTGAAGATGCATCTTCAGTAGTATCTGCAGGCGACGAGATTGAAGCTAAATTTGTAGGTGTTGATCGTAAGAACCGTACTATCAGCCTATCAGTTAAAGCAATCTACGAAGCTGAAGAGAAAGAAGCGCTAGAGAAGCTTAAGAAAGAAGAGCCTGCGTTCGAAAACGCAATGGCTGCAGCTTTCAAAAATGCTCAAAAAGACTAATTAATCAGTCTTTAAAATTGGAAGGGCATTGAGCCCTTCCTTTTACATTTAAGGAAACGTTATGACAAAGTCTGAATTGATAGAACAACTTGCTCTGCAACACGCGCATGTCCCGGTAAAAGATGTAGAAAATGCAGTAAAAGAAATCCTTGAACAAATGGCTGGCTCATTATCAGACTCGGAACGCATTGAGATCCGTGGTTTTGGTAGTTTCTCGCTACATTATCGTTCACCGCGTACTGGTCGCAACCCAAAAACAGGTGAAACGGTCGAACTTGACGGCAAGTATGTTCCTCACTTCAAGCCGGGTAAAGAACTGCGCGACAGAGTTAACGAAAGCCTAAATAAATAGAACTAACGGAGTAAAACTTGGTTGCAGTATTAAAAAAGGGATTGGCTATTGTCGCGGTATTAATAGCATTTTTAGTTGGCACACAAAATCCACAACTTGTTGATGTCAGTTTTGTTATTGCCAGTACTGAACTGCCGCTTGCAACCTTAATGAGTATTTGTTTTGCACTAGGACTGGTTGTTGGCCTACTTGTGACAGCCTCGGTGTTTTCTCGGCTAAAATGGCAAAATCATCGCCTGAAAAAAAATAATAGCAAGCTTAGCCAAGCAGCCGAACGCTAGTTATGATCGAGCTGCTGTTCTTACTCTTACCTGTAGCCGCCGCCTATGGCTACGTAATGGGAAAAAATAGCGCAAAGAACCAAGCGCTGGAGCAAAACAGAAAAATCACCTCAGAATACAGTAAAGGCTTGAAATTCCTCTTAGACAGAGAAGAAGATCAAGGACTTGAATACCTCATTAAACTCTTAGAAGTGTCTGCTGACTCAGTAGACCATTATCTCACGCTTGCGTCTTTGTTCAGAAAACGCGGCGAGCTCGATAGGGCAATCAAAATCCATGAACTGCTACTGAAACAGCCCAACATAGATGCCGAAGTGGTTAAATCGTGTCGCTTAGAATTGGCACAAGACTATATTTTAGCTGGCTTATTGGACAGTGCAGAAGAACACCTCGTGATCTTGGTCAAAGCCGGCTTTGAAGAAGCACTGGACCCCATTTTAAACCTCTATTCGCAAACTCGAGACTGGCGCAAAGGCGTGCATATGTTTGAAGCCCATCCAGCTCTGTTTAAAAAGTTATCTCATTGTGCCACCATCGCCAACTTTTATTGCGAAGCGGGCAATCAAGAAGCAAACCCAAGTTTATTCGATAAAGCCACGGCGCTCGCCCATGAGACGGTAAGGCCATTGTACGAAATGGGCCAAGATGCTTTTAAGCAGGACGATTACGTTAAGTGCATTTACTATTGGCGCAAGCTTGTCAGTCAGTTTGTTCATATGGCGCCCTTGGTATTAGAAGATCTTGAGTACTGTTATGTGCAGTTAAATATCCATGAGCAATTTTATGAGTTGATAGCCGAACTTTTAGAGCAAGGCGGCGTGTTGATCCGAATAAAACACTGCCAAGGTTTGGTTAAGCAAGGTCATTTTGAGCAAGCCATAGAGTTTCTAACTGATAGTTTAAAACGCGAGCCATCAATTAGAGGCTTTAGTTATTTACTGCAACTTATTAGCGGTAAAAATGCTAAAATAGAACACGTTTTACAAGAGATAGATAAATTAGTGACGTCTTATATCGCCACTAAGCCTAACTATCAATGTAACCACTGTGGTTTCACTAGCCACACTATGTATTGGTTATGCCCTTCTTGTAAGCACTGGGAGTCACTGGCTCCAAGCCGTGGATTAGACGGTTTTTAAGTTATTGATTTGGCCAAATAGGGTTACTATGTCGACACAAGATTTAAAAAAGGTATTGATAGCGCTTGACTATGACAATGAAGCAGCCGCGTTATCATTTGTTTCTCAGCTCTCTCCTGATGAATGCCGATTAAAAGTAGGAAAAGAAATGTTCACCTACTTTGGCCCACAGTTTGTAAAAAAGTTGGTCGACCAGGGCTTTGATGTATTTTTAGATTTAAAATTTCACGATATCCCAAACACCGTCGCCAAAGCGGTGACGGCCGCCGCTGAACTGGGTGTCTGGATGGTCAATGTGCACGCCAGTGGTGGCCACGAAATGATGGCGAAAGCGAAAGCCGCTTTAGCCCCTTATGGTGATAAAGCCCCTTTGCTGATTGCAGTCACGGTACTGACCAGCATGGATCAAGGTCAATTATTAAAGCTCGGGGTTGAAAAAACGCCGCAAGAGCAGGTATTGTATTTAGCAAAATTGGCTCAAGAGTCTGGTCTTGATGGCGTTGTCTGCTCAGCGCAAGAAGCCGAATTACTAAAATCTCAATTAGGTCAAGAGTTTAAGCTGATCACCCCAGGCATTCGCCCGGCTGGAAGCGATGCCGGCGATCAAAAACGCATAATGACACCTGAAAAAGCAATCAAGGCGGGAAGCGACTATCTCGTCATAGGTCGACCGATTACGCAAGCGGATGATCCCGCGGCAGCGCTAAAAGCGATCAATCAAACTCTGCTTTCGTAACCCTATCTTTGCAGTGAAAAGGCAAGGCCTGATTACAGGCCTTGCTTGCGCAGATTAATTGATGTTGACACAGATTTCGTGATACCAAACATCGTAATAGGGATGTGACACTAACGCGCCTAGAGTGAAAACATTGCCATTGCTATCGGTTACAGAGTTATTGCCGATAGCCACTTCACCTTTATTAACGCCGTCCCACATAAAGCGATCCGTGCCATAACTGCTATTTTGATAGACAAAGGTTTGACCGCTAAAACCAGGATCGTTTCGTCCTTGGTTATCACCTGCAAACGCACATTGTGGCGCGATTTTATCTGGCACAAATATGAATTGGTCGAAGGTGGCTGTGTAACTCGAAGACTGCGTAGTGCCCCACGTTTCGAGCTGGAATAAGTCGCCAGCACTGACGGCAAGGGAAGTTATGGCTCCTTGAGCCCTGCCAGAAGTCGAAAGGTCATAAGCAGTGCCATTTAACTTATAGCGTATGACATCGCCGTATTGTCCAGGCGAATAAAGTTGCATATCCCAATCAAAGAAAAGTTTACCGTTTTCTGCAATGGTGATACCTGCTGTGACACCACCGCCACCACTGGTAACGGAAGCAACCAAAGCGCTTGTGGTCATGGTTGAGTTAGCAACCCCAGTCACTGACCAATTACTCGCTGCAAAATCGTCATTAAATCCATAGGTAGCACTGGCATCATATTGACCACATTTGAAGTGATATCGCATGGTGTTATTGGTTGGACGCTCGAGTCTTAAGTAGCTAAGTACTTCACCTTGTGGGCAAGCAACCGCTTGTCTGTCGAGATACACCGCATTACCGCCGCCATCTTCGTCCGCGTTAGTAAAATAATCCGTGAGGCCTAAGAGCTTTTTATTGCCACACTTATAGTGATAGCGAATAGCGTTACTAGTAGGGCGCTCGAGGTGCATAAACTGGAGCGGCTTTCCTTCGCAGTTAATGGTGTGGCGGTCTAAGTAAACCACATTGTCACCACCATCGTCATTTTGTGGAGTGTAATGTACTTCATTGGCAAACCCAGACAGCTCAGTACATTGAT
This sequence comes from Pseudoalteromonas sp. UG3-2, assembly GCF_037120705.1. Taxonomy (NCBI): domain Bacteria; kingdom Pseudomonadati; phylum Pseudomonadota; class Gammaproteobacteria; order Alteromonadales; family Pseudoalteromonadaceae; genus Pseudoalteromonas; species Pseudoalteromonas sp. UG3-2. The sequence goes on along the minus strand of NZ_JAWLJU010000002.1, from coordinate 658,309 downwards.
AGTTATAAGCTATTTGTGTTGCCGATGGTCGGTACAGCGCCAGTGCGCTCAATCCATCACTGCCACAATCGAGATAATGACGGTCTAAGAAAATCAAATTGCCTTGGCCATCATCGTTAGCAGGAGTCGTGAGTTGATATTCAGCAGCAGTTGCAGTAGCCGCTAAAGCGCCGAATACCAATGCGGCAGTCAGTTTAGCCAAACTGGTGATGCCGTTGCGTGGCAGTATTGCCTTTTGTTGCTTCGGGTTACTTAGGTTCATATTACCTATCCTTACTTGAGTTAAAAAGCAACGAAAGGTTAGTTGTGTATTGCAAATGTGTAAATTACATGTAATTACATAGGGTGTTTTAATACACAAAATTTACAAAGTGGTGCCAACTTATGTTGGCTAATAAGTAATTATTTTAACAGTAATTGTAGACTTGAAACTCGGCTGCATCGCCCTCAGCTATAATAGTGATATAGCATAATACAGTGAACTTACACAGTTGACCAAAGCGTAGTAATGCCAACCTAGGCTTTTGGTGAGTTGTGTCACTTCTCAATAATAATCCACAAGAGAAGAGAAACCTATGAGCAATAAAATACGTTCTGCCATTATCGCCGAAGGAGGGGGGCAAAAAGGCATCTTCACCGCGGGGGTGTTAGATGCCTTTTTAGAAAAAAAATTCACGCCATTTGATTTAAAGGTGGGCGTCTCAGCCGGGGCACAAAACTTAGCGGCGTATTGCGCGCGAGCTAGGCAGTACGCACAAACGGCCATTGAGTCCTTAACCACTGAGCAGCAATTCTTTCGGCCCGCGCGGTTTTTTACTGGTGGCAATGTCATTGATCTAGACTGGTACTTTCACCAAGTGGAACACAATGGCAAGGTACGCTTCCCAACCGAACCTAATAACCTTACTCCAGACAGTAACTTTTACGCGGTTGCCAGTCACCATGAGACACTTGAGCCGCATTATTTGCATACCTGGCATGACAACATGCTTAATCACTTAAAAGCCTCCAGCGCTATTCCTTTCTTATATCGTCCTGCTGTAAAAGTGCAGGGCCATGGGATGATGGACGGTGGTGTCGCCGATCCACTTCCTGTTCGCTGGGCACACGAAAATGGCGCAAAAGACATTTGGGTTATCCGTACTATCGAGGCCCACGACGATGGCAAGATGCCGGTGCTTGAGCGTTTGAAGCCAATTATGCGCAAAGTGAAGCAATCGCCACGGATGTTTGAAATGTACCAACATTATCAGACACGTTATGCCGATGCCGTAGAGTTTATGAATTCGCCACCGGCCGGTGTCAATGTAATACAAATAGCTCCAACCCGGCCATTAGAGTCGATGATCCTCGGATCGAGTCCTGAGACCTTGAAATCAGACTATCAGCTAGGTTTTGAGCTCGGGCTAGACGCGGTGGATAAGTGGCGTAAAACAGTGGAAGTGGATGCGGCTGGCTAGCGGCAGAGAAACAGTAATAAAAAACCATAAAGCATTGCAGCGATTATCAAGGCTGCAATGCTTAGGTTACATGCTACTGCTTGCGAATAGATATTGAAGTAGCTTCAATATCGATTTTTCCTTGCTTAAATAGCCCGCCGATGGCTTTTTTGAAGTTGGCTTTTGAGGTCGAGAAGGTACGCTTAATCGCCTCCGGATCAGACTTGTCGCCAAGTGGTAAATAACCGCCGCTTTCTTCTAATTTGGCATAAATGGTCTCGCCTAAGTCTTTGACCTTACCGATCCCTGGCTTTTCTAGCACGATATCGATTTTGTCTTCGTCGTGGATGGTTTTAACGTAACCTTTCATGCGTTGTCCAATGTACATACGCTTGAACACATCATTAAAAAACACCAAACCAAAATGCGCTTCATTGACGATGACCTTGTAGCCTAAATCGGTTTTGGCGGCGACAATTAAGTCCACTTCCTCAAACTTGTCATATTTAGGTGTCGATTTATTTAAAAATTTCCCTAACGCACTGGAAGCACAAATACGCTGACTTGCTTTATCAAGGTAGAGACGTACCAAATAGCTATAGCCATCACGCATTTTTGGTTTTTGTTCATTGAACGGCGCTAACACGTCTTTTTCGATGCCCAAATCCATAAACGCGCCCACTTTATTAATCTCTTTCACGCGCAGTAAGGCAAATTCGCCTACTTGCGCCAGCGGCTTTTTGGTGGTGGCTGTGGCATGGCCAAGGTTGTCGAGGTAGATGAATACCTCAACAGAGTCGCCTTCCTCACAGTGCGCTGGAATTTCTGCTCGGGGTAAAAATACGTCGCCAAGCTCACCGCCATTTAAATAAGCACCTTCGGCGCTCAGCTCTTCGATAGTGAGCAGTTTAATTTCGCCTAACATGATTATTCCTCATCGCTTTGTGGTTTGGCTTTACGGCGTAGTGGCATTGAACCGTCAATATCAATCGGAGGTGCAATTGGCTTGTTAACCACCGATTTCTTAGGCTTTTTCGCCTTTGGCTTACGCTTAGGTTGCTCTGCCTCTTTTACTGGGCGTTTTTTACTTTGCTGTGGCTTTTGCTTAAAGCCTTTAAACTTGCCTACTAGCTCTGGTATTTCTTTAAATGGCAATGGCTCATCCAGATAATTTTTGATGGCTACATAACTGTCCCAGTCTTTTGGTCCCACTAAAGAGATTGCAGAGCCTTTGAACCCAGCACGACCAGTACGGCCAATTCTATGGACATACTCTTCGGCTTGTTTTGGCAAGTCAAAATTAATCACGTGGGTAACAGACAACAAGTCAAGGCCACGTGAGGCCACATCTGTGGTGACCAACACTTTATAGATACCACGACTAAAACTATCCATAATATCTAGACGTTTGTTTTGTGGCATCTCACCAGACAAAGCAATGGCCTTAATACCCATGTCATTTAATAGCTTACTTAAACGCTCTGTGTCGTTACGTGTTGCGGTAAAAATAATCCCTTGGCCTAGATCGTCTTGGCTTATAAAGTGTTTAAGCAGGGCTTCTTTATGATCTAAGTGATCGGCAAAATAGAGTGCCTGTTTAATGTCCTCGTGTTGCTGGTGGGCATTACTCAGCATAATACGCTTTGGTGAGCGCAATAATTGCCTAGAAGAGGCGTCGACTTGTTTATGATCTAACGTCGCCGAAAAGAGTAAGGTTTGTCGTTGACGGTGATCCGCTGAGTCATTAATCACGTCGAGCTGCTGTTCAAACCCTAAGTCAAACATTCTGTCTGCTTCATCAAAGATCAACAACTCTAGACCACTGAGGTATAACGAGCGGTTCTCTATGTGATCGGCAATTCGCCCTGGCGTACCAATGACAAAGTGCGGGTCTTTGCGTAATGCCTTGACTTGGTCATTGTAGTTTTCCCCGCCCAGAACCTTACATACTTGAATATTGCTACCGGCACATAAAGCGCGGCATTCAGAAAATACTTGAGTGGCCAATTCACGAGTTGGGGCAACAATAACAACGCGCGGGTCACGCTTGCTGAGCGCTTTGTTTTTCATTACTCGTTGCACCGCCGGTAATAAAAACGCCAAGGTTTTCCCGGAACCGGTTTTCGACTGTGCGAAAACGTCATGTCCTGCTAATGCCGTTGGGATGGCGTGCGCTTGGATCTCGGTCGGTTCCGTGATCCCTTGGTGGGCTAGCTGTTGTTCTAGGCGCGAGTCAATCCCAAGTTCAGTGAATCTCAAGTCAATTTCTCCAAGTCTTGAATTTTAATAACACGCAATTATACCAAAGCATAGACCCTCTCGGATATAGCATTTGTGTTTTTTGCATTTCAATTAAAAATCCGTAAAATACGCGCCTCAGCGCCGGGTTTGCGACTCGGTTTTCAAGTTTTACATGTCGTCGTGTTTGATATGTAAGCGAAACAAAGCTTAAAACTAGGAAATATCAATGTCAGAACAATACGTTGTTTGTGCTATGTACAAGTTTGTCTCTTTACCAAATTACCAAGAGATCAGACAGCCGCTTTTAAATGTAATGGAAGTCAACGAAGTACGCGGAACGCTATTACTTGCCGAAGAGGGGATTAATGGCACCGTAGCGGCTAAGCGTGAGGGTATCGATGCACTATTAGCGTGGCTCGACAAACAGCCCGGCTTAGAAAACATAGTGACCAAAGAATCTTTCGATGAAACCTGTCCTTTCTATCGCACCAAGGTAAAACTGAAAAAAGAAATCGTTACTATGGGTGTGCAGGGCATCGACCCTAAAGAAGTGGTGGGTACCTATGTCAAGCCACAAGAATGGAACGACCTGATCTCCGACCCTGATGTTGTTCTGGTTGATACTCGTAATGATTATGAAATTGAGATTGGTACGTTTAAAAACGCCATCGATCCGAAAACCAAAACCTTCCGTGAATTCCCAAAGTGGGCAGAAGAGAATCTTAATCCAAAGCAACACAAAAAAGTGGCGATGTTTTGTACCGGCGGTATTCGCTGCGAAAAGTCAACGGCTTACATGAAAGAGCAGGGCTTTGAAGAGGTGTATCATCTTGAAGGTGGAATATTGAAATACCTTGAAGAAGTGCCAAAAGAAGAAACCATGTGGGAAGGGGAATGCTTTGTGTTTGATAACCGTGTTGCGGTGGATCACGACCTCAACAAAGGCTCTTACGACCAATGTCATGCTTGCCGTATGCCGATTACGGAAGACGAAAAGCAAAGTGATGAATACATGGAAGGGGTGTCTTGTCACCACTGCTATAAAGAGTTAACCGCAGAGCAAAAGGCGCGTTTTGCTGAACGGCAAAAACAAATTGAACTGGCAAAACAACGCGGCGAAGGTCACATAGGCCACGAAGCGCAAGAAGCCATTCGCAAACGTAAAGAAGAAAAACTGGCGCAAAAAGAAGCGCAGCGAAAATCGAGCTAAATTACCAGCGTAACAAAGGGGCCACAGCGGCCCTTTTTTATTACCGTGGCAAGCAAGATTATCGTTCACTGCTTTTTTACCATTCACACAGCGTTTTTGAGAACTAAAAACACAATTATTACTGGCATGGCTGTCCCAGAGTTGGTTATAATTCGCCCCCGAATTTCAATCAAAGCGAAGTAAAGGGTGCAGCAGATTACCTCCTCAACTCAACATTTAATGGCACAACAGGCAAAGGCTATCGAAATCGCCGCAGCGCTATTAAGCCAAGGTGAGTTAGTTGCAGTTGCCACTGAAACCGTATACGGCCTTGCTGCCGATGCCCGCCAACCAGAAGCGGTAAAAAAGATTTTTGCAGCCAAGGGGCGACCTGCCGATCACCCTCTTATTGTGCATCTTGCTAGCGCCGCAGAGGTGGCCGAGTGGACCGCAAGCTTACCTTGCTATTTTGATACTCTGGCCTCGGCTTTTTGGCCAGGGCCACTGACCATAGTGGCAAAGAAAGCAACGCATGTGAGTGACATAGTTACCGGTGGTCATGATACCGTGGGCATACGCGTGCCAAACCACCCAGCCATGCAAGCTTTGCTGGCACAATTAAAAACGGGTTTAGCTGCGCCTTCGGCGAACCCCTACAAAAGAATCAGCCCCACCACCGCAGAGCAAGTATTGTTTGGTCTTAACTCTAAAATTGCTGCGGTGCTCGATGGCGGTCAATGTGAAGTGGGACTTGAATCCACTATCGTTGACATCAGTGGTGAGCAACCGCGAATACTGCGTGCCGGCCCCATTACAAAGCAACAATTACAATCGGTATTGGGTGTGGAAGTTGCAGAGCCTGAAGAACACACGGTTGCTGTGCCTGGTAACGTAAAAGCCCATTATCAACCAAATAAAACACTTACTGTGGTTAATACTGAAGAGCTGATTAACACGTTGAGCTCAGGTGTTGCCGCTAATACTGGGGTCTTGTTTTACAGTCAAGCCGTAGCCGCGACTATTGCATCAACACAGCAGCCTGGTCACTTAGTTGATTTGAAATTAGCGCAACACAAGCCTGGCTATGCCCAAGGTTTGTATTATGGCTTACATCAATTAGACCAATCTAGTGCCACTGAAATACTCTTGGAAGCGCCACCGAAAACACCCGAGTGGCGCGATGTAAATGACCGCTTAATGCGCGCAGCAGCACAATAACCTTACGAACGCGCGCCAACTTGGGGCGCGTTCTTTACATAACTTTACCTTACTTTACATATGCTTATCGGCAGGATGCGTCTTGTATCCTTGGTCCTGTATTTTATCGCAAGTTAGCTGTGAGCTATCGAATAATTAATCTCGTATAGACCATTATACTGATACACTCAATACAGCAAGAACAATTCATAAATACAAGGTAAGTATGTCGACTTTCAAATCTACGTTATTGCTAATGGTGTTGTTATTCGTTAGCACAACACTGTATGCCAGACCTGCTCAGGTTATTGCGAAGCCTCTGCAATTTGAGCGCAGTAGCCAACGCATTGAGGTGGTGGGAAACTCCGAAGCAATACAATCAGTGACCCTATATCCAGCCATAGGCGACCGAGTGACGGCGGTGCACTTTAAACCCGGTGACCAAGTTAAAGCAGGGCAATTGTTAGTGGAATTAGATTCGCGGCGGCAAAAGGCGGCATTACAGGAAGCTAAAATCCTGTTAAAAGATGCCCAGCGCACGGTTGATCGACTTACTGACAGCCAAAAACGCGGTGCTGTGCCCGTCAATGAACTAGACCAAGCCATCACTCAGCGGGATTTAGCTCAGGTGGCTGTCACTCAAGCTGAAAATGAATTACAAGACCGTCATGTAGTCGCCCCTTTTGATGGAGTAATGGGCCTAACGGATGTTGAGGTGGGAGACAGGATCACCACACAAACGGCCATTGCTACCATTGATAATTTTAAGCAATTGTATGTGCAATTTTCTGCACCCGAGTCGGCATACTCTATGTTGGGACAAAACCAGCAAGTTATGCTTACGCCTTGGAACGATGGACAGACCCAAATTGCAGCTAACATCGCCCAGATTGATTCACGGATTAATCCAAGCGACCGCACGCTTAGAGTAAAAGCGGTGTTTAATAACCAAAACCAAGCCTACCTACCTGGGATGAGCTTTCGTGTGGCAATAACAACACAAGGCGAAGAGTATGCCGTTATACCTGAAGCCGCCTTACTTTGGGGAGCAACGGGCCCGTATGTTTGGAAAGAAGTGGATGGTAAAGCTAAGCGCATCGATGTCAAAATTCAACAGCGTTTAGCCGGTCGTCTGTTGGTCGAAGGGGACTTAGCAGCCCAAGAAATGCTGGTTGTCGAGGGCGTACAACGACTTAGACAGGGTCAAGAGCTGGCGATTAACGCAGCGATAGCGAAGGATTAAACATGACTAAGCCGGATATTTCGCAAATCCAAGATCTCCCCTCAATGGCGATACGTCGACCTGTGTTAATTGTGGTATTAAACCTACTGATCATTATCGCAGGTATATCTGCCTTGGCTGGTGTTGAAGTTAGAGAGCTGCCCGATGTCGACAGGCCACGTCTTACCGTATCGGCTTCCTTTCCTGGTGGTTCACCTGAAACGGTTGATACGGAAGTAACCAGTAAGCTGGAAGGGGCTGTGGCTCGGGTCAGTGGGGTCAAAACCATAAGAGCACAAAGTGAAGAAAATAACGCTCGGATCGTGGTGGAATTTCGTCCAGGAGTCAACTTAGACGATGCTGCTAACGAAACCCGGGAATCGGTATCACGAGTGCAACGTGAGTTACCCGAAGAGGTTGAGCGGGTATCAATCATTAAAGCCGACAACGATGCTGAAGCCGTGGTATCCCTGACGGTGAGTAGCAGTTCATTGACCCTTGAAGGATTAACAGAGCGGGTCGAAAAAGATTTGGCCCCGCAATTTTTAACCATTCCAGGAGTAGCTGATGTCAGGCTCAATGGTGACCGTGAACGAGTGCTACGGGTAAGGATTGACCCCTTAAAACTCACCAGCTACAACCTGACAGTCCCAGATATCGCACAAGTATTGCGCCAAGCGCCCTTTGATGTGCCTGCGGGCAGTTTAAAATCCGACGACCAACAAGTGATTGTTCGTGCCGATGCGACATCGATTACCGCAGAGCAGGTGGGTAACATCATTATTCGCGGGGATACTCGTATTGCCGATGTCGCGTCGGTGTACTTTGGACCCGCAGATCCACGCTCTATGGTGCGTTTAGATGGCGAACCGGTAATAGGCCTTGAAATTATTCGCCAAGCACAGTCCAATACCATAGAGATATCTGATGAAGTATTGGCCTTGGTAGAAAAGAGCAAGGTGCGGTTTCCAGATTTAGAGCTCTTTGTCACTTCAGACGATGCCCAGTTTATCCGCAGCTCAGTAGACGAAGTGCTTAACTCATTACTTATCACCATTTTATTGGTTATTTTCACTCTATGGGTGTTTATAGGCTCATGGCGCGCTACATTAATTCCTGCCTTTGCTATTCCTGTTGCCTTAGTTGGTTCATTGGCGTTAATTTGGGGCTTAGGTTTTTCGGTCAACATACTTACGTTATTGGCGCTGGTGTTGGCCACAGGGTTAATTGTTGATGATGCCATTGTGGTGAGCGAAAACATCCAACGCCGTCGTGGCGAGGGGATTGGCCGAAGAGCCGCGGCAGTTCTAGGGACTCGTGAGGTATTTTTTGCGGTTGTGGCTACCACTGCGGTGTTGGCTGCGGTGTTTGTTCCCATTGCCTTTTTACCTTCAACCGCGGGTAAGTTATTCCGTGAGTTTGGTGGCGTGTTGGCAGGGGCTGTGATCATATCCTCTTTCGTAGCCTTATCTTTGGTGCCGGCGTTAACGTCAAAGCTGAAGTTAAAGCAAGACGGAAAAAAACACCTATTTTCAAGTCTTGGCAATACATTGGCGGGTGTTTATAAGCGCAGTATCAATTGGGTGTTAAGTCACGCTTGGCTGACCCTTGGCGTATTCATTATGATTGCTGGCGCGTCCGGTGCGCTCTATAGCCAATTAGACAATGAATTACTGCCAACAGAAGATCGCGGCAAAATCAGAATATTTGCTCGCGGCCCAGATGGCGTTGGCTTAAACTTTATGGACCGCCAAGCGAAGCAAATGGAAGACATACTACTACCCTTTGTAGAAAGCGGTGAAATAGAGTCGATTTATACGGTAGTTGGGCAATGGGACCCGAATATTGTCTTTATTACTGTGCCTTTGAAGCATTGGGATGAGCGGCATTTTTCACAGCAAGAAATCATCGACAAAATCCGTGGGCCTCTGGGTAATATTCCAGGGGCACCGGCACGGGCTTTTGGCGCCAACAGCTTAAATTTACGTGGTCAAGGAGGCGGCATTGAAATTGCGCTTTTAGGCAATGATTACTTAGAAATATTCAAAGCGGCGCAAAGTTTTGCTGCTGCGGTTGAACAGCAAATGCCTGAAGTGGCTCCCGTGCAAATTTCCTATCAGCCTTCGCAACCACAGTTACGAGTGAATATCGATAGGCGCAGAGCTGAAGAGCTTGGTGTGAGTTTAAGTGATATTTCCACAACGCTTAGAGCGGCTATCAATGGCGATGATATTGCAGACCTTAATGTCGGCGATCAATCGATCCCAATTATGTTGCAATCGCAAAATCACACTATTAAAGATCCCAGTGATTTAGCCAATTTATACGTTGGTGGCCGTGATGGTAATCTAGTGCCACTAAGCAGCTTGGCAGTGATTGTTGAGGAAGGCGTGGCAGCTGAGCTGGAGCGACATGCACAGCGGCGCAGCATTGAAATTGATATGAAACAACCTGAAGACATGCCAATGGCTGAGGTAGTTAATAAACTACGGCAACTGGCTGATCAGGAGTTACCTGATAGCGTGACATTGGCATTCAAAGGCGAGGCATTAACGTTTGAAGAAACCGCAAACGAAGTGATGTTAACCTATGTTTTGGCGTTCGTTATTGTGCTATTGGTTTTGGCCGCGCAATTTGAGAGCGTTAACAGCGCCGTGGTGGTGATGATCACGGTGCCGTTTGGCATTACCTCGGCCATTTTAGCGCTATACCTTACTGGCACATCGTTGAATATCTACTCCCAGATAGGCTTGGTGATGTTAATTGGTCTTATTGCAAAAAATGCCATATTGCTGGTGGAGTTTGCGGATCAGCTCAGGGATAAAGGCCACACTGTCCGTGAAGCGGTGGAGCAAGCGGCTATCATTCGTTTAAGACCCATTATGATGACCCTAGTTTCTACCTTACTCGGGGCGCTGCCATTGATTTTATCGGTTGGCGCTGGCGCTGAATCGCGTAACGCCATTGGTTGGGTGGTGTTTGGCGGACTTGGTTTGGCGGTGTTATTTACTCTTTACCTCACACCTGTGGTTTATTTGGGATTAGCACGATTTACCAAGCCTAGAGCCGATGAAACCAAAATGTTGGTCAATGAGCTAGATAAAGCAGACAGTTAGCACTGAGACATGTACACTGTTAAAAATAAGCGCGGCTTTGGCTGCGTTTTTTTTATGCAGCCATTAATGTGGCGCTAACGGCTTAAATGATAAATTGTATTGAACTTTTTATTATCAAAACTGTCAGAGCCGATGTGGTTGTTTTATAGCCAGTAAATTTGCTACTCTAAAGCAGTAAATCCTGTTTTCTATAACAATAAGAATAAACCAGCTAATTGAAAGAAGAAGTGCCATGGGTAATTTATTTTTAAAAGAGCGGGAAAATTGGACAGCTTGGATTATATGGAGCCTAATTGGTTGCGCGGCAACCATAGCGCTTTCCAATTACACAAGCCAAACCTGGATGGGGTTAATTGCACCTATTGCAATTGTTGGTTTGCTAACAACATGGATGAGTTACACTAAGCGGTTTGATTTTTCGCGTGCGTTCAAAGTATTGAGCACAGTGGTGTTGGTGTCATCAATACCGGTTATTGTGGAAAAAGCCTTGCCTGCCAAAAATACGGTAGTCGGCGTAATTGACTCTGGGATAATCGTTATCGCCATGGTCGTGGCTTCGTGTTTGTTCGCATTTTTAGCCAAAAGGCCAAAACAGTATTACTAGAATACCTAAAATGGCGCAAATTTCATGCAGCTAAGTACAGTTTTTTTAAAATAGAGCTTTACTTTTTTTCATGCTCTGCATAAAATGCGCGACAACAACGGAGAGATGGCTGAGTGGTTGAAAGCACCGGTCTTGAAAACCGGCATACGTTAATAGCGTATCTAGGGTTCAAATCCCTATCTCTCCGCCACCTCATTCCCAAAACCGCCTGCAATTGGCGGTTTTTTTCGTTTGGAGCGTGTATGTCAGTAGTAAATAATATCACAGTCATTAAGCACAGTTCGTTGTGGATTGGTTTTAGTTATTTCTACTTAAGTGGCCTAACCATGGGATTAACACTTTCTATTGACGCTCAAGCGGAGCCGAGCTTAGTCACCTTGTTATTACATGCTTTTTTATTTAACTGCTTGGTCGGGCATTTAATCACCAAATATGAAACCCGGTGGCCGTATTTAGCCAGTATGGTGATTGCTTTAATGGCAATCGTTGGCTTTGGTCACTATTTTATTGGTTCACTGAGTCATTACAGTGATGAAATGAACTTAGGCTTGGTGTTATTACTTCCTTTTGCTACTTATGTCATGGATAAGATAAAAGGCTATGCTGAGCAGAGCGTTAAGTAATTTTACCTTTGCCAAGCGAATTATCATTTAAGTTCTTTCCTGTATTACTCCGCTGCTCGATAAACCAGCAACCACGGTATCTTGCAGCCACTGCTTGTGATATAATCGCAACTTCATCTTTAAGCAAAAATATGGAAAGAGTATGTCTCAATTCAACACAGACGCAGAGAAAGCAAGTTACGGCATTGGTTTACAAATGGGTGAACAGCTAAAAGCCAACCCTTTTGAAGGCCTTAACCTAAACTCAGTATTCGAAGGCATGAAAGATGCTTACGCTGGCGAAAGCTTCCGCGTTGAAATCCCTGAGATCCAAGCTGCATTTGAAAAAATTAACGCTGAAATTCAAGCTCGTCGCGAAGAAGAAGCAAAAGTTTTGGCTGCTGAAGGTTTAGCGTTCCTAGAAGAAAATGCTAAGCGTGCAGAAGTAACTGTTACTGAGTCTGGTTTACAATACGAAGTTGTTGAAACAGGTGATGGTGACAAACCAGCTGAAGATTCAAAAGTACGTGTTCATTATCACGGTACTCTTATCAATGGCACTACGTTCGACAGCTCTTATGAGCGCGGCCAGCCAGCAGAATTCCCAGTAAATGGCGTAATCAAAGGCTGGACTGAAGCATTGCAGATGATGACTGCAGGTTCAAAATGGCGTTTATATGTACCGCATGAACTGGCTTACGGTGAGCGCGGCGCTGGTGCAGCAATTGCACCTTTCTCAACACTGGTATTTGATGTTGAGCTATTAGACGTACTTTAATCGTCTATCTTAGGATGAGTCCTTAGCGACTCATCCTACGCCATTTCACCTCTATCCCTGACTTATTCCCCCGACATTTGCCATAGCCTCTTAATACCAATTCGCTTAAGTAAGTGGTATCAGCCATAAAAAAAGCCCCCAATTGGGAGCTTTAAAAGTCGTATATTGCCAGTTTAGTAGGTAGCACTGCCTTTTGTACGTGGGAACGCGATCACGTCACGTACGTTACCCATGCCGGTTACATAGGCAACTAAGCGTTCAAAGCCTAAGCCAAAACCAGAGTGTGGTACTGTGCCGTAGCGACGCAGATCACGATACCAGCTGTAATCTTCTTTGTTTAAGCCCATTTCTTCTAAACGTGTATCAAGCACATCAAGGCGTTCTTCACGTTGTGAGCCACCGATGATTTCACCAATACCTGGTGCTACTACGTCCATTGCTGCAACGGTTTTACCATCTTCATTTTGGCGCATATAAAATGCTTTAATGTCGCGAGGGTAGTTCTTAATAACCACAGGTGCATTAAAATGCTCTTCGGCTAAATAACGCTCGTGTTCAGACTGTAAGTCCACGCCCCATGCAACAGGGAACTCGAACTTTTTGCCGCAGTTTTCTAAAATGGTAATGGCGTCGGTGTAATCCACTTGCGCGAAATCTTTTTCGATGAAAGCCTCTAAGCGGTTGATGGCGTCTTTTTCAATGCGTTGTGCAAAAAACTCCATGTCGTCACGACGCTCGTCAAGGACCGCTTTGAACACATATTTCAGCATGTTCTCAGCAAGGGCGGCAATATCATCTAAATCAGCAAATGCCACTTCCGGCTCAACCATCCAAAACTCGGCAAGGTGGCGAGAGGTATTGGAGTTTTCAGCACGGAAAGTAGGGCCAAAGGTATAAATTTTTGATAGTGCGCTGGCGTAAGTTTCGCCATTGAGCTGACCTGATACCGTTAAGAAGGCTTCTTTACCAAAAAAGTCTTCACTGTAATCGATGTCACCTTTGTCAGTGCGCGGCAGATTGTTCATGTCTAAGGTTGAAACCCGAAACATTTCACCTGCGCCCTCGCAGTCACTGGCTGTAATGATTGGGGTGCTGATCCATTGGTAACCATTTTCATGGAAGAAGCGGTGGATTGCTTGTGAAAGACAGTTACGAACACGCGTAACGGCACCAATGACGTTGGTACGAGGGCGCAAATGCGCGTGCTCGCGAAGGTATTCAATGCTGTGACGTTTCGCCGCCATAGGGTAAGAGTCTGGGTTTTCTACCCAGCCAAGCACTTCCACGCGATTGGCTTGAATTTCAAATGACTGACCTTTACCTTGTGATGGCACCAAAACACCAGTCACGGCCACTGAACACCCAGCAGTTAGACGAGTCACTTCGTCATAATTATTCAGCGAATTAGGGACTACGGCTTGAATTGGGTCAAAACAAGAACCGTCATGGACGGCTAGAAATGAAATGCCTGCTTTAGAATCACGTCGTGTACGGATCCAGCCTTTGATTGTAACCTGGCTATCAACCGCAACGGTGCCTGCTAGTAGCTCCGTTATCGCTGTGTGGCTCATCTTTACTCCAAATGAATTTATTTATTATCTTAAAATAAAAGACTGTGTGTCTTATTGTCATGTAAACCGTATATTACCTGCGATGCGCCAATAAAAAAACACTGAAATGGAAAAAACTCATGCTATTTCTGGCCGCAATGACCGCTAAGGCCATGATTAATTTTCTAATCTGTGGCATTATCTTTGTCAGTTTATAAAATTTGCACAGTTTACATAGAGAGTGGTGACCAAAATTCAATGAAACAAGTTTTTATTTTGCGAGGCTTACCCGGCTCAGGGAAGTCACACTACGCCCAAACCTTAGCCGATGACTTAGTGGCTGGGGACGAAACTCAGTATTTTATTTGCTCCACCGATGATTTTTTTACCAGCCATAATGGTGAATATCGTTTTGATAAAACCCGCTTACCAGAATACCACAACCTCAACCTGGCTCGCTTTATTAACGCCCTAGCAGAAGGGATCCCTTTGGTGATTGTCGATAATACCAATATTAAAAAATGGGAGTTTGTGGCGTATTCGGCTGCGGCTGCGGCCATGGGGTATCAAGTAAAAGAGGTGATTGTTGGCGAGATTAAAGACAAGTCGTTACAGCACCTGTATGCGAAAAGAAATAGCCACCGAGTGGGGTTAAAAACCATTTCTAAAATGGCGCACCTATTTGAGTGGTAAATACTAGATAGTAAGGCGAAATAGGGCATAACCGCGCTGACTTGCTGATACAAAAAGGGGGATCTGATATCCAGATCCCCCTTTATTATTGTGAACTTTACGCCGTGGTTGCCATTACATGGCTTCGTATTCATCCTGCCAGAAGAACTTTTCTTCACCAAAGGCGGGTTTTAAATCATCTAACCAGTGGGCGTTTTCATCAAACTTAGCAAAGAAAGGACGCTGCACCCAATCTGGGTTTCTGGCTTGAATAAAGCGTAGTACAAACACCTTCTCACCGGCAATCTCGCTGACGCCAGAGACTTCGACTTTACCTGGCCCTGCGCTCATCGATGGCCCTCGCACGGTGCGGCTTACGCCAGAGACCTGTTTATAGGCTTCGCGGAAAATTTCCCAGGTTTTATGCAGTGGTATTTCAAAATAACGCTTAGCACCCGTATCACGTTCAATAAACATGTAGTAAGGGATCATGCCAAGTTGAGTTTGCTCTTTCCACATTTCTGCCCACATATCAGAATCAACATTAATGTTATTCAGTAGCGGAGCTTGAGTGCGGATCTGTGCGCCAGTCTTGCGGATGAGCTTAATGGCTTCACGTGTGACGTCAGTACGCAGCTCTTGCTTGTGGTTAATGTGTGCCATAATAGAGACGTGCTTACCAGCGTCGACAAGATCTTTCAGTAGCTTCAATAACTCTTGGGCATCGGGATCGGTAACATATCGGAATGGCCAGAAGGTTAACGATTTGGTGCCGATACGGATGGTACGAATATGGTCAAAGCGCGGCTCTTTTAATGCTTCGAGGTAATTCTTAAGTTTTACGGTGCGCATCACCATAGGGTCGCCACCGGTCATCAGTAAATCTGTGACTTCTTTGTGCTCTGCTAGGTAGTTGTGCAGCAGTTCAGCGTCGTTGTTATTAAAGCGAGTTGCTTTACCAACAAACTGTGCCCAACGGAAGCAGAAAGTACAATACGAGTGACAATACTGACCCTGTGATGGAAAGAATAACACCGTTTCTTTGTATTTATGCTGGATACCGTCAACCCGTTCACCGTCGTATTCAGGAACGTTCTTTTCCATTTGCCCAGCAGGGTGTGGGTTTAACTTTTGACGGATCTCTGTGGCTAAATTGAATACTTCTTCAGGAGTATGATCACGGCTAAGTAAGTCAGCCATTTGCTCATAAGATTCATCATCTAGCATTCCGCGTTGCGGGAAAGTAAGTTGAAACACAGGATCGTTGGGTACTTTATCCCAATCAATCAACTCTTCAATTACGAAATTATTTACACGAAATGGAAAAACGTTGGCGACCACCTTCATTTGAAAACGTAGGTGTTCAGGCAATTTATCAAGTTGTTCAATCTTATCGATTTGACGGTGCTGATAAACTGTGAAACGAGGTGGCTGATAAGCTTCAGCGGGCTGCAATTGGACGGTTTGCTGCATATCTATTATGTCTCTTTCTCACTTGCAAATAATAAAAGCCGCCATACTAACATGTAGAATATGACAATTCAGGTCGAAGCGCCGAAAAGTAGCAAAAAAGACAAATTTATTCGAAAATATTCACTAATTGCTTAGAGTTATGCCACCGCAACTGGAAAAATCCAGTGCGGTGGCAAACAATAGTTAGAGTGCTTAATACTGCTGTTGTACAATAGCTGAAAAAATCGCATCCGCTAAGGTTTCAATGTCAGCATTACTGGTGATGTAAGGCGGCATAACATAGATAAGTTTGCCAAAGGGGCGGATCCATACGCCTTTAGAGATAAAAAATGCTTGAATTTTTGCCACATCCACTGCCTCATGTAATTCCACTACTCCGATAGCACCAAGAACACGAACGTCTTTAACAGCCTCGAGTTGCCTGCAGCGCTCAAGTGCGCCAAGTGCCGTTTCAATACGTGCAATGTTGTCAAGAGTGGCAGCTTGCTGGAGCAATTCAACGCTGGCAATCGCCGCTGCGCAGGCCAGTGGATTCCCCATAAAAGTTGGACCATGCATTAATACCTTGGCTTCACCTTGGCTAATGCCAATGGCTACCTCGGAGGTGGTCAGGGTTGCAGCTAATGTCATCATGCCGCCGGTTAATGCTTTGCCTAGGCAAAGGATGTCTGGGGAAATGCCCGCATGTTCACAGGCAAACATTTTGCCGGTTCGAGCAAAGCCGGTAGCAATTTCGTCCGCGATAAGCAATACATTGTATTGATCGCAGAGGCGACGCACTGCCGCGAGGTAATCAGGATGATAAAAGTTCATGCCACCGGCGTTTTGCACAATGGGCTCTATAATAAATGCCGCCACTTCGTGGTGGTGCGCGGCAAAGGCCTGCTCTAAATCGACCAGTTCGTCTTGACATTGGCTGCCATAGAAATTGCTTTGCGGGGCATCAACAAACACTTGTTCAGGCAAAAAGCCTTGATACATACTGTGCATGGAATTGACCGGATCGCACACACTCATGGCGGCAAAAGTATCGCCATGGTAGCCTTTTTTGGCAGTCATAATTTTGTTTTTATTGCGCTTTCCTTGACTAAGCCAATACTGAATGGCCATTTTGATTGCCACTTCGACACTCACAGAGCCGCCATCGGCAAGAAAAACCTTATCTAAATTTGCCGGTGTCATAGCCACTAATAACCGACACAGCTCTACCGCTGGGCGGTGGGTTAGGCCACCAAACATCACATGGCTCATGGTGTCTGCTTGTGCCTTGACTGCTGCAACCAATTTCTCATGGCCGTAACCATGGACTGCACTCCACCACGACGCCATGCCATCAATCAAAGACTCTCCTGTAGCCAGTTCAATGCGGTTACCTTGAGTGCTACTGACGGGGTAAACTGGTAACGGGTCAATCATCGATGTATAGGGGTGCCAGATATGCTGACGGTCAAAATCCAAATCTATTGGTTGTTTATTATTCATATGTAAACCTAGGTGGTGTGTGCAACGTTGACAATACTAAGGCAAGAAGTAGACTAAGCCAATCACCGTCAGATTGTTTGGTCGAAATTTGTACCGCCTTGTGCCATCGGCGTTTTGCGGTTACAGCACGACATTATTAGAAAGAGAAAAATTATGGAATTAGGCGCGCTTAGACACAATTGGACCCACGACGAAGTAAAAGCTTTGTTTACCATGCCGTTTAACGATTTACTGTTTCACGCCGCGAGCATCCATCGCAAGCACTTTAATCCCAATGAAGTACAAATTTCAACATTGCTTTCAATTAAAACCGGCGCCTGCCCAGAAGATTGTAAATACTGTCCGCAGTCAGGTCACTATAAAACCGACCTAGAGCGCGAGCGCTTAATGGAAGTAGAGAAGGTCGTTAAGCAGGCTAAACTTGCCAAAGAAAAGGGCGCGACGCGTTTTTGTATGGGCGCGGCTTGGTCAGACCCGAAAGACCGCGATATGCCTTATATTGCGAAAATGGTGAAAGAGGTGAAAGAGCTAGGCCTTGAAACCTGCATGACCTTAGGTAAATTAGACAACGACAAGGCTCATGAGTTACGCCAAGCTGGCCTTGATTACTACAACCATAACCTAGATACCTCACCGGAATACTACCAGCAAATCATCACTACGCGCACTTATCAAGACCGACTTGATACCCTGGATCATGTCCGCGACGCGGGTATGAAAGTGTGCTCGGGTGGGATCGTCGGCATGGGTGAGCAAGCCTCAGACCGTTATGGCTTACTTATTCAATTAGCAAACTTGCCAAAACAACCTGAAAGTGTGCCAATCAATATGCTGGTAAAAGTAAAAGGTACCCCCCTTGAGGACGTTGACGATTTAGATCATTTTGAATTTATTCGCACCATTGCAGTGGCGCGGATCATGATGCCTCATAGTTACGTGCGTTTATCTGCAGGCCGTACAGCAATGAATGAGCAAATGCAGTCAATGTGTTTCTTTGCTGGCGCTAACTCAATTTTTTATGGTGACAAACTGCTTACCACAGAAAACCCTGAAGCCGATGCCGATATGAATTTAATCAAGAAACTGGGCATGAACCCAGAAACTCGTCATGACTACTCTGATGAAGCGTATGAGGCATCAATCAGCTCCGCTATTGCCGACAAAGCAACATCCGAGTTATTTTACGAAGCGAACTAGATGGCGTTTGAATTCATCAATGAGGCTTTAGCCAAGCAGCAAGTTGAGGGACTTTTACGGCAACGCCAAGCAGTGGACTCTGCTTCTGCACGTACCCTTAGTGTTGCTGGCAACCACTATATTAATTTTGCTTCCAATGACTACTTAGGGCTGGCACAAAATCTTGATATTACGCAGTTATCACAGTTACAAAGTGGTAGTCGTAGTTCTGCTCTAGTCACCGGTTATTTGGATATTCATCGCCAGCTAGAGTCGCGTTTATGTCAATTGCTGGGCTATCAGAGTGCCTTACTGTTTGGTAGTGGTTTCAGCGCCAACTGCAGTGTCATTAAAACCTTATTTTCACCCTTGGGTAAAGGCAATAACGCTGCTGTTTTTCAAGACAAGCTTAACCACGCCAGTTTAATTGATGGCAGTTTAGCGGCCAATGCTAAGCTGGAGCGTTTTAATCACAATGATGTCAATCATCTGCGTTCTCGATTAGAGCGCTCTAATGCCCGTGATAAGTTAATTGTCACCGAAGGGGTGTTTTCAATGGATGGCGACACTGCGCCACTTCAGGAGATAGTCGCATTAGCTCAGCAGCATCAAGCTTGGCTTATGCTCGATGATGCACACGGCTTTGGTGTTGTAGGTGAAAGCGGTTTGGGTTCAACCTATGCGCTCGACAATAAACCAGAAATTTTAATTATTACCTTTGGCAAGGCCATGGGCTGTCAAGGAGCTGCAGTCCTCGCCAGCGATGCTGTGATTAATTACATGGTGCAGTTTAATCGTGAGTTTATTTATACCACAGCACTGTCGCCAGTACTGAGTGCCATTGCCTTAGCACAATTGGAGCAGCTGACTGATGCACATGAGCAACGCCAGCGCCTACACGATAACATTGCTTTATTTAAGTCACTCGCCACAAGTGCAGGGTTGGCACTGATCCCCAGTGATACCGCGATCCAGCCTATTATATTAGGCAGCAGTGATAATGTCATTACGGCGCAACAAGCATTGCAAGCGCGAGGCTTTTGGGTCGGCGCGATCCGGCCGCCAACCGTGCCACAAAACACAGCACGGTTAAGAGTAACCATTACCGCAGCGCATCACCATGACGATATAACAGGCTTGGTGGCAACGCTTAAGGAGGTTGCTTGAGTATGTTACACGCAAACCACACCGCACGCTGCTTTTCAAAAGCGGCAAGTGACTACGCCAACTGTGCTCGGGTACAAAAGCGAGCGGCAGAGATACTTTTATCACGTTTGCACAACAGTGCTGCGGTCCTCCGTGCCTACCCACGTTTAGTCGATTTAGGCTGTGGTCCACATCAAAATCACAGTGCTTTGGCGCCTTTTTGTAGTCAATATGTCGGCTTAGACCTTAGCTTAACCATGCTGCAGCAAGGTGGCCAAGCGAGTGTCTGTTGCGATATGGATCAGTTACCTTTGCAGTCCCAAAGCGTGGATCTTATTTTTAGTAACTTTGCTATTCAGTGGTCGGCTTCGAGTAAGGGACTGCTTAAGCAAATGCATCAAGCGTTAAGAACGCAAGGTAAAGTGCTAATTAGTACTGTCTTAAGTGGTTCACTAAATGAAATTGCAACGGCCTGGCAAGGGGTCGATCAGTGTCATCACGTCAATCAGTTTTTAACCTTAGATGAGTTGATAGCGGATGCAAAAAATGCCGGTTTTACCATTAACTGGCAACAGCAACAGACATTGGTTGACAGTTACCCGACGGCTTTGGCTGCGGTACGGTCAGTAAAAAACATTGGTGGTAATGATGTTCGTGGCAATAATAAGCGCCAGGGTTTATTAGGCAAGGCTGGATACACTAAGTTATTGGCCAGTTATCCACGCTCAAACAGTGGGTTTGATGTCAGCTATGAAGTTGGCTTTTTGGAGTTAAGCAAATGAAACAGAGCTATTTTGTCACCGGCACAGACACCGAAGTTGGGAAAACCTATATCACCACATTACTGTTAAAACTGTTAGCCAAACATCAGTGTCGTGCTATTGGCTTTAAACCCATAGCAGCGGATGCTGAAGAAGCATTTGGTCAGCTGGTGAATGTGGATGCTATTAGCCTTATGGAAGCGGCAACGGTTCATGGCAAATATGAGCAGATAAACCCCTATTGTTTTGCTCCTGCTATTGCACCACACATTGCTGCGCAGCAAGCCGGAGTAACGATTACTTTAGCTGGGCTTAATCAAGGCTACGAGGAAATTCAGCGGTTAGGGGCAGACTATATTTTTACCGAAGGAGCGGGTGGTTGGGCATTGCCTATTAATGATAAAGACTATTTATACGACTGGGTACGAGAGCAAAACCTCTCCGTCATCCTAGTGGTGGGCATGAAGTTAGGGTGTTTGAACCACGCCTTACTCACCGCTGCTGCGATAGAACAGCAAGGTTTAAAGGTGGTTGGCTGGGTTGCTAATCAAGTTGACCCGAACATGGCGGTGTTCGAAGAGAACGTCGCTAGTTTAACCGAGCGTTTACCTTGTCCATTGTTGGCATCGGCGCCATACAGTGAAGGCACACCCAAGCTAAAAATACACCAAGCTTTGCTGGATTTACTGGCACTGCCGTCGAGCAATAGCTAAACAAATAAAAGCGGCTAAAATGGCCGCTTTTGTCTATTAATCTGCTTGCCGATTTTGGTAGTTTGGCAACAGCTCTTCAACGATTTTTTTGGCGCTTATGGTATAGCGCACCCCAGAAAACATAACTGAAGTATTCTCGTCAATTCCGGTGATCCCCGTTAATGTCCAACCCTCTCCACGCTCCGGGCAGTACACTTTGGTCGTTGGTGGGATAACAACAAAATCATCACTCATTTATTCGTTCCTAACTACTATGGCCAAAGGTAAGTTTTATACCAACCCGCATTAATACTTGCTCAATTTGAGGGAGCAAATTCGACGCTAACTACGTTAAAAATTTCTTATTTAGAACAACTAAATAGCAAAATTTTTGCCTGGTTATCGACAGAATTTTCTTGCCTCAAATAGACCACTTAATTAAACGAATTGGTATTAGGCGCAGTATACGATAAATCATAAAGATCATAAATCTGAATAATAACTTGGTCGAATTGGTGCTATTATCTAAAAAAATTTCAAACCCATTTGATTATGGCCCTTACAACCGCGCGGCTGTTGCTGCGACCCATTACACACCGAGATAACTCGGCATTATTGCCTTTATTAAATCATGTCGCGGTTAAGCAGTTTAATGACTATGGTGATAATTTGTCTGCCACTGACTTGAAGTGCATGATCCAATTAGACATAGAAAGGCGACTGAATAACTGCGGTGGCCGTTTTGGTATATTCAGCAAACACCGTCTTAGTTTGTTAGGGAGCGTGGGTTTCTATCAAGAGCATGATAGTGAAGCGGGTGTCAATATTGGCTATGAGCTAGCGCCAAACTACTGGGGCAAAGGAATTATGTACGAAGCTATTAGCGCTCTTTTTGCGCAGCCTAGTAATTTGCCATTTCAGCACAACACCGTATTTGCTCAAGTGCACCCAAACAACCTGCGGTCAAAAACACTCATCACCAGACTGGGCTTTAGCGAATTAACACAGCAACACGTATACCGCAAAGAGTTAGATAACGTAGTCATTACAGAGAAAACGACAGCTCACTTATAGGAGCTGTCGTGTTAAGGCATTAAGAAAGAGCTTTGATGCGTTCATCCAATGGCGGGTGTGACGCGAAAAAGTCAGCGATTGATTTGCCTGAAGCAATACCAAAGGCCATCATCGAGCCTTCGAGTTGTGATTCATGGTTGTACTTTAAGCGTTCTAACGCTGAGCGCATCTTGTGTGCACCAACTAAATCTGCGGCGCCTTGGTCGGCGGCAAACTCTCTTCTACGACTAAAATAAGCCACCACGATAGAGGCCAAAATACCAAATAGGATTTGGAAAATCATATCGAAAATAAAGTAAGTCCAACTGCCGCCTGACTCTTCTTCATCGCTATTTAAAAAGTTATCGACAATGCCGGCCAACACTTTGGCAAAGAAAATCACGAAAGTATTGACCACGCCTTGGATCAAGGTCAGGGTGACCATATCGCCATTGGCAACATGAGAAACCTCATGAGCGAGAACCGCTTCAGCTTGGTCGCGGTCCATGTTGTTTAATAGCCCTGAACTGACCGCAACAAGACTGTTGTTTTTACTTGGCCCGGTAGCAAAGGCGTTGATTTCTGGGCTGTCGTAAATGGCTACTTCAGGTATAGCAATACCGACTTGTTGAGATTGTGCAGCAACCGTTGACACAAGCCAGTGCTCAGTCTCGTTTCGTGGTTGTTCGATGACAAAAGCTCCAGTGGATTTTTTGGCGATCCATTTCGACATAAACAATGAAATAAAGGCACCGCCAAAACCAAATACTGCGGCGATGATCATGATGCCAGAATAGCTTCGGCTAGAAATACCGAATACCGACATTAGAATAGATAACACCACACCCAGTACCAGCATAACTGCTAAGTTAGTGAGTAGGAAAAGAATGACGCGTTTCATGTTGACCTCGTTAAACATAAAAAAACAGAAGCAATTTTCCCAAGCACTTGCTTATTACTCCGTCTTAAGATGTTTTATATGTGCTGCAACATAAAAGCACAAGTTATTTTATATGAATATTATACAAAGAACACATCATACATGAATAACTAGGCTATCAATTTTAACTTCTGCGATAGGGTAGTAAGCATAGAATCAACAGAGCTGTTAGGATCGTTGAGTCCTTCTAACAGAGTCATAAAGTAACTATCCATCATTAGCGCGGCCTTTTCTGGCTGATAAGCTTGTTCGCTAAACAATAAAGATTTAAATAGCTCGAGTTGCTGCTGAAAAAAAGGCGCTTGCCAAATTAAGTTGCCCAGTAGCTCTTTGCTAAATTCGCGATGACTTAAATAAAACTGGTATAAGTGGCTTGCGTAATGACGCAGTTTTAATCTCGCGCTGTGCTGCTGATCGCTTTGCTTAGCATGTGCAATGATTGTGTCCAACTGCTGTAGCATTGCCACTTTTAAAATATCAAGCTTACTTGGAAAGTGGGAGAAAACGGTGCCCGATGCAACGCCAGCATGGTGTGCAATTTCACGACTGGTGGTGTCGGCATAGCCTTTTTGCTGAAATAAACTCCAGCCAGATTGGAGAATTTTATTTCTAGTTATTTCTCTTTTTTTCATAAGCTTATCTCTAATATCAAGTCTTATACTATACCACAAAATGGTAACGGCAGGAGAATTACTTGCGTTAATTGAGCGTGCTCACTAAAATAAATGAGCGCGTTCAATTTTATAAGGATAATACCATGAACATCTTGCCACAGTTAATTGGCTACTTACTATTTATTCCTTTTATCACTTTTTATAGTTTTATTTTGGGGCCAGCTTTAAAGTGTGTTTTGGTTCCAGGGGGGTTAGGCTTACTTGCAATTATCCTGGGTCCCAAGCACTTTATTTATTACTACAAGCGTTCACACGCCAGTAAAATGCAAGCAAAAAAGTCTATTCAAGCTAAACCGTCATAAGCGCTAAGTAGATTCTTCGCATTAATGATGAACTTAGGTATAATAGCGCCGGTATCTTTAACGGTAATCACTGCATTTTCAGCTCGCTGCTTTCTAAGCAGCAGTGGGCCAGACCGTATACTTTTGCAAGTAAACGCAGGGGAATAAGCCGCAGTTTATCGTTAGTTGGTAAGTATCGTTCAAAATTAGTCGAGGAATTATTATGACCGTTGGCATCATTATGGGCTCAAAATCGGATTGGCCTACCATGCAACATGCAGCCGAAATGCTGGATAAATTTGGCGTTGAGTATGAAACCAAAGTGGTCTCTGCACACCGCACTCCACAGTTATTAGCTGATTATGCATCAACGGCAGCAGAGCGCGGTATCAAAGTCATTATTGCCGGTGCTGGCGGCGCTGCGCACTTACCTGGTATGGCGGCTGCTTTTACCAGCTTACCAGTACTGGGTGTACCGGTTAAATCAAAAGCCCTTAATGGCGTAGATTCATTACTGTCAATCTGCCAAATGCCTAAAGGGGTGGCCGTAGGTACCTTAGCAATCGGCGATGCTGGCGCTGCCAATGCTGGTCTCCTTGCAGCACAAATTCTAGGTTGTCAGCAGCCTGAGTTGCTCGCCAAAGTAGAAGCATTTAGAAAAGCACAAACTGACACTGTACTCGCTAACCCAAATCCTGCGGAATAATATGAACATCCTCATTTTAGGCGCAGGCCAGCTTGCTAGAATGATGAGCTTGTCTGCCACTCACCTAGATATTCACGTTTTGGCTTACGATGTTGGTAGTAAAACGGTGATTAACCCCGTCACTTTTGAAAGCTATCCTGACTCATTAAGCCAAGCCATTGCCAAAGCCGATGCTATCACGGCTGAGTTTGAGCATATTCCAAGCGATGTGCTTTCTCAATGCCAACAAAGTGGTAAGTTTTACCCTGGTGAGCAAGCCATTGCCACTGGTGGTGACAGAGAAAAAGAAAAGGCTTTGTTAGAAAAAGCTGGAGTGCCATGTGCTCCGTTTAAAATCATCACCGAAAAGCATCATTTTATTGATGCCATCGCGGCTTTAGGTATGCCTATGGTGGTGAAAACCTGCCAAGCTGGATACGATGGCAAAGGGCAGTGGCGAGTCAAGTCAGAGCAAGAAATTGATGCCATTTGGCAAGAAATGTCGGCTTTTTTACAAGCGGGCAGTGCTCAGGCACCACATACTATCGTGGCTGAAAAAATGATCCCGTTTGACCGCGAAGTATCAATCATCGGTGTACGTAGTAAAAGTGGTGAATGTAACATTTATCCACTGACCGAAAACCAACACACCAATGGCGTATTAACCTTGTCGGTTGCTGGTAAAGAAAAAGCGGCTATTCAAACACAAGCAGAGCAAGCATTCGAAAAACTAGCCAGTGAATTGGACTACGTTGGCGTGTTGGCGATTGAGTTTTTTGATGTTGAAGGCCAGCTTCTGGTTAACGAAATTGCCCCTCGTGTTCATAACTCTGGTCACTGGACACAACAAGGTGCCCATGTCAGCCAATTTGAAAATCACATGCGTGCGGTTGCAGGCTTGCCTATTGGCGATACGAGCTTATTACGACCAACAGCAATGATAAATGTGCTTGGTCAAAGTAGTATTCCCACCTCTGTACTAAAAGTGCCTGGGGTCACCAGTCATTGGTATGGAAAGAGTCAAAAGCCAGGTCGCAAGATGGGTCACATCAATGCTTCTGCTGCGTCACTGCATCAGCTTGGGGAAGTCTTAGCTGAGTTAGCTGAGGTGCTACCGGAGCAAGATTATCCCGGTGTAATGGCCACTGCAAGGCAGCTATTACTAAATTAATAGCGCTATCTTGTTGTTCAGCAATAAGATACATTTTGAGTTCAGAGAATTTGCTAAAAATGCAATTTTTTTTGAACTCACCCATTTTACTGCGGTCTATTATTATGAGGCTTGGATAGGCCTCACTTCATACTCGTTGTCCATCAACGACTATGTGAGCGCAGAGAGTATTTGGCCAGCATCCCTTGCTGGCCTTTTTTTATCTTGCCGCAGCGGCTTTTAATCTTAAAGCGGTCGATATTGCTGTGCATTTCTGCTTAAATTGAACAAATTTAACTACTATAAGAAAGCACTTTGTTATGTTAAAACTCTCCCTCATCTCAGCAGCGGTTGCTTCGACCCTGTTTTTAAGCGGTTGCCAAGCAACGGCTAATAAAGTTGAATCCAACCAAGCAGTAAAATCCAATCCTGTTCCTTCAGTGGTCGCCACTCCAGTTGATTTTGGCGGTGAACAAATTACCCTTGAGCAAGCAATGGCGCATCCAGATTGGTTAGGGCGCCAACCAGAGGGCGCTTATTGGGGCGCCGATAGCAACACCATTTTTTATAAAAGAAAGCAAGCTGGAACAGAATTAAGAGACGTCTTCTCTGTCACAGCTGACGCTGAGCCTGCTGCGGTTGAGCTGGCTGAATTGCATACCACAGGCAGCAGTAATGCCGTGTATCAAGGCGATCTGCAAGCGTATCAGTTTAAGGGTAATATTTTTTTAAAGAACACCAAAACCAATGCTCTGACTCAAATCACTCACTCTTCCAGTTATGAATACGCACCACAATTTTTAACTGGTAATCGCTTAGCATATCGCTCAGGAAATGCCATGTATGCGGTGGACTTAGAGACTGGCTTGACCAAAGAGTTAGTGAAATTACACTTGGCAGATGAGCCTAAAGGCACCGCTGAGCCCTCTGGGTTTATTGCTGAAGAGCAGCACCAACTTATTGAGTACGTAGCATTAACGCATAAAAACAGCTTAGACAAAGAGCAGCGCAATGATGCGCTAAAAGCGAATAATCACAGCATTCAAGACAACCAGTTTTACCTTGGCAAAGGCAAAACCCTCATTTCAATGAGCCTTGCTCCCAGTGGTGATAAGCTAATTGCCGTGATCACCGACGATAAGCCTCGCCGCGCAGACACTGATATCATGCCTAACTACGTAAGCCAAGACGGCAATATTGAAGCGGTTAAAGCAAGACAGCGCGTGGCAGATGCCAAGCCGATGGCGTCTGAAGTTATTTTTATCGACATTGCAAAATCACAGCAAGTGGCTTTAAGCTATGACACCTTACCTGGCTTTGATGAAGACGTTCTTGCAGAGGTGAAGCGTGAGAACGCAGAAGCTCGCGGTGAAACCTACCAAAATGAGAAAGCACCACGTGCCATAAACCTTATCGATACTTGGGGCTGGAGCCAGTCGGCCATTCAATGGAATAGTGACGGCAGCCAAGTAGCAGTGATGTTAGGAGCGTGGGATAACAAAGACAGATGGATTGCTACAGTTGATTTCGACAAACAGCAATTTGTTTCTCAGCATCGCCTTCATGATGAAGCTTGGATCAACTATACCTATAACGACTTCGGTTGGTTAAATGGTGAAGAAACCTTGTATTACCTCTCTGAACAAAGCGGTTATAGCCATTTGTATGTTAAACCGTTAAAAGGTGAAGCCAAGGCCATGACCTCAGGTCAGTACGTGGTCTCTGAACCGACACTCACTGCTGACAATCAGTACGTTTACTACAAGGCCAATAAAGAACACCCTGGCTTATATGAAATCTATCGCGTTAATCTTAACACCGGTAACAGTGAACAGATCACCGACTTAGATGGCATGACTGGTTATGAGCTAAGTCCAGATGAGAGCAAACTGCTGCTTACTCATTCTAAGATCATGATGCCAGAAGAGTTATATGTAGCAGAAGCCAAAGCCAATACCACTGCGAAGCGCTTGACCAATACTGTGTCTGAAGAGTTCTTAAACAAGAAACTCATTGCGCCAAAAATTGTTGCCGTACCATCCAGCCATCAAGAGCAACCGGTTTACGCGAAAGTGTATTACCCAGCAGATTATAAAGAAGGTGAAGCGGGTAAGCGCAAAGCCGTGATCTTCAACCATGGTGCAGGTTATCTACAAAACTCACATATGGGTTGGTCAGGCTACTTTAGAGAGTTTATGTTCCATAGCTTACTGGCCAGTAAAGGCTATGTGGTAATGGACATGGACTACCGTGGCTCTAAAGGATATGGCCGCGATTGGCGTACAGCCATTTATCGTCATATGGGTAAACCAGAAATTGAAGACTTGGCAGATGGCGTAGATTGGATGGTTGAAAATGCCAATGTTGACCGTGGTGCGGTGGGCACTTATGGTGGCTCATATGGTGGCTTTATGACCTTTATGGCGCTATTTACTCAGCCAGATCTATTTCAAGCTGGGGCGGCGTTACGCCCGGTTACGGATTGGGCCTATTATAATGACCCTTATACTTCAAATATCTTAAACCGCCCAGACGTGGATCCAATCGCGTATCGTAGAAGCTCGCCTATTTATCATGCAGAAGGCTTGAAAAATGCGCTATTAATTAATGCGCCTATGATTGATGATAACGTTTTCTTTCAAGATGTAGTGCGTTTAGTGCAGCGCTTAATTGAATTGGAAAAAGAAGACTTTGAAACAGCGATATACCCAGTTGAACCACACGGCTTTAGACAGCCGTCAAGCTGGCTCGACGAATACCGTCGTATATACAAGTTATTCGAAGAAAATTTGTAATCTGATTAGGAACTGTTAAGGCCAGCTATGCTGGCCTTTTTTGATGATATAGCAAGTCAGCAATAAACAAGATTACACCGCCCACGGCACCGTATAAATGTGCTTCAATTGCCACTCGAGACTCGATTAAACGTGCCACTTCAACACTGGCCCCTTGGCTTTGTTCAAAGCCGATTTTAAGCCAAACGCCAATAAATAAAAGGTAGCCTGTGACCATGTTACGACGACAATCTTGCGCCGCTCCCCAAATAATGACGCCATGTAATAAGCCACTTAAGCCTGTATATACAACTATATTAGGAGCCAAGAAATAGATTAACACCCCAGTCCAAAGCGCTAAAAACAACACATTAAAGGCATATTGACGGGGTCGAGTGTATTCGGCGTGCAATAACCAAATAAATACAATACCCAGCACATTGAGTAGCAAGTGGTAGACATTACTGTGCATGAATTGCCCAGTTAGGATGCGCCAAAGCTCGCCATGATTGATGGCGTTGCGGTCAAAGTCTAACATAGGACCTAATTGTAAAAGCATCAATACTGAAGCAATACAGGCAAGTGATAGCGGCGGCAGCAGGTATTTTCTTTCTAATGGCAGCTCAAACATAGCATTTCGTAATTAAATTTTTGCATATTGTGCCTAATTGCTTTTATGATGCCAACATTATGAAGTCAGTAATACGATTATTATGAAACAAACACTTGCATCTCTCGCTGTGATAGCGACACTTAGCTTTTCTAATTATACCCGAGCCTTAGAGCAGCAAGCTCAAAGAGAAGTCCGAGAGCCGGAAGCGGCAACGGGCTTTGAGGCCAAACAAGCTCGCACCGCAGAAAAGTACATGGTGGTGGCTGCAAACCCATACGCTAGCAAGGCCGGGCAGCTGATGTTAGCCAAAGGGGGTAGCGCCGTGGATGCCATGATAGCAACTCAATTAGTGTTGACGCTGGTAGAGCCACAATCCTCAGGCATTGGCGGTGGCGGTTTCATTCTTTATTATGATAAAAGTAAAGATAAACTGATCACCTTTGATGGTCGTGAAACGGCACCACAAGACGCCGATTCTGGGTTATTTTTAGACCGTAACGGCAAAGCAGTACGATGGATAGAAGCCGTGGTTGGTGGCCGCTCCGTGGGCGTGCCGGGAATTTTGCATGCCTTTAAACAGGCTCACGATAAATATGGAAAATTACCTTGGCTTGAGCTATTCAAGCCTGCCATTCAATTAGCCAAAGAGGGCTTTACCGTTTCTCCTAGACTGCAGATGCTACTGGAAAAACGCCTTAACCCCGGCCTGACCAAGTTAAGCCCTGCGAAAGAGTATTTTTATCCTAATGGCAAAGCGCTTCGCGCTGGCACGACCAAGAAAAATCCAGAGTTAGCTAATTTTTACTTTAAATTAGCGTATCAAGGTATTGATGCTTTTTACGAAGGTCAAAATGCCACTAAACTGGTTCAGGCAGTGCAAAATTCAAACATTGCCCCAGGCAAGCTGCAACTTAGTGACTTAGAGCAATACCAAAGTAAGGTGAGAGACCCCATTTGCAGCAACTACCATGAGTATAAAGTGTGCTCGATGGCCCCACCAAGCAGCGGTGGCATTGCTGTGCTGCAAATGCTTAAAATTCTTGAGCCATTTAAGCTCAGTCAATATAAAGCCAACGACTTAGAAGCCTTGCATTTATTCACCCAAGCTTCGAGGCTGGCGTTTGCCGACCGTGACTATTACGTTGCCGATCCAGACTTTACCACGGTTCCCACCGCAGCGTTATTGAATGAAGAATATCTGCAGGGGCGCAGTGCACTTATCGGCGACAACGACAATAATAATTTTCCGGTAGGCGATCCAACCGCGGGGCAGGTTGCGTATGCCATGGATGACAGTTATGAGTTACCATCAACGACTCATGTGTCGATTGTTGATGATCAAGGTAACGCCATTTCCATGACCAGTTCCATTGAAATGGCATTTGGTTCCACCGTAATGGTCAATGGCTATTTGCTTAATAATCAATTAACTGACTTCGCCTTATCACCCAAAGTTGGCGGTAAATGGGTAGCGAACCGGGTTGAACCGAAAAAACGTCCGCGTAGTTCAATGTCGCCAGTAATGGTATTTAACAAAGACGGTTCATTAAAGCTGATAGTTGGCTCTCCTGGGGGAAGTCGCATTATTAACTACGTTGCCCAGACCATTGTAGGCGTATTAGATTGGGGCTTATCACCACAACAGGCAATCGATTTGCCTAAGATAACCAATCGCAATAAATACACCACCTTAGAAAAAGGGACTGAGCTTGCTAAGCATGCGGACTATTTTGAGCAAAAAGGCCATCGCGTACAGCTCCGCGACCTCAATTCTGGTCTTCATGCCATTGCAGTGCATAACAAATACTTAGAAGGTGGTGCCGATCCGCGTCGAGAAGGGGTTGCTTTAGGAGAAAGCAGCGAATAACTCATAGTGTCGCTAACGCTTTTAAGCTACAATAAAGTGCAGCCAAAACCAATAGTTTAGGTGTTTTGGCTCACTTTTAATATTGGTCTGATGAGCACTAAATTCATTGTAATTTAATCCTTTTCGACAATAATGAACCTTTAGACAAAAAATTAGTGTCCAGCTTGTAAATATGACTAAAAAATCTGATCCAAATTATCTCTATATCCCATACTCAGGTCCCACGCTACTCGAAACGCCGCTGTTAAATAAGGGCAGTGCATTTTCTCAGCGTGAACGCGAAAGCTTTAACCTTGCCGGTTTAGTCCCACCACGCTACGAGACCATTGAAGAACAAGTTGAACGTTGTTACCAACAGTATTCCAGCTTTAACGATAACTTAAATAAGCACATTTACTTGCGTGCTATTCAGGATAATAACGAAACCCTTTATTACCGTTTAGTGCGAGATCATTTAGAAGAAATGATGCCCATCATCTACACCCCGACGGTGGGCGATGCCTGCGAAAAGTTTTCTGATATCTACCGCAGCTCTCGTGGTTTGTTCATTTCGTATGAAGACCGCTATAACATTGATGATATCTTACGCAATGCCACTAAAGGCAAAGTAAAAGTAATCGTAGTCACCGATGGCGAGCGTATTCTAGGTCTAGGCGATCAGGGTATAGGCGGCATGGGGATCCCAATTGGTAAGCTGGCCCTTTACACCGTATGTGGCGGTATTAGCCCAGCTTATACGTTACCGGTGATGTTGGATGTTGGTACCAACAACGAAAAGCTCCTTAACGACCCTATGTACATGGGCGCCAGACATAAACGTATTTCTCAAGAGGAATACGATGAGTTCTTAGAGCTATTTATTAAAGCCGTTAAACGACGCTGGCCGAATGTATTATTGCAATTTGAAGACTTTGCACAACCTAATGCCATGCCGTTATTGAAACGCTACCGCAATGAAATTTGTAGCTTTAACGACGATATACAAGGCACTGCAGCCGTTACTGTGGGTTCACTGTTAGCGGCCTGTAGGGTCAAAGGAGCCAAGTTGTCGGAGCAAAAAGTGGTGTTTGTTGGCGCCGGCTCTGCTGGCTGTGGTATTGCTGAGCAAATCATCAGTCAAATGGTGTCTGAGGGGATCTCAGATACTCAGGCCCGCAGCCAAGTATTTATGGTTGACCGATTTGGTCTATTGACCGAAGGAATGGAAGGCCTTAGAGATTTTCAGGCCGCGCTTGTGCAGCAGCATGAGAACTTAAAAGACTGGACTTACAGTGGTGAATACGCCTCCTTGCTTGACGTGATGCACTGTGCGCAACCAGATATTCTAATTGGTGTATCTGGGCAGGCAGGCTTATTTACCGAGCAGGTGATAAGAGCAATGCATGCCGGTTGTGAGCAACCGATCATCTTCCCACTAAGTAACCCATCACGTCAGGTTGAAGCTCATCCTAAAGACGTGATTGCTTGGACCCATGGTCAAGCCATTGTGGCAACCGGCAGCCCGTTTGAGCCGGTGGTACATAACGACCAGACCACAGTGATCCCACAGTGTAATAATAGCTATATTTTCCCTGGTATTGGCTTAGGTGTGTTAGCAGCTAAAGCGAATCGTATCACTGACAGTATGTTGATGGTGGCCAGCGAAACTTTAGCTGAGTCATCGCCCCGAGCCAATACAGGCAAAGGCAGCTTATTACCGGCACTGACCGAAATTGAGCCGCTAAGTAAACGCATTGCGTTTGCGGTAGCGAAAAAGGCCATGGAAGAGGGCGCGGCACTGGAAATGGAAGACGATGCCATTTGGGCAACCATTGAACGCAACTACTGGCTGCCGGAATACAGAAACTACAAACGCTGTAGTATCTAATCGTTTAAGGCCGACATTATGTCGGCCTTTTTGTTAATCATTGTTACCGCAAGTGCTAATTCAGGAGTAGTTAATGCAAATGTGCTTGAATAGCAGGGAATGAATTTTTAGGAGCAGAAAATGCGCATACTTACCGGACTTTTCGCTTTGTGCTTATCAGGACTTAGCTTTGCAGGTGCTTTACCTGACGCCCCCCACTTATACGTTAAAGGCACCGCATTTATGCAGGTGCAGCCTGATACGGCCGTGATCCGCGTGGCCATAACCGAAAAAGATAAAGCGTTACCTAAAGCAAAAGAGAACGTTGATAGCGTAATGGCCAAAGCAATTGAAATTGCTAAGCGCTTTGACATCGCCAGCGATGATATTCATGCCGATCAACTTAATGTTTATCGTCAAACACGGTATAACCGTGACACTAACGAAGAAGAATTTAAGGGCTTTCGAGTCAGCCGCAGCTTAACCCTAAAACTAAAAGACATCAGCCATTATCCGAAATTGCTACAAGCCTTGGTCGACAGCGGCATTAACCAGTTTAACAACACTGAGTTTACGGTAGAGAACGAGAGTAAGTTTCTTAATAGCCTGAAAAAAACCGCCATCAAAGACGCCAAAAAAGCGGCTAAAGAACTTGCTGCTGAGTTTGATGTT
The DNA here is from genome assembly GCF_037120705.1 of Pseudoalteromonas sp. UG3-2. NCBI lineage: Bacteria > Pseudomonadati > Pseudomonadota > Gammaproteobacteria > Alteromonadales > Pseudoalteromonadaceae > Pseudoalteromonas > Pseudoalteromonas sp. UG3-2. The sequence continues at coordinate 624,414 of NZ_JAWLJU010000002.1, read as the reverse complement.
GAGTTGGCCAAACTTTATTCTGTGTCAATGCAGCCAATGCAAACACCCACACGGCCGTATATGCGCGCGGCTCCAATGGCAATGGAAGCGGATGCTAGCGCATTAAAAGATGCCTATAACACCGGAAGTATCAAATTAAGTGCAGAGGTCTATGCCGTCTATTTAATTGATTAATTCTGGTTGTTAATACCATAAATAGATACACTAACGCCCTCATGATGAGGGCGTTTTGTTATTTATGCCCGTGTCTTGAGTGGATCACTAAAGGTATTTGAACCAGGTCATGAATACAGCGAAGATTTTAGTTACAGGGTTACCTCGCACCGGTACCACCAGTGTTTGCATAGCGGCACTGCATCTAGGGATTAAAACGGCCCACACCGCTTACACCCGTGAGGCACTTGGCCAGGCTCAGCTGCTCGCTGATACACCTGTTTTTTGTGACTATAAAAACCTCGTTACCATATACCCGAACAGTAAATTACTGCATTTGTCACGACCATTTGAATTATGGCTTCCCTCTATTAAGCGCTTAATGACAGCGATGCAAAACAACCTGCTTTCGCAGCGTGGTGGTTTTAATGACACCATTAAACGCTGCTATCTATCTGTGTTTCCTGAATTTGATAAGCACTTTGACAGTGATAATTTTTGGTTCGATTGTTATCAACGACATCAACAGCAGGTTTATCAATTCGCACAGCAACATCAATTGCCTTTACTTGATGTGACAATAGACCAAGCCGATATAGGCAGCCAACTGGCTGCTTACATAGGTAACGGTAAAGCCGGTACGGTCGCGGTTCCGCATGTTAATATTGGTGGTAAAGTCACGGCTTGGAAATGGATAAGCCACCCTTTAAAGGTTGAATCCACCAGAGCCGGGAAAGCCGATAAAGACGCTTTGCTATATAGCGAACCCTTCGCCAACACCTAGCAGTTTGATATACTGCACGTATACTCTTATCAACAACAAGTCATCATGTTTGAATTGAAATATCACACGCCTTTTAGCTGGACTGAAAAAGTCATGGCTGACTTTGATACGTTTTTACAAGATCACGCCGCCGCAGAAAAGAAGGCTTCGGGCATGGCAATGGCCATGCTCGGTCATTATCCAGATAGAATCAAATTGGTTAGAGCCATGGCGGATTTAGCCATTGAAGAAATGATCCACTTTAAACAGGTTTTAAAACTACTCACTGAACGTGGCACAACACTTGGTAACGATCAAAAAGATCCATACATTAAAGGTATGCGCGGTTTGTTCCGTCAAGGGACTGATGAATATTTGATTGACCGTCTTTTAGTTGCGGCGGTAATAGAGGCGAGGGGACATGAGCGTTTTTCTTTGGTCGCCGAAGCCCTGCCTGAAGGTAAAGAAAAAGATTTTTATGTCATGATTGCCAAATCAGAAGAAAAACATAAAAACCTCTTCGTTGAACTAGGTTATGAATATTTTGACAAAGCGATTATTGACCAACGTTTAGAAGAAATTCTCCTCGCTGAAGCAGAGATCTGTGAACGCATCCCATTTACTGCAGCGCTGCACTAATAAATGGCCTTCCCCTAAACCTAGGGGAGGCTTTTATACGACTTAAGTACCAAACCATGTCGAATTTATCTTGTTTTATTATTCTGCTCGAGTAATAGCCAACAACACTAACCACTTTCAAGCTGTATCAAGAGGTTGAACGCACTATCAATTCACCGTAACAGCCACTATTGAGCAAAGTGAGTTACGCTTTAGCGGCGCTGGTAAGTCTGATTCTTATGGCGTATTGATAGATAACGTAGTGGTGAGCAGCAAGATACTGGCACAGCGAACCCAGGCACTGAAGATCCACAAACTTGTGTAGCAGGGCTCTATGGTATTAGCAGTTATAACACCTCAGCTTATGCGTTCAATGTAAGCGAGCAAACTTATAGCTTTGTAAAAGGCATTGAAAACACAGTCTCAAATATCGCGGCACATGATGGTGCGTTGTACTTCTTAAAGCAGAACGATTTGACGTTTGTCTCGGACAGTGATTGCAATAACTAATCGCTTATTAGCAGGCTTACACTAGCGAATGTGTAAGCCTGCTAAGCAGTAAAATCATCTCAATACCGCACGCCGAAAAGTCAAAAGCTCATGCAAAACAATTCATGTCGTCAACTGTTGAACACTAACTAGGGCTTCAACGTAAGTCTGGCAATGTAATGAACTATAAAGTGCAGTCTGCTAATCATATATGAGCAATAAGCGCACCAGTAACTATGGCTAGAGCATTCTATTAAACCAACAATCCTCAGAAGGCGTGGTGATCATTTGATATAAGACTCTTAAGCTATGGATTAGTGAGTGGTTGATTGAAAATAGTTAGAATTGAAGACCCGAATAGTTAACTTATAAAAACAAGCGTTTCGTAGGGCATTTACGTTCAAGTATGAAAGTGGGACATATTGTCTCATAATAAACTATTTAACATAACGTAAATTATAGGAGGTAAAGTATATTTCTATATATAGTCGGTTTTTGCTCTCTTGTAATGCAGTAATAATCACAATAATGTCCAATACTAGACGGTATCGGACATAACGGTGATATTTCCACTATTTTATATTGAGCTATGCATTGGCTTTTTATAGTATGTGATTGAATTTCTCAATTGAAGTATCGGCATATGGAATTTGTAAGACCTTTAGAACCAATCTTAATTATCGACGACGCGGTTGAAGTTAGAGATTTCTTAAGCCAAATTTTGGAAAACTTGGGCTTTGAGGAAGTATATGGCTGCGAAGATTTTGAGTCAGCAAAACCTTTGTTAAAAAACAAACAGCCTAGTGTGGTATTTTTAGACATTGAACTACCTGATACCGACGGCACTGAAATTCTCTCATACATCAACGAACACTTCTCTGCAGCCCACGTGGTTATGTGCTCAGGTCACAACAGCATGGAAAATGTACAAAACACTTGGGAGCTAGGTGCTAAAGGCTTTATTGCTAAACCTTTTAATGCTCATAAAGTCGATTCAGTGATGAAGCGCTTAGAGCTGGTCACATGAATGGTGATTTGAACAAAGTTATCTCAGCGCTCTCTGAGGTTATATTAGAAAAACCTGAGCAAATCAAACTCGCCCTTTGTAGTTTACTGTGCCGTGGTCATCTATTAATTGAAGACTTGCCAGGTATGGGCAAAACCACATTGTCACATTCACTGGCCAACGTACTTGGCTTAAGTTATCGCCGAGTTCAATTTACCAGTGATTTATTGCCATCAGACATAACTGGTACGGCAATCTATAATCGCCAAGAACAGAGTTTTGAGTTCCACTCTGGGCCCATTTTTAGCCAGGTTTTATTAGCGGATGAAATTAACCGAGCTAGTCCCAAAACACAATCTGCGCTGCTAGAAGCCATGGAAGAACACCAAGTCACGGTTGATGGTGTAAGTCACCAGCTCCCTAGCCCATTTTTTGTTATTGCCACCCAAAATCCACAACATCAATCTGGCACGCACCCGTTGCCGGAGTCGCAACTGGATCGCTTCTTCATGCGCATCAGTCTCGGTTACCCTTCACTGCAAGCAGAAACACAATTAATCAAGTCGGCGAATAAAAACCGCCGCACACAACAAGAGCTTAGCACAGTCATTGATGCAGAACGCTTGGCAAGGTACCAAGATGAGCTCAACACCATAACCATCAGTGACAGTATTATCGAATATATTCTGCGCCTAGTGAGCTTCACTCGTAATACGCAACAATTTAGCGACCCCTTGTCGCCCCGAGCAAGCATCTCATTGGCGGCGGCGAGTAAAGCCTATGCTTTTATTAGTGGTCGAGATTTTGTGTTACCCGATGATGTCCAAGCTGTGTTCACTCCGGTTTGCGCGCACCGCTTAGGTGTCGACAGTCGTAACGGCGAACAAGTGATGGAGCAAGTCCTACAGCAGGTCTCGGTACATTAATAATGCTTTCTCACCTGCGTGCACAGTTGACGCAATGGATCCAACAGCGTCATAAAGCTTCTGAGCTTGAGCTGTCTCATCAGAATATTTATATTCTGCCGTCAAAAGACGGGGTCTTTTTTATTGCGGTTGCCACATTAAATTTTATTTTAGGTATTAATTATCAAAACAATTTAATATTAGCCGTATCCTACATGATGGCGATAATGATGACAGCCGCCCTATTTATGGGCTTTTTTAATCTATACAAAAGAAATGTCCGATACGTATCAGCGCTCGCCAATTTCTATCCATATCCATCAAAGCTGTCACTGGAAATCACTGGACCTAAAGCAATTCAATCATTGCGAGTACAAACTCAATATGAAGAACAGCCGCACTGCTTCGATGAGGTTTCCAGTAGCGAAGTAATTGAGCTTAACATTGCGGGTCTCACTCGTGGTCATTACCCAATTAACGCCATCACCCTTTGCAGTTACTTTCCTTTTGGTTTAGTAAAAACTTGGTCTTATCTTTGTCCTGATGACACGTTTTATATTTACCCAGAACCGAGTGCTACGCCTTTAACTACTAATCAATACGGCCAACAACAGAATGAAAAATCACAACGAGCAAATAGCTCAGAATCAAGCCCTGAATTTGATCACCTTAAAGAGTATCAAAATGGCATGAGCCTGAGTCGAGTCGCCTGGAAGCAGTACGCTAAAAGCGACAAAATGCTGATTAAACACAGCCAAGAAAGCTCGGCTGATCCCAGCAAGTTAGTCTTTGACTATAGTCGGCTCTTTGGTGATAAGGAAGAAAGGTTAAGCCAGCTATGCCGCTTGATTGTTGATGCTGAAAAGCGCCAACAGCCCTATGCGTTATATTTACAGCAACACCGCTTTGCTTTTGGCCAAGGTCCAGATCATAAAAAGCTGTGTCTGGAGGCGTTAAGTGAATTTTAAGCCGCCGATTTGGTATTACAGCACTACCTTCTTTTTATGGTTGTTAAGCGTGGTGTTAATCGATGACTTTGGGATTGGGTTTATAGCCCTGTGCAGTGCTTTTTTATTTTGGCAAATTGTTCGGCTAGTTGGTAAAGCTGCAGTGGTCAGTGTAACGGTTATAAACCTGATCACCCTACTTGGCGCCATTTGTACCGCTGTGTTGATAGGCTTTCAAAACAGCGTTTCTATGTTTGTTGCTTTAATGCTCATCGCCTCGATGTTAAAGCAGCTCCATGCAACGCAAAAACAGCAGTTTAGCCAAGTTTGCATCCTCAACTTTTTCACCTATCCATGCTTATTCTTGTTCACTCAAAGTATTTTTGCTGCCGTGTTGGTATTGATATTATTGGTGGGTAATCTGGCCATCATGGTGAGTTTGGAGCAGAAAATACGAGTAAGTACCGCGTTAAGCGCTAGCAGTCGTGGATTACTGCTCACGCTCCCGGTGGTGGTATTAATGGTGGTGTTTATGCCTAAATTACCAGCTTTTTGGCAATTACCATCACCCCAAAATAAAGCCAAAACCGGGCTATCAGAGAACGTCGACCCATTTAACATTGCCGAGTTATCACGCTCCAGCGAATTGGTGTTTAGAGCTTCTTTTGATGATCCTACTCAGCAGGGACCCTTCTATTGGCGCGCCATGATCCATGATACCTACGATGGTCAACAGTGGCAGTTATCTGAATTTCAAGGTCGTGTTAGTCGTGCGCAGACGTTGCCCCAAGGCAATAACGCCACCATAGTCGCCCAGCCTAGTCATTTGCCCTGGATGTATGCTCTTGGTTACGCTAAATCTAACAGTGATAAACTTAATAACGGCGTCTTTGGCACGGTGTTTTTAAAAGAACTCACCACCAAGCCAATCGAATACCGCATTCAATACAGCAACTTTAATGCTCAAACGCGCTTAAGCGATTGGTTTTCAAGACGTAATACTGGCCTTCCCAAAACTGATAACAAACAGACACAACAGTTGGCACTGGAGTGGCAACAGCGCTCACAAACAGTATCAGAGTTTATTGTTTTAATGCGCCAGTATTTCCAACAACAAGGCTTTAATTACACCTTAACCCCTACCGTGATTAATCGAGATGATCGTATTGATGCCTTTTTGTTCGAAACCCAAAACGGGTTTTGCGGGCATTATGCTTCCGCTGCGGCTTTTATGTTACGCAGTGCCGGCTACCCTGCCCGTCTGGTTTCGGGCTATTTAGGTGGTGAGAAAAACCCTGAACAAGGTTATTACAGTGTTTACCAATACGATGCTCACGCTTGGGTCGAATACTTTTTGCCAGGTCAAGGTTGGCAGCGCCTCGACCCCACGGCTTGGGTGTCGCCTGAGCGAATGAATGGCAGCCTCTCGCAATTGCAGTCAGTATCAACCGAGTTCCAATCGGGAGTCGGCTACAGTCTTATTGGCTTATCCAATTTGCCCGCGATTAATTGGTTACGGGTGAAACTCGAGGAGTTAGACTACCACTGGACGATGACGGTCATTAACTTCGACCGCGACAAACAACAATCTCTGTTTCAGAGTTGGTTTGGCAATCATGGTCAATTTTGGGCAGGTATCTTAGTGTTAGTGGTGATATTGCTGTTAAGTGTAGCGGCATTTTACCTTAGCAAACGTTTAATTCGACCAAAACAGGCTATCGAACTAGGTTGCTACAATGCTATATTAGCTGGCGTCAATGATAGCCACTCCAGCCATCCCCCTAAGCAAGTGCTGGCCACCATTGCAACACGGAAACCGGAAATAAAACAGGCCGTGGATAGCTTTTATGAACTGTTTGAAAAGGCACAATATCGTCAAAATGAACTATCTGAGGCGGAATCTAAATCCATACAGCAACTTACTAAGCAAATAATAAAAAAGGCAAAAGAATAATATGAATGCAGTTATTTTGGGTGTTTTGCTCATGTTGGGGTTAACCCTGGTTAGGATCAATGTAATTGTTGCAATGACGGTCAGTGCCATGGCTGCAGGCCTGGTCGCTGGACTTGATTTGAAAACCACATTGAATGCCTTTAACGATGGCCTTTCTGGTGGTGCTGAAATTGCCTTAAGCTATGCCATGTTAGGCGGCTTTGCTGTGGCCATATCCAAGTCAGGTCTAACACAAATCTTGGCGCATAAACTCCTTGGTATCGTCAACGCCAATGACAGTGACGGTTCCACTTACCTCAGTATGTTTATTATGCTGATAATCTTAAGCTGCTCTATTGCGTCGCAAAACTTAATTCCCGTGCACATTGCCTTTATACCCATTTTGATCCCCCCCTTATTAGTTGTGCTCAATAAACTCACTATTGATAGACGCGCCATCGCTTGTATTTTAACTTTTGGTTTGGCGACCAGCTACATGGTCCTTCCCTATGGCTTTGGCGGCATTTATTTATACTCTATTTTGCACAAAAACTTGGTTGAAAATGGCCTCGAGCTTATAAAGTATAATGTTCCCATGGCTATGATGATCCCGGCATCCGGTATGCTATTAGGGTTACTGATCGCGGTATTTATTAGCTACCGTAAAAAAAGAAATTACCAAGATAGTAAGACCCTCGCCCAAAATACTCACGCTATACCCACTGGCAGTGAAGCCAAAAAAGTGATGTTAGTGGGAAGTGCAGCAGTTGTCGCGTCACTGGTCGCGCAAAATATTAGCGGCTCGATGATTTTAGGCGGGCTGGTTGGCGTGATGATTTTTAGTTTATTTGGCATCGTTAAGTGGGAACAAAACTCAGATGTGTTCAGTAAAGGCGTTGCCATGATGGCAATGATTGGTTTTATTATGATTTCGGCACAAGGCTTTGCTGCGGTAATGAAAGCCACCGGGGATGTTACCAGTTTAGTTGCCAGCTGCGCAGAAATTGTAGGAGAAAATAAACCATTAGCAGCTGCTATGATTTTATTAGTGGGACTATTAATCACCATGGGAATAGGTAGTTCGTTTTCTACCGTGCCGATTATAGCAACCTTGTTTGTTCCACTTTCTTTAGAAGTTGGTTTTTCTGCCATGGCCACCGCAGCCTTAGTTGGCACGGCTGGTGCTCTAGGTGATGCAGGCTCCCCTGCTTCTGATTCCACACTGGGGCCAACAGCAGGTTTGAACGCCGATGGTCAGCATGATCATATTTGGGATTCAGTAGTGCCAACCTTTTTGCACTTTAATATTCCGCTGCTTTGCTTTGGTTGGATAGCCGCAATGGTACTGTGAGCGATAAGTAATGGGGAGCAACTTGCTCCCTTTTTTATTGCCGCTTACTCCTGCTCGACAGACGTTACACAGACATTTGGCAAACTAAGAATCTCGACTAAACTGAAATGGTAATGGTTGGGGATAAGCTTTTTAAGCATTAATCGCTTACCAACCCTATGAAAAAATTAATTATTCATTTTTCAAATTTGCCTTATTGATTTCGACAACTTAAACCATGGCGGCGTCATTAACTATATTTCGATTGCTATGAACTAAATGTCCATTACTCAACGGAGTAACTATGACCAAGCAGATCATGCTGGTTGATGATGAGTTAGATATACTAAAATCATTAAAACGCACCTTAAAAATAAAAAACTATGATGTCATCACCGTTTCTGATCCCTCTGAGGCGTTAATACTTGCCGAGCAAACGCCACCAAGCGTGGTTATTACCGACTTTAGAATGCCGAAGATAAATGGCCAGCAATTGATTGAGGCGCTAAAAAAAATTGAGCCAAATATTCAGTGTATGGTGTTGAGTGGTCAGGCCGACTACGAAGACATGAAAGCCTTGCTTAATGCCAACAACACCTTTCGATTTATCTCGAAACCATGGAGCAGCGATGAACTATATCAAGCTGTAGAGGATGCGTTAGAAAACCACAAAAAAAATGTCATTAAGCAACAAGTACTGCAAACCAACCCTGCGCCCATTGTTGAAGTGGATGAATCTGGCAATATTATCGACTGTAACCTAGCCTATACCGAGCTTGTTGCAGGCGAAAAACAGCGTGGCAATTTCAATCAACTTTTTATATTTGAACAAGCTGTTGAGCTCAATCACTTTGGCGATAAAAGAGTTGCTACCCTAGCTTCAACCGGGACCTTATGTCAGCTGGAATTGAAACTTATTGCCAATAACTCTTACTTGTTTATTATTAAAACATTAACGCCAGTTGGTAACGAATTTGAGGGATTCTATCGCACTAAGCAACAGTTTTTAGAGACCATAGAATACCGACCCAAATCCGTGGTTATTTGTCTCAAAATTAGAGATTTACTGGTGAAAAACCTAATCGCTAACATGCCCAGCTGGAATGATGGCTTTGCCTCTATGGTTGACCATAACAAACTTAAGCAATACGGTGAATATACATTATTGGAGATTGGCTCTGATCAAGGGGTTTTCTTCCTTAATTCAGTCATTAATGAACTGGCTGTGCACAAATTTCTCGATGCCTTAACCCACTTGATTAGTGTGTTTTTCAACCGCAAAGGTGTCCAGGTTAAGTTTTCGGCTTCCTACACCACAGTCAAAAGTGAAGAAGAATTGTCGACACTTATTGATAACTTAGTGATATACAATCAATTCGTAAGCGAGTCAAAAACTGACTTTTATATGCAGTACTCGCACTCATTGTTATCAGAAAAGCTCAATGAGCATAAAGTGTCTGAAGCGCTGTACAGCGCTGTTGAAAATGATGAATTCTTTTTATTGTTTCAGCCGAAGCTGGATTTAAAAAAGCAATCTATTAGTAGTTGTGAAGCCTTGATCCGCTGGAGTAATGACACCATTGATATGACCTCCCCTGCCTATTTTATTCCCATTGCTGAAAAGGATGGTCATATTATAAAAATAGGTAACTGGGTGTTAGATATGGCATGCAAAACACTGGCAAAATGGCTGCAACAAGACATTGCAGTGACGAAAGTAGCCGTGAATATTTCTGCGCAACAATTGTCTCACCCAGATTTTACCTCAGGCATAAAAACGGTCCTAGAAAAGCACAACATCGAAGCAAAACATATTGAGCTTGAGATAACAGAAAGTGATGTGCTTGAAGACATTCCTCAAGCAAGAGAAAAGTTACTTGAACTCAAATTATTGGGGTTATCCATTGCAGTTGATGACTTTGGTACAGGTTATTCTTCTCTTTCAAATATTGCCAGATTACCAGTCGACATTATCAAAATAGACAGAAGTTTAATCGATGATATAGCTGGGGATAAATCTGCCCGTGACTTGGTACAAAATGTCATTCGCTTAGTTCACGGACTCGGTCTGAAAGTGGTCGCTGAAGGGGTCGAAAACGTTGAACAGTTAGAGGTATTGGATGAACTAGGCTGTGATGAAGTACAAGGTTACCTAATTGGTCGGCCTGTCACAGATGACAAACTGGGGCATTTTGTTTATGAATCCTGAGCCATTAACTATTGCCATTATCGATGACGATGAACTCATGCTGAGATCGTTAGTGCGATATTTTAAGGTTAGTGTACCAGACGCGCAAATTAACACCTATTCATCACCTGTAGAGTTCATTAAAGAGTTAAGTCGCTTCACGCAGTTAGATCTTGTAGTCACAGATTACTTAATGCCAAAGCTAAATGGCTTAGAGTTAATCCAACAAACCAGGCAACATTTTAAAAATACACTAAGTGTCCTTTTAACCGGTGACACCAGCGGACAAATATTAACACCAAGCTCATTAGCAACCACTTTTATCATTGCTAAGCCTTTTAAAAAGTCCGATTTAGACGAAGTGTTAATTGCAGCAGACCGTTTAAGCACACTGAAGTTACCAAAAGAACTGGAATTGGCGTTAATTGATACGTTTATTATTAATGACTTCCCTTTATTGCTTAATAAGCTAGATGATGTTGACTTGGATTTTAAAAAACTCACTAAGCTGCTAGAAAAAGAGCTGGTGATCCAAGCGAAGTTATTTCACCTATGTAATACGGCTTATGTGGGCTTGTCGACCAAAAAGTACTCATTAGAAACGGCGATAAAAACCCTAGGCATTGATCTAATATCCGCGATTATTACCGCCACATGTTTTCAATCCATGGTAACGGCTCATTATACTATCCATGATTGTGAGCAGCGCATAGAAAACAACTTTAAAAAAGTAAAATTGCTCAAAGAAATAGTAAATCACACACCTGCTATGGAAATGAACAAAGAGCAGCTGGTATTTATCGAGTCACTGTTATTTTTAGGGGAGTTGGGTGAAGAAATAGCAAATATATGTGGCTTTAAAGAGATGCAAAACTACGCTGAAAAATTAAAAATAAGTGTTTTTATTGCCACCCACATTGGTTACGAAGCTACTCTAATCAGTACCTTAGGATTAATGTATGACACCTTTTGTGCAGGCCTTCCAGATAACAATGAGTCGATGCGCTTGTTGCTGTTAGTGGACACGGTCGATAATAAACAAGTACACGCCGATATCATTACTACCCATTTTCAAGATTCTCCTGCTTGGATGGAGCATTTTTATGAGCTTAGACAAAACTACTTTGCCTAAACACACTGTGCTCGTTGTCGATGACGAACCCGCTATTTTAAGTACGTTGCGCCGAGTATTGCGTCTGCCTGGTGTCGATGTCGAGTGCTTTGATTCACCACATGATGCACTTAGTTACCTCGAAGAACATACGGTGCAAGTGGTACTGTCAGATTTTAGAATGCCTAAGATGAATGGGGCTGAGTTTTTATCTAGAGCGAAGTCGATTCAACCCGGCATCATTGCCATTGTACTCAGTGGCTATACCGATTCCGATATGTTGATAGCCATGATCAATAACCACACTGCGGATAAGTTTATTTGTAAGCCATGGGAAAATCAGGCACTTATTACCGAGGTTACAGCGGCATTGGATGCATCTAATGCCAACTACTTCAATGACCTAGTGAAAACCAAGTTACAAAGTAACAGTGCACCGCGGATCCTGATTGATGATGAAGGCAACATACTCAAACATAACTTACCTAATCATATTACAACGGCGTTGATCTCACAGTTTGCAGCATGCTTTGCTGGCAATGGCAGCTACACCTCTCCAATAGGCGAGTTACAATGTGAAATTCTTCATAACAGTAGTGATGAAACCTACTTAATAGAAATAAACAAGCAACACTCAGCAGAAAATGAACTCAACATTTTGCAGCTTTTTTCGCAGTTGTTAATTAGCTTTACGATTAATTCAGAGCCCTATTTTTACACCCTTGATAAGACCAGCCTAAATAACAAAGCAGCGATTGAACAAGCAAATTTAGCTACTTTTAGACACATTACCTTGCTTGAATGTATCAGTAGTTATTATGTCTTAGTGCTTGATCCTATCAGTGCAGAGCAATTACCACGTAAAGCGATTGAACTGGAAATACAGATTGAGAAGCAATGTGCAACGGCCCTATCTGACTCCCTTCATTTTGAGCCTTTCAAACTAAATCAGTTTATAAAAAGAAACGCCCTCTTTTGACAATTTTCTGAAATTTTGCACTAGGTTAAATGATAACAACATATAGTATGATGTGTTCTTTATTGGTAAAGAATAAAGGAGCAAACAGCTCCTCTATAAATCTATGTGACTCTTACGTGGCAATGGCTTAAAAGCACACCAACATAAGTAAATTCAGTTAGAATTACTTAAAGCCATTTAGCATATTTTCGCACACCACCGGCGTTGGTCTGTGGTTATCATCAACCGCAACAAAAGTGAAGCTGCCGGTAATCGCTAAATGTTTATCGTCTTTATGCATGCGCTCTAGGTAAATCGCTACATCCACTTTTAGACTGGTATTACCGACATGAACCACTTTAGAGACTAGCTCTGCAAAAGTGCCTGCTGGGATAGCTTCTTTAAAATCAACTCGGTCTGATGAAATCGTTACCAAGGGCTTACGACAAAAACGCGTGGCGGCAATAAACGCTACTTCGTCCATCCAAGCTAAGGCATCACCACCAAATAAGGTGTTGTGATGATTCGTTCGACCAGGGAACACGGTTTTAGTAACGTGTGTAATCGAGTCTTGAATTCGTTGCTCTACAATGGCTTGTATTTGTTCGTCTGTCATTTCTTTACTGCTTTATCCGCTAATGTATCAATCATAAGTAAGGCTGGGTCTAAACGCTCCCCAAACCAGTTAAAGCGCCAATCAAGATGCGGACCGGTTACCCGCCCTGTGGCTCCAATTTCGGCAATTTTATCACCAGTGGTCACCAAGTCACCTAATGCCACCGTAATTTTACTCAGGTGGATATAAGTGGATGTAATGCCATGGCCGTGATCGAGGATTAAGGTGCCACCACTGTAATAAAGGTCGTTATCGGCAAATACGACTTTGCCAGATAATGGCGCTAACACTGGTTCACCGGTTTTATTTGCAATATCTAAACCAAAATGCGGACGTCTAGGTTCGCCATTAAAGTAGCGCTGGCTACCATATACACCCGAAATGCGACCCACTGCAGGGCGATAAACCGGTTCCTTAAAAAATAGAAAATCGGAATTGTGTTGTCGCGCTTTCGACACCGCTTGAGCTTCCGTTCTTATCCGTTGCAGCACCGCTTTAGGGGGTGAAACGTACTTTTTAGCCACCCCAGTTATTTTGTCAATGTCATATTGGCGCTTGGTGATCACTATGTCTTTGCTGCTATGCTCGCCATTTTTATTTTTCCAACTTAAAGTATGGGTAAGCTTGGCATCACGGCCAAAACCAAAAACAAAATCTCCCTGCTCTGACAGTTTTAACGGCTTGTCATTAAAATGCACAGCAGTAGCGTTTGGTAACTGGCCCATCACTAAGCCGCCTTGGGTTAAATTGCCTTTAAGCTCAAGCGCGAGAGAACAAAAAGACAGGCTAACAAGTAGCGTTGCAGTTAATGTTTTAAGCATAAGCAATGGCTCCTTTCCCCACCCCTTCATACGCTTTTACGGTCACTTTGTCGTTCGGGTGTGATAGTTTGATTTGCCCTGCCAAATACTCAGCAATGCATTCTACGGTCGTATCACACGGCAGAATATCACAGCGTGACTGGCTTATTGCTAACTCAAAATAACCCTGCGATGAAGTATAGGCAAAGCAATGGTCGTCTGTGTTCGCGGCTACGTATTTAAGCTGGTCTTGTGAGATAAGATCTTCTTCGCTGCCCAAATAGATATCTTGCCACTTGTCCGCCCACTGCTTTTGAAGCCGAGGCATACTGATGTCATTCAACTTAATGCCGATTAAAGAGCGGTGACCATGAATAATTCGTTGGCAATTGCCATCGTGTTTTTTCAAGCCATGGCTATAGTGATAATAAAAACCATTGGCTTGCTCTGGCCGCAGCGTAATATCAACGTCTTTCACATTGCTTGGCATCTTGGTCATGATTTGCGATTTCAGATAAGCAATCACAGTTTGGGTTGTTATTTCTGACCCTTCAATAACACACACAGCTTGCTCAGGTGCACTCATGGCAATGTGGGTCTGTTGTTGCTGATAGTCAAAACTAAAACGCCCTGCTTGCTGTTCACTTTGACAGGCCATTTCACTTGGAATAGCCAGTTTATGATCTAGCGTTTCATCAATGATGTGCTTTATCTGTTTTTTTACTTTTGCAAAATCCAACACCATGGACTCATCATTTAAATCGCCATGAAGTTCAATATCAGTGATCCAGCTTTCCCCTACCGCACCACGGCGTGGACAAAGATAAGAAAAGTCAATTACGGTTAACGCGTCAACAAAAAGGATCATAGATTACCTAACTTAGCCTGCTAAAAAACAATGCCGATTATAAAGTTTTTCACGCTATAAATCGCCCCTAAGTGGTACTGATTTGCATTTAATTTCGGGAAATCTTTGAATTTTAATTAATTCGACATATCTTTAGCCCATGGTTTACATTTAACCGAGCAGTTTTTAACTGTTCGGAGTTGTTTAGCGTACATCTGTACGCTAAAGTAGCGTCAATTTGCAAGCTAAGAAGAAGAGTTTATGGAACCGAAGAACAGCTATACAAAAGAAGAACTTATTCAGTGTGGTCGTGGAGAAATGTTTGGTGAAGGCAATTGCCGCCTACCGAGCGACAATATGTTAATGATGGACCGCATAGTAGAAATCAATGACAACGGTGGCGAACACGGCAAAGGCCAAATGATAGCTGAGCTCGATATTAACCCTGACCTGTGGTTCTTTGACTGTCACTTTAAAGGCGATCCTGTTATGCCAGGCTGTCTAGGTTTAGATGCTATGTGGCAGCTAGTTGGTTTCTTTTTAGGTTGGTCTGGTGGCCCAGGACTTGGTCGTGCATTAGGCGTTGGTGAAGTGAAATTCACCGGACAAATACTACCAACAGCGAAAAAAGTCACTTATCGCATCGACATGAAACGAGTGATCAAGCGTAAACTATTTATGGGCTTAGCCGATGGTACGGTTGAGGTGGATGGTCGAGTAATTTATGAAGCGAAAGACTTAAAAGTTGGCCTGTTCCAAGATACTAGCGCCTTTTAATTAATACGTTTTTCTTTATAAAACAACAAAGCCCCTAACTGGGGCTTTGCTCTCCTAAATTCGCTATTATGTTTTAAAAACGTTGCGATTATCCATGGCTTCTCGCCATCCGCCTAACCATTCTGATCTGTGTTCTAACTGTTGATAGGGACAATTTTCTTTTGACCGTCCGGCTAATCCTGCCTTAAAACCTTGTGAATGTGCTCTTTCTAAACGGTCTCTCTTCTGTCTCTTCATAGGTAATATCCTCACCTTTTTCTCGATCAGCATTAGTGTAACTAACACGTTGGATTCACTGAGCGAGCCTGAACATGTGCGTCAGCCACTCGCCCTTGCGTCGTTTACTTCGGTTTATTGAGAAAAGTTAAACACCAGCGGTAATTGCACTTAACGTGTACCCGCTTTCCTATGAGATTTGGCCAAACCCATACCTTCAATAAATCACATCTCCTTGAGTCATGCAACGATCAAAAATGTAATTCTTAAATGCAAAGAATCCCAGAACAAAATTTATTTAATGTATTGGCTATAAGCAGAATAACTGATTTGAGTTTTAACTAAGAAGTGTATTGAAACGAGTTTAGAAGCTGTAAAAAAACATTCATCATTTAGTCATAAAAAGAGGCTGGATTAATCCAACCTCTTTTCAATAACTTGCATTTTATTGTGCTAACAAAGGCGAAAACAGCAAAGCAATTAGCTTGCTTTGATTGTCTCGATACCACCCATATACGGTTTTAATGCGTCAGGCACAACAATTGAACCATCTTGTTGCTGATAGTTCTCTAAAATGGCCACCAAGGTTCTGCCAACAGCAAGACCTGAGCCATTTAATGTGTGTAACAACTCTGGCTTTTTCTCGCCAGCACGGCGGAATCGAGCTTGCATACGGCGCGCTTGGAAATCCCACATGTTAGAGCAAGAAGAGATTTCGCGGTAGGTGTCCTGCGCCGGTAGCCACACTTCAAGATCGTAGGTTTTGGTTGCGCCAAAACCCATATCGCCGGTACACAAAACGACTTTGCGATACGGTAAATCTAATGCTTGTAAGATCTGTTCAGCATGGCCTGTCAGCTCGTCAAGCGCTGCCATTGAATCTTCTGGCTTTACTAACTGCACAAGCTCGACTTTATCAAATTGGTGCTGACGGATTAAGCCACGGGTGTCGCGACCGTAGCTGCCGGCCTCACTTCTAAAACAAGGAGTATGAGCGGTCATTTTTAATGGCAGCTCTTTTTCATCAAAAATCATGTCGCGTGCACAGTTAGTCAGCGGCACTTCAGCAGTCGGAATTAAGCTAAAGCCATCTTGGTCCTCTGACAACGCCTCAGTATGAAAAAGGTCTTCAGCAAACTTGGGTAATTGCCCGGTGCCATACAAGCTGGCTTTGTTGACCAAGTACGGCACATACATCTCAGTGTAGCCGTTTTTCTCAGTGTGGGTGTCTAACATAAACTGCACCAACGCACGGTGCATTCTAGCTATACCACCGCGCATTACGGTAAAGCGCGAGCCGCTTAATTTCACCCCAGTTTCAAAATCCAAGCCTTTATCTAAAGCCTCGCCAAGATCAACATGATCTTTGACTTCAAAATCAAACTGCTTGGGTTCGCCCCAAGTGCTAACTTCAACATTTTGCGCTTCGTCTTCCCCTTCAGGTACGTCTTCAGCCGGTAAGTTAGGTAAAGTCAACGCATAGTCATTCAACTCAGCAAGCACCTTGTCTTGCTCTTCTTTAGCCACACTCAATTGGTCGCCAAGGTTCGCAACGGCATCCAATAAAGGCTGAACATCCTCACCCTTGGCTTTCGCTTGGCCAATCGCTTTCGACGAGCTGTTGCGCTCACTTTGCAGTTCCTGAGTTCTTGTTTGTAGCGCTTTGCGCTTTTCTTCTAATTCAGTGATCTTAGCAACATCGAGTTCAAAGCCACGCTTTTTAAGGCGTGCTGCAGCTTCTTCGATGTCTTGACGAAAAAATTTAGAATCTAACATTGTTTAATTAACCTTTTTGCATGATGAGGCAGAGACCAACCCAGGCCATAAAGATACACGTCACCACATTGAGTGTGACGTTAAACGCCATTTTCATATAATGCCCTTGTTGCAACAACAACAAAGAATCCATTGAGAATGTTGAAAAAGTGGTCAGCGCACCTAAAAAGCCAATACCAACAAGGGTTTTGGCCGGTGTCACTGCAATTATTTCTTTTTCAATTAAACCGTAAAGCACACCCATCAATAATGAACCCAGAATATTAACGATCAACGTGCCAAAAGGGAATCCCTTACCTAAGAGTTTTATCGCCATATCGCCGATAAAGTAACGTAACATGGCGCCAATGGCACCTCCTAGGGCCACACTGAGGTAATTTATCACCATTCAGTCATACCTCTTGTGCTTGCTTTGCTGATTAAGGGTGGCTAAATAATTTAACTTTTCGCCAAGCTGCTTTTCTAAACCACGATCACTTGGGAAATAGTACTGTCTTTGTTTAATTTGCTCGGGAAAATAATTTTCACCGGCGGCAAACGCACCGGCTTCATTATGAGCGTAACGATAGCCGTCGCCATAACCTAATTCTTTCATTAATTTGGTTGGTGCATTGCGTAAATGTTCAGGTACTGGGTAGTTGGGGTCTTCCATGGCGTCTTTTTTAGCCTGATTAAAGGCCATGTACACGGCATTACTTTTTGCCGCACTGGCTAAGTAAATCGTTGCCTGAGCAATGGCACGTTCGCCCTCACTTGGACCCACCCGTTGGTAAATATCCCACGCATTTAACGCCACTTGCATAGCCCGAGGATCGGCATTGCCAATGTCTTCTGTGGCAATGGCCAGTAACCTCCTAGCCACATACAGCGGGTCGCCACCGCCGGCAATTATTTTACAATACCAATACAAGGCGGCATTCGGGTCACTACCGCGCACCGATTTATGAAATGCAGAGATCAAGTCATAAAATAAATCGCCCTTATTGTCATAACTGGCAAGCTGGCTGGGCAACACTTGTTGCAATACTTGCTCATTTATAACGTGGCGGTTGCTGTCAGCGTCAAAGCTTAAATCCACAGCCTGCTCTAGTAAGTTTAACGACTTTCTGGCATCGCCATCGGCCGCTTTTGCCAACAAGCTAATGGCTTCTGTGGAGATTTCAATGGCCAATTCGCTGAGCTGCTTGTCTCGTTTTAGGGCATCCCTTAACACCAACTCAAGCTCATGCTGCTGTAACGGTTTAAGGGTATAAACCCGTGTGCGAGATAAAATGGCGTTATTCAGTGCAAACGAGGGGTTCTCTGTTGTTGCACCAATAAAAATAAATGTTCCGTCTTCAATATGAGGTAAAAATGCGTCTTGTTGTGACTTATTAAAGCGATGCACTTCATCGACAAGCAACAAAGTGCGCCTTTGTTGTTGTGCAAGCCTATTCTTAGCATCTAACACCGCTTCACGCACTTCTTTAATGCCAGCACTGACTGCCGAGAGCTTAATCAGCTCAGCATCGCCATAATGGGCAATAAGCTCAGCAAGGGTGGTTTTGCCAACGCCTGGTGGGCCCCACACAATCAAGCTGTGACAACGACCGCTTGCAATGGCACGGTAAAGCACTGAATCTGGAGCCAGTATGTGGCTTTGGCCAATGTAGTGCTGTAATGAGGTTGGCCGCATTCTTGCGGCCAACGGTCTAACATCTGGTGAAAAATCAAACCCCAAACTAGTCACTGTTACGCTGGTCGTCTACGACCACTCCATCCGGTACAGTAAACTCAAACACACTGTCTTCGACGGGCAGGTTGACTTTGCTGTTATGGAACTCAAAAGTAGACACCTGACCAGAAATATCGTGCACTTGCAATTGTGATAATCCTTGGTTGTTTGCTGCGAATTCTAAAGTGAGTAATTCCACTTGTGAGTCCACTTTATTTTTTGGTGCAATAAGGTATTTACCGTCATTTTGCTCAACCTCATACTTTTGCCACTGCGCCGCAGCTTGGGTAGTCAGTAACACAAATGGTGTAGTATCAATTAGCTTAACGGTATCGAGAAGCGTCACCTGCTCAGCAAAGGAATCGTAATAATACGTGGTGTTACCACTGGCAATAAACAAAGTTTCATCCGGCATAGATTGTTGCCAGCGGATCTTTAACGGTTGCGCTAACGTGATATTGCCCTCGCCACGTTGTAGCTCATTGCCTTGTTGATCCATTACCTGTTGCGAGAATTGCCCTTGGAACGTTTCCAGGCCTGCTAGTTTGTCTTTTAATTGTTGCAAGTCTTCAGGGCTTGCTGCGCTTTGCGCAGCGACCGAGCCAAACAACATGGCTAAAACAGAATACGTAATCAATTTCTTCATTAGTTGGCTCCACCTTTAACTAATACTTCTCGTGCGCCATTATGACCAGGAGCACTCACAACTCCTGACATTTCCATTTGTTCCACCAGTCGTGCTGCACGGTTGTAGCCCACTCGTAGCTTACGTTGCACACTGGATACCGACACTTTGCCAGATTCGATAACAAATGCCACCGCCTCATCATAAAGCGGATCGGACTCATCATCGCTTCCCTCCGAGGCTTCACCTGGCAACAAAATATCTTCTGTGGCCTCACCACAGAGAATTTCTTCTATGTAGTTTGGCTTGCCTCTGGCTTTCCAATCGCTAACCACAGCGTGAACCTCATGGTCATCAACAAATGCACCGTGAACCCGCACTGGTACACTGGTGCCGGGTGGTAAATAAAGCATGTCACCCATACCTAATAGGTTTTCCGCGCCTTGTTGGTCTAAAATAGTTCGCGAGTCAATCTTGCTCGATACTTGGAACGCCATACGGGTTGGGATATTGGCTTTAATCAGACCGGTGATCACATCCACAGAGGGTCTTTGTGTAGCCAGAACCAAGTGAATGCCGGCTGCCCTCGCCTTCTGTGCGATCCGAGCAATCAGCTCTTCTACCTTTTTACCAACAATCATCATCATGTCAGCAAATTCGTCAATCACCACCACAATGCTTGGCAACTTATCCAATTCTTGTGGTTCTTCCGCCATGCCATCGGTATCTTTAAATAGCGGATCTAAAATTGGATGGCCTGCCTCTTTGGCTTCTTTAATTTTTTGGTTATAGCCCTTTAGGTTTCGTACACCCAGTGCCGACATCAATTTGTAGCGGCGTTCCATTTCGCCAACACACCAGCGCAGGGCATTAGCCGCCTCTTTCATGTCGGTGACCACTTCACAAAGCAAATGCGGAATGCCTTCATATACCGACAATTCCAGCATTTTAGGGTCAATCATGATCATCCGTACATCTTCTGGCGGTGACTTGTAAAGTAAGCTTAATATCATCACATTAACGCCAACTGACTTACCTGAACCTGTGGTACCAGCCACCAGCAGGTGCGGCATTTTGGCCAAATCGGCCACCACCGCTTGGCCGGCGATGTCTTTACCGAGAACCATGGTCAGTGGCGATGGGTTTTGTTCAAACTTGGGGGCATTCATGACTTCTGATAAACGCACAATCTCACGATGTTTATTAGGCAGCTCGAGACCAACATAGGTCTTACCAGGGATCACCTCCACCACGCGCACACTGACCGCCGAAAGTGACCGCGCTAGATCTTTTGACAGTCCGGTAATTTTTGCCACCTTAATACCGGGTGCAAGATCGAGTTCGAAGCGAGTAACCACTGGGCCGGGGTACACCCCCACCACTTTTGCTTGCACATTAAAGTCCAGCAACTTGGTTTCAACCAAGCGCGAAACCTGCTCCAGCTCTTCTTCCGATATTGGATTTTTTGCTTTATCAGGACGGTCTAGCAAGTCCAAAGAAGGCAATGGATCGCTGGGGGGTTTGGCCTCTAACATGGCCTCAAATTGTTCTTTAGCACTGGGCGGTGGCTGGTAACCTGCTTTGGGCTTCTCTTCGCCTTTGGCTTTTAATGGTCTTGCCGGTGATACCACTTTGGTCTCGTGCACTGGTGCTTCATCTAACGCATTCAGTGCCGCAACGGTATCCAGAGGTTCATCATCAATGGCAGAAAAATTAATTTCTTGTTCTAGAATGTCATCCAATTCATCAAATGGTGTTGCGGCTTGCTCAGTGTGCTCTGGACTTGTGGCAACCTCAGGCTGTGACGAGGGCTGCTCTTTTTTGAACAGCTTATCTTTAAGCTTACTGATGTTTGCTTTTTTCTCAGCCGGCTGTGCGTCGTCTTCTGCAGCTAGAGGCTGCTGCGGCAAGTTCAGTTCAGGCTCCATTTCTACTGACTCAGAAACTGCTGGTTCATCTGTAGCATGTAGTGGCAAACTTACATCGGCTTGCTGCTCTTTAACGGCAGAGAACTTGGCTATCAGCCATTTAACCCCAGCGACCACCTTTTCACCAAGGTAATCAACAAATTCAACCCAAGAAACACCGGTTAGCAGGGTTAGACCTGCAAAAAAGAAGCACAGTAATAAAATGGAAGTACCAGTGAAGTTAAAGGCAGGCATCATCGCGCTTGCCACAACACTACCGACAACCCCACCGGAGGCAAAGTTATAAATATCATCGAAATTAATATCACTAATGGCGCTGGCCGAGGTGATAAATAAGGTCGCGCCAATTAACCTAAGGCCTAAGGTGGTGTAATCAAGTTGCAGTAGTTTGTGTGGCTTTTTAAATAGTAAATACCCTAAAAACTGCAACGCAGCCGGGATTAAAAAAGCTAACCAACCAAAACTTAACAATAATATATCAGCCAGCCAGGCCCCTGCAGCGCCGGTTATATTGTTGACTTTTACGTATTCACCCGATTGCGTCCAAGCAGGATCCGCAGGGTCGAAACTTATCAACGCACACAACATAAATATAGCCGCCGCCGTGCTTACAATCAGACCTGTTTCTAATAGCCGTTGCACACCATTTAAGCGCATTGTAATTAAACCTTTTATCCGTTTTTTATTTGAGCTAGTTTTGCCCAAAACCTCAGCAAATTAGTGATTTGCGTTCGTTTTGCTGTATATAACTACAACCTTACCAAGAAATCCCTCAAGGTGCACAAGGTTTTATTACCTCGCCCTCTTCGCCCTTCACTTCTTCCATAACCACAAAGGTACGACTTTCACTAATATTTGGGAGTTTTAATAGGATGTCGCCTAGCACAGCACGGTATTCAGACATATCGGTTACCCGCGCTGTGAGTAAATAGTCAAAATTACCTGAGACCAAGTGACACTCGATGATTTCATCGTGTTGCTTTACTGCTTGGTTGAATTTATCAAACACATCGGGAGAGTTTTTGTTCACCGTCACTTCCACAAACACCAAAAGTCCTTGGCCCAGTTTAGCAGGATCGACTACCGCTTTATAACCGCGAATAAAACCTTCACGTTCGAGTTTTTTAACCCGCTCAAGGCAAGGCGTGGCGCTTAAGCCAATGCGTTTTGCTAATTCAACATTGGAAATTCGACCATCTTTTTGCAGTTCGACTAAAATCTTTCTATCTATTCTGTCTAATTGTTGGTGCATAAGCCAGTTTACCATTCTAAATTTATTCTTATTTTAGTTTATTACACTGGCTAACACCAGCAATACAGTGAGACATACTGGCTAGTGGTAAATATAATAGTCAAAAATTTTATCCCGTTCTTAAATTGAGGCGAATATTATGATTATTGGTGTACCTAAAGAAATTAAAAACCATGAATACCGTGTAGGTATGGTACCTGCGAGCGTTCGTGAACTAATTAATCACGGCCACGAAGTAGTGGTAGAAACAAATGCGGGTATTGGCATTGGTTTTACCGATGAAGATTACATCCAAGTAGGTGCTAAGGTACTAGACACAGCGGCAGACGTATTCGCAACTGCGGAAATGATCGTTAAAGTTAAAGAGCCTCAAGCAGTTGAACGTGCTATGTTACGTGAAGGTCAGATCCTATTCACTTACCTTCACCTTGCACCGGATTTACCACAAACTGATGACCTAGTAAAAAGCGGCGCAATTGCCATTGCCTATGAAACCGTAACGGATGCTCGTGGCGGTCTTCCTCTACTTGCGCCTATGTCTGAAGTTGCTGGCCGTATGTCTATTCAAGCAGGCGCTCAAGCACTTGAAAAGTCACGTCATGGTCGTGGCATGCTATTAGGTGGTGTGCCTGGTGTTGAGCCAGCTAAAGTGGTCGTTATTGGTGGCGGCATGGTTGGTCGTAACGCAGCGCAAATGGCAGTAGGCCTAGGCGCAGACGTGACGATTCTTGACCGTAACGTTGACGTTCTACGTTCACTAAACGCGCAATTTGGTAGCCAAGCAAAAGTAATTTACTCAACTGCTGATGCCCTTGAAAAGCACGTGTTAGAAGCCGATCTAGTTATTGGTGGCGTACTCATCCCTGGTGCTGCAGCGCCTAAGTTGGTTACCGCTGAACACATCGCAGCAATGAAACCGGGTGCAGCGATTGTTGACGTTGCTATCGACCAAGGTGGTTGTATTGCCACTTCAAAAGCAACGACTCATGACGAACCAACTTACATTGTTGATGAAGTGGTTCACTACTGTGTTGCTAACATGCCAGGTGCCGTACCACGTACGTCTACGTTCGCATTAAATAACGCTACACTACCTTACATCATCAAGCTGGCTAACTTAGGCTATAAAGAAGCATTGCTTTCTGACAAGCACTTCATGGATGGTCTAAACGTATTGAAAGGCCAGATCACCTGTAAAGAAGTGGCGGAAGGTTTTGATATGGAATTTGTAGACCCACGCGTAGCACTCGAAAACGCGTAATCTGCAAACTCAACAAAGTATTCAAAGGGGGTCAACAGACCCCTTTTTTTATTGTCTAAACGCCTATCTTCTTTTCTCCTTTGTTATTTTAAGTCTTCGTGCTGCTGAGGGCATCTCAACGGATCCGCCACTCTGCGATAGAATAAAGAGAGAAATATCCCCTCTACTTGGCAATTTGTTGTGAAATGACATAAGTTAAGAGTATGTAACTTAGTGGAGTATGGCCGTGAAGTTTAAACACAAAGTCGTTTCCGTGTCGGCGCTGGTACTGTTAATCGCTCTTTTTATCCTCTCAATCATTCAATACTTTTCCGTACAGTCGGCAATTAAGTCGCAAGCTGAGCAAAGTGTAGATGAGATCATTCAAGGGATCAGTAATACGGTTGCCGCGCAAATGAATGGCGCCACTGATTTAGCAGCCTTAGCGACCAGCTTAGTTGCTGGTACTGATAACCTTAACCAAGCCTTCCCTATTTTATCGCAGCCAAAACTCACTGAATCGTTTATTTTGATTGGCTATGGTGAGCAAAGTAGTGGCGATTATGTTGCGAGCGATCCAAGCTGGAACCCAGGTCCTGATTGGGATCCCCGAAAACGGCCTTGGTATACCGATGCCAAAGCCGCCAATGAAATGATCATCACCGCCCCCTATGCCGACGCCGTCAGTAAAGAGATCCTGGTTTCTATTGGTGCCCCGGTGAAAAAGCAAGGGCAATTTCATGGCGCCATATTCTACGATGTTAGCCTCGCTAAACTTGGCAAAATGATTAACTCATTTAACCTCTTCGATGCCGGTTATGCTTTTATGCTGACCGCAGATGGTACCGTGATATCTCACCCTAACCTCGAGCTAAATGGTGACAATGCTTCAGAGTTTTTAGGTGATATTCCAATTAAAGAGCAACTACAATACGTTGAACTCGATGGCCAACAGCAAATGGTGTTGTTTAAAGAGGTAGAGGGACTTGACTGGTACCTGGGGATTGCCTTAAAACAAGACATTGTGTTCGCAGCATTGTCTGATTTACAGCTGGATGCCATGATTTTTGCTGTGATTGCCGTGATCCTAGCGATTGCCATTCTGTCTATTTTCATCAGTATATTGCTCAGACCACTGGATGAGATCAATGGCGCTATGGCCGCTATTGCCAAAGGCAATGCGGACCTCACAGTGCGCCTGAATACCGGCCATGACCCTGAGTTTTCTCAGCTCGCCACCAACTTCAATGCCTTTACTGCCAGTCTGCAAGGACTGATCGCCAATATTCAAGGTTTAGGACACGAGGTTCTCGAGGATGCAGAGCAAACCTCTAGCGTTGCCAACCAAGCAAAACTATCGATTCAAGAGCAGTTAAATAGCATTAAAGATTTGGACGAGGCCACGACTCATATGTCCAGTACCGAGCAGCAAGTAGCGCATTCGGCGCAAGAAGCCGCAGAAGCCATCAAGTCGACAGATAAAGTGGCTATGCAAGGTGAGCAAATCGTCAGTCAAACCACTGCGACCATCGCCTCTTTATCGGAACAAATTAGTTCTGCTATGACGGTTGTAACGGAGTTAGAGAGCTCCTCCACCGCCATTGAACAAATCTTATCTGTTATTAATGGCATTGCCGAACAAACTAACTTACTTGCGCTTAATGCCGCCATTGAAGCGGCTCGAGCCGGAGAGTCAGGCCGTGGCTTTGCCGTGGTGGCCGATGAAGTTCGCTCTTTGGCGCAACGAACCCAAGAAGCCACCACCGAAATTAAAACCATGATCAACCAATTACAGTCGGGCTCTGAAAATGCTGTGGTGGTCATGAAGCAAAGTCAGGATTACGTAGAAGAAACGGTCACTAAGGCGGATCAAACCAAGGCTGCGCTTGAAGATATGCGCAGTGCCATCCGCCACATTGTTGAACTGAATTCACGAATTGCCAATATGCTTCATGAGCAAAGTGATATTGTCAGCAACGTAAATAATAGCTCCTCTGCAATCAGGCAAATATCCGAGTCGGTATTCAGTGAAGCCAAGCAAGTTGATAGCACCATGCAATCACAGGTAAAGAAAATAACCAGTCAAGAGCAGCTGTTAGAGCAATTCAAAGTTTGATTCAAGGTGAACTTAGCCGTTACTATAAGGCACTGAGGTAATTGGGCTTGGTGCCAAGAGATTAACATGACAACAAATTTGCAAGAATTATTTACGCAGTACTTTCAAATTGACGAGCAGGTACAAATCAACCTGTATCCAGTTGATGACAACATGGTGCCGCAGAACGAGAATCAACTTGAAGCGGCCATTCCCCCGCTATTTAAGCTGGCTAACGAAATCAATGAACTCGACTTAAAAGCACTTAGGCCACTACGTAATCTCGGTGATGTCGCCTCTGAACTGGCAAGCTATTTAGAAGCCCAGTCGCGTAAAGTCGACTTGATAATCAGCCATATTCTTGCCACTGAAGAGCCCGAGGACGATAGTTTATCCTGTGATAGTTATGGTGGTGGGGGGTTAACGGCCACATTAGACGAAGAATTTGCCATCGGTCAGTCTTTTCGCACAAAAATATTTTTACGCAATGAAGCCAGTGCAATCTATTGTTATTCACAGGTCATCGACAAACAAGATAGCCTTTACACTCTAGCGTTCACGGCTATTCGTGCATCGGATCAAGAACTGCTGGTTAGAGCCAGCCTACACGCCCAAACTAGGCAGCTGAAGTTAAAGCAGAAAAGCCAGGATTAATACTCCTTTTACAACGGCATTTAAGCGAATGAGCCCAGCTGCTCACCTAGCTGCCAATGGCGATGAATTTCTCACAAAATATACTGACACACCAATGGTTAATGATAAACTATAGGCTTATTGTTATATGGCGATAGCTTAATGCGTTTTACTTTACTACCTGAATGGGCACCGCAAGATGCGATAATGCTTACTTGGCCCCACAAAGACACCGACTGGTGCGATAACCTAGCTACTGTAGAGCCTGTGTATGTGACCTTGTGTCAACACATTACTCAAGTGCAACAACTTGTGATAGTTGCCCACGATACGGCGCTGAAACAGCATATCATCACCCTACTTGAGCATGCTGAAGTGGAGTTAGCCCGCTGTCATATTGTTATTGCGCCTTGTGATGACACTTGGGCTCGCGATCATGGGCCACTGACCACGATGTCAGAGTCTGGTGAGTTAGCAATAAAAGACTTCACCTTTAATGGCTGGGGTAATAAATTTGCTGCGGCGAAAGACAACGCCATTAATCAAGTCCTCGCTGAGCAAGTCATGTCACAGCAATGCCATTATCAACGGGTTGACTTGGTCCTAGAAGGCGGTGCCATAGAAATTAACGAAACTGGGGTGTTACTGACCACCTCTGAGTGCTTATTGAACCCCAACCGTAACCCCCATTTGAGTAAAGCTGAGCTAGAGGCTCGTTTAACTGAAGAGCTCGGTGCAACATCTTTCTTATGGCTCGACCATGGCTATTTGTCAGGAGATGACACCGACAGTCACATCGACACCTTAGTCCGGTTTGCACCAGGTAATACCCTTGTCTATGTCCAGTGTAACGACAAAACAGATGAGCACTATGAAGCCCTTAAGCAGATGGAACAACAGCTCAAACGCTTTACCACTGCAACAGGTGAGCCTTACCGCTTAGTGCCGCTGCCTTGGCCCAGTGCAAAAAAGGATGACCAAGGAGTTAGGCTGCCTGCGACCTATGCAAATTACTTAATTCTTAATCAAACTGTGTTGGTTCCTATTTATGGTGATGAGCACGATCAACGTGCACTAGCGCAAGTGGCTGCAGCCTACCCTGATCGCACCATTATTGGGATTGACTGCTTGCCTATCATTCATCAGTTTGGCAGTTTGCACTGTATTACCATGCAACTGCCAAAAGGCTTTTTAAGGTAAACTCCATGGCATCAAAAAATATCAAAGTTGGCATTGTGCAACACAGCAATTGTGAAGACTTAGTTGCCAATTTCGCTAAAACCTGTGAAGAAATTCGAGCTGCTGCGGCGCAAGGTGCACAGCTCATTGTGTTGCAAGAACTTCATCGCAGCCTCTACTTTTGTCAAACTGAAGACACTGAATTGTTCGATTTGGCTGAAACCATCCCAGGGCCAAGTACTGATAGCCTCGGAGCATTAGCCAAAGAATTGCAGGTCGTCATTGTGGCATCACTCTTTGAAAAGCGCGCCACGGGCCTCTATCACAATACCGCGGTAGTACTTGAAAGCGACGGCAGCATCGCCGGAAAATACCGCAAAATGCACATTCCTGATGATCCGGGTTTTTATGAGAAATTTTATTTTACTCCCGGTGACATGGGCTTCACGCCTATTCAAACGTCTGTCGGCAAACTCGGGGTATTAGTGTGTTGGGATCAATGGTTTCCAGAGGGTGCACGGTTAATGGCCATGGCAGGAGCTGAGTTTTTAATCTACCCCACCGCCATTGGCTGGGATCCGCGCGATGACCAAGCCGAACAGCTACGCCAACGCGATGCTTGGATCATCTCTCAACGTGCCCACGCAGTGGCCAATGGGCTTCCGGTTATCAGTGTAAACCGTGTTGGTCACGAGGCTGACCCCAGTGGTCAAAGCGAGGGCATTCAATTTTGGGGCAATTCATTTGTAGCCGGTCCACAAGGAGAAATGTTGTTGCACGCCTGTGAGCAAGAACAACAAACGGCTGTGGTTGATGTTGATTTAGCTCGCAGTGAATCGGTTCGACGTATTTGGCCGTACTTAAGAGACCGCAGAATCGATCATTATCAAGATCTGTGTAAAATCTATCGCGATTAATTTAATAGGAGTAGTCAATGGCGAATGGGCAGTGGAACAACTTACCATGGGTAAAATCGACAACAGATAAAATAGCATGGGGTAACTTGGTTGGCAGTAGCCTCGCCTTGTGCCTCAGTGAAGCTATTCAACAACACGATAACCTGGTGGTGTTAGTCACTCCCGACACGCCCTCTGCCCTGCGTCTCGAGCAAGAGCTGGGCTTTTTATTGCCAGATATCCCGGTGATGTTGTTCCCGGACTGGGAAACGCTCCCTTACGATCATTTTTCACCGCATCAGGACATTATTTCTCAGCGCTTGGCCAGTTTAAATACCTTAAAGCATGAAAAACAATCCGTGTTGATTGTGCCAGTTGCCACACTGATGCTGCGGACCGCACCGCCCAGTTTTATTCATGGCATGAGCTTACAAGTGAGCAAAGGCCAAACCATCGATGCCCAAGCGCTGCGGGATAAATTAACCGAAGCGGGATACCGTCACGTGCAACAGGTAATGGAACATGGTGAGTTCGCCGTTAGAGGCTCTATTTTAGATCTCTACCCCATGGGTAGCCCACTGCCGTTCCGACTTGACTTCTTCGACGACGAACTCGACTCTATCCGTCATTTTGATATTGAAACGCAGCGCTCTAGCGACGAAGTCGATGCCATTGACTTACTTCCTGCTCACGAATTCCCTACCAATGCTGAAGACATAGAGCGTTTTCGCATTGGCTATCGAGAAGCATTTGGTGCCAGCAGTGAAAAAGACAGCGTCTATATGCAAGTCAGTAATGGCAACTGGCCTGCCGGGATAGAATACTATCTGCCGTTGTTCTTCGAGCAGCTTTCCACCATTTACGATTATCTGCCAAGCGATGCCGTAATGATGCCACTTGGCGACATTGAAGAAGCTGCCAAGCAGTTCTGGCAGGATGTCGAAAAGCGCTATGAAAGCCGCAAAGTCGATCCCCTACGGCCTTTGTTACCGCCCGGGTCACTATACCAACCAGTGGAGAGTCTGTACGAGGGCTTAAATCAATTTGCTCGGATCAAGCTAAGCCAAGCCCAGCTTGGAACTAAGGCTGGCCATCATAATGTTGCCGCGGAATTAATCACCGATGTGCGCATTGACCATAAACAACAAGCGCCGTTTGAGAAAATACTGAACTTTGTGACTGCACGCAAAAAGCAACAATCCAAAGTCCTATTCAGTGTGGAATCGGAAGGTCGCCGTGAGTCGCTGCTAACGCTGTTAAAACCCACCGGTTTAAAGTTACAAGCGTATAAATCCATTCATGACTTTTGCCAAAGTGATGCCGATGTCGGTGTGGTGGTTAGTCCACTGGCTACCAGTGTTGAGCTCCATCAGGCTAAGTCCAGTCTTGCCATTGTCACTGAGCAAGAGTTACTGGGCCTTAAGGTGTCGCAAAAACGCCGCCGCAAACACAAATACGAACAAGGGCAAGACGCTCTTATTCGCAATTTAGCAGAGCTAAAAGAAGGCCAACCCATTGTTCACTTAGATCATGGTGTGGGCCGCTATTTAGGCTTAGAAACCATTGACGCTGCGGGCGTGGCAACCGAGTTTGTCACCATCACTTATGCCAATGATGCCAAGTTGTATGTGCCAGTCTCCTCTTTGCACATGCTAAGTCGTTATTCTGGTGGTGAAGAGGCCAGTGCGCCGCTGCACAAACTCGGTAATGACGCTTGGGAGAAAGCCAAGCGTAAGGCGGCTGAAAAAGTCCGCGATGTCGCGGCTGAGCTATTGGACATTTATGCTAAGCGGCAAAGTAAACCAGGCTATGCCTTTAAGCTCGACAGCAACGCCTATCGCGAGTTTTCTGATAGCTTTCCTTTTGAAGAAACCGATGATCAGCGTAATGCCATCACCGCCGTATTGGCAGACATGCAATCGAGCTTAGCCATGGACCGCCTCGTCTGTGGCGATGTCGGCTTTGGTAAAACCGAAGTGGCCATGCGCGCCGCTTTTGTGGCAGTGAATGACAATAAACAGGTGGCCGTGTTAGTGCCCACGACGTTGCTGGCACAACAGCATTTTGAAAATTTTAAAGACCGCTTCGCCGATTTACCTATTGAAGTAGGAGTATTGTCGCGGTTTAACTCGGCAAAAGAACAAAAAGACACCTTAGATAAGTTACAACAAGGTAAAATCGACATTGTCATTGGCACCCACAAACTCATCCAAGAGAACATCAAGTTTGCCGATCTTGGGTTATTAATAGTGGATGAAGAACACCGTTTTGGTGTCAGACAAAAAGAGAAAATCAAACAGCTGCGTGCCGACGTTGATATTCTTACCCTTACCGCCACCCCTATTCCACGTACCCTGAACATGGCAATGAGTGGCATGCGTGATTTATCGATAATAGCCACGCCGCCCGCGAAGCGCTTGGCGGTGAAAACCTTCGTTCGCGAACGCAATGATGAGTTGATCCGAGAAGCCATTTTGCGTGAAATTAAGCGTGGTGGCCAAGTTTACTTTTTACACAATAACGTTGAGACCATAGATAAAGTCGCAGCAGACGTCAGTGCCTTAGTACCAGAAGCGAATGTCACCACCGCTCATGGGCAAATGCGTGAAAAAGAACTAGAGCACCTGATGAGTGAATTTTATCACCAGAAATTCAACGTATTAATTTGTACCACCATCATAGAAACCGGCATCGATATCCCATCCGCGAACACCATTATTATGGACCGCGCAGATAAACTTGGGCTTGCTCAGCTACACCAGTTACGTGGTCGTGTGGGCCGAAGCCACCACCAGGCGTATGCTTATTTACTTACCCGTAATAGCCAAGCATTGACAAAAGATGCTGTAAAACGTTTGCAAGCCATTGAACAATTGGAAGATCTGGGTGCAGGTTTTGCATTGGCAACCCATGACCTGGAGATCCGTGGCGCCGGTGAGCTGTTGGGCGATGACCAAAGTGGTCAGATCCAAACGGTGGGTTTTACACTGTACATGGAAATGCTCGAGCAAGCGGTAGAGGCATTAAAAAATGGCAAAGAGCCGACGCTCGATAACCTCTTGCAACAACAAAGCGAAGTGGATCTTAAATTCCCTGCTTTATTGCCAGATGACTTTATCCCTGATGTGAATATTCGCCTAAGTATGTATAAGCGTATCGCCAGTGCCAATACCTTGGCCGAGCTGGATGATTTGCAAGTGGAGCTGATTGACCGCTTTGGCTTATTGCCAGATGCCAGCAAGAACTTGTTTGCCCTGCAAACGGTAAAATTAAAGGCCACAGAGCT
The DNA here is from genome assembly GCF_037120705.1 of Pseudoalteromonas sp. UG3-2. NCBI lineage: Bacteria > Pseudomonadati > Pseudomonadota > Gammaproteobacteria > Alteromonadales > Pseudoalteromonadaceae > Pseudoalteromonas > Pseudoalteromonas sp. UG3-2. The sequence goes on along the minus strand of NZ_JAWLJU010000002.1, from coordinate 592,133 downwards.
TGGCATCCAAAAAATTGAAGCCAACCCCAAGGGTGGATTCTTTGAGTTTACAAGTCATACTAAAGTTAATCCAACATTCATCATCGGCTTGATACAAAGTAATCCGTCGGTGTACCGTATGGAAGGTGCTAACAAACTTAAGTTTATGATAGAAGAAAAAAATGGCCAAGAGCGACTAAAATTAGTCAATGCCATGATCAGTGACTTCGAGAAAAAGGCAGTAGCATGAGAATAATAAAAAGCCTAGCGTTGTTGAGTGCGGCTGTACTGAGTACATCCGCCCATGCAATTCGCTGGTTTGAAGTGGAAATAATCGCCTTTAAGCAAGCACCTAGTTACAGCATCAAAGAAGATTTTAGCATCGAACCTGAAGCACTAACTGAGCGTAACCGGCTCAACTTATTGTTAGAGGGATTTAATCACACCGGTTATGAACTGTGTTTGCAAGGCCGTGCTCGATTTCAGGACCGTTCTTTTATCCGCACGTTAACTCAGGGGAAAAGCTCCCCTTGGTGTGAGCCTAGCCGCGATTATGTCAGCCTATTTGATACTCTGCCTCTGAGCCCCAGTGTTGAGCCGCAAGAGCACATGGATTCCATCTACTTGCTGGATAAAAGCCAATTACAATTTCAAGACAAACTAGCCCAATTGCAACGCAAAGATTTACAGCCGCTGCTTCATACTGGCTGGCGTTTTCCAGAGCAGAGTAAACGTCGTGCACCCAATGTTGTTATTGTTGCAGGTGAGCAATATAAGCAGCCTGCCAGCATCACGGCAGCGATTAATCGCGAGCCACTGGGTTCCCTGCTTTCCCCTTATATCAGCGAGGAAACACGAGCCGCTCCAGAATTTGAACTGCAAGGATTGATTAAAATCCATGTGCGACATTATCTCTATGTCACCACGGATCTCGATTTAAAGTACGAGGATGAAGGTAAGCTTCGTACTGCTCGAATGTCACAGTATACTCGTGTATACAGTGGTGATATTCATTACTTAGATCACCCAAAAATAGGGGTGATTTTCCAAATAAGAAAATATAAGCATTAGGCGAAATCACTATGAAAAAATTAATCACAGCTGCAGCCCTTTTAACTCTTGTTGGTTGTTCAAAAGTAAACTTAGAGAACTACAACAAATTAGAAGTGGGAATGGATAAAACCGAAGTAGAAAAAATCCTTGGCAGTGCAGACAAGTGCGAAGAGAAAACACTTCATACTAACTGCATCTGGGGCAGTGAAGAGAAAAATATCACCGTGACGTTATTATCCAATAAGGTGACGATTTATTCGAAAAAAGGTTTACAATAAACGCCAAGCTTATAGTGCAGGTTGTACTATTAACCACAAGCGAATAGCATTTATTGTAATACAAATTGTTTGAGGGTGCTTTTTCCCCTCAACTTTTGTTGATAGGAAGCGACTTTAGCAACATCTAGGTCTTGTTTATGTCAATAGTCTGTGGGTTCAATCTAATTTAATCAACATCGTCATAGTGGCTTTGTAAATCCTTTTTCACATGCCGATTTATTACAGAGCGAAAGACAGTTTTTATGATAATTCGTTTAATTAGGTGATCTCTTTGAGGATTTGAGGTGCAAAATTTTGTCGCCCCCTCCTGTGTACTGTAACCACAAAAGTATCCTTACCCATGCAGGTAAGGCAAAAATATTGCTGTCTATGTTCTTAATGAGAACGTTTAGACTCCGTTAGCGTCAATTCTAATGGTAAATCGAGCAAATATTAATTCAGGTTGTTATTACTTAGCAATGAATGGTTTTATATCTAGAATTTTTGCTTCCGTAAAGTAATAAATAATTCATGAAAGGAAATAAACATGGTTGTTCGTATTAGACTTTTAAGCCTTATTTGTTGCTTGATTATGGATAGTAAACAGGAACAAAACACTAACAAGCAAACTTGAGAGTACTCTAAGCGATGACTGCTGAAATATAATCTAACATATTAAAACAATTTAATAAAAAAATACATAGAACCGTAAAGATAAAATTACACCAAAACACCGACCCAGACACCTCTATTAACACACAATTCACCTTTTACCATACATATTTACAAAAGCCATTAATTCCTCACCTTTTATTGTAAATAAACACACAATAGAACCTTTTCATCAACATAAGTGAATTTTGAATCACCTATGTAAATTTTTTATTCCTCGCTTTATATTTTAAGAGCATGCTTAGTCATGTAATACAAAAATAGGAATAATTATGAAGATAAATACACTCTCATCATCAATAAAAGCTGCTTTAGCACTTGGTGCAACTGTTGCAGTTGTATCTCCAACAGCTTTTGCAGAAGAAGAAACTGCCGACTCACAAAATGTTGAACGTATTGAAGTCACGGGTTCGCGTATCTCACGCGTCGACTTGGAAACAACTCAACCTGTTGAAACAATCGATTCGGACTATATTAGTAAAAGAGGTACTACTAATCTAGCAGCGGTATTAGAGGAAGTACCAGGTATAGAACTTGCTGCAACATCAAACCTTGAAAGCAACGAAGCCGCTAGTTCTCAAGGTGTTGGTCAAAGTACTGTAAACTTGTACGGTCTTGGCTCTCAACGTACTCTTACTCTAGTTAATGGTTCTCGCTTCGTTTCAAGTAATTCACCTGTTGGCGGAGGCAGTGCTCCAGGAAGTCAGGTGGATGTTAATAACATACCTGTATCTTTAATCGAAAGAGTAGAAGTGGTTAAAGTAGGTGGTGCTCCTGTCTATGGCTCTGACGCTGTTGCAGGTGTTGTTAACTTCATATTGAAAACTGATTACGAAGGTGCTGAGTTCTCTGCAGACTTGACCAATGTTAATGAAGCAGGTAAGTACGACAAATCATTCCGTGGCTTATTTGGCGGAAACTTTCATGAAGATAAAGGTAACCTTGTATTTAACTTTGAATATCAAGAGCAAAAAAGCATCTTAGCAGCAGAACTGCCTTCATGGACCGATCAGTGGTCAGGTTATACACCTTTAGGTGATGATGCAGTGCTTGACGCAGATGGTAACCCTGTTGTTGGTCAACGTCGCTTATATCCCAATGGTCGCGCTGGTATTCTATCAAATTCAGGCCTTATCACACCTGGAAGTGTCGCTGTAACTAATTTAGGTTTAGGTGCATGGCCAGATGGCTCTTTCCTTCAATTTGATCCAAGTGGTAATGGCCAGCTTATTCCATTTGACACTGGTACAGCAACAGGTAACCAAGTTTGGTCTTCTGGAGGTGACGGCCTAAATCTAGCAGAATCAAATACAGCTCGTGAAGGTTATGAGCGTTTCAACTTTACTATCCATGGTAATTACAAATTAACAGATGAAGTTAATATGTCTGTTTTAGGCTTCTTTAACTCATCAGATGCCATTAATAGTGGTTATCAGCCAAACAAATATAGCTCAGGTTTATTTGGTGGCCTAGGTGGCGCGTTGAAATTCGATACTAGCTACCCGTACCTTTCTGCAGAGTCTAAAGAAAGACTTGAAGGTTACCTTGGTGGCCCAGGTGAGTTCTACATGCACAAAGCTTGGACTTCATTAGGTAAGCGTAGAATTATCAATGAGTCTGATGTAAGAAGTTTGAAAATTGGCTTCGATGGCTACTTTGATCTTGGCGAACATGAATGGAAATGGGATGTATTTTATCAACAAGGCGTAAGTAAAATATTTTCTCAAGATTATAACATTAATGAAAACCGTTTCTTAGCTTCGATTGATGTTGGTTATAATAATGGCGCAATTGATTGTAAAGCTAACTATGTAGATGGTTATCATGATAAGTTCACTACCTCAGGATTCGGCGTAACAGAAACACAATCGCTGTTGGGCGAAGTTGGTAAGTGTGTTGCTTTCAATCCTTTTGGTCAAGCATCTCAAGAAGTTCTTGATTACATTACCTACCCTGCAATGGGCCACTCTCGACAGGAGCAAGACATTCTGCAAGCCTTCACAACTGGTGACATTGTTGAACTTCCTGCCGGTTATTTAGCTGCAGCATTTGGTTATGAAAGACGTACAGAAAAAGCTAGCTTTACTGAAGATGGTACAAATACTCTAAATAGTGGTTTGGCTAACGCTTCTACTGCAGGTTCATACACTACTAAAGACATATTTGCAGAATTTAGTGTACCTCTTGTCTCTGATGATATGGATATCCCTCTAGTTGCTTCTTTGGGTCTAGATGCTTCTTTTAGAAGAATAGACAATGATACAGCTGGTAAAGATAATGTATGGTCTGTTGGACTTAACTATCAGCCGATTAGAGACATCATGGTTAGGGCTAACTATTCAGAAACAGTTAGAGCGCCATCTGTTACTGAGCTATTTTTACCAGTAATTCAAGACTCTCAATTCGGTACGGATCCTTGTGATATCAATAACCTTGATAAAGGTCCTAACCCTTCAGCACGTAGAGCGAACTGTGAGGCTGCTGGCGTGCCTGATGGTTATAAAGCAGTTTCTGGTAATGCTTCAAGAGTTGGTACAACCGGTGGTAATATTAACCTTGAAAGTGAAAAAGCTGAAGGTTTAAACATTGGTCTTGTATACGCTCCAGAGTGGTTCGAAGGCTTTAGCTTTAAAGTCGATTACATTAAGATCGATATTGAAGATGCGATTGTTGACTTTACTTTGACAGATATTTTAAATGCCTGTTACGACTCTACTAATTTCCCTAATGATTTCTGTGGCAAGTTTAAGCGTGGTTCTGATTTCCAGATCCCTGCTAACAATGCTTTTGAATCTGGCTATGTTAACGCTGCACTTCAAGAGTTTGAAACTTATGAATATGAATTTATGTTCAAACGCCCATTGAATGAGTACCCATTGATTGGCAGTTTAATTCCAGAGGGTTCAGGTGAATTAGCGCTGCGTTCACGCCTGTATAATCTTAAGAAAGATGCTGAGTCAAACACTGGCTTCGACTTTCAAGATAATACTGGCGAGTACACCAACCCTGATTGGCGTGGAGACCTGAAGATAGATTATACACTTGAAGATCTAAACGTATACTTCGATGTTGATTACTATGGTGAAGGTAACCGTAACAATGACTCAGACAATTTGTATGATTACATCGATCAGAACGGTAACCCGTATGACACGATAGAATCTAAAACTGTTTATAATTTAGGTGGCTCTTACTACATAAATGATAACGCAGTGGTTCGCTTACGTATCGACAATGTGTTTGATTGGTACCCCAGCGTACGTGAGTTATCAGTTACAAGAACAACTTATGGTCGCGTTTACAGCGTAGGCTTTACATATAAGTTTTAAAAGCTTGTAAATACATAAAAGCTAGATGCCATTTCAGCACTGGAATGGCATCTTTTTCAAAAACATGGTCCTATATAATCAAATATCAATCAATATATTCTCTACAGTTCTTATAATAACAAAACCTAAACTTAGTATTTTTGCTTGCTTGTGATAAAAATGGGCTTTTCCTTCATAGATTCTTTTATAGGATCACTACAACGGCCAAATTACTCCCAGTCTCTACACAATCAGATTGCTTTTAGATTATAAAGCGTTTGCAACAGGTACTGTCTTGATACAAGGCGACTACAACTCTCCTGTAGCTACAATAAAATCAACTCACTTAATTAAGTGGTCTATTTGAGAAAAGAAAGCTGGATCGATATCATCCATCTGTTGCCTTGCTACCGCTGAAGTAACTAAGTCAATGTAGGCAATTAAAGCTTTGCTATTCAGTAGTATTAAATGAGAAGTCTTTAATGCAGTTAGCGTCAAATTTGCTCCCGCCAAATTGAGCAAATTTTAGTGCAGATTGGTATAAGCATTTACATTGAGCATCACTTTTTTTGTTAATTATCAGGCCGCCTAACCACTGAATAAATTTATAAACTCGGTTATATGATTACCATTATCAAAGCAATTTCCGTGGGTGCAAAATATTAATATACTTTACATTTGTTGGTACTGATAACGCCACAGTTTACATTTGTTGGTACAGATAACGCCAGATAAACTCTAAACAATATTTACTGTGTTTATCGCGATTGATGTAATAGATTTTGTTTATATGAGTATTATTTCTTGCAATGGTGCAAATATTAATACCGATTGGAGGAACTGATCAGGTTGAAATGTTTCAAGCTTAGTAAAAAATTGAAAGGGCCGTCAAGGCCCTTTACAACAAGTAGAAACTAGCAAAAACAATGGTTAGCGCATGGCCATCATCATTTTAGCCGGTTCCTCTAGGAAGGATTTCCAAAGGTTATTGAAGCGTGCAATGGTGCCACCATCAATAATACGATGATCACCAGACCAACTTACTTGCATGATGGATCGAGAAACCACGTTACCTTGCTGATCAAAGCGAGGAAGCTTTTGTACCTTACCTAATGCCACAATGGCCACTTCTGGCTTGTTAATAATTGGCGTTGCTACCGTACCACCTAGTGCCCCAATGTTAGAGATAGAGATCGTGCCTCCTTTCAACGCGTCCGGTGAAACACGGCCTTCTCTTGCGGCATCCGTCAGTTCAGTAACCGATTGCGCAACATCAACAATCGACTTGTTTTGGCACGATTTAATATTTGGCACCAATAAACCTAATTTACTGTCTACGGCCATGCCAATATTGTGATCGTCATAATACGTCACTTCAGTGCAATCATCATTGACCTTGGCATTAAGAATTGGAAATTCATTAATGGCCAAAGATAACGCCTTAATAAAAAATGGCATCATGGTCAGCTTAATGCCCTGCTTAGCATATTGCTCTTTCAGTGCTAAACGCAGTTCAATTAACTCAGTCAGGTCAATCTCATCACAATAGGTAAAGTGTGGAATGGTAGAGACAGATGCCACCATTTGTTTTGCCATTGCCGCTTTCATACCGCGCAGAGGTTCAACACGCGTGCCGCCTTGTGACACTGGTGTTTGAGTTGCTTGCGCTTCAGCTGCTGCAGAGTGTTCACTGCTTTGAGCTTTGTTGTCACTTTGCAAGAAGTGATCAATGTCTTCTTTGTACACGCGGCCATTTTTGCCCGAGCCTGGTACTTGCGATAAATCAACACCGACTTCACGTGCTTTGCGTCTTACTGCCGGAGAAGCAATGGCTTTACCTGACTTAGGTAACTGACGCTGACTGTTATCACTATCATTGTTTTCCGGCTTAGCTTGTGCTTTGCTTTCTTGTGGCTTATGCACATCAGCAATGGGATCGGTGGCTTTGCCACTATGACTTGAAGCCAGCTTCATCTGGAATAGTGGACTGTGTACTTCAGCGATTTCGCCTTTTTGATAGTATAATTTTTCTACTATACCATCGTATTTAGCTGGTATTTGCACTAATGCTTTGTCAGTCATTACGTCACAGACTGGCTGATCTTCTTTGATCTCATCGCCTTCTGCAACCAGCCACTCGACAATCTCACATTCCACAATGCCTTCGCCAATATCGGGTAAAATGAAGTCTTCCAATACTGATCCAGAATTGACATTAGAGGCGGCAGACTCTTGGCTTGCTGACTGCTCTACTTCAGCGCTTGCTTCACCTGCCACATCCATCGCAAACAAAGGCTCATGCACCTTGGCTATTTCACCTTTTTGATAATGAAGCTGGGTGATCACGCCGTCATGTACTGCTGGGATCTGTACTAACGCTTTGTCGGTCATGACATCACAAATTGGCTGATCTTCTTTTACTTCATCACCTACTGCAACGAGCCATTCGACAATCTCACATTCAACGATGCCTTCGCCGATATCCGGTAAAATAAATTCTTTTGCCATAACCAGTCCTTAAAACTCCATTGAACGTTTGATTGCTGCAAATACTTTATGGGCATCTGGAACGTATTCTTTTTCCAGTGCCAATGGGTAAGGGGTATCCAAACCACATACTCGCTCAATTGGTGATTCTAAATGTAAGAAACACTCTTTTTGGATAGTGGCAGCAATCTCAGCACCAAAGCCATTGGTGATTGGCGCTTCGTGGCTGACCACTAGGCGACCGGTTTTAATCACCGATTGTGCAACCGTGTCAACATCCCATGGCAAGATACTACGCAAGTCAATCACTTCACAGCTAATGCCAGCTTCTTCGGCTTTTTTCGCTGCCTGCTCGATGATCTCCATTTGTGCGCCCCAGGCCAGCAAAGTAATGTCTTTACCTTCTGAGATGACCTCGGCCTTGCCTATTTCAATGCTGTAATCTTCTTCTGGCACTTCCCCTACTGAGGCACGGTATAAACGCTTCGGCTCGAAGAATAACACTGGGTTATCGTCTTTGATGCAGGCACGTAATAAGCCTTTTGCTTGATAAGGGTTACGCGGCACCACTATTTTCAGACCAGGGGTGTGAGCAAAGTAAGCTTCTGGTGACTGTGAGTGATATAAACCACCGGCAATACCACCACCGTATGGTGCACGAATAGTCAAATTACCAACATTAAACTCATTACCAGAACGGTAACGGAATTTAGCTGATTCATTCACAATCTGGTCAAAGGCTGGGAAAATGTAATCAGCAAACTGAATTTCTGCCAGCGCTGGCGCGCCAAACGCCGCAAGACCGTTAGCAAAACCCAAAATGCCTTGCTCAGTCAATGGCGTATTAAATACTCTGTGTTTGCCGTATTTTTCTTGTAGGCCTGAAGTGGCACGGAATACGCCACCAAAGTAGCCCACATCTTCACCAAAGATACACGCTTGCGGATGCTCTGCCATGGTGATATCTAACGCCGAATTAATGGCGTGTAACATGTTCATTTTAGCCATTATTTGATTCTCCCTGCCGTCACTGGATAAGCATCTGGGTATGCTTTGATGTGTGATTTGAGTTCTTCGTATTGCTTTTGCAACGCAGGGATAGGCTCGTCATACACATCCGATACTAAATCTTCTAATGCCGGCTTTTGCACTTTTTCAGCTACTTTCAGTGCTGCAAGAATGTCTTCACGGATCTTCTCTTTTTCCGCTTCGTCTTCTTTTTCATCAAGCCAACCTTGGTTTAGTAACCAAAGTTTAAAGCGATTAACAGGACAATTTGATTTAAATTCCGCCTCTTCGTCTTTAGTACGGTAGCCCGATGGGTCGTCTGATGTTGAGTGCGCCCCTAAACGGTAAGCGATGGATTCAATCATCACCGGCTCACCATTTTCAACCGCGATTTTTCGTGCAGCTTGAGTCGCTGCGTACACCGCTAGGGCGTCAGCGCCATCAACACGAATGGTTTTAATGCCATAGCCAACTCCGCGAGCGGCAATGCCATCGCCTTTAAATTGTTCATCAGCAGGCGTCGAAATCGCATAACCATTATTACGAGCGTAAAAAATCACTGGTGCACCGTGAACCGCGGCCATGTTTAGGCCGGCATGAAAGTCCCCTTCCGATGCTGCGCCTTCACCAAAGTAGCAAATGGTGACGTTATCAATTTCAGAGTTAAGTTCACCCGACTCTTTATCAACGTGCTTCAGTTTTTGGCCATAGGCATAGCCTGTCGCTTGTGGGATCTGAGTACCCAATGGCGATGAAATAGTCAGGTAGTGAAGGTCTTTAGAACCATAATGCACCGGCATTTGGCGGCCTTTACCTAAATCTTTCTCATTAGAGAACAGTTGATTCATAAACTGCTCTAATGAAAAGCCACGATAATGAATCGCCGCTTGCTCACGGTACTGTGCCATTATCATGTCATCTTCTTTTAACGCTGCCGTACTTGCCGTTACCGCAGCTTCTTCGCCAAGGCATTGCATATAGAAGCTGATCCGCCCTTGACGCTGAGCGCCCTGCATTCGTTCATCTAACAATCGGATAAAACGCATGGTGGCGTAAATTCTTAGCGCCGTTTCTTTATCTATTTCAGGTGCCGTTGCACCATCAAGCACTTCGCCTTGGTCACTTAAAATCTTTAACGTAGGGATATTGAGTGCATGACCATCAATAAATTCCAGCGCATGGCTGATATTTAGCGATATATTATTGGGGTTAGTCATAACCTACCTTCTCTTGTTGTCATAACAAACTTACCAAAGCTGGAAGCTGTCCTGCTTTTATTCGCGGTTTTAATTGTATTGGCGCGCGTTAATGGCTACCAGAATAATATTTGCGAATTTAGTAAGTAAATTAAATTAAAGCGTTTCAACTTTACGTTAACGTAAACGGTTATTCAACTAATCCTAGATGAATAACCGTTAAAATGCACTAACGAATTTGGAAAGTTTTTGATACGAATGGTGAACTCAAGCTACACCATTGTTTTAAATAAAGTTTTCTTGAGACTCTAACGGAATAACGGTTAACAATGCACGCTGGCCCAAAGCCACATTGGCATTGGGGAAAATAATCGCCTCGCCATCCACTTCCGCAAAGTATTCTTTGTCTCCGTCTCTTGCGAGTAAATCACCTTGCTTAAATCCGGTAAAGTTTACTGCGGAGTCAGGGAAAGAAAACGAGAAATCCGTGTTGGTACGGTTTATGGTGCGGTGTACAGTGAAGATTTCGAAGTCCTCTGCATTATATTCCTTATATTCTACCGATTCCTGGCTAATTAATGCTTTTAGCGTGGCCTTGGTTTTAGCAAACTTGGCCATGTCATTTTCACTAAATGGCTTAACCTGGCCCAGCTCAATGGTAAAGGCATCGGCACCGAATTGTCGCGATGAATAGTAACTAAAGGTGGTGGCCGCACTGCTCATCATCAACACAGTATTGACCCCACACGAAAGTAAAAACTGTAATTGAGATTTCTTCCACGGTTTACCATGCAAATAAGGATACACCGCGAACTTTTCATTTTTAGAGCCGCGTATCGCCGTATGTAGATCATAATGACAGCGGTAACGCCCTGCTTCCTCTGCGTTGAAAAAGTCACTGACGTATTGCTCTAGTTTTTGCGCTCGAACTTGTTCTGGGTTGTCTGATTTATTTTGGTGCGCGCCGTTGAACAAACGATTAAGATTTTCATCGACAAAACGCTTACCGATGTTAATTGATTTTGGGTTGCCAAAAATAAATAACACGCGCTGTGCAAGCTTTAATTCGCCAGTTATGATCTGCTGAATTAACTCGTCACAAATCTCGATAGGTGCTGTTTCGTTGCCGTGAATTGCGCTAGAAAGCACAATATCTTTTGTGCCCTTATCAACGGGAGTAAACTGAATAACGCCAGTATCCAAAACCTCAACATGGGTACCATTTTCAAGGGTAAAGCTAGCTGCAGGCAATGAAAACTCGTTACTTCTGGTTATGCTAAGAAAATCACCGGTTTGTTTTAAATTTTGTAAGTACGTCATAATTCCAATTACAATTGCTTGTGATTCGTTAATCGCTTTCTTGCCGCCTCAGTTAGGATGTGTTGCGTTGGTTTCATGGCTAAAGACCGACGCAGTTTTAAACGTAACACCAACAAAGTGAGTCAATAACGCAAGCTCGATCACGAGTTAATATTAACTTTGCTACAAAAAAGCCATACAAGGTGTATGGCTTTTACGATTTCTACTGGATTACCGTGTCGACTAGCGATTTAGCGGCTTGTTCTAACTCAGCTAAATGGCCTTCGCCTTTGAATGACTCGAGGTAAATCTTATATACGTCTTCTGTGCCAGAGGGACGGGCAGCAAACCAGCCATTGCTGGTGACCACTTTCAGCCCCCCAATCGCAGCGCCATTACCAGGAGCATGAGTTAAAATGTCAACAACCTTATCACCAGCTAATTCCGTTGCACTAATGTTGTCTGCGCTTAGCTGTTTTAATTTGGCCTTTTGCTCTGGGGTCGCCGGAGCATCAATGCGTTTGTACACGGCAGTGCCGTGCGACTGTGTCAGTGCGTGGTAATATTGTGACGGTGTTTGACCTGTAACTGCCAAAATCTCTGCAGCTAACAGCCCCAAAATAAAACCGTCTTTGTCAGTGCACCAGGTACTGCCATCTTTACGCAGGAAAGCCGCGCCAGCACTTTCCTCTCCACCAAAGGCAAGTTCGCCACGACTAAGGCCATCAACAAACCATTTAAACCCCACCGGCACTTCGTAAAGTTCACGCTCATTAGCCGCCACGATTTTATCGATAATGGCGCTAGAAACCAGCGTTTTACCAATTTTGACCTGTGCCGGCCAATCGCGATGCTTAATTAAATAATCAATCGCCACCGCTAAAAAGTGATTGGGGTTCATTAGGCCATCGGCGGTGACAATGCCATGGCGGTCAAAGTCAGGGTCGTTACCAATGGCAATATCATAATCTTGTTTTAATGCCAGTAAATTGGCCATGGCATATTCAGAGGAACAATCCATGCGGATCTTGCCGTCTTTATCCAGTGGCATAAAGGCAAAGCTAGGATCGACAACATCGTTCACTACTTCCAAGTTAAGGTCGTAGTGTTTGGCAATCACCGGCCAGAAATTAATCCCCGAACCACCCAGTGGGTCAACCCCTATTTTAACCCCTGCGCGCGCGATGGCAGCCATATCGACAATGCTGTCAAGCTCTTTGACGTAAGGCGTAATAAGGTCTTGGTATTGAATAAAGCCAGAGCGTTTCGCCTTGGCGTAGGGAAATAACTCTACCGCAACCAAGTCTTCAATCAGTAATTGATTGGCGCGGTCTTCAATCCACTTAGTCACCTCGCCGTCGGCAGGTCCTCCATTGGGCGGATTGTATTTAAAGCCGCCATCTTCTGGTGGGTTATGTGACGGTGTCACCACAATACCATCGGCGAGCTCATTAGGGTGTTGGCGGTTATGATTGACAATCGCATGGCTTATCACCGGCGTTGGTGTGTAATCATCGTTTTCCTGAGTTATGACTTGCACTTCATTAGCAACCAAAACTTCAATGGCTGAATTGAATGCGGCTTCCGACAGAGCATGGGTGTCTTTGCCTAAAAATAGCGGACCAAAAATGTCATTTTTTTTGCGGTAATCACAAATGGCTTGAGTGATGGCCAAAATGTGCGATTCATTAAACTTAAAATGTAACGAGCAACCGCGGTGTCCACTGGTGCCAAAGGCAACACAATGCTCTGGGTGTTCTTCTAGATCGGGTTCATTCAGGTAATAAGATGAAACTAACTTTGGTACATTAACCAACAGTGCACGGTCTGCCTGTTTGCCAGCTTGCGGGTGGATTGCCATAAGATTTCCTTATAGGTAGTCTCGGATTTTTTCAGCCGCTTCATCGGTATAACCTAACACCTTAGCTACCTCATGAAGCATCATTTTTTTGCGCGTAGTATTGGAGTTGGTCATCACCCAGTATTCGCTGTCGACGATGTTTTTTGGGTTCATACTGCTACCGCTCTCCAATAAGGCTTCTTTGCTCGTTGCAAAGTATATGCGGTCACGACCTTTAATGTCTAAAACATTACTAAAATCTTCTTTGTGCGTACGGTGGAAGGCGGCCAAAATAAATAAGAAGCGACCAACCACTCCTTTTTGCATTGCTAATTCTTCTTTGTTGAGAATATTAAATACATTAGCAGCGGGTTTGCTTGGCTCAGGAGTCGCTTTGGGCTTTTCTTTTGCAGTGTTATTTTCGCTACTCGTACTTGCTGCAGTGTCCGGCTTAACAGGCTCAGGTGCTTTGCTAACGCCAGGAGTCAGTTTTAATAAACGACGCAATATCTCCGAAGCACTCTCACCGATGCTCTGGGTGTTGCTTGCAATGTATTGATAAAGCTCGTCATCTATTTCTATTTTTTTCATGCGTTTCCTGTCATCTGTGCTAATTAGGAGCAACTTATCTAATTAGCCTAAGTATATCCAAAATTAACTTATTACTCTACGGCTTTGCATTTTTACCTAGCAATGTCACAATTAGCGCCAATTTTGGAGGGCACATGATGTTAAATTTTCAACAAAGCGGCTATCCAAACAACCCTTGCGTAGTGGTGATGCACGGGTTATTTGGTTCATTAGAAAACCTAAACGTGGTCGCAAAAGCGTTAGCACCAGACTTTCATGTCATCAACATTGACTTACGTAACCATGGTCGTTCATTTCACCATGTTGAGATGTCTTATCCCGATATGGCCAATGACGTTAAAGCCCTGCTTGATCACTTAGCCATAACTAATGCACACCTTGTGGGTCATTCCATGGGCGGCAAAGTGGCGATGCAAGTGGCACAAAGCTACCCTGATTTGGTTGCTAAATTGGTGGTGCTCGATATCGCCCCTGTAGCGTATCACAGTCGTCATGACGCCATTATTGCAGCTTTAACAGAAGTGCAAAATGCCAGCATAAACAGTCGCGCAGAAGCCGATACCATAATGGCGAAACACATAGAAACCCTTGGTGTGCGCCAGTTTCTATTGAAAAGTCTGGCCAAATCCGACGCTGGCGAATTGAGTTTTCGTTTCAATTTGGACGTTATTGCAGAAAAATACAATGCCATTACAGCAAACATTAATGAAACGCATTCTTGTTTGTGCGATACTTTGTTTATTAAAGGCAGTGAATCAGATTATATTTTGCCTGAGCATAGAGAAGCCATTACTCAGGCTTTCCCTAATGCCAAAGCAAAAATAATCCAGGGTGTGGGTCATTGGCTCCATGCAGAAAAGCCACAAGCAGTCAATCGCTCTATTATTGATTTTCTTCAATAAATGGCGTTGATTTTAGCCCGATACGCTTAATTTAACCGTGCTGGTTATGTTATAGTAGCCGCCGTTTAAGTATTGAGTAGAGCTCAGATGGTCAGTCAATTTATAAATGAATTTGAAACGCTGGGGCTGTGGTTTGCTTTGGCTGGTATATTCTTTTTCATCGGTATGGCAATTCAGGACGTACTTAAGAAAGGCGATGTACCAAAGTTTGGACGCTACACGGTGTGGCTCGTACTATTTCTTGGTTGTTCTGGGTTCATTGCCAAAGGCTTAATCCAAGTATTCTGGCAAGGTGCAGGTGTAGGATAATGGCCAAGGCTGAAACAGATAGAACCACTATCGACCTGTTCGAAAACGAAAAGCGACCAGGGCGTCCAAAAACAAATCCACTTCCCCGCGAAGTGCAGTTAAAAGTCAATAAGCGCAATCAGATCAAACGCGATCGCGCCCGTGGACTTAAAAGAGTTGAATTTAAGGTTTCATCAGAGTTGTATCAAGCGCTAAGTGATATGGCAGAGTCGCAAAACATCAGTCGTAGTGCACTCATCGAGACCATTTTACAAGAAAAGTTAGCGGTTAATAGATAGAAGGTAAGCAATTAATGGCAAGCGTAGGTATTTTTTTCGGCAGTGACACTGGTAACACAGAACACGTCGCTAAAATGATTCAAAAAGAATTGGGCAAAAAGCTTGTAGATGTGAAAGACATCGCAAAAAGTAGCAAAGAAGAAATTGCAGAATTCGATTTACTGCTGTTTGGTATTCCGACTTGGTACTATGGCGAAGCACAGTGTGATTGGGACGATTTCTTCCCAGAGCTGGAGGAAATTGACTTCGACGGCAAGCTGGTAGCCATTTTTGGCTGCGGCGATCAAGAAGATTATGCTGAATACTTCTTAGATGCCATGGGCATGATCAATGATATTGTGACAGAGCGCGGAGCTATCGTCATCGGTAATTGGTCAACTGACGGCTATGACTTTGAAGCGTCAAAAGCGTTAGTTGATGACAATAACTTTGTCGGCCTTGGCATTGATGAAGACCGCCAACCGGAACTTACTGAGCAACGGGTTAAGCAGTGGTGTGCACAGGTATACGATGAAATGTGCCTGAGCGAGCTGGAAGATTAATTGCAATTGTTTTGCACTTGCTGCCCGAGCAAGTTATTCTTAGGACATGCGTCGTGATATTCCTAAGACGAATTATAACTAACAGATTGAGACAGATTTAATGACTGATCACAACTTAGAGCTTAAAAAGGCTGGTTTAAAAGTAACACTTCCACGCATCAAGATTCTAGAGATCTTACAGTCTCCAGACAACCAACATATCAGTGCTGAAGACGTTTATAAAATTCTGCTTGATAAAGGTGAAGAAATTGGTCTAGCTACCGTTTACCGGGTACTTAACCAATTCGACGATGCCGGAATTGTCACTCGCCACCATTTTGAAGGCGGCAAATCTGTTTTTGAATTATCAGGCAGCACTCACCATGATCACCTTGTTTGTCTAAAATGCGGTAAAGTGGTTGAGTTTGAAGACGATGTCATCGAACGTCGCCAAGAAGAAGTGGCCACGGCAAACGGCATCACACTCACCAACCATTCACTGTACTTGTATGGTGAGTGTGAAGACAAAGAAGCGTGTAAGAAATTTGCAGAGCAAAACGGCAATTAACTAAAATTGCATGCCCTATTAAGCATTAAGCCAGCATTTGCTGGCTTTTTTTTGCCGAATACCTAGGCAGGCTTTAGTTTATGTATTGCCAGTATACTCTTTGGGGTTTTTCGGAAAGTAAAACGCTTCGTGCTTATCACACAAAGAAAACTCTCGGGTATTTTTGTACGGCAGCTTCATAAAGCCTGCCACCCCATAATCTTGAATACTCACGGCGTACTGCATAATGGTTGTCAGTAGTTGCTGAAACTGTTGCTCTTTACTGGCATCAAGTAAGCGGTAGTAATAGTGTATTTTCATCCTGTCTTGTAAGGATTCGAAAATAATACAGCCGGTATGGTGGATCTGATTGAGCTCAAAGACACATTGAATGATTTGCTTAGGTAACTGTAATTGCTCATCGGGGTCTTTACCGTCTTCAAAATAAGAGTGCGGGCGAGTTATTTCACTGCTGGTAATGTCACTGACCGTGTATTCGAGTTGCGGTAAATGCTCGAAATCAAACGCCCCGGTGTCATCGCGATTGAGCTGAATAGACTGCCGAGCATCAAATAAACAACACTTAAACAGCCCCTTTTGCTTTATCCCCTGTGCCAACATCACGGTGGCATTAACGGAATCTTTAAATGCTTTGTCGAGCGATTCATCGTGCAGGATCAAGCTAGATTCAACAAATAATTGCGTTGCTTTCCAATGGAAACTCAGCCCCCCTACTACTGGGAATTGAGCCAAACGGCTGATAGAAGCTAAAAACGCTTTTTCGGTATCGCCGGTATCAAATAAAAACTCTTTATAATAGCGGTCAAGTTGTGCGTCATTGACGTCTCTTAAATTATGGTTTTCATCGGCACGGCGCAGAAACTGTTTACGTGAGCTGTAGACAACGGTTTCGGGTTTTACCTCTGCCGTGGTTGACCAAAAAGGAATGCGTGATTTTGCTTCACTTAAGTCCAAAGGCGGCAACAGCAACTTGGCCATGGCTGGCATATTGCGAATAAAGTAATCGCCGGCTTGATCACGAGTCGCTTTGTCTTTACTCAACATGCCATCAAGCACCTGGGCAAACACTTTTGGTAAGCCAAGGGCACTGGCCGGTAGTACTTGTGCCCCAAAGCGACAAGACTGGGCGCTGGCCAAAGCATAAATGGTGGAGGCCACGCCTTGTTCATCAAACCGCGGCGACGATTGCGCACCAGACATTTGTTCATCACCAATGAAGTAAACATCCCCCATCCGGGCATTGGTAGAGCTGACGTCTGAAGACATTAAATCCATTATATTACTGGCTATGGGCTCGCCATGAATATCGATTTGGGCATACACGGAGCTCCCCCAATCCACTAAGGAAAAGCGGTTATGCTCTTCATCCCAGACAATATTTGAGGGCTTAATATCACCGTGAACAATAGGTTGTGGTGACATGCCCACCCGACGTTCCCGTAAATCAACCAGCACGTTACGAAGGTTAAGTGCAAGAGTAACCAGCTCATGGGCTGTGAAACGGCCTTTACGCAAGGAGATCTTTTCTAAATCTGCCCCGGGAGCCCGCTCCATCATTAAAATACCTTGTTTCTTAACCCTTTCAAAGGCATAAAACTTAGGCACCATGGCATTATTGATCTGCGAGAGCATATAGGCTTCGTCTTCTAACCTATCTCTCACACTTTGGGCTAAGGTGATCCGAGAAAATTTGAATACCCAATGGGCTCCTGTTTCACTGGTGCCTGAAAAAACGAAACCGAAAGCCCCGGAGCCTATTACCTCGACCTCACGGTAACCCAGTAAGCTGAGTTGTTTTTTACATATATTTAGCCATTGGCGGTGTTTTTTAGCGTCGTGATGGGACAGCAAATATATGGATTGCTGCTCATTGATGTAAAAGTGCTGGATGGATTTTTCGGACATAGCAAGCGCTTGGTGTTAGTGCCGACAAAAAGGCCGGTATTACCCGGCCTTATTAGAGTTACCTTTTCTGTTCGATCTTAGCCCACGAATCACGTAAGCCAACCGTTTGGTTAAATACCAAATCAGTGGATTTATTATCACGACAGAAATACCCTAAGCGCTCAAATTGATAGCCTTGCTCTGGTTTAGCATTAGCCAGCGCAGGCTCTAATTTGGCGTGTTCAATAACCACTAAGGATTCTGGGTTTAAAGTCGCCGTGAAGTCTTCTGCTGCCGCCGGATTTGGCACAGTGAATAGACGGTCGTACTGACGTACCGGCGCATCAATGCAGTGGCTTGCAGACACCCAATGGATCACCCCTTTTACTTTACGACCATCGCTAGGGTTCTTGCCCAAGGTTTCTGGATCGTAGCTACAGTAAATGGTGGTGATTTCACCGTTGTCATCTTCTTCAATGCGCTCAGCTTTGATAACGTAAGCATTACGTAGGCGCACTTCTTTACCTAGCACAAGACGTTTGAATTTTTTATTCGCTTCTACTCGGAAATCTTCTTTTTCAATGTAGATTTCACGCGTAAACGGCAGCTCTCGTGTGCCTTTGTCAAGGGTTGGATGATTTGGTGCAGTGAGCATTTCCACCTCACCTTCAGCAAAATTCTCAATGACAATTTTCACCGGATCCAACACGGCCATGGCACGGGGAGCATTCTCGTTGAGGTCATCACGAATACAGGCTTCCAACATGCCCATCTCAACCATGTTGTCCATTTTGGTTACACCAATGCGCTTACAAAATTCACGAATGGCCGCTGGCGTGTAACCACGACGACGTAAACCTGCAATGGTTGGCATACGCGGGTCATCCCAGCCTTCAACGAAGTTATTTACCACTAGGTCATTAAGCTTGCGCTTTGACATAACGGTGTACTCAAGGTTTAAACGAGAAAACTCAATCTGCTGTGGATGACAATCAATGCTGATGTTGTCCAGTACCCAATCGTATAAACGGCGATTGTCTTGGAACTCTAAGGTACACAGTGAATGCGTGATCCCTTCCAAGGCATCCGAGATACAGTGGGTGAAATCGTACATTGGGTAAATGCACCACTTATCGCCGGTTTGATGGTGATGAGCAAACCTAACGCGATAAATGATTGGATCGCGCAGCACCATAAACGAGCTTGCCATATCAATCTTAGCGCGCAACACACATTCGCCTTCTTTGAATTCGCCGTTACGCATTTTTTCAAATAACGCTAGGTTTTCTTCTGGTGAAGTGTCACGATACGGACTGTTCTTACCCGGCTCAGTTAGCGTGCCACGGTACTCACGTGCTTGTTCTGGGGTCAAGAAACAGACATACGCCTTGCCGTTTTCAATTAGTTCAACGGCATATTGGTACAATTTATCAAAGTAGTTTGATGAATAGCAGATCTCACCATCCCACTGGAATCCTAACCAGTTTACGTCTTCTTTAATAGACTTAACGTAGTTGATGTCTTCTTTTTCTGGGTTGGTGTCATCAAAACGTAAATTACACTTACCATTGTAGTCTTCTGCAATACCAAAATTTAGGCAGATAGACTTAGCGTGGCCAATATGTAAAAAACCATTTGGCTCAGGTGGAAAACGGGTATGGGTAGACGCGTGTTTACCACTGGCCAGATCCGCATCGATTTTATTGCGGATAAAGTTTGTTGGGCGATTCTCAGTTTCCGCCATAGGAAATCTTTCCTCTGAATTATGCTCTTAGTTAACCTCGGCATTATTACAAAAACGAGCACGAACTTACAGCAAATATCTCCACCAACGGCGGATTTATTTATCGCTCTGAAGTTTTGATTAATTTTTGTGACAAATTTTGTTCTAGCGCAATATTAGCGTCATAACAACCACCTATAGTGGCGGCATAAACGAGGAAATTGCAGTGCTCTTGTCTTACTACCTCACCAAGAAGTGATATAAAAGACTGAGACTTACAATCTGCGATTTCAACCTGTTAATTTACCGAGGAAGGGATCCAACATGGCTTCGATGAACTTAAACCGCGTCTATATTTCTACCAAAGCACGTAACAATCACTATATTTTGGCTGAGTTCAAACCCGATGATGCGTTTTATCGCTGCTTTGATTCTGTCACTGCGTGTTATGAGCGTTTGTCACGACAACTGTTTGCACTGTGCGATGAATACGAATTGCACAATGTCCATGTGATTGCTAACGATAAACTGCCAGTAGTGCGATATCACGATGAAGCGTATACCATGCAAACGCAAAAACAGATTATGTTTTTCTATAATCCTAAGTTTCATGAAGCCCATAAAACCTACGTAAGCGAGGACTACCAAGCACGCAAAATTCGCTTATTGTTTTTAGCCACGGGGGACGAACTGCGTGCCAATGCGGCCGATTTTCACAACAAAGTGAAAAAAGTACTCGACCAGATGAAAGACAGCTTCAGTGATAACCAACCAGAGTTTAGAGTACGAGATCACCAGCATTTAACCTATGATTTGTTTGCCAAAGCCAAAGGAGACAAAGAGTCCTATGGTTATAAGCTTAGAGCACTCTACCCGCGCTACCAAGCACGCAACTGCAGTTTGCCAGATCACTATAATGAAATGACCTACGTCACCTTTAATATTCCCGTTTCCAGAGCGATGAAAACCCATTACCAGAGTCAAATGCGACCCGGGGATTACAGCCAATTTTATCGCCAAATTGAAGACAGCTTTTTGTCGGCCTGTGCAGATAAACAATTGAATATGGTGGCTATGGTAGCCGATGGCCGCTTACCTATTGTACGCAGTGCCAAAATCGATAAAACCGATACCAATCGCGAATTACAAAAGTTGAGTTTCGATACTGGCAGTGGCGAAAATCAAATTTATTCGCTGTTCGACGACGCCAACTTAGTCGACACGATCCGCTTTGTGGTGGTGGCCAACGACAAAGACAAAAAAGATATGGGCTATGGCCGCTTTATGAACCATGTTGAAAGTGTCATTAAGCGCTTTGTCTCTGAGCTGCCTGTGAATATTGAGAAGCAAGACGTTAATGTGCGCTTTTTCCAGCATATTAGCTACGACTACTAAATGCCCAGCCAGTAAACTACCTGGCTAAAACATAGTGGCGCAGTCGACAGATTGCGCCATTTTCGTTGCCTGAACATCAGCGCCGGCAATGTTATCTCTGCCGCTAAAGCTCGGCAAAAGCTAAAGTCATAATTACTACTGTCAAACCTATTAAGTCCCCTCCGCTCCTGCGAATGAGCCAGTGAACTCGTTGCTAGTGGGTCTTCTTGATACCATAGAGTTTTCAGGCATGAAAAAAGCCGCGGCACAAGGCACAACGGCTTTAACAACCAGAATACATACACTCAATACCATGGCGGCATTGAGTAAAAAATTATAAGGCTTGTTCTAGCTCTGGCAGCGCATCAAACAAGTCAGCCACTAGGCCATAATCCGCCACTTGGAAAATAGGCGCTTCTGGGTCTTTATTGATTGCAACAATGACTTTTGAATCCTTCATCCCAGCTAGGTGCTGGATAGCGCCACTGATCCCAACGGCAATATACAGATCCGGTGCCACGATCTTACCCGTTTGACCTACTTGCATGTCATTTGGCACAAAGCCAGCATCAACCGCCGCGCGTGACGCCCCAATGGCGGCACCTAGCTTATCTGCAATGCCATTCAACAGTGCAAAATTATCGCCATTTTGCATCCCGCGGCCACCAGAAATAACCACTGGCGCTGCCGTTAGCTCAGGACGCTCTGATTCGGTTTGTTCAACGCTGACAAATGAGCTTAACGACGACGACATGCTTTGTGAACGATTTTCAATTTCACAAGCGCCTTGAGTCGCTGCAGCATCAAAAGCAGAGGCACGAACCGTGATCACCTTTTGGCTCTCAGCAGATTTTACCGTCGCAATGGCGTTGCCCGCATAAATGGGGCGTTTAAAGGTATCGGCGTCAATGACATCCACTATCTCTGAGATTTGTGACTTGTCTAACAGCGCTGCTACTCGAGGGGCAATGTTTTTGCCTGTTGTCGATGCGGCAAATAGAATGTGGCTGTAATCGCCAGCCATATCCACAACCAGATCCGCCATGCTTTCTGCCAGTTGATGCTCAAAGGCACTGTCATCGATGGCAATTACTTGATTTACTCCGGCAATCTCGGCACTGCTAGTTGCAACATCGGCAATGTTACTTCCAGCAACAACCACAGTAACAGCGTCTGCAATTTTATTTGCTGCTGTAATTACTTTTGCTGTTTCAGGCTTAAGAACGCCATTTTCGTGCTCAGCAATAACTAATACGCTCATGAGATCACCTTCGCTTCTGTTTTTAGTTTCGTCACTAATTCGTCAATACTTTCTACCATCACGCCACCAGAGCGTTTCGCCGGCTCTTCAACCTTAACAAGCTCGACTCGAGGGGCTAAATCCACTCCTAAGCTGTCTGCGGCAACCACGTCCAATGGTTTACGTTTCGCTTTCATGATGTTAGGTAAAGACGCATAACGAGGCTCGTTTAAGCGTAAATCGGTGGTCACAACGGCTGGCAGTGGTAAAGCAACGGTTTGTAAGCCACCATCCACTTCACGGGTCACCTGCACCTTATCGCCTTCAATGCTTACTTTAGAAGCGAACGTGCCCTGCCCGCGCTTAGTTAATGCAGCCAGCATTTGCCCAGTTTGGTTGTTGTCAGAATCAATGGATTGTTTACCTAAAATAACCAGCTCAGGGTTTTCTTGTTCTACTAATTTTGCCAATAGTTTTGCAACGTGAAGCGACTCAAGTTTGGCGTCGGTTTCAATATGAATGGCTTTATCAGCACCTAAAGCCAATGCGGTACGCAACTGCTCTTGGCACGCTTTATCACCAATTGAAACAGCAATCACTTCTGTAGCTGTGTTTGCTTCTTTTAGGCGAACAGCTTCTTCAACGGCAATTTCACAAAATGGGTTCATCGCCATTTTGACATTGCTGAGATCAACATCACTGTTATCAGGCTTAACTCTTGCCTTGACGTTGTAGTCAATCACGCGTTTGATTGGCACAAGTACTTTCATGGTTACTCCATCATCTGGTTATTCTTCAGGCTGACGTCTACGTCAACAAAATTATTTTATTGGATTCAGACTACTTCCTGTTGACGTAAACGTCAACCTCAAATAACCTTAGTTTAACGAAAATCAAACTAAAGCCTCTCTTTAGTTAATCTACCGTCAAATAGTGTGAGGTTAAAAATGGTCGAACGCGAAACCATGGAGTTTGATGTTGTGATAGTTGGTGCGGGCCCAGCAGGCTTATCATGCGCTATCCGACTCGCTCAACAGGCACAAGAACAACAACAAGAATTAATGATCTGCGTAGTCGAAAAAGGCTCTGAGGTCGGCGCCCACATTCTCTCTGGCGCAGTTTTCGAGACCAAAGCCTTAGATGAATTAATCCCAGACTGGGCTGACAAAGGCGCGCCTGTTACCACTAAGGTAGCCGCTGATGACATCTATTTATTCAAAAACGAAAACGATGCGACTAAGTTGCCACATGCTGTGGTACCTAAGACATTTAAAAATGATGGCAATTACATCGTATCCATGGGTAACGTCTGCCGCTGGCTTGCTGAGCAAGCGGAACAACTAGGCGTGGAGATATTCCCTGGCTTTAGCGCTCATTCATTGCTCGTAGAAGAGGATGAAGTAAAAGGGATTATCACCGGTGACATGGGCCTCGACCGTGATGGCCAACCCAAAGACAGCTATATGCCAGGCATGGAACTGCGCGCCAAGTACACGGTATTTGCCGAGGGCTGTCGCGGCCATTTAGGTAAAGAGTTAATCAGTCAGTTCGAATTAGACAAAGACGCCTCACCGCAACACTATGGCATTGGCTTTAAAGAAATTTGGCAAGTTGACCCCAGTAAACACCAAGAGGGCTTAGTGGTGCATGGTACTGGGTGGCCTTTGGATAACGACACCCATGGTGGCTCGTTTATGTACCACGCCGAAAACAATCAAGTGGTGGTGGGTCTTATTATTGACTTAAATTACAGCAATCCGCACTTAAGCCCGTTTGACGAGTTTCAGCGCATGAAACACCACCCTACGTTTGCTGAGGTCTTAAACGGAGCTGAGCGTGTTGCTTATGGCGCCAGAGCCATTGCCAAAGGTGGCTTCCACAGCTTACCTAAAATGCACTTTCCAGGCGGCCTACTAATCGGCTGTGATGCCGGTACCCTGAACTTTGCCAAAATCAAAGGCAATCACACTGCGATGAAGTCCGGTATGCTAGCCGCCGATGCCATTATTGAAGCCTTAGCTGAAGAGAAACCAGCGCCAGATTTGCTTAGTTTTGCCGACAAGTTCAAAGCCAGTTGGCTATACGAAGAGCTCTATCAGTCACGTAACTTTGGCCCTGCAATGCACAAATTCGGGCGCATTTTAGGTGGCGCCTACAACATGATCGATCAAAACATCTTTTCTGGCGCACTCCCCTTCACTATTAAAGATGAACACCCAGATCACGCACAGTTAAAACCGGCTTCTGAAGCTGAAAAGATCACTTATCCTAAGCCCGATGGCAAACTCAGCTTTGATAAGTTGTCGTCGGTGTTTTTATCGAATACCAATCACGAAGAGGTGCAGCCGTGTCATTTACAGCTCAAAGATGCCGATATACCAATTAAGGTGAATTTAGCCCAGTTTGATGAGCCTGCGCAGCGCTATTGCCCAGCTGGTGTATATGAAGTAAATGAAGATGAGCAAGGTGAAAAACAGTTTGTTATCAACGCGCAAAACTGCATTCACTGTAAGACCTGCGACATCAAAGATCCCAGTCAAAACATTACTTGGGTGACGCCTGAGGGGGCTGGTGGACCAAACTACCCCAATATGTAAGCTAGTTGTTTTATCCTAAATTGCACAAGGGGCTTAGCGCCCCTTTTTTATTAAATTTGCTGATGATTGTCACGCAATTTAGCTAAAAGGTGTTTTCCTTTCTATAGTTAGCGTAAGACACCCGTATATGGAACCAAAACTATGTCACAACAATCTGTTACTTTTCGATTTCTTGCAGAACCCACCGATGTCAACTTTGGTGGCAAAGTCCATGGCGGCATGGTAATGAAATGGATAGATCAAGCCGGCTACGCCTGTGCCGCAGGCTGGAGTGGCAGCTACTGTGTTACCGTATCAGTGGCGGGCATGCGTTTCCACCGCCCAATTTTAGTGGGCCAAATCGTTGAGGTCTCTGCTCGCATTGCTCATACAGGTAACACCAGTATGCAAATCTTTATTCAGGTTCGTTGTGGCGACCCAAAAACACAACGTTTAGTGGAGACCAATCATTGCATTATAAGCTTTATTGCGATGGATCAGGCTGGTTATCCCATTCAAATCCCGCAGTTTAAGGCCAAAACAAGCGAAGAGAAAAAACTCGAAGCGTATGCGGTGAAAATGA
This sequence comes from Pseudoalteromonas sp. UG3-2, assembly GCF_037120705.1. Taxonomy (NCBI): domain Bacteria; kingdom Pseudomonadati; phylum Pseudomonadota; class Gammaproteobacteria; order Alteromonadales; family Pseudoalteromonadaceae; genus Pseudoalteromonas; species Pseudoalteromonas sp. UG3-2. The sequence goes on along the minus strand of NZ_JAWLJU010000002.1, from coordinate 566,485 downwards.
AAGAAATAGCGATCCAAACCGAATCGCTATTAGAAGAAACACTGGATGGCAGTTAACTTGCTTCGGCTTTTACCTCAGCTAAACGGAATTGACTGTTCGGCTCACCAAACACCACCACTGAGCACTCGCCCCAGGATTTAGGAATTGTCCACTGCACTTGCTCTTTAATGGTAAAGCTGGAATATTTGTTTTCACAGCGCACCTCAAGGTTGTGCAGTTCCCCGTTGATTCCAGAAAGCGTAAAGGCATTGCGAATAAGCTGATGTGTCCAACTGGCGCGTTCAGTAACTTTTACCTCCGTAATAAGTAACCTATCAGCATCGGCAACAACCGCTTTTATTTTCTCAACAACAGGGGCAGCGGCAGTTTTAAACTGTTCTTGTTCAGGCAGTTGTTCAAGCAAGTCATAATCGTTAAGTGCGCCCTTAAACTGTTGTAGCTGTGCTTGCAGGAAAATGCTCTTGGTTAGGCTTTGGGCATAAATCTCTTCCTCGACCACCTTTTTACCATGCCAGATGATCCCTTTAAGCGCTCGGAGCTGTTGCTCAGGCTGCTTCGTTAGCTGATAATAACGAGACTGTAACAGGTTGACAAAGGTTTCCTCATATAAATTCCAACGCTCGCGCTCAAGTATCTTGTCAATTTTTTCCTGGGCCGCTTTCAAGTTGCCTTCATCCAATAACTCTGAGGCTTCGCGATAACTAAAAATAAAGCGTTTTGATGCGCCTAGAGGTGACTCACTTAGCCGAAAGCTCATCATCACCGAATTCTTGCATTGTTTAATTGCAGTACCGTTGCTTTTGGCTGGTTGGTAACGCCATTTTTTTATTGCCCGTAAAGATTGGCGCTCAAATGCCCGCTGACCTGATGAATCCTCAACAATGGGCGAGCTGACAGAGCCATCTTCATTGACAATATAGCTTAGTTTAACCCAGCCTTCGCCGCCTCTGAGGGCCGCTGACTTGGGGTAGCGAGGTTTGACTCTCTCCACTGGTGTGGCTTTGGTAACCGTCGCTAAGTGCAACTCTTGTTTGGCAGCTGAAGTTGATGGCACGGCAATCCCTGCAGAAATGACCACAAGCAGTAAAAGCGATAAGTTATTCAAACGATTTTCCTTGTCTTTCTAGAACTTTTCTCATCCTACCAGTAGTGATTTATGGATGCAATGTACCTCTTTTGATACAGGTAAATAGTGTTGTTTTTACTTTATCTTTTAGCGCCAGCTGCTACTTTTAAAATACTGATTACCGTAAATAATAAAGGAATGTATGATTGCCAGCAGTTGCAAGTGTAAGCAAGCCTTAGACTTTGATATTAAAATGGCTTTCCAACCTATTGTTGATGTGTCCAAACGCAGTATTTTCTCTTACGAAGCATTAGTAAGAGGCGCCAATGGCGAAAGCGCCTTTGAAGTGTTGAGCCAAGTTAACGAGGACAATCAATACAGCTTCGATCAGCGTTGCCGCATCACGGCTATTGAAACCTTCGCCGAGCTCAGCAAAGTGGATAACCTCAATATCAACTTTATGCCGCAAGCTATTTACGAGCCTCTAGCTTGCTTGGCTGCGACCATTAAAAGCGCTAGACGCTGTGGTTTCCCAACGAAACAGATAATCTTTGAGGTGACTGAACAAGAGCAAGTAATTAGCCGCAGCTACCTGACCCATATTTTCAAAACCTATCGCGCAAACGGATTCAAAACCGCCATTGATGACTTTGGGGAAGGCTATGCCGGGCTTAGCTTGCTCAGTGGTTTTCAACCTGACTTACTAAAACTGGATATGTCACTAATAACCGACATCGAAACAGATCCCGCCAAACAAGCTATCGTCAAAGGCATGCAGCTTACCTGTGGTGAACTCGGTGTTTCATTATTGGCTGAAGGGGTCGAAACGCAAGCAGAATATCGCTATTTGAAATCTTTGGGGATCACTTTGTTTCAAGGATATTACTTTGCAAAGCCCGCATTAGAAGCCTTGCCTGCCGTCGACTGGAATAAACTCGACGAACAGGATTTACATTAACCTTTTTGCCAAGTTGAAGATGGCTTTTTCTGTTTTTTGCTTGGCTTCGAGGTGAGTTAAATTACCTTCTTCTATCAACACATTGGCAATTTTATCCACTTCTTGACTTAACAACGCGTCCATTTTAGCGGGGCTCACTAAGCCTTGATTTAATTCGTTGATAATGGCTTGTAGTTTTACTCTGCGTTTGGCAATCGCAGCTACTAAGACAGGGCGGAGCGGTGAAGCGCCATTGAGTACCTGTTGGCAGCAGTGTTCGACTTGAGATTTAAATTCCATTTTTCCTCATCACGACTGGGTTACTTGTTTTAAACGCGTTTTAAGCTGGGGAGATACCACCAGTGCATCTAACACATTTTTATATTGTTGAGCTCGAGTGGCAAAATCTTTCTCTGTAGCTTGCTTTAGTTTTCTTACCGCCGGTTTTGTTAGCTCTGCCTGTGCCATAATACACTCCTTAGCTAAATACATAAGCTAAGACTATGCAATATTCTTCATTATTGACATTACAGCTCATTACAGCACTTTCGTCTTAAGCCTTTGGCTAAAGTGCAGTTTAGTAGTAAAATCCAGCTAAGCAATTAACAAGAGATCCCCGTGGAAACCATTACCATCACGCCTGTTGGCTATATTAAATCGCCTTACAAACAAAAGTTTGCTATCCCCAGACAACCCATGCTCGTGCCTGAGGCCAAAGCTCGACTTGAATTTTGCGCCGACTTCAACCGCGAGGAGTTTGTCCGCGGCTTAGATGCATTTAGCCACATTTGGCTGTTATTCCGCTTTCATGAAACCGCTGAAAAAGGCTATTCCGCGCTGGTGCGCCCGCCTCGCCTTGGGGGTAATGAGCGCAAAGGCGTATTTGCAACTCGCGCCACCTTTCGCCCCAATGGCATTGGCATGAGTGCGGTAAAGCTGGATGGTATTGAATATCATCAAGGGCAGTTGAGTTTATTGCTGTCTGGCGTCGATTTACTTGATGGCACCCCCATCATCGATATCAAACCCTATTTACCCTATTCCGATGGCCAGCTAGATGCCACGGCAGGGTTTGCAGATAGTCGACCAGAGACCGCCATGACGGTGAGTTTTAGCGATGCAGCACTAGCGTTTATTGAACAACAGTCTGACTACCCCGAGCTGCAAGCGTTTATTACCAATGTGCTGAAACAAGACCCAAGGCCTGCGTACAAAAAGAAACGTGACGAACAACAAGAGTATGGTATGAGTTTGTACCATTACAATATTCGTTGGCGGGTTGAAGGCGACCACAATTTTGTTTATGACATAACATCAGAACAGCAAGGCGTAAGTTAGAAATAGCACAGTGAAATGGGCATTACTGGCGGATTAAAGCTTTGTAAGCGCCTCTGGCACTGCTAGAATATGCGCCATACGAGAACAATAAGTAACTTATACTGGAATTACGATGCGTACGAGTGAATATATCTTGGCGACGTTAAAAGAAACGCCGTCAGACGCTGAAATAGTCAGCCACCAACTTATGCTTAGAGCTGGCATGATCCGTAAATTAGCCTCAGGCCTTTATACTTGGCTACCTTCTGGCCTGAAAGTATTTCGTAAAGTAGAGCGGATCGTGCGTGAAGAAATGGACAAAGCCGGCGCCATTGAACTGTCAATGCCGGTTATTCAGCCTGCTGAGCTGTGGCAAGAATCTGGCCGCTGGGAGCAATTCGGCCCAGAGCTAATGCGTATTAACGACCGCCACGGCCGTCCTTTTGCGCTGGGTCCAACACACGAAGAGGTCATCACCGACCTCGTTCGTCGTGAAATTAATAGTTATAAGCAACTGCCGTTAACACTGTACCAAGTCAGTACCAAGGTAAGAGACGAGGTTCGTCCTCGCTTTGGTGTGATGCGCTCACGTGAGTTCACCATGAAAGACGCTTACTCGTTCCACCTAACGGATGAGTGTTTAGAAAATACCTACCATAAGATGTTTAAGGCCTATTGTAATATCTTTGACCGTCTTGGTGTGGATTATCGCCCAGTAATTGCAGACAGTGGCTCCATCGGTGGTAACTTATCTCACGAATTCCATGTTCTGGCTGAATCCGGTGAAGACGCCATCGCCTTTAGTGATAGCAGCGACTATGCCGCCAATATAGAAAAGGCAGAAGCGCTCGCACCCACAGAGCCAAGACCTGCTCCAAGCAAAGAGCTAAACCGTTTTGCCACGCCTGAAGCCTTCACGATTGCTGACTTAAAAGCAAAACACGGCGTGAAGCCACACCGCGGTGTGAAAACGTTAATAGTCTATGGTGCCGAAGATGATAACGGTGAACGAGGTTTAGTGGCGTTGGTTTTACGTGGCGATCATGAACTTAATGAGCTTAAAGCTGAGAAACATGAGCTGGTTCATGCGCCTTTAGAAATGGCCAGTGAAGAAGACATTGTTAACGCCATTGGTGCTAAGCCCGGTTCATTAGGCCCTGTTGGTCTTACTATGCCGATCATCGTTGATCGTAGCGCAAATGTGATGGCTGATTTTGTTGCTGGTGCCAATAAAGATGGTGAACACTACAGCGGCATCAATTGGGACCGTGACGTTACTGACTACACCGTTGCCGATATTCGCAATGTGGTGGAAGGCGATCCAAGTCCATGTGGCAACGGCAAGGTGCAAATTAAGCGCGGCATTGAAGTAGGCCACGTATTCCAGCTTGGTAGCAAATATTCCGAAGCCATGAAAGCCGGTGTGTTAGGAGAAGACGGTAAAAACCAAACGCTGACCATGGGTTGTTATGGTATAGGTGTTTCTCGTATTGTTGCCGCTGCCATTGAGCAAAATAACGATAAATATGGGATCAAATGGCCACTCGCCATAGCGCCATTCGAAGTTGCGATTGTGCCAATGAATATGCACAAATCACATCGCATTCCTGAAATCGCGGAAAACTTTTATGCTCAGTTGCAAGCTGCGGGCATCGATGTGTTATTTGATGACCGTAAAGAGCGCCCTGGTGTGATGTTTAACGACATGGAACTCGTTGGTATTCCTTATACCCTAGTAATTGGCGAGCGTAACCTAGATAACAATCAGGTGGAATTGAAAAATCGCCACACTGGCGAGAAGCAAATGCTCGACATAGACACAGCTGTGGCCACCATCACAGCAGCAGTTAAGGGCTAATACCACCACTGAAAAGAGCATACTCAGGTATGCTCTTTGTCATGTTACCTTCTTACAACTGCCCCACCCTTGTCACATAGGCTTTTTAGCATAGTCATTATTACGCTAAAGGCCATGGCTATGAAAAAAACCTACTACCCCAGCATTTGGATCTCTGACGTACACTTAGGCTATAAAGATTGCAAAGCCGACTATTTACTCGACTTTCTGAATAAAACAGACTGTGATGTTCTTTATTTGGTGGGCGACATTATCGACTTGTGGTCAATGAAACGGCAGTTTTATTGGCATGCCTCTCACTATCAAGTATTAGAGTGCATCCAACAAAAAGCAGCAAACGGCACTCGGGTGATTTATATTCCCGGTAATCATGACGAAACCTTTCGCAATTACTGTGGCCAACATTTATTTAAAGTCGAAGTACATCATACTTATATTCATACCACATCGGCTGGAAAACGGTTTTTACTGCTGCACGGTGATGACTTTGACAGCGCTACCCGCTATAACAAACTGATCAGCATCATTGGTGATGCCGCTTATGACTTCTTACTGTTTTTAAACCGCTGGACTAACCGCTTTAGAAGGTTATATGGCGGTCACTACTGGTCATTGGCTTCTTGGTTAAAACAACGCGTTCATAAAGCCAGAGCCGCCATTGCCGCGTTTGAACATGCCGCCATTCATGAAGCTAAAAAACAAGGCGTTGATGGCATCATTTGTGGTCATATCCACCAGCCGGAGATCCGTGTAGTTGATGGCATTGTTTACTGTAATGATGGTGATTGGATAGAGAACTGCACGGCCCTGGTAGAAAACGCCGAAGGCCGTATCGAATTATTGCATTGGTCTGATGTTCAAGCGGTGTTGAATGTTGTGGAAATTGATAAAGTGAATGAAATAAAAGCAGCCTAAACGAGCTCGGCTCGCGTCCTTGTGACTGCGAGCCGCAAACTTTATCGAAATAGCACACTCTCTTTATTAAACCATTTAACACAACAGAACAGTAACACGGCAGCCAGCGTCGCTGAGGCAGCAAAAATCATCGCCACATCAGCATAATTTACCGTGCCTTTAATGATCTCTTTAATCGCTAGCGCCACGTTGGTCAGTGGAATAAGCGCCGTTTTACTGGTGAGCTCCATATTAGGCAATAGTGACACGGCAATGGGAATAAAAATCCCCATTCCCAGCGGCCCCATGTAGTTTTGCGCCTCTTTAAAACTGCGGGCATAAATGGATATCGCCAAGGTCAGCGCCGAAAGCATCACAGCTACTGGTAGTAACAGCGCAAAGATCAATAAAAAGTCCACTAACGCCACGGAAGAAAAGGCGCTTTTAACGATATCTAATGCCACAAATTGACTTGCTATTGCTATCCATAATGCCATGCTCGATACCGTCACCATGGCACAAAAAATCGAGCTGCTTAATACCGTTAAAAACTTCCCTAAAACCAGCTCAGTTCGAGAAATAGGCGTTAACAGCAGCGTTTCAAGTGTGCCGCGCTCTTTTTCACCGGCACCTAAATCAATGGCCGGATAGCTGGCCCCCATTAACACCAGAGGGATTAGCATGTAAGGAATAAAAGCGCCGAGCTTCTCCCCCAAGTTTTCACGGGTGTCTGCGGTATCCACCTTAGTAATGCTGATGGGCTCTAGGATCGCTTGTTGTAGCGCTTTTGAAAGTCCGAGTTGATCCAGCTTTGCCGCTCTCAACTCATCTGAAAAGTCTTTTGCCAGTTCAGACAAGCGATTAAAAATAAAGTTAATGGATTGCGCGTCATTAAATACAATTTGCCATTCACTTTTGACCCCCGCATCTAAGCTCGCCACCGGATCAGAAGGAATAAAAATCCCCACATCAATAATGCCATCTTTCACGGCTTGCCGAAGCTCTGCCACTGTGTTCAGTGTCCTATCGCCCTCGTACAATTGAAAACTTTTATGATAAAACACTTTGTCAGCAAAAGGCTTAGCATAGTCCGAGTTCACCAGATAATAGGTATGCACTTCTTGCTTGGCTTCGAGTGCGGCCTGAGAAGCCAAAAAGCCCATTAACGCCATAATCACCGGAAAGATCAACATGGGTAAGGCGATAACAAAAAACAAGGTTTTGCGGTCACGCAAAAGTTCGCGTACTTCTTTTAAAAAGACCTCAAACATCTGCGCCTCCCGTTAATAGGTTTAAAAAGGCCTGGTTAAGCTCTTGGCTTTGCCCTTGTTCTTTAAACTGCGCTAGTGAGCCATCAAAGCAGGTTACCCCTTCATTGATTACTGATACCCGGTCACACAATAAAGCGATTTCATCTAAATGGTGGGTAGAAAAAATCACCGGGGTGCCTTGTGACTTTAGGTCGCGTATAAATTCAATCACGGTTTGCGTGGTCATAATATCCAACCCCGTGGTGGGCTCATCCAGTACTACTACCTCAGGATTATGAACCACAGCCCGGGCAATATTGGTTTTTTGCTTCATCCCCGTGGATAAGTGCTCGGCCCGTTTATCCAAAAATGAGGTCATTTCTAAGCGCTGAAATAGCTCGTCACAGCGTAATTTCAATGCCTTTCCCCGCAGACCATGTAAACGGGCAAAATATTCCACGTTTTCTTTTGCGGTAAGGCGGCCATAAAGTCCGGTTGAGCCCGAAAGAAAACCAATCGCCTTTCTTGCCAATATTGGTTTTTTTACCACGTCTTTGCCTGCAATATTAATGCTCCCGGCATCGGGTTTAAGCGCTGTAGACAACATTCGTAACGTGGTGGTTTTGCCTGCGCCATTGGGGCCAAGTAGGCCTAATACTTCCCCTGCGCCACATAATAAACTGACGTCTTCCACGCTATGAAAGTAACCATCGCGCTCTCTGGGGTCGGTGGTGCTTTTGTTCTTTTTATGCTCTTTGGTCAGCACAAAGCGTTTTTTTAGTCCTGATATAGCTATCATGCTACTTCCTTCTTTTAGGACGAAAATAATCCGTATTTTGGTAAAAGGTTAAGTCTTGATCCTCTGCATGCCAAGTTGGGATCCCTAGCAGCGGCAGCGGCGACAATTGACTGTTATCGTCCAGCAAACCATTGTTGATCCACGCCACCAATTGCTCATCTAAATACTGATACTGTTGCGCCAAGCTCAATGTGTTGAACTCAGGGGGAACGACAATGCACACCAACTTCGCGGTTAAACCGATAAAGGGATTGGTCATCATTTCATAATTGGCATGGCCAAATACAAAAGGCTGAATACGACTAAACCAGGCTGCTCTGTTGTCGTAAAACACGCTTTGCCATTGGTGTGCTTGCAGCTCGGTGCGCCACTTTTCATCATCAATTGCTAATACCATACCGCACTCATCGAATAAGGTCAGGGCATTGCGTTTTTTGCTGCGCTGTTTCAAACCAAATTGTTCTATCTCTGCAATGTGCAAGGCATTAAGTAACGCTTTGGTTTTCGGAAATAAACACCATATTAAGGCACCAAATAAGTCATGCCAATTGTTACTACGGGTGGGCACTTTATGGCTTTGATATATAATTTCTTCGTAATATTTATCGCCGAAATCAAGCTCATGATCAGCGACAAACACCGTATCATAGTGCTGTTTGCTCACTCGGTTAACTTGTGCCGTCAGCCACTGTGGTGATGGCCAGTCTGGTTGTTGGTGTAATTGAAATAAGTCATTGAGATGACTAAAAGCCGGGTTGTTAAGGCACTCGACCTGCCAAGTTTCTGGTGCGGTAAATTTTTTCATTAATACTAGCGCGATATTAGAGCATTACCCGGCATTTTACTTGAGCCTCTGCACAGAGGCAAAACTCAATTGTAAATAAGCGTAAGCCACCAGCGGTTCCACCTACTTACCTTATCCCGCTCGAATTTTTCGCGCTTTTATGGTACTACTTAGGGGTTCCTAACAAGTAAAAGAAAGGCAATTATGAAACGTAAACTGACGCTCACGGCGCTGTCAATGGCAGTCCTTGCTGGTTGTATGACCACAGCTAACACCACTGATGATTTAGACACGGCATATAACAGCATTAACGATGCTCAGCTAAGAGCCCATATTAAAACGCTTGCTTCAGATGAATTTGGTGGCCGTGCCCCTTCAACTAAGGGCGAAGAACTCACGCTCGCTTATCTAACTAAACACTTCAAAGCGCTTGGTTATGAACCGGGCAACGGCAATAGCTTTTTACAAGAAGTGCCGTTGGTGTCATTAGAAGCCGATCCCAATATGAGCTTAGAAATTGGCGGCAAAAGCTATGAATACAAAAAAGACATGGTAATGGGCTCTGCTCGGATCAGCGAGTTAGAAGCAATTAACGATTCAGAGCTGGTGTTCGTTGGCTATGGTGTTAATGCTCCTGAGTACAACTGGAATGACTATGAAGGCCTAGATGTAGAAGGTAAAACCGTGGTGATGCTAGTGAACGACCCAGGTTTTGCTAACCCAGATTCAGGCTTATTCACCGGTGAAGCCATGACCTATTATGGTCGTTGGACTTACAAATACGAAGAAGCATCTCGTCAAGGCGCTGCGGGCGCTATCATTGTTCATGAAACGGCTCCGGCTTCCTACCCATGGAGTGTTGTAGAGAACTCTTGGAGTGGTCCACAGTTTGGTTTTGACAAAGAAAATAACAACATGGACCGTGTCGCGGTGGAAGGCTGGGTAACCGTGGATGTTGCCAAAGAGCTGTTTGAAAAAGCTGGTCTAGACTTTGAAACTGCTAAGCAAAAGGCAGCACAAGGTGCTTATCATGTCGACATGGGCGACTTAACGGCCTCTGTTACAGTTAAAAACACCATTAAAAAGTCCACCTCTTATAACTTTATTGCCACCTTGCCTGGTAGCGAAAAGCCTGATGAGCACATTATCTATTCTGCCCACTGGGATCACCTTGGCATTGACCCCAATCGTAAAGGTGACCAAATTTACAATGGTGCTCATGATAATGCCAGTGGCACAGGGGGCATGATTGAGGTGGCAGAAGCCTTTACTAAATTACCTAACCGCCCTGACCGCTCGATGACCTTCCTTGCAGTTACTGCTGAAGAGCAAGGTTTATTAGGGGCAAAATATTATGCCGCTAATCCCGTTATTCCAGCGGATAAAACCGTAGCCAACATTAATATGGACAGCCTAAACCTTTTAGGTAAAGTGAAAGACATTAGCGTGGTTGGTATCGGTAAATCAGAGCTTGATAGCATTTTAGAAGCGGCCGCCAAAGAGCAAGACCGTGAAGTATCTGGCGATCCTCGTCCGGCTGCTGGTGGCTACTACCGCTCAGATCACTTTGCCTTTGCCAATATGGGCGTGCCTGCCATGTATGCTGGCGGCGGCACTGAAGCTCGTGACGAAGCTACGGCAACTTACCGTAAACGCATGGGCTTGGTGCTCAGAGGCTGTTACCATCAGCCGTGTGATCGCTACCGTGAAGAGTGGGACTTAAGCGGCGCGGTTCAAGACTTACAGCTGTTCTTCAAAGTGGGTTACGACGTATCACAGCAAGAAGCCTGGCCAAAATGGAACAAGACCGCAGAGTTCCAAAGAAAATAGAACAGTTGATATTGATTATCATTTAGATTAAAGCTAAAGTGCAACCTTGTCATTCATGCGGGTTGCACTTTATGTTTTCATCCCTATTACAATACTATCCCTACAACACGGCCGTTAATATACTAGGAGCGCTATTGAATAAACGCTTAATATTACCAGCCCTAATTGCACTGTTTTTGGCACTAGAGAGCACTCGCAGTATTGTCATTGCGGCGTTAAGCGACGCCTTTTATCAAGTTACTGTGTTTGTCGCAGCAACCCTGCTTATTTATTACTATCTTGTCGACAAAATTCCGCAGCTTAACCTCAGCTACCTAAGTCAAAGGTCCGCCACGCTCGAAATTATCATGGCATCGCTAATGGGGGCACTCCCCGGGTGTGGCGGCGCGATTATTGTGGTGACCCAATTTACCAAAGGGCAAGCCAGCTTTGCAGCCGTAGTTGCTGTACTCACCGCCACCATGGGCGATGCGGCTTTCTTATTAATGGCCAAAGCCCCAATCACAGCGCTGCAAATTATCAGCCTAGGTATTCTAGTTGGTTGCCTCAGTGGCTTCATTGTGCGCCTCTTTCACGCGCCCAACTTCTGTGCCCCTGCAAATGATGGTGAGCATAAGCCGCAGACCCACGCAATTCCTAAGGCCGTGATACTGAGTCGTTCAGTCTGGAAGTTATGTTTAGCGCCCAGCGTGATCATTGCTCTCGCCATTGCCTTCAATAGCGATTTTGGCAGTTTTCAAAACGCCATAACTTGGTCTGGCGCCGCACTGGGTTTGTTTGCCGTGTGTATTTGGGCACTTAGCTCAAAAGGAATGACGTATAAAGACATTACCTCAGAAGATGAGCAGCGCAATGAGCCCGGAAAATTAACTCGCGTTTTGCAAGACACCCACTTTGTTACCGCTTGGGTGGTGGCCAGCTTTTTACTGTATGAACTATCAACGGCGTTGTTTGGCTTGGATCTAGGGCTTTGGTTTAACCAGTTTGCCATTTACGCGCCCTTAGTGGCCATTACTATTGGCTTACTGCCTGGATGTGGTCCACAAATTGTTGTAACAACGCTTTATTTGCAAGGCATAGTGCCGTTCAGCGCCTTAGCCGCGAACGCCGTTGCTAACGACGGTGATGCCCTATTTCCCGCCATTGCACTGGCGCCCAAAGCGGCTTTAGTGGCCACGTTGTACTCCGCCATTCCGGCCTTTATGGTCGGATACGGGCTTTATTTTTGGCACGGGTGATAGTGGCGAATTCCGTTGTCATCCACCATCACATAACAGGGCTGATGGTCATGAAATGCGTGATAAAACACCTCATCAAACAACAGCTGTTCGCTTTTTTGCTCACCACTGGCTAATTGATAACTTACCAACATATGGCTCTCATGGCATATTAGCGGGTTTATCATCCGCTTGTCAGCGACTTTAACCACCGCCAGTACCTCATATACCTTGCCATGTTCCTTATTGTTGAACCAGGTCATAGACTAATTTTGCTCCAATTAGATCACTCAAGGCAGTGCCAACCGATTTAAACAAGGTGATCTCTTGTTCAGTTTCTCGGCCCCCTTGATCCTTGGTCATTTCACTGAGCTCTGCAACCACATCCGTAGGCGAAAAGACCCCTTCTTTGATGGGCAGCAGTAACTCACCCGCTTCGTTTAATACATTAGCACGACTGTCGACAAAAACGCGACTTTTACACACGGTTTCACTGTCGCATTCACGACCTTCGCGGTGGTGATTGCCGATGCAATCAATATGAGTGCCAGGAGTGACCCACTTGCCTTTAAACAGCGGTTGCTGGCTGCCCGTAGCACAGCTTATAACGTCAGCATTGGCAATAATGCTTTCACAGGCTTGCTGGGCAAAGTTAAATTTAATTTCAGGATATTCAACACTAAGCGACTCAACCAGCGCCAGACCTGCGTCTTGGTTTCGGGCAATCACAGTTACCTGGTGATAGTCTCGCACGGCTAAGTGCGCGTTTATCATATAACTGGATAAATTCCCTGAGCCAAAGAACACCAAATGACGAGCGTTTTTTGGCGCCAAATAGTCAGCGGCTAAGGCAGAAACCGCTGCCGTGCGCCACAGCGTTACCTCTGTTCCATCTACTAATGCCAATGGCTCGCCATATTGACGATCAAATAGCATAATTTTCGAGTGCAAAGTGGCTTTTTGTTGTTGCTTATTGTGTGGGAAGTAGGTAAACGCTTTAACCCCAATCACCGTCTCATTCCAAGCCGGTAACACCGCAAAAGCATCGTGATTATCTGGCTGTTGATTGAGCTCATAGACATTGCGAGTTGGCATGCCCGCTTGCTGTGCAAATCCCTCGCGCAATGCCGTAATCAAGCGCGTAAAATTTAACTGACTGGCCACTTGCTGCGCCGATATGATCTTCATGTTTGCCTCCTAGCCAAGTTGAAATTGTTGTGGTGCGTGAGTTAAGCGTTCGTAGCCCGAGTCAGTGATCAATACGTCTTCTTCCAGCCTGACACCGCCAAAATTAGGAATATAAATGCCCGGCTCAATGGTGATCACATTGCCCACTTGTAGCGGGTGATTGACACCGGGTTTGATAAACGGCGTTTCGTGCAAAAATAATCCCAAGCCATGGCCAAGTCCCTCTCCTGCAAATTCGCCAAATTCACTGTGGCTTAACACTTGGTGGGCGGCATCATTAAGCTGCTGGCAGTCGCAACCAGGTTTTAGCAATGCCAGAGCCTGTTGTTGTGCGCTCTGTACGGTATCGTATATGGCTTGTTGCCGTTTGCTTGGCGTACCTAACACATAACTTCTGGTCATATCTGAGCGGTAACCATTCACCACGGCGCCAAAATCAAGCAAGATCATGTCACCTTCATTCAGCTTGGTTTCTCCGGGGCTGCCATGTGGCAAAGAGCTGCGAGCGCCAAACAATAAAATCGTGGCAAATGACATGCCTTGTGAGCCCAACCGCTGCATACGATACTCCAGCTCCAGCGCGGCTTCTCGCTCTGTGATCCCAGCCTTTAGTAGTGGCAAGGTTTCAAGCAGAGCTTGATCGGCAATGGCTGCGGCGCGCTTGATAGAGGCTATTTCATAGTCATCTTTTATTTCTCTTTGCTGCTCCACCCAGTGTTGAGCCACTTGCAGTGACGTTGATGCTGGGCTGGCTTGACACAAAGATAGAAAATCTTGATGGCTAAGCTTATGCGCTTCAAAACCGATCTGCTTGCGTTCGCCCAGTAGCCGAAACAGACACGCTGGTAGTGATTCTTTGTTGCGGTCTCGTAACACTACCTCAACGTCCTGTGTTTCCGCACAAGCGCGTTCGTAATAGCGGTAATCGGTGATAAGCGCAGATGCGCCATCCGTGGTAATCATCAAGGTTGCAGCATTACCACTAAAACCAGTTAAATAGAGAATGTTTTCATAACCAAAAATCAGCATTGCCTGAAGATTATGTTGTTGTAACCGAGCGATTAACTTTTGTTGTCTGGTTAAATAATCAACTTGCATTGAATCTTACTGCTCCTATTGTTGGTAAATCGACAAGGTTAACCCTACTATTAAAATAAAGTTATCGTTGCAGACTTTTATTGAACTGTCAGAGAAATAAGCCGAGTCAAAGCTCGGCTTAGGGTACTTGCCTAGGGAATTCCGTTGGCATGGTTTTATCACCGGGGTTTGTAGTTCATAACATTAGTCTTACTTTAGAATGTGAAACGCGCGACTAATGACAGATACCTCTCTGTTTGGCGCATACTAGCCAAACCATAATCTGGATTTAAAATCAGACCATTATCACCATCTAATGAACGCTGCTCATTAATATTGAGGGCTTTATCGGCATTCAAGAGGTTATAAACAGTGCCTTTAAGCAGTAAGTCATGACCGGCCACATCCGCTTTATAGCTCATTGATAAGTCAATGGTGGTTGCCCAAGGTAGATTATCAACACTGCCACGAGGTGAAGGATCTCCATTTTCATCATAATGAGAGACGTGACCATAGTATTTACTAATACAAGCATCCCATGGGCTGCCTGGCGCACAGCTATCAACTCCTTCAGGGTGTTTCGAAAAGTAGTTGGTTGGACGACCTGCAACCGTCCGTGCAACCAAACCTAGGGTAAAGTTATCAGTGATGTCATAGGAGCCTGACACTTTCAGTGAGTGGCGGTGATCATTAGGCAGGTTACCATAACCATGATCCATTAAATCCGCGTAATCATATGAGGTGGTCCAACCGGGATCGGCTTGGTTATTGTCGGTTTTAACTAACCCCTCGGTATTACCATAGCTATGGGACCAAGTATAAGAAGAGTTAATTCGTAGTTTATCGGTAATATTGCCTTCTAAAGTGAACTCAAGGGCGAGATACTTTCTTACCGCTTGTTGCAGCGCTAACTCTTCAGCCGTGAGGGTAACGTCATCTACTTGACCATCACCATCAAAATCGTAACTCATGGAGATCGCTTCGCCTGGGTTGTTGAGCACATAATACGAGCCCTGCCCAACATTATCTTCAATGCCAAGCTCAGCGAGCTTTTTGGCAAGTACCGGGCCAACATCGGTGTCTTCGACACTACGGCCTAAGTCACGATAAATGGCACGTACGCCAAACGCCATGTCGTCAAACACTTCGGTTTGATAACCTAGGGTAAACTCATCAGAATACATGGGTTTTAACGAAGAAGAGGCAATCAGGCCAGGCTCTGTGATCCCACGTTGACGCCAGCGCCTGTCTCTAAGCATGGCACCCCGGCTAGGCGAGCCGTCGGACAGCAGTACCGGAAAGCCATTGGCATCCACTTCGTTGAGGTCGAAATACTCAAACCACTCTACCGAAGCACTGCCTTGGGTAATATTCATATTGGCCGAGACAGGTTGGAAATAACGGCCATAGGTGAAAAAGACCTTAGACTCACCGTCGCCATTAAGGTCGTAAATCGCCTGCAACCTTGGTGCTAATTGATTGTCCATATCAACATAGGCACGGCCATCGGTAACGGTGTTTTCAAACTGGCTGTATCTTAGTCCCAGATTAAGCACTAGCTCATCGGTCACTTGCCAAGAATCATTGACATAGAAGGCCAATGAGTTTACTTCCGAGTCGACGGTGCGAGTGCGAACCCGACGCTCGACATAATCTTCACCAATGGCGGCACCAGAGATGCTGTTGTCACCGGCCGTTTTTATGCTCCACCATCCTTCTGCATCACCAAGGCCATTTTGACCTGAAAAATAGTCTACCGTTACCTTAGTATAATCAACCCCAAATAAAATAGAGTGGTAGTCTAAATCGATATTAAAATCGATGCGGGCTTGGTCACGAATAAACTCTTGTTCACTTATGCCGGATGAAGTGTGACTAGATAAAGTGACAAAACTACTGCGTTCATCCCAAACCCCAGGAAGTGGTGACGCCACTATGTTTTCAACGTTTTCCGTAACTCGGCCTACCACCGCAGAGACCGAGAAAAAATCCGTAAAATAGCCGTTGTAGTCAATACTGTAAACCTTACCGCCATCCTCACCAGGTGCAGCAACGCCTTGTTCATCACCAATGTCATTGCTTTGCCAATCATAAGTATAACTTTGTGTAGTCCATTCACGCTTATTATTCATGGCTGAAAAGCCCAGGGAATGATCTGCATTAATAAACCAGTCTACTTTGGCAAACCAGCGATCTTCTTCTCTTTCACGGTCTTTAAAAATGGTTTGCTCGGCCCAACGGTTCACTTCTTTTCGCGGCGCAAACAACCCATAGTAGAACAAACTGTCTTCTATTAACGCCCCACTGGCCCATAACTGTAACTCTCTAAAAGAGTCATAATCTTGTTGTGTGTTGATGTTGATGGTGCCATCATCTTGATAATTGGAGTCATGGTAATCATGGCTAAATGACGGGTCTAAGCGCACTTCTGCACCGAATTTAAATTCATTATCACCGGATTTCGACACGGCATTGACAATGCCGCCTAGCGCTCCGCCAAACTCAGGACTGATCCCACCGGTTTTCACTTGGGTTTGTGAAATGGCTTCCCAAGGCAAGCGAATCGAGCCTAAACCGGTTTTAATACTAGTAACATTTAAGCCATTAAAGTAATAGCCATTTTCAGCTGCAGAAGAGCCACCAAAACTCGATGCCCCCTTAAAATTGCTGCCTCCTGGCTGAGCTGTGCCTGGTGCTAATAAAGCGATACTTTCAAACCCAGTATTTACCGGCATGATTTTTAAATCGCTGTCGGTAAAGGTCAACCCGGCTGTTGACGATGCCATATCGACACGACGAATGGCCGTGCCAGTGACCGCAATTCTTTCAATATCCTGCCCTGCGCGAAGGAGCTGAGCATCGAGGATCACGGCTTGACCAATATTAAGCGCGATGTCCTGCTCTATCACCGTTTCAAAGCCTTCTTTTTTAATCGCCACCGAGTAGCGACCGACCGGTAGGTTGCGCAACAGGTACTCGCCTTTGCTGTTGGTTTGCACTGTAAAAACAAGGCCTTTGCTTTTGTGAGTAAACACCAATTGCGCATTATTGAGCTCAGCGCCTTGACTGTTTACGATATTCCCTTTCACCGTGCTATTGCCATCTGCTGCATAGACACTGCTACTGCCAAGAGCCAGCACCAATGCCGAGGCGGTGAGTGTTTTATTAAATAGTTGCGTGATTTTTTTGTTATTACGCATTGTTTTTCCTTTTGTTCCCATTGATGTGAGTGTGTGTTGGTAACGGCTAAACAATACACAATTGATATATTGTATACAATATTTATTATTCATTTATTTTTATTTTTGCACTTATCTTGTTGTTTTTAAATGAGTTAAATTTTTATATTTATTTTTCCGATAGAAAGATGTGTAAACAATATAAGGCTGTGAATGAATCAGTAAGATACGCGTTATTAAGCTAACCCTTAAATAACACCTAAGTTTTGGCACATTCAGCAGCAAAGTGTTGCTTGATACAGACGTTAATGCTGAAAACCTGAATTTGTAATGGGGTCATTGATTGACCCCAGCAAGCAAGTACTGCTATAACCAAGTTCCCTAAAACAGCAATAGCGACTGAAGATGATAGCCAAAACTCCAGCACCACCCTATTACGCGGTAATATTCACCAATATCAAAAACAACGACGATGAAGGCTACGCCCAAACCGCAGCAAGAATGGTAGAACTAGCCCAACTACAACCTGGTTTTTTAGGCATAGAATCAGCAAGAGAAGAAGTGGGGATCACAGTATCTTATTGGCAAGATCTAGAGTCAATCAAAGCATGGAAAGCCAATGCCGAGCATGTAGAAGCGCAAAAGCACGGCCACCAAAAGTGGTATGCCAGTTACACCACTCGCATTGCCAAGGTCGAGCGTGAATACGGTGTCTAACAGCGTTACAAACCCGCTTGAAATGCTTTCTATTTAGCTTTTGCGAGTATCGGCCACTTTTGCACTAAGCCCACCCCGTACAAAGCTGCTAATAGTAAACAAATTAACGAGCTCCAGAGCCAAAATGCCGGCGTGCGTCCCATGGGTTCAAATACAAAATAAAAACCAGCAACAGCACGCAGCAAAAGTAGCAATGTAATCAGAGATAACACCCATCGCATAAACGGTAACTTCAACAACACCCCAGCGCCAGCCGCCGCATAAGCAGACCATATCAGCAGTACAAGCGTGATGACACTGGTAACCAGTGTTGGGTAATGACTACCCTGTTCAGCAAGTCGTGCCATGTGCTCGCCGGCACCAAAAAACCGATACCAAGAAGCCCCAAAATAAATACAGCCAATATGCAACAGCGCCGCAATCAAAGTCAGTATACCTGCTACGAGTAAATAGAGATTCACTTACTTTACTTCCTTAAGATTAAATAATACCAATCCGCATTAATACCTGCTCAATTTGAGGGAGCAAATTCGACGCTAACTGCGTTAAAAATTTCTTATTTAGAACAGCTAAATAGCAAAATTTTCGCCTTGTTATCGACAGAATTTTCTTGCCTCAAATAGACCACTTAATTAAGCGAATTGGTATAAACTGAATTTGCTCATTGTCTGCGCTAATAGTTAGCCACAAAAAAGGCTCCCTAAGGAGCCTTTTTAGCGTCAATTGATTGTTAAATCAATTACCAGCCTGCTTTCTCTTTTAGTGCAGAACCGATTTCTGCAAGAGAGCGTACTGTTTTAACGCCTGCTTCTTCAAGGGCTGCGAACTTCTCGTCAGCTGTGCCTTTACCGCCTGCGATAATTGCACCAGCGTGACCCATACGCTTACCTGGAGGAGCTGTAACACCAGCAATGTAAGAAACCACTGGCTTAGTTACGTTGTGCTTGATGTATTCAGCCGCTTCTTCTTCAGCAGTACCGCCGATCTCACCGATCATCACGATTGCTTCAGTTTGGTCGTCTTTCTCGAACATTTCTAGCACGTCGATGAAGTTAGTACCTGGGATTGGATCACCACCGATACCAACACACGTAGACTGACCGAAGCCTGCGTCTGTAGTTTGCTTAACCGCTTCGTAAGTAAGTGTACCAGAACGTGATACAATACCTACTTTACCTGGCTTGTGGATGTGGCCTGGCATGATACCAATCTTAGTTTCACCTGGAGTGATAACACCTGGGCAGTTAGGACCAATCATGCGAACGCCCGTTTCATCCAACTTCACCTTAACATCAACCATGTCAAGTGTTGGGATACCTTCAGTGATACAAACGATTAGCTCGATGCCTGCGTCGATCGCTTCAAGGATAGCGTCTTTACAAAAAGCAGCTGGTACATAGATAACAGATGCCGTTGCACCTGTAGACTCTACCGCTTCGCGTACTGTGTTAAATACTGGTAGGCCTAGGTGAGTTGTGCCGCCTTTACCAGGAGAAACACCACCAACCATTTGTGTACCGTACTGGATAGCTTGCTCAGAGTGGAAAGTACCCTGACCACCAGTGAAACCTTGACAGATTACTTTAGTATCTTTGTTAATTAATACAGACATTATTTGCCCTCCGCAGCAGCAACTACTTTCTCAGCAGCGTCAGTTAGAGACTCAGCTGCAATGATGTCAAGGCCTGAGTTAGCTAGTACTTCACGACCAGCTTCCGCGTTAGTACCTTCAAGACGTACAACTACTGGTACGTTTACGCCAACTTCTTTAACCGCACCGATAATACCTTCTGCGATCATGTCACAACGTACGATACCGCCAAAGATGTTAACGAGTACTGCTTTCACGTTGTCATCAGAAAGGATGATCTTGAATGCTTCTGATACACGCTCTTTCGTTGCGCCGCCACCAACGTCTAGGAAGTTAGCTGGCTTACCGCCGTGTAGGTTTACGATGTCCATAGTACCCATCGCAAGGCCTGCACCGTTAACCATACAACCAACGTTACCGTCTAGTGCAACGTAGTTAAGCTCAAAGCTTGCCGCGTGTGCTTCACGTGCGTCTTCTTGTGAAGGATCGTGGAATTCACGGATTTTAGGCTGGCGGAATAACGCGTTGCCATCAACACCGATTTTGCCGTCAAGACAGTGAAGGTTACCTTCATCAGTGATTACTAATGGGTTAATTTCAAGTAGCGCGAAGTCATGGTTGATGAACATTTGCGCAAGACCCATAAAGATCTTAGTGAACTGTTTAACTTGCGTTGGGTTCAAACCAAGTTTGAACGCCAGCTCACGGCCTTGATAAGCCTGAGGACCAACTAGTGGATCAACCTCAGCTTTGTGAATTAGTTCAGGCGTTTCTTCTGCAACTTGTTCGATTTCTACACCGCCTTCAGTCGATGCCATGAACACAACTTTACGTGTTCCACGGTCAACTACGGCACCTAGGTATAGTTCATTTGCAATATCAGTGCAGCTTTCTACTAAAATTTTAGCAACTGGCTGACCTTTCTCGTCTGTTTGGTAAGTAACTAGGTTTTTGCCTAACCAGTTTTCAGCGAATGCGCGGATTTCGTCTTTGCTGTCTGCCAGTTTAACACCGCCCGCTTTACCACGGCCGCCAGCGTGTACTTGACATTTAACAACCCACTTGTCTCCACCGATTTTACCAGCAGCTTCAACTGCTTCTTGAGGTGTATCACAAGCAAAGCCTTCTGATACAGGTAGACCATATTCGGCAAAAAGTTGTTTTGCCTGATACTCATGCAAATTCATGATGCTTTATCCAATTTTTTATACTAAAAAAGCTGAATATTTATGCAAATAATCAGCTATCCCAAATTGCGCTCATAGTATAGATCCCAAGGCTTGCTATGAAAACCCCACTTAGACCAAAGGCGCAAAAAAAAAGCTGTATGCGAGCATACAGCTTATTCTTTAAACAAACATTATACGTCGAGTAGAAGACGCGTTGGATCTTCAAGCAACTCTTTGATTGTTACTAAGAAGCCAACCGACTCTTTACCATCAATTTGACGGTGATCGTACGACAGTGCCAAGTACATCATCGGTAAGATTTCAACCTTGCCGTTTACTGCCATTGGACGCTCTTGGATTTTGTGCATACCCAAGATAGAAGACTGCGGTAGGTTGATGATAGGCGTTGAAATCAACGAGCCAAATACACCACCATTGGTGATTGTAAAGTTACCACCAGTCATGTCATCAACGGTAAGTTTGCCGTCACGACCTTTTAGTGCCAATTCACGAATACCTTTCTCAATTTCAGCAACCGATAGCTTATCACAGTCACGTAGTACTGGAGTCACAAGACCACGTGGCGTAGATACCGCGATGCTGATGTCGAAGTAGTTGTGATAAACGATATCATCACCGTCGATTGACGCATTCACTTCTGGGAAGCGCTTAAGTGCTTCAGTTACGGCTTTCACGTAGAAAGACATAAAGCCTAAGCGAATACCGTGACGCTCTTCAAATACGTCTTTGTATTGCTTACGAAGATCCATGATTGGCTTCATGTTTACTTCGTTGAAAGTGGTCAACATTGCAGTTGAATTCTTCGCTTCAAGTAGGCGGTTAGCAATGGTCTTACGAAGACGCGTCATTGGAACGCGTTTTTGCGTACGCTCACCTACTGGTGCCGTAGTAGTGCTAGAAGCTGCTGGCTTTGATTCAGACTTAGCGCCTGACTTCAAGAAGTTGTCCACGTCTTCTTTGGTGATACGACCACCTTTACCTGAACCTTTGATCTTAGACGCATCTAGGCCTTTCTCAGCAATCATACGACGTACTGACGGCGTTAACACATCTGAGTTTTCGTCAGAGTCAGAAGACGTTGATTCTTGCTTCGCTTCTGCAGGCGCCGATGCCGGTGCAGAACCGCTGCCCGCTACCACTTTACCAATCACTTGATCAGCAAGAACAGTTTCACCTTCGCCATGGATTTGTTCGCCCATCACACCATCATCTGGTGCAACTACTTCAAGAACCACTTTGTCGGTTTCAATATCAACCAAGTTTTGGTCACGGCTAACAGATTCGCCTGGCTGTACGTGCCAAGTCGCAATGGTAGCGTCTGCTACTGATTCAGGAAGTACAGGTACTTTAATGTCCACTTCTTTACCTTCTGATGCTTGCGTCGGGTCTGACGCGGCTGATTCTTCTTTGCTTTGCTCTGGTTCTGATTTCGATGAGTCTGATGAGTCAGAAGTACCAGCATCATCGGCCTCGCCCAGTTGCGCGATTACTTGATCTGAAAGAACCGTAGCCCCTTCAGTTTCGGAAATCTCAGTTATAACACCATCTTCTGGTGCTACAACTTCTAAAACCACTTTATCAGTTTCGATATCAACTAGATTTTGATCTCGAGTCACTTTATCGCCAACGCTTACATGCCAAGTGGCAACCGTTGCATCAGCAACAGACTCAGGAAGAACAGGCACCTTGATTTCGGTTGTCATCTCTTATTCCTTATTTCTTAATTGTTAAAGCGTCAGCAATTAACGCGTTTTGTTCTTTAGTATGGGTAGACATATAACCACAAGCAGGCGCTGCTGCCGCTTTACGACCAGCGTAAGATAAATTAGCACCTGATGGAATGGCTTCCCAGAAATGGTGTTGCGAGCAGTACCAAGCACCTTGGTTTTGCGGCTCTTCTTGACACCATACGAAATCTTTAACGTGTTGGTAGCGAGCCATGATCTCGTCCATCTCTTTGTGAGGGAACGGATACAGTTGCTCAACACGGACAATAGCAACATTGTCTAGTTCTTGCTTACGACGCTCTTGCAGTAGTTCGTAGTACACCTTACCGCTACAGAATACAACACGTTCCACTTTCTCAGGGTTGATGTCATCAATTTCATCAATCATGTTGTGGAACACGCCATCGGCAAGCTCTTCAAGGCTAGATACCGCCAATGGATGACGTAGCAGTGATTTTGGTGTTAGTACAATCAGTGGACGACGTAATGGACGTACCGATTGACGGCGCAGCATAGCATACACTTGCGCTGGCGTCGTTGGCACACAGACTTGCATGTTGTGGTCTGCACACAATTGCAGATAACGCTCTAAGCGCGCTGAACTGTGTTCTGGACCTTGACCTTCATAGCCATGAGGTAACAACATGGTTAAGCCACATAAACGGCCCCACTTTTGCTCACCAGAGCTCAAGAACTGGTCAAATACAACCTGAGCACCATTGGCAAAGTCACCAAACTGCGCTTCCCAAAGTACCAACGAGGTTGGTTCCGCCGTAGCGTACCCATATTCAAACGCCAAGACGGCTTCTTCAGAAAGCACTGAGTCATAGACTTCAAACACACCTTGGTTGTCACTGATGTGTTGCAGTGGCAAATAAGTTGATGCGTCTTCTTGGTTATGCACTACCGCATGACGGTGGAAGAAAGTACCACGACCTGAGTCTTGACCTGTAAGGCGTACGTCTGTGCCCTCTTCGACTAAGGTTGCGTAGGCCAAGGTTTCGGCCATACCCCAATCCAGTGGCTTGTCGCCTTTAGCCATGGCCTTGCGGTCGTCATAAATCTTTTTAACGCGAGACTGCGCTTTATGGCTGTCTGGGTAACTAGCAACCTTTTCACCAAGTTCCTTGAGTTTAGCAACATCAAGTTTTGGCTCGTAAGGCGTATCCCAATCGTGGCCAACGTATTTAGACCAATCCGAAGAATGCTTAGTTTCTTTTTGGATCTCTTCCACAACGCACTGACCTTTATCTAGGCCATTACGGTAGTCATCAGAGATTTGTTTCGCTTCTGCTTCCGAAATCACCCCTTCTTTAATCAGCTGCTCAGAGTAAAGCTGACGCGGTACAGGGTGCTTCTTCACTTTTTGGTACATCAACGGTTGAGTTGCGTTTGGCTCATCCGCTTCATTGTGACCATGACGACGGTAACAAACTAGGTCAATAACCACATCACGCTTAAATTTGTTACGGTAATCCAATGCCACTTGAGTAACAAACGCAACGGCTTCTGGATCGTCAGAATTAACGTGGAAAATGGGCGCCTGAACCATTTTCGCAATGTCGGTACAGTACTCTGTTGAACGCGTGTCTTCACGTTTAGAGGTGGTGAAACCAACTTGGTTGTTAACCACGATACGCACTGTACCACCAACGCCATAAGCGCGAGTTTGCGATAAGTTAAATGTTTCTTGAACAACACCTTGTCCAGCGATCGCTGAGTCACCATGGATCGTAATAGGTAATGCCTTGGAGCCACTTTGGCAATTCAAACGATCGAGACGAGCGCGAACTGAACCCATGACCACTGGATTAACAATCTCTAGGTGAGACGGGTTAAAGGCCAAGGCCATATGAACGTTGCCGCCCTTAGTGCCAAAGTCAGAAGAGTAACCCATGTGGTATTTAACGTCACCAGAACCGGCTTGTTCGCCGTATTTACCAGCGAACTCGTCAAATAGCTCCTGCGGGTTTTTACCTAAGACGTTAACTAACACGTTCAAACGCCCACGGTGGGCCATACCAATAACCGCTTCTTCTTGGCCGCTTTCACCAGCACGGTGCATCAGCTCTTTCAGCATTGGTACTAGGGCATCACCACCCTCAAGTGAGAAACGCTTAGCACCTGGGAACTTAGCCCCTAGGTATTTTTCCAGACCATCTGCTGCCGTCAGGCCTTTGTAAATTCGTAGTTTCGTTTCTTTGTCAAACTGAGGCTTGGCGAAGGTGGACTCTAAACGTTGTTGGATCCAACGTTTTTCTTCCGTTGAGGTGATGTGCATGTACTCTGCGCCAATCGAACCACAATAGGTTTCTTTTAAGGCAGCATACAAATCTTTCAGTTTCATTGTCTCTTTGCCACAAGCAAAAGAGCCAACGTTAAATTCTTTATCTAGGTCTGCATCAGTTAAATCGTGAAAACTCGGGTCTAAATCACGAACGCGCTCTCTTTGCCAAATCCCAAGGGGATCGAGGTTTGCGTTTTGATGACCACGGAATCGAAATGCGTTAATTAACTGCAGAACTTTAACTTGTTTAGCGTCAGCAGCACCTTCTGCCGATACCACGACCTCTTTGTGTTTGTTTTTAGCAAGTTCAGCAAATTGCGCTCTTACTTCTGAATGTTTTGCATCAACATCCACCCCATCAACTTTTGGCAGTTGATCAAACACCTCTCGCCATTCTTCTGGCACTGAAGCTGCATCGTCTAGATACGCCTCATATAGATCTTCTACGTATGCGACGTTACCGCCGTACAAGTGCGAAGATTCTAGCCATGCCTTCATCACACCTTCGTGCATTTATTAGCCCTTTTATCTAGCGCAGAAACTTAAACGAAAACAAGATGGCAAGCTAATGCTTGCCATCTTAGCTAGTAGTATGTGTTATACCGAACGGTTTAACAACATTGATTTAATTTGTCCAATTGCCTTAGTCGGATTAAGGCCTTTAGGACATACGCTAACACAGTTCATGATACTGTGACAGCGGAAAACGCTGAATGCATCATCAAGGTCTGCAAGACGTTCTTCGGTTGCCGTATCACGGCTATCAGCCAAGAAACGGTAAGCGTGAAGTAGGCCAGCAGGACCGATGAACTTATCTGGGTTCCACCAGAAAGACGGACAAGACGTTGAACAACAAGCACAAAGAATACACTCGTACAGGCCGTCAAGCTTTTCACGGTCTTCAACTGACTGTAAACGCTCTTCACCACCAGTTGGCTTGTCGTTAATTAGGTACGGCTTAACCTTCTCGTATTGCGTGTAGAATTGGCTCATGTCGATAACCAAGTCACGAATAACCGGAAGACCCGGTAATGGACGTACAACGATTTTGCCTTTGCCGCCTTTTTGCAATGCTGAAATAGGCGTAATGCAAGCAAGACCGTTTTTACCGTTCATGTTTACACCGTCAGAACCACACACACCTTCACGGCATGAGCGGCGGAATGATAAAGATGGATCTTGCTCTTTTAACTGCATCAGAGCATCTAGCACCATCATGTCACGACCTTCCTCTACCTCTAGAGTGTAGTCTTGCATGCGCGGTGCTGCATCTTCATCAGGATTATAACGATAAACAGATAATTCTAAAGTTGCCATCGCTTAGCTCCTAGTATGTACGTGCTTTAGGTGGGAACGCTTCGCGAGTCGTCGGCGCAAAGTTTACTTCGCGTTTACTCATCGCATCAGACTGCGGGTGATAAATTGAGTGGCATAGCCAGTTCTCATCATCACGCTCAGGGAAGTCAAAGCGCGAGTGCGCACCACGACTCTCAGTACGGAAGTTTGCAGCTACCGCAGTTGAGAAAGCCGTTTCCATCAGGTTATCTAGCTCTAAACACTCAATACGCTGAGTGTTGAACTCGCTTGACTTATCGTCCAAACGGGCATGCTTAAGACGCTCACGGATCTCTTTAAGATCTTTCAGGCCATCGGCCATAGCGTCGCCTTCACGGAATACCGAGAAGTTAAGCTGCATACACTCTTGCAAATCTTTCTTGATTTGCACAGGATCCTCGCCCTTACCTTTCTCAGAGCTTTCCCAGCGATTGAATCTCGCTAGTGCCTGATCAACGTCGTCTGCCGTAGCATCGCCAGTTGACTCAAAGTCGCTTAGGTAAGTGCCTAAGAAGTTACCTGCAGCACGACCAAATACCACAAGGTCAAGCAGTGAGTTACCACCAAGACGGTTTGCACCGTGTACCGATACACAGGCAATTTCACCAACGGCGAACAGACCTTCAACAATACGTTCTTCGCCCGCTTCATTGACATCCAGTACCTGACCATGAACGTTGGTCGGTACACCACCCATCATGTAGTGACATGTTGGGATAACTGGAATTGGCTCTTCTGCCGGATCTACGTGGGCAAACGTCTTAGATAAGTCACATACACCAGGTAGGCGTAAGTTTAGAGTTTCTGCACCTAGGTGATCCAACTTAAGTTTGATGTGCGTACCCCAAGGGCCTTCACAACCACGACCTTCACGGATTTCTGTCATCATTGCACGGGCCACAACGTCACGACCTGCAAGGTCTTTAGCGTTAGGGGCATAACGCTCCATGAAGCGCTCACCGTCTTTGTTTAACAGGTAACCACCTTCACCACGACAGCCTTCAGTCACTAATGTACCAGCGCCTGCGATACCGGTTGGGTGGAACTGCCACATTTCCATGTCTTGCATGCCAATGCCAGCGCGAACAGCCATACCCACACCGTCACCAGTGTTGATGTGCGCGTTGGTAGTAGATGCATAAATACGACCAGCACCACCGGTTGCAAGTACTACCGCTTTTGATTTGAAGAAAACCACTTCACCGCTTTCAATATCAATTGCTGTAACACCAACCACATCGCCTTTGTCGTTTTTAACTAGGTCTAATGCGTACCATTCAGAGAATACATTTGTGTTATTTTTTACGTTCTGTTGGTACAAGCAGTGTAGCAATGCGTGACCAGTACGGTCCGCTGCAGCAGCAGTACGAGCGGCTTGTTCACCGCCAAAGTTTTTCGACTGACCACCGAAAGGACGTTGGTAAACACGACCATTTTCAAAGCGCGAGAATGGTAAACCCATGTTCTCAAGCTCAGTGATTGCCTCTGGGCCGGTTTTGGTCATGTACTCGATAGCGTCTTGGTCACCGATGTAATCAGAACCTTTAACCGTATCGTACATGTGCCATTCCCAGTTATCCTCGTGCGAGTTACCTAGCGCAACGGTGATACCCCCCTGCGCCGATACCGTGTGCGAACGAGTTGGGAATACCTTAGAAATTAGTGCACAGGTTTTACCTGATTCTGAGATAGCTAGGGCCGCGCGCATACCAGCGCCACCAGCACCTACTACTACTGCGTCAAATTCGCGTACGTTATATTTCACTTAAACACCCCATAAAACAAAGAGACCAATAGCTACGTAAGCTAATGCGATCAGGTTTAATACAAAGCTCAGTACTGAACGCATAGTGGCGCCTTTAACATAGTCCGTTAGTACCTGCCACAAACCAATACGGGTATGAACCATAATGCACACCAAAGTGATCATGGTTGCTGCTTTCATAACTAGGTTAGAAAACAACCCGCTCCACGCTTCGTACGTTAGCTCAGGGGTAAGAAGAAGATAACCTACGATAAATACCGCATATGCAAGGATAATTAACGCAGTTGCACGCAGTGAGACGTAGTCTTGTACGCCATCACGCTTTAGAGTCGCTTGATTTAAGACCATATCCACACTCCAGCTAGAATTGCTACGATAACCCAGATTGCCAATGCAATCTTAGCGCTGTTATTGCCCGATTCTAATTCTTCCCAGTGTCCCATATCCTGAATCATGTGACGGATACCACCGATAATGTGGTAAGACAATGCAGTTAGGGTACCCCACGCGATGAATTTCGCGATGAAGCCGGTCATCAGTTCGGTTACGAACGTGAAACCTTCTGGTGAAGAGAGTGATTCAGCCCAAGCCCAAATCACAAAGGTCAAAGCGAAGAAGAATGCCACACCGGTGACACGGTGTAGAATCGACGCCTTAGCCGTTGGCGGCATAGATATAGTCGTAAGATCTAGATTTACAGGTCTTTGCTTTTTCACAGTTACTTGCCCATCTTTGCTCACAAAGGAGCTCATCTACTTGTTTTTATGAAACCCACCTACATAGTGCAATGTAGATGGCACACTCTAGATAAACCAATTAGGACACCAAAAAGTTCACTGGAGTGTAAAAAATTGATGTAAAAATAGGTTTACCCACAGACGATACGGTATAAAACCGTTGACAGTATATAAGGCTATCCGCCCTTTTACAATTCTTGTTTAGATTGAGAAGCTTGCGAATTAGCGAATGGTCTAATATTTAATCGCCATAGAATATTTATTATACATATATGCATAAATCTCAGAAAAATTGACTTCTTACCCGGTTTATAAGTTAGAATGATCTGAATTTGCTTAACATTAGTATCACAACATAACAATCAGAATGTTGTTATTAAATAGGAGACAAATAGATGGCAGATAAGAAAGCCACAGTCCACATTGATGGTCATGATCCGATTGAGTTACCAATTTACGAAGGTACTGCAGGTCAAGACGTTGTAGACGTTCGTTCGTTCGGTGCTCACGGCCTATTCACTTATGACCCAGGATTCATGTCGACTGCTTCTTGCGACTCGTCGATCACCTACATCGACGGTGCCAAGGGTGTGCTGCTTCATCGCGGTTATCCAATCGAACAACTAGCTGAAAACTCAAACTATATTGAGCTTTGTTACTTACTTCTAAACGGTGAGCTACCAAACAAAGAACAACTAGCCGAGTTCTCTGATGAAGTTACTCGCAATACCATGATGCACGAGAAAATCGCTGCCTTCTTCCAGGGTTTCCGTGTCGATGCTCACCCTATGGCTATGCTATGTGGTGTGGTTGGTGCATTGTCTTCGTTTTATCACTCAGACCTTGATATTTCAGACGAAGAACAGCGCATGCGTTGTGCTATTAAGTTGGTTGCAAAACTACCAACCATCGCGGCGATGGCATACAAGTATAACGTTGGCCAGCCTTTCGTATACCCACGTAACGACTTAAGCTACGCAGAAAACTTCTTACACATGATGTTCTCTGTGCCTGCAGAAGACTACAAAGTGAACCCAGTGCTTGCAAAAGCAATGGACAAAATCTTTATGCTTCACGCTGACCACGAGCAAAACGCGTCAACGTCTACTGTACGCTTAGCGGGTTCTTCAGGCGCTAATCCATATGCCTGTATCTCTGCTGGTATTGCGTCTCTATGGGGACCAGCTCACGGTGGTGCGAACGAAGCATGTCTGAACATGTTGGAAGAAATCGGTTCTGTGGATCGCATTGACGAGTACATCGCTAAAGCGAAAGACAAGAACGACCCATTCCGCCTAATGGGCTTTGGTCACCGCGTATACAAAAACTTCGACCCACGCGCTACGGTAATGCGTCAAACGTGTCACGAAGTACTTGAAGAGCTTAACATTCAAGATCCATTGCTAGACGTAGCGATGAAGCTTGAACAAATCGCTCTTGAAGACCCGTATTTCGTTGAGAAGAAGCTTTATCCTAACGTTGATTTCTACTCAGGTATCATCCTGAAAGCTATCGGCATTCCTACTAGCATGTTCACGGTTATCTTCGCCATGTCTCGTACTGTTGGTTGGATCTCACACT
Source organism: Pseudoalteromonas sp. UG3-2 (assembly GCF_037120705.1). Taxonomy (NCBI): domain Bacteria; kingdom Pseudomonadati; phylum Pseudomonadota; class Gammaproteobacteria; order Alteromonadales; family Pseudoalteromonadaceae; genus Pseudoalteromonas; species Pseudoalteromonas sp. UG3-2. Next base: position 536,159 of record NZ_JAWLJU010000002.1, on the reverse strand, counting down.
GGAATGAAATGCTGTCGCAGCCAGGCCACAAAATTGGTCGTCCTCGTCAGCTATACAAAGGCTACACAGCTCGCGACTACAAAGGTCACGACGACAGATAGTCTTAGTATCAAGATTAAAAAAGGCCGCTGTTGCGGCCTTTTTTGTTTTATTCTCGCCTTGATTTCGCTAAAATCCCGCCGTCAAATCACCTCAGGTATGTTATGACTACTATACAATCGTTGCGCCAAGACTTTCCTATTTTAGAGCAAAAGCTCGATGACCAAAGGCTATGTTACTTCGACTCCGCCGCCACAACGCAAAAGCCGGCTCAGGTTATCGATGTCATAAAAACTTTTTATGAGTATGAGAATTCAAATGTACATCGAGGTTTACACACACTCAGTGAGCGTGCGACAACTAGCTACGAAAATGCTCGCCAACTCACTGCCGATTTTTTTCATGTTGATGGCAAAGAGATCGTCTGGACCAGTGGTGCAACGGCCGCGATCAACTTGCTTGCCAGTAGCTTAAGTGCTGAATTTACCGAGCAAAGCAAGGTGGTGATTAGCCCATTCGAACATCATGCTAATATAGTGCCATGGCAACAGGCCTGTGCCCGCAGCGGTGCTGAACTACTGGTGTTGCCCATGCTAGAGGAAGGCAAGTTAGACTTAGCCGGCTCGTTGGCATTACTGCAGCAACATCAGCCAGACGTTTTAGCGATTGGCCATGTGTCTAACGCATTGGGAAATATTCAGCCCATAGACGCTCTAATACAATGCTGTCAGCAACTAGGGATCACCACCGTCGTTGATGGTGCTCAATCATTACTGCATTTGCGCCCTAATTTGCGCCAGCTTGGTTGTGATTTTTATGTTTTCTCTGGCCACAAAGCGCTTGGCCCTACTGGTATTGGTGGGCTGTATGGTCGCTATGACAAACTCGATGCCTTACCGGTCTATCAAACTGGTGGGGAAATGATAGCAACGGTGACATTTGAGGAAACCACGTTCCGCTCGGCGCCCGCTAAATTTGAGCCGGGCACCCCAAACATCGCCGGTGTTATCGCGTTTGCTGCGGCACTTGAATACCTCAACCAGATAGATAGTGACGCGCTATTCCAATACGAGCAACAGCTGTATCGCAAGCTATTAGCAGAAATGGAACAAATTCCTGGCATCGCAATCTATGGTGATCGCCACCATAACGCCGGTGTGATTAGCTTTAATTACAAAAACGAGCACCATTATGACATGGCGACCTTGCTTAATACCTATGGCGTTGCCGTACGCAGTGGCCATCACTGTGCCCAGCCTTTGATGAAACAACTAAACCTCAACGGCACGGTAAGAGTAAGCCTGGCTTTTTATAATAATGAAGAGGATATTGCGCAATTTATTAGTGCGCTAAAATCAACAATAGAGCTGATAGATTAATAATGAACATCACTACCATCACAGAAAAATTAACCGCCTGCAGTGGTTGGCAGGCGAAATATCGCGAAATTATGTTATTGGGCAAACAACTGCCCGCCCTGCCTGATGAGTTGAAAGTGCCATCGGCATTAGTGTCTGGCTGTGATAGTAATGTCTGGTTGTATATTGAACTCGATGACAGCCAACAGCAGATGGTGCTGATGGCCGATTCAGATACCCGTATTGTACGGGGCCTTTTAACCATCATTATTGCCGCTTTTGCTGGCAAATCTCCGCAACAAGCAGCTCAAACCGATGTCTATGGCTTATTTCAATCGCTGGGTCTTATTGCTCACTTAAGCCCTTCTCGAGGGAATGGCATTAGGGCTATTGTCGAGCAGATACAATTGGCAGCTAAACAGTGCGATTAAACACACTACACATCAAGCCAGCGAGGTACATTACTGGCTTGTTGTAGACACTTACCGCTGAAATAAAAAACGGGCCCCAAACGTTGGGGCCCGTTTTTTATTACGCTCTAAATGTATTACTTAACGGATTTTATCAGGTATTTTTGAATAGCTCTGGCCGCTGCGTAAAAGCCAAAACTTCCCGTCACCATGGTTGCGGAGCCAAAACCTGTGGCACAGTCCATGTTCTTACCACCTTCGGCTTGCTGTTTCATTTTACACACTGTGCCATCGCTACTTGGGTACACCAACTGCTCAGTTGAATAGACACAGTCCACTGCAAACTTACGCTTAGGGTTTGTGGTAAAGTTATATTGCTTGCGTAACAGGTAACGTACTTTGGCCAGCAAGGGATCGTGTGTGGTTTTGGCCACGTCACCATATTGGATTTGACTGGGGTCAGTTTGGCCACCAGCACCACCTGTGGTGATAATTGGTATTTTATTGCGTTTACAATGTGCGATTAACGCCGCTTTTTCCTTCACCGCGTCAATGCAGTCAATAACATAGTCGAAACCTTGGATATACTCTCTAATGTTGTCTAGCATTAAAAAGTCATCAATGAGAGTTACTTCACAATCAGGGTTTATGGCCAAACAACGGGCTTTCATGGCTTCAATTTTTTGTTGGCCAATGCTATTGCTATCAGCATGAAGCTGGCGATTGACATTAGTTACACAAATATCATCCATGTCGATTAAGGTGATTTTACCCACCCCAGTACGAACTAGGGCCTCTGCCGCCCAACTTCCTACACCACCAATGCCAATAACGCAAAAATGTGCTTGCTCTAGTGCATGCAGTTCTTTGTTACCATATAAACGACCAATACCGCCAAATCGTAACGCTCTATTTGATTCAGTCATTTTACCACTCTAGCTTGTTTGGCTGCTGCCAACTGGAAAAAATTTCGTTTGCTGTTAATTGTGCAAAGTGTTCGCCTTTGTCTGGTAAGGCGTGATAACTGTGCTGTTGCCCTTGCCAGACAAACTCTAAGCAATAGGCGTGCAAATAAGTGCGATCGGCTTTATCGCCACCATAAGCAACATCACCTAGTATCGGCGCGCCCAAACTTTTCATTGCTACCCTTATCTGGTGGGTTTTGCCGGAATACGGTTTGACAATGCAAGCTCTAAGGTTTGGCGCAATGGCACAAGAATAGAACCGTGTTACTGCTGGGTTTAATTTGGTTTTAGTTAATTTATACGTACCACGGCGAGATTTGGCCATGTCGCCTTTTACCCAGCCCTGCTTCTTTTTCGGTTTAGCGGTGATCAAAGCCAGGTAGTATTTATCAATTTCTCGAGCACTGAACAATGCCGTAAACTGCCGAGCAGCGGCGCTGGATTTGGCCAGCAAAATAAGCCCAGAGGTGACTTTATCGAGGCGGTGTACCGGGAATAACGGATAACCTAACTGTTCGGTCAGTAGCGCCACAAAACCACTTTGTTGCTCGCTGTGAAAGCTCACACCTGCCGGCTTATGGGCAACAACAAAATCACTGTGCTGGGCTATGATCGCAAACTCAGCCATGCCATATCTCTTGCACGCGTTGTAAATCTTCCGGTGTATCTACCCCGGCGTGGACTGGCTTTTGCGCTTTAGCCACTTTAATTTTATAGCCATGGTACAACACTCGCAGTTGCTCTAACGATTCTTGCTGCTCTAAAGGAGACGGAGAAAGATCTAAATAGGTTTTAATAAACCCTGCACGATAGGCATAAATGCCCACATGGCGCTGGAAATGAGCAACATTCAGCTGCGTTTTATCCTCTGTCATCATGCTGTCGCGCTGAAATGGGATGCTGGCACGGGAAAAATACAGCGCATTACCAGCAATGTCAGCCACTACTTTCACCGCATTGGGGTTCAGTACCTCTTCAACATCAGCAACGTCAACACTTAAGGTTGCCATCGGCGCCTCTGCATCATCAAGGAGTGTCGCCACCTGAGTAATGTTAGCGGGTTCCAGCAAAGGTTCGTCCCCTTGAACGTTCACCACTACCGTCTGTTCATCCAGAGCGAGTTTGTCAACAACTTCCGCTAATCGCTCTGTGCCTGACTGATGATCTTCACGTGTCATGATGACATCTTGAGTAAAACCCAGCGCGGCTTGATAGACAGCATCATGATCGGTCGCGATGTAGACTTTTTTCGCGCCACTTTGGCTCGCTTGCTCATACACCCTTTGGATCATGGGTTTGCCTGCAATGTCGGCGAGCGGTTTACCAGGTAAGCGGCTGGAAGCAAAACGCGCTGGTATAACGACTACGAATTCCACTGCTCAACCTCATCGCTATTCAGCTCCCTCGCTTCGTTTTCCAGTAATACCGGAATATCGTCTTTAATGGGATAAGCAAGTTTTGCCGCCGTGCTGATTAGCTCTTGGTTTTCTTTGTCGTATCTTAATTTACCTTTACATACAGGACACGCGATAATTTCTAATAGTTTGCTGTCAAAGGCCATGTCTGATCTCTTTCTCTTTTAATAAGTTTACCACCGCATCATAAAGTGCCGGTGTGGGTTTGGCATCTACCTTTAGGTAATACCAGTTGTCTTTTGCAAATGATTTACACTTTACCGCATCTTTCTCGGTCATAAAAATGGCTTCTCCTCCCAGCGACTCGAAATCATCGGCTTTATAGGCATAGTGATCGGCAAAATGCAGCCTTTCAGTGAGGGTAATGCCATTTTGCTCTAAGCTGCTCTCGAACCGGGCTGGATTGCCAATGGCACACACCGAGACCCCGGTTATTGCCACTTTGTCTGCAGGCTTACCATCTTTAACGCGATAAAAACCTTGCCCTTCTAAACTATACGATAATGGCTCTGTGCCGCCATTATAAATGGCTAAATCAACCTGCTGCGTACGTTTAATTGGCTCTCGCAACGGTCCTGCTGGTAGCACTAGACCGTTACCAAATTGACGTTGATTGTCGATGATGCAAAATTCTATATCACGGGCTAACTGGTAGTGCTGTAAACCATCATCACAAACAATGATATTGACGTCATGCTCTGCTAGCAGCTTTTTAATGCTGGCTTGACGGTCTGCGCCTATCATTACCGGGCAGCGCAAACGCTGCGCCAATAAACAAGGCTCGTCTCCCCCTTGTTCAGTGGCGGTCTCAGCGGTCACTAGAAAAGGCGTAATAGGCGGATTAGCACCATAGCCGCGGCTGATCACAGCGACCTTAAACCCGAGCTGTTGCAAAAATGGCACAAGCCACAAAACGAAAGGTGTTTTGCCGTTGCCGCCAACACTGATGTTACCCACCACTAATACCGGCACTGGCGCTTGGTAGGCGCGAAGCACCTTAATGCGATACAGTTGCCTTCTCAGTGTGCTGATCCCAAAAAACAGCAATGTCAGAGGCAATAATAGTAGAGTTAACAGATTAACCTTTTTAAACCAGTTTTGCTCCAGCCACTTTGCCATGTTATTGGCCACCATACTGCATTTTGCACAAAGCATGGTACATGCCCTGTTGAGCGAGCAGCTGCTGATGTTTGCCCTGCTCTATTATTTGGCCTTTATCCAACACATAAATACAATCGCAATGCTCAATGGTGGACAAACGGTGAGCAATCACAATGGTGGTTTTGTCACGCATTAACTCTTGCAAGGCTTCTTGGATAAAACGCTCAGACTCAGTGTCTAGTGCCGAGGTGGCCTCATCTAGGATCAGAATTGGCGCGTCTTTCACGATTGCACGGGCAATGGCGATACGCTGACGTTGCCCCCCCGAGAGCATCATACCGTTTTCACCGATCATGGTGTTTAAGCCATCCGGCAAGTCTTTAACAAACTCCCAAACATGAGCTTGCTTAGCGACTTTTTCCAACGCTTCAGGGCTTAGCGGCTGCGTTAAGCCATACATAATATTATTGGCGATGGTGTCGCTAAATAGCACCACTTGCTGCGAAACGATGGCAAATTGCGCACGCAAATCAGCTAACTTGTAGTGCTGAATATCTACGCCATCTAATTCAATCACGCCGTCATCAATATCATAGTATCGCGGTAATAAATTCGACAGGGTCGACTTCCCCGAGCCACTGCGCCCGACCAGAGCAATGCTTTGTCCTGCCGCGATATTTAGGCTCATATCAGCAATGACAGGCTCGTCTTTACCTGGGTAGGTGAAAGTTAAGCCTTTGATGTCGATATTGCCCTTAGCGCGTTCGATGTTAAGCTCGCCTTGGTCGCGCTCTTTGTCTAAATCTAAAATACTGAATACACTGTTCGCAGCAGAGATCCCCCGCTGCAAATCACTGTTGACGTTGGCCAATTGTTTTAGTGGCCGTAACATCATCATCATCGAGGTTATTAACGTCACAAAAGTGCCTGATGAAATTTTATCGATCATTGATGGCATGGCGACAATCGCTAAGATCACCGCCATGGCACTGGCGGCAATAATTTGGATCACAGAAACACTTAATGCTTTGGTGGCATCCATTTTGACCCGTTGCTGGCGATTATGATTATTAACGCTGGCAAAGTGGGCAATGGTTTTATCCTGACCGCCAAAGCCATGAATGACCTTATGCCCTGACATCATCTGCTCGGAGCCCTTCGTCACCTCGCCCATGGCATCTTGGATATTTTTTGAGATTTTTTTAAAGCGCTTTGAGACCACAGTCACAATTACCGCAACCACTGGCACAATCACCAAAAAGATCAAAGATAACTGCCAGCTGGCATAAAACATGGTGATCAATAAAAACAGTACAAAGGCCCCTTCTCGGATCAACACCTGCAATGCACGGGTAACGGCCTGCTGAACTTGCTCAGTATCAAAGGTAATTTTTGAAATCAGTTCGCCATTCGAATGTTGATCGTGAAATGACACCGGTAAATACAGCATATGCTCAAATAATTGCTGACGAAGCGTTTTTACTACCTGTGAACCAACATAAGATAAACAGTAGGAGGCCATATAGTTGAATACACCCCGTCCTATCACCAAGGCAATTACCACAAATGGCGCTAGTTTCAAGACATCGCGATTGCCTGCGGTTAAGCCCTCGTCGATAAAGGGGTCCATCAAAGCAACAAAGGAGGCGTCCATCGCGGCATAGCCTATCATACCCACTACTGCAAAAATGGCTGCGAGCTTAAATTCTTTCACATAACTAAAAAGTCTAGCGTATATTTGTCTGTCGGTTGGTTGCATTGCCAGCCTCTGTTGTTCTGGTTAAGCGATATTGTAACTTTCAAATCAGCAAAACTGAATGAATTATCTGAGAAACCAGTGATTTTCCTTGTTTCTTGCTCGCTCTACCACCACTTTGTCGTTATAAATCGCCACACGGATATGGCCATGTTGGGCGGTATCGTGAATTTTTATCTGCCTTTGCCTGTAGCGTTGCAATATTTCCATTGCAGGTATCTCCCATGGCGAGTGAAAGGCACTGGAAAAAATAACCTGAGTGGGAGAAACTGCATCAATAAAGGCTGCGGTTGACGAGCTTTTACTGCCATGATGTGGCGCTAGGAGAATGTCCGCAGCTAACTTATGCTGTTGCCGCGCCACTAAATCTTGCTCAGCTGCAGCCTCTATGTCGCCCGGTAGTAACACGGTAAAGGTGCCGTCGCTAACCCGCAGCACACACGAATTGTTGTTGTCGTTGTTACTTTGCTGCGCTCGAAAGCTGCTAAGATGCAGAGTACCGAAGTGCAGCTGGGTTTGCTGACAAAGTGTTGGCTGTGGCTCATGACCATGAAAATAAGCGAGTGAGTTACCGTTATCGTACGCTTTGAGCTCTGTGAGTCCGCCATTATGATCGCCGTCATCATGGCTAATAATGGTGTGATGCAGTGCAATGTTATTGCGCACTAAATAGGGTTTAATGACAAACTCAAACATCGAATAAAAGCCAAAATATTTTGCGCCAATATCATACAAAATGCCATTTTTCTGCTGACTGATCAGTACCGCTGTGCCGTGACCGACATCAAAAAAATCAACCTGCCAACTTGGCTGGGGTCTCACCAGCGTAAAAACCATATAACAACTCAGTGGTAGCAAAGCACAATAATGGCGAAACAGCCAAAGCAGCAGTAACGACAGATAACACAGTGCCACTAATTGAGCATCAATACCACGGCTCTCAAGCCAAGGATACGGAAACTCAGCTAAGCCTGTTAGTAACCAAGCAAGGCCTTGGTCCAGCCAACTAAGCGGCCAATGCAGTTGCAAGTAAAATCCCAGTATTAGCTGCAGTAACAGTGCCGGAAAGAGCAGCACAGAAACCAAAGGGATCACCAACAGATTCGCAAACAGTGCAATCACGCTGAATCCAGCGAAATAAAAGAGGTTTAGTGGCATTAATAGAACAAATAGCATTGCTTGGCAAAGCAACAGCAAGCCCCACTTTTTGCCGCCATGTTGCCACATGGTTACCGTAGCCAGTAATACAGCAACCGCAATGAAGGAGTAATAGAGACCTGGGTTTAAGACAGCAAAAGGGTTAAAAAATAATACTGCAGTTAAGGCGTACAATAACACTTTCAGTGATGACATGGGCAAAGCAAAGGTATAGATAACAACCCCACAAGCTGCCATAAATAACGCCCTTGAGGCTGAAACACTGTAACCACACACCACCACATAAGCTGCACTTAATAGTAACGCAAACAGTAAGCAAAACTGATGCAGGTTAACCCGCTGAGAAAGTACGGGTTGCACACAGTAGCTGACTAATTTAATGATGGAAAAAGCCAGCATAAAGACAATGCCAATGTGCAGCCCTGAAATGGCCAATAAGTGACTGAGCCCCAGCTCACGAAATTGTTGTTTGTTTTGGTAGTCAACTAAGGCGGTATCGCCGGTGAGCAATAAATAGTATAACCAGCCGTAGCGGAATGACGCCATGATACGGGCTACTTCAACACGATAGTCCTGTCGCCAACTCCGGGTGTTAAGTACCCTAGTCACGCTAGTTATGCTGCCTTTAAATAACACCCTTTTGCGAAATGCATGTAATTCAGGGTTAAAAAGTCCGATATTAATGCGGCTGCGAAAGTGTCTTAATTTGGCTGTTAAAGTGACTTGATCACCAGGGGTAACCTGCTGTTCAGGTTGTTGACTGTAAAGCTTTGCCAGTGAAGTTCGCCACCAAGGTAATGGTTTTTCAGCAATGGCGGCTACATCGACCAGCCACGTTTGTCCTGCTGGTGAGGTATCGACCTTAACTACAGTGCCAACCACTTCAGTGGTTGCTGAGCCTTCGATAACGTTAAGATCATGGTGATAAAAAATTACATAATGGGCCAATACCACCAAAATGCCTAAAATAAACCCTGCCAATATGGTGTAAAAAAGCTTAGAATAACGGCCTAAGAGATACAGGCTTAGGCAGGCAAACGCTGTCCTCCAATTATCGAGGAAAAAAACGCCAAAACAGCACCCTAGGCATACTCCTAAGCAAATTAGAACTGACGTAGATGGCAGCTGCAAATGGCGAAAAAAACGATTCAACGCTTTTTACCCGATCACAACAAAATCAAGCAACAGAAATCACTTAAAATTTTTGGTAGTTTGTTGCACGATGCCAACCTCTGGCATTTAAATCGCCGCTCGGCGCGTGGCGCTTTTTCGGTTGGGTTATTTTTTGCGTTCATCCCTGTCCCCTTTCAAATGGTATTAGCAGCGGCTTTAGCGATTCCATTTCGCGTAAATTTACCCCTGTCTATTGCCTTGGTGTGGATCACCAACCCACTGACCATGCCACCAATCTTCTACTGCTCTTACATTGTTGGTGTGTTTGCTTTAGGCCAAGAGCGCCAGCCGTTTCATTTTGAAGCCAGCTGGGAGTGGCTAGCGCAAAGCTTGTCTACCATTGGCCCGGCGTTTATTACTGGCTCCTTAATCTGTGCCAGCATAGCTGCCCTTGTTGGCTTTTTTGGTATCGACTTCTTATGGCGTAGATCAGTAAATAAAGCTTGGCAAGGCCGTGGTCAAAGTTAATACCAAGTTGCTTAATTCAGTGAGCTATAAGCATAGTTCAGTATAACTAAAAACATAAAAAGCCCCGATGGGCTTTTTTTGTTTTTTCTGAGCAAAGCTATTTGCGTCTGCGTCTTAACATAACCAATGGCAGGGCCAATAGGCTCAACCACGACCAGCTCGCAGAGCTACGCTCGTAGGTTTCAGCTTCCGGTGCAGTACAATCTTCTACTTCACCACTAATAGGGGTAAGTAGTACTGGCAAACTCACTGACTCATACTCAATCTCACCGTTACTGTTGGTTTCAACTTCACCTAAGCTGTTGCGTCTTTCTACGGTTTTGGTGGCAATAGCATAAATTTTGTTGTCATCGGTAATTTTCACCGCTTCTGCGACTGTATAAGGGAAGTCATCGCTACGACAAGGCAACAGTGTATTGAGGTTGATGGACGCCTCTGTACCTATCTCGTAAACAAAAGCTTCACGTCGACGGTTAGAACCACTTTTTTCAACCTCTGCCTGACCAATAACAAAGCCATTGTTATTGATGTCAGTTATTTTGACTTCCGCTCCCTCAAAGTAGCTTGGAATAGTATTGTAAGTATCAGTTTGGGTATCGTAGTAAAAACCTACAGTATCGAGAGGGGTTCCAGTTCTTAAGTTTTTCCGTCCAACAATGCCAACTACGACGCCATTATCATTGACATCAATAGCTTGACTATACTCACTATAATATTCAACTTCTTTTATTCTTTTGCTCTCGCCATCTTGGTATATAACCGCTTGTTCATAACGTAGCAATGCATCATCGCTTTGTCTGCGAGCCGGCGAGTAGCCAACTGCCAAGCCGTTATTATTTACTGCCATGGCAATGCTCGAGTAGGTACTGTCGTCGTCTTCATCTGGAGTAAAAGCCAAGCCTAAATCAACCGTATCAGTTACTACAAAATTGTTGTCTAACGTCCACTGATAAGCGCGTAGCTGATAAATATTCCCTAGCCTTTGTATACATACAGCAATGGGCTCATCCACACCGTCACAGTTTTCGTCAATCGACTCTTGGGCATTTTGTGATAAGGCCGTAGAGCTTTGCCCAACCACAATATAACCACCGTTTGGCAATTGAGTAATATCGGTGGCTTTGGCAATACCACCGTACTCATTGGTCTCTGGCAATAACTCAACACGCTCACCGGATGGTGCAATCACAACACCTCGTTGGCTCCAATCACGAACAAAGTAAGTTTGCTCTTCATCTTCCCCTTCTGGAGTAAAAGTGACTTTCTCAAATGGAGCACTGCCCCAAGCAGCAATAGCACCGTCTTCAGAGACACTGGTCAAGAAATTTTGTACCGAGCGGGTTAGGCCCTCGTAGTCTGGCGACTGCTGATCAAATACAACAAACTCCTCGGCGCTATTGTTGGTAAAACTCAATGAGATAGAAGTAATTACCCGCTGGTATTGAAACGAAGAAACTGTTTTTCTAGCGCCCAAGAATGACAACATAAAAGCATGCGCCTGAGCATCAGTGTTAGCAGCATTGTTGTTTTCTATATCCGCTAGCGTGAAGGTGATTTCTTCATCAATATTTTCTAAGCGATCCTTGAAGCTCTCGTATTCGTTTTTAATGTCGTTATCTTCAAAGTCAATATACGACACATCAATTTTCACACCAAACAGGTTAGAAGCATGACCAATAATATCGCCAGCTTCGTTGGCGTCGGTTATATAACTGTATTTACTGTTATCGTGGCGAGGTAATTCAGTTAGCTGATACGTAGCAGCCGCTGCTTGTTGTGAAAGCGCAACAGCGACACTCGCGGCTAAAAGTTTAAATTTCATCTTAATCCTTACTGCTGATTTTGCAATGCTTCTAATTCTTCCCAGCGTTCAAACGCGGCTTCCAGATTCGACTCGAGCTCAGCCAAATGGTTCAATGCACTATGGGTAGTTTCTTGGTCTTGTTTAAAGAAGTCTGGATCGCTGACCAGTTCTTGTTGTTTGCTTACCGCCTCTTCAAGTTCCTCTACTTTACTTGGCAGAGACTCTAATTCAAGTTTTAATTTGTAACTGAGCTTATTAGAGCGCCCACTAGCAGGGCTCTTTTTGGCAGTAACCGGCGTTTGTTTCTGCTGATGGGCTTTTTCAGCTTCTTTGCGTTGCGCGTCACGTTTTTGTTGGTAACGCTCAAAGTCACTGTACCCACCGATTATCTCTGTCACCTGACCATTGCCCTCAAACGCCCATACAGCGCCACAGGTATTATCAATAAATTCACGGTCGTGGCTGACAATCAATACGGTGCCCTGATATTGGTTTAGGATCTCTTCTAATAGTTCCAAGGTTTCGATATCGAGGTCGTTGGTCGGCTCATCCAGTACAATAATATTGGAGGGCTTCAAAAACAGTTTTGCCAGCAGTAGACGGTTCTTTTCACCACCCGATAAGGCTTTAACCGGGGTACGAGCTCGAGCGGGCGGAAATAAAAAGTCTTGCAAGTAGCCCAGCACATGACGCGAACGCCCGCCCATCATCACTTCTTGTTTGCCCTCTGCAACGTTGTCTTGTACCGTTGCTTCTTCATCGAGCTTCTCACGGTACTGATCAAAATACGCCACTTCTAGATTAACGCCTTGCTTCACTTTGCCCGCATCGGCAGCAATATCGCCAAACATAAGCTTTAATAATGTGGTTTTGCCAGCACCATTGGGCCCCACCAAACCAATTCTATCGCCGCGCATCACAATGGTCGAAAAGTCTTTGACAATCTGCTTGTCACCAAACGCTTTATTGAGCTGCTGCGCTTCAAATACTAACTTGCCAGAGCGGTCGGCGGTTTCAATATTGAAATCGGTTTTACCTTGTTGTTCGATGCGCTGTTTGCGCTCGTTACGCAAAGCTTTTAACGCCCTTACACGGCCCTCATTGCGCGTTCTCCGTGCTTTGATCCCTTGACGGATCCAAGCCTCTTCTTCGGCTAGCTTTTTATCGAACAAAGCATTTTGCTGCTCTTCCACTTTTAAGTCGTGGGCTTTTTGCTCAAGGTATTGGGCGTAGTTGCCTGGATAAGAAACCAGTTTACCGCGGTCTAAGTCAAGAATGCGCGTGGCCATGGCACGAATAAAGGCACGGTCGTGAGAAATAAACACGATGCCACCTTTAAATTCCTTAAGAAATTGCTCCAGCCAAATAACGCTTTGCATGTCCAAGTGGTTGGTGGGCTCATCAAGTAATAATAAATCCGGGTCGCTCACCAGAGCTTTGGCCAATGCCACCTTGCGCAGCCAGCCACCAGAAAGCGATTCTAGGCGCATATTGGCTTCAAGCTGTAGTTGACTTAACACCTGCTTTATCCGCGACTCGAAGCGCCATGCGTCTTCCGCTTCAAGGCGTTGGGTTAAGCGCTCCAGTTGTGCCATCAGCTTATCCGACTGATTGTTTTGCAGCTGCTCACTAATATCATGGAATTCAATCAGTAACTCTGCCGCTTCTGGTAAACCATTGGCGACATAATCAAACACGGAGCCATGGGCCCCTTTTGGCGGGTCTTGTTCTAAGCGTGAGACTTTTAAGCTGCCAACTCGGTTGATTTCACCATCGTCCAGCTGCACTTGACCATCTAATACTTTTAACAGGGTCGATTTGCCAGCGCCATTGCGTCCGACAATACACACCCGCTCACCTGACTCAATCACAGCATCGGCGTTGTCCAAAATTGGATGGGAGCCAAATGCCAGCTGAGCTTTCGCTATACGAATTAAGTCCATACTAATTTAAAAATTCTTGTAATTGTTGGGTTGAAAACGGCCATCCCAGCTCGGCATCATCGCGGCTTCTTTTTACTACTGGAATGCTAAATTGATATTTTTCCACATGCGCAGCGTCCTCAGTGATATCAATCAGTTCAATTTCTGCTTCTGGCAGCTGCTGAATAAGCATCGCAAGGGCTTCTTCGCACAAGTGACACCCCTCTGTGTGAAATAGCACGCATTTAGTCATGTTGTATCAACCAACTGTTGTGAATTTGTTTATTCCGTTTAAAGTCCGGCGATAGCGTTTGCTTGGAAAACTCTTGTGCCTTAAGCCCTAACGCCGCTAAGCCCATTTCGTCTATTTTAAAGCCACGCTTATTATTTGAAAACAGCAAGGTACCATTGGGCGCTAAAATTTTCTTCACCCAAGATAGCAGTTTTAAATGATCCCGCTGTACATCAAAGGCATCGGCCATGCGTTTTGAATTTGAAAACGTTGGTGGGTCGAGGAAAATAAGATCATACTGGCCATGGGCATGCTCTAACCATTTAAGACAGTCGGCTTGCTCAAAACGAAAGCGTGGGTTCTTGAGCTCATTCAAGGCAAAGTTTTCTTCTGCCCACTTTAGGTAGGTCTTTGACATATCCACCGTGGTGACAGATTTTGCATCACCAAGGGCAGCATGAACCGAAGCTGTGCCAGTGTAGGCAAAAAGGTTTAAAACTCGCTTACCATTGGCGTGTTGCTGGATGTATTTGCGCGCTAAACGGTGGTCTAAGAAAAGCCCTGTGTCTAAGTAATCGAACAGGTTTACTTTGAACTTAGCACCATACTCTTCGACGATTTCGATGCGGTTTTGCTTGTCGAACGCCTTGTATTGTTCTTGCCCTTTTTGGCGCTGACGCACCTTAACGGCAATATTTAGCGGATCAATATCTAATTGCTCTGCGGTTAAGGTAATGACATCTTGCAGGCGCTTTTGCGCCACATCGTCGGCAATTTCTTTAGGTGCCTTGTATTCAAAAATCACCGCGCTGTCGTTATAAACGTCTACCGCCACATTGTATTCAGGAATATCCGCATCATACAAGCGATATGCATTGAGGGCTTCTTTTTTAATCCATGACTTCAACGCTTGGTGATTCTTTTTCAAACGGTTCGCAAAGGCTTTCGACCCCTCGAAATTTAAGCCGTTACTTTGGGCGTTCTGCTGTACCTGCATTTCGTTCATTTCATACAAATTAAGCAAGACATCCAATGGCCCGTTTTTAAATTTGTATGACTTTTTCCGTGCCAGCTTAAGCACTTTCAGCAAGCTTTCTTCGCTGGCCAGAAGCGCCAAGTTCCAGTCTTTATAATGTTTTTTAAACGCTTGGCCAAGATTGCGGTATAGGGTGATGATTTCGGCCATCCCACCTAAGCGCTCACCATAGGGTAAGTTACTCAGCACAGTACCTGGCCTTTTCGCTGCTGCAGTTAAGTTATTGGCATCGACGTTTTTAAACTTAATGTGTGAGCTCACTCCTGCACGCTCAGCATTGCGTTCGGCTATGCTGAGCACCCTGTCATCAATATCGCTGCCAATGAGCCAAAGATTTTTTTCGTTAATTTGGCTTTTCAGTTCCGCTTTTAGTTCGCTGAATTTACTGCTGCGAAAGCTTGGCAAGCGTTTAAACGCAAAGTCTTTGTCTAAGTTCGTAGGTAAGTTTTGCGCCATGCCTGCGGCTTCAATCAGTAAGGTGCCTGAACCACAACACGGGTCGTATAACGGCTTACTGGTGTCTTGCAACCAACCACTGCGACTCACCAAAGCGGCCGCTAAATGCTCACGAATAGGTGCCTTGCCTTGCTTATCACGATAACCACGGTCAGATAAACGCGGGCCAGAAAAGTCAATATAAAGGGCACAGCCTTGTTTCGTCAGTTTGGCAATAATGCGAATGTCCGGAGTTTGCTTATCGACATCTGGCCGTTGTTCGAATAAGTCATTGAAATAGTCAACAATGGCGTCTTTTATCACTAAGCCCGAAAATTGAGTATTTTTCAGTGCGTGGTTAGTGCCATTAAACTCCACAGCAAAGGTTTGTTTAGGACTAAACCAATCTTGCCAGGCTTGAAACCGCACAAACTTATATAATGAGTCTTTGTCGTTGACATCGGCTTGGTCATCAATTAACAGCATCACGCGAGTGGCAAAGCGCGTCATCATGCAAAACTTTTGTACTGCTAAGTTAGCCCCAGTAAACTTTACTGAACCGACTGTTTGTTTATTAATTTCAAAGCCATAGCTTTTTAGCTCATCAACCAGTAGCTGTTCAACGCCAATAGAAGTAAGTGCGATAAATTGCAATGTTAAAACCCTTAAATTTCAATTACCGGCAGTATAACACACAAGTTATACCAATTCGCTTAATTAAGTTGTCTATTTGAGCCAAGAAAACCCAATTGATAACTCTACAAAAACTTTCTATTTGTTTGTTCTATAAAAGAAATTTTTTCGCCGTTAGCGTCAAACTTATTCCCTAAATTTGCACAAGCAGTCATGTCGATTGGGAGCTAGCGGGGATATTTACTACCGTGATTAAAGCAACGTAGGTTAGTGAAGTTGCAGCAGCGAATGGTAAATAAAATCAAGGTAAAATGGTCTAGGCGCTTTGGTGCGCTTTTTGCGAAACCAATAGCGGCGCGAGACGATCGTTCAGTACTTTTATGGCTTGAAATTGCTCTAGTGCAATGCCGTCATCAAGCATAAAACCATCATTCAAGTTTAAGCACAGGCTGGCTTGGTGATCGTGTTCAATGATCAGGAAATCGCCCTGACTGAGTTTAGACTGCAGGCTGATGACTGCTTCGGTAACGGCTTGTTCACCCTGATAAGGACGGAAGAACCAACTTTTTGCTTGCATGGGTTGCAAATGAAACTTAGCCGCAGTGGCATTTAACGCGATTTGACAACAGCGCGGTTCACTCCATACACCAAAGCCACATAAGTAGGTAAAGACGCTTTGATAGAATTCCGCTTCATTGAGGTTAAAGTTGGGATTAGCAGCAGAGTCTTCTGTTAGCTGGCGGACACGAAACGGCGTACAAAGCACGAGCTCTTCGCCTAAGTCAATCATTAACCTATTTCGTTCTTGGCAGCGTATCCATTGCCACTCTTTTGACGCCTGCAAAACTCACTCCCACTTACGTGTTATTGTTGTTCCCGTAAGTGAGAGTATAACGCGAAAAACGCAATGATAAAATTTTTTATAATAACGTTTTGTTTTTGATCATTTAGTTATATGAACGATCATTATAAGGCATCAACGATCTTTTTGATCAAACTTGGTCCTTCATAGATAAAGCCCGTATAGACTTGAACCAGATCGGCACCAGCGCTGAACTTTTCTTGTGCCGCCGCAGCACTATCAATGCCACCCACTCCAATAATAGGAAGTTTGCCAGCGGTAATGCGTTTAAATTCAGTCACCACATGGGTTGATTTTTCTCGCACCGGCCGGCCAGAAAGGCCGCCGGCTTCATCGCCGTACTGCATTCCCGCCACGGAATCTCGCGCCAGTGTTGTGTTTGTTGCAATAACGCCATCGATGCGATTATTCACCAACGACTCCGCAATTTGATTTAATTGCACGCTGTCAACATCCGGGGCAATCTTCACCAACATGGGTACCGATTTATTGTGCTTTGCGATCAGATCCATTTGTTCATTTTTAAGGCTTTGTAAAAGATCGTCTAAGGCTTCACCATATTGTAGATCTCTTAACCCTGGCGTGTTCGGTGACGAAATATTCACGGTAATGTACGAAGCATGCTCAAACACTTTTCTCATGCAGTGAATGTAATCATCTTTGCCCTGCTCGTTTGGCGTGTCTTTGTTTTTACCTATGTTAATCCCCAAAATACCATCGTATTTGGCTGCTTTAACATTGTTAACTAGGTTATCTACGCCTTTATTGTTAAATCCCATGCGGTTAATAATGGCATGGGCTTCTGGCAAGCGGAATATTCGCGGTTTGTCATTACCCGCTTGTGGTCTCGGTGTCACCGTCCCTACTTCGATAAAACCAAAGCCCATTTGAGCAAAGGCATCAATACATTCGGCGTTTTTATCTAGGCCTGCAGCTAAGCCAACTGGGTTTTTTAATTCAAGGCCAAGAAAATTAACTGGTTTATCAGCCACTGATTGCGACCATGCTAAGCTCAACGGAGTATTGGCAAAGCGGCGAAGATTGCCAAGGGCAAAATCGTGGGCCCACTCTGCATCTTTATTAAACATATAACGACGCGCAAGATCGTAAAACATGGAAGCTCCTCAGTATTGGTATTCATCGACTTAGCTAAAGCCACTGGATAATAAATTTAGCTAAATGGACTAACGAAGTACTCATGTTGTCTGGCACTGTCAGACAAAAAAATACCCCAGTCAAGGCTGGGGTATTGTAGCGATTTATAAATTATTTGGAAGTGTCACAGTTATGACTCAACAACATTAACTCACGCAGTGCCACCGAGAACTTAGCAAAGTCGTGACTCTGCGATGTCTTAAACTCGGTAAGCATTTGCTGCCAACGGTGTAACAAGCCAGCTTGCTTGTCCATCCATTGCTCAATTTGCTCATCAATATCACTGTCGTCACCATCAAAGCTATGCAATACCACTTCCGATAGCGAGCGCTGTTGCCAATCGAGCTCTTCTCGGTAAGACGCACGTGCTAGTGCTTGCCAATGGTTAGCCACTGGTTGCGCTGTGATTTGATCTAAGAACCAATGTAAGCCCATGTTCGAACCAAGTTTAAAGTAGGTATTAGACACCACTGAAATCTTACGGCCCGAGCTATGCGCTACTTCTGCCAAATCCATCACTGAGAACAAGCTTGATAACGACACAATGCGCAGCGCTAATTCAGCAGGCACGCCTTGGTTTTCAAGGTCGCGTGCTTTATCAATGATTTGTTCGCTTTCTTCAGCAACCATATAGTTGTGCAAGTTAGCGCTCAAGTCTTTGAATGTTGGCGCGAAGAAGTCAATGGTTTGCTCAATGCTGAGTGACTTATCACGGTGGCGCAAGAACCAGCGCGTAGAACGGCGAACCGTACGACGAAGCTGATACAACATTTCCGTTTGCACCGCTGCTGGGATCTTATTATCAAGGGCCGAAATGGCTCCCCACGTTTCCTTCATGTCAAAAATCGCGCTGGCAATGCTGTAGCTGATGGCGATTTCTGCATCACTGGCACCGGTTTCTTCATGCATACGGATCATAAAGTTGAGACCCATATCATTGACGATGTTGTTGGCCAACTTGGTTGCAATGATCTCTTTACGCAGTGGATGGTTATCCATCGCGGCATTAAAGCGTTCACGTAGTGGCATTGGGAAAGACTTCACCAATAACTGACGGTAGTATGGGTTCTCAGTGATCTCATCCACCACTAGGGTTTCTTTTAGCACCATTTTTGAGTAAGAAACCAGTACCGAAAGCTCCGGACGAGTTAAATCTTCACCTGCGGCTGCACGCTCTGATAATTCTTCGTCAGATGGTAAAAACTCGATATTACGGTCCAGTTTACCTTCTTTTTCAAGTGCATGAATAAAGCGCACTTTTTCTTTCAGTGTGGCTGCACCTTTGGACTTGGTTACCGATAAAGTGTGGGTTTGACGGTAACAATCTTTCAGTACTAGTTCAGAGACTTCGTCGGTCATGGCATAGAGCAACTCATCACGTTGCTTCTTAGTCAGATCGCCCTCAGCAACTAGGCCGTTAAGTAAGATCTTGATATTAACTTCGTTATCCGAACAGGCAACGCCACCAACGTTATCAATAAAGTCGGTGTTTATACGGCCACCTTTAGAGGCGAATTCAATACGACCAAGCTGAGTCGCACCTAGGTTGCCCCCTTCGCCAAAGATTTTCGCGCCCATTTCGCCGCCATTGATACGCAATGCATCATTAGCGCGGTCGCCCACTTCCGCATCGGTTTCACTGGCTGATTTAATGTAGGTACCAATACCGCCATTCCATAATAAGTCCACCGGCATTTTCAGTAGTGCGCGGATCAGCTCATTAGGCGTCATACTGGACTTTTTAGTGCCGATCATTTTCTTAATTTCGGCGGTTAGGGTAATGGCTTTGGCAGCACGAGAGAATACCCCACCCCCTTGCGAAATAAGCTCTTTGTTATAATCTTCCCAACTTGAGCGCGGCAGATTAAATAAGCGTTCACGCTCGGCATACGAAGAAGCCGCATCTGGGTTTGGATCGATAAAGATGTGCATATGGTTAAATGCCGCTTGTAAGCGAATATGCTTAGACAACAACATACCGTTACCAAATACGTCACCACCCATGTCACCAATACCAACAGCGGTAAAGTCAGTGCTCTGACAGTCGATGTCCATCTCACGGAAATGACGTTTAACCGATTCCCATGCCCCTTTCGCCGTGATCCCCATTTTCTTGTGGTCATAACCAATCGAACCACCTGATGCAAAGGCATCACCAAGCCAGAAATTGTAAGAGTCGGCAATGCCGTTAGCAATATCTGAGAACGTCGCTGTGCCTTTATCCGCCGCGACAACCAAGTAAGGGTCATCTTCATCGTGACGAACAACATCGGTTGGCGGCACAATGTCACCGTGAATGATGTTGTCGGTAATGTCTAACAGACCACGGATAAAGATCTTGTAGCATTCTTGGCCTTCTTTAAAGAAAGCTTCACGCTCACTTGGCAACTGTTTACAAACAAAGCCACCTTTCGAGCCTACCGGCACAATCACGGTGTTTTTTACTTGTTGTGCTTTTACCAGACCTAGCACCTCGGTACGGAAGTCTTCACGGCGGTCAGACCAACGTAAACCACCACGTGCAACTTTACCACCACGTAGGTGAACACCTTCGATACGAGGTGAGTAAACGAAGATTTCAAACGCCGGCAGCGGCAATGGCATATCTGGAACCGCACTCGGTTGAATCTTAAACGAGGTATAGGTTTTATTGCTGCCATCTTGTTCTTTTTGGAAGAAGTTGGTGCGCAGCGTGGCGTTGATCATATCAACGTAAAGACGGATGATACGGTCATCATCTAGGTTAGCGACGTTTTCTAATTCATGATGAATGGCGTCGACTAATTTGGTTAAGGTTTTCTCGCTGGCAACTTTATTTGGCTTGAACTTTTTGACAAACAAATCAACGATCATCGCCGCAATATGCGGGTAACGATCAAACGTGTTTTCAATATACGATTGCGAGAAAGTAACACCAATTTGGCGCATGTATTTTGCGTAAGCTCGCAATATCGACGCTTCACGACCAGTCAGGCCACCTAAAAGCACTAAACGGTTAAAGCCGTCATTTTCTAGGCGATTATTCCACACATTGGTCAGTGCTGCGCGGAAGCGTGCTGAGATTTTATCAAAATCCGTTGCCCCTTTGCTGTCGATCAGCATAGAGAAGTCCATGATCCAGTTCACTTGGCCATCGGTGGTTTTCACTTCATACGGCGTTTCTCCAATCACACGCAGACCAAAGTTTTCAAGCATTGGCATCACGTCTGATAAGTGAATAGGCTCATCTTTATGGAACAAGCTTAAGCGTACTTGCTGCGAGCTGGCTTCTTCTTGCGGACGATAAAATAGCATTTCTAGCTTGTTTTCATCGTTTAACAGTTCCAACTTCTCAATATCGACTACCGCAGCGCTAGGTAGTACTTGATCGCGATACGCGTGCTGGAAAGCATTGGCATATTTACGATTGAGCTCGTTGCCACGTGACTCGCCATTTTTCTCAAGTAGCGCGGCTTGTAGTTTGTCGCCCCAAGTACGGGCAGCTTCTACCAAATTATTTTCAATATCTTTCACGTTATAATCTATATTGTTGTCATCAACACGGACAATGTAATGGGTACGTGCCAGCGTTGATTCTGAGAAGAAGGTGGTGAACTCCACTTTTTCATTGGAGTTAAATGCACGTGCTAACAGCTGTTGTGTCTCGCGACGTAGTGCGGTGTTGTAGCGCTCTCTTGGTACATACACCATGCAAGAGAAAAAGCGACCATAAACATCCTTACGCACAAATAAGCGACACATATCGCGCTCTTGGGTTTGCAGAACGCCCATTGCCACTTCCAGCAGCTCGCCTTCACGGGCTTGCACTAATTCATCACGTGGATAGGTTTCCAGGATATTCAATACCGCTTTATAAGCGTGAGTGCCTTTAGCAAAATCGCATTGCTCCATAATGCGGTTGATTTTGCTTTTCAGAACCGGCACATCGGCTGCGCTGTTGTTGTAGAAGCTAGAGGAGAACAAACCAATGAAACGGTCTTCACCCACCACGTTGCCTTTATCGTCAAAACGCTTAATGCCGACATAATCAATATAGGCAGGACGGTGAACGCGGGATAAAGAATTGGTTTTGGTTAGGATCAATAAATTATGACTGCGGGCTTCTTTGCGCGCCACTTCAGGCAGCTCAGACAGTAAGCGAGTATGATCATCGCCTGAGTTTTTCATTAACCCTAGGCTGGTGCCTTCAACTGGCTTTAATTCGTAGTCGCCTTTTACTGGGTTGAGATCATACTGGCGATAGCCCATAAAGGTAAAGTTATCGCTGACCAGCCAGTCTAAGAACTCAACCGCCTCGTCCACTTCTGCTTTCGAACAGCTGTAGTGGCGCTTAGGGAGTTCTTTGCTGACACTGACTAAACGGTCACGGATTGGTTTCCAGTCGGCCACGGCCACAGATACGTCATTTAATACTGACTCGAGCTCGGCTTTGAACTCGGCAATCGCCTTGTTATCCGTTTGTCTGTCGATTTCAATGAAGAAAACGGTTTTTGTTGACGTCGATTGCTGTTCTGCTTTTAGGTTTGATAACGCCGTGATGTGACCGTCATCGTTTCGTTTTAATTTTAGCGGAGAGTGCAATAATAGGTGAGAGACTATGTTTTTGCGATTCATCGCCATGCGCACGGAATCGACCAAAAACGGCATATCTTTAGCTATGATCTCGACGATTGTATGCGATGATTGCCATCCATCTTTTGCCACTTCTGGATTAAATACACGAATGACTGCATCATCCGAGGTGTTTTTTTCCAGCGAGTTCCAAAGGCTCAATGCTGCGCCATATAGGTCACTGTCGTTACGGAGTGCCAAATCCTCTTTAGACATGTTGCTGTACAAGGTTTTGGCAAACGTTTCGACTAGTGACACTTTGTCAGCATGGACTTTTTTGTGGATGAGCTTGCAGACGTTATCTAGGATAACTGAAGCTGTGCCTTCATTTTGTGTCATTATGTGTTCCTTAATCTATACCACCTTTGAACGGTAGATTATTTGTACAGCTGTTTATTAGCGTGGAGTCAGGTAAATTCTAACCTTTCTGACGCTAATAAACAGCCTTTTTGGCGAAAACATTTCAAGCTTTTCAGCTGTTTGCTGTTCTATTCACAAAAAATAGATATTAATCGCCAATACCAAATAAAAAGGAGCACATTTATTCACATTATTTTTTCTGGTCAGACCAGATCAGCGTTCCAATTGCTGGTAAAAGCAACACAGCACCCAGCATATTGACCAAGAACATGAAGGTTAATAGTATCCCCATATCAACCTGGAACTTCAGCGCAGAGAAAATCCACGTGCTCACACCAATTGCTAAGGTGATCCCCGTAAACAGTACCGCGCTTCCTCGTTCAGCCAATGCATTTCTGTATGCAACTGACAGCGGCATACCTTGTTTTAGCTGTCCCATCATAGAGGATAGAATATAAATGCCATAATCGACACCTATACCCACACCTAACGCAATAACGGGTAAGGTGGATACCGTTAAGCCAATCTCTAGTTGCACCATTAATGCTTGTGCCAGTGTTGATACAATATACAGCGGCAACACCACAGCAATGGTTGCTTTTACGCTTCTGAAGCTGATTAAGCACAGCAAGATGACCGCCCCATAGACATAGATCATCATCGGAACTTGTGCTGCCGACACCGACTCATTTGTTGCAGCCATCACACCAATGGGGCCAGAGGCAAGACGAAATGCCACTTTATCGGTGCCTTCTTCCTCAGCAAAGGTTTTGATTTTCGACACCACCAAATCAATGGATTCCGCTTTATGGTCTTCCATAAAGATCACGATGGGCATCACGGAACAGTCGCCATTTAACAGCCCAGTGCTGGTTTCTACCCGCGAAGTTGCCTGCACTAAAGAAGCGCTGTTTCTTGGTAGCGTTTGCCATTTTAAGTTGCCTTCGTTATATCCTGCATTCACCGACTGTGCCACCGAGCTTAACGACACGGCTGACTGCACACTAGGTAAATTCTCTACTCGCCATTGGAAGCGGCTGATCCTATCCATGGTATCGTGATCAGTACAGGCGGCTGGGAATGCCTCAACAATCACTTTGAGAATGTCTGAGGAGATGGAATAGCGGTCTGAAATCAAAAAAGTATCTTGATTGTATCGGGCATCTTGATGCAGAGCCGGCGCTCCGGCATGAAGGTCACCAATGCGCATCTTATCGGCTTGCCAGTAGCCAAGCGCAAATAACACCACGCTGACCAGCAGAATAACCCGAGCGACTTTTTTATCGGTGGTTTTAACTAATGCCTCACGCACGCTTTCAAACACGCTGTGACTGGTGTTTTTACCATCCCCTATGCGTCGCATTTTTGCGGAGTCAAAGAAGGAAGCTAAAACAGGGAGTAGCACTAGGTTGGTGAAAATGATCACCGCCACCCCTAAACTTGCCGTAATGGCCAGCTCACGAATGATGCCAATATCAATGGCAAGTAAGGTTAAAAAACCCACAGTGTCGGACAGTAGCGCGATGCCGCCAGGGATTAATAACGCCTTAAAGCTGGCTTCAGCGGCCACCTTACAGCTCACGCCTTCAGCCACCTTTTTGCCAATGGCATTAATCATCTGAACGCCATGGCTAACACCAATGGCAAAGACTAAGAAAGGCACCAAAATCGACATCGGGTCAACACCAAAGCCTAGGGTGCTAAGCAAACCCATCTGCCAAATAACAGCAATAAAGGAACAAGCAATAGGCAACAGAGTTAGCTTAAAGCTTTTACAGAACATCCACACCATGACGAACGTGAAGGCGATGGCTAGGGCAAAAAATAGCACCACACCTTTGGCGCCATCGGCAATATCACCTGCCATTTTGGCAAAACCAATAATATGAATGCTGACTTTGTCTGTGCTTAATGGTTCGCGAATTTGGCTTTCTAGTTTTTCTGCAAACGCCAAGGTATCCAGTTTTTCTTGGGTTTGCGGATCGGTCTCCATTAACTGGGCACTGACCATGGCGCAGGAATAGTCACTGGCCACCATACGGCCAACGATTTTTGCTTTTTCAATGTTTTGTTTTACAACAGCAAGCCCTTGCTCGGTTGGCTCAAAGTTTGCCGGTATAATTGGCCCGCCGGCAAAACCATCTTCAACCACTTCGACAAAACGCGCGCTGGGGGCAAAGATTGAATTAACCAATGGGCGGTTAACCCCTGGAATAAAATAAAGTTGATCGTGTACCGCTTTTAACTGAGTGAAGAAGGCTTCATTAAAAATATCGCCATCGCGGTCACATACTGAAATTAAAATGCTGTTGGCGCCACCAAACTGCTCTTCGTGCTTGGTATACACTTTCATGTATTCGTGATTAAGCGGAATGTTTTTGTTGAACGAAGCGTCGAGCTGAATTTGAGTGGCTTTAAAGCCTAAAAACACAGTGGCCAACGCAAAGAAGGTCACTACGGTAATACGATGCCGAAAAATGGCATAAACGAGTTGATTTAAAAACGCTTGCATTATGGCTTAACCTCTACTTCCGCAATCCCCTGCTCAGTGGCCAGTATTAACTGCTCATCGTGTAATACCCCAGCCATGATGGACTGCCCATTTTTCATTTGAGTGGCACTTAGTTGGCCATTTTCTAGGCGGTAAATAACGCCACTATTGGCAAATAGGAAAGTACGCTCTGGAGCATTGAGAATGCTGTTTACCGTTGCCGAGTACGATGTCTCTAAGTGCTGCATCTCACCATCTTGCTGAACATAAATATTGCCTCTTAGCCCTGCGACCAAGAGTTCGTCGGCATTGCTTTTGGCAACAGCAAAGAATGAGCCACGATAAAACTGTGGTAGTCGTTGCCATGACTGGCCTTGGTCCTTACTGACAGCCACTAATCCCATTTCACCAACCAAATAGGTGTTCTCTGCGGCGAACAAAATACGGTTAAAGTGCGGCAAGATATAGGCGGTTTCTATTTCATAGGCTTCTGGGTCTTGCTCTTTTAAATCATTAAGATAGTCAACGTCATCGGGGTGGACAAATTCATTGATAAAGCGTTTTTGCCATGTTTGCCCGCCGTCCTTCGTTTCATAGAACATGCCATAGGCACCAATGGCGTAACCCCGCTGCTTGTCAATAAACTCTATATCTAAGCAGGGGCGCTCTAACTGTGGTAAATATTGTTGTAATTGCCAGCTTTTACCACCGTCGGTTGTTTTTATAATACTGGCATCATGGCCACACGCCCAGCCAAGCTCAGGGCTTTTAAATGTTACCGCGGTCAACAAGGATTGCACTGGTACCTCAGCTTGTTGCCATTGGGCTTGTTGTTTAGGTCGATAAATAATAGTGCCATGTTTACCTACTGCCACAATGGCATCGCCATTATCGGTAATATCAGTAAATAATGTTTGCTGTGGGTTTGCCACCATCAATGCTGGTTGCGGCGCATTTGCGTTATCGGCGTCCGCCATCGCAACCGGTGCCATGCAAATCATCGAGGCTGCTACTAACTTCTTCATCATGAGAAAACACTCGAGTTCTGAGAGGAATGGAGAAATGGGCTGGAGCCTAGGATGGCTCCAGCCTAAGATAGTCTATTAACGACGTCCCTCACGACGCAATGCGCCTTGGGTAAATTCGTTGTCGTTAAACGACTGGCTAAAGTCGTACATGTCTTCTTCGTTATCTAAACCAATGGCTAGGTAACGACGCGAGTTAAGATCGTAATACACGTCTAACGTACTCCAGTGCGTTGGCACTTCGTAGTAGTTAAGACCATGAGCCATGGCGACACGGTACATTTGGTCGCGGTTATCATAGATATCAGCAACGTGGATCTGCCAGCTGTCCTCATCAATGTAGAATACACGTTTCTTATAGATGTGACGTGTGCCCTCTTTCAGGTTCGCTTCCACTACCCAAACACGGTGCTTTTCATAACGCACTAGATCAGGGTTGATGTGACCGGCATGAAGAATGTCGTCATAACTGATTTCATCACTGTGCAACTTGTAGCTGTTGTAAGGGATGTACATCTCTTTTTTGCCCACTAGCTTCCAGTCGTAACGGTTAGGTGAGCCATTGAACATATCGAAGTCATCGGTTGTACGTAAGCTGTCTGACGCGGTTCCTGGTGCATCATACGCGACGTTTGGTGCACGCCTTACGCGACGTTGGCCAGTATTGTAAGTCCATGCTTGGCGTGGCGTTAGAATTTGGTCCATGGTTTCATGAACCAGTAACGCAGTACCCGCTAGACGAGCAGGCTCAGTGACCTTCTGCTTGAACTTGAACAGAATATTTGATTCTTGCAGTGCCTCTGGTGTGGCGTCTTTGGCCGAGTACTTAACCAATAACTTTTCATCAAAACCAATGACGTTATAAGCACCCGACTCAGTTGGCATCGCTTGACCGCCGTAGCGGGCAATTGAAAGACCACGGAAACGCAGCAAGTGGTTCCAAATCGCTTCTAGACCATTTTCTGGCACTGGAAACGGAATACCGATGGCCGTATTTTTAATCCCGTTACCACCTTCAATTAACTCTGCTGTTGTGGCGTATTTTTTTGTCGCTTCATACACGAACTCAGGATACGCAGCACTGCGGCGAGTTGGGTAAATGTTCATTTTGAACGTATCAGGATACGTTTCGAACATGGCAATTTGGCCTGGGCTTAAAAACTCTTTGTACTGATCCAGGTTTGATTTATCGATGGTGAATAGCACTTTGTCATCTGCATAAGGGTCTGGATGGTGCATTCCCGGCTCATAGCCTGCAGGCGGCTTAGTAATACCACCGGTCCACGCCGGAATACTGCCATCCTCATTGCCTGCCTTCTCGGCACCAATGGGTGTTAAGTCTTTGCCAAGGCGAGCGACTTCTTCGGCAGTCATTTTGGCCATCGCACTAGAGGCTGACATCATTGTTATTATTGTTGCTGCAATAACACTAGGTTTTCTAAACATATCGAAAGCCCTTAAATTGAATACTTGATATTAAATGAAACGAAGTCACGGTCGGCAAATGTATTGGTTTTACCACCACCCCAGAAGGTGTTGTAACCAAAGTCAAACGACCACTTATTGAGGTAGTTAAAGTTAAGGTTCAGCCCCAGTGACTTGCGATCTTCAATGAATAAGAACATTGGATCTGGTGTAATACCATTAACATCGTGAGAGAACACCACTTTTGGTGAGAAGTTTACGCCGCTAAATAGATTGTTGTACTGACCTTTAGCAATTAAACGGTAACCCCATGCAGACGCCGTCGGGAACGGGTTCACTTCAGGGCCATTTGAAACAGCTTGGTGCAATAAGCCGTAATCACGACCCGACAGTCCCTCAATCACGCCACTACGACCAGTACCGGCAACGTTTAAGCGCAGTTCGTCGTATTCTGGCATGTCTTTAATGGTAACCGCACCCACTTCACCAACCACAGCCCAGCTATCGGCGCCCAAAGATGGGCCAAATAGGTGTGTTGCTGTCATTTGTGCTTGAATGGTATCACGCAAAATGAAACCCTGCGCGACTTCACCTGGGTCGACGTAAGCTACGTCATCGCCTTGGCTTAGTTGAGATAAGCCAGCGAAGTCATCGCGGCGACCTGCAAGAGCAAGTTGCTCAACCATACCGGCATAAAGTAATTCAACGTCATCAATTTGCAGCGGCTCATCTTGACGGAATGACACTTCACCCGACAACGCCGTTTCACCGATTGCGGTGTTGAAGCTTAAACCATAAAGTTTAATGTCTTCAGGGTAGACAATCTGGCCTTGCGTGAACGCTTGTAGATTGGTGATGTTGTCTTCTGTGATTTGGTTACCAGCAATGTAAGCCAGGTCTGACATGATTGCTTGGTCAGTAAAGTTAGACGCCTTACCAGAAATATAAGGGCGACGGCTATGATAATTAATATAATACAGGCCGAATTCAGTGTCGTTTAGCTCTGGAGAGTAAATACCTAAACGTAAACCATATTGACCGCCGTCATCAGGCTCTGTTTTACCATTGTTGCCCTTGCCTTTTAGTGCCACTTTAGTTGGATAAGACAAGTACATAGACGCCGCGGCGCTGGCCACCGCTTGTTGCGTAGGTTCTACACCTTGGGCAACTAACATCGCCGCCGCATCAGTATATAAACTGTTTAATGCGTCAGTCAGGTGGTATAGGTCGATGTCTGGGTTAGAGGTAAAGCCCAACTGAATGTTCTGCATGTAGCCGCTTTCAGACGCAAAGTCATTGGTCGAGAAATAGCTACCTGACGCAGGTAGGCGGGTTTCATGCCAGTCATATTGATAGAAGCCTTCCAGGGTAATGTTATCAGTCAACACCATGGATGCCCATAACATGCCAACCGGAATAAACGCTTCTTTCACTTCAGAGCCCGGCGCTTTAAGACGATCAATATCAACTGGGTTGACGTTGATGCCGTGCGAGATAAGTGTACTTTCACCCCAGTTCACTACTTGTTGACCAAGGCGAATCGACAATGGGTTCATGCCATTGTTCAGATCAAAATCCGCCCATACAAAGGCATCGAGTAAACGCAGGTCAGAACATACTTGTTCACTGGTGTTGTCGTCTTCACAAGGGTCTACTTGGCGGCCTGAAACAGGGTTTTTGTACGCAAAGTCACCGTCTTCCATGGCAAAGTCATAAAAGTACATGAAACGGGTAAAGAGACCGAAGTTATCTTTGCTAATGCCAAGATCATGCGTGCCTTTGAGCAGTTGCGAGAAAGTATCACCAGAATCGAAGTTAAGGTTACCAGCATCACCATTGTTTGAATAAGCACCTGGTTGTGACCAAATTTGCGCTGAAGAATAAATGGTATTGCCAGTACTGGCTTTGTATCCTGTCCAATCGAATCGTGGATGATTACTTTTACCAATGTAATCAAAGTTGCGGTCTTCTACACGGATGCTTTGTCCGTAAGAAAACGTCGAATCGAATGTCACTTCAAATTCACCAACATCAAAGCTGGCAGCATGTACCGATGACGCGGCCATTCCCATTGCTGCCGCACTAAGACCGAGCATGATTTTGTTTTTCACAAAGAGCGATCTTTTTATCATTATATCTCCCCCTTTTGGCGGGTCATTTCTAGAGCCAACTGACTCTGAAGTTATTGTTTTTTGTTGTCTAAACATTAGAAGCGAAATAACGAAAATACAAATACTGCTCTACTAAATCAACGCATTTTCGCTTCTAGGGGCGCATTTTACTCTTGGTAAGACGTCCTACCAGATAATTTATAACACGTAATTTAAGCTTATAACAAACCCATTTAACAAAAATAAAATATGTTTTGCAGTTAGGTACGTTTAAATTACCTTTTCTAACGACAAAAACTTATTATTATCATCCAAAATAAGGCGAAAGCGTCCCCTTATGCCAATTGAAGAAATAAACCGGCGTAGGTGTTCAGCGGGAAAACGAATTGTTTTCCCGCCATCTTCAAGTACTTGCACAGAAGTGTAATGGCCATAGTAGTAGCCAAGACACTGCTTATAGCTGAGATCCATGTAAAAAAAGTACTCTTTCATCTAACATCATCGCTCCAGTGCTTTTACTACTTTTTCATACAAGTCGTCGCTGAGATTAGGCAAGTCGGCTAAACGCTGCAGCTGGGCACGCATAAGTTGCTGTCGAGTTAAGTCATAACGTTGCCATGCCATAAATGGCGTGATCATGCGCGAAGCGTTTTGCGGATTAATCTCATTAAGCTCTATCAGTAAATCGCCCAGTAATTGATAGCCCTTACCGTCAGCGCGATGGAACTGCCTCGGATTCGCGCGAGCGAAGCTGGCCACTAACGCGCGTACTCGGTTCGGGTTGCCTTTATCAAAACACGGGTGGCTATACAGTGATTGAATGTCAGTGATCACCGCTTCGTCATCAAAGCTGGCTCGAAGGGCAAACCACTTATCCATTACCAAGCTATCATGACGCCATTGACTATCAAATTGCTCAAACAAGCTGGGCATGGCATCGTGTTTCGCCGCAACAACGGCTTTTAACGCCGCTAACTTAGTGGTCATATTGCTGCTGGCAAATTGCTGTTCAATGGCGGCATTGACCATATTGGCATCGGTTTTAGCCAAGTAAAACAAGGCATTGTTTTTAAATGCCCGTACTGCAATGTCAGCGGCACTGAGACTGCCACTTTGTTCTAACGCTTGGTAAGCTTGCTCTAAACTCGACTGTAAGTGAGTGGCGATTTGTAGCTCAAATTGAGCAATAATATCATTGAGCTCATCAACAGGAACAACGTCAAAATGCGCGGCTAAGGTGTCAAAGGTCGGCAATGCCAGCAACTCAGCTAATAGCGCTAAATCTCCCGAGCGCGACTCAACTAGTGCCAATAAGGCATCCAATACGCCCTGCTCCAGCTTAGCTTCGCCTTTGGCAACCGCATGTTTTGCCGCCAAGATATAAGCCTGTTGCACCGCCTCCCAACGAGCGTAATCACTGCGCGCGTATTTTAGAATATGAATAAGCTCTGCAAACTGATACTCATAATTCAACTTAACTGGCGCCGAGAAATCTTCTAGTAATACTGGAATAGGCTTCTCTGCAACGTTTTCAAACACAAATGACTGCGTCATTTCGGTGATGTCTAAAGCGTGTTCTATTTCGCTGCCGTTGGTTTTCAGGGCAATGCTATTGCCAGCAGGGTCAAGTAGTTCTAACTTGAATGGGATATGCAGTGGAGCGCTCACTGGATCATTTGCCGCATGTTGCTGAGTGACGGTTAAGGTATAGCGCTGGGTTTGTTGACAGTGCTGGGTTTCAACCGTCAATGTTGGTGTACCAAACTGCTCGTACCAAAGCTTAAACTGAGTTAAGTCAGTACCTGAGGCATCCATCATGGCATTAACAAAGTCATCACAGGTGACCGCTTGGCCATCATGGCGCTGAAAATACAATTGCATGCCCTGTTGGAACTTCTCTTCACCTAACAAGGTGTGCATCATACGGATGACTTCTGCCCCTTTGTTATACACGGTGACAGTGTAGAAGTTGTTCATTTCGATCACTTGTTGCGGTCGAATTGGATGCGCCATTGGCCCGGCGTCTTCTGCAAATTGATGATTGCGCATCGCCATCACTGCATCAATGCGATTGAGTCCTCGGGAGCCCAGATCGCTACTAAATTCTTGATCGCGAAATACCGTTAACCCTTCTTTGAGGCTCAATTGGAACCAATCACGACACGTTACTCGGTTACCAGTCCAGTTGTGAAAATACTCATGTCCCACAATTGATTCAATAGTGTGAAAGTCCCTATCTGTGGCGGTTTCTTGACTGGCTAACACGCAAGCACTGTTAAACACATTAAGGCCTTTATTCTCCATGGCCCCCATGTTGAAAAAGTCAACAGCCACTATCATGTAAATGTCTAAGTCGTATTCCAGATTAAAGCGCTCTTCATCCCAAGCCATGGCCTTTTTCAAAGAGGTCATGGCATGCGGGGCCTTGTTTAAATTACCTTTGTCAACGTACAAGGCCAGCGCCACAGTACGACCCGACTTAGTAACATAGCTGTCTTCAAGCACATCAAAGTCACCAGCAACAAGAGCAAATAAATAGCTGGGCTTTTTATGGGGATCGTGCCATTTACTGAAGTGGCGACCATCTTCTAGATAGCCTTCAGCAACTTTATTACCATTGGACAATAAATGTTTAAATTTGCTTTCGGCAATAATCTCAACCGTGTAAGTGGTTAAGACATCGGGGCGGTCAAGGAAATAGGTGATTTTACGAAAGCCTTCGGCTTCGCACTGGGTGCAATACGCACCATCGGATAAGTACAGGCCTTCCAACGAGGTGTTAGTTTGCGGCGATAAGCGAGTGACAATTTTGAGCTCGAATGCAGCAGGTAACTCGGTCAAAGTAAGACTTTGTTCAGCCAATTGTGTATGCGGCCAAGCTTGGCCGTTTACTTCGCAGCTTACCAGCTCTAAATCTACGCCATCTAGGGTCAACTCCGTTGCGCCTTGCTGAGCCGTCATATTACTGACTGCCGTTACCAAGGTGTTTCTCGGACTGAGCTCAAAGGTAAGCGCTAAATCAGATACCGCATGACTAGGAGCTTGATAGTCGGCCAAGCGCTTGGCCTGTGGTTTATCGGTCATAATTATTCCTTACAAAAACGCCCCAACAAAATGGGGCGATTGAGAGACTTCATTATCGCCTATCCTATCTCACATTATAGGATACGCAACAGGGTATATTTAGTTCTGTTTTTCAGCTGTCATATGCGGTGGGTCAATTTTTAAAATTTTCACTCCAAGGTATGCATAAATGACCGCTAAAAACGGATTGATCAGATTGAAAAAGGCATACATAGCGTAATCAAATGGGTTAATTAGCAGGACGCTTTGCATATAGGCACCACAAGTATTCCACGGGATCAGCGGACTGGTGATGGTACCACCATCTTCGAGTGTGCGTGACAGGTTGACGCTTTTCAGGCCGCGCTTTTTATATTCTTCTTTAAACATACGCCCCGGCACCACAATGGCAATATACTGATCGGCCGCCACTAAGTTGGTACCGATACACGTAGCGATAGTAGAAGCGATAAGGGAGCCTGTGCTTTTCGCGATTTTAAGTATGCTGCGCACAAACACATCCAATAAGCCGGTTTTTTCCATAATGGCACCAAACATTAATGCCGTCATCACCAACCAAGTGGTGGTTAGCATCGATGACATTCCGCCACCGCTCAGTAAGTCGTCCATGTTGCTATCACCGGTTTGCAAGCTAAAGCCGTCAAAAAACGTTGCCCACACCAATTTTACTTGGCCGATAAGCTCACCTTGACTGCCATCAATTTGGCTTGCAATGAGCTCCCCTTGGAACAGCACCGCCCACACAGCCCCCATTACGGCACCAATTGAAATGGCTGGAAAAGCAGGCATTTTTTTAATCGCTAACGCCAATAACACAATAAGCGGCACCAACATCATGATGTTGATATTAAAATTGGCCTCAAGGATAGAAACGATTTCTTCTATGCGCCCCGCTTCACTGGATACCTCAGCGTTAAAGCCCATAAAAATAAAGATAATCAGCGCAATAATAAAGCTTGGTACCGTGGTCCAAAGCATGTGCTGAATGTGCTCAAATAAATCGCTGCCAGCGACCGCTGGAGCCAAATTAGTGGTTTCAGATAAGGGGCTTAGTTTGTCGCCAAAGTAAGCGCCAGAAATAACCGCCCCTGCCGTAACAACTTGATCTAAACCCAAACCAGTGGCAACTCCCAGCAAGGCAACACCAATGGTGGCTGCAGTAGTCCAAGAGCTACCAATGCTCATAGCCACAATGCCACATATTAAGCAGCTCGCCGCGTAAAACCAGCTGGGGTTGATAATCTGTAAGCCATAATAAATGAGTGTTGGTACAGTCCCCGATAACAGCCAAGTACCAATCAAGGCCCCGACCATAAGAAGAATAATAATGGCACCGAGTGAAATGGTGATCCCTTTGATCATTGCTTCTTCAAGGGTTTTCCAGGTATAGCCATTTTTCAAGCCGATTAAGGCTGCAGTGAAGGTTGCAAATAATAATGCAATTTGATTTGGGCCAGATGAAGAACTGTCACCATATAAGTAAACAGCGGCCCCAAGTAATGCCACCAACAACGAAATTGGAATTAAGGCATCGATAAATGACGGTTGTTTTTGTTGTTTCAAACGGATTACTCCCACGCACGACGACACATGCTTATAATTATTCTTAACGATACCGCGCACTGTTACTCTATCGGTAACTGTTACCGCATCATGTAAAGCGGCATTGGCTCAATTTGGTATCGATAATTGGATCTGCCAGATGATAGCAAAAATTGTAAAGTAAAAGTAATGAAAAAAGGCGCTTAATTGCGCCTTTTATCTTTATGAGTCGTTTTTTGCTAAACGACCATAGGAGATAAGGTCTTGCGTAATTAACGCCGCCTCTTCTAGATAGGGGTCCAGCTCAGAAACAATGTCTGGGGCATCATCGAGATCTTCAACTGGCTCTAAGCCCAGTCGCTTTAAGCGCTCGTTTGCCCGTTTCAACATCAGTGCATCTCTTTCTTCACGTTCTTTAATGCGCTCCGCCTCGACTAAGGAGATGGTCTTATCGTCTTTACGTTCTTTGTACTGTTCAATATCTTGATAAATATAGGCAAACTCAGGTTCGTTTTTAACCCGTTTATTGTGTCTGTCATTAAGATACTTCACCACCGGCGATAAGTTGTCCAAACTGGAATACTTAGCTCTGACAATGCTGTCCCATGGCAGGGCATTGTCTTCTTGGCTTTCGCCCCACTCTTCAGGTTCGATAGCCGATGGCAACAATACGTCTGGGATAACACCTTTGTGCTGTGTACTACCACCGTCAATGCGGTAGAACTTAGCTATGGTATAGGTAACGCTGCCCAATGGGTTGTCAAAAATATCATAATTTTTGCCTAGGCCGCGATGCTGTTGCACGGTGCCTTTACCAAAGGTTTGTTCACCGATGACAACGGCACGACCATAATCTTGCATGGCCGCAGCAAAAATCTCAGAGGCCGAAGCGCTATAGCGGTCGACCAATACCGTTAATGGGCCATCGTAGAAAGTGATACCGTCACGGTCTTTTTGACTTTCGACGCGATTATAGGCGGTATGAATTTGTACCACGGGGCCTTGATCAATAAACAAGCCTGATAATTGCGTGGCTTCATACAAAGAGCCACCGCCATTTTGCCGCAGGTCGATAATAATGCCATCAACTTTGGCTTCTTTAAGCTTGGCAATCTCAGTCTTTACGTCTTGTGACAGATTGTTGTAAAAACTTGGGATTTCAACCACCCCAATTTTACTTTGTAGGTCAGAATAATCGGCTTCAAAGACCTCAGATTTCACGGCACGGTCTTCAAGCTTGACTTTATCACGGACGATTTCAACCACCTTGGGCGTACCGTGGGTATCAGTACCAGATAAATACTGCAGCCTAACTGTGGTGCCTTTGGGGCCTTTGATTAAATCGACCACGTCATCTAAACGCCAACCGATAACATCTACAAACTCTTCGTCGTCTTGAGCAACGCCAATGATTTTATCTTCCGGCTTCAGTTTTTCTGTTTTATCAGCAGGACCACCAGGCACTAAACTACGGATCACAGTGTAATCTTCGTCATAGCTTAATACCGCACCTATGCCTTCTAACTCTAGATCCATGTCCATTTTGAATTGTTCGGCACGACGCGGCGATAAGTAAGAAGTATGCGCCTCGATACTGCGAGCGAAGGCATTCATAATAACTTGAAATGCATCTTCACTGTTGGTTTGCACCAATCGCTTCTGGGCATTTTTATAACGCTTAGTCAGAATTTCTTTGATTTCTGGCCATTCTTTACCGGTAAGCTTTAAGCGTAAAGCATCAGACTTAACCCGTTGTCGCCAATATTCATCAAGCTCAGCCACCGTTGTTGCATAACTGGCGTCTTCTCGATCAAACACAAACTCATCAGGTTGCTCAAAATTCATTTCTTGGTCTAGCAGAGCTACGGCGAAATCATAGCGCTCAAAGCGCCGCTTCATGCTTAAATTGAACAGCTCATAAGCAAAACCCAGTTTGCCAGAGATCAAAGCGTCGTCGAACTGCTTACGATATTGCTCAAACTGAGCAATATCTTTTTGTAATAACAACGCTTTATTGAAGTCAATCGCTTCAACGTAACGATCAAATACCTTTTCAGATAAACTGTCGTTCAAGCTGAAGCGCTTGTAGTGTTGTCGAGTAAATAAGTTTGTCACCCGTTTGCTTGCCGTAGTGTGCTGCACTTCGGGCTTGAGAACAGGCAAGTCCTCAATCGTTACAGTGCTCGTCGAGGCAAAGGCAATGCTCGATACAAAAGCGGCTACGGCGGAAATGAGTGGCAACTTTTTACTCATATACAACTCCTTACTGGATAAATAGGCTGTCTGCTTTGGTTTTTACCTGCATTCCTGTCACTAGCTCAACATGCACTTCATCGTTTTTCACTTCAGTGATGGTGGCATTAACAAGCGCTTGGCCTAACTTAACTTTTACTTTGTTATTTACCTTGACCTGCTCGGCTGGTAAAGGTTCAACTTTGCCGCTGCGCTTTGGTTTTGCTTCAGCAGGCTTATTGTTCATTTTAGGGCGCTTCTGCTCTTGGCGATCTCTGCCATGCGGTTTCTTTTTGTAAGATTTTGTGTCGCCATCACGTGGGTTACGTTGCGGCTTCTTACGTTTTGCCATTTTCGCACGGCTTTCAGCAAGGGCTTTTTCAGCATGCTCAACGTGTTCTTGTTCAACCTTTTCTGCTTGATTGCCATCAAGGTCAACACGGAACTCGTTTTTAGTCACGGCTTCTAAATAACGCCAGTTAGAGGTGTACTTACGAAGCGCTTGGCGCACCTGAGTCTTACTGACTTTTTCAGAGCCTTCGATGCGCTCGGCAATGTCTTTGAAGATACCGACTTTAAGAGGCTTAATGCCATCCTTCTGCTTAAAGCAGTTAGGGAACTCGGTAAATAAGAAGTCCAGGACTTCATTTATGTCTTTTAGCTTGTTTGTGGTTTCCATTTTTGAACCTATTAATTACATCTGCTCATCGAGCGACGAGTTTATATAGTGTGTTACCCAGTCAGTTAGCTCTTCTATATCTGCTTCTAAAAGTGCTAAATCACCGCGAAGATGCTGCCATATGCCTTCTATTAACCTATCAATGGTCTCACAGTCCAAATCTTCAGGAAGTATATTCCAAGCGTGGTGGATGAGTTCATTGAGGCGTTCGGCAACGACCTCTTCTTCGCCTTCCCAATCGCCAACATCAGCGTAGGAAAATAAATAGTCTTGAACTTGCAGCATATCCTTCATTACAGCGTTTCCTCAAACGCGCGCACAAAGGCTTCTAACCCTGCTTTATCTTGTTCATCAAATCTTGCCAGACTAGGGCTATCAATGTCTAGCACAGCAATGACTTTATCGTCTTTAAATACAGGAATGACAATTTCTGAATTTGACGCCGCATCACATGCTATGTGGCCTGCGAAAGCATGCACATCAGCAACAAGTTGGGTACTGGCCTGCGCGGCTGCGGTGCCACAAACGCCCTTACCAAACGGGATGCGAATGCACGCCGGGTTGCCTTGAAATGGGCCAAGTACCAGCTCGTCATCGCTGTCTGTTAGGTAAAACCCCGCCCAGTTGATGTCTTCTAATGAAGTGAATAACAAAGCGCTCAGGTTTGCCATATTGGCAATCATGTTATGTTCACCACTGATAAGACCTTGAGCTTGCTTAACCAGTGAATGATAAAAATCTTGCTTTTGCATTACTATCAAATTCAACAATTGAACTACAAAAGCTAAAGGTACTCTTTCAGCGCGGCAATTAAAACCTTTTCGGCTGAAAAAGTATTAATTATCTGTAAAACTATGAGTGTACGCTCAATATTCAGGCAACTTGAGTATTACCTCGGCGTAAACCAAACAGGAATAGCCCTGCTGCAATCATGGACATCACGGCATTAACAATAAAACCCATGCCTGATTGCGCGGCAAAAACATAACTGAAAATCGCACCACCGAGCAGACCTAAGGTGAGAATGCCACCGTACTGTACCTTGCCACGCTTAAACATGAAGATGTAGCCCGGAACCACAAACAAAGCCATCGCTAAGCCCACAATATAAGCATTCGAAATGGCACTGAGCAATAAGTTAAAAAACACTTCACTGCTGTTTAGGCTAATGCTGTAGTATACCCCAAGCACGCCACCGACGATTAATGGGGCTAAGAGTGAAAACCCGACCCCTTTACCAACACTTTTCATTGCCAATACTCCAACGTTAACTCACACGGTAAACGGTTACCGTTTGTAAAAATGAGTATTGTCTATCTTGGCTTATCTCTGTAGCCGACTTTGGTCTTATACCTCAGCACTACGGTAAGTCGCTAACGTTAGTTTCGCACTTAGCTAAAATCGCCGTAGCAAGTAACCAATACCTTTTGCGCCACAAACAAAAAAGGCCCTCGAATACGAGGGCCTTTAATATGGCGGAGAGATAGGGATTTGAACCCTAGATACGCTATTAACGTATGCCGGTTTTCAAGACCGGTGCTTTCAACCACTCAGCCATCTCTCCAAAACCTGAAACCACGCATGTCTGCATGATTTAAAAATTAGGTGGCGGAGAGATAGGGATTTGAACCCTAGATACGCTATTAACGTATGCCGGTTTTCAAGACCGGTGCTTTCAACCACTCAGCCATCTCTCCGCAGCGGGGCGAATAATAGAGAATCCAATTTCAGTTGTGAAGCTTTTTTTGCAAATTTTTGATCGTTTGCATAAAAAACGACTGATCGGCACAGAATCTAGCCAAGGTTGTCACTGTTTGCTTAAATTACTCGAACCTTTGTCGCGCAAACAGGTCAGAGTAATTAGATTTTTACTATTCAAATTAAATAGCTAAGAGAATATTGATCCACAAATCATTGCCCCAACATATAACTATTGATACTCTAGTTCTAGTTATTTTTGGGAACAGTATGTTCGACTAAGGAGCTTGAATCATGGCATTCAATCATTCATACAATACTGCAAAACCAATG
Organism: Pseudoalteromonas sp. UG3-2; assembly: GCF_037120705.1. Classification (NCBI taxonomy): domain Bacteria; kingdom Pseudomonadati; phylum Pseudomonadota; class Gammaproteobacteria; order Alteromonadales; family Pseudoalteromonadaceae; genus Pseudoalteromonas; species Pseudoalteromonas sp. UG3-2. Next base: position 496,646 of record NZ_JAWLJU010000002.1, on the reverse strand, counting down.
ATGTCGACGGTAGAAACGAATAAAGTGTTGAAAAACACTTATTTCCTTCTTGCCATGACATTGGCGTTTAGTGCAGTTACAGCGGCAATTTCAATGACAATGACCCTACCACCTTTCACTGGTATCGTCTGTTCATTGGTTGCTTTCGGTTTATTGTTTGTTATCGGTAAGAAAGCAAACTCATCTTCTGCTATTGGCTTGGTATTTCTGTTTACCGGTCTATTAGGTTTTGGCTTAGGCCCAATGCTGAACTACTACGCGGCAATGCCAAATGGCGCCATGCTTATTGCCCAGGCTTTAGGCACGACTGCGCTGATTTTCTTTGGCTTATCAGCGTATGCCCTAACCACCAAAAAAGACTTCTCATTTATGGGTGGCTTTTTAACGGTTGGCCTAATCGTAGTGATTATCTCTAGCTTAGTGAACTTGTTCATTGGCAGCAGCATCGCATTTATGGCGATTAATGCTGCAGTAGTACTTATTATGTCTGGTTTCATTTTGTATGACACTAGCCGTATCATCAATGGCGGTGAAACCAACTATGTAATGGCTACGGTAAGTTTGTACCTTAGCATTTATAATTTATTCACCAGTATCCTTGCTCTTTTGGGCGCGTCGGATGACTAAGTAATAAATTCTGATAAAATAAGCCCCACATTGGGGCTTTTTTTATGAGTATAGTTTGAGTCAAATCGCTTTATCGGTTCACTTTGGCGTCACAGCGCAATCTAAGTTAACCTTATTAGAACGCTACGTTGAAGCCGCGCTATCTGCAAACCATCAGATCAGTTGTATCTTTCTTTATCAAGATGGCGTTTACCATGCCAGTAATAAAATTGCTCAAGCGGCTGACGAGCTGCAGACACAGGCAATTTGGGCACGTTTTGCCGACTTGGAAATTCCATTATTGTTATGTGTTACTGCCGCAGAAAAACGTGGCCTTGATACCCAAGACACTGCCCCCTTTAAGGTGGCTGGACTGGCTGAGTTCGCCATGCTCTCGGCTGCGGCGGATAAATGGGTGCAATTTAAATGAGTGGTAATGTATTAATTATTTCAAATAAAAGTCCGTTTGATCATGCTGCTATTAAAGAAGCCTTAGACATGGCATTAATTTATGCCGCCATTGATCAAGAAGTGAGCTGGCTTTTTACCCAACACGCCGTATTGGCATTAGACGCTAAGTTGAACCCTAGTATGTTGGGTTTAAAAGACAGCTTCAAGCAGCTTAAAACGCTTGAGATATACGACGTTGAAAATGTCTATGTCTGTGCCGAAGCTCTGGCTCGATTTAACCTCGACAGTGGCAATTTAAGTATTCCTGTCATTGCCTTGGAAAGCGATGCTATTCGCTCTCTTATCGCCAAGCAAGACATGGTGGTGACACTATGAGTACACTTCATATTATCAGCTCTACTGCCGCCGCTCAGGCGTTACAATACTGCGCTAAAGACGACGTTATTGTATTGTGTGATGACGGTTGTTTTACTGAGCAAATCATCGGCCAACAGCCTGCTAAAATCGTGATGTTAGAGACATGCGCACAAGCTCGCGGACTGGATAGCCAAACAACACTCGAACTCATCGACGACAGCCAATGGGTCGAGTTGAGCTGCCACTGTAATAACGTAATAACTTGGTAATGACTACAATGCTAGAACTAAACGGTGAAACCATTGAAACCGACAAACAAGGCTACTTATTAGACTATACCTTATGGTCTAGAGAGTTAGCCCCTATTATTGCCGAGCAAGAAAACATTGAACTCAGTGAAGCCCATTGGGAAGTGATAGAGTTTGTTAGAAACTTTTACTTAGAATACAACACCAGCCCAGCCATACGCATGTTGGTAAAGGCTATGGCAAAGGCATTGGGTGAAGACAAAGGAAACAGCATTTACTTGTACAAGTTGTTTCCGAAAGGGCCGGCAAAACAAGCAACGAAAATCGCTGGCTTACCCAAGCCGGCAAAATGCATTTAACCGTAGCGGGTTACCTTAACCAGTTACTTTAAGACTGATTAAAAGCGATTTTTAACATCGTTTTGGGTAATAAAAAGGCCTCTAAAGAGGCCTTTTTGCTGTTTCATTTGTCACTATTATTTAGTGTATGCTCTTGGCATATCAGAGTCAGTGGTATAACGCTCTCTGAGCTTGTCATGACGTGATTCCGTCGTCACTTCTTCACCTTCAATCCAAATTTTATCAATGCTGGTGCTGTACTCAAACGGATCTGCACTCCACATCACTAGATCAGCACGCTTACCGGCGGCAATTACACCACCATCAATGCCAAATACTTTTGCTGGTGTTGCTGTAATGGCTTTGATTGCACCTTCATAGCTCATGCCGTTTGCAACCGCAATACCCGCATCAAAGCGCAGTTGATAGAGGTTGTGACTGGCATCACCACCAATTGACAAGATGACGTTAACCCCAGCGGCTTCTAACTTTCCTGCATTCTCTAAATGTGCATGCAAAGAGTCAAAGCTTGTAGGTAGGTTAGACACGGCACTGATGATCACAGGAACTTCGGCCGCAGCCAATTCATCGGCAACAACCACAGCATCGTCAGCACCGGCAATAATTAAATCAAGGCCAAATTGCTGCTTTAATTTAATCACTTCTAGAATGTCTGAAGCGCGAGACACCCACACAACAACAGGCATTTCACCAGCTAGAACCGCGCTTAGTACTTGTTCTTCGTTGCTAGGTTTGCTGTCTTTCTCTTTGTCTTCGGCTTTGTCTAGCTTTTGCTGATGCGCAGTGAGTTTATTTACTACGTTATCAAGGGCTTTGGCTCTAGAACCTTTGCTCTTGGCGCCTAACTTAACCACCAACGCAGTGTGCTTATCAGTAACACTACCAAAGTCTCCTGATAGGTCAGCGACAAAACCTAGACCAGCAAATTCACTTTTACCGCCCCAAGGCGTAACTAGATTTTGTGTGATGCCACCTTTGCGAGCATAGGCGATCAGGCTACTACGTGGGTTAAACGCTGAGCTGGTATCGAAATCAACACCCGCGTCATCATCTCCGGCATCACGAGAAGCGGCAACCGCTCCTACTTCCACCAAGCCAAGTTGGTTCATCGTGCCGATAAACCCTGGAGTGATAACTTTGCCACTGCCATCGATGGTTGTATCTGCAGAAACGTTTTCAGGGTTAATGGCTTTTATCTTGCCATCTTCAATAACCACAGTCGCGCCTTCAAGCACGCCCTTATCTGAAGCGGTGTGAATGGTAGCGTTAGTGATCGCAGTGATCTGAGCAAGAGCTGCTGAGCTTGACAACAAAGCGCTGGCAATCATGGTTAGTTTCATGGTTTTCATCTCATCAACTCCTTACTTTTGGCCTAACATAAAATCGCTAACAGCTTGGTATTTTTCGTCATCGCGGTCGTACACTTTACCACCATCAATAAATACCTGCTCAGCCTGTGAATAGACACTGAAAGGATTGCTATTCCAAATCACAACATCTGCCTGTTTACCCTGCTCTAAAGAGCCCGTTTTATCGTCTACGCCCAGTGACTTCGCAGCGTTTGCTGTGATCCACTTAATCGCGTGAGCTTCGTTGATATCAAAGCCAGACTGATTGGCGGTATACATCACTTTAGCAGCCTCGTGATTTAGGCGTTGAATCGTGGTGTCGGAATCCGAGTGCACCACTGCACAAGAGTTTTTCACCGCATCGACAATGGCAACGTTCTCTTGCACCATGTCGTAGGCTTCCATTTTAAAGCCCCACCAATCTGGCCAAAGTGCCGCACAGTTGCCATTTTCGGCTAATAGATCGGCGACTTTATAGGCTTCAATACCATGGTGGAAAGTACCGGCGTGATAACCAAACTCTTTAGATAGGTCAATCATCATTGCCATTTCTTCTGCTTTGTAGCAGTGGTTATGAATGAGGATTTCACCATCTAATACGCCACGCAAGGTATCAAACTTAATATCACGTGATGGTGCATCTGGGTTTAGACCTGCTGCGTACTCGGCTTCATACTGTTCCCAAGCACGTTTGTATTCGGTTGCTTCTGCCCACGCTTCACGGTAACCGGCCATGTTACCCATTCGAGTATAAGGCGCGACACCCTTTGAGCCGTAAACGCGTTTGGGGTTTTCACCACACGCCATTTTCAAACCATAAGGCGCTTCAGGAAATTTCATACCTTGCATGGTGGGTGAAGGAACGTTTTTCAGCGTTACACCACGACCACCAAACAGGTTGGCAGAGCCGGGTAAGATTTGCAGTGTGGTGATCCCGCCTTCGCGCGCTCGATTGAATCCAGGGTCTTGAGGCCATACTGAGTGCTCAACCCATACTTGCGATGTATTTGGGTTCACCATCTCATTACCATCGCTATGCGATTCAACACTTGGACTTGGATAAGCACCTAAGTGAGAGTGCACATCAATAATCCCCGGAGTTACCCATTTACCTTCGGCATCAATGGTGACATCAGCATCAACCGTTAAGTCTTTACCTACTTGTTGGATCTTGCCATCCACCATATACACATCGCCCTGCTCTAGCTTTTCACCGGTGCCGGTTAACACGGTGGCATTGCGGATCAAGGTTGATTTTGCAGGAACTGGGGTGTAGGTGCTAGGGTAAGGATTTTTTTCTATGGACACTTTTTCTTTTGCTGGGCCATTGTCTTGACAACCCAGAAGCGCTGCGGCCACGGCGGCAACGACTATGGAAGGAGCGAATTTTACCATTATTGTCATCTCTATTTGTTTTTCGTGACTTTGTTTGACTCGCCATTACTTTACGTGTTTAACCACTTTGGTGACAAGTAATTACGATGAATGCAGGGTAAGTATAACGAAACTCAGAAAAATTGCTGAAGACACAGACATAGGTAAAAAAGCGTCACGTTTGACACACTTTGACACACCCAGTTGCCTCTGCGTAGAAAATTAGTTAATGGCGAACAATTACTGAAAATAGCATGTTAACGCGCGTTTTTAGGCAAACTTTTTTTCCTTAAACATTGCAAAATCAAGTGAAAAACTACTGCTATATCATTAACCTACATTACCTTCGAAACATTGTAATACTCTTTTACACCTGGCATTGCTTATCTTACAGCTTTATCTCTGGAAGTTGTTAATACTTAAGATGTGTCTTAAAGATAGCCAAGGAGCTAATCATGAAACTGTTAAACATCTTATTTGTATCTTCTATTGCGTTCGTCGGTTCTGTTTCTGCTGCGGATTTTGTTGCCGCGGATAACAGTAGAGCGACCCAAGTGTGCATGTCGGTGGTCAAAGACAATAAAGTACACCTCTTAAACACGCTAAGAGAAACACACTTGAATAAACGGGAAGTTAAAGAAAAGCTGCACTGTAATGATATTCCAGTTGCTAAGTTTGCTGCTCGCTATGGTTTTGCTCAATCAGCTGAATATTTAGGTGTTACTAATACTAAGACCAGTATTCAAGATATTGCTATGTTACCTAGCAGTACTTTGGTGATTTCGGGTTCGAAATAAAGTGATGCTGCAGGGGCTGTTTACCCCTGCACCTTTATGTATTAGATCACGGCGGCAACTAATCCAAACAAGCCTCCGAACACCCCACCCCAGACCACTAACCAACCTAAGTGGGTTTTAATCATCTGTTGCACGATTTCTTTCACCATCTCGGGAGTTAATTCGTCAAGCCTTTCATCAACGGCCGTTTCAATGGTGGTATGAATATCATCTCCAAGTAGGCCGTTACTGATGGCCTCGTTCACGGCATGCTCGAACTGCGGTTGCTCCCCGATTTCAATTAATGCATCACGCATTTTAGCGATAAAAGGTTCGCGTAACGGTTGCACCGCTTCTCGGCCACCAAACATTTGCAGCATAGAGCCAAACTGCGAGGCTTCAATCACCTGTAACAATCGGTCAAAGGCTGGGTTTAAATCAACCTGGTTAGCTATAGGCGCTAAGTCAAACTTAGGTTGTTTGGTGTCTAAAAAGCGCTCAAGCTTCTCTTTGCTAAAGAACTCAGTGAGAATAAGCGTGCGGATAGATTGTTTAAAAGAGGCAAATTTTAACGTAATGATCCCTGAACCATAGAGGAAAGGAACACGCTCAAACAGCATGTGCACAGCAAGCCAGTTCGTCATTGCCCCTGACACTGCAAATAGGCCAATAGATAACACTATGGCATTATCGAGGAAATAACCTAATGCGGTCAGCAACAGCGCGATGCAATTGGTGATGATGTTCTTATTCAATGTGGTTCCTTTTATGCTTTATGTTGGCCAGTATTTTATTTTTTTTGTAAAAACGGCTCAAGTAGTTGTGATATTGAGAATTTCGACCATATTTTAGAGTATGTGAATGAGTTGGAATTAACTTATGTGGAATAAAGTCAACCAACAAATTTCTGAATCCTTGCATACTTCGTTTGAATTCACTGAAAAACAAACCATTAAGAGCTTCGGTTCCAAAAAGCTTTACAAGATAGCCGATAACAACCATCGGTTTTTAGTCAAGGTTGCACCTGTTCAAGCGCTAGAACGCTTTGAGTGTGAATCAGCTAATCGCACTAAGCTCATCCGTGATTCAGACTTTCTCATTGCAGATACTATCACTCTTGGGGCAAGTATTGAGTTTTGCTTTATCGTACTAGAATGGCTTGAGCTTGACCATCGTAATGAAAACTGGACCAACTGCGGAGCCAGTTTGGCCAAAATGCACCAACGTCATGAACAAGAGATGTTTGGCCTCGAGGAAGACAACTACATTCATGAATTGCCACAACCCAATCAATGGCATAAAAAATGGGAAATCTTCTTTGCCGAGGAACGCATCGGCTGGCAGTTGCAGCTGCTTGCGGAAAAAGGCATCGTGTTAACCAACATCGACCGTTTTGTCGAGCAGATCAAACCACTTTTACCACACCATGCCAAACCCTCTTTAGTTCATGGCAACTTCTGGCACGGTAACATTGGCTTTAGTAGTGGCAAGCCAGTGCTGTTTTCACCCGCCTGTTATTACGGCGATCGCGAGGTAGATATTGCGATGGCTTCTTTGTTTGCGCCATTACCACAAGCATTTTATCAAGGCTATAATGAAGTCTATCCGCTCAATGAACATGCTGATGCCAGGCTAGAGCTGTATCAGCTTTATCCACTTTTGGTGCAAGCCAATTTGTTCGCCGGTAAGTACATTAACCAAGCCTCTGAGCAAGTGCAGCGGATCTTAAAATAACTGCCATATTTCTTTCATTTTCGACTACAATTTAAAGGTAGATATCCGGCCAAATAGCTGGGAGGAACAATGAAAGAACTGTATCAACAACGCATTACTTGCCCACACTGCGGGCATCATATTTTTGTTAATTTGGATGCCAGTAGCGGCGATCAGGATTATTATGAAGATTGCTCTGCTTGTTGCAATCCGATCCACCTAAATATGCACTTGGATCATTTACACAACAAAGTAGAGTTACATGTAGATAGCGATGATGAGCAGGTTTTTTAACCTGCCCATTTTTGGCAAAGGCAAATTATGAGTGGTGTTGCAATGTTTGCCTTTTCATGTAGCTTTCAACGGTATTGATAATGGTGTAGGTTTGCTGATCAATTTCAATATTCAGCTTGTCGCCTACTTTAGCATCCCCTAAGTTCGTCAGCTTTAAGGTTTCTGGGATCAAATGCAACCAAAAACTCCCCGGCTCGACCTCGCCCACCGTTAAACTGGCGCCATTAATGGCGATAAAGCCTTTGTACATGATAAATTTTGACCATTGCTCAGGCACACAAATGCGCATTTTCAGATTGCCGGCATGGCGAACAATCTCGGCAATGTCGCCAACGGTTTGAATATGGCCCGAGATGATATGGCCACCAAGCTCAGTACCAAAAGTCATTGAACGTTCGAAATTGACTTGGCTGCCTGCTGATAGTTCACCTAAATTGGTTAACGCTAGGGTTTCATCAATGACATCAAAGCTCACCTGCCCGACCACATCGTTTTCGCTTTGCTCAAAATGAACCACGGTCAAACAACAGCCATTGATGGCAATGCTCGCTCCGAGCGTCAGTTTATCTAAGAACTCGTCAGCCACGGAAATGACCAACCTTAGTAAGTCGTCATGACGATTTGCCGATACCACCGTCGCCTTAGTTTGCACAATTCCAGTAAACATACAGATTCTCTTTTATTACAATGTCGCAATTGTAGCGAATAACCACTAAAAGTTGTACTGCACTTTGACTTATCGCTTTGCTTCTAGCACCAGCCAAGAATAGAATGCAACTATTATGTCTTAAGTAGTCGTGTTAGATGAATTTTTCAGTTTGGGAAGCGAGGCGCTTATTGCAACTGGCCGCCCCCGTATTTTTTGCTCAAGTGACACTGGTGTTAATGACCGTGGTCGATACCATGATGGCTGGACAAGTAAGTGCCGAAGACTTGGCCGCACTGTCGATTGCCACCGGGGTTTGGAACCCGCTTATTTTCAGTTTGCAAGGTATTCTATTAGCGTTAACCAGTATTGTGGCCCATTGCCATGGCGCCAATGACCAACCTGCCATTAAACAGTATTTTCAGCAGAGCCTGTATCTTGCGCTGCTGCTGTTTTCGTTGGGCCTTATTTTGGCGAACTTCACCGGCTCTATTTTTGCCAACATCGGGGCGAGTGAGCCCGTTCAGTCCCTAGCACAAGGCTATATCGATTTTGTTAAGTGGGGCTTGTTAGGGTTTTTACTTTTTTCAGTGTACCGCAACCTAATTGAAGGCATTGGCTTTACTAAACCGGCTTTTTATATCAGCGTTATTGGCTTATTTATCAATATCATCGCCAACTATATTTTTATTTATGGCAAATTTGGCGCGCCAGCCCTTGGCAGTGCCGGATGTGGGCTTGCGACCTCCATCGTGCTTTGGAGTATGGCGATAGCGCAATGGCTGTATAGTTTGCGGAGCAAAAACGTCGATGGCAAAGCCTTACTCAGCCAATTCGCTGCCCCCAGTGCCAAAATGATGAAATATATTTGCACGTTAGGACTGCCTATCGCCTTAGCCACCTTTTTTGAGGTGACTTTGTTTGCCTGTATTCCTTTATTTATTGCGGATTTAGGTTCGATAGCCGTATCTGGGCACCAAATTGCAGCCAGTGTCACCACCATGTTATTTATGATGCCTTTGTCGCTGTCTATGGCCATTGCCATTCGCATTGGTAACTTATCAGGGCAACGGGCCATGTCGCAGTTGCAGTTGTCCATTAAAACCGCATTTATTCTTGCTGTTATCATTGCACTCTTTGTGGCTTTGCTTACGTATCTAACTAGAGATCAGATTGTCTGGTTGTATACCAATAATACTGAGGTTGCGGCATTGGCAACGAGCATTATGGTTTTGGCCTGTTTGTACCAACTCCCCGATGCCTTGCAAGTATCAGCCAACGGGGTATTGCGGGGGTTAAAATATACCACACCGATAACCTGGGTGACGTTTATTTCATACTGGCTTATTGGCTTTAGTTTGGGCTATGTGCTCGCTAAAACCGACTACATTGTTAAAGCCATGGGCCCAGAAGGGTTCTGGATAGGTATTATTATTGGTCTTAGTACCGCCGCCATTCTGCTCGTTACCTGTGTAAAAAGACGAATGAGGTTTGAACTTGAACAAACAACTGTTAACTAGTTTATTTTGCCTGCTGGCGCTGGGCTGCAGTGAGAAACCCAGCGAGCTTAACCAAGAATACCAACAGCGATTGGCTAACACCCTGGAGCTTGAACACCAGCCTAGCGCCAACTTAAGTAACCCAACACTTGAAAAGGTGCCACTCCCCGAGAGTGACATCACCATTTCGGTGTTGGATATTGCCAGCCTGGGGCATTGTAAAGTGACGAATTTAATCGCCCAGCATAATAACCAACTCGGCAAAGTCAGTTATCCTAGTGAGCGCTTAAAATATCATATTCGCTTTATTCAGCTGGCGCCTGCTTGTGCCGAGCATCCTAAAACCAGTGAAAAGGTAGCCGCTGCCCTCACCACGGCTGTTGCGGAAAAAACAGCACAACTGCCACACTATTTTATGCATATGATGTCATTTGAGCGGGAACTGCAAGTGCTCGGGGTGCTGACGCGCGATGAAGTACCAATCGATAATGTGTCATTACACGGCAAAACCTTAGAAGCAATCGAACAATTAGCTGAAATGGCCAGTCACCTCAAAGAACCGCAAAAACTCGACCCAGAAGCGCTGACCCCGGCACTGGAAGTGCTATCGCAGCGCTACATACCAAGCTTATTAAGCAGCGTAAGAAAACAAAGCCAGTACAATCGCACTACCACCGCCATGCTTGAGCAAGTAGAGCTTGAGCAAACACTCTGCCAGCCACAGGGCAATCGTGAACGCGCAGAAATATTAAACAATGTGTTTAGTAAGTTTTATCTAAAACAACTGCAACCCTATCAAGCTAGCTTAACCAATTTACTGGCTGAAGTTGAGAAGGCTTGGTTGCCAATAGCCCAGCTCTACCACGAACAAGGCGTAACGCCACCTATTGCACCAGCAAAACACTTAAATGAGTTAAAGCAATCAGCCAAAGCGCATGTTACTTGGTGGCAAAAATTCTATAAGCTGTGTGAAATAACTCCGTTATGAGCAAAAAAAAGGCAAACAATCAAAAAATTAGCTAAAGCTGCTTGATCCCATAACGGACTCACTATATATTACAACGCGTTGCAAGGGATGAAGTTATATTGTTTAATTTCATAAATAAGCTTGTGACGATTGTACGACCGTAGCTCAGTTGGTTAGAGCACTACCTTGACATGGTAGGGGTCGGTGGTTCGAATCCACTCGGTCGTACCAATTCTCTTTAATACATCTCGTATATTGTACGACCGTAGCTCAGTTGGGCGAGATTAAACCGAAGCACCGCTTCGCAGTTAATCGAGGTTGAGGCAGGACGCCGATGGGATGTAGCTTCAGGATGAATTAGCAGCACGAAAAAACTCTATTGTACGACCGTAGCTCAGTTGGTTAGAGCACTACCTTGACATGGTAGGGGTCGGTGGTTCGAATCCACTCGGTCGTACCAATCCTTATTAACCCTTGCCCTGATTTCAAATAATGTAGCTCAGTTGATTAAAGCACTACCTACTCTTTATACACCCGTGCCAAGGGTCTATAGTTCGTATCTACTCGGTCGTACCAATCCTTAATAAACACTTGCCCTGATTTCAAATACCGTAGCTCAGTTGATTAAAGCACTACATACTCTTTATACACCCGCTCCAAGGGTCGGTGGTTCGAATCCACTCGGTCGTACCAATTCTCTTATTCCCTAAAATAACATCACTAAAAACCTTACCTCAGTTGGGCGAGATTAAACCGAAGCAACGCTTCGCAGTTAATCGAGGTTGAGGCAGGACGCCGATGGGATGTAGCTTCATGGGTCGTTTGTTAGAAGTGTCATACTTACCAGCCTTCTAAATGAGTTCCGACTTCTTTCCCTTTTTCTAAATCATTTTTTGATAAATAGGCGAAACGGTTTTCTCATCTCTAAGACTTAATCGATGGAAGGCTATACAGCATAACAAATAGACTAACCAAAAGAATAATAGCAACCCGGTGAATAGCAGAGATTTCTCCAGTAAGTCGAGTCCATCACGGAAAAACACAATTGGAATCCCTATTAGTGCAACTAACCACGAAATATGAAGAAAAGATACTTTAGTGGCTGTCTTGAGGATTGTGGGGTTGTAGTACGACACTTACATACCTTCTGATACTTCTAACGCCCTGTTAAGGTGTGAGCAACGCAATACCAAAGCCGCCGTATACCAGCTTAAACACCAAACGCAACGCATAGTGAAAATGCCACGCGTTGCGAATCACTCTTGAACAGTTTGTTAGGCTTATTTTTCAACGTTTATTTCAGTTATATAGTTGAGAAATTCAATACCAAAGCCATTTAAACGTGTTTGATATACAAACTTTTTGTCAGGTAACTCAGAAAAAGGAATTTCAAACCCAGTGATGCCAACATCTGTATTAGTAATACTTCCCATTCGAACTACGTCCACTCCTTGAGCTCGAACTAACTGTATGTCATGGAATAACTTGTGTTGAGACAAATCTTGAACCATTTTCTCAACAAACAGATGCTCTTCAAAAAGGTCCGGTGACAATTCAAACAATTTTTTTGCTACAAAATATGGGTATCTTGACTCTGTGGTTTCTTTATCAACACCCCATAAAATACCGTCAGCTAATAGACGCAATACTTTTATGTGTGAAACTGTCAGTTCGTCAATAAGTGATAAGAAGGTTACTTTTTTGTCGAACATAAGAGAATGATTAGTAATGCCATTAATTACTGCATTTTTGAAATACTGAATTTTTTCAGGTTGATGGTGCTTTAATATCAATTGATTTGCAGAAATCAAGAGACTTTGAAACTCTTCCCCAACAATCAATGACTCAATATCATTTTGTCTATCGGCTAGTTGATTAAGGGCTTCAATAACATCGGTCATCCATTTTTCGGCTCGAGACTCCGCTGGAGGCTTCCATAACAAATTGAACCCTTCAAGTATTGCACCACTAGCTATAGGTGACATACCGATGGCAGCTCTAATGATCCTATGTATTTTGTCTTTTCCGTCCTCTGCAGCTGGAAAATATTCCTCTTTATCCAATATGTCCCCCTAGAAGCCTAACGCCTTACTAATGGGCGCATAAATGCTTGGCTAAAATTAGCGACGAAGGAGCACAAGCCAAGCGTTTTGCGTCCTTTTAAGTAACTTGATACTTATTGAACCTTCTCCCCGAAGTTTAGCGAACAGCTAAACTTCAAGGCGACGAAACCCAAAGGAGAAAGCTCAATGAAATTCTATACTACTTTTCATAAATATTATTGTGGAATTGACCTTCATGCACGCATTTTATACGTTTGCATTCTTGATGAACGTAGCAATAAAGTTGTTCACCAGAAAATAAAAGCTGATAAACATGAATTACTTAAACTGATTTCGCCCTATCTCGAAGATATCGTTATCGGTGTTGAATGCATGCATTGTTGGTACTGGGTGAGTGATTTATGTGCTGAACATAATTTAAATTTTGTGCTTGGTCATGCGCTTTATATGAAAGCCATTCACGGTGGTAAAGCCAAAAACGACAAGATTGATTCTTATAAAATCGCTAGTCTATTGCGCGGTGGTAACTTTCCGCTGGCTTACAATTACCCTGCTAATATGCGTTCAACACGCGATTTACTTCGTAGGCGCACGCGACTGGTTCAACATGGCGCACAATTAAAGGCGCATATTGTTAACACTAATAGTCAATACAACTACCCTCCGCTCGAATTACACATGAAAAACAAATGTGTTCGACAAGAATTCCAAACGCGATTTGACGACCAAGCCGTTCAAAGCAATGTTAACTTTGACTTAGCCATTCTCGATGCTTATGCAGAAGTACTTAAAAAGCTTGAATATTATTTAGAGAGTAAAGCTAAAAAGCATCAACCAAACTATTACGCGCAACTGCGCACCATACCAGGTATTGGCCTTATTCTAGCAATGACTATTTTTATGAAATTGGTGATATTAATCGCTTCGAGTCTGTACAAAAGTTCGCATCTTATTGTCGACTCGTTAAGTGCAAAGCAGAATCTGCTGGCAAAACCTATGGCACCAGCGGTAATAAAATTGGAAATGGTCACTTAAAGTGGGCATTCAGTGAAGCCGCTGTGCTTTATTTACATGGAAACGACAAAGCTCGGTGCTACTTAAACAAATTACAAAAGCGCATGAGCAAAGCCAAAGCACTTTCAGTGCTCGCTCATAAGCTCGGTCGTTGTGTTTATTTTATGTTGAAGAACAAAACGGTACTCGACGATGAACGATTTTTATAAAGCTAAGTCGCACAATGGGGTGAGCTATACATCTAACTTGATAGGCATGAACAACCGCGTATTATTTGTGTTTTTGTCAGCAAAAGCTGTGTTCTACAGGTAAGTGTTGTCGAAGTAATAAGCTATTTCGCCTTGATTAGACACCCCATTGGTGCGCATTTATTTAAGCAATGAATTGAATCGTTTACACCTTAGCTGAGCCTTTAACTAACTGGACGAAAGAGCCATCCCCTTGAGTAGAGCAAGATTAAGGTTAACCGATGAATGTCTAGTGGCCCTAAACGATAAGTTGTATCGACTGATTTAGGCAGCGATGAGATCGCAATAAGTGACCCTCAATATGTGTTTGCCGTAAACGATTTTAACGGCTAACTGACATAACGAAGTTGAACAGGTTTAAGCGTTGCCAATACAAATTAGCTACTTCAAAGCAGCTAATAAGAATCGTTATGCTTACTTGACCGGAGAAGGTTCATATGTGTTACATGCCGATTTACTTACTCCACTCTCGTGTACCGCTAATGTCTGACATAGCATCGTCAAAATCAAATTTTGGGTCAACATTTCCTGAGAACTCACCTTGATTACCGTCATATATAAAATTAGGGCAATCGCAATCATCGGCGCCTTCTCCACAATCCATACATTCTGGATTACAAGCATCTATCATGCGGCCAATTGCATCATGCGGCTCATAGTCATACTCAAAATGACCGTAGCCTGTGCTCCCACATATCCGTCCATTTATAAAGTCATCGATATCATTTGTAGTTTTAAGGCCGCAGTTAAAAATTGCAGCAATTGGCCTTAAAACAACTCTTGAATAATCAAATTTATAGTCCGGCATATCGAAAAATATTTTTCCGTTCTCAGACTTAAGGCTATGGAAAGATAGTTCGCCATATTTTGCTATAAGATTTTTGTAGCGGCCTTTATCAAGTTCAACATGTTTAAATGAATTATTCACCGCATCCAACAAAGTGAATTTATTATTGATGTGCTGGCAGCCATCAACAGCATATCTATCGTCAAATTCTTTAATGAACGTGCTTCTTGTAGCGTTTGTCATTTTCTTAGCGATAAATAACATATAATCAATGGCATGAGCCAAAATAGCATTAAATGAATAAACATGGTGAAGCTTGACTTTGTTATCGCTTAACTGGCTAAAAAACTCATCTGATGCAGGAATTAGTACATCGTTTATGTAAGATATAAGGTACTTTGCATCCTCTTCTCTAGACTTTTCATTGTACCTATCCATGCTCCGCCTCCTTAAGGCATGTAACGCCGCATTAAGGTGTGAGCGGCGCTTGGCTATACTTGAGCGAAGCGAAACCGCCAAGCGTTGCGAATCACTCTTAAATGCTTTCTTGTACAAAATGGACGCAGCGTCACTTATGGTTGCATATCTCTAAATGCTTTATCATCGTCATCGCCTTTATATTTAGACAAACACAAAGCAGCCGATATCAGTACCATTCGAACTATCTCTTCGGCTAATTTTCTTTCTGATTCTAGGGACTCTAATCTGTCGTAATAAGTTCCATGTAATACCTTTGAGCGACCGTCATCATATATTTGCTTAATTAACTGGTCTAGAGTTTTAGGTTTATCTCCTTTAACGACGATATCACTACCGTTAACGCCAAGGAGACTTGAAACCATGCCTGAAATACCAACATACTTACCACCATTGGAAAGGACGTCTAGACTCGCACCTAATTTTGCAACAGCTACTGAATCACTTGACTCTCGGCATGCTTCGGCATACCAATCTAAACCTGTAGCCCAACGCATAACTAGCTTAGGGTAAGAGTGCCGCTCTGGATTTAGTAATCCATCTAAAACGAAAGCGATAGAAGGAACCCATGATTCAATAGTCGTCATGGCTTCCTCAAGCTTAGGTTTAGAAATCATATTCACCCTATCACTTAGCCCTGATCCCGGAAGCCAAAGATTTCCATTTGTTTCAATTAGACGATGAGTGCGAGTAGGACCCAACCTCTCTTCATGTATAGCTTGTCGCAAAAACGAAGAGCGCCCACCTAAAAGTAATGACAATGAATCAAGAGCAGTTTTTGCAACTATTCGAGCAAGCTTGCGAGAATAGTCTCGTTCAAAACCATTAACAGTAACTTTTACCAGTGCGGGACAATCTTTTACAGCACGGTAAACATCAGAAGCCAAGCCTAGAATTTCGTTTTGATGGCTTGTGCTACTTAATGCATCTTTGAGCAATTTTTTCCAGTTGTTATTAGCTTCAATTTCGCCCAAATAGCTATCTTTACCCGATTGAGGAAAATCGACTTTATCGATCCAGTGTTCTCGACTGATAAACAGAACTGGTCCCAGTTGAAATGGGGTTTCGGACTCGACACCTAAAGTCCAAGCGGGGAAATAATGTGTAAACGATTTGACATTTTCAGAAATAACTTGCTCAATTTGTTGCTTAAGAGCTTTAATTGCTGACTTATCACCAGCCATATACTTTTCATCAAAATCACCCACTGCAAACATATTTGCAACAACCTGCTGTGTTACTTTAATATAACTTCCAAGTTCGATCTTTGGTAAATGCTTATCACGGTTCTCAAATATAACTATTGCAAGCTTTCTAAGATAATCATTTGCCTTAGGTGTGAAGCTTATTTGGTATCCATGCGTATCATCTGTAACAAAACAAGGAAAGCCATGTTCTTTACCCCAAGAAAATGCTTCGGAATGAATATATTTCAATTCAATAACTAATGCTGTTAGATGCTCTCTGATGCTCATAAATAAATCTAACCTCTAATGCATACTTTAAATTTTGTATAACGCCTCAATAACCGGCAGCGTTGTGGCGAAGCCTCGCTTTTAGCTGCCCGGCGCCGTAGGCGCGAAGTTGATTGACTTGTTAGGCGCAACTGCTAAAACCCCAGATTGCACATGCTAATGGGCTACCATAACCCCAAATAAAAGTGCCCAATACAGCAAGTCCTACCTCGATGTTTGTATACCTTGTGCGTTGTATTTCTATGCGCCCTTTGGCTTTATCTTCGTCGACGTTTAAATACAGGACCAACTTTGTTTTTGAGAAGTCAGTTTTTGGAGTTATCGGCTCTAGGGTTTCTTTACACTCTTTCTCGTAGTCTGCCATCTTCTGAATGAAAGCTTCATCTCTATCGACTCTGTCGCGCCAAAAAAAGCAAAGGGCTATAATGACAACAAGAGAACCAGACCTTTCTAGCCATTGCCAATCTGATTTAATCAGTGACAATGCGACACCAAAGAATATACACCCTAGTCCTGCGAGAATGACTATCCATTCATATTTATCTTTTGGGTACATCGATGCTCCTTATCGCCTAACGCTTTGCACACCGGACGAAATAAGCGTGGCTTATTGAGGTCCGAGCCGCGTAGCGGCTGAAGTGCTGCAACTTGTTAGTTGCTGAATTCACGTTCTGCATGCTCGTATGTGTCATAAAGTTTTTCCGCTTTATCGCTGAGAGTCATGCCACCTTTTGTACCACGATCAGTCCAATAATGACCTTGCAACTCATAAACTGGTGAACCATGCACATCAAGTGCAAAAGAGCCATGATGAATTTCACTGCGTACACCTTGCAGTTCAATTTTGGGTTCGTTTCGATAAACACCAACCAGCTTAAAAAGGTCATCATCTTCTTGTTGCTCTATACTATGTGCAACAAGAACCGACCGTGACTCCTTAGTCATAAGCCTTACACTTAAAAAGGTCAAAGACTGTCGAATTACTGCATAACCATAGATCGGCGGTATTTGCTTTTTTGTTTCAGGATCTACCCAGCTGCTTCTTAGTTCTACTTTCCAAGTTCCTCTAAGGTCTGGTCTTTTTACATACCAACCCTTAAATATTTTCCAAGACCACATATACTTATTAAAAAGGGTTACAAATAAAGTAATAACGCCGACGACGGTGCCAAATGGTTTCACAAAATCAGCGCTCAGAACAGGCATGCCTTGCAACCAAAGAGCCACCAACCAAACGGCTATTGTAAGACCAATAAAAGATGAAATATGAAGTCTAGTTAGCATTATTCGTAACCTATATAATCCCAAGCATCACTTAAAAACTGATGTGCACTTTCCCTTGTCCAAGGCTGGGGCCCTCTGAAAAGGTACTTTAATTCACTTACCTCACCCCATTCTGAACATTTGTCATTAGACATCGTGTTATTGAATAGCTCCGCGAGCACTGCTCTCACCATTTGCCTAAATGTTTGATATTCAAAACAAGGTGTTGAGGCATTAAATACTAAACACTCAATAAGAAAGCTCGGAGCGTCTTTCGCAGATTGAATATCTTTTGACGCCATTTCGTTCGATAGCTTTTTTAGTATACGAACTACTCTTTTATATCTTCTTGTAGTCGTGTCATTTTTGGAAACACCATTTTGGTAATGTTGTTCCGGCCAATTCTTAACACTAGGAGGTTTATAATCATCAGGTATCATTTCGACACCTTTGTGATAATAACTTGCAGTTACATATCTCCTGTGCTCGAAAAATGCTGCAACATCTGCTTCAACACGATATGTGTTAGCCTTGATATCGAATGCTTTGCTTCCACGCGTAACAGCCGCTCTTCCAAATCTAGCTACAAGTGCTTCTTCAAGTTCGTTTTTAAAAGTTGCATATTCGTAGGTTGCGGGAATGAAACTTTTAGCAAGTTCCATTTTTACATTTTCATCGGGGTAATCAGGAAAATAAGTATCAGTACAGAGGACACCTACATCTACATCGCTATCCTGCCTAACATTGACCCTATTCCTGTAAGAACCTTGTGTGAACACTTTGACATTTCGACTTTTTAACTTTTCACTGGCCTGAATAGCTTGCCTAATTTGTTTTTCTGCATTTTCTACACGTTCTTGCTCTGTTTTGCTCGGCCCTTGAGACCACGTTGTGAAAACTGATTCCCAATCCCTGCTCATTATTTACTCCATACTTTGAAAGGCAACTAACGCTTTAGTATTCATGCGTACGCAGTACGCATAATCGCTTGTTGAACTGGGCTGCTACCTGCACGCCGTGTCCGGCTGATGTGGTTTATGCTATGGGGATTTGCTTTTGCTGAGTGACTTTTAACTTGAATCGTTTTTTGGTGCTAAACGCTATAACCTGACTCAATCCCTGCCTGAACAACGTTATTTATGAGTCTCATTAAACCTATTTTTTCACGCTTTGGCAAGGTTCTGTGGCTCTTGGCACAGCCGAACTTGCTCTACCTCAGGTCGCCTATTGGCAGAGTGACTATTATCACACTGTCACCCATCATAAATCAGTACTGTACTAGGAAGGTAATGTCACCGTAGGAAATAGCGATAGGCGTCATTAATTTTTAGCAATGAAATTATGAACGGATTAAAGCAGCAACAAACAGCAACGCCCTCCTCCCTCATCACACCCTCAAGTCAGCAGCCAATTAACTTATTTCGCGCAGGGAAGCGCGAAAAAGCATGTCAGGGCCATGGACGGCCCTTACATGCTGGTAACGTTAAAATTGGCTGGTTACTTGAGGTTCCTGGTGTGATGCTGGGAGCGCCCTTTCTTTTGCTTACTTTTCTTTGGGCGGCAAAGAAAAGTCAGTCGGCGCCCACGGACGGGCGTTGAAACCCGTCACGAGGACAACCAAACTTATACACAAAAGTAAATTAATGCTGGGAGCGCCCTTTCTTTTGCTTACTTTACTTAAGGCAGCATCGATGCGTCAGTCGTCGCCCATGGACGGGCGCAGAAACCCGTCACGAGGACATATTAATCTACTCTCTATCCACCAGCCCTAAGCCACATTCACCACCACCTTCCCAAGATTTTCATTATGCTCCAACACTTGATGGGCTAATTCAATTTCTTGCCAATTAAACTGGCGATAAATGGGGATCTCAAGATGAGGCTCAGCAAGTTGCTCAGCAAACTCCTGACAAAACTGCTTTACTAACTCTGCTTTGTATTCAAGCGTGCGGTTTCTTAACGTACTGCCATGCAGGTTAAAGCGTTTTTGCAGCAAGCGGGCAAAATCCAGCTCAGTAAAGCGCCCTCCCAGCATAGCTAGCATAATACAATGACAATCAAGGCTGGCCACCTGCAAATTCCCCTTTAGGTACTCTCCACCTACAGGGTCAAGTATGACATTGGCTTGCAGATCCAACGCCTTCATCTCAGTAACAAAGTCTTGCTGCTTATAATTAATCACATGATCTGCACCCAGTGAGCGGGCAAACTGGCCTTTTTCATCACTGCTTTGCGTCGTAACGACCGTGGCCCCCACCGCTTTGGCAATACGAATGGCGGCCGCACCAACGCCAGATGCGCCACCATGGCAAAGTAACACTTGCCCTGGCGCTAATTTACCAGTGCGCATTATGGCATCAAACGCCGTCAACATTACTTCGGCAATGCCAGCGGCTTGATATAAAGGCATCTTCTCAGGCACTGGAATAAGCAACGCCTGTTCAGCTACGGCATACTCAGCATAGCCTCCACCAGCGGTTAAACTTAACACGCGTTTGCCTATCAAGTGATGGTGAGCAGTATCTCCCACAGCAACAACCGTCCCGGCGACTTCTAACCCCAACACAGGACTGTCACCTTTGGGTGCTGGGTACTTTCCAGCTCTTTGTAGTAGATCAGCTCGGTTGACTCCAAAAGCCGATACTTTAATTAACACCTGTGATGCGGCTAACGTCGGTGTTGCCATGCTTTGCAGCGTTAATTGGCCACTCTCATGGCTAATATAGCGCGTTTTTTCTGGGATCAGCGGACTTTTTTCCATATTTCCTTTTCAACAAATTCGCCATCTTCGTACAGTTCATGATGCCACAATTCGCCTTCAATTTTATAGCTAAATGCCATGGTTCTGCCAAGCAACGAGGTAACATTCCCGTACTCATACGTTTCTATAAATTTACCGTCTTTTAGTTCATAGCGGCCACCACCGGCGTACTTAAATTGACCATTGCTACGAGTAATGTAACTGTGATGGCCAGCAGTGATAAGCTTGGTAGACGTCACTTCTGGTGCCGCCGCGGTGACCACGCCATTGGCGGTAGCGTAACTTCCCTCGACAAACTCCCAGGTGCCCAATAATGGATTTGCATACGTACTGCCGCAGATGAACAGCCCCAGTGCCATGATGTATTTCATGTTCTTCCTTACTATTAATCAATAATTGTGGTTAGTGAGTTTGACACAATTAGTGGTCTTGGTCAGTTGAGATAATCTCAAGCCAACCCAGTTAGGTGTTTATGGTGAGGAATTAGGCCTGCTTAACCTTGTCACTTGAGGCATGAATGGCGGCTTGCATGGCCGCAATGAGAGAGTCGATTAACCGCTCATCACATTGTTGTTGCTTGAGTTTAGCGTCTACTTCAGTGGCAATGTTATGAATATCATGACAATCAAACATCGCCGCCGTGCCTTTAATCGCGTGGGTGGTCTTCGCTAAAGCCTCAAAATCTTGATATTTGGCTTGGTTTTTTAACTGCACAATTTGCTCGTTTAAGCCGGCAATATATTGCTGCTTCAATAAGTTAAACTCAGCTTCAGGTAGGTCCAACTCTTCATCGACTTTAATATCTAGGTAATGAGCCACTTTTTTAGCAAACTCACTGCGGTCAATGGGTTTTGCCAAGTGATCGTTAAATCCTAACTTCAAGTAACGCTCTATTTCATTGGGCATGGTATTGGCGGTAAGTGCGATAATGGGGGTACTACAGCCCGTAGCCTGAATAAAGCTAAACGCTTGCTCACCGTCCATTACCGGCATTTGGATATCCATTAAAATGAGGTCAAAGTCTTTGTCTAATACCGCTTGCACTGCAAGCTGGCCATTTTCAACCGCAGTCACCGAGAGGCCCATTCGCTCTAATATGCGCTTGATAAGCTTAGCGTTGTCTCGATTGTCTTCTGCCAGCAACACTTCACCTTTGAGATCATTGCTATTTTCAAGCTGTGAAACCGGTTGTTGTTCCTTCTTGGTTGAGATCTGATCAAGGCTTTGTACCCAGGTGGTGCGCTCCGTGGTATAAAGCGACAACGTCAACGTAAATGCCGTACCTGAGCCCACCTCACTCTCAACCGTAATATCGCCATCCAACTTTTTGGCTAAGCTTTTGGAAATATTTAACCCAAGCCCAGTGCCACCATATTTTCTAGAAGTCGATGAATCAGCTTGATAGAATGCACTAAAGAGCTCTTTTTGTTCGCTCGCGGTCATGCCAATCCCGGTATCACGCACGGTGATCAGGAGCTTGTCATTGCGACACGCAACGTCGATTGAAATTTTACCAACTGAGGTAAATTTAAGCGCGTTGGAAGTGAGGTTTAATAAAATCTGTCGTAGTCGGGTTGGATCTATCACCACGTAATCTGGCAGCGGAAACTGATAATTCAGCGCAAACTCCAGCCCCTTGTCGCGAATTTGCTTACCTAATAACGAATCCACATGAGCAATCGCTTGAAATAAGTTGGACTCTAAAAGCTCTACTTCTAACTTATTGGCCTCAATTTTAGACATATCTAAAATATCATTAATTAAGCCTAAAACATGCCGTGAATTTTGCAGGATCACCGCTATCGCCTGATTACGTTCATGTGGCTTGATATCCCCTAACATAATGCCATCAGCGTAACCGATGATTGACGTCATAGGGGTTCTTATCTCATGGCTCATGTTTGCTAAAAAGCGGCTTTTCGCTTCACTGGCATCGCGAAGCTCAGAGGCAACTTGTTCGAGTTCATAAGTACGCTTTAATACTTTGGCTTCCAAGTTCTTATTTAACTCAATATTTTGTTCGTTAGTTAAGCGGAACTTATCGGCAACCGCAAAGGCCAGTAGTAAGGCATCGAGTGCCGAACCAATTAAACCATAAAGATATAAGTTGCTAGACGTTTCCGGAAATAACCCTAAATTGGTTAAGTTTCCAATCATATTCGGGAACGCCATGGCTAAATAAGCAAACACAAAGTAGCGAGCTGGCTTAAACCCCTCACTCCAACGCTTGATGCCAACAAAGAGGCCAAAAATCAGCGCTAACCCAGTAACTAGGGTGGCCCATATAAAGCCAAAACCTGGGAATAAAATGCAAAAAGGCAAACCAATGGCCGCAATCACACCTAGCCAAATCGAGATGGCTACATACCTTGGGTGGGTTTCTTTTAACTTCAGTAAATGAATATAGAACAAGGCATTGGTCAGTGGCAATAAAGCAAAACCAAGCCAATGTAAGTTGGCTGAATAGAAGTTAAATAGTTGGTCCGGGATATGGAAAAAATGGCTCCATGCAAACACCCAAACGGCGGTGAACAAGGCATAATATAAGTGCGTAACATCTTTTGAACCTAGATAAATCAGCAGATTATACAAACCTAGTACGATGCCCACACTAAAGCACAGGATCATCACTAGGTTTTCATTCACCACTTGCTGTTTAAACTCCTGTAACGGCTCTATGGTTAACTTGATTGGCGTATAGAAAAAGTCACTTTCAAACAGTGAGACAATGTAATAACTTTGGTCAGGAGCCAGCTCAATGCTATTGCCATAATGAAAGTGAAATTCATTTTCAAACTTTCCGCCAGATAACAGCCTGGTTACTGAGTCTTTGGTATACACTCGTGACTCTATTTTACTCACCAAAGTATTATACGGATAAAGTACAAAGTCTTTTTCACTGGTGTGATTAGTGACTTTAGTGATGAGAAAATAACGACCGGAAAACAGCGCCCGCCGATTTAAAGGTTCTAAGTTGGTTTGCCACTGCGCTACCTCTTCCCAGCTTGAAGGAAAGCTGGTTCGCGCCTCAGCCCTATAGGCTTGCCCATGATCATGAAGGTTTTTGAATTGCAGTGGCTGTTGCAGCAAAAGCTCTGAGCCTTTGTCATCAGCAAGGCTTGGTAATGCGAATAAGCTTATTAGTATTAAAAATATACGCATGCTAGCGCCAAACCTTATATCAACTTCATTACAATAAACCAAAATCAATAGCACTGTAACAGGGTTTCGTATGTTATTGCAGCCACGATACAAACTCGCTAAGTATGGCAAGCCATAACTTAGAAATAATAACTTACATCGACACCAACACGCCGTCCATCACCTTTAAAGTCTTCTAGCATTCCAAGAAAGTCTCTAAGGTCAAACTTTAAATGGCTATACTCTTCATCAAGCAGGTTCTTACCCCATATATCTAATTGAAATTGTTGATATTTAAACTGTATTGCCGCAGACCACAAGGTGTAGTCTGGTTGCATAGCATAGTCAGACTCATTTTGATCAAAGAAATAATCACTTTGATAATCAAAGCCTACTCTGGTTTTAACAGCAACGCTTTGCCAATTAAAAGCATAACGGAGCTGACCCGAAACGTTCCACTTAGAGGTAAATGGTAAACGGTTGTCGGTGAGCCGATTGCCAACCGGATCAACAAACTCGGCAAAGTTCGCTTCAGGGATATAACCAATATCAAGATTGAGTGTCGCCTGTGGCGTGATACGCCATGCATTTTCCAGCTCAACCCCATAAATGGTTGACTCGCCAACATTCTCAAGTAACTGATAAGGCGGCGTGCCAGGGATATCTGAGGCCTGATTCATAAAGACCTGTTGATCTTTATAATCATAGTAAAAAGCGGCAAAGTTACTTTGTAAGCCTAGCTCTTGAAACGCGGCCTTTAAACCAACTTCGTGGGCGTTTAATGATTCTGGACCATAGTTGGCTTGCAAGGCTTGCTCTTCACTTAATAAATAACCACCATTGTAGCCTCCACTTTTAGTGCCATTGGCAAAGCTGTAATAAACGCTTTTGTCTTGGTCGAGGCGATACTTGAGTGCGGCTTTGCCCGACCAGCTAGTATCGGACTCTTTTCCTGCCACAGAATAAGAAGGCAAAAAGATCCCATTCAGGTCGTCGTTGACCATCACATTGACATAAGAAAAGGAGTCATAATCCACTTCTTCATCGCTAAAGCGCAAACCCAGAGTTAATGCTAGCTTGTCACTGACATCAAACTCGTATTGGCCAAACAAAGCCATGGATGTCACTTTGATGTCATTATCGTAGAAAAAGTTGGTCGCGTTGCCACGCAAAGGCGTTGCCCTTAAGTCGCGCAATAAATCATTAAAATTATCTTGATAAATGCGCTCTTCTAAATGAAACGCGCCCACGGTCAAATAGCTGCCGTCATTGCCGCTTTCATAACGCAGTTCATTCACTAAGCGCTCGTTTTTCAGTCCCAACTCCCCTTCGCATAAATTAGCCG
Source organism: Pseudoalteromonas sp. UG3-2 (assembly GCF_037120705.1). NCBI lineage: Bacteria > Pseudomonadati > Pseudomonadota > Gammaproteobacteria > Alteromonadales > Pseudoalteromonadaceae > Pseudoalteromonas > Pseudoalteromonas sp. UG3-2. Next base: position 471,473 of record NZ_JAWLJU010000002.1, on the reverse strand, counting down.
GACTGCCATCACAATTAAAGCCATGCTGACGGTCTAGGCGGTTAAATGCCCCGAGATAAATAACCTCAGCGTTGTCGTCTAAAAAGTAGTTTATCTCAGTGGTAATGCCTTTGCTGATGCTGTGGTGAGCTTGTTCGTTGTTGACACTCACAGCCCAAAAATCGTCACTGCCACTATTGAAACCAAATAGGTCAAAACAGTTTAAACTCCCTGCCGCTTGTGCACTGCATAAACTGCCATCCATTGGGTTGGCAATCACACCAATGTTGCCAACAGGTTGTACTAAACCATTCCAGTGACCGTAATCCAGCTTTACAAACACACTAAATTGTTCAAACTCACCAAGATAACTTAACCTAAGATCGTTTTGTTCCATGCCAGCTTCAGGCGAGTCAGGGTAAATATTGTAGGTGGTGTAATCATAGTTATTGTGGCTTGCAGCAAAACGCACTGCACTGGTGTCATTTAAGCTGTAATTAAACATCGCCCTTGCTTTACTCAGCTCATCACTGCCCGCCCCTGCGCTGATGTAACCAAACCGACCATCTTGAGGCCGAGCTGTGCGCAGTAAGATCGCCCCACCGGTTGAGTTGCGACCAAACAAGGTGCCTTGTGGTCCTTTTAAGACATCCATTTGCTCAATATCAAACAAATTAACAATTTGATTATTGGCGGAGCCCACGGAAACCCCATCTAAATACATACCCACCGGGGAGGTATTGGCGGTGTTGTAATCTACCAAGCCGACACCACGAATATTAATCGCCGGTGGCGTGCCTTCTGCGGCATTCTGACTGACTTTAACGTTTGACACCAAATGGCCAAGCTCGGTGGTATCTTTGAGTTTAGCTTGTTGCAGCACCTCCCCCGACAAAGACTTGACCGCAATGGCCACTTCATCGATCGGCTGCTTTCTCTTTTGCGCATACACTTCAATGACCTCTATCTCATTGGCAGCAGTGACCGTCGTCGCCATCGCGGAACAAAGAAGTGGTGTTGCCAGCAGTTTTTTATGCATTGGTTAGATCCTGAGTAATATCATGCAATTGCACTAAGAGTATAGCCGAAATAACCCGCCCCCCAAACAATTGTGTTAGTAAATCCATAACAAAGGCCAAAGCTTCCCCAATGACGCTCGCTACACATAGGGCATACTAATCAAACGGTAAAAACCCACCTTCGCCATTAATGGTGTTTGGGAAACCACAAATTGCGCGACTGGTTTGCATACCCGCCATCACTGCAGCCTCGACACAACCGGCATTAACACCGGTGCTGATCCAATCGCCGGTAAGGTATAAATTCGCGAATACGGTACCGTCACTGGCTAAACGGTAGGCACTGCTACCAGCAACGCTTAGTACATATCGCTCACTGGGGTCAATATTAACGCGCCAGTACTGGCTGTCAAAACGCGACTCGCCTTGTTGCTGCTGCGGGTCAAACAGCACCTGCCAGTCAAATTCATCGTCACGATAGGCTTCAGGCCATAATACCTGCATTTCATTCTTTAGCTTAGCCAAGCTATTTTGCTTCACCTTGGCTTTCATTTTTATCGGAAACTCATGCTCCGATGCTGGCGGATAATCGGCGCAGGTAAATGCACTACAAAAGTAAGCAATATTGCTCGGTTCTGGGGTTTGCCAGTCTTCAACGGTTAATAAGTTCGACATCGCAGCCCAGGTGTCGAAGGGCTGAGAAAAGGCGCTTAAAATTGGCCTTTCTGTGCTCGACGAGCCGTCCTGATAGCCTAACTGTTGATCGGTCTTAGTCAGCCAAAGCTGCATGGCTTGCGTTGCCACGGTTTTTATTTTTTCAGCTTGCTGTTGTAACTTAGGATCTTTTGCTAATAAATCTGGGCATAAGCTGGTAAGCCCAGCTACTGAAATACCAAATACCACCAGATCAAAGTCTTCACCGTGTTTTAGTACCTTACGCGGCAAAGGTTGATTGAAGTGTTGTTGATAAATCGACTCCCAAGGTGACCAAAAGGATTCCAGATTAATCTGATGCTGGCGTAATAACTGCGCTTGCTGTGGCTCAATTTGTTGCCAAATCGGTTCACTAGGCCAACAAGGCAAAGACTTGATGATTTTAAGCGGTTCATAGTCATCACTGTCGTTTAACTTTACCTGCTCTATGATGCTGATTTCACTGACCACTTGCTGGCCATTTTGCGAGGATGCTTGCAGTGACTCAACTTGGTGGAAAAACTTAAATTTGACTCCTCTGTGCTTGAGCAACTCATAGATTGGGGCAAAAATGATATCGCCCATCCCTGCCTGCATTTTCCACATTACCCCGCCACGGTAACACAACATGATCCTGAGCATCGCTAATGCCGCCACGCCGGCCTCGACATTGGGTTTTGAAAAATCGCCATCTTCAAAGCCAAAGACTAAATCGTAAAACCCTCGAACCGGCGCAGAATCCACACTTAATGGGTCGTTTGCGCCGTTTCTTCTTAGCCACTGTTGAAAGTCATACTGATTTAAATAACCAAAACCACGAATGTATACCTTGTCTCTTACCATCCCTAGGGTCATGGCCACCGCCAAATCAACACAAATATACAAACGCCTAATGGTGGGGTTTTCAGCAATAAGCTCGTTCACTTCGCTGCGCAGCCAACGCCGTATCTTACGGACTAAATACCATACTAACAGTTGATCTTTTTTGTTATCGAGGCGCTTATCGCCTTCGCGAACCGTCAAAAAGCGGCTCAATTGATTAATTAATAGCTTAGGTGTCGATACCACTTCGGCCACTTGATTCGCAGCCTGTTGAAACAGCGTTTTGGCCTCTGATTCAACGCTATCAAAGAATTGTTCCACTTCATTACCTAAATGCGCCAATAGCGTTTTATCTCGGGCTTTTCGAGTGGTTAATTGAGTTGATTTGGTGCTCTGGTCGACTTCGTCTTCTAACGCTTCAACCCACTTATGCAGCCAGGCAATAAGCAGTTTGAGCACTTGCCAATAATGCAAATCGAGTGTGCCATTGGCTGGGTTACCCGGTATGAGGGGGAAATCAACCGGCCAGGTTTGCCATTCATTATCAATAAACTCTTGTAATACCACTAAGCTATGTGGCTTAAGTGCTTGTTGCCAAGTATTAATGGCAACCTCATCACCACGGTCTAATTGTTGGTATACCTTTTCGATGGTTTTAAATGAGTTAACGTATGCCCCAAACCAAACATGGAGGCCATGTTCTTCTATGCGCTCACCAAACTGACTGTTGCGCCCGCTGGCTCCCTTGCCACCGAGGCGCCAACCTTGTTGATACACCGTAATGTCAAAGCGTGATTGCCAGTCATCTTGTTCGGTTAAATACACTGCGGCGGTCATCGCCGACACTCCACCACCTAATACAGCAATTTTCTGTTTGCTCATGAGCGCATATCCTTCCTAGGGTCATTGTTACTTTATCGTGGCAACCACAGAGCCACGACCTGCTCGCGGTGGACAATGCTGCAAGCAGGTCGTGGGTGAAACCTCTTACCTAGGTATATTAGCCAAGCCTTGATTGGTTGATACCAATTCTTCCGCGCCAGCTTGGTCAAAATCCATCTTCACGTAGTAAGGAAGTTTCACTTCGTTCTCTCCCAAGGCAATGCCAAACATTTTGTCCAATGGGAAGCTATCTATTTTATTTAACTGCAGTTTCAAATCGTCTTTTAAAAAGGCCACTTTATGGATCTTTTTAACCTCAGAGGGAGAATGCACTACTGCTGAATACACTGACTTTTCAGCCATGCCATCTGGGAATTGCTTAAACAAAATTTGATCCATTTGTGGATGAGTAAATCCAGATAAAAATTGTTTTAAAAACTGCTCGTCGACATTTAACTCGTCCACCGAGTCACGGAATAGGGTTAACATTTCTTCACCTACTTCCATTGCTTCTTTGAGCCAAGATTCGCCATCGTCCTCAGCACTAATACTGAGCAATTCATGCCAGTCCATTTTGTTATTCGGGTTGTAGGTCTTGAAGCAATCTAACGATAAAGAAAAGTTTAACGGTGCGGTCGGCTCAGAGGGCATAGCATAACGACAAAGGTATTTGTTGTAGCCCCAAGTTTCTCGACCATTAATTAAGGCATTAATGTTGTTAACGGTAATAAACGCTGGATACCAGTAAAGGTGCTCCGCCCGCAGTGTTTCTAAGTTTAATTGCAAAACCGGAAGCCAAATAATGATATCGGTTTCTTGCATGTAGCCGTAGTCACTAAAAGGTTCGACCTTAGAAGCAATGTTCTCAATATCTGTAAAGGTCAGTAAGCACCAGTCGCTTAACGCTTTAAAACTAAACTCGCTACTTGGTACTGAATTCAAAGTGTTATCTAAGTAGGTTTGAATCTTTTCTCTATTACCCGCCACAAAAAAGCCATACATTTGTGCATTTAGCATCCTGCATGGCGGCTTAGCAATGGGGTTGCTATAAAAGTGCTGATAGTCAGGTAATTCTGGATACATCATTCACTCCTTAAAACGTCAAATTGACAGTGTAGTAAGCAATATCAGACATTGCTTAGCGTAATTATATGGCGTAATTACAGAGCGCTTCGTCTAATAATGACGACATATCAGCCACCTCTTGCTGACAAAGGCCTAAGTAATGACGGTAGGCACAAGGGTCGTAGTGACCTGAAAGCGACTCCATAAAGCCATGTTGATAGCGAGTTCTAATACAACTAACGCTCTTTTGGCTATTTAGCATAGTAACTATAGGCGTCACGTCAAAGTCAAACTCGTGTTGCGCGAAATAGAATGTGACTGGGCACGCTAATTGTGAAACCGGCACGTCAAGGGTGTGGCTGGGGTAAAAAGCAATTAACTGCTGCGGCTTATTTGCCTCTTGCAACATAGATAATGCCTGCCAAGCTGCAGAGCTGCCAACCCCAAAACCTATCAGCAAATGTGGCGACAAATTGCGTATTTTGCTTGCCACTTTATTGGCGTAGTGTTGCTGCTCGTTGGCCTCAGAGCTGTGTGCTTTATTGTTTATTTTGCTTGTTCTATTTTCACCAGCAGTGATAATGCTTACATCTCCTGCTAATTCCGATGCAAATTGCAAAAGCTGCGGTGAAGTGCCATAAATATCCGCGATTACCAGTATTTTCATCGTTATTCCTTAACTGCTTTGATTGTTATTAGGGTTATTTTCACTACGCCTTAGCGCCTTTCCTTTATGATTAAATTAGCATACCGCAAAAAACTGTAAACAATAATTACAAATAAAATAAACATCCCACTAACTACCTATTCCACTCTTGCTGCTATGCTTTAATAATTAACAGAGGAGTATGCGGATTGTGATCAAAGCGCTGTGTCTTATCGTGTTTATGCTTCAAACTGGGTTTGTACAGGCACAAAAGATCACCTGGATTGTGATTGACTTTGCTCCTTACTATATCCTTTCAGATGATCTTGCAGGTCAGGGCCGAGATGAGCTACTGATCAAATTATTAGAGCAGTACATGCCAGAGCATCAGTTTGACTATAAACTTTTCCCGGCCTCGCGGGCGGTACATGAACTGGCAAAGCAAAACAGCAACTATTGCATGATTTCACTTTATAAAACCCCCAAGCGAAGCCGCTATATTGCTTTTACTGAAAACCACTCCACCACTGGCTTGTCAACCTCTGCAGCGCTAACCAAGGAAACAGCAAAGTCGCTGGCGCTCGGTAATGACGCCATCGACTTTGACGCGTTAATGAAGCAGCATAAATTAACTGTGGGTGTTGCTGCTAACCGCTCTTTTGGCACTGAAATTGACGCGACCCTTGCCAGTTTAGATCAGCAGCAGCTATTGATAAGACCTGGGAGGGATACACTGGAAAGCTTAACGGTAATGCTATTAAGAAAGCGGGTGGATATTATTTTGGGGTACCCCAGTGAGCATCATTATCACAAAGTGAAATTAGATAAGCAGAATAGGCTCACTCAAGTGAGATTGCAGCTGACCTCACAACTCACCAAAGGATACAGTGGCTGTAACAATAACGAGCTTGGCCGTCAGCACATTGTGGCCATTGATAAAGCGCTGCAACAAGTTCATCAAGATGAACAATACCGGCTCGCTATGTCACGCTGGTTACCACAACAGCTCAGGCCAAAGCTCGCCGGTATATTCAGCCATTAGCTCAAACATGGGTGTTTGAGCTAGCAGACGTTTATTGACGGATCCCTTCGATGTGCAAGCCAATATCCACATGAGTGGATGCTGGGCCTAAATCGTAATCGATGCCATAGTCTGACAGCTTTAACTGGGTATTACCGGAGAAACCAACTCGGTAGCCTCCCCAAGGGTCGTCACCTTCGCCAATCTTATGGATGGCAAATTCGATGTCTTTAGTGATACCATTTAGCGTGAATTTGCCCTGCACTACGCCATTTGTAGCATCGCTGAAAGTGATCTTCTCACTGGTAAACGTTGCCTGAGGGTGCTCCTCGACATTTAAAAAGTCATCTCCTCTTAAATGCTTATCGCGCTCAGCATGATTTGAGTCAATGGATGCCGTATCAATAACAACCTTAATTTTAGCGTTATTAGGGTTGTTAGCATCGTAGCTAAATTGACCTTCAAAATCGTTAAAGCGGCCATATAACCAGCTGTAACCTAAGTGCTTTATTTTAAAATTAACAAACGCGTGAGCGCCTTTAGTATCAATAACATAGTCCGCTGCATTCACGGCTGAAGTGGTACTCAATAAGGCCAAGCTTATTGCTAACATAGTCTTTTTCATCATAACTCCTTAGTTATCTGAATTGGTCACTTTAAACATTCGAATTAAGGTTCTATCTCGATTTACAAAATGGTGTTTTAATGCCGCTAACGCATGCACAGCAACAAGCGCAATTAATCCCCAAGCCAAATACAAGTGCACGGTACCGGCAATATCACTCTGCTGGTCAAACAGCTCTCCTAAACTGGGCACGGCAAACCAGCCAAACACTTCAATGGCTCGACCGTCTGAGGTTGAAATTAAATAGCCGCTGGTAAATAAAGCAAATAACAACAAATACATTAGCCAGTGCGCCAGTGTCGCTAATGTGTTTTGTGCCTTATCGAGCGGTGTGCTCTGCTGTAATGGCTGCACTTTTGGGTTCGCCCACTTCCAAAGTAAACGCATTACAATCACCAGCGCCAACAAAATGCCAATGCTTTTATGAATGTTTAGACCATCACGGTAAAAAGGGTCATAGTAGCTCAATTCAACCATGTATAAGCCCAAACCAAACATACCAAACACGGCGGCGGCACTTAGCCAATGGAGCACAATGGCGACGAGGCCATAACCCTTTGCAGTATTTTTCAACATAATCTCAGTCAATAAAACTCATTCTCAATAACACCAGCATATAGTGATTTTAGGGATGGGGAAAGGCGATAATTATCGGCCAGCTGTGCAAATATGCACAGAAAAAAGGCGAACCATAATGAGTTCGCCTAAAGGTGCTAGAGGAGAAGATGCTTAATTGCTAGTTTTTATAAAAGTACGAAGACTTAGTAATGACGATTGACGCCTCCTGATCGGAAGAGATGGTAAACTCAATCGGCGTTGATTTACGCTTAAGCTCATAGCCATCTGCAATCACCGTCACCGGAATGAGTGCCATGTCACCTGCGGCAATTTTTGTTGCTTCTGGCGCGGTTAACGTGGCATTCGGTAAACCCGATAAACTAATGCTGTACGACATGGTTTGCTGGGTTTTATTAATAACACTTAAGGTGTAGGGGTTTTCTACCAAGCCTTCATAATTAACCCGATACAGTGCATTGCGGTCTCGGATCACGGAAGCCTCAATGGGAGTGCGATTAAAAGCCCAAATAATCATAATGGCAAACAGCGCCACAGTAATGGCACCATAACCGACAATTTTTAATCGCAGTGGATTGGTTTTTAACCCCGCTTGTTGGTTTTCACTCTGGTATTGGATTAAGTTCGGCTCATAACCAAATTTTGCCATGGTGTCGTTACAAGCATCGATGCACAGACCACAGTTGATGCATTCATACTGCAGGCCGTTACGAATATCGATACCTGCAGGGCATACTTCAACACAGAGGTTACAATCGACGCAATCACCTAAACCCAGCGCTTTAGGGTCTTCTTTACGCTTACGGCGGCCACGGTTTTCACCGCGCTCACTATCATAACTCACAACTAGGGTGTCTTTATCGAACATCACCGATTGAAAGCGTGAATAAGGGCAAGCAACGGTGCACATTTTTTCACGTAAAAAGCCGGCGTTACCATAAGTACACAGGGCAAATAAAAACACCCAAAAGCTGATAATACCTGACCACTCAAGCGTAATCATTTCTAGATACAGGGTTTTTGCAGGCACAAAATAGGTCATAAATGTGGTCGCAGTTAACACAGAGATAACCAGCCAAGCGCTATGCTTAGCGAGCTTTTTGGCCCATTTTTTAGCATCCCAACTGGATTTATCTAACTTAATGCGCTGATTTCTGCTGCCCTCAATACGGTGCTCTACCCAAGTAAACATTAACATCCAGATGGTTTGCGGGCAGGTGTAACCACACCAAACGCGCCCAAGCCATGCAGTCACAAAAAACAGTGCGAACGCACCAGCCATAAAAATCCAGGCTAAGATCATAAAATCTTGTGGTAGAAAAGTGGCTCCGAACACTCTGAATTGCTGCGAACCGACATCAAATAATACGGCTTGCTGGCCATGATAGGGGATCCAAGGAATGAGAATAAAAGTGAGCATCAAGAACCAGCCTAAGTTCCTTCTGATTTTCTGAAAAAAGCCTTTCTGCTCCCTTACATAAATGGGCCCCTCTTGTTTGTAGGGCTTAATTATCATGTCTTCTTCTTTGATATCAAACTTCATGTCACTTGCTTACATTAATAAAACACAAGCAGACAACTGCAACTTTCAGACCAATTTGAAAGCTTGTAATATACTGTATATAAAGAAGTTTTTGATAATAACAACAGAAGGTTTCGTGATATATCGCGAACCACACGATATATCGCGAATATTAACGTATTTTTAATTTCTTCATTTTCGAGCGTAATGTACTCTCAGGTAATCCTAGTTTTTGCGCCGCGCCATTAGCACCTGCAATTTTGCCGTTACACAATTCCACCACTTTTAAAATGTGTTCTGCTTGCGCTTGCTCTAAGGTGAGATCGTCCGCTATTTGCTGGGGTATCTCGGTCCCTAACGACTGAGTCAGCTCGATTAGCCGACCTTTTGCCAATATCGCTTCACGCTCTAGCACGTTTTGTAGCTCTCTTATGTTGCCAGGCCAATTATAAGCCTGCAGCGCGTTGATGGCGCTCTTACTTATACCTCGTAACTGCTTACCCAACTTTTTATTCAATTGCACAATAAGGTTATTGGCTAATTGCGGAATATCTTCAATGCGTTCGCGCAACGCCGGAACCTGAATGGGAAAGACATTTAAACGGTAATACAAGTCCATCCTAAATTTGCCTTGCTCTACCATCTGCCAAAGGTCGCGGTTTGTGGCGGCAACCACCCGAATATCAACGGCAATTGTCTGACTTCCCCCTACCCGTTCAAACTCGCGCTCTTGCAACACTCTGAGCAGCTTACTTTGGGCTTCCAGTGGCAACTCGCCAATTTCATCAAGAAATAATGTGCCGCCATGAGCCAACTCAAAACGCCCTTTACGGCGTTCGTTCGCTCCGGTAAAGGCTCCTTTTTCGTGACCAAACAGCTCTGATTCAATCAAGGTGGGTGAAAAAGCCGCACAGTTCACTTTTACAAAGGGTTGCTCTGCTCGCGTGCTCAGGCGGTGTAAATTTCTAGCCACTAACTCTTTCCCGGTGCCATTTTCACCGAGAATAAGCACGGTACTGTCGGTTTGACTGACGAGCTCTAGTTGCGCCAGCATGGTTTGAAAAATGGCACTGTGCCCCACTAAACCCGCCTCCTGCCAGTCTTCATTCAGGGTTTCTAGCAAGTAGGCGTTCTCATCTTTTAATTGCTCGCTAAGCTCATGTACCTTGTTTAATGCGGACTTGAGTTCAGACTCGACCTTATGCTGTTGAGACACATCGCGAAATATCGCGACAGCACCGATAATTTGACCGTCGCTGTAAATGGGCGTGGAGGTGTATTCCACCGGAAAGCTGCTGCCATCTTTGCGCCAAAACACTTCGTTTTTTACTTGTCTGGTTTTGCCATCAAACATGGTCTTATAGATATTGCACTCATCGGCAGGATACGCGCTGCCATCGGCATGACTATGATGGTGATATTGGTGGATTTTTTTCCCCAATAATTCAGCACTTTTCCACCCTGTCATGCGCTCGGCTGCCGGGTTGATAAAAACGGCGTTGCCACTTAAATCAAAGCCATATATGCCTTCGCCCACCGCATTAAGCAGCAATTTAGGATCGGCCAAAAATTGTTTAATAACAGACATGTTCACCTCGCGATATTTCGCGACATTATAGAACCCAGCAGCGGTTTTGTCATGCTCAAATCATAACGACCAGCCACTCTTTAAGATTTGGTTGGTGTTCTAATGCTGAAACAGTAAAATAACCCCATTAGATTGCAATCGAGAACACGCGTGGATCCATCAACTTACATACCCGACGACTTCATTGCCGATGTCGAAACCTATATTCCTGAACACCTTAGTATCAGCGACTTCCTTAGCGCCTGTCGCTCACCATTACGCCGTGCTGTTCGAGTAAATACCTTGAAGATGTCTGTGGCTGAGTTTTTGGACTATTGTCAACAGCGCCAATGGCAAGCCGAGCCAATCCCTTGGTGCCCAGAAGGCTTTTGGATTACCCGCAGTGAAGAAGAGGAAGCCAACTTGGCCATCGGTAACACCGACATTCACTTAAGTGGCTGCATCTACATCCAAGAAGCCAGTTCAATGCTGCCACCTGAGGCATTGCGTGAAGAAATAAGCGCAACACAATTAAATTTGGATATGGCCTCGGCCCCGGGCTCTAAAACCACCCAGTTAGCGGCCTTTATGAACGGCAGCGGCGTGCTTGTTGCCAATGAGTTATCATCATCACGCTTGAAAGCGCTCGCAGCGAACAGCAAACGCATGGGGGTAGCCAATGTCGCGCTATCGCATTTTGATGGTGCTGTGTTTGGTGAATACATGCATGAATGTTTCGACAACATTTTACTCGATGCGCCTTGTTCAGGTGAAGGTACCGTGCGCAAAGATGCGAATGCGTTAAAAAATTGGTCGATTGCTTCCAACCAAGACATTGCTGTGGTGCAAAAACGTCTCATTGATAGCGCTTTTCAAGCCTTAAAACCTGGCGGCACTCTGGTTTACTCAACCTGTACCCTCACCCCTTTAGAGAACCAACAAGTTTGCCAATACCTTATTGAAGAATATGGCGACGCTCTAGAAGTCATTAACTTAAGTAATCTCTTTGCTGATGCCGAGCAAGCCACTACCGTAGAAGGTTACTTGCATGTATGGCCACAGTTATTTGATAGTGAGGGGTTTTTTATTGCCAAATTTAAAAAGCTTCGCTCGGTTGCGGCGCGCGTAGAAAAACACAAAAAAGGCGCCTTTCCTTTTACGCCATTAGCAGCAAAAGCGCAGAAATTACTGCAAACCCAACTGCAAAAGCAATTCGCCATTGATGCCTTACCTGGCACCTTAATGTCACGGGATAAAGAAATCTGGCTATTCCCTGATGGATTTGAGGCCATTGCCAACAAAATAAAATACGCTCGCATTGGGGTGCAAATTGGCGTAAGTCATAATAATGGTGTCCGTTTTCAGCATGAGCTGGCTACCTGTTTTGGCCATTTGGCAAGTCGCAACACCCTCGCGCTTAGCGCTGCTCAAGCAAAAGACTATTTTAATGGTAAAGACATTCGCCTTGACGAAGTGACTAAGCAAACCGGTGAGGTGATCATCACACTTTGCAACACCCCAGTTGGGCTTGGTAAGTGGCAGAAGAACAAAGTAAAAAACAGCTTACCTCGGGATCTTGTTCGTGATGATCTGTTGATAACTTGGGTATAACATGGACATACCCTTTTGATATTTTTAATACTAATTAGGCATAAAGACGGCAAGTACTTGATTTAGAAAGGCTTAATAAATTTTCATTTAGTTGTAAAAATATCGAAACCTTAACTAAACTTAAATTTACTTTCTACTTCTCCCTACAGTCTTAGAAGGTGTTTTTAGTTAGCGCACGGCTCAGCTATGAGCCTTCCCTAGGCCCAGAGTTTAGCAGGTAAGCTCTGGGCACTTTTTTATCTAAACTTCGACATTCAGTAACCGCTATTATGTTGCAGCTTCTAACTCAGTAATGATTGCGAACGCCTGACTATTGCTGTCACCACATACGTCTTTCATGGCTTTAAATTGCAAACACACCTTAGGTCGCTCTGGTTTACCGAATAAACGGCACAAATTATCGTCATTAAGTTGAACACAACGAACGCCAGCGGGCTTACCATTGGGCATACCGGGTATCGGCGTGGAAATACTTGGTGCGATGCAACATGCACCACAGCCTAATCTACAGTCCATAACTACTCTAATTAGGTGCTTTTACGCTAGTGTAACGAAAAACCATAGCAGCGTAAAAGAACATAATCGGGACGGATGTTTCAAACCAGGGCGTTATGCAAAGCTTTGTTACAACTTGCCTTGGCTTTTAAACACCTCGACATAACTATTCGCATATCCTTACCCTACCAACAATTAAGTTTCGTCGACTTAAGTTAGAAAATCATTCAACAGGAAGGATTTGCACGTGGCTAGTAAAAAACAAATTATTCTCCCCATTGCGGTATTGAGTGTTGGCATAGCGGCAGCCGTTGCAATGTCTGCAATGAAAAAACCACCTGAAGTTAAACCAGAAGAGGTGGTTCACCCTTTGGTACAAGTAAAAAGCGTCGAGGTCAAACCCATTCGCCTTGATGTCTCTTCATACGGTGTAGTTAAACCTAAGTACAGCACTGAGTTGGTTGCACAAGTAAGTGGTCAAGTTATTTCGTTGTCAGATAAGTTCGTTAAAGGTGGCTTTGTCAATGAAGGCGAAGTGTTGGCACGCATCGACCCCAATGATTACGAAGCTGCGTTAATTGAAGCCGAAGCGTCCCTAGCTCAAGCCAGCTCGGATTTAGAAATCGAGCAAGCACAAGCTAAGGTAGCCAAAGCACAATGGCAGCGAATCACCGAAAGTGCCATTGAAAAAATTCCTTCCGAGCTTTACTTACGCAAACCCCAGTTGGCCGAAAAGCTAGCTCGGTTTAAAGCAGCGCAAGCCGCCGTTAAGCGCGCTAAGCGAAACCTGGAAAGAACCTACATTCGAGCCCCGTACGATGCCATTGTTGCGTCACGGGAGATCAGTTTAGGCAGCGTGGTAAATCCTGGCAATGGCTTTGGCACCCTCAACTCAGTGTCGGTGGCTGAAGTACGACTGCCCGTAGCTGACAAAGAGCTACAATATTTACCACAACAAGGGGTGGGTACTAAAGTAACCCTGAGCGCCGAAGTGGCAGGTAAAGCCGTTAGCTGGCAAGGCACTGTGGTGCGCAGTGAAGGCGTAATTGATGAAAGAAGCCGCATGACTTACTTAGTGGCGCAGGTCAAATCACCGTATCAAGATGCTGCCAAAGCCCTACGCTTTGGCGCTTACATCAACGCCAATATTCAAGGCAAGCTGATCGCCAACGCGGCAGTGGTTCCGCAGCACTTAGTTAAAAACGGCCGCATCGCCACTTTGGATGATAATCAGCAATTGAACTACCAAAAGCTTAATATCATTCGCCAATATGACGGTCATGTGGTGGTCGATCAAGGCTTGGAGTCGGGCCAACAATTGATCACTTCCGCTCTGGATTATCCATCACAGGGTATGCAACTGAGACTGGACTCAGAACCCACGTCGCAAGCAACGACTCAGTTAGCACTTAAAGAGGAATAAGGGTATGCAAACACGAGAAAAAGGCTTAATTGCTTGGTTTGCACGTAACCCTGTTGCTGCAAACCTATTAATGATATTCATCATTGTCGGTGGCTTACTAACTGCGTTTTCTATTCGCAAACAGATGTTCCCGCAATACAACAGTCATTGGATCAGTGTTCAAGCCGTCTACCCAGGTGCAGCACCGCAAGAGGTAGAAGAAGGCATTACGATTAAGATCGAGGAGTCCATGGAAGGCCTCGAAGGGATCAAACGTCTGATCACCTATTCCAACCGAGGTTATTCACAGACTTGGATTGAAGTTGATGAAAAGTACGACACCAAAGAAGTATTAGACGAAGTTAAGATGCAAGTGGACGCGGTCTCCACTTTTCCATCCGGTATGGAGCGCCCCGTAGTTCGTCACAATAAGGCGACTCAAGAAGTCATGTGGCTGTCGTTAAATGGCGATCTCAGTCCCTACGACTTAAAAGAGCTTGGTAACCGCATTCATGAAGAAATGCTGTCGTTGCCAGGCGTCAACTTAGTGCGATTTGATGGTGGTTTAGATTACGAAATTAGCGTGGAAATTAGCCCAGATAAAATGCGCGAGTATGGCCTTAGTTTCCGTGATGTGGCCAGCGCGGTACAAAGCTTTTCCGCCAATATGTCGGCCGGTCAGATCCGTTCAGAAAATGGCTACATTTCGATGCGGGTGGAAAACCAAGCCTACCGTGGTGATGAGTTCCGCCAGTTACCGCTGATAACCTTGGCCGATGGCGCACAAATTCGGTTAGGCGATGTGGCAACCATTAGAGACGGCTTTGAAGAAGGCTTACAATACTCGAAATACAACGGTAAGAATTCCTTGGTGTTTGAAGTCAGTGCCTCCAAAGATCAAGACATCACCAAAGTTGCCAACGTCATTAAAGGCTACCTAGACAGTAAAGCCGATATCCTACCCCAAGGTGTGAAACTAGAACCCTTTATTGATCTTACCTACTACTTAAATGGCCGCCTTAATATGATGTTAGAAAACATGATATGGGGTGGTATTTTAGTGATGTTAATGCTGGCCATGTTCTTACGAGTGAGATTGGCATTCTGGGTGATGATGGGGTTACCAGTGAGCTTTTTAGGTGCCTTTCTGATGATGCCGGTGGGCTTTTTAGATGTCACTATTAATTTGGCTTCACTGTTTGCCTTTATCTTAGTGCTCGGGATCGTCGTCGACGATGCCATTGTGGTGGGGGAATCCGCTCACAGTGAAATAGAAAAACACGGTCATAGCCTCGATAATGTTGTGCGCGGAGTAAAACGTGTTGCCGTACCCGCCACCTTTGGTGTGTTAACAACGGTAGCGGCATTTTTACCGCAAACTTTTGCAACTGGGCCCACAGCGGCTTTCTCTAAAGCCATTGGTGGTGTCATTATTCTGTGTTTGCTGTTTTCTTTGGTCGAGTCAAAACTGGTATTACCGGCGCACTTGGCGGCCATGAAAAATAAACCGAGCAACCCGAAAAACCCATTCCACCGCTTGCGTGAGAAAATGGATGGCGCATTGCAATCCTTTGTGGAAAACCAATATCGGCCATTTATCGCTCGTTGTCTTCACTATCGTTATACCGTGATCGTCGGCTTTTTAACTATTTTGATTGTCAGCGCCGGAATGTTCGCAGGCGGCTTGGTGAAGTTTGTTGCCAACCCGAAAATTCCCCATGATTTCCCGCGCATTGCCATTGAGATGAACTTGTCCTCGTCTGAGAATGCCACTTTGGAGTCGATTCAAAAAGTCGAACAAATGGTGCTCGATGTTGATAAGCAAATTGAACAACAATATGGCCAAAAAATGGTTCGCGATTACTTGGTTAATATGAATGGCCGTACCAATGCCAATATCATGGTGATCTTAGTCGAACCAGATTTACGTCCAATCGATACCTTTGCCTTAAGTGCCCTGTGGCGAGAGCAAATGCCACTATTACCAGGTGTTAAATCGCTAAACATCCAAGACAGTATTTCTAACAATGGACGCGATGATGGCGATATCAGCTTTAGGTTAGAAGGCAAAGATAAAGCAGAATTACGTGAAGTGGCCGCGCATTTAAAAGAGAAACTGGCAAGCCTTGAGGGGGTTGGTGACATCAATGATTCAATGCAGTCAGCAACGGATGAAGTACAACTGGAACTTAAACCGCTTGCTTACAGCCTTGGTTTAACCCTAGCGGACGTTGCTTCGCAAGTGAATTTCAGCTACTACGGATTGGAAGCACAGCGTATCTTGCGTGACGGCGAAGAAATCAAAGTGATGATCCGCTACCCACAAGATCACCGCGATAGCATCAGCGATATTCAAGATGTACGCATTGTTACGCCACAGGGCGCAGAGGTACCGCTGATTGAAGTGGCCGATGTAAAACTGGTGGATGGCGTTAACCGCATTCGTCGTGAAAACGCAAAACGCACCTTAAATGTATGGGCAGCAGTCAATACCGATGTCGCTCAGCCATTTGAAATTGCGAAACAAATTCGTGATGAATATTTACCGAGTCTGTTAAAGAACTACCCTGGTGTACAAAGTGCCATTGCTGGGCGAGTACAAGAAGAGATGGATAGCGTGGCTGAGCAAATCCGTGACTTTGCCCTGTCATTGATGATCATTTTTGCCCTACTGGCTATTCCTTTGCGCTCTTATTCACAACCATTACTGATCATGTCGGTGATCCCATTTGGTGTGGTCGGTGCGGTATTCGGACACATGGTGCTTGGCATGACCATGAGCAGCTTATCTTTCTTCGGTATTATTGCCGTGGCTGGTGTGGTGGTCAACGACTCACTAGTGATGGTTGACTTCGTTAACAAAGCAAGAGCTCAAGGTGTCAGCATTATGGATGCCGCAGTAGAGGCCGGTTGTAAGCGCTTCAGAGCGATTTTACTTACTTCACTAACCACCTTTATCGGTTTGGTGCCCATCATCTTAGAAACCAGTCTGCAGGCGCAGATTGTTATTCCAATGGCTGTCTCGTTAGCCTTTGGTGTGCTGTTCGCCACGGTGATCACCTTGGTATTGATCCCATGTCAATACGTGGCCTTAGAAGATGTTAAACGTCTTGGTCGCAAATGGTTTAAAAAAGGCGAAAGCGAGCAGCCAACTGAGGTGGTAACCAACAATTCAATTAAGTAATGAAGCTACTAGCCCTAGTAAAAAGCTCGGCCTTGCAAGGTCCGAGCTTTTTTTTATGTTGTAACCTTTACTTTTTCCGGTTCGGGCAAAGGTATTGTGAAAACCAACACCGCTACTGGCGGTAATGATCAAAGAAGTGCTTAATGCGCTCCATAGCCGGTGCCAAATCATCTTTGTGAGGTAAAAACACCAAACGGAAGTGGTCGGCACTAGGCCAATTAAAAGCACGACCATGAACGAATAAGATTTTTTCTTCTTTTAGCAGGTCAAGCACCATGCGTTCGTCGTTTTTAATATTAAAGCGTTTGGTATCCACCTTAGGGAAAGCATAAAGTGCCCCTTTGGGTTTGACACAACTGATCCCCTCAATGGCATTTAATCCTTGATAAGCAATGTCTCGCTGTTGATATAAACGCCCGCCGGGCTCAATCAACTGATCAATTGACTGAATGCCTCCCAGAGCTTGTTGTATCGCAAACTGTGCTGGGACATTAGCACAAAGCCGCATCGAGGCCAGCATTTCTAATCCGGTGATTAAATCCAGCATGGCTGATTGCTTGCCGCTCAGTACCATCCAGCCCATACGAATGCCTGCGGCACGATAGGTCTTGGCTAAACCATTAAAGGTGATCACTGGGATATCGTCACAAAGGCTGGCGATTGAAAAATGCTCAGCGCCATCGTAAAGAATTTTTTCGTAGATTTCGTCGCTAAGCAGCAAAAGCTGATGCTCTCGAGCAATATCTATCAAGGCCTCTAAGAGCGTTTTATCGTACACCGCTCCGGTTGGGTTATTGGGGTTAATTAACACCAAGGCTTTGGTCTTACTGGTGATCTTACTTTTAATGTCTTCTAAATCAGGAAACCAGTCTTGCTGCTCATCACACAAATAATGCACAGGATTGCCACCAGAAAGCTTAACCGCAGCAGTCCAAAGTGGGTAATCGGGCGCAGGGATCAACACTTCATCGCCATCATTTAACAGCGCCTGAGTGGTCATTTGAATCAGCTCACTGACGCCATTACCGATGAAGATATTGTCAACACTGATATTGGGAAAAGCTTTTTGCTGGTAATATTGATACACCGCGACCCGCGCAGAATATAACCCCTTAGAGTCACAATAACCTTGTGCTGAATAGAGGTTTTTAATGATGTCACGGTGCATATCTTCAGGCATATCGAAGCCAAATGCTGCTGGATTGCCAACATTTAACTTCAGCACCTTCATGCCTTCGTCTTCCATTTTTTTAGCTTGTTCTAACACTGGGCCACGAATATCGTAGCTCACCCCATTTAATTTATTACTTTTTGTTATTTGTAGCATTTCACCCCCTCATTCATGCTCCCAGCATAGCTTACATCTAAGGCGAATTACTAGCGCTAATCTTGACCACATTTGCGCAAACACAACTCAGCACAACTGCTATCTGCAACTGCGCTAAGTTGAAAAAAATTAATCTAACTTGGGGTGTAAAAAACTCGCAGGAAATAAAAGACAGGACTGGCTAAAACGTATGCAGACTGGGTTAAGCCGTTAGCCATTGTTGCAGCCTAGTTTTGGAGCCTGCGACTTGGTGTGCCAGCTTATCAAGGGCTTCTGTGGTGGCAGCTTCATCGCCCGAAGCAAGGCCATGTTCGATAGTCCGGGCCACCTCGCTCAAGCTCTTGGCACCAAACTGTAGAGCATTGGACTTTAAGCTATGAGCATGACGAATTGCGGCTTCTTTGTCTTTGTTTAAATTCAGCATCAATTCTGACTCCAAGCGCTCAAACTCAGAGCAACAGAAAATCACGGTTTCCTCGAACTGCTCCCCAAGTAACATTTTCATGTTCTCAAGTGCTTCTTCATCAATTTCGATGTACATAACTGTCCTTATGGCTTTGCGCTACATTAATGCTAGTAAAGTCATCAGCAAGTGCAAAGTAATATGCTGGCATATATGATAATATGCAGCGAAATGAATAAAATTACCAGTGTTATGAAGCGTCCGGTTTGTCCATCTTGTGATTTTCCTGTCACAACCTGTGTCTGTAGTTACCTAAGCCAACCCCTTAATAACCACATTGAAGTGGTGATTTTGCAGCACCCCAGCGAAACCAAAGTAGCAAAAAACACCGCAAAATTACTGGCGTTACAGTTACAGCACATTCAGCTAGTCGTCGGTGAAAGCGCCGCAGATTTTAGCGCAGTGCAAAGCTACCTTGCTAACCGAAAGGCGGCGTTACTTTACCCCAATAAACACGCACAAACACTCGCTGCAGGGGCGGCTGAAAAGCTCGAGCTTGATACCATTATTATCTTGGATGGCACCTGGAAAAAAGCCACTCGGCTGTATCAAAGTAATCACTGGCTGCATGATTTACCCAGCTTTAGCTTCGCGACTCATGATCAAAGTCACTACACCATTCGTAAGTCTAAGCATGAGTTCAGTTTATCCACATTAGAGGCCTGTGCACGCTTTTTAGATCTGGTCGAAGGCTGTGATGTCACCCAGTTATTGACGCTACAGCAAGGCATGGTGGAACAACAAATGAAATTTATGACACCCGATGTCCGTAGACGCTATCAAAATAAATAATGAAGCTTCCGAGAATACAACGCGGCTTTAAACGCCATGGGCCAGACTACCGCTTTGGCGACCAAGTGGATTTTGCCGAAATAAAACACACTTTTGGCTTTAAAACCATGACCATAGGTCATTGGGTGAAGCCAGAAGAAAAACACATTTCTGCCAATTTAATTTATGATGCGCTGGCCGATTTAGCTCAAATACTGCAGCTGCCACCTGCAACCATTGGCCTACGCAACACCCTAAATTTTGCCTTTGGCAGTGGCGGCCAACCTGGTGTTCAAGCCCACTATTGTGCCAGCTCCAATACCTTAGCATTAGCAAAAAACGCCGGCGGTGGCGCTCTAGCCCATGAATGGTGGCACGCCTTTGATCACTATATTTGTCAGCACCTGATTGCCAAACCCAGTCATGGCTTTGCTTCTGCGGCCTGGCTTAGAGCTAAACAGGTAAAGCCTCACGCACTAAATCGTTTGCTCGATAACTATTTTAGCAACACCTTTTTACAGCCCGATAAACAACGACCCAGTGACTTTTTTAGCGTGGCAAAAGTAGCCGATCAAGCCAATAAGCAAATTTACTACGCCATGCCCGAAGAGCTCAGCGCACGGATGTTTGAAGCGATCATTGCCTATCATGGCGATATTTCCAATGACTTTCTGGCCTCGGGAATTAAATACTCGGAGCTTGAACGTTTGGGGCTTTATCCCAGCCAAAAGCAATTGGCACGTTGTGCAGCCCCCTTGCTGGGGTACTTTAACGAACTAGGAAAGATTTTATATCATCAGAATCACTGACCTTGGTCAGCCAGCTAATATATTCATTAAAGGGCAAGGGCCGCGATATAAAATACCCTTGGGCGTAATCACAGCCATAGGCTTGTAAACGAATATAGCTATTAACGTCTTCCACCCCTTCAGCCACAACTTTAGAACCAAGGTTATGGGCCATATCGCAAGTCGCCTTACAGATGGTCTGATTGCTTTTAGAGGTTTCAATGTCCATGACAAAACTTTTGTCTATTTTCAATTCATCGAAACCAAGCTTACTCAAATAAGCAAGCGAGGAATACCCGGTGCCAAAATCATCAATAGCCACCTTTACGCCGATAGAGCGATAGTCGTCCAACACCCCTTGTAGCTCAGCCTCTTTGCCTATGGTTACCGACTCGGTGATTTCTATCATGATTTGCGATGGCGCTAAGGATAATTCGTTAATCAAGGTGATCAACTGTACCGAAAGCTCTTTACGATTTAGGTCACGACCGGAAATATTTATCGAAATAACGTGATCGGGCATCACTTGAGTGATCTGCGCTTGGTAATGCAAGGCCTGCTCTAACACCCATTCGGTTATTTCAAAAATCTGGCCTGAGGACTCAGCGATGGGAATAAACTCATCCGGAGGAATATACCCAAAATCAGGGTGCAGCCAGCGCAATAACGCCTCTGAACCAAAGACTTTGCCTGTCGTAAGGTTCACTTGCGGCTGAAAAAACAAACTAAATTGATTCTGCTCGATGGCCCCTTTCAAGTGCGAACTCAATTGCAACTGACGCTCGGAAGACATTGAGTTTTCAACGTCAAATAAATGCCAGCGTTGACCATTTTGCGATTTGGTATTGAGTGCCTGCAGTGCTCTTTGCACTAATTTTTCAGTAGTTTTAGCATGCATTGGGTGATTGGCTACCCCAACTTCAAGGCTATCTACTATTTTGGTGTCTTTAAAACCCACTCCCTCTTCAAATACTGAAGAAAGAATACAGACATATTGCTCGACCTGACTCACTTCAATCTTACCATCGAGGATAATGGCAAATACATCCTCTTCTAGGCGATAAATCTCAGTGTCGACCGGATTGGCGATCGCCGCGTTACCATAAGTATTGATTTGCTGAGAGACCTTTTTGAACAATTTGTTGATGTATTGGTTGGCAAAGCTCAGGCCAAAGTTCAGTTTGATGGTAGGCAGTATGAGCGGTTTAAATAACAATAAAGTGTGTGCTTTATTTTTAAGCTCCAGCTCTTCCAGTGCCGTAAATAGAGCAAACTTATTTGACAACTCAGTGTCTTTATCCACTCGAGTATATTTAATAAAATTCTTGCGACTTTCACTGTCGTGCCAAACCACAAACCCTAACAATAACACCAAGTGCGATGACACCAATAGATGAGTCAAAGAAGTGGACAACAGCATGGTTCTGGTTAATTGTCCCACGGCAAAAAGTCCCATCAGAAGCAGAATTGGCATCCACACTGCCCCACAAAACCACACTTCTTTACGGTTACTTTGCTGTTGTTGCAACAACACGGCCATAGCGACGGCCAGCGCCACTAATACCAATACCGCTTGCACTGCAAACGCGAGCTGACCGGCACTGATCACAATGGCTGCGGCCACCAACAAGTAACCATAAGCCATGCTTTGCGTCATGGTGTTGATGGTGCCTGTTAATCGTCGTCGAACTAAAAAGTGATAGAAAAATAATAAACAACAGCCCAGCGCCGCAGCCAATAAACTGCTACTGTACTGCATAACCGTGAGGGTGGTTTGATAGCTAAAGAAAACGTCTGTCAGGCCTTGATGAATAATATAAAACCCGCCTAATGACAAGATATAGCCTGCAATCGAGAGCAGGCTTGCTCTTTTTGACAATAGCCCAGTGGCGAACATGTAAACGCTCAACAGCAATAACACCCCGGAAAATACCCCACTGGCAAACAGGCGATTGTCGACTTGGCTATGATAATTAGCGTAGGAAGTAAGCGAGATCTGCGACTGCGACCGATACGGAGAAGTGATCTTGATGTATACGTGTTGCAGTCGCTTCGGCTCGTGTACTATTAAGTGGGGTGAGAAGTGACGCAGCGATGTGGTGACGTGCTCACCATCCAGCGCGGATAAACTTCCTGCGCTATCGCGGTGATAAAATGCAACCTGACCTAATAATGGCCGCTCCACAGTAAGGACAACGTCTTCGTTTAACCTGGTTTCATTGATGTTGGCTTTTAGCCAAACTGCTTGCGCTTTGGGCACGTAAAACTGGCTTTCAAGGGGCGCAAATTGTGCATTACTTAACTCCCCGTACGCAATCGCAAATGTCGCCACAGGGGTATTTGTCTGTTGTGTTTTATTATCGTCACTGGCAACACCTGGAAAGACCATGGCAAGTAAAGCACCAGCTAAAAAGACTGCTATTAGCGCCTGCCTTGCTACGCTCAGCCACATACCCTATCTCCTTGAGTATCGCACCTTACCACTAACACTAACACTAACACTAACACTAACAGGTTAATGGCATTCGCTATTATTTACCTAAAAAACAAACAAGAACAATGACTCACAATATGAGACCAAAGCGGCTTGCTGTTTAAATAATACATTCTCAAGTATGGTTGCTATGTGAATAAAACACAACTCGCTGGCTGTTTCATGATGTAACAGGAGATTAGGCAGGGTATTCGCTGACAATAGAGAAAACTCGCCAACCCAATCGTTGACGAGTATGGTGTTTAACTGTCGTCGCTAATTCGAGAAGCGATGGCGCCGCTTTGATCTTTGTATTTGGCGTCTTTGCGTTCGTTGTAAGGAAACTCAGCGACACTGGTCATGGTTTCAAAACTCATCGCACCAATTTTCATGTTTGGTCTCAGTGCCAATGGCAGCTTTCCAGAATTATAAAACTCCAACACGATATTGCCCGACCAACCCGGGTCGATACGATGCGCCGTGACGTGCACCATTAGACCCAAACGAGCCAATGACGAACGACCATCCAACCACCCCACTAAATCGGCAGGTAAGGTGACTTTTTCATAGGTCATGGCTAACGCCAGCTCACCGGGATGAAGGAAAAAAGCTTGGCCTTCATCTAACACAATCTCATCGCTCATGATGGATTCCATGGCGGCATTGATTTGCTCTTTCGGGCCACTTAAATCAACGTAGGGTGCTGCGTGGTCTTGAAACACGCGAAACTTATTACCTAGCCTAAGGTCCACCGTAACTCCAGAAATCATTTCTGGCTTTGGCGTCGGCTCTATTACGATTCGTTGCTGCTCTATTGCTTCTCGAATATGGGTATCCGATAATCTCATTGTTAATCTTCCGTCATCACAACCTCAACACCCGATGTTGAGTCTGATTGATAATATAACATACTGGCCACCAGTTGGGCACAATCGACATAATGATCCGCCACCTGATGGGCAGCATTTGCATCCTCGGATTGCTGCGTGGCGATAATATTGTCACCAGACTCGGTGGCGTTGCGAATGCTGTCGTGTAAAGGCACTTCAGCCAACAATGGCGCGCCATAACGGCTCGTCAGTTCAGTACCTTGAGCGGCACCAAAAATATCATTGCGACCACCACAGTGGTGACAGTTGAAATAACTCATATTTTCAATCAAACCTAAAATCGGCAATTGCACCTTTTCAAACATGGCAATGCCTTTTTGCGCATCGGCCAAGGCCAGTGTCTGAGGTGTTGTGACGATAACAGCACCACTGGCCGGCACTTTTTGGGTCATGGTTAATTGAATATCGCCAGTACCGGGGGGCATGTCGACTATCAGATAATCTAACTCGCCCCAATCGGTTTCATTTAATAGCTGTGTTAATGCCTGCGAAGCCATAGGGCCGCGCCACACGGTGGCATCTTCTGCTGCCACTAAAAAGCCGATTGACATCGCTTTAATGCCGTGACGTTCAATCGGTAATAATGTTTTGTCATCTTTTGCTTGCGGTTTTGCATTACCCATGGCCATCAAGCTTGGCAAAGACGGGCCATAAATATCGGCATCCAGCACCCCCACTTTGGCGCCTTGCGCAGATAAACCATATGCGAGGTTAATCGCAGACGTCGACTTACCCACGCCGCCCTTGCCCGAAGCCACCAAAATAATGTGCTTAATGGCTTTAAACTTAGGGCGTCCAACCACCACCACTTGAGTGTTTACTACCACGGGTTGGTCGAGTTTATTACTGAGAAACTCACTGAGCTGTTGCTCACAATTGAGTGCAAAGGGCAGGTTAATATTGACTGTCAACGCGTCTTTATTGTCTGCGACTTTGACTATCCAATTACTATCGATCCCCACAGGCAAAACGGCACTGCGGTATCCCTTTAGAAGTTCTGCAACGGCTTGTTTGCTGTTTTTTCCTTTAGCGAACCACTTTTCCAGTCCAAACATAAAAATTAAACTCCTAAGGATGATGAAAATAGCCTCGGAATTATGTAACATTCACTTCATTAAAACCAGTCAATTCGCGGTTCACGATATATTCGGTGGTGAGTTCTCATTTTTGTAGCCAGACTTGTGTTGGTGATAAAGCTGGCCACTGACATTATCAATAAAACAACAAATCGCGCCAAATTCATGGAATCGTTATGACGAAGAGAAAAATTCTCATTACTAGTGCACTACCCTATGCCAATGGTCCTACTCACCTAGGCCATTTGCTGGAGTACATCCAGACCGATATTTGGGCCCGCTTTCAAAAGCTCCAAGGTCATGAAACTTACTATGTTTGCGCCGATGATGCCCATGGCACACCGATCATGCTCAACGCGCAAAAACAAGGTATCACGCCCGAGGAAATGGTGAAGCAGGTCAGTGTTGAGCGCCAACGCGATTTTGCCGATTTCAATATTGAATTTGACAATTATCACAGTACCCATAGCGAAGAAAACCGCGAACTAAGCGAGCTTATCTACACTCGCCTTGATGATAAAGGCTACATTAAAAAGCGCACTATCTCGCAGTTATTTGACCCTGAAAAGCACATTTTCTTACCGGATCGCTTTGTCACTGGCACCTGCCCAACCTGTAAAGCCGAAGAACAAAACGGCGACAGCTGTGATGTCTGTGGTGCAACCTACAGCCCAACTGAGTTGATTGAGCCAAAATCGGTTATGTCTGGTGCTACCCCCATCTTAAAAGACTCAGAGCACTACTTCTTCGACTTGCCCGCATTTGAAGATATGTTGAAGTCTTGGCTGCGCTCTGGCAGCTTGCAATCAGAAATGGCCAACAAACTCGATGAATGGTTTGCCGACGGTTTGCAGCAATGGGACATTAGCCGTGATGCTCCCTACTTTGGCTTTGAGATCCCAGGCGCACCGGGGAAATATTTTTACGTTTGGCTAGATGCGCCAATCGGCTACATGGCCAGCTTTAAAAACCTATGCGATAAGCAAGGTCTTAATTTTGAAGAGTTTTGGGCCGAAGGCTCTGATGCTGAGCTGTATCATTTTATTGGTAAAGACATCATTTATTTCCACAGCCTATTTTGGCCTGCAATGCTTGAAGGCGCCAACTTCCGTAAGCCAAACAATGTTTTTGCTCACGGCTTTGTTACCGTTAATGGCGCCAAGATGTCTAAATCTAAAGGCACTTTCGTTAAAGCACGCACGTATTTAGAACACTTAGACCCTGAGTATCTTCGTTATTACTACGCGGCGAAACTAAACAGTGGCGTGACCGACCTGGATCTCAACTTAGAAGATTTTGCTCAACGAGTAAATTCTGACTTGGTTGGTAAGGTGGTGAATATTGCCAGTCGCTGTGCCGGCTTTATCACTAAGAAGTTTGACGGCAAGCTGAGCAGCACCATTATGGATGAGGCCCTGCTGAAAAGCTTTAGCGACGCCCAAGACACCATTGCTGAGCATTATGAAAATCGTGAGTTCAGCCGTGCTGTGCGCGAGATCATGACCTTAGCTGACAAAGCAAACCAGTTTATCGACGCCGAAGCGCCTTGGGTACTGGCTAAAAACGAAGACACCCTAGAGCGGGCGCACCAAGTTTGTTCATTGGGACTCAACCTATTCCGTGTCTTGATGACTTACTTGAAACCCATTTTGCCTGGTATGGCCGCCAATGTTGAGGCGTTCCTTAATACTGAGCTGCAGTGGTCTACTCTTTCTAGCCCATTGGTTGATCATGACATCAATAAGTTTAAGGCACTGATGCAGCGCGTTGATATGGATAAAGTCAACACCATGATTGAATCTTCAAAAGAAAGCTTAGAGAAAAAAGTCGGTGGTCAATCAAGCCCAGCCAAAGACCCAGACAGTCCTTTGGTAAAAGAGCCCATCGCCGCTGAAATTGAATTTGATGACTTTGCTAAAGTCGACCTGCGCATTGCCAAAATCGCCAATGCAGAGCATGTTGATGGCGCCGATAAGTTGTTAAAACTGACGTTAGACCTAGGTGGAGAAACACGCCAAGTGTTTGCAGGCATTAAGGCCGCGTATGCACCTGAAGACTTGATTGGCAAACACACCGTGATGGTGGCCAACCTTAAACCGCGTAAAATGCGCTTTGGTTTATCTGAAGGCATGGTTTTAGCTGCAGGGCCTGGTGGTAAAGAAATCTACATCTTAAACCCTGACGAAGGCTCACAGCCAGGTATGCGGGTAATGTAAGAGACTAAAACTGGATTGTGCAGCCATGCTGCTGCACAATCTGGCTTGCTTACTGTTTGACAATTACACCGTTTTTCATCACAAAGCTGACCTTTTCCATCACCCTAATGTCGTTTAACGGATCACCCGAAACGGCAATAATATCGGCCAACTTACCCACCTCCAATGAACCTAGCTGCTGTTGTTGTTGCAGTAAGGTCGCGGCATTAATAGTGGCCGCTTGCAAGGCTTGTAATTCAGTCATACCAAACTGCACCATACGACTAAATTGTTTGCCATTGTCGCCATGAGGGTAAACACCGGCATCTGAGCCAAACACCATCTTCACGCCGGCCTCTAATGCCTTAGTAAAGCTAGCACGCTGGGTTTTACCCACGGTGCGCTCTTTGTCTAAGCTTTCTTGCAAAATCCCTGCTTTTTCGCCCTCGGCAAGAATGTATTCGGTGGTGTAAATGTCCATTGAGAAATAGGTGCCCTGCTGTTTCGCCAACTGAATCGCTTCGTCATCAACAAAACTGACATGCTCAACTGAATCCACTCCGGCACGAATGGCCGCTTTAATGCCTTCGGTACCATGAGCATGGGCAGCCACGGTTACTCCCCTAAGCTTAGCTTCAGCGACCAGCGCCGTCATTTCCTCTTGAGAGTATTGCTGTGCCCCGACTTTAGTGCCTTTTGATAACACACCACCAGTGGCACAAAACTTAATCACATCGGCGCCATATTTAATGTTCTCGCGCACTTTCGCACGTACCGCCCATGGACCATCGGCAACCCCAGCCGCTTTTACTTGGTGTTCATGGGTCAACAAATTATTGTCGCAATGGCCGCCGGTGATCCCAAGCGAGGGGCCAGAAGCGTTGATCCGCGGCCCAGTTACATCGCCATCACGGATGGCGTCACGAAGGGCAAAATCGGCATAACCTGCCGCCCCTAAGTTGCGCACCGAAGTAAAGCCCGCTTGCAGTGTTCGCTGGGCGTTTCTCACGCCAGTAATGGCAGCTCGAGGAGCTGTACGCTGCAGCCTTTTGTAGCCGTGCACTTGGGCATCTGAAGTAAGATGGACATGCATATCGTAAAGACCAGGCAATAAGGTTTTGCCTGGCAAATCGATCACCTTCGCCCCTTGAGGGTACGCCATGCGATTGGATTTCGTTAATGAGGTGATTTTGTTGTCAGTGACAATTAATGTCGCTGGCGAAATCACTTTGCCGCTGACAACATCGAGTGCCGCTTCAGCATTAATAACGTAACTTTCTGCCTGAGCGTAATGACAAAAACACAGAGCAATGGTAGTGAGTATTCGTTTGTTCATAACTTCTCCTTTTTTTGCCAGTGTAGGAGCTAAACCATTCGCCAACAACTAATCACGACCAACTGAGGTAGCACGCTGTCTAATTATCACACCATTGAGCCACAACAAAGCAATGGCGGTGCAGGCGGCAATCACAGCAAATAACCCCCACATCAGCTTAGGCTGCGCCATCTCTTGCACCAATACTTTATAGCTCCAACCGGATAAAAATCCCGCAAACAAGAACCCCAGTGCCATGGAGACAAAGTAATAGCCCATATACAGTGCCGTCTGAGACTTGGGTGCGATGCTCGCGACAAACTCTTGGCTCTTTGGTGAAGCCAGCATTTCCCCTAAAGCAATTAACATAATCACGCTTACCACCAGTTGCCCGCTGATCCAACTGGCCCCCATTAGCAG
Organism: Pseudoalteromonas sp. UG3-2; assembly: GCF_037120705.1. Taxonomy (NCBI): domain Bacteria; kingdom Pseudomonadati; phylum Pseudomonadota; class Gammaproteobacteria; order Alteromonadales; family Pseudoalteromonadaceae; genus Pseudoalteromonas; species Pseudoalteromonas sp. UG3-2. Next base: position 442,646 of record NZ_JAWLJU010000002.1, on the reverse strand, counting down.
CAATAAAAACGCCGCAACAATGACCACTAACCCAGATACTAAAACATAAAAAGGCTTAAACCTTTGACACAAAATGCTGACTAGGATTTGCGCCAACACAATCATGATAAAGTTTAAATTGATCAAATACTCTGGGTTAATTTGCCGATATTGCACCAGCTCATGAGCCATTTCAGTGGCTTGCGCTAAGCTCAGCGATTCACCAAGTTGGTGTATGTTCGTCAGGGAGCTGACCAGCAACTCAAGCTCGGTAATGGGCACATTGACTTTCAAGTGCACCCACTGTAGGCGTAACGCTTCCAGGTTAATCACTTCCTCAGCTTGGATCCGGGCAAACAGTGCAATGATTTCGTCTGCTAATGCAGCGACATTGACGTGAGCTAAAAACTCAGTTGCAGCAGGACCAAACCAGCTTAACAGGTCTTGAGTGTCGGCATAATCGCGAATATATAACGGCAAGGTATAAAATAACTGATTATAAACGGTCCAAAAGCCAGCCAAAATCAACAAATACAGCGCAAAGGTTGGATTACTCACCTGAGTGGGTTGTCGCCACCAGCTAGATGCGGTGAGTGCCGAAGCGCGCAGGTAGTTATCCCAAAGCCAGTTTGTTAACAGCCACAGTGCAATCAAACTAAGCGCCGAGGTATAACTGATAAACTCAACCCCAGCCGACATCAGCAGTGCCAACGAACAAAACAGTGTCAACGCTAAACGGCCATTACCTAAAACCGACTGCGCCGATTTAAAGGTGTCGCGTAACGACAGCTGGCTCTTTTGCGTATGGTCTTGGTAAAACAACAGGGTAATAAAATTCAGTAGGATCCATCCAGCTGACATCAAAAATACGGCATCCCAACTAATGGCACGCATGTAGCCTGCAACCAAAGGCCCAATAAAACCGCCAATGTTGACCATGGTATAAAAAATACCAAAGCCTAGGGCACGATTACCATCGTGGGTGCTATGGCTTACCGTCCCCACAACCACGGGCTTAAAACAGGCAGCACCAAATGCCACGGCACTTAACGCGGCAAAAAAGCTCCAAAAACTTTGTGCTTGACCCAATAAGTAATAGCCTGGAGCCATAATAATAAATGCCCATAAGAACATTTTTTTGTAACCCACGCGATCACCAACGGCACCGGTGAACACCGGCAATAAGTAAAGAAAAAACGGGATGATCCCTTGCACCGCTCCTCGCTCTATGTCGCTAAAGCCAATGCCGCCTTGTGACTTAGGTGTGGTCATGTAAATCGATGACACCGCAAAAAAGCCATACCAGGCGAGGCGCTCGAAAATCTCCATGATATTGGCAATATAAAAAGTGCGCCCGAAGGCAAATTTACCTTGCCTTGGCATGGCCATGTCAGTGTTTACCGCTGTGCCATTTTGTTGATTATTCATAATGACATTCCATTATTTTATTGTTAGATTATATTGCATACAATATACATAAATTAAAAATAAGAGCAAAACATAATGTCTTTTCAACCTCTTCGTCTTCGCCTTTTGGGGCTTGCGTCAACGTACCCTAAACAAAGGCTACGCCTGCTGTGTCGCCTGTTTTCAGTCGTTACTGCTATATTTTTAAGTGCCTGTGGGATCACCGCAACCAAGCCTTCGATTATTCCAAGTCCTTTGCAAATGCGAGCCGATGTTCAAGTCAGTGGACGCGTAAGCACACTGAACCACATCGATATACAGCATCTTGGTAAACGGATCCCCGCCACTTTCAGCGATGGCAAAATTCATAACTCGAGAGGTTATGACTGGTGGATAAGTAAACACTTCGCGCTAAAAAGTGATTTGCCCGAGCGCAAGGTCAGGCTTTACTTAGAGCTGTTGGAGATGTCTTACCCCCATTATGTTGAGTTGTTTGGCAAGGCACCTGCAGGGATTGATAAAAAACGTATTGCGGTTGTTTATGGTAGCTCTCGAGAGCGCACTCGCGAAGCCATGTTCGACGACGGTTTTACTCGCGGTGTGCACCAACATGCCGGAGGAGAAACCATGTTTTACAACCGTGCCGGCTATAATTTCCCCAGTCATCGTCACCATCATCAAAGGTATATCGTTATTCACGAAACCATGCATGCCTTTCATATGGCCTTATCGGGTCACTCAACGTGGGCGCCAAACTGGATCACTGAAGGCATGGCCGATGCCATTGCCAGCCATGTCTATTATCCCAACACCAACCAGCTGGCTGTTATGGTGTTTGACCGCGCTCCGATGAACTACCTACTCTCAGGCTTATATCAATACCACCAAGCCGGTCAGCCCACTTTTGAGGAAATTAATGACGACCCCGCGCTTAAGCGTGGTCTCAACTTTCTCATTATTCATTTTCTGCTGACAGATCCACAGCGTTATCACTACTTTAAACGCTTTATTAGCGAGCTTATGGCTGCAAATCCGCATTCAGAAGCGACCCTACCGACAGCAAATGCTTTGTTGAAGTCGACCTTTCCCAATTGGCAGCAGCTTGAAATTGACTTTGCTGACTTTGTTAACGCCGCCAAACCCAGCTTTTACATTGTTAATGGCCCGTGGGAGCAAAGTGGCAACGCGTATTGGCTACGAAATAGCAGCAGCAACAAACTGCAACGACTTGATATTGAGCCAAGCTTCGATGAAGTAAACCATGCTGTTATGGATTTCCCTGCACCATCTTACAGTAAACTGATAAACAACCAAGACAAGCAAGGCATTGCCGCCTTAATACAATTTCAAAGTGAGCAACTCCATCGTGGTGACATAGGCATGGCACTGCAGCTGCAACAACACAGCAATAGCGGCCAAGTAAAGCTTGGTAAACTGGAAGCCCAAGCCGCCGACTTTAGCCAAGATAATTTGCTGCAGTTTGTGATTGTTGATGGTGTTAAATTAGAAGTCAGCAGTAATCTTAACCTTTTTCCCACCCAAGTGATGGCATTGCAACCAGAGCTGCTCAAAGACATAAAACAGACTCTGCAACTGGGTATTAACTTACACCACAGCGATGAGGGTCTCGCCATTACCTTAACCAGTGAACATCATCAGCAACAGGCACGGTTTGATCACCCAACTCTGGCACTCGATGAGCTAAACTTGTCTCAGATAAGTTTATTAGGACGCAATAGTAATCACAGCATTACCCCATACTTTGCCGCTCACCGCTCGAGCGCTGCAAAAACTCATACAGCGAACCCTTGGTTATTTGCCCAGGCTCCGCTACTAAATCAGCTGTTTTCGAGCTGTATTTCTTTTGCGTCTGAACTGCCACAGTGTCAATCACAGCTCAGTGATTGGTTTAACAAACTGAGCGCCAACCGCATCAGTAATAATGACGTCAAAAGCATGACTACCACCCTTAAGCGTTGGCGTACTCACCTAGGTGATAAGGCATTGTTAGCACTCAGTGGAATAGATGTTCGGACATACTTTCATCAGGGTCGCCATTATCTTTACCTTAATAACCCCAGTCGTCACACCGCTACTGTAACACTTTCCAGTGTGTCTGAGGCGCTACAACTGGCTAGTGGCGAACATAGAATTGAACTTCCTGACGCCGCAGTACACAATTTGGCCATCAGCTGGTTGGGTCTGAATCATCGCACCCAGCTTGATACTCAAGCGCCGCCATTTGATGGGGTAAATATGGCCATTAACATTGGCGAAACCATCACCATCGAACTGTCAGGTCCCTACTCTGGCGACTCTTCGGGACATGTAACCGTCAACTTTATTGCTTATCAAGACTTCAGCAACAAACAGCCATTGTGGCAAAAAGCTGTCAGCTTTGCGCCCTACCAACAGCTCAAGTTTGCTGTTGCAGCACCAGCCAAAGCAAAGTCTGGCCTGATTGAAGTGATTGCCGAAGTTAATGTTGATGGTGAACCCATCAGACTGGTGGAGCGCCGTAATTGGTAACAATGGCACTAAGGATGTTAAGCGGCGGTGAGTCGCCGCTTATGACTGCGCCTTTGACAAGGCTTGCAAACACCGTAACGCTTGCTCAGCATGGTTTTCGGGAACAAAAATATGATCGTGATAAAAGCCTGCGATGACATTAGCACTGATGTTCTCAGCGGTTAATGCACGAGCAAACGCAGCGGTTAAGCCCACGGCCAGCAAGCTCGAGTGTACTTCTAAGGTGATCTTGTGCATGACACAACTGTATTCCAGCTGGTGTTTATCTGCACATGCTTTTGTCACCACCAGAGTCAAGCCTTCCTTTTCAACCATGGTGGCGATGGGCTCATAGTCGAGACAGGCACTCAGTGGTTTATCTAAGCTGCAAAAAACCACCGGAGTGCTATCTAAACGTGGTGAGATATCTTGCAATAAACAGGCTAAATCGGTTTCACCGCTCATTATTTACTCCTGTGGTTGCGAGATCTCTTGATGGCTCAAAAGCATCGTAGCGAGGTAATACCGCATCGAGCTCATCCCAGTTGGCTTTTGATGACACAAAGTTATGCGACAGTGGTCGCTCTGCAATGTCAGAATCTAAAATACCTAAACGCAGCCTTAGCCGTGCCGGATCGCTTGCGTTGGCGCTGTAGATGGGACTGGCACAGTGCTTACAAAAATAACGAGTGCGACCGGGCTTAAATTGAAACGAGCCCAGTGACTCTAACCCCGAGACAATAGTGAAGTCGGCCGTTTGCACAAAGCCGTTGGTGGCATATGCCGTCCCTGATGATTTCCGGCATAAGGAACAATGACAATGAATAATGTCACTGATAGGGCCGGTGATTTCAACTTTTACGGTGTTACATAAACAGCTCGCTTGATAGGTCATAATACTCCTTATTTGTTTTGCGCTATCCACTTATCTAGCTGATTAGCAAAATTTTGTTTATCTGCTTGTGACAATGGCGGCGGACCTTGAGTTTGTACGCCAGAGGCACGCATGGTGTCCATAAAGTCTCGAATATTCAGCCGCGACTTAATATTTTCTTTGCTTAGCAATTCACCGCGGGGGTTGAGTGCCGTGCAGTGTTTATCAATCACTTCATCAGCCAAAGGAATATCAGCGGTGATCACCAAATCGCCGACTCCCACGCGTTTGACAATTTCATTGTCGGCTATATCAAAGCCTTTTGGCACTTGCAGCTTTTGAATAAAGGGAGACGGCGGGGTTTTTAAGTACTGATTAGCCACCAAGGTAACGGTAACGGATGCTCGTACCGCGGCACGAAAAAGCATTTCTTTTATCACCACCGGACAGGCATCGGCGTCGACCCAAATTTGTTTTGTCATAGTCTTTCTTTACTGTATTTCTTATGGCTAAGATACTGGAATTCTCATCCTACTTCACCCTTTATGTGGCATTGCTGGGAATCTTCATAACATTTTAAACTTAAGCTCGCACGTTAAATACTGCTGCCAACAGCGTTCGCATACAAGTAAAAAGCACTATCGCAGCCAGTTACTAATCATCAATGAAGCAAACGCCTTTGGCGTAAAGAACGCCGAAGCCTGAGATCACCACCTGCTGCGCCGTTACTTCACAAAACAACTCCCCTCCTCGGGTTGAGGCTTGCCATGCACGAAGCTTTTTGCGACCCAACTGCTCTGCCCAATATGGCGCTAATGCGGCATGAATGGAGCCGGTAACCGGGTCCTCATCGCTGCCATTGGCAGGCCAAAAATAGCGGGAAACAAAGTCATATTCCTGTCCCGGAGCCGTAATGACGACATCATAGGGTGCCAACTGCTTAAGGTCATCACTGTGATACTGACATTTTCGTACACTGTGCTCATCCGCTAAGACGACAACGAACGCTTGGCGATTTTTCAATACCTTCAGCGGTGTTTGATCTAAGCCAGACACTAACGCTGCCGGCGGGTCAACGGGAGTTGGGGCGAGGTTAGGAAATTGCATGGCAATACGGCCATCTGAGTGCTGCTCTACTCGAAGTGTGCCTACGGCTTTGGTCTCAAAGGTCAGCGTGCCCTGGTTATTTTTGCAGTTGAATAATACGTAAGCGCTGGCCAAGGTTGCATGACCGCAAAAGTCAATTTCGCAAAGCGGTGAAAACCATCGGATATGGTAGTGATTTTCCCCATCAGGTTTGATAAATGCGGTTTCCGATAAGTTGTTTTCGGCTGCAATATTTTGCAATATCGCATCATCCGGCCAATGCAAAAATTCGACCACAGCGGCACTGTTACCAGCAAAACGCTTGCGAGTAAACGCATCCACCACGTAGTAGGCTATTTCCACCTGCTTTCCTCCTTTTAGAAACGGCTAAAGTCACGGTATAATGCTTTGTAATCTAAAGCAAATGTATTTGGTTATACGCAGTTGCCTGATCCGTTTCAGCCGCTAACTCGTAAACAATTTATCAATAAAACAGTCGAGGCTTATATGTTCACTGAAGTGATCCTTTCTCTTTTATGTTTGTATTCACTGGCGCTTTTTATCACCAGCTTGCTAATGATCCTAACCACACCAAAACATGACAAGGATAAACACAAGCAAACCGTAACCGAATACACCATGTTTGCCATTGCCTCAGTTGCGGTGTTCTTAGTCGCCTTTTTTATGCGTTAATATTTTTGCTGCCGAGTCGGCGTTATTGACTCGGCTTTACCTGCTCAGAATTGTGCGATTGTCGTTTTTATTCAATTTTTCCTAAGTTCAATTAAGTACAGTGAGGTTGTTTCCAAAATCAAAGGAGTACAACCTATGCAACGCGCCAATTATTTTGACCACACACCAGAACTCATGCAGCACTTGATGCGCCAAGAAACCTTATTGCATCATCATGCCGAAGCAACTGTGGGTATTACCATTTTGGAGCTAATTAAGCTCAGAGCATCGCAACTTAACCAGTGTGCATTTTGTATTGCTATGCACACCCACCAAGCCCGTATGAATGGGATCAGGGATATTCACATTATTGCCTTAAGTGCCTGGCAAGATACGTCACTGTATAACCACAAAGAGCGTGCTGCTTTACAATTATGTGAACGCTTGACACTAGGCAAAACAATTGACGATACTTTATATCAACAGCTCAGTGCAGAATTTGATGAAGACGCTCTCGTCACCCTCACCATAGCCATCAACGCCATCAATAGCTGGAATCGTATGGTGAAAATGTTTAAGCCCGAAGTGGTATTCAATGAATAATAGTATTAAGTTACAATTGCTCCATCCGCAAGGAAAGCTGCAGACATTTGTGCAAGCCATATGGTTTGCACAAGCTGATCAAAGGGGATTGCAATGGCTCCCTTGTGATGGTGGAGACGGTATTGTGATACCAATTTGTGGTGAAATTACGCTTGATGGTCGCTTTTGTCACAACAGTTATTATGTCCACACAGCCACACCTTATGCCACTGCACTCAAAGTCACTCCGGGCAGCTGCTTTTGTGGTATACGTTTTCAACCTGGCGTATACCGCTATTTAAGTGATAGCCAGCATCCTTTGCTGCAACCTGAGCTGCTAAAAAAGGTGACCAAGCAAATGCAGCTGCAACCATCTTTGGCAAACCTAGAACAACTTTTAACGCCCTACATGAACTTTACCTCCCCGCCAGCAGCAATGGCTCAGAGCCAACGCTTTATTCAGCGCATTACCGCTATGGAACCGCTACCATTGGCCTATCAACATACGCCATTAAGCCAACGCCAATTAGAAAGACAGGTCAAAAAGCAATGCGGCCTGACGCCAAAGTGCTTAGCGCGTATTTATCGCATACGTAAGGTGAAAACCATACTTAAGCAACACCCCCACGCTTCCCTCGCAGACGTTGCACTGGCTTGCCACTTTTCCGATCAAGCCCACTTGCAGCGCGAGTTTAAGGCGCTATTAGGGTTAACGCCAAAACGCTACACCAGTCTAATTCGTACTCAGCCTAAGGTTCTGCAAGCCGTTATTTCTGACTCCCATTAAAATGACAGTTATTCAGCAAGGTGGTTTGCAAAAAATCATGTACTTGAACTTGCGCCGCTTTATTAAAGCTATAATGCCCTGCATCCAGCGCTAAGTGATGAAATGGCTTTGCAAAGTCGACCTGCTCTAAATGCTGTTCAATGTTGCTTGCCATTTGATAAGAGGGCCACACCTCGTCCTGTTTTGCCGAGACCAACATTACTGGGCCATTGGTTCTCTCTACCGCGATACGTGCTTTGGCAATATCATCCACTGACGCCTCTGCAAGTGCGGTTACAAAGGCCGGTGTAAATTCACCGGTAATATTGCCCTTTTGCATTTGCCAAGACAGCAAAGGAGCATTGATATAATCCACTGCTTGGCCGTCAAGTACCCAGCTGGCACGGGAAGTAACGGTTTTTACGGCATTCCAACTAACGTGTGAGGGCATAATGGCAATCACATGATTAATGGTTTCAAAATGAGCGCCTAACAACAATGCCAGCTCTGCTCCTTTAGAAAACCCAACCACAGCAACGCACTGAGGGTTCACTCTGGGATCTTCCGTCAGCTTCTTAATGCGCTCAGCAATCGAATTCAGCGACAACTCGGCCGCACTGGCGGGAGTTCCGCTAGAGCCATAGTAAGCCAGCGCCGCTACCTGAGTGCCTAAATGATTAAAACCATCTAAAAACGGCTGCCAATGCGGCTCGGCCAAGGTATTGCCCCCTTCACTTCCACCCAGCACAACCACCAGTGGACGCGGCTGGTCACCTTCAATAAATTGCTGTTTAACATCCGGCACATTTGGCTTTGAACAAGCCGCAAGGGCCCCTACCATCATTACTGGCATTAGTTTCTTTGTCATTTTTATTACCTTTTGACTATTAGAGATTGAGTCGCTGTTTAAGCAATCTCGCCCCGTTACGACTGGTGATCACTTGGATCTGACATTGCTTAAATTTCAGCAGATAGCCGCCACTGGGCCAACGCTGTAAATCAGTTATCGCCGCTTGATTCACCAAGGTGTCACGATGCACCCGTAAAAAAGGCGAAGGTAGTTTTGTTTGCAACGCATCCAATGAGCCTTGCAATGGGTATCGCTGATCGTTGCAATAGGCAATGGCTTGACCATACTCAAGCTTAACTACTTCGATGTCCGCAACATTTATAAAGGCGGTTTTACCTGCTAATTTACTCGGTAAGCTCTCTGACGTGGTGCCTGCTTGGGGGCGATGCGCGCGAGACAAAGCCAGTGCTAAGCGCTCATCCGTGTACGGCTTTAATAAGTAATCCACCGCACCTAAAGTGAAGGCATCGACGGCAAACTCACTGTAAGCGGTGGTAAAAATCACTTTCACTTGGGATTGCATCCTGTGTAACGCTTGAACTAACTCAATGCCATTTATTCCTGGCAAATTAATGTCAATTAAAACAATATCCACAGCACGCTGTGGTATGGCCTGCAATAACGCCTCACCATCACCACAACAGTAACTTAGGTGGTACTGGGGTAAGCCAGCGAGCTGCTGCTTTAGTTTTTCTAAAGCGGGAAGTTCATCTTCAACAATGGCCAGGTTAATCATTTACCACCTCCACAGGAAGCATGAAACTGACCTCTGCACCACCATCGGGGCGGTTGCCTATAGCCAAGTTCGCTGCGGCTTCAAGCTGAAGCCTTGAACGCGTAATTGAAAGACCATAACCCGAACGACCAACCTCAGCTAACGCCTTGTCACTAAAGCCAATACCATTATCCATCACAGTAAACTGAGCATGTTGCTTTTGCTGTTGCACAGACACGGTGACATGCAAAGGTTTGTGCTTAGCATGTTTAATGGCGTTTTCCACAATTGGCTGCAGCATCATCGGGGGAAGCATTAAATTTAGTAACCTTTCGTCAATATCAAAAGTAACCACCAAGTCTTTGCCAAAGCGACATTGCTCTATTTCACACCACTGATTTAATGCCACCAGCTCATCAGCCAAAGTCACTTGGGTCTGAGCCTTGGCAGCGGTTGTTGAATACTGCATTGAATAGCGCAATACCGCCGCCAAGTTATGAACTAATTTTTGGGTCGTGCTTGGCGAAGTGTCAGCAAATGCGGCAATGGTATTGAGGCTATTAAACATAAAGTGGGGATTAAGCTGGCTGTGTAACAACTTAATTTCGGCCAGTTGGCGCTGCTGTTTTTCTTGTTTAAGACTTTGCTGCGACAGGTAAAACGTTACCATCAGATAAATACCACTTGACCAAGGTAAGGCAATACCTAGGGCTGCAAATAAACCCAGCTCCTCGGTGCCGAGTAAGTGGCTGCGAAGCTGCCCCCAGCACCAGCAACCTATCACCATGGCAATATAAAAGGTGAGCAACTGCAACAACCACAAGCGCAGTTTGAGCCTAACGATTGTCACATAGGCAGTGATCATTGGCAGCCAATACAGTAACACTACCGCTGCCAGCGCCGCGGCAAATAAATTCGCCGATATAACCATGCCGCGCTGTAGCCAATCTGTGGCACTAATAGCAAGGCTTACCATGCCAACCAGCAGTAAAATAGTCAGCTGCTCTGTTCGATGTAAACGCAATTCCATAATATATACAAACTGTTATCTATAGTTTGTATAGTACAGATGGCTACTTAAAAATCACCCAAATGTGAGCTTAATGGTCAATTTAACTGCCTCAATGGTGTCTCAAAGCATTTGCCTTACCAGTTTCACCAATAGCAAACCCTGCACCTTCTTATAAAGCCCAGGATATAACAACCGTAAGAGAATATATGCACGAGAATTTATCAACTTAGCGGTTCGCTTAATTAGCATGATTGCGACTATGAATAAACTAATGCAAAACGTTATAAATTTAATCACCTACTTGCCGCGCATTACATTCAATTGCTTGGTGCGCAACAGGAAGCGTTATGGTAAAGCAGGTACCTACTCCCTCCTTGCTCGCTACACTAATGTCGCCACCAATTTCACGGATAATATCGTAGCTAATTGATAAGCCAAGGCCCGTGCCTTGCCCCACGGGTTTGGAAGTGAAAAAGGGATCAAAAATTTTATTAATCACTTTATCATCGATACCAACGCCATTATCGGCCACGTTAATCACCACCTCATCATCGACTAACGCGGTGGATATCTTAAGTTCCCCTTCCTCAAACATTGCTTGCGCTGCGTTAACAAACAGATTGGTGAACACTTGTATTAGTTTGCCAGTATTGGCTTCCACGGCAGGTAACTCAGTTAAATCGGTTATCACACGAACATGGTATTTAAGCTCATTTTCCACTAGGTTCAAGGTGGTTTTAATGCAATTGTTAATGTCACAGGCTTGCCGTTCATCCACATCGGCACGGGAAAATTGCTTTAAGTCTTTCACAATCGCTGTGACCCGCTGCAACCCTGTCACCGACTCTTGTAACAACTCAGACGTATCTTGGTTGATATAGGTGAAGTCTTTTTCTTTTAGCAAGGTGTGCAGTGCCTGCTGATAGTCACTCGCGGGGATTTCTTGTTGCGCTTGTTGAGTTAACGCCATGTACTCTTGATGATAATGCTGCATCACCTCGAGATTACTCATAACAAAACCCAGTGGGTTGTTAATCTCATGGGCAACACCAGCAGCCAATTGCCCCACAGACGCCATTTTTTCGGCGTTGACAAGCTGTTTTTGCGCCGCTGCAAGAGCTTGGTTTCGCTGTTCGAGTTCGAGGTTTTGCTGCTTTAACTCAGCGGTTCTTTGCGCGACTAAGCGTTCTAAGTTAACATTTAGTGACTTAAGCTCCGCCTCATATTCTGACCGCCGCTGGTGCTCTTCCGACAGTGTTTGCGATAGCTCATCAAAGGCATTTGATAGCTCTTCCAGTTCATCTTGACTACGTATTGCAGACCAAGAGAAATCGAACCTCCCAGCATGAATATTCTCCGTAATACGGTGAGCTTGGGCTTTTAATCGGTATAAATTTTGGGTTAAATAAACGCCTAATACGTAGGAAAATACGGCAACAAAAAACATCTCAATTAAGGCAATTGAAATTGTCCAACGTTTTAATTTCGCCAGTAAGGAGTTAATTGCACCGATATCAATCCCAATTTGCACACTGCCGAATTGCGTGGTGCCTTCAGAAATATCGCCTTTGACATCAAAGACACCGTCACTAACCGTTTCGACTAAGTTATCCTCATTAAATTGGCGCTGCAGATAGAATTGATCCCCTGCAAAAGACATGATTTGTTTATCTGTGTTGAGTACTTTTACGTATAAAATATCAGGGTTTTGCAATAACTCTTGAGTAAACGAGTCTAGGGTAGCTAAATCAAAGGATAACAAAGCATCTTTGGTGGCACTGGCGAATAATTGCGTGGTGGTCGTCGCCCGCTTATTCATGGCATCGTTGGCCGATTCCATCATAAAATCAATCACCACAAAAATCAGCACCGTCAACAACACAGCCTCAATCACAGCGGTGCCTATCATGGTTTTAATTCTTAATGACACTTTAGCCATCGCTATTAAGCTCCATACATATTAGTGGTTGATACCAATGAGCGTGTCTATGCCTAAGGATTTAACGTCTGACCAGTCTTCATTCGTTGCTGGGCTAATACCGTTAAAGTTAACCGCTTGCAGTAGTGCTTTGCCCTGCTCTGAGTCATTTAAAGACAACAGCGCGGCAAGCAAACGCGCTTTGGTACTCTCGGGTACGGTGCTTTTCGCAGCAAAAGCGTGTGGTGTGAAGCCTTCGCTGGTCCACAGTACCCGCAACTGATCACGAACTGCCGCGTCGGTATTGTTGAACGTCCGCATCACACCGCCACCTGCCGCCGCAAATCCTTTGGCGACATTTAAATAGACCGAATCATGAGATGAAACATACCTTGGTTGAAAGGCAACACCTCTGGCACTGAGCTCAGCTCGAGTCAAGATGCTTGCAGCAAAGGCCGCCGGCGCTGGAAAAGCAATAACATTATCTTGTAGTTGCTCTAACTGTGAAATGCCTGCGTCTTTTGCCACCACAATGATGCCTTTGATGCGTTTGTCTTTTTGTTTTGCTATCGCTTGATAACCAGCATGCTCGTTAAAGACCACAAAATGATATGGATTCATATAAGCGATATCGTATTCACCGGCCAACACTCTGGACTCGAAGGTAGGTATGTCTTTGGCCGTTTTAAAGACATAATGATCGCCAGTATGGGCATTAATATAGTCAATAATGGGTTGCCAATTTCTTGCTAATTTCGCTGCAGATTGCTGTGGCACAAAGGCAAAACTCAATTCGACTGCCGTTGTAAAGAAACTAGCCAGAGCGCACATGAGTAGGAGTAGCTTTTGCATAACTGCCTTCCAAACCTAGGGATTTATACCAATTCGCTTAATTAATTGGTCTTATTACTGTTTTGCTACTTCAATCCTAGACAGGATTATTGCTATTGCAAAGGTTTATACCAATAAAGAAAGGATTTCGACTGCCGCAGTATGCAGGGTGACAAGCTTGACGCCGTCAAAGTACCAGCCTTTTGCTGGTACTTTGACGGCCTGAGATATTAAGGGGGGATTATTAATATTTAGAGGAATTCAGTTTGCTCAATGCGCGGATTGAAACACGTTCAAATGCTTGACCAAACTGCAGTCCTAACTTTTCTGCCACCCCTTGTTTGGCTTTATATTTCACTTTGTAGAGCTGATGTTCTTGGTTTAATGAAAGTAACAAGTCATCGCTGGTCGATACTTCATCCACTAAGTTAAGCGACATCGCTTGAGTACCAAACCAGTGCTCACCTGTTGCTACTTGCTCTATCGCGACTTGGCTACGATTATCAGCAACAAACTGCTTAAACAAACCATGGGTTTGCTCTATTTCTTCCTTAAACTTTTCTCTGCCTTTATCGGTGTTTTCACCAAATAACGTCAGTGTGCGCTTATATTCACCGGCGGTGACCATTTCAAAATCAACGTTGTTCTTTTTCAACAAGCGATTAAAGTTAGGAATTTGTGCTATCACACCGATGGAGCCAATGATCGCAAACGGCGCAGCAATAATTTTATCTGCCACACAGGCCATCATATATCCGCCACTGGCAGCGACTTTATCAACACAAACGGTAAGTGGGATACCCGCTTGCTTAACTCGAGCTAATTGTGACGCACCAAGGCCATAACCATGAACAACACCACCGCCACTTTCGAGCGCAACCACCACTTGATCTTTGTCTTTATCAGCAATGGTTAAAATGGCATTAATTTCTTCTCTAAGGCTGCTGACTTCATGGGCATCCATGCTGCCATTAAACTCTATAAAGAAGACATTTTTCTGTGAATCCTGGTCTTTGCCTTTTTCTTTGTCTGCTTTTTGTTGTTCTTTGTTCAGCAGTTTTAATGCTTTTTTATCCAGAGTTTGTTCCAGAAAGGTCTGTTTTGACAAGTTCAATGTTTCGCTTAAGTCCGTGACCTCGATCTCACCTTTCTTCGACTTCGGTTTTTGGCTGGCGCCAACAATTAAGACAATCACTGCGGCGATGCCAAATACAATGGTGACTGTTTTGGCCAAAAATAGCCCATATTCAAACAAAAATGCCAAGTCGTTCTCCTCACTTTGGTCAAGACATAAAAAAGGCCGCTTTTCGCGGCCCATTATGGTGTCGAAATTTAACTTAGTTTGCAACTACGTCAGGGTTCGAGATTGGCAATAATAACCCCTTAGATTTCAAGAAGGTTGCAACTTGCTTTTGCATTTCCATCGACGCTGCTGCATGCCCGGCTGCAGTACCACCTGCTTCCGCCTGGAAACCAGTGGTTAGGATCGAGCTATGATGACCTTGTGAGAACTTCACCACATAACTGCTGGGCGCTTGCGTCATTTGAGTTTCACTAGCTGGTTGTAAGCCCATCACAGCTGCCAAAGGTAAGCTTCCCGATAAAACACTGCGCTCAGTGGTAGGTGGGATAACCAAATCAGCGGCATTACCATCCACACCACCAGTGACCACACTCATGTAAACAGGCGTTTGCTGAGCACGTACCATAGGTGCGTAATTTAATGGGTCGGCACTGCCAAGGGTGGTTTGCGAAGCAAAAGCAAACTGATTAACCGTGGCATCAATGGCCGCCAGTGATGCCGTATCTCCTGCCGCCTCTAGGCTTGTTTTAAAGCTAGTGAATGCACAAGGTAGGTATTTACTTTGATCAGCCGCCACCGCGCTACAATCTGCCAAAGCCCCTTCTTGCAAGTAGGAATTGAATGAATTAGAGATTAGGTTACCCGCTGCACTCAGCACTGAACCTTGGACAAACGGACCAAACGACTTAGATTCAATTAGGAAATTAGCAATACCAGAGCCGCCACTGGCAAGGGCTGCTGATTCTACCTTAAATAATGGATCAAGCTGCGGATTCAGCGGTGCATTAGCCATAGACAAGAAGCTTGGACCAACGATAGAACCTAATGAATGACCAAGAAAGCTCACCGATTGGGTATTAAAGTTAACTTGCCCACCAGAGGCCTGGTTGATGAAGTTAAGTCCCAAACGTAAACCTAACAAATCGGCTGCAGACTGTTTCAGGTTATCACGAGCAACCAGCAATGAAGTGAGGTTCATGTAAGACAGTACACTACCTGTTGATGCATTAAAGTCGTCCGTGCCATCACCGTCAACATCAATGCCACGGGCACCATGCATTGGGTGGTCAATTGCCACGGTAGCGAAACCAGCCTGAGTCAACGACAGCGTTAACCCTAGCATGTCTTCTTTTTTACTGGTGATGCCATGTTGCATAATCACCACCGGCCAACCGCCTTCAGGGCGTGTAGATTCATCTGCTGGCATAGTGATTTGCACTGGCACATTAGCAAGCCATTGTTGCTTAGGAAATGGGTTGTATTTAGTGATAAAACGTTGTTTATCCACGCCAATGCTTCTAAAGTTTGATACCCCTTCCGGCACCGGTAAATTAGCACAGGTTTGATCTTCACCTTCAGCTACCGGCGGTAATTGACCGCCTTGTGCTGCATATCCAGCAAGTGTTACCGGGCTGTCGCAAAGCGCTTGCCAATAGGTGTCGGCTAGAGCTGAAATATCTTTGTTTTGTGGTTTGGCTAAGTACTGCGGCAAATTGATTTGCCCTTGCAGTAAACGCACACTGCGAAATGCGGGTAATACGGCATCAGGCACCTTGCCTGTAAGTGCATCAGCCACTGTGATAGTAGGCTGCTGCGGCACCGTAAGTACTGGGTTTTGCTGGGTTGCAGCAGATTGCGCTAATAGCGCTTTAGCACCTGTAAGGCCTGCACCCGTTGACTGTGTGGTCATAGCCGCACTGTAAATAATTTCTTCTTTCGATACCGAACCGAAAGCAGCCACCGCCGTTTCATAACTGCCGATCACGGCCTGTAACGTCTTTTGTGTGTCGGTAACGAGCGACTCAGATTGGCGCAGTAACGTATAAGTAGACGACGCTTCTACGCTTTGTCCACTGGAATCTTTTAAGCCATTGGTTAACACAGTGATGTAAGTGGTCTCCGGCTTAAGTGGTTTAATCGGTACTACCACAATGCCATTACCTGTACCATTAGCCATGGCGACAAAGTCACCTTCTGGGCCAAACTCAAGCTCTGCCACTGGTTTACATGCAATGCCTGACGGAATATCGGCACATTCTGCATCGGTTTGTAAAGGACCGCCCATTTCAACTTCAAATATTCTAACGGAGCCTGGTGTCATCACACTTTGTGGGTCAATTCTGAGACCATTTGGCGTAGTGAAGTCAATCGCGTATGGCATTTGCGTAGACCAACCGTCTAATGCACCAAGTACAATGCCCGGATCGGCATAACTTGCTCTGGTTACCAACGGATTACCATCACCGTCAGTTTCTCCTAAGCGTTCATCAGGCAGGTTTAAGGTGCCATCTTGGGTGCCGGATAGTAAGATATCATTGGGTACAGAGATCACCCCAGCTGATGGGTCAAACTTAACCGACATGGTTGGGGTAACAGGAGTTGATTCGTTCTTTACGTCTTCTAACGTTTCACCGCCTCCACAGCCAGCTAGCGCAGCTGATACTGCGAGTGAGAGTAGCATTTTTTTCATTTTATAGGCTCCGACATAATCTTATTATTATTGTGATAATTCTCGTTAAATCTATGTAATTGCATTTTTAATAAGACATTAGACCAGTTAAACTTAACTCAAACTTTGTTATTTCGCCAGCCATATTTACAATAAATTCGCTAACTTGCCATAGCGTTGTGATAAAATAGTCAAAAATATTAATCGGAGTCCAGAATGCAGACTTATCAAGCGCCCGAAAACGCTCTTGCAAATAAAACCATTTTAATTACCGGCGCCGGTGATGGTATCGGCCGTGTTGCCGCATTGACCTACGCCAAATACGGTGCGACGGTTATCTTACTGGGTAAAACCACCAGCAAACTCGAGGCCGTGTACGATGAAATAGTTGCTGCCGGTTATCCGCAGCCTGCCATAGTGCCAATGGACTTACGTGGTGCCACGAAGCAACATTACCGTGACTTGGCCGCTACGGTTGAGCAACAGTTTGGGAAACTTGATGGGCTGTTAAATAACGCATCTATTCTTGGCTCTTTGGGTCCTTTAGAGCACTTTTGTTCATCCACCTTTGAAAACATCATGAAGGTGAATGTCACCGCACAGGCCATGATCACCAAAGCGTTATTTCCAGTGATGAGAAAAGCGCCACACGCGTCTATTATTTTCACCTCTTCCGGCGTTGGCCGCAAAGGCCGTGAGTTTTGGGGCGCGTATGCTATTTCGAAGTTTGCCACTGAAGGCATGATGCAAACCTGGGCTGAAGAAGTGGGCAAAACCAATATCCGTATTAACTGCATTAATCCTGGGGCGACTCGCACCAGCATGCGTGCTTCGGCTTTCCCAGGTGAAGATAAAGAAAAGTTGAAAACGCCTGAACAATTAATGCCGACGTATTTGTATTTAATGTCGGATGACTCCATTGCCGTTAACGGTGAGTCGTTAGACGCGCAAACCTACTAAGCCTGCAGGCATAAAAAACGTCAGCTTGATGCTGACGTTTTTTTATGCCTCAAAATGGCATTACTTACGCTTTGGCGTTTTTACCCTTTGATTGTGTTTTTTCACTGCCTTGCGGATTTTATTGATTTTCGCCCGCTTATCTTTGCGTTTTTCAGGCATGACTGACAACTTAGTTTGGGTTTCAGGACGCAATGACACTGACTTTCTTAAATAGTTTACGTCTTCCAGTTTCAGCTCTTCCCAGCCCCCTTGAGGTAGACGCTTACTAAGCTCTAACTTGCCATAGCGAATTCGAATAAGGCGCGATACTTCCACTTCTTGCGACTGCCATAAACGTCTTACTTCACGGTTACGACCTTCAGTCAGTGTCACGTTAAACCATTTGTTTAAGCCCTCACCGCCCATGGGTTTAATTTTTAGGAACTTCGCAGGTCCATCATCTAATTCAACTCCCTTGGTTAAAGTGCGTAAAGTTTGGTTCGTCACTTCACCAAATACTCGCGCCGAGTACTCCCGCTCAACCTCATATTTAGGGTGCATTAAGCGGTTCGCCAGTTCACCATCGTTGGTAAACAACAGCAAGCCAGAGGTGTTAATATCTAGGCGGCCAATGGCAATCCAACGATCGCCCTCTAATTTAGGTAAGCGATCAAATACCGTTCTTCTGCCCTGTGGGTCTTTGCGTGTACAAAGCTCCCCTTCAGGCTTATGGTACATCAGCACACGACAAATACGCTCTTGCTGTTGCTCGATCTTAACAATGTGGCCATCAACACGGATCACCGACGTTTCTTCAACTCGATCGCCTAACTTGGCCACTTTACCATCAACACTGACGCGATTGGACTCAATGTACTTTTCCATTTCACGTCTTGAGCCAACTCCAGCTCGTGCTAATACTTTTTGTAACTTTTCACTCATTCAGATGGTTCTCTCACAGAAGGATCATTTAATAACTGGTCAATTTTTTCATTATGTTGCTCAGGTAAGTTTGGCAACTCTCCTAGCCCCGTCAATGAAAAATAATCTAAAAATTGTTTTGTTGTTGCATACAATGCCGGTTTTCCAGGTACCTCTTTGTGCCCCACTACTTTTATCCACTCGCGCTCGGTAAGACTTTTGATAATATTTGAACTGACGGTTACTCCCCGCACTTGCTCAATTTCGCCCCGAGTGATCGGTTGACGATAGGCTATTAAAGCCAGTGTTTCCAAAGTGGCACGCGAGTATTTCGGTGCTTTTTCATGCCATAATTTACTCAGCCAAGGACTCAAGCTAGGACACGCCTGAAAGCGATACCCAGTGCCCACTTCAACCAAGCGTACCCCGCGAGTTTGATAATGGTTAACTAAACGTCCTAGCGCAGCATCAATTCGCTGTGCGGATGCGCTTATATCGGCAAGTACGGTTTCTTTTAGGCGTTTTTTTGATAATGGCTTGTCGGCAACAAAAATAGCAGCTTCAATAAGCTCTTCTAATTGCTCATCGCTCACTCTTCTTTTCATCGGCACACATTGACTATGCAAAACATAAGGGGCGATTGTATCAGAGCCCCCCGCTATTCCCTAACCTTTTAAATGCAGGTAAAGCGCGGCACCTGCTTGTTTGCTTTCAATTTCACCATGAATACAATCAATCAGTTGCTCTTTAATAAGCTCGAGCATGGCAATAAAGGTCACTACCACGCCACTGCGGCCTTCTTCTAGGGTAAATAATTGTGCAAATTGCACCGGCTTACCGGCCTGTTTTAATGTTTGCAAAATCGTGGTCATGCGTTCGCGCGTAGATAATGCTTCTGCGCTAATGTGGTGATGCTCAAACGTTTTTGCCCGAGCCATCACTTCAGATAACGCCACCACCAGCTCTCGCAGTTCCAGTTCAGGAGGCGCTTCAGAGGTATCAAGGCGCTCGTCAACTAAGGCATGGGCAACAAAAATATCCCGCTCTACACGAGGTAGCTCGTCGAGGCGCTCCGCGGCTTTTTTGAATTGCTCATACTCTTGTAATCTTCTTACCAGTTCGGCGCGAGGGTCTTCTTCTTCCTCAAGCTCTTCGTGCTTCGGCAGTAACATTCTGGACTTTATCTGCGCAAGCAGTGCCGCCATCACTAAATACTCACCAGCCAACTCCAACTGCATGTCTTTCATTAGCTCGACATACTTAACGTATTGCTGGGTTATGCTGAAAATGGGCAGCTCTAAAATATCCAGCTTATGGCGTTTAATTAAATATAAGAGAAGATCTAGCGGGCCTTCAAAGGTATCGAGAATAACCTCTAAGGCTTCAGGCGGAATATAAAGATCCTCCGGCTTTTCAATCATGGCCTCGCCATGCAGAAAAGCCAACGGAAGCTTCTGTTGCGCCGCATCACTCATGGTTTTTTGCCACAGCGCCAGTTATTCAAATGGCGTGGTATCACCACATCCGCGACGCAGTACCTGTGGCTCATCTTCAGATAGGTCCACCACTGTGGTGGCTTGTTCCATTAAAATACCACCATGAATGATGAGGTCGACCAGCTTGTCTAGGCGCATACGAATGTCGTCAGGATCCGCTTCGGTGAATTGCTCATCGGGTAAAATCAGTGAACACGACATCATAGGCTCTGCCAATGCTTCTAGCAGAGCGCAAGTAATGGGGTTGTCAGTCACCCGGATGCCAATGGTTTTTTTCTTCTCATTCAGCAACCGCTTTGGTACTTCTTTGGTGCCTTTGAAAATAAACGTGTACGGTCCTGGAGTATTATTTTTAATCATCCTGAACATTTGGTTATCGACTCGAGCATAGGTCGAAAGCTCAGAAAGATCGCGGCACAATAAAGTGAAGTTATGGTGTTTTTCAATGCCACGGATCCGCTCGATGCGCTCTTTCGCTTGTTTATTGCCAAGTGCACAGCCAATGGCATAGCCGGAGTCCGTTGGCAACACCACCACGCCTCCTTGTTCAATAATGTCGGCCGCTTGGCGAATTAATCGCGGTTGCGGGTTATCTGGATGAATATGGAAAAATTGACTCATAAAACTACTCCTCTGAACCTCCCCAATGGCGCCATACCCCTTGACAATCTTTGGGTAAATACAGGTTGCGACCGAGGTCGACCCAGGGCATTGGAAAGTGAAAATCAGACCCTTGACTTGCGAGTAACTCAAACTCTTGACTTAAGCGTCCTAAAAACTGCCGTTCCGTTGGTGGCTGCTGTGGCTGTGCCACTTCCATTGCTTGACCACCTGCCGCTTTAAAATGACTGAGTAACTTTCTTAGCCATTTATTCGACATTTTATACCTTGCTGGATGCGCCAATACTGCCACTCCTCCGGCCGCTCGTATCGCTTCGACCGCAGTGGCAATATCGCACCAATTACTTGGCGTATAGCCTGTTTTTCCGCGAGCTAAAAACTTTTTAAATACCCCTTGAATGTTTTTTGCCACACCACGCTCGACTAACACTTGGGCAAAGTGAGCGCGGGTGATCTGTGCGCTCTTGGCTAATGCTTGCGCATCTTGATAAACATTGTCATAGCCATTTTTGGCTAACCGCGCACCAATCTCTTGAGCTCTAAGCTCCCTTTTTTGCTGTTGCTCGAGCAATAAAGACTGCAACACAGGGTGCTCGGGATCGAAGTTTAAGCCGACAATGTGGATCTCAAAGCTTTCCCATTTGGTTGATATTTCAACGCCATTTATAAGCTCTAACGCTAGGTCATTATTACCAATATAGTCACGCGCAGGGGCAATAGCCGCAATGGTATCGTGATCAGTAATTGCTAATATATCAACACCTTTTTCCGTTGCTCGCTGCAACAGTTCAGCGACGTCTAAGCGGCCATCGGAAAAAGTAGTATGGCAATGAAGGTCATATTTAATCAAAATTTATTAACTATCTCTCTGAATTGTAGGCAATTTGATTATATCACAAGTTATTAGTTACAACCTTAGGTTATTTTCTGATATTTGCTCTTGACAGTGTCCCCCAGAGTGCGGTTTACTGTAACCACTTTAGATTCAACAACGAAATTTTCACAAATGAATAAACAACAGCAAACAACAAACATTTGGTGGTGGCACTCGAGTTAAGCGGGTGTGATTCGTTGTATCTACGATTTCTAAACCCGCGCTATGTCGCGGGTTTTTTTATATTTAAATTTAGAGGTTTTTATGCGCAATACTGTTTCTCTTCATACTTCTTGGTGGTGGCTGCCCTAGCGGGACGGTATTGTTGTGCTTGAACAATAGCCCCCGCGAAGTTGTGCTTTTCGGGGGCTTTTTATTTGCTAAAAAGATTGAGGAATGAGGTTTGATTTTTAGTCATATAACGACCACACCGGGTGAGGTCACCAGCATCAGACAGCGGCGTGATTACATTGCCAGCCCACTGTCATTGTATGCTGGCTTAGACAAGCCCAATTCACTGCTGCTTGAATCAGCAGAAATTGAGTCCAAAGACAACGTAAAAAGCATTGTCTTGGTCGACAGTGCCATTCGTTTTGAATGCAATGGTGATGAGGTAGTGGCCACAGCGTTATCGAACAATGGTGCGCAATTGCTACCTTATCTTGGCCAAAAAGTGCAAAACTGTGATGCACAATTACAAGGTACAACACTGTCATTAAGGTATAACTCAGCGGCCGCAGACATTGATGAGTACAGCAAGCTAAAAGCCGACAACGCCTTTAGCGCCCTGAGAACGTGCATCAATGAAATACAAAGTAACTCAGACACGCCTTTTGCGGTTTTTCTTGGCGGTGTGTTCGCCTACGACATGGTGGCAAACTTTGAAACCCTACCAGAAGTGCCAGACGGCGATAATGACTGCCCTGACTATGTGTTTTACCTTGCTGAAACCTTAGTGGTTATCGACCACCAAGCGCAAACCACCGAGCTCATTGGTAATGTTTTTAATGGACCAGATGTCCATGCCAATTGCTTTGAAGTAGGCAAACAACTCGAAGCCCTTAATCAGCAATGTGACAGCGTGCGTCCTTTTCGATTTGAGCGCAATCATGGCCAGGCGGAGGTAAAGGTAAACATCAGTGACGCCCAGTATTGCCAACAGGTCGAACAGCTGAAAGAAAACATTATCAACGGCGATATTTTTCAAGTTGTGCCGTCTCGAACGTTTTCCTTGCCCTGCCCCGACTCACTGGCAGCGTATCAACAACTCAAGCAACAAAACCCCAGTCCGTATATGTTTTATATGCGTGATGAGCGTTTTGTGTTGTTTGGCGCATCACCTGAGTCGGCACTAAAGTACTGTGAGCAGAGCAACCAAGTTGAGGTGTATCCCATTGCTGGCACTCGGCCACGGGGTAAATTCAGCGATGGTCAAATTAATCCTGACTTGGATAGCCGCATTGAATTAGAACTGCGCAACGATCAAAAAGAACGAGCCGAACACCTGATGCTGGTTGATTTAGCCCGCAATGACGTGGCTCGC
Source organism: Pseudoalteromonas sp. UG3-2 (assembly GCF_037120705.1). Lineage (NCBI taxonomy): Bacteria > Pseudomonadati > Pseudomonadota > Gammaproteobacteria > Alteromonadales > Pseudoalteromonadaceae > Pseudoalteromonas > Pseudoalteromonas sp. UG3-2. The sequence continues at coordinate 419,300 of NZ_JAWLJU010000002.1, read as the reverse complement.
ATTAGCGTGGCAGGCACGCGCCATGCCAAAGAGCTATTGAAAGTAGACCGTTACTCGCAAGTAATGCATTTGGTCTCCCGTGTGGTAGGCCAGTTAAAACCCGACCTTGATGCCCTGCACGCCTACCAAGCTTGCATGAACATGGGCACCCTCGTCGGCGCACCCAAAGTTAAGGCGGCTGAATTAGTCAGAGCCACTGAACAACAGCGCCGTGGCAGTTATGGTGGTGCAGTAGGCTACTTAATGGGCAATGGTGCCATGGATAGCTGTATCGTTATTCGCTCAGCGTTTGTTAAAAACAATATTGCTTACGTTCAAGCCGGTGCGGGTGTGGTGTTTGATTCCGAGCCCCAAAGTGAAGCCGATGAAACTCGGGCCAAAGCCATGGCAGTGATCAAAGCCGTGCAGTCAACTTTTGTGGAGTACAGCGATGACTAAAGTCTATTTTCTCGATAATTTTGACTCCTTTAGCTACAACTTGGTGGACGAACTGACCATGCTCGGGCTAGAACTGGTGGTGTATCGTAATAACATTCCTGCTCAAACTATTTTCGACAAAATGCATGCAGAAACCGATCCCGTTATCTTAGTGTTATCGCCAGGCCCAGGTTCTCCGAGTGATGCCGGTTGCTTACTGGAGCTCATTGAATTGTGTAAAGGACGTTTTCCGATGCTGGGCATTTGCTTAGGGCAACAGGCTCTGACCCAGAGTTATGGTGGTGAAGTGGGCCGTGCGGGAGAGACCGTTCATGGCAAATCTTCGCTGATTGAGGTCGATGATCACCCTGTTTTTGCAGGGCTTGGTAAGCAGTTCCCAGTGGCGCGATACCATTCTTTAATGGCCACGAAAGTGCCCAACTCACTGCAAGTGATAGCCCGTTATAAAAACATTCCAATGGCGGTTTATCAGGGCCGCGACCGCATCATTGGCTACCAATTTCATCCAGAATCCATTCTTACCCCCAGCGGTGCTCAGCTGTTAAAGCAAAGCATTGCCTATTTGAGCGCATAGGAGACCAACATGGAACCGTTACAATTACTGCTGCAACAACAACACCTCAGCTTTGGCCAAGCGCATTCCCTGTTCTTAAATATTATGCGTGGGCAACTTAGTGAGATTGAGTTAACTGCCGCCTTAATGGCGCTTAAGTTCAAAGGCGAAACTGCCGCTGAAATTGCAGGTGCAGCCCAAGCAATGCGCGATAATGCCAACCACTTCGATACACTACAGCTTGAAGTTGCAGACAGCTGTGGTACCGGTGGCGACGGCAGCAATACCATTAATGTCAGTACCACAGCGGCCATTGTTGCCAGCGCCTGTGGCATTAATATGGTAAAACATGGTAACCGCAGCGTTAGCAGCAAGTCTGGCTCTGCCGATTTACTCAAGGCCTTGGGGATCAATATTGATATGACACCTGAGCAGGCGCAGCACTGCTTAACCGCAACCGGGTTCACGTTCTTATTCGCTCCCCACTACCATAGCGGCGTAAAGCATGCGATGCCAGTGCGCACAGCGCTAAAAACCCGCACTATTTTTAATATTTTGGGACCACTGGCTAACCCTGCACAACCGCAAGTGCAACTGCTCGGGGTGTATGACCCCTCATTGTTGCTGCCAATGGCTGAAACGTTACAACAGCTTGGCACTGCACGAGCTATGGTAGTGCACGGCAGTGGCACAGACGAAATAGCCCTGCATGGCGATACCTTGGTCGCTGAGGTCAACCACGATGAAATTAAACAATACACCCTCTCTGCCAGTGACTTTGGACTAGAAAACTATTCACTTGCCGCCATTGCCGGGGATACGCCACAATACAATGCCAAAGCCAGTTTAGCGATTTTAAATGGTGAAGGCAGCGCTGCACACAATGCAGCGATTATCGCCAATGTCGCGGCATTGCTGGTATTAAGTGACAAGGCCTCAGACTTTAAGCAAGCCAGTGAGATGGTGCAAGAGGTATTAATGACAAAACAAGCCATGGCAACATTGGCAAACATCGTAGAGGTAAGTAATGGCTAATGTGTTAGAAAAAATCGTTGCCGATAAGGCCGCAGAGCTTGAAATTAGAAAAGCGGCGCAACCTTTAGCAAGCTTTATTGATAAGGTGGAGCCCAGTGACCGCCATTTTATTGCCGCGCTGGCGAAGCCCGGAACGCAATTTATTTTAGAGTGTAAAAAGGCATCGCCATCAAAAGGCTTGATCCGATCTCACTTTGATCTCGATGAAATCGCTTCGGTGTATCGCCAATACGCCACTTGCATTAGCGTGCTCACCGATGAGAAATATTTCCAAGGCAGTTTTGACTACCTTAGCACCGTGCGCCAGCAAGTTGAGCAGCCAGTTATATGCAAAGACTTTTTTATCGATGAATATCAAGTGTATCTGGCTCGCCTGCACGGTGGTGACGCCATTTTATTAATGCTCTCTGTTCTCACTGACGAGCAATATCAGCGTTTAGCGAAAGTCGCAAATGGCTTGAATATGGGCATTCTAACCGAGGTGAGTAACGAAGAAGAAGTCACTCGAGCCCTCGCCTTAGATGCCGAGCTTATCGGTATCAATAACCGCAATTTACGTGATTTGTCCACCGACTTGGCTACCACAGAGCGACTGCGCAAACTGATCCCTGCAGACAAAGTAGTGATTTCGGAGTCAGGTATTTACAGCCACAGCGATGTCAAACGCTTAGCCCCTTTATGTGATGGCTTTTTAGTCGGCAGCTCACTGATGGCGGAGCAAGACTTAACCCTTGCCTGTCGCCGCTTAATTTTAGGTGAAAATAAAGTGTGTGGTTTGACTCGCAGTCAAGATGCCGAGGCAGCCTATGAGTCTGGTGCCGTGTACGGCGGGCTGATCTTTTACCCCAAGTCACCCCGTTATGTAGATATTGACTGTGCCAAAGGTGTTATTGAAGGGGCGCCGCTGAACTATGTCGGCGTATTTGTAAACGCGCCCATAGAGCAAGTCTCAGAATACGCCCAGCAATTAAAGCTGGCCGCGGTACAGCTCCATGGCAATGAAGACGAACACTACATTGCCGCACTTAGGAAGCGACTGCCGCTGACCTGTCAGATCTGGAAGGCTCAAGGCGTTGCTGCGGTGCTACCAAAAGCCATGGCGGGAGTGGACAAACATTTATACGACACCCAAACCGCAGCAGGCTCTGGAGGGACTGGCCAAGTATTCGATTGGTCGTTACTACAACAAACAAGCACACAATATATTTTAGCCGGGGGATTAAACCCCGATAATCTTCAAAGCGCGACGGCCTTAGGTGCGGATGGCTTAGATTTAAACTCTGGTGTTGAGCAAGCACCAGGTAAAAAATGCGCAGAAAAAATCGCACAAGCATTTTCACAAATTAGAAAGTATTGAGGTGGACATGAGTAATTCAGCTTATTTTGGCGACTTTGGTGGCATGTATGTGCCCGAGTTGCTAGTACCTGCGCTGAAGCAGTTAGAACACGAATTTGAACAAGCACAGCAAGACCCTAGCTTCCATCAAGAGTTTCATCAGCTGTTGAATGAGTTTGCCGGGCGTCCGACACCGCTCACCAAAACCCGTAACCTGATAAAAAACCCTAAGGTGTCGTTGTATTTAAAGCGCGAAGACCTACTCCATGGCGGTGCCCACAAAACCAACCAAGTATTAGGGCAAGCACTGCTCACCAAACGCATGGGTAAAACCGAAGTGATCGCAGAAACCGGTGCCGGTCAGCACGGTGTAGCCACGGCTATTGCTTGCTCATTATTAGGCTTAAAATGCCGCGTTTACATGGGTGCCAAAGACGTTGAACGGCAACAGCCAAACGTCTTTCGCATGCGCCTAATGGGCGCTGAGGTGATCCCAGTCACGGCGGGCTCAGGTACGTTAAAAGATGCGGTAAATGAGGCGCTACGTGATTGGTCAGCTAACTATAAAACGGCGCATTACTTATTGGGCACAGCGGCAGGACCGCACCCCTTCCCGACCATAGTACGTGAATACCATAAGATGATCGGCGAAGAAGCCAAAGAACAAATCTTAAAAGCCGAGGGACGCTTACCAGACGCGGTAATTGCCTGTGTCGGTGGTGGCTCCAATGCCATTGGTATGTTCGCAGACTTTATTGACGATGACAGTGTCAAGTTAATAGGCGTTGAGCCTGCAGGTAAGGGCCTAGATACTAAAGCGCATGGGGCAACCTTGTGTAAGGGCTCAAAAGGCATTTTACACGGTGCCTATACTTATATTATGCAAACCGCCGATGGCCAAATCGAAGAATCGCATTCTGTATCAGCGGGTCTTGACTACCCTGCTGTAGGCCCACAGCATGCGTATTTACATGAAACCGGCCGTGCTCAATATGTTGGTATTAGCGATGATGAAGCGCTGGAAGCCTTCCAAACGCTTTCCAAACATGAAGGCATTATTCCAGCATTGGAGTCAAGCCACGCACTGGCTTATGCCATTAAGTATGCCGAACAACAAACTGAAGAAACCATTATTGTGGTGAATTTAAGTGGTCGTGGCGATAAAGACTTAGCCCACGTTCACCAAGTATTAGCAGAGCGAGGAGCGCTATGAAACGTTACGATGCCATGTTTGCACAGCTAAAAGAAAAAGACCAAGGCGCATTCGTCCCCTTCGTCACCATTGGCGATCCTGGTAAAGCGCAGAGCCTTGAGGTCATTAAAGCGTTAATTGATGGCGGCGCGGATGCCCTTGAGCTCGGCATTCCCTTTTCCGATCCCATTGCCGACGGCCCAGTGATCCAAGCAGCCAATAACCGCGCTCTTGCTGCACAGGTAAATACCCAAGATTGCTTGGAGATTATTGCTGAAGTGCGTCGTTACAACAGTGATATTCCAATTGGCTTATTACTCTATTCCAATCTTATTTTTGCCCGTGGTATAGAAACATTTTATCAACAGGCAAAGGCCGCTGGGGTTGATTCCATTTTAGTGGCGGATGTGCCCTTACACGAAGCCAAGCTATTTCGCCAAACCGCCATGGAGCACGATGTCGCCCCTATTTTCATCGCCACGCCCAATGCCAGTGACGATACCTTGCGAGAATGCGCTACTCGTGGCCGCGGCTACACTTACTTATTATCTCGAGCTGGCGTCACCGGCACCGATACCGCTGCACAAATGCCTGCTAATGAAGTGGTGACTAAGTTAGTAGAGTATCACGCAGCGCCGGCACTACTTGGATTTGGTATCTCTGAACCTGAGCATGTCAAAGCGGCAATCCAATCGGGTGCGGCAGGTGCCATTAGCGGCTCCGCCGTGGTTAAGATCATTGAGCAACATCTAGATGAGCCAAAGACCATGCTGTTTGAGCTAAAGACTTTTGTCGAGCGCATGAAGGCAGCAACCCAAGTTTAAACGACTAAAAAGGCCAGTTTTCTGGCCTTTTTATCATGATTGTATTGCCTCTTTCAGGGCTTTGGCGGGTTTAAATAGAATCTTATTTTGCCCCTCAATAGTTATTTCTTCACCGGTTTGCGGATTACGGCCTAATTTCGGCGGATGGTAACTCAATGTGAAGGTGCCAAAGCCGTTAAATTGCATCTGATCCCCTTCGGACAGGCGTTTTTTTGTGGTATGCAAAATGGCATCCAGTGCAGCTTGGCAGTCTATCTTGGTCAATCCGCTGACATTGGCCATCTTGGCTACTAATTCTTTTTTATTCATACCCTACCTCTAATACCAAATTTCGAGCGCTGCAGGCTAGGTGTTTCGGGCCTGAAAGTCAATCTTGATGTTTTAAGTTCACACTGCTAAAGCGACAATGTGCGATTGCGTTGCATATCCTTGTCATCTCAAGCTGCTATAGTGATGGTTAGCCGGTTTTGCAACAGACTCAAAGGGGTACTCCAATTGAATGCTAGCCAATATCGTTGGTGTGAACTGCTGGTGATTTTTTTCATTCTCCCTATGGTGGCCTACCAATTCCGCGCTCACCTGAGCAATTGGTTATTCCCAGCGTTGATCATTTTAATGGCCATTTGCACTCACCTGCTGCTGACCGATCCACACTTTAAACGCTTTCGCTTAACCAGTTTGGGGGAGTTTTCAACGGTAAAACGCCGGTTGTTCACTACTTTTTTTGCCGGGGCGATGTTTTCCGCGATGTTTTACGGTTTATTAAGCCAAGGTAATTGGTTTGCCCTGCCACTGCACTCACCGCTGGATTGGTTAATGCTGCTGCTTGCCTATCCTATTCTATCAGTATTACCGCAAGAGCTGATTTTTCGCAGTTATTTTTTCCATCGTTATAAACGTATCTTACCCAGCAAAAACCAACGCATCATCTTAAGTGCTGTGGTGTTTGCCTTGGCACACTGTGTGTATGATAACTGGGTGGCGGTGGCGCTATCTTTTGTCGGTGGTTTGTTGTTTGCTTATACCTATGCCCATAGCCGTTCATTGGCAGTGTGTGTATTGGAGCATAGTCTTTGGGGGTTATGGATGTTTACCATTGGGGTTGGTAGTTATTTAGACTCTGGAGTGCAATTTAGTTAGCAGTGACCCCAAGACAAGCTTGAGGTCACCAATAAACTAGAAGCCAAATAAGCTGATGGCAAAGTACTTAGTGGCGACCGTATTAACAAAGATCACCAGCAAAATGACCGGAATGAATGTAGACAGAGAGAAGTTGATGTACTTTTCGGTAAAGCTACCAATGTAACCATCACACCCTTGTGCTAATTCTTCACTTAATCCTGACTTTTTCCAGCGATAAGTAACAAATAAACACACCATCAAGCCATTAAGCGGCAAAATCGTGTCGTAAAAAACATCGTAAACTAAGTCAAAGAAGCTCTTTTGCGCATCACCATAGTAGATAAAGCTAGTTAACCACTCCACCATACCAAACGACATAGTAGATAAAATGGTTAATAACCCGGTTGTGAGTGCCAACACAATCAACGCCTTTTTGCGTGAAATGTTTTTCTCTTCCATTAACGTCGCGGTGGGCACCTCAACAATGGACACCAAGGAGGTGATCGCCGCAAAAAACACTAATAAGAAGAAGATACCAGCCACTATTGACGCGCCGACATAGCCAATGTCATTTTGTAAGGCTAATAACAGTTTCGGCAAATAATCAAAGATCATCGACACCGATGAGTCGGATAACTCGGTTGGGTCAGTATCTGGGTTAAAGCTGAAAATGGCCGGCAGTACCATTAAACCAGCAATAAAGGCCACTAGCGAGTCGGTCACTGCAACCATCTTTGAACTACCAACGATGTCGTCTTTTTTAGAAATGTAAGAGGCGTAAGTGATTAAAATACCCATTCCCAGCGATAACGAGAAAAAGGCTTGGGATAAGGCGCCATTTAACACACTGGCGTCCATTTTAGAGAAGTCAGGCACAATGTAGTAACGCACACCAGCCATGGCATTATCTAACGTTAACACGTATGCCACCAAGCCTAACAACATCACAAATAAGGCTGGCATCAGTAGTTTAGCGGCTTTCTCAATCCCTTCTTTGACGCCGCCAATTAGAATAAGATTGACGATTACACCCACCACCAGCATGTATAAGAATACGGCTTGGTCATTGATGAAAGTGCCAAAGTAACCTGGCTGCGCCAGTAAATCGAGGTTCCCCATCAGCGTTTGCGTTAAAAAGCCAAAAATCCAGACGGTGATCACCATGTAAAATACGGCGATCATAAACGGCGTGAGGACCGCTAAGAACCCCGCTATCGACCACTTTTTATCGCGATTAGACAGTTGTTTATAGGCACCATAGGGATCTTTTTGTGCCTTACGCCCCATGGCCATTTCCGCCATCATAACTGGCAGACAGATAAACGCCACAAATAAGGCGTAAATTAGTAGAAATGCACCGCCACCATTTTTCGTAGCAGAGACAGGAAAGCCGACTAGGTTTCCTATTCCAACAGCGGAGCCTGCCGCTGCCAATATAAAACCCAATCGCGAGCTAAAATGCTCTCGGTTTGCACTCATTACAGTCAACCTTATTATTATTTTCTATAGATATCCGCTCGACTCTACCAGCCTAGGCGCGTGCTTTTCAAGTTTAAATGACCAATCACCACAAAAAGCCCAGCTCCATTTACTTTTGTATTTTAGCCGTTTTATCATATGGTCGAGAACGGGTAAGAAAATGCCCTTAAAATCGATAAAAATAACAACAAATACTTAGAAACCTATCGGGAACTAATACTAATGCTTTATATGATATATTCCACGGATGCCGAAGGCAGCTTGCAACAACGCCTTGCAACAAGACCTGCACACCTAGCACGGTTACAAGAGTTAAAACAGCAACAACGCTTATTTGCTGCAGGACCCCTTCCTGCCATTGACAGTGAAGAGCCGGGGGAAGCTGGGTTTAGCGGTTCTTTGGTGATAGCTGAATTTGCAAACCTTGAAGAAGCCAAGCAATGGGCCAGTGAAGACCCCTACATTGACGCTGGTGTTTATACCTCGAGTGTTGTAAAACCGTATAAACGTGTACTGCCTTAATAAGGCTGAACAAGAAGTTCAGCAAAGGTTAATTACAAACGCACTACATTAGCCCTAAAGTTATGACGTTAACAAATTCAGTATCTATGAAACCGTGGAGCTTAACATGCGATTGCAACTCACTCTAATAGCGTTGGTCTTAGCGTTCTTTTCGAGTGTAGCAGACGCTGACAGCCACAATGACAAAGATCGAAAAGCCATAAGCAAAAAACAAGCGGTGTCACTGGCGTTGAAAGAGTATGCTGGTAAGACACTAAAAATATCAGAAGAAAGTCAATATTTTGTTGTCAGAATTCTACAGTCGGATGGTCGTATTGTGGATTTAAAAATAAACAAAACGACGGGCGAAGTTAAGAAGGACTAAGCATGCGTATTTTAGTTATCGAAGACGATATTCAACTCGCGGAAAACCTGCGCACGGCGCTGGAAAAAGAAAAGTACAGTGTCGACTTGTGCCATGATGGTGAGTCGGGGCTGTTTCATTTAGAAGAATATCCTCTTGATATGGCGGTTATCGATTTAGGTTTGCCGAAAATTGATGGCATAGAGATTATCCGTAAAGCCCGAGCTCACGGAGTAAAAATCCCGATTTTAATCTTAACTGCACGTGACCGTTGGCAAGATAAGGTTGAGGGGCTTGATGCCGGTGCCGATGATTATCTTACCAAGCCATTTCACGTAGAAGAGTTAATTGCTCGATGTAACGCACTTATCAGACGCAGTGCTGGGCAAGCCAACCCTGAAATTTGCATTGGTCCAATCAAAATTCATACCCGCTCGCAACAAGTATGGGTGAACGATAGAGAGTTATCTTTAACTGCCTATGAGTACAAAGTGCTGGAATATCTGATGGTGAACCCACAAAAAGTGATCTCGAAATCGGAGCTGACCGAGCATATTTACGACCAGGACTTCGACCTAGACTCAAACGTGATTGAAGTGTTTGTCTTGCGCTTACGCAAAAAGCTCGATCCAGACGGCACCCTTAACCCCGTTGAAACATTGCGTGGACGTGGCTATAGGTTCAAGAGTCAGTGGTAAACAGCTCACAAATTTCGTTAAAAATAAGGCAAGGATTTATCCTTGTCTTTGTGCTTATAGTGGCATTGCCAGCGCTGTTCTTTTCGGTTGGCAGAGCCTATTACACCACCTTAGTAGAAACCACCGAAAAAACCCTAGAAGCACACCTTTATTCACTTATTTCTGAAGTCGAGTTTGTCGGCTCCGGCATCGAGATGCCACGTAGTATCCTCGCCCCAGAGTTAAACCGTCTCAACTCAGATACCTACGCCCTCGTGTACCAGGGGCAAACCCTAGTTTGGTATTCTGAATCGGCTGTGAACCTTTCCATTACTCCGCAGTTTTCCCAAAGTCAGGCCGGTGCCTCGGAGTTTACTAAAGTTGAATATAACGACGAGTTGTACTGGCAGCTCAGCCTTACCGTTATTCTCGGCAACGCCGAACAGTCTCAGCAAGCGCGTTTTGTTTTATTGAAGAAAAACGATGCGTTAATGGCGTTAATGTCTGGCTTTCGTAATACCTTGGTTAACTGGATGCTGGTAATGGGCGTGGTCATTGCAGGTTTAATGGCATTTGGCTTTGTTTGGAATGCCCGCCCCTTACAGCGACTAGATAAAGAAATAAAAGAAATAGAAGCCGGTGAGCGAAACCAAATAACCGGCCTCTACCCAGTTGAGCTGCTGACCATAAAATCGGATCTGAATTTGTTGTTGGAGTCACAAAAACGCCAAAAAGAGCGCTATCGCTCTTCCCTGAGTGATTTGGCACACGCGTTAAAAACGCCACTGGCAGTAATAAAGTCGAGTCCTCTGGCCACAGACGCCGATGCCCAAGAGCAATTAGACCGCATCAATGTCATGATTGAGCATCAATTAAAGCGCGCCGCCACTGGCGCCTCAGACACCTGGAAAAAGCAAACCATGGTGGCACCGGTATTAAACTCTATCCTCAATGCCATGGGCAAAGTTTATCATGACAAACAGATCCAATTTAGCAGTGATTGCAGTGATAAGGTTGCTTTTCTAGGCGATAAAACCGACCTCATGGAAATTTTAGGAAATATTATCGATAATGCCTGTAAAGCATGTCGCAATCAGGTCGATATAAAAGTAAGTGCGCCAAAAAAACGTGTACTGCTTATTACTATTTCAGACGATGGTCCTGGCATTCCTGAGCAAAGGCGTTCAGATTTGCTGACCCGAGGTACTCGTCTCGATACCTATGAGGCAGGACATGGTGTAGGAATGGCAATTGTGTCAGATTTGGTTGAGTCTTATCATGGTAAAATGACTATAGACTCTGCTGAGCTTGGCGGTGCAAAATTCACAATCGAGTTTAATCATGAAAAAAATAGCTAATCGATTACTTTTTACCCTAGCCCTATTCCCACTTGCCGTAACGGCGGCAGAGTTGAAGGATTGCAGTGAATTGCAATCAACCCACCCTGAAAAAGCAAAAAAGTACTTAATGTGCCTTGATGGCAACATCAACCGTTTAGAGCGTGAGCGCCAAACGTGGATCAATAAGCTGGTACTCGATACTAAAAAGTACGAAGAAGACACGGGCAACACGCAAATTCTGCCGATAATGAAAAGAGCGTTTACTCACCAAGAAGGTTACATGGAAGACAGCTGCCGTTGGCGTTACTTGTTGAGTATGCCCAATGCTACGCGCTCAGCAATTGCCTACAAAAACTGCAAAGTTAAGTTACTTCAAGCTCATATCGATGAACTCAGTACTGCCACCGTGTTAGGTAGCAGTTTATAACTCATCGTACAGCAGTGCTGCTTAGCAGCACTGCACCATCAACTAGGGTCACTGGGCTGCTCGGAGCCCAATAAGATAGCCAGCCACTTGCCATCTTCGCTGTTTTCCAAAGCAATTTTTACCACCATGGTGAGTGGCACAGATAACAACATGCCCACGGTGCCTAACAGCCAGCCCCAAAAGATTAATGATAAAAATACCACCAAAGTAGATAGCCCCAAACCACGCCCCATAAAGCGAGGTTCGATAATATTACCCATAAGCGTGTTGATGCATAAGTAGCCTGCCGCGACCAAACCACTGACAAGCGGGCCTTGTGTTACTAATGCCAACAACACTGGTGGTAAGGCAGCAATAATTGAACCAATATTGGGGATATAATTTAACAAAAAAGCCACCACGCCCCAGAGAATAAAGTAGTCAACATTCAAAGCCCAAAGCAGTGTCGACGCCACTACGCCTGTGGCCAGAGAGACCAACGTTTTAATTGCCAAATAACTGTTGATGGAATCTAAAAAGCGGTCGATTTCTTTCATTTTCATTTCTGGGTCATCTAGCGCAAGATGCACTTTATGGCCGATGGCAGGTGCTTCAAAAAGCATAAACACCACAATTAATAAAATTAAAAAGCTGTTCGCCATCACGCCACCAAAGCCGGTTAGCATATTGGCGGCAACATCAATTAATTTATTGGGATCCAGCAGACTGATCAGTTGTTGTTTATCCAACAGGATATTGTATTTCGCAGCCGTGCTTGCAAGCCAAACAAACTTTTCTTGTAACTCTTGCTTGTATGCCGGTAACTGCTGTGTGAAATCATTCACTGATTGGCCAACTAAGCCGCCAATACTGGCGCCAACCAAGATAACCAGGGCAATAATAATCACAATAGCAATGCCTTTTGGTATCTTGAAGCGAGCGAGAAAACGCAGCATTGGGTTACAAATAATGGCAATAAACGCGGCGAGAATAAACGGCACCACAATTTCTGAGGCCAATTTAATGCCCCCTAACACCACAAACAGTGCGGCAAGCACCACAAAGGTTTTATTTATTCCTGTCACACTAGACACGGCACACTCCTTATTGTTTTTTTCTATTCTAAAACAAACCACCTATAATAGAAATGAGTGATCTAACTTACTGGCGTTACGTAGGTTTGTAATCAAATAACGCAGGAATTGACGATGAATATATTTATTACTGGAGCAACTGGACTGATTGGCAGTAAACTTTGCCAGTTTTTGGTTCATAAAAACCACATCACCGCATTAACCCGCTCTCCTGAAAAGGCACTTGCTGTGTTACCAGCAAAAGTAGAGTGCGTAACTGACGTGGCTCAAGTAAATTTCAATGATATTGATGTCGTCATTAACCTTGCCGGTGAGCCTATCGCCTCTGGGCGCTGGACGAAAGCCAAAAAACAACGCATTTATCAAAGCCGCATCGACATTACCAAAGCCATTACGGCTGCCATCAAGGCCGCAGACACACCGCCACACACCTTTATATCTGGAAGCGCAATTGGTTACTATGGCCGCCAGCCCAGTGACTTGAGCATTGATGAATCATTCGAGCAATGTTTTGATGAGTTTTCTCATCATCTGTGTAAAGACTGGGAAGAAACAGCACTTGGCGCCGAGTCCAGCGACACCCGAGTATGCCTACTGCGAACTGGAATTGTGTTGGCTAAAAATGGCGGTGCGCTAGATAAGATGTTACCGCCATTTCGCTTCGGCCTAGGGGGCCCAATCTCGGATGGTAAGCATATGATGTCATGGATCCACATCGACGATATGGTGCAGCTGATCTTATTCATTATTAAGCATCCAGAGCTCCAAGGCGCAATTAACGCCACAGCGCCCAACCCGGTCGATAACAAAACTTTTTCAAAAAGCCTTGCAGAGCAACTATCACGACCTTGCATCTTTACCGTACCAGCGCTGGCCATGAAACTTGCCTACGGTGAAATGGCCGATTTACTTTTGTATGGCCAAAATGTGGTGCCAAAAAAGTTACTCGACAACGGTTATCGCTTTCGACACCAACGCATAAACGATGCCTTTGAGGCGCTTGGCCTTTAATAAAGAAGAGACTCCTAAGGAGTAACATTGTTTATTGCGAAGTTTTGCACAACATCATGCAATTATTTCGTTAAGCGAATGATTTCTTTATTGCGGTCTGTTTCTGCTTTATAGGTTTTAAACGCTTGATGTAAGCTCTTTTGTTCATCCGGCGCTAACACAACTTGGCTGCTGTTGATAAGCGCTTTAAACAAGCTTTTACTCTGCTCAGAAGGCAATGTGGTCAAGGCACAAAAGTAATCTTTGCCTGCAATCGCAATGATGTCTGCTTTCAATACCCGAGATGCAACTAGGTGCTGCTGGATTAATTGCTGAGACGTGGAACTAAAAGTAGCTTCAGGTCGCTTTTGCGTGCCATTATCGACTAAACCGGCGTACGCTTTATCGAGCTTAACTACCTGTGATGCTAGTCGCTTGGCGAGCACTTGATTTGCGTTTGCGACGGCCATTTTTTGGTCGACGAAGATACTTCCCGAGTACTCCACGCAGTCAGTGGCTGACACTCCTCCCGCAACGTAAGGATTCACCACCCAATCAGGGATATCTATACCTGGGCCCGCTGAAGCAGGGTTACTGCTTGAACTACACCCAGTTAAGCTCGCAATCACCATAACCAATAAGCCAAATTGTTTCACATTCATATGGGTTCCTTAATCACGCCGGCCCGAAGATCAATTTAGCAAAGAACGCGCGACTAGACAGTAATAAAGTGTAAAATAACTCTAGCTGTCTAGTGCTTTTACTGAGTGAATCACATAATCGAATGGCGTAATCGCGGTTATATATTCTAGCTTAGCGGACGGATACTGTTTAATTTGGATATTTATCACTTACCTATGTAGATTCTTAGTCCATTTATTACTGCGGTCAGTGTGGGATCACCTAGTAGCGGTTTAGTTCAACGCCCTTTTAAGATATGAGTAACACTAACAAGAAACCTTTCACTACCGTAATCACTGAAAATGGCAATCGTTGGGAGTCCGTCTTAAATGCTTTATTATGTAGCTTTAAACAGTTCTTCTACATTTTTTAAAGAATCCACTAAATTAAAAAAATTATCTTTATTTTTTTGACTAATTTTCATTAAATACACTTTAAATTATACGCGTGACCAGAGCCAGCTTACTTGCTTCATAACGTTAAGCTTTGGGCCGCAGACACGTAGGGTATAATAACGAAGCGGCCCTGCGTGTTTGCGTCCCAGCGAACGGAGTGAAAAACAATAGCGGATTGTTATGTTCTTACTACTCTGTTAGGTGAATTGCTTCCTGCAGGCTTAAACCTTTTGCGAGCCACTTGGATGCTTGTTTTGCAGAGAAGCCTGCACGATACCATGACATGATAGACGCGGGAGATCTTATACCCAGCTTGATCCATTCACTGGTATCCATTGGAGTAAATCCATTTTGCCTTAACTGTTTCGCCTCGTACCCATTTACACCTATACCAGACCATGCTTGCCTTTCTTCATAAGGTATTCCTGCCCAAGGGCTAGGGGCGCTTGCGCAGCCAGATAATAGAGCTGTCAAAAGTGACGCTGAGACAAGAAATTTTTTCATCTTTTTCTCCTTTTAGATGATTACTTCAAAAATCCTAAATTGTTGATTGGGGCATAACGCTTTATGTTCATACGTACGCAGTACGCATAATCGCTTGTTGAACTGGCTGCTATCTGCACGCCGTACCCGGTTGGTGTGGTCTATGCTGTGGGGATTTGTTTTTGATGTGTGACTGTTAACTTGAACCGTGTTTTTGGTGCTAAACGCTACAACCTGACTCTATCCCTGCATGAACAACGTTATTTATGACTCCATTAAACCTACTTTTTCACACTTTGGCAAGGTTATGTAGCTCAGGCACAGCCGAATTTGCCCTACCTCCCAAAACGCTGCTTAGCAGAATGACATTAACCGCTGAGACCCACCATAAATTTGTGCTTTACCAAGGAAGTAAAGTCACCGTATGAAATAACGATAGGCGTCATTGGTATTTCAGCAATGAAATTATGAACGGATTAAAACAACAACCAACAGCAGCGACCTTCTCCCTCATCACACCCTCAAGTTAGCAGACAATTAACTTATTTCGCGCAGGGAAGCGCGAAAAAGCATGTCAGGGCCATGGACGGGCGTTGAAACCCGTCACGACGACAACTAACCCAACACACCGAAGCGTCAAAGATGTCTGTTCTTTTCCTGTTTTAAAACAATTTCCGTAACTGGGGCACCTTAGTCTTTTGGCACAAGTAAAGAGTAACAGGAGGGAGTTAAAACTTATGAAACTGACTAAATTGAAGATGTTAATTAGCGTAATATGCTAGGGGCTGACTGCGCCCAGTTAAAATGAGAGTGACCGTCAATCACTCACCAACCTCTCAACTTTTACATCGCTATTTTTTATATAAAAGCATCGCAGAACGACACAGGGCTTGTTCAACACTTGGATAAGGTCGCGGCTTCGCGCGACCTATCCTTATTTGTTAGCTGCCTCATTTGAGCAATACTACGAAGTACCTGTTATTAGACTCGAATACATCTTTGGATTCAAAGTCGTACCAATATTGATTGTCTATATTTGAAATGTAGCTATTTGCCCGGTAATTTGTAGCGTCGTCGTTATTAGGGTCTAACCCCAAAAACAAAACGCATCCATTCGTTGAGCATAGATAATTGGATTCGATAAGTTCATCGGAGAAACCTAATTCAATAAAACTTTTTAGGTTGGAATTTAAAGCTGCGTCTGAGTGGCCAGAATTCACTACTTTTAGCATATCTTTGATTTTGACTTCAGAATGTTTTTCGAACAGGCTGACGTTAAATTTTTCCTGAAAGAATTTATATTCGCTTACTTGATTTGTTGTTGCGTGCGTATGAATAGAGGCGCAAAAGAGGAACAATATGGCTAAAGTCGAGAGAGTGATTTTCATGAAACTATCCTTATTTGAAATTTGAGTGAAATTTTAATATAGATAAAAGCGCGGAAATTGGCAAAGTAGCGCAATAATCGCGGAGCGCCGCTGCGTTACTGTCCCAGTGTTGCACGCAGTGGCACACGTGTTAAGCGCCTTGTTAAGTTTCGTTCTCGACTTTAGCAACCATTTTTTCTATGTACTCAATAACTATCCATGGGTCTGTCTCATCGAAAAGGTGTGATGCATATTTCATGGTTACTGCTTCAGTATTTTTTGTGATTGACTTAAGTTTCTCCTGAGAACGGTCCCATGTTTGTGTGTAAATATCTACATCCTCGTAACTCATTTTTGTTTGGCGAATGCTAACGTGTGGAATACCTCTGGATAGCACCATAACAGGCATGTTCTCCGGTATAGTATACATAGCTGAATGTGAGGAAGCCTCCTCAAAGTCCTCGAAGGAATGATGATTACGCTCCCAATCTATGATCCACTCCATAGTTTTCCAGCCTTCATTAGACATAGATAATTTCATATCTTGATACCAACTTTCGTGTGCCGCGTCGACAAAGACTATACCTTTTACGATTTCAGGACTTTTGTTTGTAAAAGCTCGCGCTATCAGACCACCGAAAGAGTGTGGTACAAGAATTACTTTCCTCCAATCTAGCTTTTCAGTAAGTCCATTTAATTCGTTGGCAAGCTCAGACATTGTCCTGACTTTAGGATCGTTGTACGCACTTTTTCCATATCCTGCACGGTCATACATACACACTTTGTAATTCTCAGGCTCAATATTTCTAAATGTGTTTTTGTATGTTGACTGAACTTCTAATCCCATACCTGCAACAAGTAAAACAGTTAACTCACCAGAACCTTTGCATAGATAAGCAAGTTTTTTACCGTTGACTTCAACGAATTCAAAATTTTGTTCTTGAGCCGAAGCAAGATTTGAAAAAGCCATAAAGAAAAACAACAAATATTTGAACATCAATTCAATCCTCTTAGAAACTTAACGCTTGAGTATTCATGCGTACGCAGTACGGATAATCGCTTGTTGAACTGGGCTGCTACCTGTACGCCATATCCGGCTGGTGTGGTTTATGCTGTGGGGACTTGCTTTTGATGAGTGACTGTTAACTTGAACCGTTTTTTTGAGCTAAACGCTACAACCTGACTCTATCCCTGCCTGAACAACGTTATTTATGAGCTCCATTAAACCTATTCTTTCACGCTTTGGCAAGATCCCATGGCTTTGGCACAGCCGAAATTGCTCTACCTCTCACCGTCGCTTGGGAGGTTAACTTTAATAGCTGATAACCATCATAAATTTGTATTTTACTAAAAAGTAAATGTCACAGTATGAAATAACGATAGTTGTCACTGATTTTTCAGCAATGAAATTACTAACAGATTAAAACAGCAACCAACAGCAATGCCCTCCTCCCCCCATCACACCCTCAAGTCAGCAGCCAATTAACTTATTTCGCGCAGAGAAGCGCGAAAAAGCATGTCAGGGCTATGGATGGCCCTTACCTGCTGGTAACGTTAAAATTGGCTGCTGACTTGAGGACGATAGCAGAGCGCGAGAACGGTGTTATTGCCGAGATTTACTTGCCTCAGAATCAACCCTTTAATTAACAAAATAAATTTTAGTATGATGAAGGCAGTGGCCCTTTCTTTTACTTACTTTTCTTTGGGCAAGCATCGATGCGTCAGTCAACGCCCATGGACGGGCATTGAAATCTGTCACGAGGAAAGCAATCCGACAGAACGAGGCGTTAAAGGTGGCTGTCCTTTTCCTGTTTTCATACAGCCACTTATCATTTGAGGAGTTACAAAGGAGTTGAGGCCAAACCGCCCCAACTCTGTATGTGTTAGAAGGATTTCACTACTTTTACACTGCCATCAGCAGCACCCGATGACACAAAGCCAATAAGATTGGGGTTGCTAGCCACTAACTTTATCACCTCGGCATCATTTTCTGCCTCTTTCGGCGGCGTTCCTTTTCCGGTAAACACTAATTTAGACCAATAGGCCTTTAGCTGGCTCGAGGACTTATTCAGTACCTTTTGATTAAATTCATCGGTGATCGCAGAACCTTCAACCTGGGTAATAGGTAGTGCTTTTGACCCATCCGAAAAGGACTTTGATTTGCCGATAAAGATTTTTCTGATTTCACTCTCATCTAACGCCGAGCCATTAGCTGGGTTGACAATAACATCCACGGCCATGGCACTGAATGTGCTGCATAGAAGAGTAAGCATTAATAATTTTTTCATGTCTTGCTCCTTAAAAAACCATGTCTACGCCAATGGTGATGGTTTTACTATCACCGGCCACCGCCAGACCTACAGAATTATCATCAACCTCGTCATACTGGATTTTAAATGCCGCAGCATAGTGAAAGTCCCAGCGTAAGCCAATTGACGTGGTTTCGTGGCTTTCGGCATCAACGCCCTCGCCTTCAAAATCAGCATAAGAGACAAAGGGTGTGATAGAGTCAAAGCGGTACCCTAAAGTGATCATACTGGTATCAAGATTACCATCGAGGTCGAGACGATTGAGCTCAGATAAAATGAAAAAGTCACCCCAGTCGGCATTCACCGCCAAGCCATAAAACTTACCATCACGCTCGTCACTGCCATTCCAAAGCACCGGCTCTCCACCACGGTAGCGCTGATTAGTGTATTGCATGTGAGTAAGGCGCACTTCTAACCAATCGTTACTGGTTTGAATGACTCCCCCGACGATGTCTTTCCATATTTCTCGCGTCGGTTCGCGGAAGAAGAAATCACTGAGCAACTTGTTTTCTTCATCGTCTTCTTTACCGGCATAGATGTTACCGCTCAACGACCAGTCACCAATACTGCCGCTGTAAAGTAAATTCACGCCGTTATAATTAAAAATTTGCCAGGTATAGTTGTCTGCAGGTGCCCGCATCCAGACATAGGCATAACCAACATCGTAAAAGTCAGAATAATAAAACAATGGCAGGCGCTTTTTACCGGCTTGAAATGTCCAGTTCTCGTTTATGTCGTAGGATAAGTAGGCCCATTCAAACTTGGCATCGAAGTCATTAGCACCGCGAGCAACGATTTGCCCAGTGACGCTAAGGCCTTCGGTAAGGTCGGAGCTAAACTGCAAGCCCATTAGGGTTTCTGGTTCAAATGAGATGTCCTCATTGTAAACACTGACGATAGGGTAATCAGCCAAAAAGGTTGGCTCATTAATTCCAAATTGTGGCACTCCTGTTCCACTTAACACTTTACCGGCATTAATACTGGCAAATCCTGAAAAGTTAACTTCGGCTTGGCTATAAAAGCTGGCCAAGCAAAGGGTACAGCCTAATGCTAATTTCATATTCATAGTTGAATCATCCCAATTGCTTGTTCTACAAGTACTACAGACCAAGTATAGTTAAATTTAAAAAAATGCTATAAAAAATAACTAGAGTGCTAATTGAATTGTATTTTTTGCAATTAAAACTAAAAAAGCAGTCTTTCGGCTGCTTATTATTCGCTATGATGAAAATTAGCTAAAAGTTAAGATTCCTCGTTGTAATAGCGTTCAATTTGGTCTTTTAAGTTTGGCGGCACGCCTTTGATTGTCAGGGTATCCGAGGCGGCATCATACACCACTCGCTCACCCAGGTGTTTACGTTCAAAGCCAACACTCACACCGCCGCCCATGCCTGAAAACTTAACCATGCTAGTAACGGTCTTTTTATCGACCGGGAAGCTCTCTTCTAGCTCGTAACCCTGCTCTTTATAGAAGTCTTCAAATTTAACCTCGTTGGATTTAGATAGAGTTTCAGAGAGTGAGCCAATTTCAGTATCGTCGCCTGCAGAGATGCAATCATTGCAATAATCAAACACCTCTTTACGAAGATCGTCTTTTTCTTCTTTTTGATAATCTTGGGTTGCTAAATAGTCCTCTACTGCATGCAGCATGGTTTGCGACTGCTGTTTAGGATCAATGCCTTCTTCACAGCCTAAAAAGTCTAAGAAGAAATCTGCTACTTTGCGCCCTGCTCGTCCTTTAATAAAGGAAATGTAGCGATTTTCGTCGGCTTGCGTATCCCAGGCATCTAAGTCAATTCGTGCCGCCAGTTGCATTTTAGCAATGTCTAAGTGCTTTGCCGCAGAAAGATCTAAGTCCGAAGTAATAGTGTAATGCTCTTTAATATTAATTAATGCAATTAAGATAAAATTACTGGCAACGTATTGGTAATGGCAGAAGACCAAATAACCCGTTTCATTAAAGGCATACTTATTGAGCTCTTCTTTAAGCACATTGGTGGCTTCTTGAGTCAAGTTCCAAAAGTGTAATTCGTTGTTACGATAGCTTTGCATGGCCGAGGCAACAACACTGCTTTTTTCGCCACTAAAGGCGCAAAAGCCTTTGCCTGGCTTGCCATTGTAAGCATGATGCAGTTGCTCAATAAAAACATTGACGCGATCATTGACTTGCATCTCGTCGTCACGCAGGTGTATTTCGGTATCGTCATCTTGTTTGTCGACATAATGTACAACTAGTTTTTTTACCTCAACGCTCATCTTTGTTTTTCACGCCTCTAATGTTAAAATGTAAAAATTATTGCTTTTAAATTATTGAACCAACTGATGCCTATCCAATCAAAGTATTCCAATGAACAAGTAGAAGAAATTGTTGACCAATTAATCAACGTATTAAGCTCGCAAAATGCACCAGTTGATCTCAGCTTGATGTGTTTAGGTAATTCTATCACGCACATCCTAAAAGAACATGTTCCAGAAGCGAAGCGAGAATCTGTTGCTGAAAATTTTGCCAAAGCGCTCACTCAATCAGTAAAGTAACGGAATGAATCTAACACCGCACAGCCCGTTTTCGTCTAAAGCTAGCCAACTGCTCAGTTGGGGGCACTGGTTTACCTTTGCTAACATCGGGCTGGTTATGCTGATAAGCTTAGTCTATCTGGCCGCCGATAAGGCGCCAAGTACCTTGGTTGGTTGGTTTTACATGCTGATCACCTGGTTAAGTCATACCAGTTTTATCACCTTCTGTGCCTTTGTGTTAACTATTTTCCCGCTTAGTTTGGTTTTTCCTTACCCGCGGCATATACGAGGAATGGCAGCAGTCACTGCCACCACTGGCATTATCATTTTAATGATAGATGCCTTTGTTTATCTGCGTTTGGGGTATCACATTAACCCCGCCTCGCTGTCCGATATTATTGCTCTACTTTGGCAAACCATTGTCGGCTCATCGTGGTTTAATGTTGTCATTGCACTGACGATTATTGTCGCGGTACTGACATTCGAACTTTTAGCTGGCAATTATGCTTGGCGCCATTTGGCTGAGCTGAAGTCGCTGAAATTCCCTCGCTATGCCACGGGTACCATAGTGACCTGCTTTGCTCTAAGCCACAGCCTGCACATTTGGGCAGATGCCAATGCTTTTTTCGATATTACTAAGCAAGACAACGTGTTGCCATTATCTTACCCAACCACGGCAAAAACATTACTAGCTCGCCACGACTTGCTCGATTTAGAGCGTTATGAACAAGCGCGCTCGCTGGAGTTAAGTGATAAGCAATCGACCTATCAGCCACCTTTAGTCACAGCGAGCTGCAAGGTTACCGATACACCTGCGGTGACGATTTATTTATTCACTGACGCTAAGCCTTACCAAGCACTGCTGAATGAGATGGCAGCCTCACAACACGCCATTAAACTGGAGTCAGTATTGCGTGCAGGCAACAGCAGTGATGCAGAGTTTAGCCTTATTTACGGCTTACCCAGTTATTACAAAGACTCCATTGTCTTGCAACAACAAGCGCCTGTGTGGGCTTTGGTCACGGATATGCTCAGTGCCGAGAACACAAGCTATCCATTTATAGCCAATGATCCAAAGGCACCAATTAAGATTAAAACCGTTGCCGAGTTATCTGCTACTGATACCAAGCAACCCTTTGTTGCCCTTGATATCAGTGAGTATAGCACCACCGTGGTCACCACAACCGCGTTAACGAATATTGCGCAATTCAACGAGGTATCTGGATTAGTACAACCCAACGATATCATCTATACCCTGCTCAGCTCCTACTTTGGTTGCGGTGACATTGCCAAACAAAGCATGCTGGCCTCTGACGTAACTACTAGGCCCCATGCCGAAGGCGTTAATTTTACTCAGGGTGTGTTGGTTGCCTATAAAAAAGATAAGATCACCTTGGTTAATCAAGATGGCAGCTTCAAGCAAATGTCAGCCAAAGAAGGGTTTGTGCTGGATGGTAATTTAGATGTGCCGTTTTTAATCCAAAGCATTAAAACGTTGAAAAAGTATACCACACCACCTGAACAGTAAACTTGATGTCGAGGCTATGTCATCTACGCTATATATACGTACTCGTTTTCAAGGATGAAATATGAACAAGCTAACGATTTTTTGCTGCTTTTTCTTCTTAGTTTCAAGCGCAGCCCAGACCGAAACGACTAAATATTATAAATGCACCACGGAGCGTGGTGTAGTGTATAGCCAGTTTCGCTGTGCAGGTAACGCCACAGAGCATACCATCACCACCACGGATCCAAAAATTCCAGTACCGCGAGAGCAGTTTTATAAAACTCTCAATAACCTAGAAAAGAAACAAATAATCACCAACCTTAAACGTGCCCTACGTGCAAAGCGCCATGAGCATGCCATTCTCAATCGTGATAAAGATCGCGCCATTAAAGAGCAGCAAGATAGCTTAAACAGATTAATGAGCGATAATGAACAGCGGCGCCATAGTAAAATTGTCCGCTCTAAGGTTAAAGCCATTAACAAGCGTCATCGCAAAGCAATAAAACGCTTAAATAAAGAGATAGCTCGCCTAGAAAAAAAGCTCAGTCGCTATCAATAACAGTGCCTGAGTAATGGCATCGCTTCCCGAGTAAACGCTTTTACGCCATCGAGCGCAGGCGGCAAACGCACGCAGCAAATTATGTTGATTTACTGGCCAGTCAACTGGTACAACCAGGTGACAAATGCAACAATCCTTAGTAGAGTGCTTAGTGTTGATTCACCCCTTGCCGCCATTTCATTTTGTTTTGTATGTACTGTTGGGTCATCAACACTGGCGATGTGATAAAGCAATGACAGTTCGAGGGATAGCATGCAAGCAGAGCAACTGGCCGAACAAATACTCAGTGGATTTCAAAAACACTTTCAGGCTTTTCAAGCGGTAACGAGCAAGGCCCCACAGGCTTTTGCCCAGCAAAACTGGGGCGAAATAGACCGTATAAGTAAAGCTCGAATTATTCAGTATGACAGCAAAGTGGATGAGACGGCACAACAACTTAGTCAGCACCATGGCAGTAGAGAACTGGATAAGCCACTGTGGTATGCAGTAAAGCAAGCCTATTTAGAGCGTTTGTCTTTTCATCCGCAGCCAGAACTGGCCGAAACCTTCTACAACTCGGTATTTTGCCGACTGTTTCATCGCAAATACTATAACAGCGACTTTATCTTCGTTGAAACGCAACTGGCCAACGCCACCGCACTCCCAGTAGAAGCGGAGTATCGCAGCTACTTTCCCGTTGAACATGGCCTTAAGCCCACCATTAAAAACATCATCGAACAAATCGATTTTCACTGTGAATTTGAAGATTTGGATCGGGATATTAGGCTGTTAGTAAAAGCCTTTTTAAAGCAAGCGCCAAATACCCATCATCGCAGCCATTTGATGCGTTTTGATATTTTAAGAGCCCCATTTTACCGCAATAAGGGGGCTTATATCGTCGGCAGAGTGGTGTCAAAGTCAGGAGTGCAACCCTTTATAATTTCCGTACTGCATGCACCTGATGGTGGCTTAATGATTGATGCGCTACTTACCAACAGCTCACAAATGCGGGTTATTTTTGGTTTTGCGCGCGCTTATTTTTTAGTAACAACTCATGCGCCATCTGCTTTGGTTAAGTTTCTTAATCAACTCATGCCTAATAAAACCAAGGCCGAGCTCTATAATGCCATCGGCTTCCACAAGCAAGGTAAAACGGAGTTTTATCGTGAGTTTTTACATCACCTTGCCACCTCAGATGAACAATTTGAAGTGGCAGCCGGTACCCCTGGTATGGTGATGATGGTGTTTACCTTGCCAAGTTTTCCTTATGTGTTTAAGGTCATTCGTGACAAATTCCCAGAATCAAAACCCTTCAACCGAGACACGGTGCTGTCTCGCTATCAGCTGGTAAAACGTCATGATCGCGTGGGCCGCATGGCAGATACGTTAGAGTACTCCGATGTGGTGATCCCCATAAAGCGCATTGGGGAGCAGCTCTATCAACAGCTACTTAGCTCCATCGCCAACAGCATTCGTGTTGAGGGAAACAATCTAGTGATCAAACATTTATACATTGAACGCCGCATTACGCCACTGAACTTATTTATCCAGCATGCCGATGAAAAGGCCTGTGAAGTGGTGATGAAAGATTACGGCAATGCCTTAAAAGAAATGTTGGCGGTTAATATTTTCCCTGGTGATATGCTACTGAAAAATTTCGGAGTGAGTAAGCATCATCGCGTTATTTTTTATGATTACGATGAAGTTCAATACCTGACCGATATGAACTTTCGCGCCTTGCCAACAAGTCAGGGCCTCGATGACTTTTATAGTGGTGGCGACGTTTCCAGTGCACCGCAAGATGTCTTTCCTGAACAGCTGTGTACATTCGTGCTAACAAACCCTAAACTAAAGGAGCTGTTTCTACGTCACCATGCTGACTTAGTCGAAGTGCATTTTTGGCAACAGGCACAACAACATATAAAGGATAAAGTGGTAAAACACATTTACCCTTATCCACAACATAAACGTTTTTTACAGCATGGCAGCAAAAACAATAATACAAAGGAAACCTAAGTGAACATTAGTAAAATCGACTTAAACCTGCTGGTCTATTTAGATACCCTGCTACGAGAGTGCAATGTGACTAAGGCGGCAAACCAACTTAGTATCACCCAGCCTGCCATGAGTAACGGCCTAAAACGACTACGAAACTTGTTTAACGACCCGATTTTAGTTCGCACCAGCGAAGGCATGGTACCCACTGAGCGCGCGCTAGAGTTGCAGCCAGTGATCCGTGGCATTTTAATGACCTTAGAAGAAACCCTTGCCCCAAACCGTGAGTTTGAAGCAGCAGTGAGTAACCGTGTTTTTCGTATCATGGCCAGTGATTATGCTGCCAGTACCCTCGCGCCACGCTTACTCAGTAAGCTTCATGAAGAAGCGCCTGACACCACCTTAGATATATTAACGCCCAGTGATGTTACCTTTCATGATGTAGAAAATGGCAAGGTCGATATGGCCATAAACCGCTTTGAAAACTTACCTCAGTCGTTTCATCACAAACGAATTTGGAAGGATAGCTTTTGTTGCTTAGTAAAATCGGATAACCCTGTTATTACTAATTTCACTCTTGATGCTTACCTAAAGTCACGCCATATTTGGGTAAGTAAAACGGGCTTTGGCGTTGGTGTCGGAATGGACCCTGCTGATGTGCAAAAGCTTGGTTGGGTCGATGAGGCCCTGGCCCACTTTGGTAAGCATCGTAATATCGCCACCTTCACCCGTAACTACCATGTGGCTATCCACTTGGCCAAAGAGCAAAACCTCATCGCTACCTTGCCATCAAAAGCGGCCAACATTTACCATGCGGATCCAACGCTTACCGTATTAGAGCCACCTTTCCCCATTCCGCCCTTTGAATTAGACATGATCTGGAGCCCGTTATTGCACCGCGATGCCAGTCATGTGTGGCTGCGCCAAAAGGTTGCTGAAGTAGCAGAAGAGCTGGCCTAATACCAATCCGCATTAATACTTGCTCAATTTGAGGGAGCAAATTCGACGCTAACTGCGTTAAAAATTTCTTATTTAGAACAACTAAATAGCAAAATTTTCGCCTAGTTATCGATAGAATTTTCTTGCCTCAAATAGACCACTTTATTAAGCAAATTAGTATAAACGTCAGCCACTCTGGTCTGGTAAGGGATTGGTTTTTTCGTGATTTAAGCCATCTTAGTCTATGCTGTTATAAAGCACACTACTTGGCTTAAATCGTATGAAGAAGTTTTCCTATCGCACCACCATAGACCTCAAAGAGAAACTGATCCATGCTGCAGCTTATGGTGATTGTGTCGAAGACGACATTGTTAATATGTATAAAAACCTTGGCAACTACCTAAAAAGCAATGATTTTAAGCATTTGCTAATCGATGTCTCACAGCTCAATATTACCTACGACTACCCAAACGTGCTGACCGTGTTAAAGAAAATTAATGAAGTATTAGACGGAATCGCTATTGCACGGATCGTTTCTCCGAAAGATGCCAAGAGTGGCCTCATAGAAGCTTTCGCCGAAAAGCATCAACTTAAACTGCGTAATTTTGAAAATCAGCAAGACGCCGTTGCCTGGTTAAGCACCGTAGACGATGAGTAATAACACAGTCCGATGTAACACTGAGTTATTGTTGTTGCTGTTTTAAGTAGCGCTGCACGGCACGGTTATGCTCGGCCAAGGTTTTAGAAAACTGATGTCCCCCAGTCCCCGACGCGACGAAATAAAAGTATTCCGTCTGCTGCGGATTTAACGCGGCCTGGATCGCGGCTGTCGAGGGCATGGCGATGGGCGTGGGAGGTAAACCGTCAATTCGATAAGTGTTGTATGGCGTCATCTGACGCAGATCTTTGCGTTTAATGTCGCCGTCAAAAGACTCCCCAATGCCATAAATCACGGTTGGGTCAGTTTGTAGGCGCATGCCTTTTCTAAGGCGATTAATAAAGACTGACGCGACTTTGCTGCGCTCACCATCCACCCCTGTTTCTTTTTCAACAATCGACGCTAAAATCAACGCTTCATAAGGAGATTGCAATGGTAGATCAGGTTTTCGTTGTTGCCATTGTTGTGCTAAAACCTGTTGCATTTTTTGGTGCGCTCGCTGCAATAACGCCAATGCCGAGTCGTTGCCATGATAATAATAGGTATCGGGGTACAGCCAGCCTTCAGCGCTGTCTTGCTGAAGCCCTAACTGCTCGCTGAGGTTATCAATATCATAATTTAAATAAGGCGCAGCGGCGATTTTTTTGGTCACCGTCCAAATGGCTTCTCCCTCAATGATAGTAAAACTAAAGCGGTGTTGCTGCCCACGACGTATAATCGCTAACGCCTCGAGAACCGGCTTGCCTTTAAGCTGGTAAACACCGGATTGCAATGCAAATTGCTGAGGTGCCAGTTTACTGTATAAATTGTAAGGCAAGCAGCTTTCTATCGCCCCGACCTGCTGCCAACGTTGACATAAGCGGCGAAAGGTTTCTCCTGCTTTTACCTCAGTGTAGGTTTCATCCAGCAGTAACTTTTCACTTTGCATCTGCTCCACCACAGATAACAACCACCAGGTTGCGGATGCAATCAGCAAAAGCAGCACTACTAGTAATTTTTTTATCATGGTTTCACCTGTAAAAATTGCTGCTGTAACTGCCGAGTCTTGGCGATATCGAACGTCTTTTCTTGCAGTCGCTGCACGGGAACCAAAGCCATTAAGCTATTGCAAAGATAGATGGCATCTGCTTGTTTTAATTCGGCTAAATTGACGTTCTGGCTGTGAATCTTGAGTTGACTCGAGAGGTAATCCAAATAAACACCGCGAATGCCACACAAGCTTAAATCAGGCGTATAAATGTTACCTTGTTTGATAAATATAAGGTTGGCCGCCGACGCTTCAATGATATGGTCATTGATATTGGCCACCACCACATCTTCTTCGCTAAATTGCTGAGCATCTTGTTTAACCAGTACCTGCTCTATGCGATTTAAGGTTTTTAACCCTGCCAGTAATGGCTGCAAGCCAAGTTTAATATTACTCATCGCCAAACTGATCCCCTGTTGTTGCCAACGCAGATAATGCTCAGGGTAGTCAAAGGTTTGCAGATTAAATACTGGCGTTACGCGCTCTGGTGCCTGGTAGCCTCTGCCCCCTACGCCACGAGTAATAAGGATCTTGATAACCCCTTGCGCTATCCCTGCGGTGGCTTCAGCAAGTTGTTGCTCTAGTTGCTGCCATGGCAACACCGGAAAGCCTAAGCGCTGTTGGCACTCTAACAGTCTGGCCCGATGAAATGGCCAAAGTTGTGCCTTACCATGTTTTATCAACGCCGTAGTGAAAAAACCATCGCCATAACTGAGCCCACGGTCGTTCGCTGGGAATTGGGTTTGCTGCTGCAAGTCATTACTCCATTAACTGAAAAAGCCCGGCAATGCCGAGCTTTATGATAATAACCTAAATATGCATCATTATGCTAAGGCTAACTACACCTTTTTAAACAGCAATGAGCCGTTCGTGCCACCAAAGCCAAACGAATTACAAAGAGTGTAGTCAAGCTTGGCATCACGCGCTGTGTGCGGTACATAGTCCAAATCACAGCCTTCGTCTGGGTTATCTAAGTTGATGGTTGGCGTCACTTTTTGCTCTTGTAGAGCCAAAATCGAGATAATTGACTCCACCGAGCCGGCCGCGCCAAGTAAGTGGCCCATCATGGACTTTGAAGAACTCACCATCACTTTATCAGCGGCAGCACCAAACACTGATTTAACCGCTTGTGTCTCAGCCACATCGCCTGCTGAGGTAGATGTCCCATGAGCATTAATGTAACCAACCTGATCGGCATTTACGCCGCCATCTTTAAGCGCGTTTTCCATTGCCAACGCCGCACCAGCACCGTCTTCAGGTGGAGAAGTCATATGATAGGCATCGCCACTCATGCCAAAGCCAGATAACTCAGCGTAAATTTTTGCCCCACGCGCTTTAGCGTGCTCATACTCTTCAAGTACGATAACCCCTGCGCCATCAGCCAGCACAAAACCATCACGGTCTTTGTCCCAAGGTCTTGAGGCAGCTTGCGGATCGTCATTACGAGTTGATAACGCTCGCGCAGCACTAAACCCACCCATACCAATTGGCGTTGATGCTTTCTCTGCACCCCCTGCCACCATGGCATCGGCATCACCATAAGCAATCATTCGTGCAGCGTGGCCAATATTATGAAGGCCTGTAGTACATGCGGTAACGATTGAAATATTCGGGCCTCTGAGGCAATGCATAATGGATAAATGACCCGAGATCATGTTGATGATGGTAGAAGGCACGTAAAAAGGAGATAACTTACGTGGGCCACTGTTCAACAACTTAACATGGTTTTCTTCAATCAGTGTTAAGCCACCGATACCAGAACCAATGGCAACACCAACGCGATCCGCGTTTTGCTCAGTGACTTCCAATCCAGAATCATTGAGTGCCTGCACACCGGCTGCGATACCGTATTGAATGAAGACATCCATTTTTTTGGCGTCTTTTTTGGAAATATAATCAGTGACATCGAAGTCATTGATCAAACCAGCGAATTTGGTGCCGAAACCTTCAGTGTCAAAGTGTGTGATATTACGAATGCCACTACGGCCTTCTAATAAGCCCTGCCAGGTAGATGCAACATCATTACCCAGCGGCGTCAACATACCTAAGCCAGTTACTACGACTCGACGTTTAGCCACGGTGTCCTCCAAAAAGGGATTATTATATTGATGGGGGGTCTAGAAATGAATTAGGGCAGCGAGTGCTGCCCTAATGGGATAACTGGTTACTCAGCGTGAGCAGTAACGTAGTCGATAGCTGCCTGAACAGTAGTGATTTTCTCAGCTTCTTCGTCAGGGATCTCAGTATCAAACTCTTCTTCTAGCGCCATTACAAGCTCAACAGTGTCTAGAGAGTCAGCACCAAGGTCATCAACAAATGACGCTTCGTTTTTCACTTCTTCTTCTTTAACACCTAGTTGTTCAACAATGATTTTCTTTACGCGTTCTTGGATGTCGCTCATTCTTCTTTCCTTTATTTAAACGCTACTGCGTTAATTTTCAGATTTTGGCGCAGTTTACGCCGCATCATACTGGGATTCAAGGATTGACCCTCACTTTTTTTTCTGGTCAAACCTGTTAAAAACCTATGAATCTTTTTATCGCTTATTTTCAATACGATTTCAAGTACGTTGTCGACAAGATCACAAAAAATTCAATTAATTTGCGTTCTCATCCCCGTTTCGGTGACGTCGGGTGTAGCTCGCTACAAAGTAGCTTATACCAATTCGCTTAATTAAGTGGTCCATTTGAGGGAGCAAGTATTAATGCGGATTGCTATTACACCATGTACATAGCACCATTCACGTGTAATGTTTCGCCCGACACATAGGCCGCAGCGTCCGAGGCTAAATAGATGACTGCCGCCGCAATTTCTTCTGGTTGACCTAAACGCCCTGCTGGGACATTGGCTAAGGTTGCTGCTTTTTGCTCATCCGTTAACTCATCGGTCATATCCGTTTGGATAAAGCCCGGAGCTACAGTATTTACCGTAATACCACGAGATGCAACCTCACGCGCCAAGGATTTTGTAAATCCAATCACACCCGCTTTCGCGGCAGCATAATTAGACTGGCCTGCGTTGCCCATGGTGCCAACCACCGAGCCAATATTGATAATACGGCCCGATTTCTTTTTCATCATCGGACGCAATACGGCTTTAGAAAGTCTAAAGACCGAAGACAAGTTGGTATCGATAATGTCGTCCCACTCTTGCTCTTTCATACGCATTAGCAGGTTATCGCGGGTAATACCGGCGTTATTCACTAATACATCAACATCACCAAGATCGGCCTTAATCGCAGCTAATGTCTCAGTAATTGACTCAGGTTCGGTGACGTTCAACGCATATCCTTTACCATTTTCACCTAAATAGTCAGAAATACGTTGTGCACCACTTTCACTGGTTGCCGTACCAGCTACTTTCGCGCCTTGAGCCACCAAAGCGTTTGCAATGGCTTTACCTATACCCCGGCTGGCACCAGTGACTAATACCACTTTGCCCGCTAAAGAAAATAAATTACTCATCTGTTATTCATCCTTATTCTGCTGCTGCAATTGCAGCTAAATCATTGACTGAGCTACAGCTTACGCTGCGGTCGATGCGCTTCACCAAGCCACTGATGACTTTTCCTGGACCAAACTCGAAGCTCGTGGTGATCCCCTCTTTGGCCACGGCTTGGACTGTTTCAGTCCATCTTACTGGGCTGTATAACTGACGTACTAAGGCATCTTTTATCGCTGCCGCATCTTTACTTATGACCACATCAACGTTATTGATCACGGCATATTTCGGCTCATTAAAGCTAATTGCTTCTAGGTCTTGTGCTAACTTTTCCGCCGCTGGCTTCATTAGCGCACAGTGTGAAGGTACACTTACAGCAAGCTCTAAAGCACGTTTAGCACCGGCTTCTTTACACGCTTGCGAGGCACGCGCTACAGCTTCTACGTGACCTGCAATAACCACTTGGCCCGGCGAGTTATAGTTCACTGGAGACACCACATCTCCTTGCGCTGATTCAGCACACACCTTAGCAACAACCTCGTCATCAAGACCGATGATCGCCGCCATCGAACCCGTGCCTGCTGGCACCGCTTCTTGCATATATAAACCACGTTTTTCTACTAATTTAACCGCATCAGCTAGGTTAAGCACACCGGCACACACTAACGCTGAATACTCCCCTAAGCTGTGTCCAGCTAAGGTTAGTTCAGCATCTACTTGCTTTTCTTGCCACGCTCTGAAGATAGCAACACTGGCGGTTAATAGCGCTGGTTGCGTGCGGTGGGTTAAGTTAAGCTCCTGCTCTGGGCCATTTAATACCAGCTCAGCTAGGTCGTAGCCTAGTGCCTGTGACGCTTCTGCAAAGGTGTTTTTGACAATTTCTGAGGAAGACAATAACTCAGACAGCATACCCACGCTTTGTGAGCCTTGGCCTGGGAAAAATAGTGCAATTTTTTGTGACATAATGTGCTCTTTCTTTTGTGTTCTCGTCACGTCCTCATGTCACCTTGTGATGTTAAGGGGTGGGACCTGACGGTTGTTTTTCTGTTTCAGCTTGTTCAAGCACCGCTTGAATTTTTTCTGGGATCTTACGCTGCACCTCTTGTGCAGCTTCCTCAATGGCAGCTAAAAATGCCTTGTTGGTGGCATTGCCATGGCTTTTTACCACAATACCGCGCAATCCTACCAGACTTGCGCCGTTATACTGGTCGGGGTTCACGCGTTTATACAGTTTTTTTATAACGGGTCGGAGCATAAATGCCAACACTTTATAAAAAAAGTGCTTTTTCAGCGCTTTAGTAAACTTATGCATGATTAACTTAGCAATCCCTTCGCAAGTCTTCAGTGCCACATTACCAACGAACCCTTCACAGACAATGACATCGGCTTTGCCGGAAAACATATCACTGCCTTCACAATAGCCTTGGTAATTAATAAACGAAGACGCACGCATCAATTTAGCGGCTTGTTTGATGCCATCATGGCCTTTGATTTCTTCCGCGCCAATATTCAATAGGCACACTTTCGGAGCATCACAGTGCAGCGCTTCTCCAGCGACTATGGAACCCATAATGCCAAACTGGAACAAGGTATCAGCATCACAATGCACGTTTGCGCCTAGGTCGAGCAAGTATACGGGTTGCTTTTTCTCTGTGGGCACGGCAGAAATGAGAGCGGGACGACGGATCCCTGGTAGCATTTTAAGTACATAATGGGCCATTAAAAATAGCGCCCCAGTGTTACCTGAACTGACACACGCTTGTGCTTGGCCTGACTTCACCAATTCCAACGCAATGCGCATTGAAGATTGTTTTTTATTACGTAGAGCTTGTGCGGGATCGCAACTGTTGGTCACCACCTCTTTGCAATGAATAATTTGCAACCTAGGATGGTCAAGCATTTTAGCTTTTATGAGTGCTTCTTCTATGACTTGTTGATTGCCACAGAGTAATAAGGTTAGGTGAGGATGCTTTAAAACCGCAGCAATGGCTGCTGGTATAGATGAACGGGGGCCGTAATCGCCCCCCATCATATCTAACGCTATGGTTAGATTATTCAGCATAGAGCAATCTCTTAGTTAGAAACTACTTTTACGCCTTTGTAGTAACCGTCTGCAGTTACGTGGTGACGACGATGAGTCTCACCAGAAACTTGATCAACAGTTAGCGCTGGTCCACTGATCGCATCATGTGAACGACGCATGCCACGACGTGCGCGTGACTTTTTGCTTTTTTGTACCGCCATTAGCCTTCTCCTAAGAATCTTTCTTAAGTTGTTTTAAAATTTCAAATGGATTTGGTTTGCTATCTTCTGCTGCAATTTCACCAAAGCTCTTTGGCTCATCAGAATAAGAGCATTGCGCCTCATCATGCATTGGAACTATCGGGATAGCGAGAATAAGTTCATCTTCGATCAATTGTCGAAGGTTTACTTCTCCTTCCTCGTCTAGCTCTAATTCATCATAACGCTCGGGAAGACTTTCCGACTCTGCACCTAATCCGACTGGCGAATACGCAAAGTCTTGTTCCAAATCCAACCCTAATTCACCATTACAACGTTGACAAGTTACCGTCAGGTGCGCTTGGACTTTGCCACGCAAAACCACCAAACCTTGCTCATCAATATCGCAATGAATATCTACCGCTATTTCACTATTTTGATCCTGCACAACTTGCTGCAAGCGAGAAAGTTCTTCAAGCAATACAAAGCCGTCATAAGTAGCCCGACGCTGTGCTGCTCTGCAGGGATCAAGAGTGATGGGAATTTTCACCTTTTGCATAGGGGCTGCATCATATAGATAGTTACTGTGTTAGTCAAAGTAAAAATACACTTTCCCTTTGTTTTTCGCCTTATTGCGCTATATCCTGTCGTCAATGACGTTTGTATAAAAAGGTTTTTATGAACCCGGCCATTATTTTAGCTTCAAGTTCACCATTTAGGCAGTCAATTTTAGAAAAATTACAGCTACCTTTTAGCAGCTTTGCTCCGGCAATTGATGAAACGCCGCAAGCACAAGAAACGCCAGAGCAATTAGTGCGGCGGCTAAGCGAAGAAAAAGCCAAAACGGCACAACAGCACTTTAGTCATGGTCTCGCCATAGGCTCGGATCAGGTGGCGGTTTTTGAACAACAAATACTTGGCAAACCTCACAATAAAGAAAACGCGGTACGCCAGTTGAGTCGCTTTAGCGGCCAGCGTGTCGAGTTTCTTACTGGCTTATGTGTTTATGATATTGCCAGCGGTAAATTCCGCTCGCACGTGGTGCCATTCAGTGTTCACTTTCGAACCTTAACAGCCCAACAAATTGACTATTATTGTGAGGTTGAACAACCCTACCAATGCGCAGGCAGCTTTAAATGTGAAGGACTGGGGATCGCATTATTTGAAAAGTTACAGGGCGACGATCCCAATACCTTAATCGGGTTACCCTTAATTCAACTCACAGAGATGTTGCTTGATTTCGGTGTCGATGTCCTGAGTCAGCAATAGCTGCGCAAGCTGTTGATAATTATCACAGATGTGTTTCGCGTGGGTATTAGACAATATCTCGCGCGAAGCCACGCCCATAGTAACGCCAATGGCGTCAACGCCGGCTCGCTGAGCCAGCTCCATATCAATCAGAGTGTCTCCTACCATGACCGCCTGCTGAGGTACAAGCTGCAATTGCTGTAAAATTTGTTCGAGCATGTCTGGGTGCGGTTTTGACTGCGCTTCACAGGCCGTTCGCGTGATCACAAAATAGTCTTGCAAACCGCTTTCAGCTAATAAACGGTCTAGCCCCACTCGGCTTTTACCCGTGGCCACGGCAATGTGTTTTCCCTGTTGCTTTAACTGTTTTAGCAGCTCAGTCACCCCACTAAACAGTGGCGTTGGAGTGGTATCTACATGCTTGTAGATGTGTTTGTAGGCGGCCACCAGTTGTTGCAACTTATCTGGGTGATGTGGAAATAACCGCAACATGGCCTTTTCCAATGACAGGCCAATGATGTTTTTAGCTTGTTCGTCCGTCACCCTTTCCAGACCACAGTCAGTGGCGGCCAAATGAATGGTATTAACAATTTTTGGCACGGAATCCATCACCGTGCCATCCCAGTCAAAAATAATACATTGATAATGCATATTAGCCACGCAACCGAGTTAAGCACGCCTGCAGCGCCTCATCTAATGGCGCCTCAACGTGGTGAGTGGTTTCTGTTTTGGGGTGGATAAAACGCAACTCTTTGGCATGTAAAAATAAGCGGTTTAAGCCTATCTGACGCATTTTGCCATCAAACACCTGGTCACCATATTTGTCATCACAGGCAATAGGGTGGCCTTTACACTGGGTATGGACGCGAATTTGGTGTGTTCTACCGGTTACCGGCGAAGCTTGTACCAAAGAAGCATGTTCAAAACGCTCCACCACACGAAAGCGCGTATGCGAAGGCTTGCCTTGCTCGTGATCCACTCTCACCACCCGCTCTCCAGATTTTAAGGTGTTTTTTCTCAGTGGCTCAGTAACGTTTTTATGCTTGGCATCCCATTGACCTGCAACTAATGCGAGATAGTTTTTCTCCATGGTTTTTTCACGAAGCTGTTCATGCAAGCCTTTTAACACAGCGCGACGTTTAGAAATTAATAAACAGCCCGAGGTGTCTCTATCCAAACGGTGCACCAATTCAAGGTTTTGTTCTTGCGGGCGCAGAGCTCTCAGCGCTTCAATCAGGCCATAACTTAAGCCACTGCCACCATGAACCGCCATACCTGCCGGCTTATTTATTACAATCAGATACTTATCTTCATATAATATGGCTTCTTCGAGGTTGGCTACCTTGTCGAGGTTCTTAGGGACAAATTCTGTTTTTTCTGCCACACGAATCGGCGGAATGCGGATCTCATCATTGATTTGCAGCTTATAAACTGGCTTGACCCGCTTTTTATTCACCCGGACTTCGCCTTTACGGAGAATTTTGTATACGGCACTTTTAGGCACACCTTTTAAATGAGTCACTAAAAAGTTATCAATCCGTTGGCCTTCTTGGTCTTCGGATACGCTAACAAAGGTTACTTTTAATGCGGGTTTGTCTGACATTGCCTAATCACTGATTTGAGTAATAATTTAGTTGCTATCACGGCACTATTAATGGGATAATCAAGCCGTTCCTTTTTGCGAGGTGCTTTTTATCGCAAAAACAATGTCGTGATGCACATCTTGGATGGCAGATCATACAGATTAGAGCTAATATTTCCAAAGCTTTTATTATCTCCATTCGAGCTAATACACGAGCGAACAGTCAATACGAAGCGCGTAATATTTCGTTCATTGACTGAACACGACAATAAAATAACCAAAAAGCAATAAATTAAAATTTGTCTGATGCGTTTATCACAGTTGCAGTAATACCCGTGCAAAAGGACCGCAACTCGTCAAACTCATAAGTATCTGAAGAGGTAAGCTGGATCATTGAAAATAACATCAGTGACAGCATATGAATACCAAGGCACTTATGAAACGTCATAAACGTTACAAACACGAATGCAAAATCAGTGAAGTTATCCTGATAACAGCGGTTACTGTAAATATACTCTTTCTCCCAGTCGTGAGACTGCATTAATAATCAGAGTGTCCAGGAGTTATAAACCGCCACTGGCTATACGTATCAGGCGCTGTAAATAAATTGAGTAGAGAATTACAATATGAAACGTATGCTGATCAATGCGACGCAGCAAGAAGAAATGCGCGTAGCACTGGTTGACGGCCAGCGTCTATATGATTTAGACATTGAAAGTCCTGGTCACGAACAGAAAAAAGCCAACATATACAAGGGTAAAATTACCCGTATCGAACCCTCACTAGAAGCCGCCTTTGTTGATTATGGCGCCGAGCGTCACGGTTTCCTGCCACTAAAAGAAATTGCTAAAACCTACTTCCCTTCTGGCTACACCTTTAACGGCCGCCCTAATATCAAAGATGTTATTAGAGAAGGTCAAGAGGTTATCGTTCAAGTTGATAAAGAAGAACGAGGCCAAAAAGGCGCAGCATTAACCACCTTTATTAGTGTCGCGGGCAGTTATTTAGTACTGATGCCGAACAACCCACGTGCCGGCGGTATCTCACGCCGTATCGAAGGCGATGAGCGTATCGAGCTTAAAGAAGCTCTAAGCCGTTTAAATGTGCCTAAAGGCATGGGGTTAATCGTACGTACTGCCGGTGTGGGAAAATCTTTTGAAGAGCTTGAGTACGACCTTAAAGCTCTTCTGGTGCATTGGGAAGCCATTCAAAATGCTGCTGACAGTGGCAAGGCACCGTTCCTTATCCACCAAGAAAGCAACGTTATTTTCCGTGCTATCCGCGATTATTTACGTCGTGATATCGGTGAGATTCTAATTGATAAGCCACGCGTGTTTGAAGAAGCCAAGGCACACATTGAGCGTTTCCGCCCTGACTTTATTAACCGCGTTAAGCTTTATCAAAACGATGTGCCTTTGTTT
Organism: Pseudoalteromonas sp. UG3-2; assembly: GCF_037120705.1. Taxonomy (NCBI): domain Bacteria; kingdom Pseudomonadati; phylum Pseudomonadota; class Gammaproteobacteria; order Alteromonadales; family Pseudoalteromonadaceae; genus Pseudoalteromonas; species Pseudoalteromonas sp. UG3-2. Next base: position 381,624 of record NZ_JAWLJU010000002.1, on the reverse strand, counting down.
ACCCATTACCAAATCGAAAGCCAGATTGAGTCGGCTTTCCAACGTGAAGTGCGTTTACCATCGGGCGGTTCAATCGTTATTGATCCAACAGAGGCACTGACCTCAATCGACATTAACTCTTCAAAAGCCACCAAAGGCGGCGACATAGAAGAGACAGCGCTGAACACCAACTTAGAAGCAGCCGATGAAATCGCCAGACAATTGCGTTTACGAGATCTTGGCGGCCTGATCGTAATCGATTTTATCGATATGACACCACCGCGCCATCAGCGTGAAGTAGAGAACCGCTTAAAAGAAGCCGTTCGTACTGATCGTGCCCGAGTGCAAATTGGTAAAATCTCTCGCTTCGGTTTGTTGGAAATGTCACGCCAACGCTTGCGCCCTTCATTAGGTGAAGCAAGCCAGCACACTTGTCCACGCTGTGATGGCCAAGGCACAATCCGCTCTAACGAGTCTATTGCTCTGTCGATTTTGCGCTTAATTGAAGAAGAAGCCATTAAAGACAACACCGCTCAAGTTAACGCCCAAGTGCCTGTGGCCGTGGGTGCGTATTTGCTCAATGAGAAACGCCGTTCAGTACAGCGCATTGAAAAGCGCCATGAATGCCATGTTATCATTATTCCAAACCAGCACCTTGAGACACCACACTATGAAGTGGTGAGACTGCGTAAGGATGAAACACCAGAAGCAGCCAGCTACCAACAAATTGTTACCCCAGAGCCGGAAGCAATGGAAGTGGCGCGACCGCAAACGGTAGTAAAAGAAGAGCCGGTGCTTAAAGGCGTGGTGATGCCAGATGCCCCTGCTCCGACTCCAGAAGCGCAACCACAACCAAAGGCGCCTGAGCCACAAGCTAAAAAAGCGGCTGAGGAAAGTTTACTTACTAAGCTTGGCAATTGGTTAAAAGGCTTATTTGCTCCTGCAGAAGAAGAGAAAAAGCCAGAGCAAGAGCAACCTAAACGCGAATCAAACCGCCAGAACAACAACCGCCGTCGCAACAATAATCGCCGTCGCAATAACAATCGTCGCCGTCAAGATAACCAAAAAGACGATAAGCCAAACGATGCAGTGCAGAGCAAAGACGACAATGGTAATAAGGAACAGCGCAGTGATAATCGTAAGCGCCGTCGCCCTAATAACCGTAAACGTTCTGAGCAAGACAAAGCAAATCGTCCAGCCAAGCAACAAAATGCAGAAGCAACGGATACTAAGACGGATCATAAAGAGCAACCTGAGGCAGTCAAAGAGCACAAGACTAAACCACGCAGACAGCGTCGTAACCTACGCAAGAAAGTCCGTGTGGAAACTGAAGCTCAAGACAACGCAGTGAGCACTGAGCAGAACAACGCAGCGGCAACTGACGCAACCACTACCCCAGTGGCTGAGCAGAAGGCCGATAGCAACAAAGCGAAAAAGCCGGCAAAAGCTAAAGCGGAAAAAGTCAAAGCACAACGTGATGACACAGCGCAAGCGCCAGAGCCTGCAGCCGAGCCAGTAGAAACTGCACCAGCAGAGCAAGCCGTTGATACCAACGCGCCTAAAGCGGAAGCAGAGACAGCACACACTGACGGCGATACCACACAGCAGTCCAATACAGAAGCTGTGGATGAGGAGCAAAAAGAAGGCCGCACTCGTTCGCGTCGTTCACCTCGCCACCTTCGTGCCGCAGGACAGCGTCGCCGCCGTCAAGATGCGCCTGAAAAGTCGCAATCTAGTGCCTTTGTTCCGGTTGCCGATCAAGCGGCTGCTGAGTATGAAGCACAACTGCAAGCGCAATCGCACAGTGAAGACGACAGCAGCAATGCGGTAACAAACACCGCAGAGCAAGCCGAGTCTGTCTCGTCGGCGCCAGCAGAAACTGCAACCACTGACACAGTAGCGGTGGATAATAGCACTGATGAGCAAGCACCGGCAGCTGAAGAGCAAGCCGTTGAGACGCCTGAGCAACCTCAGCAAGTTGAGCACAGTGCTGCAGCGGAACAAGCTGAAGTGGATAGTGAACAAGCTGAGACGGAAGTTAACGCAATCGAGGAAGAGGTTCCAAGCAGTTCGGATGCACAGCAATCAGCGAGTGAAGCAACGGCTAGCCATGAGCCTGCAGATAAGGCGCCTGAAAGTGCCGTTCAATCAGAGCAAAGCGATGAACAGCTAGCGTCTGAGTCTGACTCAGCGCCACAACAGGCTGAAGCGAATGCAGCAGAGCCTACCTCTGCAGATGAGCCACACGCCGACGTTGAGACTGAAGCTGCATCAGAGCCTGAAGTGACAGAGCCTGAAGTAACTGAACCTGAAAAAACGGCAACGCCAGTCAATGGTCAATCCCGCACACGTTATCAGTACAGTGCTAATGCGCCAATGACCAAAGCAGAAAGTGTAGTTGAGCAAAATACCATGCCAACGCCAACAGCTATGCCATTAGAGAACCGCCCAGCTGCCAGCAGCAGCTCAGGCGCGGGTTCGAAATCACCCAGTGGCAAAGCGAGTGCCGACATGGCCTCTCCTGCCCAAGTTGATTAATAAACAAAACCTAAGCCAGTCTTTCTAGACTGGCTTTTTTTTGTTTGGTAATCGTTCTACCGCAATGGTAATACCAGTCCTTCATGGCGCTTAAGGCCAATTATCAGGTAGAATGCCGTCAATTTTTTGATCGTTATAGTCAAAAGTATGTTCACACTAAAGAGATTTCAACACGCCACAATTAAGGGTGACCTGTTTGGCGGAGTGACCACCGCGATTATTTCATTGCCCTTGGCACTGGCATTTGGCGTGGCCTCGGGTGCTGGCGCTGAAGCAGGCATGTGGGGCGCCATATTAGTGGGGTTATTTGCAGCCCTATTCGGTGGCTCAACCTCGCTGATCTCAGAGCCTACCGGCCCAATGACAGTGATCATGACTGCGGTGTTAACTGCAACCATGAGTAAATACCCAGAAAATGGCCTGGCCATGGGCTTCACGGTAGTGATGATGGCCGGTGCCTTCCAGATCCTACTCGGCACCCTTAAGCTCGGTAAATACGTGACCTTAATGCCATACAGTGTCATATCCGGCTTTATGTCTGGTATTGGGGTGATTTTAATTATCTTGCAACTGGCTCCGTTACTGGGTCACCAAGCCCCTGCCGGAGGCGTAATTGGCACCTTAGCCAATCTGCCGGAACTGATACTCGATTTACACCTTGCGGAATTATTCTTAGGCGTTATCACCTTAGCTATCTTGTTTAAGATGCCAAGTCGCTGGCGTCAATACGTACCAGCGCAATTGGTTGCTTTGGTGGCCGTGACCTTGCTGTCAGTGATTGTTTTCGATACTGACACCATTCGCCGGATTGGTGAAATTCCCAGTGGCTTACCGAGCTTAGTGTTTCCGGTGCTATCGCCAGAACTCTTTATTGAGATGCTGATTGATGCTTTGGTGCTGGGTACTTTGGGCTGCATTGACACGCTACTGACCGCGGTCATCGCCGATAGCTTAACCAGAACCGAGCATGACTCTGATAAAGAGTTACGTGGTCAAGGGATAGCTAACATGCTCGCTGGGTTGTTTGGTGCACTGCCAGGGGCAGGAGCAACCATGGGCACAGTGGTGAATATCCAAGTAGGTGCCCGCTCTCCCATTGCCGGTATCTGTCGTGCGTTAATCCTCATGGCCGTAGTATTTGTCGCAGGCGGTTTAACTGAGCCCATCCCCATGGCGGTATTAGCTGGTATCGCGGTGTATGTTGGCTACAATATTTTGGATTGGAGTTTTATCCAGCGCGCACACAAATTAAGTGTCAGCCAAATGGCAATTATGTACGGCGTGATGTTACTCACCGTGTTTGTGGACCTCATTGTTGCTGTGGGTCTTGGCGTGTTTATCTCTAACATTATGGTTATCGAGCGCTTAAGCCAAGTGCAAGAGAACCATGTTAAAGCCATCAGTGACAGTGACAGCGATGAATACGTGCCACTGACAGATAATGAGCGAGCGCTACTTGATAAAGCCGATGGTAAGCTGTTGTTTTTCTACCTCTCAGGCCCGATGATATTCAGTGTCTCAAAGGCCATTGCCAGACAGCACCGCAAAATAAGCGAATACAATGCCATGGTGCTGGACTTAAGTGATGTTGCCATGATTGATGTTACCGTAGGCTTGGCCATTGAGAATGCCATTTCTGATGCTCTGGATGCCAATTGCAGTGTTTATATCTACTCCCCTAATAGCGAGACCACAGATAAGCTAAAACGCTTAAATATTCACGACCGCTTAGGTGACAAAGCCTTTTGTGATAGCCGCGAGCAAGCGCTCAGTGAAGCTATCGATAAGATGGCGAAAACGGACTGAAGTATTCACTTAAGTGGTCGAGCATCAGTCGCAAACTGGTGGCGACAAATTGTCTGGGCGGATACAGCGCCCAGACTCCCTCTTGCTCAGGACGAAACGCCGTTAACACTTCCGTCAGTTCACCCGAGGCCAATGCCTCTTGGACATAATAATGCGGTAACTGCACTAAGCCTAACCCCTGCTTAGCCGCCGCCAACAAGCCCCAGCCGCTGTTGCAGCGCAGCGCCCCACTCACTTTAACAAAGCGGGAATTGCCCTCCTCTAAAAATCGCCATTCACTGCTGTTACCTATCAAACACTGATGCTTTGCAAGCTCAGACAGCGTATGAGGCTGACCATAATGATCGAGATACGACTGTGCGCCGCACACCATGGTCTCTCGTACGGTCAACTTTTTAGCGCGCAGTGAGGAATCTTGTAATGGCCCAAGGCGAATAGCGAGATCAAAGCCTTTATCCAATAAATCGACCTGATGATTGGTTAAGTGGATTTCAACTTCCACTTTCGGATAGAGCCGCATAAACTCAACAATGGCAGGCATCACATACGACTCACCATACATCACCGGCGCGGTGATTTTTAACTTTCCTGTGGGCTGGCGGTCTCTTTGCCGCAGCGCCGCCGTGGCATCATCAAGACCATGCTGCAAGTGTTTGGCATGGGATAAAAACACCTCGCCCTCTTGAGTCAATGCCAGCTTTCTGGTGGTGCGTGTTAACAGCTGCACATTTAGACGCTGCTCGAGTAACTTCACTCGCCGGCTGATCTGGGCTACTGAGGTATTCAACTGTCGTGCTGCCGCACTAAAAGAGCCATTGGCGGCCACTGCAACAAACTCATCTATGCCATTCCACCGATCCATTATTACATATCCGTAAAAGTCTTTATTAATTTTAAAGATTATCAAATTTTAAATGCTAGTTATACTGTGTTTAGTTTCTAAAGAAAGGAAAGTAACATGTCAGAATTCATTAAATCGAAAGCAGCCATTGCTTGGGGCCCCGGGCAACCACTGAGCATTGAAGAAGTGGATGTCATGCCACCGAAAAAAGGCGAAGTATTAGTGAAGATCACCGCCACAGGCGTTTGTCACACCGATGCATTCACTTTATCTGGAGAAGATCCTGAGGGCGTTTTCCCGGCTATTTTAGGCCATGAAGGTGCTGGCATCGTCGAAGCGGTTGGTGAAGGTGTTACCAGCGTTGCCGTTGGCGATCACGTTATTCCGTTATACACCCCTGAGTGTGGTGAGTGTAAGTTCTGTAAGTCGGGCAAAACCAACCTGTGCCAACAGATCCGTGAAACCCAAGGTAAAGGCCTAATGCCAGACGGCACTACGCGCTTTTATAAAGATGGCGAGCCTATCTACCACTATATGGGCACCTCGACGTTTTCTGAGTACACCGTATTGCCAGAAATATCCCTTGCCAAAGTTAACAAAGAAGCACCTCTTGAAGAGATTTGTCTGCTCGGCTGTGGCGTCACCACGGGTATGGGTGCTGTGATGAACACAGCAAAAGTGCAACAAGGCGATACCGTGGCTATTTTTGGTCTCGGTGGCATTGGTTTATCAGCCATCATTGGTGCTCAAATGGCTGGCGCAAGCCGCATTATTGGTATCGACATTAATGAAGACAAGTTTGATCTGGCGAAAAAACTAGGCGCCACAGATCTCGTTAACCCTAAAGACTTCGACAAGCCTATCCAAGAAGTCATTGTCGAGATGACCGATGGCGGTGTCGACTTCTCATTTGAATGTATTGGCAATGTTGATGTGATGCGCAGTGCTTTAGAGTGTTGCCATAAAGGCTGGGGTGAATCCGTTATTATTGGTGTCGCAGGCGCCGGTCAAGAGATTTCAACTCGCCCATTTCAGTTAGTTACCGGCCGAGTATGGCGCGGTAGTGCCTTTGGCGGGGTTAAGGGGCGCTCTGAGCTACCTGACATCGTTGAACGCTACATGGCAGGTGAGTTTAAATTAAATGACTTTATTACTCACACCATGACGCTGGATGACATTAACGAGGCCTTTGAGCTGATGCACCAAGGTAAGAGCATTCGTTCAGTGATCCATTATTAATAGTTAATTCTACAATCCAAGGACGCCCTGCGCGTCCTTTTCATACCAATTTGCTTAATTAAGTGGTCTATTTGAGGCAAGAAAATTCGGTCGATAACCAGGCGAAAATTTTGCTATTTAGTTATTCTAAATAAGACATTTTTAACGCAGTTAGCGTCGAATTTGCTCCCTCAAATTGAGCAAGTATTAATGCGGATTGGTATTAGTTAGGAGAACCATAATGGAACTGATTTCCAGTAATAAAGTCTCTGGCGGTTGGCACAAGCGATATAAACACCATAGTCAGTGTAATCAATGTGACATGACGTTCGCCATTTTCTTACCGCAGCAGGTCAATGAAGGAAAACAAGTACCGGTGTTATATTGGCTTTCTGGCCTGACTTGCACGGATGAAAACTTCATGCAAAAAGCCGGCGCTTTCAAAAAAGCCAACCAACTCGGAATGGCGCTGGTCGTCCCTGACACTAGCCCGCGCGGCGAGGATGTGGCTGATGATCCTGACGGCGCTTATGACTTTGGGCTTGGCGCAGGTTTTTATTTAAACGCAACCCAAGCTCCCTATGCCAAGCACTATCAAATGTACGACTACATCACCCAAGAGCTTCCGGCGCTGATCCGCGAGCACTTTCCGGTGACCTCACAGCAAGCCATTAGTGGTCACTCTATGGGCGGACATGGTGCATTAGTTATTGGCCTGCGCAGCCCAGAGCAATACAGCAGTATTTCGGCGTTCAGTCCAATCGTAAACCCGAGTAATTCTCCGTGGGGGCAAAAAGCGTTTACCGGCTACTTAGGTGACAATAAGCATGATTGGCAGCAATACGATGCCACCGCGTTGATAAGCGATTATAAAGGCACATGCAAACCCCCTATTTTGATTGAACAAGGTGCTAGCGATCAGTTTTTAGAGCAGCAACTAAAGCCTTGGGTTTTTGAGCAAGCAGCCACTGCAGCGCACTACCCTCTGCAATTAAATAGCCACGATGGCTACGACCATAGCTATTTCTTTATTTCGAGCTTTATTGATGAGCACCTTGAATTTCATCATCAGCACCTAAGCTAGTGTGACATTATCTGCCTAGACTTTAAGCGCTAGTAAGCCTGACAACTAGCTGGATATCTGGTTTGCTATCCAGCTAGTGTCATTCACTTTTTCGCTGATAAAAAGTCCGCAATGGCTTGATACGCCGGTAATGAGGTCGGGTCGATTTTGCTATTACTGGCGCTTGGATGCGACGCTAATCGCACTATCACCATCTCTGCTGCGGGGTCAATGTAGATAGTCTGACCATGTACTCCACGAGCTGCGAAGGCCTGATTTTGGTTGTGAAAATGCCACCACATACTGCGGTAACTGCCATTTGCCATGGTTTTAAAACCCGCTTTAGCAAATGCCTGTTTATTGCCACCTAAGCGAATACTCTCAATGGCAGCCTGTGGTATCACCTGCTTACCGTTGATACGGCCATTATCCAATACCGCCTGACCTAAACGCGCCAGATCACGCAGGCTAGCACTGAGGCCTCCACCAGCAAAAGGAGTACCAATACCATCCACGGTAATATCGGCATCTTGCTGCATGCCAAGAGGTTGCCATAACAACTCAGACACTAGCTGATCAAACTTGGTGTTGCTAACCACAGAGACTATCCACCCTAATACATCGGTATTAACGGTTTTATAGCCAAAGGCTTTACCGTGTTCGCCATTGCCTTGAATGGTTTGCAGGTATTCAAAATAGCCAACCGGCCCTTGATAATCCGCAGGTTTTGGTAGTGGGTTTGCCGCGTAGGCGTAGCGCCAAATATCGGCTTTGGGATCGCCATACTTTTCACTGTAATCAAGTGCTGTGGTCATATCCATCACTTGGCGCACAGAGGCCGCTGCAAACGCCGAGTTTTTTAGTTCAGGGATCAATGTCGCCACTTTTGCAGCAGGGTCTAACTGCCCCTTAGCGATCAGCATCTCTGCAATCAGCCCCGTCACTGATTTAGTCATAGACATAGCAGCGTGGTTGCTGTACTTATCCAGACAGCCAAAATACCGCTCATACACTACTTTGCCACGGTGCATAATCACTATGCCGTCGGTGTAGTTCGCCGCTAAGCTCTGCGACCAAGTCATGGTTTTGTCACTGTGCAGCGGCGTAAACACCACCTCATCTATTCCAGCAATGGGCTGAAATTGCAAAGGTTCATAGCTTGAGACATTGCGCTTAATTGCGGCAGTGGGCAGAAGTTCACGCATATGACAAACCGACCAGCGCAATTTCGGAAAGCTAAAAAAATTGCTATCCGGCTGAGTGATGCGCTTACTTTTCGGCGGCGGGAAGCCAACCATCCAGCCAAGTTCATTGGGATCGGAAGCTTGCGCTGATAACCTTGTGGCCAACGCCTCTTGCGCTTGACTGCTTAGGGCTGCCACGCCACACAGTACAAAGGCAACAAAGCGTATTATCGTTAAAATAGGCATTTGGTCTTTCCTTATGGTTACGCTAACAAGGCAAAGTTGGCGTTATCAATCCCATGGCTTTCAGTCGCTTTGCTGCTCATAAAGTCATGTGCGCTTGCAGCAAAATAGCGCTTGATACGAGATAAACACCAGCTCATCACACCTAGCCATAATAGCCACGACAGCGCCTTGTCGCCTAGCCTATTTTGCAATTAGGCATAAAAAAGGCGCACTCCCTGTGCGCCTTGCTTGCTTAACATTATGTATTACAGTAAATCGCTATAAGGATTATGCTCACACAGTTTAATGGCTTGCTCAAACCCTGGAATAGTGAGCTCTTGCTCGTTTAAGGTTAGTGCAGACTCATCCACCATGCCTTCACCAAAACGATAAATAAGCTGGTATTGACCTAAATCAGCGGCTTGTTGGTAGCTGTTTTGACGTGCCTGAGTTTCACCAAGCTTGTGTTGGTAGTCGGCAAACTGCTGGGCACTATAGCGTTTGCTTAGCAGCTGTTTTGTCAACTTTGGAGAAAACACCGTGGCCGTGGCATTGTTGCCACCAAAGCCTTTTGAGTTAATGAACGCGATGTCCATAGCGTCACACTCATAGTGCTCGGTACGAATATCAAGATGCTCGCTGTGAACATCCTCCGCTACTTCATCAATGGTGGTGATCCCTGGCATAATATTGTATTCAAATACCCCCAACGCCATCGCCAATTGATCGCCAGAAGCCGGTGCAATGGTATGACCCACATAGGCTTTCGGTGCCGCCACTTTCCAGCCGTTAATGCTGAAGGTTTCCGCTAGCTTGTGGTAAATTAATGACTCAGTCACGCGGTTTTGCGGAGTACTGGAGCCATGGGCCAAAATAAAGCTGCGTTTTGCCAGTGCTTCTTTTCCTGCTATCTCTTGTGCCAACGCCACAGATTTTGCCATGGTGATGTAGTTACCAGGCCCCGGTGCCGTAATGGACTTTTTCACGCCGTCAGCATTAACGTAAACATCCGCCACTGATCCCATGATTTGCGCCCCGAGCTCAAGCGCTAAGGCATCATCCATGAGAATAGCCACTTGTGCGCCTTCACCAATGGTAAAGCCACAGTTTTCTCCAAATGGTCGGCTGGTTTTGCGATAATCTACCGTGTCGGTGTTATCCAGCTTACGTAAGCCTTCCTCATTCGCCAATGCCCCCATATTGCCGAAACCCTCGATGATCTCAGGGGTAATAGCGCATTCACTACTGGCAACAATGGCAACCCGTGTACGACCCGCTTGAATGTCGTTGACGGCGGCGCGCAAGTTATACAAGAACGTGGCGCAAGCGCCTGAGGTGGAGAAGGCAGTACCCACGCTGCCAGTAACGTAGGCATTGATAAAGTCAGTGGACATAGTATTCAGGCCCAACGCCAATTGCTTGGTACTGACTCTATCGCCACGCAAGCGACTGCGAACCAGCCCCCCTAAGCCTTCTTCGTTCATTTGCCCTGCGACCGAGGCCGAGTAAGTGCCAATTTGATCCGGGCGGACACTGTTCATGACCTGATCCCAAGGCAAGCCCGTAGAGCGAATGGCATCGGTGGCTGCAAAAATCGTCGCCTGCAAGCCTCTGGGCTGGTAGCGGCTGTTGTACATAGTTGCCGGCTCAAAGCCACTGGGTAACTGTCCGGCGGCTTTAATAGGATTGTCGCGGTGACTGAGGTGCTTAACTTCTAGCTGCTCACGGATAACTACTTCAACGGTTTTGTTATCTAGTTCAGTGACCTGCCAACACGCTGGTAACGGCTCAGGTAAGTCACGCTTACGACAACTAAAGACAATTTCTTTGCCGTCGTTGCTGTTCATAGTAAGTTTTTGCTGCCAAGGCGTGGCATCGACATCAAAGTGGTTTTTTTCAATCTTGCGGATCAAGGTGCCTGCTAAGATAGCGTCGCCAAACCGCGCTTCAATGTCACTCTTTGCGACTTCGTCACCTTGCGCGTCTACAAGTTTGCCCTCTTGATAGGTAACTAAGTTCATCAAGGTGGCTAAGCCAACAAAGGTTTCTTGGCGTGATTTTTGGTCTAGTTTATCAAGTACAATGCGTTTAAAACCTTGATGAAATGAAGTGCGCCCCGCGGCGTTAATTCCCCCCATTCCGACAATGATTGGCAATGCAGTCATGGTATTCCTAAAGTCTGATTGAAAATGATGACATTGATTTTAATTGCATTGAAATTAAACTTTTTGCATTATGCGCCATTAATAACACATTTTTCGCCACAACAAAGAGGTCGGAGCAGATGCAACCTACTACTCGCATTGCTATCGTGCTGTATCAACATATGTTAGTTACCAGTGTGACTTTGCCGCTAGAAATGCTTAAGGCGGGTCAAGCGTTTGCTCGCGTTCACGGCAAACCATCCTTTACGCCTTTAACCGTGGAGCTTTGCAGCAGCGATGGCGAAGCCGTGAATACCGACAACGCTTTGTCTTTACACGCGCAAAGCGATTTTAGCTCGCTGCCCTTGTATGACTACATTATTGTTCCAAGTATTTGGCGCAACCCACGCCCCATTGTGCAGCGTAACCCTGAGCTTAGCACCTCTTTGGCCGATGCTTGGGAAGCCGGCAGCACTTTGGTTGGAGTCGGTACTGGGGTTTGCTTTTTGGCGCAAAGTGGTTTGCTCAATGGCCACTCTGCGACCACCCATTGGCATTTCGCCAAACAGTTTGCCACTTTGTACCCCAATGTTGATTTAAAGCCTGACTACTTTATTACCCAATCAGAGCGTATTTATACCGTCGCCAGCTTAAACGCCTTAGCCGATGTCATCGTCCACTTGATTGAATTACTTTATGGCATTGACGCCGCTCACCACGTACAGCAAAACTTTTCCCATGAAATAAGAAAACCTTATGAAGAACAACGTTATCTTGAAGGGGCCGTAGACCGCCACGCCGATGAGCAAATCGCCGCCATTCAATTTTGGCTGAAAAACAATGCCGCAACGGAGCTGTCATTACCCAGTGTTGCCGCCCAGTTTGATATGAGCTACCGCACCTTTAATCGGCGCTTCAAACAAGCCACAGGTCAAACAGCGGTCGCTTATTTACAACAGCTAAGAGTAGAAATGTCGAAGGAGTTATTGGCCAGCAGCGATTTATCCATTCAAGATATCGCGCTGGCTTGCGGCTTTAACTCTCAGGGGCAGTTAAGTCGAGTGTTTAAACAGCAGATGGGAAAGTCGCCTACCAGTTACCGTGGTATTGTGCGCCGTAAACTGTTTTCTTAAGCGCGCAATCGCTTTATAAAATTTGTGCTACACACAAGCTTTGTTGACGACCATTAAAGGCAAAGGTGAATTCATCATCCACTTGGCAACCGCGTAACTGTTGCCCCAGAGGCGCAGCAAAGGTGAGTACCATTACGGTTTGCCCTTTGCATGCTACTTTTAACCCGCCTTCGCATGGAGCCAAGTAAAACCAGTGCGATTGATTTGACTCGTCAATCAGTTCCACCAAGCTGTTATGCCCTACGGTATTGCTGTGTTGCAGCTGCAGTTGTGCCACTATTTCGTTTTGCGCCCGGTGCAAGGCATCCACTCTTTCGCTTTGCCCTTCAGCCAAATAGCCGTATTCAATGCTTAGCGAGTCATATTGCGTCTCTGCTGCGCTTTGTTCATGAGTCGCGTCCGCCCGAGCGCTGTTGGCGGCTGCCGTGGCATTCAGTAACTGCTGCTCTAAGGCAAACTTTAAATGTTCAATAAAAACGCTTTTATTCATTGGTAACTCACTATGATTGGCTGGCTATAGAGCTGAGCTTGACCATTCACCACCACATCTAAGCGCAATAACCAGCGCATCTTAGGGTCACTACACATGCCCACCATGGCACTTGCTGTGAGGCTATCGTCAAAAAATACCGGAATACGCCCCATATTCATGTTTTCCCCTTCGAGCCACGCCGATTTCACTTCAACTTTAGTATTAGTTTCAAGCTGAATAACAAACTCGGTTTCGGGCTCAACCCTTGCGGAACCTAGGTATAACGAGAGATGCTCGGAAAGTTTACAAGGGGATTGCGACAAACAAACATTTTTTGTTACTGAACTTTCACTATTTTCTGAACGTTCATGTATAATAGCAGTCGGGTCTGAACAGGCCACGAGGAAAAATCCTAGCATTGCCATGGTTAATTGCTTTGCAATCATGCTGGTTACCGTCACAACTTAAACCTGCGCAGTGTACGCAAGTTTAAAGACAATTGCTAGGTCGCTTAAGAAGCATACAAAAAGCGCGCTAAAAATTGATTGATGTCATAATTTTAGGTGTTTTTGGTATCTTTTCAGCAGCAAAAAAATTATTATTTCCTCGCAAAAATAAAGGTTTCTCGGGCTGGTTAGGTTTGCACTCAAGGTTTGAGTGAAAACATGACGGGCTTGAAGAAATATAACTAGGGCCTGTAATTCAGGTAATTCATTTCTAATCGCAATAAATTGCAGCGGAATCCAGAAAATGAGCCAAACAGTAGCATCACAAACTGAGTACAATTATAAAGTTGTACGCCAATTCGCTATCATGACAGTGATTTGGGGCATTGTTGGCATGGGTGTAGGTGTATTTATCGCAGCGCAACTTGCGTGGCCTGCGTTAAACTTCGACATTCCATGGTTAACATACTCTAGACTACGTCCGTTACATACGAACGCAGTAATCTTTGCATTTGGTACAAGTGCACTATTTGCAACCTCTTACTATGTTGTGCAGCGCACGTGTCAAACGCGCCTGTTCTCTGACAAACTTGCCGCATTCACATTTTGGGGCTGGCAAGCCATTATCGTCGCAGCAGCTATCACGCTACCGCTAGGTATTACTTCTTCTAAAGAGTATGCTGAGCTTGAGTGGCCAATTGATATTGCTATCGCAGTGGTATGGGTAACTTACGCAGTAGTATTCTTCGGTACTCTTATTAAGCGTAAAGTGTCACACATTTATGTAGCAAACTGGTTCTATGCTGGTTTCATTATCACCGTTGCTGTTCTTCACATTGTAAACAGCATGGCTGTGCCAATCTCGTTGACTAAATCATACTCAATCTACGCCGGTGCGGTAGATGCCATGGTTCAGTGGTGGTATGGTCACAACGCGGTAGGCTTCCTTCTTACTGCTGGTTTCCTTGGTATGATGTATTACTTTGTACCAAAACAAGCTGGCCGTCCGGTGTATTCTTACCGTCTATCGGTTGTTCACTTCTGGGCGCTGGTTTCACTTTACATCTGGGCTGGTCCTCACCACCTACACTACACAGCACTACCAGACTGGACGCAGTCTCTAGGTATGGTGATGTCAGTGATTCTATTCGTGCCTTCTTGGGGTGGTATGATCAACGGTATCATGACGCTTTCAGGTGCGTGGCACAAACTTCGTACTGACCCAATTCTACGTTTCCTCGTGGTTTCACTGTCGTTCTACGGTATGTCTACCTTTGAGGGTCCAATGATGGCGATTAAGTCAGTTAATGCGCTTTCACACTACACAGACTGGACTGTAGGTCACGTACACTCTGGTGCGCTAGGTTGGGTTGCAATGATCTCTATCGGTGCAATTTATCACCTGATCCCAGCACTATTTGGTCACGGTAACATGTACAGCATTAAGCTGATTAACACGCACTTCTGGTTACACACAGTGGGTGTTGTACTGTACATCGTCGCTATGTGGATCTCTGGTGTTATGCAGGGTCTAATGTGGCGTGCAGTAAACTCTGACGGCACCTTAATGTACAGCTTCGTACAATCACTTGAAGCTTCTAAGCCGTTCTACATCATGCGATTCCTTGGCGGTGTGTTCATCGTCGCAGGTATGCTGATTATGGCTTACAACGTATACCGTACGGTTTCAGCAAAAAGTGGCGAGTTAGCTACTGATGCTAACCCACAAGTGGCTTAAGGGGTAGTGAGTATGAGCAACAATAACTCTACAAACAAACACGAAATCGTTGAAAAGAACGTTGGCCTAATGGCTATCCTAACGGTGTTCGCGATTAGCTTTGGTGCTTTAGTAGAAATTACGCCACTAATGTTCCAAGATGACACAACTAAGCCAGTTGAGGGATTACGTCCACTGACTGCGCTGGAAATGGAAGGCCGTGATATCTACGTTCGTGAAGGCTGTTACAACTGTCACTCACAGATGATCCGTCCTTTCCGCGATGAAGTTGAACGTTATGGTCACTACTCAGTCGCCGGTGAATCAGTTTGGGATCACCCATTCCAGTGGGGTTCTAAGCGTACGGGTCCTGATTTGGCACGGGTTGGTGAGCGTTATTCAGATGATTGGCATTATGCCCACTTAATGGATCCGCGCTCGGTAGTACCTGAGTCGAACATGCCAGGTTACCCATGGCTAGATAGCAACAGAGTTGATACCACCCATACTTTGAAGAAATTACAAGTGTTCCGTGATGCATTTGGCATTGATAAGTCTTCTGACCGCTACAATGGCAAAGGCTACGGTGATGATGCAGAGCTACAAGCACAGGTTGATGAAATCCGTGCGATGAACGACGGCAAAGGTGCAACAGAAATGCAAGCACTTATCGCCTACTTACAGCAACTTGGCACACACTTGAAGTAATTATTATGGATTACGGCACATACAGAGGCATTTTGACTCTGGTAATTTTGATATTGTTTATAGTGATTGTTGTATGGGCTTACAGCAAGCGGTCAAAACGCCGTTTTGACGACGCCGCCAAAGCCATCTTTGAAGATGAAAAAGAACACAACAACACTATCTCTAATGAGGAAAAGGAGTCTGAAAAATGACTAGCTTTTGGAGTATCTGGGTTATTGTATTAACCCTTGCATGTCTAGCTCTGATTTTCGGCTTACTACTTTGGAACCTGAAAAACTACACAGGCGTCAAAGAAGGTGAAAGCTGTGGCCACGAGTTTGACGGTATCGAAGAACTAAACAACCCACTGCCTAAGTGGTGGACCTACATGTTCTTCGCCACCTTTATTTGGTCGGTATATTACCTTGCGGCGTATCCTGGCTTAGGTAACTATGAAGGCTTTTTGAACTGGACCAGTTCTAACCAAGGGGTTACCTCTTTGGAAAAATCTAAGGAAGCCGTTGAAAAAGCTAAGGCAAATGGTGAGTGGGTTCAACTTGATAAAGAGTTTGAAGCTGCCGATGCTCGCTTCGGTCCTATTTTCCAAGAGTTTGCTAAGCAAGACGTATTAGCTCTGGCTAAGAACGAAGAAGCACTGGAAATCGGTCAACGTTTGTTTGCGCAAAACTGTGCTCAGTGTCACGGTTCAGACGCCCGTGGTGGTACTGGCTTCCCGAACCTAACGGATGATGACTGGTTGTATGGCGGTTCTCCTGACAAGATCAAAGAAACGCTATTACAAGGCCGTGTTGCCGCTATGCCTGGTTGGCAAGATGCGCTTGGCGACCAAGGCATCAAAGAAATGACCGCTTACGTGTTAAGCCTATCGGGTCGTACCGTTAACCAAAAAGACGCCGCAGCGGGTAAAGCCAAGTTTGCTATGTGTGCTGCCTGTCACGGTATGGACGGTAAAGGGTCTGTTGCCCATAACCTACCGTTTGGTGCACCTAACCTAACTGACAACATCTGGCTATATGGCGGTTCACAACGCGCGGTTGAAGAAACCCTACGTCATGGCCGTGCCGGTGTAATGCCAGCTTGGAAAGAGATCTTAGGTGAAGATAAAGTACACCTACTTACAGCGTACGTTTATAGCCTGTCTCAGGAAAAATAAACTCACCGTTTGTAAGCTTATTTAAGATCAAAAAAGCCTCCGATTGGAGGCTTTTTTTTAGGTATTTACCGTAACTTACGGTAGAATATCGGCAAGTTTTATAGCCCTGTGAGCAACTATGAACCCGACCCCTTGGTATAAGAATTTTTGGCCCTGGTTTTTAATCTTTTTCCCGCTAGCAACCATCATTGCCTGTGTCTTGTTAGTGACTTTAGCTGTCGGCAACGGCCCCGACATGGTAGTAGATGACTACTATAAAAAAGGCAAAGCCATTAATCTTGAATTAAGTAAGTTCAACAAAGCCAAAGCTTTGTATTTGCATGGCGATTTACGCGTTCAAAACCAAAAGGTGTCGTTTAAATTTACCAAAGGCGATTACTCTAATGTACATGCCTTAAAGCTCTCTTTTTACCACCGCACAATCGAAAAGTACGATTTTGCTGTCACCTTAACCAAGAACGCCAGCGATGAATTTACCGGTTTATTAGATGAGCCCCACAGTGGCGCTTTTACTATCTTTATTGAACCTATGGATGGCAGTTGGAAAATGAAAGAAAAGATCCAACTTCCCCACCAAGATGTGATTGCAATAACACCGCAGTATAAGTAACCGTTCCTATGGCTAAGTCTTGTTTTCATTGTTTAGAGCCGATCCCCAAGGGATTTGATGGCAGCGTAGCGTTTCAAGGTGAGCAGCAGCCAGTATGTTGCATCGGCTGCCAAGCCGTAGCAGAAACCATTATTTCTCAGGGTATGAGCGACTATTATACTTACCGCACCGAAAGCGCCGGTAAAGTGGAAGAGTTAGTCCCTGAGCAGCTAAAAATGCTGCTGAGCTATGATAATGATGAAATACAAGAAGATTTTGTCGAAACCAGCGGCGAGAATAAAGAAGTCTTGCTCAGTGTCGAAGGAATAAGCTGTGCCGCCTGTGCCTGGTTAATCGAAAAACAACTGCTGTCATTAGGTGGTGTCGTCCGGGTTGATGTCAATACCTCAACCCACCGCGCCATGATTGTTTGGCAAGAGTCCAAAGTAAAGCTAAGCACTATCATCAAATCGCTGATGGAAATTGGTTACAAGGCCTATCCATTCCAAGCCGATGAAGAAGCCGCAGAAAAACAAGCAGTTGCCAAAGCCTACATCCGCCGATTAGGCGTGGCTGGGCTGATGACCATGCAAGTCATGATGTTTGCCTTTGCCATGTATTTTGGCATGTTTTCTGGCATGGAAGAAGATTTTGAACAGTATTTTCGCTGGATTAGTTTAGTCCTTGCCTCCCCGGTTATTCTCTATTCGGCGATGCCCTTCCTAACCAATGCCATTAAGGGTCTTAAAGCCAAGCAACTGAATATGGACTTGCCCGTTTCGCTGGCCATTTTTGGGGCATACGGGGCCAGTACCTACGCCACCTTTATGGAGGTGGGTGAAGTCTACTTTGAATCCATTTGTATGTTTACCTTTTTGCTATTACTGGGTAAATACTTAGAGTTTCGTGCCCGTTTAAAAGCCAGTGAGTTTACCGCCAACTTGCAAAAGCTGCTGCCGCTGACCGCAAGAAAACTCGACAGCAACAATAATGAGCAGCCAGTTGCGGCTAAAAAGCTCCAGCTCAATGACATTATTCTGGTCAAAGCCGGTGAAACCATTCCTGCCGACGGCTTAGTTATCCGTGGCCACACCACAGTAGACGAATCAATGATGACCGGTGAGCACTTACCGGTAAAGAAATTTCAGGGTCATCAAGTGTATGCTGGTACCGTCAACCACGATGGTGTGATCACGCTAGAGATCAATAAGATTGGTCAAAACACCCTACTTAATCAAATTATTCGACTGCAACACAACGCCCTAACTAAACGGCCCAAGCTGGTTGAAATCACCGATAAAGTTGCGCAGTGGTTTGTTGCTTGTTTGCTGGTATTTGCGTCGATCACTGCGGTAGGTTGGTACTCAGTGTCACCCGAACAAGCATTTTGGGTGACCATCTCGGTGCTTGTCGCTACCTGCCCATGTGCCTTGAGTTTGGCCATACCCACAGCGCTGACCTGTGCGGTGGCAAGCTTAACCAAAAAAGGCATCCTAATTAAAGAAGCCCATGTGCTCGAAACCGCAACCAAGCTCACCCGAGTGGCGTTTGATAAGACCGGTACCCTCACCGAGGGGCGTTTTTCCATTCGCCATGTGGAATTATTACAGAGCGAGTTCGACGAAGAGCAGATACTTGAATTAGCCGCAGCCCTCGAGCGCTATTCCGAGCACCCTATTGCACGCGCTTTTTCTCACCTTAATAGCAATGATAATTTAGTTCATGATGTTGAGATTGTTGCAGGGTCTGGGGTTCAGGGACACTGGCAACAGCATTCTATAGCACTTGGCAAAAGTAATTGGTTTAACTCTCACGCTTCCTTTGCCCAAGCGACGTTGTTTATTGACCAAAAGCCGGTGGCTGACTTTTATTTTAACGATAAAGTCAAAGACAATGCCGAGCGGGTGGTAAGCCAATTACAACAATCAACGCTTAGTTGTCACATGCTCACGGGAGACAGCTCAAATGCCGGTAAAGAATTAGCAGAGCAGCTGGCATTAGACAGCTATCAAACTGCCTGTACGCCAAAAATGAAGCTGCAAGCGGTAGAAAAGTGGTCGCAACAAGGGGAAGTAATAGCCATGGTTGGCGATGGCATCAATGACAGCCCCGTATTTAATAGTGCTCACCTTTCTGTGGCGATGGACACCGGTGCGGATATTTCCAAAAATACCGCGGACGTGGTTTTGCTTAATAGTGACTTAAATGCCATTCTTGCATTACGCCAAGTAGCACAGCAAACCCGTCGTATTGTAAAGCAGAACCTCACTATTTCACTGCTTTATAACGCCTCAATTTTACCCCTAGCAGCACTGGGGTTAGTGCCACCTTGGCTGGCTGTTATTGGTATGTCTGCCAGCTCAATTATCGTCATTGCTAACTCGCTAAGGTTATTAAAATTATGAGTATCATCTATGTCCTAATCCCGATTGCGATTCTGTTTGTTATTATTGCCATTGGGATCTTTTTTTGGGCCGTAAAAAGTGAGCAGTTTTCAGACTTAAATAAACAAGGCCACAGCATTTTATTTGATGACGATAAGTCTGAACCTGCAAAGCCACAACCGCGAGAAGATAATAAATCCAGCGATGACTGAAATCAGTGTCTTAAGTGCCTTTATCATGGGGCTGGCTGGCAGTGGCCATTGCTTGGTCATGTGCGGCGGCATTGCCAGCTCCTTGCAGTTGGCAAGCAAAAACCTCTCCGCCATTAAAGTCAGCTTGCTGTATAACCTGGGCCGGATCTGCAGTTACGCCATTGCCGGCGGCCTAGTTGCCTGGTTAGGAGCCAGTTTAGCCAAGCAAAATACCCTGATTGGCCATTCAATGAAGTTACTGAGTGGCGTATTTATGATCTTGGTGGGTGTGTACGTGATGCGCCTTGCAAGCTCATTGCAATGGCTAGAATCTCTCGCCAAAACCGTAATTTGGCAACATTTAGTGAAGTTGAACCGCCACCTTGTTCCAGTCAACACCCCTGCCAAAGCCTTTGCCTATGGCGCACTGTGGGGCTGGTTACCCTGTGGTTTAGTCTACTCAGCATTAACCTGGACACTGCAAGCTCAGACGGCGCTACAAGGTAGCGCAATTATGCTCGCCTTCGGCCTAGGTACCTTTCCTGCTCTAATTGCCATCGGCCAGTCTGCACAACTGCTACAAAAAACCATAAATCATCAAGTGACTCGTATTGTTATGGGTAATATTTTTATTTGGTATGGTGTTTATTTAATTATTATTGCAACTGATAAGCTAGTACATTAACCTAGGCTTAGTAGTGCAAGCTCTAAAATAAAAAGTAGCTAATTAGTTGTGAATGGGAGTTCCAAGCGATGAGTTACTTGGCTTTTTTGTCGCTAGAGCTTGCTGCAACACAGTGTTGTTGCCAAGGTGTGCGTCATAGACTTATGGAAATTTTATGGACTTAAGTAATCAAAATCGTTCAAAGAGCCAATGTACCATTAGCTGCAATAACTGTAGCATTAGCCAGCTTTGCCTGCCTTTTTCTCTTAATGGCAATGAAATGGATAAATTGGACGAAATCATTGAACGTAAGAAACCACTGCACAAAGGTGATTTCTTATTTGAATCGGGCTCAAAACTCAATGCAATTTTCGCGGTGCGCTCGGGCTCATTTAAAAGCTACACATTGTCAGAGCAAGGCGATGAACAAATTACTGGCTTTCACCTAGCGGGTGATTTGGTGGGCTTTGATGCCATTAACAAAATGGAACATCAAAGTTTCGCCCAAGCGTTGGAAACTTCAATGGTGTGTGAAATTCCATTTGATACACTCGATGAACTCGCTGGTAAATTACCGAAGCTGCGCCAGCAAATCATGCGCTTAATGAGCAGTGAAATTAACTACGATCAAGAGATGTTGTTACTGCTTAATAAAAAAACCGCTGAGGAGCGTTTGGCCACTTTCATCTTTAACTTATCTAATCGCTTTGGCGAGCGTGGCTTTTCACGAAAAGAGTTCCGTTTCACCATGACCCGTGGCGAAATTGGTAATTACTTAGGTCTTACGGTTGAAACCATTAGTCGTCTACTCAGTCGCTTCCAAAAGGCTGGCATTATTAAAGTAGAAGGTAAATTTATTACCATTAATGATCAAGCCGCACTGGCCGAAGCGGCAGCTATTGCTTCTTGATTTAAAACAAAGATTTTATTGTTAAGACTTTAACCTTAGGCAAGATAGGTTACACTCAATAGAGCACTTGGCGAACAATTTCCAAGTGACTCTATTTTGATGATTAGCCGTTAAGGAGATAGTCGTGGATAAAATCAAGAATATATTAACCGTTATCGATCCCACCAAAGAGCGCCAAAATAGCCTTGAACGCGCTATTAGTTTAGCTAAGCGTACTGGTGCTGAGATCACCGCTTTTATGTCTATTTATGACTTCTCCTACGAAATGACCACCATGCTGTCACGAGAAGAGCGTGAAGCCATGCGTGCTGCAGTCATTAAAGACAGAGAAGTTTGGCTCGATGACATGATAAACGCATTTTCGGATATTACCATTAACACTAAGGTGGTGTGGCATAACCGTCCTTATGAGTCGATTATCGAAGCGGTGCTTGAACACGATTATGACTTGGTGATTAAATCTACCCACGAGCATGACACCTTAAAATCAGTGATTTTCACGCCTACAGACTGGCATTTGATCCGTAAGTGCCCAGCACCAGTGTTATTGGTTAAAGACCATGCATGGCCAGAGCAAGGCAATATTATCGCCGCGGTTAACTCCGTGAGTGATAATGAGCAACACTTGGCGCTAAATAAACGCATTATTTCTGATGCTAAGTTCCTCTGTGAGCTGGCTAATGCCAAGCTCAGCTTAGTGAACACCTACCCGGCAACACCGGTCAATATTGCCATCGAAATTCCAGAGTTTAACCCTTCACAGTACAATGAAGCGGTGAAAAAACACCATGAAGATGAAACCTTTGCCTTGGCTGAAGAAAATGGCTTAACCCAGCAAGACTGTGTGGTAAAAGAAGGCTTACCCGAAGACGTTATCCCATTTATTGCCAAAGAAAAAGACGCAGAATT
Organism: Pseudoalteromonas sp. UG3-2; assembly: GCF_037120705.1. NCBI lineage: Bacteria > Pseudomonadati > Pseudomonadota > Gammaproteobacteria > Alteromonadales > Pseudoalteromonadaceae > Pseudoalteromonas > Pseudoalteromonas sp. UG3-2. The sequence goes on along the minus strand of NZ_JAWLJU010000002.1, from coordinate 359,350 downwards.
AGTGGTGATTGGTACGGTTGGCAGAACTGGTCTCAGTGCTGCGTTAGTAGGCAATACCGCTGAGCACGTTATAGACAGTTTAGACTGTGATGTATTGGCACTGAAGCCGGATGGTTACAAATCGCCATTGGCAGAGTAAAGGCTAGCAACACTAAACAAGGCTTGGCTGGTCCAAGCCTTTTTAGTGTTAAGTATTAGTCATCGCTTAGCTTAAATGCCATGGTGCTCGACAAGGTTTCTTGTGGCCCTAATTTGGCAGCCCCACCGATGACATAGACAATCTCGTTGTGGGTCACTTGACCATGACCGTGTCGCGGCCAAGGCATGTCAGGTAACGATTGCCATTCATCCAATTTTGGGTCATAAAGCCAAGCAGCGGCATATACTTCCCCAGAGCGAGTGTCACTTTGAAAATCAAAGGCCTCTCCCCCAGTGACCAATATTTTGCCATCAATCACGCTCGCCGCTAACCCTGCAGCCGCCACCGGGAGCGGTGATAAAGTGCGCCAACTGTCGCTTTTACTGTTATACACTTCCACGGTATCGAGATTTTTTGGGGCATCGCCACTGACGCGCCCACCAATGACATAAATACTGTCACCAATTACCACACTGGCCGCTGAATTTCTTGGTGTTGGCAATGGCTCTGCACGACTCCAGTACGCGTTATTCTTCAACACATAGTGAGCAGTACTGTCGCTGTTTTGGTCGTCACCATAGCCACGGGTTTTGCCACCGATAACGTGAATATTCATACCAATGGTGGCGTACACCGATTCTGCTAATGGGCTTGGCAAACTAGGCGCCGACACCCACTCCTCTGCCCGCGTATCAAGACGGTAAACGGTTGATTGCGGCTGCCAAGCAGCGCCTTTAGGACCACTGAAGCCACCAATGGCATAGAGATAGTGAATATTGCTAGCAAAGCCTAAATGATGCCGAGCATCGGGCAACGAAGGCGCTTGCTCCCAGCCTTCTTCCGAGGGGTTTAATAAATACACCTTATCCGTTGGGCCCAAACCATAAAAGGTTTCCATTTCTGAGGTGGTAAAGCCACCGCCAACGAAAATGCGATCCATAAACACGGTGGGGTAAATTTCTTGCAAAGCCACCGGCAAAGGCGCGGAAGCCTGCCAGGTTTGTTTAGGCAAGGTGACTTGCGCAGCCACCTTGGCCGCCGCCAAAGCAACACTTGCGACACACAGTATAACCTTAAGTGTTTGTGGTAATCGACTCACTGATGTCTCTCCTGCACCAAAGCAATTGCTATCAAATTCTAATTGGTTACCTATCAACTATATAGTAAGCACCATAGGTAAATAAAGCGAGCTATTGACAGATATTTCAGTGAACTGACAATCCCTCAATAACATTTCCATTTAGTGACTATTAAGCGTTAAAAAGGTAAAAAATAACAACTATCTATACGAAATAATCAGGACTGGAGTTCATTTTATAAAGATCAGAATGTGGTGCTCAATGATAACCACCGGCGACCACTCTCTAAGCTATCGCGTTAGGTGCCATTAGAGATAACGCTGTATCCAAAACACAAAGTAAAACGCCGATAATACAAAGATAGGCAATGTGGCCACCTGTGCACGGGTAAGTCTTGCCGATTTAGTGCGTTTCCAAGTCATTAATACCCCGGTAAATGATAGTCCTGTCAAGGCAACACCAAACACAAACCAAATAAGTTTTGACGTTAATCCCGCAAAATAGCCAAAATGCAAAGGATCGGCATATTCATTAAGATAATTACCCATGGTCATATTACCTGGGTGTTGAACATTTAGCCGCTCTAAAGTGTAGGGATGAAAATCAACCTTGTGAGCCCGCTCGCGCAGTAAAGGATTCTCCCCTACCCCTTTGAAGCGCAACACTGACGTTTCATCGCGAGGAAATTGCACTGCCGTGATGGTCCAGTTTTCGATACTCTGCTGCGCTTGAATGAAGCCTTGCTCAAGCTGACTGCCACTAAAGCGAGAGGGACTATTTTGTGTTACCACGGCGCTTACACTAGGTGCACTTGGCTCTAAACTTGAGCCGGATACGCGCACGCCAAACTCAAATAAATACCAGAAGCTAGTAATGATAATGACACTGGTACACCACAGACCCCATAAACCAAAGACTTTATGCAGATCACTGAGTAAAATTCTTACTCCTTGCTGGGTTCTGATGCGCCATAGCGCCGTTTTCCAGTTGCGGGTGGTTTTGAGCCCAGTATAAAGAGAAATGAGTAAGATAAAGGCAAATGCGGTGACAATGGGCAGGCCAGGAAAGGCGGGCATAAATAAGTAACGATGCAAATCGCGAAACACCCGTTGCACCGTTAGCAGCGATGTTTCTCCGGTGACTTCATGAGTCCAAGGGTCGACATAAACATAACGCCCCAGCCCTTGAGCATTAGTGACGCGAGCACGATAATTGAAATAGTCTTCCCCCATACTGCCTAAAGTCAGTACCTTACTGTCAGGGTATTGCGCTTTTATTGCCTCATACATAGCACGCCAATCTTGCGCTTGAAGCGAATGGTTTTTCTCACTTGGTGTGGATGAGCGCATCGGCTCATGCACTAACCAGTCAATTTCATTACTCAGCGTGGCAATGGTGCCGGTTACCAGAATCACAAACATCACCAAGGCCAATTGAAAACCAACCCAAGCGTGCAGATGATATAACTTTTTTAAAAACTTTCTTTGCTGTGTTTTATTGCTCATTGCTACCCCAGATAGAAAAAGGCTTAAACAGTGGGTTTAAGCCTTAAATCATGATGTGCGTTTATGCGTTGTTACCAGTGATAAGTAAACTCAACAAAGGCACTGCGCGGGTCTCCAGGGAAGTGACCGGTACGTTTTAAGAAGCCAGACTCGGCATACTCTTTGTCAAAGGCATTTTCAACTCGGAATAACACACTGTAATTATCCACCTGCCAAATAATCGAAGCATCAGCGACAAAATACGAATTCAGCTGTTGCCCTGACAAGCTCAGCTGCTCATCAACGTAATTACCGCCAACCGCAAAGGCTAAATTCCAACTGGGTACTTGGTATCGAGTCCAGATCCCCAGTTGGTTTTCAGGGGCATTGGCAAATTTATCCCCCACACTATTGCGGATCCCACCGCCGCCGTTATCAGCAGTAATACGCGCGTCGTTGTAGGCATAAGCTACATTGAGCACCCAGTCCGGCGTAATGTCGGTGATAAGCTCGACTTCTAGGCCTTTGCTGGTGATTTCACCAATGGCAGCGAGGTTATCAACGCCATCCCCTTCAGGGTCTTGACCTGTGGATTGCAATAAATTCTGTCGTTTGATTTCATAGCCTGCAATTTTTAACAGACTGCTGCCTTCGAACAACTCGGCATTTAGACCCAACTCAACAATCTCACCCGTGGTTGGCTCGAACGGTCCACCAGCCTGAGTATCTTGACTTGAAACGCCCTGTGGCTCATAGGAGTCTGCCCATTGACCATAAAGCGAGACGTTTTGATTCAGTTTATAAATAGCACCAAAACGCAAACTGACATTATCGTCATCAAAGCTAGTATTATTCGAAGTATCTTCAAACTGATCGAAGCGCGCACCAGCAACTAAGGTAAACTTATTCCATGCCAGTTCATTAAGAACGTATGCGCCATTGCGTTGCTGCTCTGTGCTGCGCTCTGGGCGGAACTGAACGTCATACTGGCTTGGCTGACTTTCACCATAATTAGGGTTCGTTAATGACAATGGAATAATATCAGACGCTAACGATGTGCCATTTAAATAGCGCTCAACATGCTCTTGCGATGCCCGAGTACCGCCAAGTAAGGCATCTTCTTCTCCAGTGTAAAGGTCAACGCCAAAGGCAGTACGCTGCTCAGCACCAAAGGCGGTAGATTCATAGACAAAATTGGCCGCAAATGACAGTTGCGATTGCTCTCGCAGCTGATCTCGAAACTCCCGTGCCACTAAGTCAATATCGCCATCTTGGTCGCTATCGAGCAACATGCGCGGTTCATGGTAGTTTTGCTCTTGCTCATTATCAATATAGCGCAAGGTAGCGTCATAGCTCAGCTGGGCTGACAATTCACCGGTTAAGCTCGCCTGTAATACATCAGAGCGTAAGTTAAGAAAATCACTGGGCTCGTTATGGTTCCAGGAGGGTGAAGTGATAAATTCACCGTTATCGTCTGCAGGGACGCCACGTAAACGGTTACCATCAAGATCCTGACTGTAGTGGGTATATTGTAAAATTAAACGGGCATCAGCAAAGTCATAAGCGTAACCAGTATCTACAATGGCCACCTCACTGGCACTGTTATCACGGTGGGTGTCTTGTTGCTCATAAAAAGCGCCGACACGGATGCTTTGTGCTTCAGCGACTTCACCTGTTACTTCGGCTGAGCCACCAATACGATTGTCGCTACCGGCAATTAGGCGGGTATTGGCACTGAATTGTTGCTCTGGTTTTTTAGTAACATAATTAAATAGTCCGCCGGGTGCGCCTGGACCGTAAAGCATACCTGCCGGGCCCTTTAGAAAGTCTACTCGCTCCACGTTAAATAGTTGCGGTACATTAAACCCAACATATGGGTCTCCTCTTAAGCCATCAAAATAGATTTCTTCTTGGCGGAACCCCCGCGCCGTCACACCGGCGTAACTAAACTGGCTAACGCCAGCAATATTGCGATAAAGATCTTTGGCGTCACGAGCGCCAAGGTCATGGATCAGATTTTCATTTAATGAAGTGATCATTTGCGTTGAGTTAAGCGGGTCGACGGCAAGCTTTCCGGTGCTGGTTGCCCCGTTACGGTAAAGATTAAGGGTACGGCTAACAACGGTGATCTTCTCAATATCTTCATCGTTAAGTTGCTGCTGCGGTTGCTCAGCGGCAAAAGTTGCAGTAGGCAATAAAATTGCCAAGGTGATTGCAGAAAGTTCAGAGACTCGTTTCATAAGTGCCTTCAATTAGATAGTTTATTATAAAAGCGCACCACAATGATAACCATTATCATCCGCATTTAAAATATAAAAAGGTGATAAAGTTGCATTTTTTGCAAAAATAAATTGCTTTATGCCACAAGGTTCTCAATAAAAGGCACAAAAAAGGCTGCCTTTTCAGCAGCCTTAATCTAATTTAAGCACTCGATATTGGCTTAGATGTTGGTGACATCAATAAAAAGCGATTCGTCGATGTTGGTAGAAGACACTTCAGCCTCGTTGAAGTCATACGCTTCACGTTCGCTGCTTCTGTCGATAGGCAAGGTTTCAAAATCGAATAGCTGATTATCGGCCAGCTGGCTCGGACTGACGTGTTGCATAGACTTGAAAATATTTTCCACTCTGCCCGGTGTCTTTTTATCCCACTCCATTAGCATCGCTTTAATGTTTTGTCGCTGCAGGTTCTCTTGCGAGCCACATAAGTTACAAGGAATAATTGGAAACTCTTTGTGTTCAGCGTATTGCACCAAGTCTTTTTCGCGCGCATAGGTGAGCGGCCGGATCACTACGTTACGACCATCGTCAGAGCGCAGCTTGGGTGGCATGGCTTTCATCCGTGCACCATAGAACATGTTTAAGAACAAGGTTTCAACCATATCATCTAAATGGTGGCCTAGAGCAATTTTTGTCGCACCAATTTTTTCAGCGAATGAATACAAGGTACCACGACGTAAACGTGAGCATAAGCCACAGGTGGTTTTGCCTTCAGGCACCTTTTCTTTGACCACCGAATAGGTGTCTTTATCGATGATGTAATAGGGAATGTCTAAGGTTTCGAAGTACTCTGGCAAGATATGCTCTGGAAACCCCGGTTGCTTTTGGTCCAGGTTAACCGCAATCACGTCAAAATGGATCGGGGCCGCTTTTTTTAAATTAAGCAGAATATCCAGCATGGCGAACGAGTCTTTACCACCGCTAATGCAGGCCATAACGACATCGCCTTCTTCGATCATATTGTAATCTTTGATGGCATTGCCAACGTTGCGGCGTAGGCGTTTTTGCAGTTTGTTAAATTCTAACACTGCTTTGCGGTTATCTTGCTCGGTCATGGTGCTTGCTGCTGTACTCATACTGTCTCAATTTACTTACCAACGACTCACGCCCTTGGTATTGCTGCCTCAATTGGGGCGCAGATTATACGCCAATTTCGCTTCAGGTAAAACAGTAAAACGGCGCCAAGGGGCGCCGATAAGATTAGTTTAAAGGCCAAATACGACCTTTTCACTTTTCAGCATGCGGCTGCTTAAATACGTAAACAAGCCAAATAACCCCAAAGTCACCATGCTAGCAAAGGCCAATTGTGGTACCGGCAAGGCATTGCCTTTAAGGAGTTCAATCATGGCGTTTTGCTGCGCAGCAATTGGCAACCACTGCATCACATCCGTGGCGATGTCATAAGTGGTGGCCATACTTAACATCACTGGAATAAACAGCGCCATGGTGACGTAAGATTGCGCTTCTTTGAACGACTTCGCCAAGAACGAAATAAATATCAATAGGCTGGCAGACATCAACGCAATTGGAATACCAATTAACACCGCAGCAATAATAAATTTAGCGCCGATGGTTACGGTAAAGCCCACCATTTCCCAAGGCACCATGTTGTAGGCAAACTTTGACACCACTGTGGTTAAAATTAACCCCAGTGTGGCAAACATGGCAATAGATCCTACTTTTGCCAATACAATCTGTAACGGGCTTACCGGATGACTAAGCAGCAGTTGCAATGAATTGCGCTCTCTTTCACCGGCACTACTATCAATCGCCAGACCCATTGCCGCATAAAATAGTGCGATGATGATAGATAAGGTTGCGATACCCAGAGCAAAGCCCCCTTTAGACTTAGGCGTGGCCAAATCCTGAGTTTGCACATCCACGGCACGCATCAGTCCAGGGTCGATGCCCCTAGCCAGTAAACGCAATGACGCGACTTCAGCATTGTATTTTGCCAGCTGACGTTCAACCCGGCGAATAGAGCGTTGCAGTTTCTGCTCTGACTTGTCCGCGATGATAGTGACCGTTGCGCTCTTACCCGCTGCCATGTCTGCTTGATAGTTTTGTGATATCTCCAAAGTGATGGCTTTGGTGTCATCGCCCTCACCTTGAGTAATTTCAGTGGTTGCCAAAAACTGCACTAAGTTGGGCGCTTGCTCGGCGTTATTAATGGTGATTTTAAGGGCATCTGGAGACGCCATTTGCTTAAACATCACGGTGAATAACAAGCACATGAGTACCGGGGCACCAATGCAGTAATACAGTCCAGCCATCACTGAACGCTTGTCTCGACTAGCATCGAGCATTTCTTTTTTAAATAAGGTAGAGACTAAATTGATCATGCTGCTATTCCTTCATCGCTGCCAATAAGGGCAATAAATGCTTCTTCTAACGTGGCTTTGCCGGTTTGTTGACACAGAGCTTCTGGCGACCCCTCGGCCACAACCTTGCCTTTTGTCATCACCACCACATGGTCGCAAAGTGCCGCCACTTCTTGCATCACGTGACTAGAGAACAACACACAATGGCCCTGTTCTTTAAGTTGTTGTAATAGCTCCCTAAGAATGCGAGTGCTCATTACATCCAAGCCGCGAGTGGGCTCATCTAGGATGATATTGGTGGGCTCATGGACGATGGCTTGCGCCAGCGCCGTTTTCATCCGCTGCCCTTGAGAAAATCCTTTACAGCGTCTATCGGCAATGTCTTGCATTTGCAGTTTGGCAATCACCTTTTCGGTTGCCGATACTGCGTCTGATTGACTCATGCCACTGAGCTTGGCATAAAACTCAATATATTCTCGCGGAGTCAGTCGTTCGTACAAGCCGCAAGGGTCAGGAAAAAGACCCAGTTGTTGTTTCGCCGCCAGCGGCTGCTTTACCACATCAATACCATCGATGGTGGTTATGCCTTCATCGGCTTGCAGTAAGCCAAAAACGGTTCTAAGACAGGTGGTTTTACCCGCGCCATTGGGCCCTAATAAGCCAGTAATTTGGCCATCTTGAGCGCTGAACGATAAGCCATTAAGGGCATCAACATCAGCAATTCTTTTGCTTAAGTTATCTACTTTAATCATGATTTACTCCTTATCTTGGCTAGTCGCTGGGCCATTAATATTCATAAAGAACTGTTTACGGCGGTCTTCTTGTAAGCAGCTGGTGTCAAAATCAGCGGTGCTCTTATTATCGTAAAAGCTGGCTATGAGCTTATCGCCACAGCTTTGTCCAGCCACTATGTGGGTGGCAAATGGTGCCACTAAATGGGTCGCATTGCTTAGCTCAACCATGGCGGTTTCAGCCCACCGAGCAGGAGTGGCAGGGTCTAAACCGCCCGACAGTAATAAGGTGGGGATGTCAGAACTCACAGTCTGATAATAATCCGCAGTGACCGGTGTTACATCCCAAATTGGGCAAGTTGCGTCAGCGCCCGCTATCATCATGGCGCCAATAAAGGTTTTACCATACTGCGCTCTTTGACTGTCGTTCAGTACAGCCCAGTCCTCGCCACACAGTATTGCTTGGTGCATCCCAAGGGCGATGCCCATTATGTCTTCACCTTGCGCCATCATCGCCGCAATCAGATCCACGTTGCCCTTGGCAACTTGAGTAATCGCTAAAGGCACCATGGCTCTGGTGCTATGAGAATACAGCGCCATGCGAACCGTGCTATACAACTTGTTGCTGGTTAACGTGATAGCAATAGGTTGGTGGCTTCTGGGATGGCGCACGGTCATCTCTAGAGGTTGCTGCTCTAAATTTTGCAGCAACTGTAACCAGGTTTGCTCAAGGTTAGGGTACGTTTGCGCGCAAACCGCATCGGCTTGACATTGCTCAAACAAAGCAGCGAGTGAGTCCTCAATGGCATCACCAATAGCCAGTAGGCTTTGATTACTTGGCGCTAAGCCATCTAATACTGAGCTGGCAACACGTTGTGGAAACTGTCGCATGTATTCCAGCGCAATACGTGTACCGTAAGAGCCGCCATACAAGTGCAACTGTTTATAGCCCAGCGCCGCTCTGACGGCTTCAAAATCCGGTGCTGCAGCCACGGTGGTATAGTTCGATAAATCACTGTTTAGCTTATCTCGGCATTCAATCGCGTCTTGTTTTGCTAAGTCAAAGCCAAGTGCCATGTCATTCATCACAAATTGCGTTGCTAAATCGTCTAACTCACATTGCAATAAATTAGACTTTCCAGTTCCACGTTGATCCACCAGAATAATATCGCGATTCTCTCTGGCGTATTTCAGTATGCGAGAGAAGCCTGCAGCCGATTCTATTGCCGACTGCCCCGGCCCACCTGCAAACGCCATTACCGCTTCATCTGGATACAAAGGCTTAATCGCTGGGATCACCATAAAGTGAATATCAATGGTTTGCTCTGGTGTATTACTATTGAGTGGTTGCGTTATCACCCCACATTTGGCGCGATCGGGTAACCCATCGGCGTAGCAGGTTTGCAGTGATACAGCAGAAGCAGTATCACTATTCGCACTAGTAGCGAAACTCAAAGTTGCTGTGATTGCTAATGCAGCAACATGAAGCTTTTTTATATTTTTCTTAAACTTAAATGGCATTTTCATGGCTATTTCCTTGTTGACTTTCACTCACTATGCTAACTTTAAATGAGTGTATCAGTGTATTATTGTATTAATACAGTAGAATTAGAGTAATGCTAGATTTTATCCATGTCAACCCAAATAGTGCCGAACCTATCTACAAACAATTGTTTGATCAGGTTGTCAGGCTAATTGCGGCCGGCAAAGCCAAGCCCGGAGACGAACTGCCGTCGGTGAGAAAATTAGCCGAACACTTTGCTGTTAACCCCATGACAGTATCCCGTGCTATTGGTTTGCTGGTCGATAACGGTTACTTAGAAAGGCGTCGTGGCCAGCCCACCCGAGTCGCTCAGCAAGACCCGCCAACCTCGACTAATTTGTTATTAGAGACAGACATTAATACACTTATTGCTGATGCTAAGCAGCTTGGCATTAGTAAGGATGATTTACTCGCTCTCGTTGCAAAGAATTGGGAACAATAATAATGACAAATCCACTTTTACAATTCAGTCAAATTAGTAAACAGTTTGATGACCAGCAGGTACTCAATAAGATTAACCTTAGCCTCGAACCTGGCATGGTGTTAGGGCTACTTGGTCGCAATGGCGCTGGTAAGTCAACCTTACTGAGAATTGCGTTAGGCCTAATAGAGCCATCAGAAGGCGAAGTATCCTGTTTAGGAGTCAGTAGCCAAACATTACCACCCCAGCTCAAGGAAAAAATTGGCTATGTCCCCCAACAACCCTGCGGCTACCAAGGGTTTAAAGTAACCGATGCACTGCAATTACACCGTAGCTTCTACAACGATTGGGATAAGCAACTAGAGCAACAATGGCTGACCCGCTTTGCCTTAGATGGCAATGCCCTGGTTAGCAATTTATCCGTTGGTCAGCAGCAAAGCCTTGCGCTGATCATGGCCATGGCCTATCGACCCCAACTATTGGTGCTAGACGAGCCCGTTTCCAGTTTGGATCCCATCGCCCGCCGTGAGTTTATGGGTGATGTCTTTGACTTAGCATTAGAGTCTGGTTCTGGGGTGATTTTTTCTACCCACATCACTTCCGATGTGGAACGGATTGCCAGCCACATTGCCATCATCAAAGACGGCCAAATTGTTATCAATGGCGAATTAGATAGCATAAAAGAGCAAATAAAATTATTACCAAAGGGCTACGATGCTGCGCTTCCAGAGGGAGAGTATATTCACCATGGCGAACAGTTTTCTATCTACCAAGCCAATCTTGGGACTGACTGGGGGCCGTTAACGGGCCAGTACAGTGGTAATCTCGAACAGCTATTTGTGGAGCTGCACGGATGATGACTCGAACTTGGTGGACGGGCTTTTCTGCCCTTTGGCTGCGCGAATGTGGCGCTGCTAACTATTTTATTCCGGCAGTACTTGGGGTGGTGTTAGTACCATTCATTGGCTTTGTAGCAGAGCCAAGCATACAATTGTTTGCCATAGTATTCACCCTAACGGCGTTGTGGATGGGGTGTTGCTGGCAGCTGGTGAAGCTCCAAGCGCAAGAACAAGCGGAGCTATTACCGGCGTTAAAGCAGCATATTTTACGCCAAGCTAAAATGGTCTTACTGCTTGGCTACAGCCTAACAGCATTGGCTTTTTTGACTTTGCCGCCACTTTTAGTGCTAAGTGCTATCGCTTATGCCACCGCCATCGGTGGCTGCTTTTATACACTTTGCTATCACAACAGCCATTATTTTCGCCACAACAGTTATTGCTTTATGGTGGCATTGCTGTTGGCAATGCTGCTCTCTGAGCACCTTTTTCTTCTGGCTTTACTATCTTTGGCGACTTTGGCATTCACTTTGTACTTTTGGAAAACCAGAAGCACCACCAATCGCTGGCACCATCAAGCCTATCAAGTGTATTTAAACAACATCCAAACTGGCTGGCTGCCAAGTAATAGTTTGGCGCCGGAGCGCTTCGCCGAACGTCTAAGGGCGGTATTTATGCCATTGAGTTATTTTGCCGGTAACTTGCTAGTGCAGACATGTCAGGTGTTTTTTATGGCTGGTGTTTTAAGTATCGTTGCGGTGTATTTCGGCTTGAAACTGGACTTTGTGGTGGTGTTATCAGACATGCTATTGCTGATGGTGGCCATTTTTGTTTGTTGGGCCAGGCTGCAGAGCAAGATGTCTTGGGAGCAGCTCTATATGCTGCCGATTTACTCCAACATGGCCGCAATAAAACGCGCCTATCACATGGCTGCTATTAAGCTGGCCATGGTGCTATCTTTATATCAATTACTGGTGGTGGTAATTAGCAGTAGCATTAGTGGTTGGCTAAGTCTGAACGAATACTTGCTGCTATTTGCAGGCTCACTGGCAGGTTTTTTACTGTGTGTCGTGCTAGGCAGCTTATTGCACAGTACCCTCGCCTTATCATTAAATTGCATGATAGTGCTTATAGTCCACTCAGCCATAAAGTCTGTTGCACTTGAATATAACCATGCGCCGCTGACTTGGGCATTGGCGCTCGTTTACCTGAGTGTTGTTGCTGCGCTATTACACCACAGTAATAAGCAGTTAATTCGGCAATAAAACCGGCCACAGCCAAAGGTTAGTGTGAGTGGGTTTTGCTGTTAATATAATCGGTCACCGAAAACAGTACTCCTGAAATCACAAAAGTGATGTGGATCCCCACCTTCCAGGCTAACTGCTCACTGGTAAGAGTTTCTGAGTGAATAAACACCTTGAGTAACTCTACCGCAGAGATGGCAACAATGGCACTGATGAGTTTAATTTTAAGCCCTGAAAAGCCCACCTTCCCCATCCAGGTGGGTTTATCTTCTTGCGGCTCAACATTGAGCTTGGAAACAAAGTTTTCGTAGCCACTGAATATGATGATCAGTAATAGTCCAGCCAGCAGCGCCGTGTCGACTAAAGTAAGAATGCCAATCAGTAACTCTTGATTACTGGCCCCAAGCGCGGTGCTGATCATGACGTATAGTTGCTTAAAAAATTTCAATAACAACAGCACAATAGCAACCAGCAACCCGACAAAAAATGGCGCTAACAACCAACGACCACGAAATAAGGTCTTCTCTAATAAAAACTCCATACGGTTAACATTTGCTGATTTGTTATTGCTTTCCATTACACCCTACTCTGGCCATTAATTGCGCGTTTAAGCTATCGTAAATGCTTGATGATAGCAAAGATATCCCACTAGCAGGATAAAATAAAATTACTTCTCTTGAAGAGCAAATTAATTCGTTTTCATTTTCCAGCATTTTCATCTAAAACAATCATGTTCATTCAACTAATAGGTAACAATAATGAAAACCATGGTTTCATCCCTTTTCGCTATGGCATTGTTTGCAAGCAGTGCAGCTGTTGCTAACAGTGAATTAAACCCAGCCCCTGCGGATCTAATTCAAGAGCTAACCGAAATGTGCTTGGACTGGGCTAAAGAAGATGAAGTTCAAACTGCAGAGTTAAAGAGTTACGTGTTAAATTGCGTTAACGATGAGCTCGAAGCCAGTGGCTATGACAAAGTCACCGACGTCGACATCAAATAACAGCCAAAAAAATAAGGCCGCGATTGCGGCCTTATTTAATTATGATTTTTTCTTTTTCGAAGCTTTTTCTTCCTCAACCCATTTGCCGTTTTGGTAAGTGGCTTTCCAACCAGTGGCTTTGCCATCCACTTCCGTCATTACGTACTGGGATTTGTTTTTACGTGAATAGCGCACTACCGCCAAATTACCGTCCGGATCTTTTTCTGGGGCATCGGCAAGGTAATAGAATTTTGGCGAAATACGGTCTCTAAAGCGCTTTAACTCCGCCACTTTAGGCGCTCGAGTTTCTCGCGATTTAGGAAAAGTATGAGCCGCCAAGAAAATACCTGAAGCGCCATCACGCAGCACAAAGTGAGCATCAGACTTTTCACACTCAAGCTCTGGCAACGGTACTGGATCTTCTTTTGGTGGAGCCGGCTCGCCATTTTTAAGGAGCTTACGGGTGTTTTTACAGTCTTCACTGGTACAGCCGAAATACTTGCCAAAGCGGCCTGATTTCAGCTGCATGTCTGCGCCACACTTGTCACATTCAATCACAGGGCCATCGTAGCCTTTGATCTTGAAGGTGCCTTTTTCAATTAAATAGCCTTTACAACCAGGATTATTACCACATACGTGAAGCTTTTTGGTCTCATCAATTAAGTAAGAATCCATGGCGGTTTCACAAATTGGGCAACGCTTCATATGACGCAGCGATTCTGCTTCTGCCTCTTCATCGGCATCGGCGGCAACGGCTTCATCCCCTGATACCAGGTTAATTGTGGTGGTACAGCGTTCTTTTGGCGGTAAATTATAGCCAGTACAGCCTAGGAATACCCCAGTAGATGCCGTTCTAATGCCCATTTTGCGAGAGCAGGTTGGGCAGTCAATGTCGGTTTCCACCATAACATTTTGACGCATTCCGCCTTCTTCTTCGTCGCCAGCAGCCACTTCCAACTGCTTGGAAAAATCTGCATAGAAGTTATCTAGCACCTGAGTCCAAATGCGTTCGCCCTCAGCAATGTCATCAAGGCGATCTTCCATCTTCGCGGTGAAGTCAAAGTCCATTAAATCATTGAAGTTTTCAATCAAACGATCGGTGACAATTTCACCCATTTTTTCAGCGTAGAAACGACGATTCTCGACTCTGACATAACCACGGTCTTGAATGGTCGAGATGATTGACGCATAGGTTGATGGACGGCCAATGCCACGCTTTTCCAACTCTTTAACCAAGCTGGCTTCGCTAAAGCGTGCCGGTGGCTTAGTAAAGTGCTGCTTCGGATCCAGTGCCAATAAATTCAGCTTATCGCCCACCGCAACCGCAGGAAGCGCTTGGTCTTCTTCGTTCTTTTTACGCACCGCTGGTTGTACCTTAGTCCAACCATCAAACTTCATCACCCGCCCTCTGGCTTTCAGTGTGTAGTCTTGTGCAGCCACAGTGAGGGTGGTTAGGTTGTATTCTGCTGGGGTCATTTGACAGGCGACAAATTGTCGCCAGATCAGCTCATAGAGCTTTTTCGCGTCGGCTTCCACGCCTTCAAGGTGACCTGACAAGACATTCACGTCTGAAGGACGAATGGCTTCGTGCGCTTCTTGAGCGTTACCTTTGGCAGAATAACGTAGTGGCGACTCGGGTAAATACTTTTTACCGAATTCGTTTTCGATGTAGCCACGGCACATCTCAAGCGCGTCGTTAGACAAGTTGGTTGAGTCGGTACGCATATAGGTGATGTAACCCGCTTCATACAAACGCTGGGCTAGCATCATGGTCTTTTTCACCCCATAGCCTAAACGGGTACTTGCTGCTTGTTGCATAGTAGAGGTGATAAATGGCGCACTCGGCTTACTCTTACTAGGCTTTTCTTCAACCTTAACGACTTCATAATCACTCTGTTCCAGTGCTTTTACTGCCGTGTCGGCCTGAGACTTATTGACCGGCTTAAACGCTTGACCTTGAAATTTAGTGACCGCTAGGCGAATGTCTTCTTGTTTGGCTTTAACGTCCGCATGAATGTCCCAAAACTCTTCTGGGACAAATGCTTTGATTTCACGCTCTCGCTCAACCAGCAAACGCACAGCAACCGATTGCACACGACCGGCAGAAAGACCGCGAGCGACTTTTTGCCACAGCAGAGGGGATACCATAAAGCCAACCACACGGTCGAGAAAACGCCTCGCTTGCTGGGCGTAAACCATGTCGGTATTTAAGTCACCTGGCGCCTCAAACGCTTGAGTGATGGCGTTTTTGGTAATTTCGTTAAACACCACACGCTTGTACTTACTTTCTTCGCCACCAATGATCTGCTCTAGGTGCCAGGCAATGGCTTCCCCTTCTCTATCCAAATCGGTCGCGAGATAGATGTGGTCAGCATCGGCTGCGAGCTTTTGCAATTCTTGCACGACTTTTTCTTTGCCCGGCAAGATTTCGTAGTGAGGCTCCCAGCCTTTTTCTGGGTCAATGCCCATACGCGCAACCAAATTGGCATAGTCTTTTTGCTTTTTGTATCGCGCTTTTTCTTCTGGGTCCATTTTGCGAACTTCAGCAGGCGATTTCGTTGCAACGCCTTTGGTTTTACCCGCACCAGAAGTAGGAAGATCTCGAACGTGACCGACACTGGATTTAACAATGTAGTCTTTGCCAAGATATTTATTGATTGTTTTTGCCTTTGCGGGAGACTCTACAATTACTAGCGATTTGCCCATAGCTGCCTATTTTTGACCGATTCTGTCTAATGTTTTGCCCTTACTTGGGCGTTAAATTACTTATAGGTATATCTACAAACACCTATTGTTACAAGCTAAAAATACGAACTTTTCCCCGATCACCGATTTATTATCCAATTTATGTACAATAATCAACCAATATGGGAACATATTCTTATATATAGGGTTAAGGCACGGGAATATAAAGGAATAGAAACAAAAATGCCAACCCGAAAGTTGGCATTTTTAAAATTATCCGGCGTCTCGGACGAATATTCCCGCAGATTGCGTTTTCTGCTCGTCATCATCGCCAAGGGCAGGATAAGTGTATTGAATAGTTAAAAAACCGTCTCTTTTGTTATTCGGTTCCGTTTCCTGCACTAAGGTAACAGTAATGCTTTGTGCTAGATCGGTATTGGTATTCCCCACCGCAGATGAAACGTTGCCAGAGGCAAGCTCACCGTTATTGGTCGACACTTCAATTTCTGTGCCTGCAGGTAATGGGTTGCCGAACAGATCAGAGAAGAAAATGGTCACTGGTAACGACTGCAAAGCATTTTCATCAGTGAAGTTTACCGATTCAATATCGCAGTACAAGTCATTATCCGATGCCTCCAACACTAAGCCATTGGTATTTGTACAACTGCCTCCAACATCTTCTTTAAGCACCGCAAAGCGAGTAAAGGCATTGTCACCAGACATCACCAACTCGAACTGTCTAAAGACATTCACTAACTCTCTGGAACACTTGCCCTCAACCTCGGCTTGTGCAGAGCATAGCAGGCCATTATAGCGGCCATCAGGTTGGTCAAACATACCGTCATTATTACTGTCTATCCAAATGTCATCATGGCCACCTGTGGCGGTGCCGGTAGGTGAACAAGGGCCGGTATTTTCTGCGACATCGCACACCACTTCATCAAAACGCAGGTTTTCATTGCTGTCTAGATAGGCTTCTGGTAAATCAAACTCTTCGCGGAATTCACCTATATCAAATTGACCATTGCGACGTTCAACGTCATCGCTGGAAGGTTTATCCACATAGGTTTCCTGCCCTTTAACAAACGCAAGAACACTCACTCGACCGCCCATCACGATACGGTCATCGGCAAACGGATCGTTGCCTTCAACAGGCGCGTCTTTTTGTCTTGTCATGCCACCAATACAAGGAGCCGGATCGCCAAAATAAGGATCGCAGTTCCAGTTTTCTGAGGTATTAGGCACTGAACCTTGCTTTCTTGGTGCAATACTATTAATGCGGTTGCCCCACTTCGGATCGGTGAATGGACGGTCACCTTGACTGCGCCAAATCACAGAACAGGTAGCATTATTGGTTCGGCAGTCATAGGTTGTCTCTGAATCTAGGCTACCAATTGCCCCTGCTTCTGCAATCACAGTAGCGGCAACACCATCGGCATTAAACTGATTAAACTGATCGCCAAAAAATAGGGTGATATCGGTGGTGACACCATTGTAGTTCAGTGAATTGGTATTGAACGTGGTGGGTGATGCATCGAACGTGTCTTGATCGGTAACACCTGAGCTCAGCACCAAACTTGAAGAAACACCAAAAATTTGCTCCGCTAATGGAATAGTACGCATTGTACCTTCAGGACACCTAGCATCGTCGTTGCTGGGATCCGCATCGTTACACCTTTGCGCGATGTCCGTCCAACAGGTAATGGCTTCATCTTCAGGTAAATTCGCGTAGGCGTCTTCTGGAATGTAACAAGCACTGACTACTAGAGGACCTGGAACAATGCCAGATTGCACTGTTGTGCGAACAATGCCATCGGCATTAGTGTTACCCGTCACCTGCGTTAGAGTAGCTAAGCCTTGTTCATCCGAAAGCCTAAAATCAACTCGAGCACGCGGGATCGCTAAGTTGTCTGCATCCACCAATTTAAAACTCACCACCGATTGCGTTGGTAAGCCACCTTCACCTGGCGGCAAGGCAATAAATGAATTGAAGCCGGCTTCATTAGGTAAAAATTGTACCGCTTGCGCCTGTGCGCTATCCACTACTATTGTGGTCTCTTCGTTGATAGGTGAGCTGCCATTTTGAATCGTTACTGAGATGCGATCTTCCCCTTGGCAGCCTTTTGCACGATAAGTAGAGCGTGCAATGCCATTGGAAGTGGTAACCATTTCATCCAGTTCGGCTAACGCCGGTTCAGCTTGTGAGCAAGAAGAGCTAAATGCCACTTCTAAGGCGCTGTTAATTAGATTACCTTCTTCGTCCGTTAAAGTAACAGTGATAACGGTACTGCCACCGGCTGATAGCGAACGTTGTACGCCACTCGAATCCACCAAGCCATTATCAATGGCGACACTTAATTGCGCCACACCAACGTTAAAGTTTACTGAGTCAGTTACATCGGCGTAATCCGGTGAACTAATGGAAATAGTGCCTGCTCCACCTTGGTTGCCTGGCTGAAACTTTAAAATGGCAATACCAAAGCTATCGGTCAGTGCAGTACCTGTTGAAGGCAAAATATTACCCAGTGTAGTTTGCGCTGCAATTAAGGCATTGGCGATGCCATCACTGGTTTGGCTTGATGATAATTTAATAAAAATTTCTGCCGTTTCATTGGAAGAAACTTGGTTTACTTGGCTACAGCCTTCAGCAATGGGATCGATTTCGGCTTGCTCGCGATTGCCATCCCAACCTACGGGGCAATCGACCAATAACATGCTTTCTAGCTTGGCCGAGGCTAAAACGTCCCCTGCGTCTCCGCCACCGGTGGAAGAAAAATCAAAGCTGGCAGACGCGCTGGCTCCACCATCTGTGTAACTGGCCGTGACTCTGCCTGCACCAACAACTGAAGTCACTTTTAAAGTCACTGTCGCTTTACCATTTTCATTGGTTAGCACTGAGCCTGAGCTGGGCTCCATGGTTGCGAACTCATCGGTTTCAAATAGCACTCGACTATTTGCTAGTGCTTCTCCATCTTTGGTCAACGTTGCGGTAATGACAAGAGGGTTTTCTTCGGAAAGAATATTACTCGTGTTTTCGCCCA
Source organism: Pseudoalteromonas sp. UG3-2 (assembly GCF_037120705.1). Taxonomy (NCBI): domain Bacteria; kingdom Pseudomonadati; phylum Pseudomonadota; class Gammaproteobacteria; order Alteromonadales; family Pseudoalteromonadaceae; genus Pseudoalteromonas; species Pseudoalteromonas sp. UG3-2. The sequence continues at coordinate 340,567 of NZ_JAWLJU010000002.1, read as the reverse complement.
CAGCACCTGATAATGAAAGCGCATAAACACTGTCATCACTGGAGTCTCCACCAGTGTTATTCGATTCTTTCTCTATACTGCCACCACCGCCACAAGCGGTGAGAAATACAGCGACTAAAAGCATGCTAAAGTAGCGCAATAAAGGCATCTACCTTTCTCCCTAGCTGAATTAATATTGTTATCGTTTAATAGTAACTCAATTTTAGCGTTAAAATCACAATTTTTTCTTAGCTTTTAAAGTTTTTCTGTCTTGAAATGCTGTTCATCTGCTATAAGCCTGTTAAGCTTTACGGATTTTACAATCTATAGTGTTAGGACAATGTCAGAAAATAAAAAAATGGGCCTAACGGCACGCATAATGATAGGCATGGTTGCGGGCGTCGTTTTAGGCTTTATCCTGCAAGCCATCTTGGGTGACAACAAAGAAATTCTTATCCCGCTAGGGCTGTTCGACTTGCCTATTAAAGGCTTTTTTGTCGATGGCTTATTCCATATCGGTGGCCAGATATTCATTGCCAGCTTAAAAATGTTGGTAGTGCCACTAGTGTTTATTTCCCTCGTTTGCGGTACCTGTAGCTTAAGCGATCCGAAAAAGCTCGGCCGTTTAGGGGGCAAATCCATCGGTTTATATTTAATCACCACCGCCATTGCCATTACCGTCGCGATTACGCTTGCACTGTTTTTCGCACCTGGTGGCGGCGTTGAAATCCCAAGCTCGGCAACCTTTGACGCTAAGCAAGCGCCAACGCTAACGCAAGTCATCATCAATATGTTCCCAACCAACCCTATCGATGCTATGGCCAGTGGTAACATGTTACAAATCATTGTGTTTGCATTGTTATTTGGCATTGCCATGGCACTCAGTGGTGAGCCTGGAGCACGCTTGGCTGCAGTATTTGAAGATTTAAATACCGTGGTACTAAAACTGGTTACTTTATTAATGAACGTAGCGCCGTATGGTGTGTTTTGCCTAATGGCGAAATTATTTACCACCATTGATATGGGCTTGATTGTTGAGTTGGGTAAATACTTTATGGTGGTATTAGCGGCACTGCTTATCCATGCTTTTATCAATTACTCTATTTTATTCAAGCTACTTACCGGCTTAAGCCCAGTTACTTTCTTAAAGAAAATGAAAGATGCCTGTATGTTTGCCTTTAGTACTTCAAGCTCCAGTGCCACCATGCCAGTGACGCTAGAAACGGCAACCAAAAAGTTAGGGGCTCACAACTCAGTGGCATCCTTTACCGTGCCGCTTGGCGCTACCATCAACATGGATGGCACCGCGATTATGCAAGGGGTGGCAACGGTATTTATTGCTCAAGTATTTGGCGTGGACTTAAGCATTAATGACTACCTAATGGTGATCCTCACCGCGACTCTTGCCTCTGTTGGCACAGCTGGTGTACCTGGGGTTGGGTTAATTATGTTGGCTATGGTATTAAATCAGGTTGGCTTACCGGTTGAGGGGATTGCACTGATCATTGGTGTTGACAGACTACTCGATATGACCCGCACCGCAGTCAATGTGACTGGCGACTGTATGGTCACCTGTGCTGTTGCCAAGTCGGAAAAAGAGTTTGATGAAGACATCTTTAACGACCCAGACGCCGCAAGGGAGCTTGAAGAAACGACTTCAAAATCATAGACAGTTCAGTTGGCGCAATCATTTGATTGCGCCACCCCCTCACTTAAACTTATAATAATCAAATAGCATATACTCAGTGCAACCGTTCAGCTCCCCTCTAAGCCAATTAATTGAACTAAACTTACATCACCTCAAACGACTCAGATTAAAAGGACAAGATCTGTGCACAATATCGATATCTTTATTGATGACCGTGAACCTCGGGAAATGCAGGAAATACTGAGCAAAATACCTGGTGTTCAAATACGCAAGCAGCGCTTAAACTGTGGCGATTATCTCTTAAACAATTGGCTTATTATCGAGCGCAAGCAAATCAATGACTTAGTCATTTCAATCATAGATGGTCGCTTATTTTCACAAGCGAAGAAACTTGCTGACTCCTGCTATACCCCGCTTATCGTTATTGAAGGACAAACTCGGGAGCTATCCTCGTTTAATGTTGATCGTCGGGCAGTACTCGGCGCTCTGGCTGCAGTAAGCTTAAAGTTTGGGGTTACAATACTGCGCACTCAGTGTCAGCGCGAAACAGCAAACTTGATGCTTTATTCCGCGCAGCAGTGTTGCCGCAAGCGTAATGAAGCAAATCCGAGGTTTGGCTATCGGCCAAAAACACTGCGCGGCAAACAGCTATACCTCTTACAAGGGATCCCACAAATTGGCAAGAAATTAGCCGTAACATTACTACAACACTTTGGTTCACCTGAAGCCGTATTTAATGCCAGCGAGCTTGCATTATCAAAAGTAGAGGGGATTGGGCCAAAAACCGCAGCCTTGATCCGACAAATCATCACCGCTAAATAGATTCGCTGAGCATAAAAAAGCCGCGCATTAAGCGCGGCGGTTTGCGTTTATCAACTTAATTAAAACTGATATGCGAACTTCACATAAGCCTGGCGGCCTAAGATGCTGTGGGTTTTGTTATCAATCCCCATTGATTCAGAAGGCGCCAGTGGGGCTTCTTCGTTCAATAGGTTCGATGCACCCAGTGTGACTTTTAGATCTTGTACACCAATGTAACTTACGCTGGTATCAACCGTAGTGTAAGAGTCGATTTCATACTTGTTGCCTTGGCTGTCAGCCAAATCTTTGTAAGAGTCGATGTAGTTGATGCCAACATTGGCTAACCAATCCCCTTTCGCCCAATCCATGCCTGCAGTCCAGCGGAATTGTGGGTGCTGGTATTCACCGTTTAGGTCCTCAGCAACATTAAAGGTATTGCCATCATCATCACTTTCGAATGATTGCTCTTCAAAGTTCAATGCGTAAGTTAAGTTATAGTTAAACTTAAATTCACCCATGTCTTGCGTCGTCAGAGCATAAGCAAGGTTTACGTCAAAGCCATCTGTTTCACGGCCACCAATATTTACGAAGGTATCGTTGATAGAGAGGATACGACCCAGAGTGCTACCCTGATTCGGTGCACGAACCACAAGATCAGGGTCGGTACCACAACAGTCAACTAGCTTTTGCGCACCAATCTTTTTGATCAAGTCTTCTTGGTCATAGTTCCAGTAATCAACACCAATGCTGAAGTCTTCTGTTGCTTGCCAAACCACACCTAGGTTGTAGTTTTCAGACTCTTCTGGCTGAAGATTTTTGTTACCCGATACAATTGCAGTGTATTCGTATGGGCTACAATCGTCATCGGCACCCGTTTGACGGCAACGCTCTTTATCGATAACACTTGGCGACTCATCGGTTCTACCTAAGTGTAACTGAACTAACGACGGCGCTCTAAATGCCGTACCCCAAGAGCCACGTACCACGAGGGTATCAACTGGTGACCAGCGGAATGCCACTTTCGGATCCGTAGTGGTACCAAAGTCACTGTAATCTTCATAACGCAGTGCCAATTGCAACTCTAAAGTATCCAGTACCGGTACGTTGAATTCAGCAAACACCGCCGTGTTGTCTCGATCGCCATTGGCTTGCGTCGCTTCAGTACCAAAGATTTCACCACGAATGTATTGGCTATCTGGGTTATCTTCAATCTTCTCATAGCGGTGCTCAAAGCCAAACGCCGCGGCCACATAGCCGGCACCAAATTCAAATAACTCACCAGACACCGTACCATCAAGTGATTGCATGGTAGAAGCGCCATAACGGGTGGTAGTGGTTTCGAAGAAGGCTAAGCCTTCGGCGGTATTGGTGCTTGGTTCAAACGGGTTCCATAAACCTTCGTCAATGGCTTGCTGCGCTCTAAGCTTGTTAGGGAAACCATCAAAGCCTTTTTCAACGGCACTAGAGCGAATAGCTGAGTACGCGACTTCCCAGTCCCACGCATTCCAAACACCACGCGCTCCTAGCACAGCACGGTAGTATTCAGAGTCAACATCCTTTTTACGGTTTCCAATATCCACTGTACGACGACGCATAGAAATATCTACACCATGTAAGAAGTGGTCAGGGTCGTTAAATAACGGGTGATTAGGGTTATCACCATCCATAAATAATTCGGTAAAGCTTGGGCTACCGGCACCTTGAATAAAGGTCGATGCGTGCTGTGCGGAAAACTCAGCAAAACCTTCAATATCGTCAGTAATTTCTTGTACGCCATTGTAGTTAAAGCTAATACGCTCAGTTGCTGGCACGGCTGTCATGTGGGGCGCATAGTCATAACGGCAAATATCGCCAATAATTAATTCTGGATCGCACTTATCATTACCCCATACATCTGCAAAAATTTGCTGACGCACTGGTGTGCCATCATCGGCAATACGTAGCACAGGTAAACCTTGCCACTGCTCTTCAGTCAGCATACTTCTGACTACTTCCACACTGCCGGGGATCCCTGATGAACTTAATGAGTTATTACCACCACGAAAACGCTGATCTGCCGTAGCAGTGTAATCACGGTCAGCATAAGTTAGGTGCTCTCTTTTGAAGTAATCCAGAGTAAAGTTGTGATGACCGTTACGAGTAGATGAACCCCAAAGCAAGGTAAAGTTTTGCTCTTCTGCGCCTCCATCAGCGGTATTGGCCACTTTACCTGCCACTTCAAAGCCATCGATATCATCACGGAGTATAATATTAATTACACCTGCAACTGCATCTGAACCATAGGTTGCAGAAGCACCATCTTTTAGAATGTCGATGCGCTTAACTGACGACACTGGAATAGTGTTAAGGTCAACGAAAGACGTTTCAATGTCTTTAGCGAATGGGCTTACCGCAACACGGCGACCATTAATTAGTACTAGCGTTGATGAGGCGCCTAAACCACGTAAAGCAACACTCGATCCACCGTTTGCAGTGTCATCACTGGAGTTACCTTGTGTACTAAAGGTACCAGTACCCGAAACTGGTAGTTTTTGTAGTGCACCAATTAGATCTGTAGAGCCCGTCGCAGCAAGATCGTCAGCAGACAAACTACGAATAGGTGAAGGCCCTTCTAAATCTGTTCTTTTTATATGTGATCCTGTCACCTCAATGCGTTCAACTTGTTCGCTTTCTTCTGCGACAGCGTGTTGATTCATGCCAACAAGGACTGCCATGCTAAGCGCACTGAGTGGTAATTTATAGGTCATCCTGTTTCCCCTTAAGTTAATAATTACTCTGTAGTTTTTTAAATAATTAAACCATTATTAACATACAAAAACAGGATTAACAATGCATTTATGTAACAGAAAATTAGCACTTTGAAAGGAACAAAGAGGGGTTTTAGAAGTAACCTAGCAGTAAAAAGAACTAAAAATGCTCGGCTTTGTTGCAAAAAGCGCACTTCATCTAAAAAAGTGCACTTTTCTGCAAAGTTCACATTACAGGGCCAACCATGGCTGAATGGAGTGCACAGTTTCTACCTGCTCGACTAAAGTCGTAGTGTTTTTTTGCCAACTTTCGTCAACAACCACTTGGCAACTGTTTGCTTGGCATTCGCCAATGTTAGTCATAATTTGCTCTGGTGCAGTAAAATTGACAATTAAACCTTGTTGTTCAGGAAGCAAGAATGAAAAGAGGTACTTGACGAAGAAACCTGATAGATCCGCTAATAATTGCTCAAATTCTTGGTGCATAGTGTAGAGATCCGCTTTACTTAACGATTGCTGTTCAAATAATTCTGCTTCTATTTGCATCTTTAGCTGACAATTCGCCTCGCTAGCATCAGGAACCATGATCACCTTGGCTTTGTCTTTATCCAATTGCTTATCAAACGGCAACAGAAGCTGAGCATCTTCAGTGTAAGTTAATGGGAAGCTGGCCTTCTCCGTGACGATTTCTCCTGAGCGTAGGCGACATGGCTTCATGGTGTTGGTATCTACCAAATAAAAACCAATTCGCGCAAACTCGTATTGGCCTTTATTCACCACCTTAAGTCGGTCGTAAAAACTGTCATAGGCGAATGCCACCTCTTGCGCCTGTAAACTTGGGGCTAGCAACAGTGCTAGCAACAATAAGAAACTGTTAGTCTTCATCAAAATACGCTCGGTTGTGTCTTATCATGTCATTTAGTTCATTAACGTAGTCTTCACCACGTTCGGAGTATTTCATTAATCCTGCCGTCAGTGCCGTGGCTTTAATTGGTTGTTTCTGCTTTCTCAGATCTGCACGCACTTGCCTTAGTTGGGTATAAGCATCATGGGTATTGATGTTTCTAAAGTACGACTTAACCGAAGCACGGACCGATTTAAACGCTCTAACTTCATGGTCGGCCGCTTCCGCTCGGCGCCTTGGTACCATGCCGCAACCTTTGCTATAACACCACTGACCAAAAAAGTTCAAGCCGATGCGAGCAAATCGCGATGTGCCCCAAGCCGATTCATTGGCGGCCTGCATCAGGGCAAGCTCTTTGGGAATAATATCAACACGTTTTAGTGCCCGTTGTAACGACTCAGTGGTTATGGCTTGTTCTTTCATACCATATTTCGCAAACGTTTCTTTCACTTTTTGCTCTTGCGTCGGCGTCAATGTTTCCTCAAATTGTTTCATCATCAGGGCAATCTCTAACGTGGCTCGTTGCTCTCGAATAAGCTTATTTTCCGCTTCAACGTGCGGCTTGATGAAATCAAAAAACGCCTTTTTCTTTGCTTTGACATCACGAATGTCGGCAAAGTCTGGTAATGTCACGTCATGTAGAGGATCTTCTATTTCCTCGGGCTTCAGTTTAACCACTTCATCTTTAGGCTCCGTTACTTCGGAAGGGGCTTGTTCAGTCATCAAAAAGGGATAAATAAGCGCCCATAACGTGACCAGAGCAATAATCAGTTTTATCAGCTTAGCTTGCATAGTTCTCCTCTCTCAGCCTAGTTCAATAAACGCCCCCTTCCATAGGTTGCTATGAACTAACGCATTAGCTTGCTACTCTATAATTGCTGGACGTCATCTAGTACGTCCTTCAAAATAGCGACGGATAATAGCAAATGCCGCTATTAAACGCGAATTTTCGTTTACTTATCGTACTTAGTTTAGTCCAGAATAAGTCTAAGATAAAAAAGGAAAAGTGGTATGGACTCAACAGCTTGGCAGCAACGTCTGCTGAATCAGCAAAAGCACAGGCCAAACGATAACCGCTCTGCGTGGCAAATCGACCGCTCACGGATCATTCATGCCGCCGCCTTTCGCCGTTTGCAAGCCAAAACGCAAATTATGGCCATTGGTGTCAATGACTTTTACCGCACCCGCCTGACTCACTCACTAGAGGTTTCGCAAATTGGCAGTGGTCTGTTACGCCATTTAAAACGACACTATAGCGATTTTAGTCATTTTCCATCCACCAGCCTAATCGAAACCTTATGCTTAGCCCATGATATCGGTCATCCCCCTTTTGGCCATGGCGGGGAAATCGCTCTAAATTACCTAATGCGAGAGCACGGTGGCTTCGAGGGCAATGCCCAAACTCTTCGGATTGTTACTAAGCTCGAACCTTACACCAAAGGGTTTGGCATGAACCTAACCCGTCGGACACTGCTAGGCTTTATCAAGTACCCGGCGATTATTGATAAGCTTTGGCATCAACAGCCAAAGCACAGTCCAACTCGACGCTATATTCTCTCTAGTGACTGGTTACCAGCCAAGGGCATTTATCAGTGCGATAGCGATGTTTTTGACTGGGTTCTCGCTCCTTTTTCGGCAAATGACCGGGCGCTGCTCCAGCAAATGGCAGTCAAAGATGCCTTTCGCCATAAAACGCTCTTTAAATCGCTCGATTGTGCCATCATGGAGTACGCCGATGATATTGCTTATGCCGTACATGATCTGGAGGATGCCATTGCCACAGGAACGCTCAACGAGTCTGAATGGCGTCACTTTGCAGTGCCTGAGTTAACTGCTCTGGAGTCCAAGTGGCTGACACAAAACCTTGACCGCATTAGTCAGCACTTGTTTTCTGATGAAGAGTCTGAGCGTAAAGATTGTATTGGCGAATTAGTTAACTTATTTATCGTCAATTGTGAGCTCACCGTACAGCATAGCGACTTTGAGTCTCCCCTACTTCACTACACCGTGACCATGAAGTCAGAGTTCCAAGAAATATTACAAGTACTTAAAACCTTCGTTTACCGTCGCCTTATTCGTGAGCCGAAGATGCAGCAAATCGAGTTTAGCGGTCAAACTCTGCTCATCGATTTATTTGAAGTCTTTGCCAGTGATCCCATGCGATTGCTTCCTTATACCACTCAGACTCTTTATCAACAGGCTCAGGGAGAAACCGAGCAAATGCGTGTTTTGGCAGACTACCTCGGCGGTATGTCAGACGAATATGCCCGCAAAGCCCACAGCCGCTTATTTACTGGCGAATTATAATGGCAAGGCTCACGCAGAGATGGCTGCGTGAGCAATTGTTACTTTCTTCTACGTGTGCTGCGCTTTCCTAAAATACGCTTCTTATCTCTTTGCTTTTTAGACTTACCTGAGTTGCGGCGGTTATCTTTCGGCTCTCGAGTAAGATCTGGCTCATAGCCCGGTAGCCAATGTGGGGCAAAACGCTCATCCAAAAAGATCTCGATTTCTTCAAGCAGCCACTGTTCATCAATACTCACTAATGAGATCGCCTGACCGCTTTGACCGGCGCGACCAGTGCGGCCAATGCGATGAACATAATCTTCCGCTACATACGGTAATTCGGCATTGAAAACATAATTTAATGAACCAATGTCAATTCCTCGTGCAGCCACATCCGTTGCAACCAGTACACGAATATCCCCTGACTTAAATTGTGCCAATGCTTTATCTCTAGCGCCTTGTGATTTATCACCGTGGATCGACGCGGTTTTTAAGCCGTCTTTACTCAGCTCTTTGGCGTAGTGATCGGCACTGTTTTTTGTCCGAGTAAACACCAGCACTTGATGCCAATTATTTTTACCAATGAGGTGCGCTATCAACTCGCGCTTGCGCTCTTCGTCGACGGAGTAAAACAGCTGTGTTACCGTAGTAGCCGTGCTATTTTCACTCTCGACACCAACCCGTTTTGGATCACGTAGCCACGGCTTTACTTGGGATAGAACGCTGTCGTCCACGGTTGCTGAGAACAACAGGGTTTGACGTTCAATAGGCATGTTGCGCATTATACGCTTGATCTCGGCCATAAAACCCATGTCTAGCATGCGATCCGCCTCGTCAAAAACCAGATGACGAACATGCTCAAGTGATAATGTGTTTTTGATGATGTGGTCCAATAAGCGTCCAGGCGTCGCCACCACTATATCCACCCCAGCGTTTAGGCGTTTTTCCTGGGGGCCAATATTGGCGCCGCCATACAAACAAGCAACGCTTAATGACGTCTGCCCTATTAGCTGTTGGGTATGCTCTGCAACTTGCTGTGCAAGCTCTCGAGTCGGAGTTAATACCAATACTTTAACCACTGGCTTGTCGGCCCGTTGCGCTGTTAATAGTTGCTGCAGAATGGGGAGCATAAACGCCGCGGTTTTTCCCGTTCCGGTTTGGGCACTGGCAATTAAGTCATTGCCTGCCAACAGCAGTGGAATGCTTTTCTCTTGGATTGCCGTTGCCGTTGCAAAGCCTAACTCGGAAACGGCCGCTAATAAGTCGGGATGGAGCTCTAAGGCACTAAATTTCATCAATGATCTATGCTAAAGAAAAATTAGCGCGAGTATAGCAAATATTTGTCTCGAGGTTATAAGGTTAAATGGCAGCCAAGAATACTGTGCTTGGTTTTTTATCGTGAAGGCTGATCCAGTATGGCGCGTGTACCTACTCATAATGAGCTTACCATTAAAAATCAAAAAGGGTGCACTAAGCACCCTTTTCATCACAACAGATTGTGGCTAAAGTTTCGCACCAGCATTAAATAGCTGCGTTGCGGATCTCTTTTACAAACTGCTGAACAGGCATATTGTTACAACGTAAGTTGCGAACTTGCTTGCTGTTTAAGCCCAGTGTTTTAACACCGTGGCGTGCTGCGCTAATGCAAAGCTTTGTTGCACGGTCTGTGCTTTTTGCAACTAATTTGACCTTTTTCTCTTCCTTTTGAACACGATTTGACGTTTTTGCAAACTCACGAATATCTTCACCATTACACTCTAAACTTGCTGAGAAGCGAGAGATAAACATTCCCATTGCCGCGGCCTCGGCGCGAGCCGCACTGAACCCTTGCTCTGCAGCAACAGCACACACTTTAGTTGCTGGTGATTGATCCGCTTGCGTAAACTCAACTTGAGAAGCAAGAGCAGATGTTGAAGCGAAAGTTACAAGACCAAAGAAAGAGAGAGATTTAAGCATAATATACCCCAAATGAACGATTCGGTCTGCATTATAATTGCACAGCGCAATAAGTAAACACATAATTCATACCTTTCTGTCTATTTAATGATCTATTTACACCTATTTAAAAACCTGCTTATCACCACCCTAAAGTTGCACCTTTATTAACATTCACTCAGGCGTTAGTGGCGCATAAAATCAATGCCCTGACACGCTGACCCAACCTTATTTAAATGATAAACTCTAAATCATCAACAAAGACAGGAATTAGAAAGCGTAATGAAAGTCGTTTCTTTTAATATCAATGGCCTCAGAGCTAGACTGCACCAACTCCAAGCACTCATCGAAAAGCACCAACCCGACGTTATTGGACTCCAAGAGATAAAAGTCCATGATGAAGCGTTTCCTGTAAGCGACGTGGAAGCTATGGGCTATCATGTGTATTTTCATGGTCAAAAGGCACACTATGGTGTGGCTATTCTGTCAAAACGCCCTGCAAAAGCCATTCAAAAAGGCTTTACCACCGACACTGATGACGCACAGCGAAGAATGATCAGCGGTACTTTTGCAACCGACTCTGGCACTGAAGTGACAATAATGAATGGCTATTTTCCACAAGGGGACAACATTAACCATGAAACCAAGTTCCCGTACAAAAGACAGTTTTATGCCGATTTAATGACACATTTAGATAATCATGCCGATCCAGAGAGTCACCTCATTGTGATGGGCGACATTAATATTTCACCTATGGACGCCGACATTGGTATTGGCGAGCAAAATCGTAAACGTTGGTTACGTACAGGTAAGTGCTCATTTCAACCAGAAGAACGCCAATGGCTACAAAAATTGCTCGATTGGGGCTTTAAAGACACCTTCAGAGAATTAACTCCCGAAGCAACAGATAAATACTCGTGGTTCGACTATCGCTCTAAGGGCTTTGTTGACAACCGCGGCCTACGCATAGATGTGGTGCTGGCTACCGCGCCATTAATGGCCAAGTGCACAGAAAGTGACATCGATTATGAGCTACGTGGGATAGAAAAACCCTCTGATCATGCGCCAATTTGGGCCAGCTTTGATCTCTAAGTAAGCCCCATAACGTAAGCGTAGCCATGAGTGATGAATAGTTGAAACCCAGTGGCTTTGTGCCACTGCCACTTTGGAATAACGGAACGTGACCTTTTTAGCAGCTGTTGTTTTATTTTTAATCAGCATTAATCGCCTCGAATACCAAGCCCTGTTCACAGTGCCAGCGAGGCAAACTGGTGTGCTCAGTAGTGCCGTGGTGCTGGCTTTTTTATGGCAAATACAGGCTGGGATCTTACCGCATCTTAATATTCATATACTGGGTCTAACCGCGGTAACTTTAGTGTTGGGCTGGCGTTTGGGGATATTAAGTGCCACTCTCGCCAGTCTCCTCCATGGTTACTTTGCTGGTTTTAGCGTCGCTGAATTGGGTGACTTTTGGCTCTTTACCGCCTTACTCCCTTGTTATCTGAGCTATGGCTTTTTTGCGCTGTGTTACCATTACTTACCACGTCATTTCTTTGTGTATATTTTTGTCTGTGCGTTTATTTTTGCCGGTACGGTTGGCTGTTTAAAAATTCTCGTCAGTGCCTTGTATTATTACGCCGTTGGCACCTACTCTTGGTTTGAGCTGGCGGATAATTATATTCATTTTGCCATTATTATGTGGTTTCCAGAAGCGATGCTCAATGGCATGGCCATCACGCTTTTGATCACCTATCGCCCACATTGGGTGAAAACCTTTTACGATAAGGAATACTTAGACAAATGATCAGCCACTACCGCTGTCCTCTTTGCCACCAGCCTTTATATCAAGGCGGTATCAGCTATCGCTGTAATCAGAATCATCAGTTTGACATTGCCAAAGAAGGCTATGTTAATTTGCTCCCAGTGCAAAATAAAAAGTCTAAACAACCTGGGGATAATGCTGAGATGGTCGCCGCTAGAAGAGCCTTCTTTGACACCGACCACTACCATTTTTTACGCGACTACCTGGCCAAACAAGTAGCCGCTGCGGCTCCTAATACGGTGCTCGACTTAGGTTGTGGAGAAGGCTTTTATACTCAAGCCATTGCTAAGCAATGCAGTGACAGTCAAGTGTATGGAGTGGATATTGCTAAAACCGCGATCCGCTATGCCGCCAAACGCTATCATCAAGTTAATTTCAGTGTTGCCTCCATCAAGGATGCTCCATTTGAAGACGGCTTTGCTGATGTCATTGTTAGTGTGTTTGCCCCGGTGTTTGCCGAGGAGCTAGCTCGGCTCGCAAGTCAAACTGGCAAATTGATTGTTGTGGCACCTGGCCCACGGCATTTGTTTGAGCTGAAGTCGTTGATTTATCAGGAAGTAAAACTGCATAAAACGCCTGACGTGCCTGACGGCTTTGCACTCGATACCAGCAAGCAGTTAGAGCAAACTCAGACATTTGATTATGAATGCGTGCAAAATCTAGTGATGATGACGCCATTTGCGTGGAAGTTTAAACCGGAGCATTTTGAGCACCTAGAGAAACAAGGCAAGATTGATATTACCTTGTCATTTGTGATCAGTGAGTACTATAAAGTTTAGGCTGCTGTGGGTAGCAGCCTGACGAGTTCACCTAGCAGTTTATTATTACCAACTACAGGTTTTCTTTGGTAAAGGCTTTGTCCATTTTATCAAACATGTCTTTTAGCAGTCGCGCTAATTCGCGATAGCGGGGTTTACGAGATGACAATGGCGTGTCATACCCTTGTGCCACCATTTTTTGATGGAGCTCGGTGTACCACGAATACAAGGCTGGACTTAGTGGGGTTTCAGCCCGTTTACCTAGCCACAATAAGCCTTGCACTGGTAACGATAAAAAGAACAAGGCAATCGCTATTGCTTGCGGTAAGTACTGCCATCCCAGATGGGTGGTTTGCAAAAACAGCGTAAATACTGCCAACATTGGCATGGTGTTTAATGCCAGCTCGGTCGCCTTTATTACCCTAAATTCAGGGAATAGCGGTGCCAGCTCCTTGCGCATAGGCCACTCTTTCGAGTATTGACGTCCAAGTTGCACTTGCGAAATAAGACTTTTTTGCATCATAACTCCTAGGTGCTAACTTTTATATAAAAAATGCGGTAAAATTAACGTCTTTAATGTCAACGATACCTTAGTCTAAATGCGTAGCTTGTATGCGCTATAGCTTTAAGCTTAATACGCAATAACTGTAATTGTCAAAACGGAAAGTCATTATGTCATCTCAGCATGTTTTGGTTCTAAATTGTGGTAGTTCTAGTCTCAAATTCGCCATCATCGATAGTGAAACTGGCGAAGAAATTTTATCTGGCCTCGCCGAGCGCCTCGCCGATCAAGTACCACAAATCAAATACAAGTACCAAGGCACCAAAAGCGTTATTCCGCTTAACAGCGGCGATGCCCACCAAGTCGCTATTGCGACCCTAGTTAAACTCATCAAAGACCTCGCTCTTGACGCTAACCTAGTCGCTGTTGGGCACCGCGTTGTGCATGGTGGCGAACGCTTTACTCATTCTGTTTTGATAGACCGCTCAGTGATCGAGGCCATTCAAGAAACGTCAAGTTTGGCGCCGCTGCACAACCCTGCCAACTTATTAGGCATAGAGGCTGCACAAAAGGCTTTTGCTCACTTACCTCAAGTTGCAGTGTTTGATACGGCCTTTCACCAAAGTATGGATCAAATAGCCTACTTATATGCTCTACCTTATTCGCTGTATCAAGACCACGGAGTGCGTCGCTATGGTTTCCATGGCACCAGTCATGCTTATGTATCGGCACAGGCAATTGAGATTTTAGGCTTAAAAGATAAGCCTTCACGTATTATTACCGCGCATTTAGGCAATGGTTGCTCGGTAGCTGCCATCAAAGATGGTCAATCCATCGATACCAGTATGGGACTTACCCCGCTTGAAGGTTTGGTGATGGGCACTCGCAGTGGCGATATCGACCCGGGCTTATTTTCCTTCTTAGTCCACCAACTTAACTATTCGGCGCAGCAAATCGATACCTTATTAAATAAACAGAGTGGTTTATTGGGGATCAGTGGTTTGTCTAACGATTGTCGCACCATTGAAGAAGCGGCACAAAAAGAGCACCCGCAAGCCAAGTTGGCACTGGATATTTTCTGTTATCGCCTAGCAAAGCAAATTGCCAGCTTCTTAGTACCATTGCGTGGCCTTGATGCCCTGGTGTTTACCGGTGGAATTGGCGAGAACTCAGACGTGATCCGTGCCAAGGTAGTAGCATACTTAAGTTACCTCGGCATGGAAATCAATCAAGAGGCCAACCTTGCAGCGCGTTTTGGCGCTCAAGGCATTATCACCGATGCCGCACAAAGCCCCCTCGCCATGGTGGTGCCCACCAATGAAGAATGGGTCATCGCCGATGACGCAGCGAAACTAGCAACAGGAGCTTAATCATGGGTCGTCGTATTATGCTGATCCCAATATCTACCGGTGTTGGCTTAACCTCGGTGTCGGTTGGTATTGTTCGTGCTTTGGAACAAAAAGCAGTCAAGGTCAACTTTTTCAAACCCATTGCACAACCACGCAAAGATGACTTAGGCCCAGAAAAATCCACTCTGATTGTGCAACATGGCTCTCCTATTGCGCCACCGACTCCATTCGATTTAAGTTATGCCGAGCAAATGATCGGCGATGGTAAAGGCGACGATTTATTAGAAGAGATTGTTGAACGCTTTGAAAGTGCCGTGCAAGCGGACGAAGTGGCCATTATTGAAGGCATGGTGCCAACCAGAAGGCAACCGTACGCTGGACGAGTCAATCGAGAAATAGCGCAAACGCTGGGCGCCGAGATCGTCTTCGTTTTAACTCCAGGTAACGACTCCATCGATGAAATAGAAGACCGTTTGGAAATCGCTGCAGGCAACTATGGTGGCGTGGATCACCCACGAGTGTTGGGCTGCATTTTCAATAAAGTTAACGCTCCGCTGGATGAAGATGGCCGCGCGCGCGCCGACTTGGTCGATCAATACAACGCCGACGAACTGGATAACGAACTGAACCGCTTGGCTTCATTGCCTATTTTTAGAAAGCATCCTTTTCAATTACTGGGCTCAATTCCTTGGGATTTTGACCTGGTTGCGCCACGAGTCATCGATCTTAGTAATTATCTGAAAGCCGAAGTGATTAATGCTGGTGACATGGAGCATCGTCGCCTCCGTCGCGTTACCTTCTGTGCTCGCACGGTGTCAAACATTCTTAACCACTTCACCCCGGGTGCTTTATTAGTGACTCCAGGGGATCGCTCGGATATTCTCGTTGCAGCCTGCTTATCCGCCATGAACGGCACTAAAATTGGTGCCATTTTGCTCACCGGCGGCTTCCGCCCAGAAGAAAAAATCATGACCTTATGTGAGCAAGCTATGGCCACTGGCTTACCAATCCTTGCCACCGATGCTGATACCTGGCGCACCTCATTATTGCTGCATAACTTTAATATGGAAGTGCCCAGTGACGATGAGCAGCGCATAGAGAAAGTAAAGCTGCATAACGCCTCACACATCGACAGTGAATGGTTAGAAACGCTAGCGCAAGGCGTGGCGAAAACGCGTAAATTATCGCCGCCAGCGTTTCGCTTCTTGTTAACGGATCTGGCTCGTAAAGCACAAAAAACCATTGTTTTACCTGAAGGCAACGAACCGCGAACCATTAAAGCGGCAGCCATTTGTGGTGAACGTAACATCGCCAAAACCGTGTTGTTAGGTGATCGCGAAGAAATCGAGCGGATCGCTGCGCAGCAAGGGGTTGAGCTCAATGAAAACGTCACCATCTTATCGCCAGAGCAGGAAGTGAATAAATACATTGCACCTATGGTGGAGTTGCGAAAAGGCAAAGGCTTAACCGAAGTGGTTGCCGAAGAGCAATTACAAGACAATGTGGTCTTAGGTACTATGATGCTGGCACAAGGTCAGGTAGACGGCCTGGTGTCTGGTGCCGTTAATACCACTGCCAATACCATTCGCCCTCCATTGCAGTTGATCAAAACGGCGCCCGGCGCTTCGTTAGTGAGCTCAGTGTTTTTCATGTTGTTGCCAGATCAGGTGTTGGTTTATGGTGACTGTGCCATTAACCCAGACCCAACGGCGGAGCAACTGGCGGATATTGCCATTCAGTCGGCGGATTCAGCGGCGGCGTTTGGCATTGAGCCGCGAGTGGCGATGATAAGCTACAGCACGGGTACTTCGGGGCAAGGCGCCGACGTAGAAAAAGTGCGAGCCGCCACCGAAATTGCGCAGCAAAAACGACCGGATCTCGACATTGATGGTCCATTGCAATACGACGCCGCAATCATGGAAAATGTTGCTCGCAAGAAGGCACCAAACAGTAAAGTAGCGGGTAAAGCCACTGTGTTTGTCTTCCCAGATCTGAACACCGGTAATACCACTTACAAGGCCGTGCAGCGCAGTGCCGACTTAATCAGCATAGGTCCGATGCTGCAAGGCATGAGAAAACCTGTAAATGACTTAAGTCGTGGCGCGTTAGTGGATGATATTGTCTACACCATAGCCTTAACCGCAATTCAAGCCACTCAAATCGTTGAGTAAATCACTTAAGCCAGGCAGGGTCACTGCCTGGCTTAAGTAACCGCTGCCACCGCGCCAATTGCCCTTGATTTTCGCTGGTCTTTACCCCCACTTCGCTATACTATAATTAAGCTAAACAGCCGAAAATACACTGATAATCATAGCTGGTTTGAAAAGGGAAGGTGATGTCAAAGCAAACATTACAACTGCTAGAACAAGAATTTACTATTCACAGCTTGGATTGTGATGCCACAGTTCCACAGGCCGTATTGCGCAGCGAACTGTACTTTATAGCGAAAACCGAAGACGAGCTGTCTATCGTGTGTAGTTCTGATATCAATGTCGATAGTTTGGCAGCAGAAAGTCACTGGCGAGCACTTGAGGTACTCGGGCCATTAGGCTTTTCTTTAACTGGGATCATGGCGAATATTTCCGGCGTCTTGGCTAAAGCCAACGTCTCTATTTTTACCTTGTCGACCTACGACACAGACTATATTTTGGTAAAAGAAAGCCAAATACAAGCCGCTATGAATGCCCTCAAAAAAGATGGATATTTACTACTTTGATAGCACTGAGTCCGGCAATTAATTATCGTCCAATCACCCAAATAGCTAACCCCATAGCGCACATTCCGAGCCCGTTTTCGGGAAAAGTTTTGCCGCTGGCAGCACACCCTAATGCGGCCATTGCGACTGGCATGTTAGGTGCTGGCGTGTGCGTTAAGATGAACGTGCCACTGCTGCTATCACCTTGTAATGGCACCCTTGAGCAGATTAGAAAAGACAGCTGCGAATACCTTATCACCGCCAGTAATGGCTTAAAAATGCTTCTGAGTTTGGCATTAAGCAGTGAGTTCACCAAGCCCGAGTTACTCAAAGCCAACAGTTTTGGCAAAACTCAAATACGCCTAGCTGAGCCCTTATGTTTTTATGATGTGCCACTGCAAGAAGCCAAATGCGTAGGTGCCATTGTGCTGCTCAATGCACAAAAACTGGGAGCATGTTATTATCCATTAAAACAAGTCACTGCGGCGAAAGAGCCGATAATTACCATAGCAAGGGCATGTGCTTTATGACCACAATTATGTACGGGATCAGCAACTGCGATACCATTAAAAAAGCCAAAAAACACCTACAACAACACAATGTTGAGTTTACTTTTCACGACTATCGCAAAGACGGTTTAGATGCCGAATTATTGCAAACCTTTATTGATCAACTCGGCTGGGAAAATGTCCTCAATAAGCGCGGAACAACCTACCGTGCGCTGTCTGACGAAGACAAACAAAACCTCAACGCCGACACGGCAAAAGCGCATATGTTAGCAGCTCCAGCAATGATAAAGCGGCCTATTTTATGTCATCAAGGCCAATATCACTTGGGCTATAAAGCGCCACAATACGATGAGATATTGGCATTATGAGTGAGGTCATCGCGTTAGCCCAGGCATTAATACAACGCGCTTCCATCACCCCTGAAGATGCCGGTTGCCAAGCCCTGATCAATGAACGGTTAAGCCGCTTAGGCTTTACCATTGAAGAGCATTTTTTTGTTGATACCCTCAATACTTGGGCACGTAAAGGGACTCAAGGGCCACATTTTTGTTTTGCTGGTCACACCGACGTTGTGCCGGTAGGTGATACCGCCCGTTGGCAGCACCCTCCTTTTGCAGCCACGATAAAAGACGGTATGTTACACGGTCGTGGTGCTGCCGACATGAAAGGCTCGCTCGCTGCCATGGTGGTTGCCACAGAGCGCTTTATACAAAAGCACCCAGATCACAAGGGCTCTCTCTCTTTTTTAATCACGTCAGATGAAGAAGGCCCGTTTATTAATGGCACCACAAAGGTGGTGGATCTCCTCGAAGCGCGACACGAAAAGATTGATATGTGCTTAGTGGGTGAACCTTCTTCCCGTGATAAACTCGGTGACGTGGTCAAAAATGGCCGCCGAGGCTCGTTAACTGGCCATTTAAAAGTGTTAGGCAAGCAAGGCCATGTTGCCTATCCGCACCTAGCAATCAACCCCATCCATCTTGCTGCACCGGCTTTGGCCGAGCTCAGTCAAACTCATTGGGATGAGGGCAATGCGTTTTTCCCCGCAACCAGCTTTCAAGTGTCAAACATTAATGGTGGTACCGGTGCTGGTAATGTTATTCCTGGCGAGCTAGAGATCCAGTTTAATTTCCGCTTTAGCACCGAGGTGACCGCCGAGCAGCTGCAACAACGCGTAGTGGATATCCTTAACCAACATCAGCTGTGTTATGAGCTAGATTGGATAGTCAATGGTCAGCCCTTTTTAACCGAGCCGGGGCCGTTACTCGACGTCACCCTTGAAGCAATCAAAGACGTCACTGGGTTAACTTGTACACCGGAAACATCCGGTGGCACCTCTGATGGTCGCTTTATTGCACAAACCGGGTGTAAGGTGATTGAGTTAGGCCCAATCAATGCCACTATTCATCAAGTAGATGAGTGCGTCAGTTGTGACGACCTAGAGCAGTTAGCGCTTATTTATGAACGAATTTTGGAGCAGCTTCTTGGCTAATTATGCCCTTTCAACATCGGCATGTATCGCCTGTGGTGTCAATGAGTCAGCGCTCGTTGCATTTACCAAACAGTACGTCCATCGGCATATTGTTGCTGATCTTAGTGCCCTTAGCAGTGCCGCGAAGGCAGCAGGTTTTGATTTTGCTATTGCCTCAGCGTACCGCAGCTTTTGGCGCCAAAAAGCCATTTGGAACAACAAGTTTCATGGCCACCGAGCGGTATATGACCAAGCTCAGCAGCAAGTGGACCTCAGTGCGCTTTCTGAGTTAGAGAAAGTTCACGCCATTATGCTGTTCTCGGCGCTACCAGGAGGCAGCCGCCATCATTTTGGTAGTGACCTTGATGTCTACGCTCGCAACCTTATTCCCGCAGGACAGCGCTTGCAACTTGAGCCTTGGGAGTATGAAGCTGGCGGCTATTTGGCCGAGTTTAATGACTGGTTAAATGAACATTTAGCTGACTTTGGCTTTTACCGCCCCTATGACCGTTACCGCGGTGGCGTAGCCGCAGAGCCGTGGCATATTAGTCATCGCGCGGTTGCCGACTCATTGGCGCCAGAGCAAAGCATAGCGGCCATTGCCACCACGCTAGAACGCAGCGATGTTGCAGGGAAAGAGACTATCCTGCAACATTTACCGGCGCTATATGAAACCTATATTGTTAACGTAGCAACCTAATCTCTAGGCTAAAATTACCTTTTCTTTTCATGAATGGCGTCTAGTCTTGCCAATAGGCTAGACGTATCATAACGGTTACCACCTAAGGCTTGCACATCGGCATAGTATTGGTCCACCATCGCCGTAAGGGCCAAATTTGAGCCATTAGAGCGCGCTTCATCCAATGCGATCCCTAAATCTTTACGCATCCAATCCACGGCAAAACCAAACTCATACTCCCCTGCCAACATGGTTTTGTGGCGGTTTTCCATTTGCCATGAGCCTGCCGCACCTTTAGCAATGGTTTCAACGACTTTTTCGCCATCTAGACCGGCGTTTTTGGCAAAGTGTAAGCCTTCAGCCAGGCCCTGCACCACCCCAGCTATGCAAATTTGGTTGACCATTTTACATAACTGACCTGAGCCAACATCACCTAAAAGTTGGCTAAACTGGGCATAAGCGGCCATCACGGGTTGCGCTTTGGCGAAGGCTTCTTGGTCACCACCAGCCATCACCGTAAGCACGCCATTTTCCGCACCTGCCTGCCCGCCCGACACTGGAGCATCAATAAAGCTGACCGCCAGCTGTTGTGCGCACTGGTGTATTTCTCGCGCTACTTTGGCCGACGTTGTGGTGTGATCAACCAAAATTGCACCTGCTTTCATGCCAGCTAGAACACCTTGCTCGCCATACACCACAGAGCGTAAATCATCATCGTTGCCGACACACATAAACACAAAGTCGCAGTCAGCCACGGCCTCTTTTGGCGTCGTTGCCAATTTCCCTGAGTACTCTTTTAGCCACTGTTGGGCTTTCGCTGTCGTGCGGTTATACACGGTTACTTGATGGCCAGCTTGGTGTAAATGGCCTGCCATTGGGTAGCCCATTACCCCTAAACCTAAAAATGCGACTTTGATTGACATAAAACTGTCCTATTTGCTTGTTATCTTATTAAGAATGGAGTTTTTATACCCGAGCCCAGCAATCATAGCAAATGAAAAACACGGCTCAGTTCTCGAATAACATGAATATTACACACGGAGCCTGAAAGGATGGAAAATATTTATCGTTTTAGTGCACAACTCATCGACGGTCAGGTCTTGCCATTACAATCTTTAGCTGGCAAGCCTATTTTAATCGTTAATATTGCCAGTAAATGTAGTTTTGCACCGCAATTATCAGCACTGGAAAAGCTGTATCAGAAGTACCAACCCTTTGGCTTTGAGATCCTCGCATTTCCTTGCAACCAGTTTGGCCGCAATGAGCCATTGGAAGATGAAATGCTCAAAGAGTTTTACTCTACTCATTTTAATCTGAGCTTTAAAATATGCACTAAAACACAAGTCAATGGACCCGACGCTCACCCATTGTTTAATTTTCTCAAATCACACACCCGAGGGATCGCCCAAAACCGAGCAATAAAGTGGAATTTCACTAAGTTTCTAATAAACTCTGAGGGCATGTTAGTATCACGTTATGCCCCTAGAACGAAACCTGAAACGTTAAAACCTGTGATAGAGAGTCATTTAAAAAATGAAAGTCGCCCTGTTCAGCTCGCAAAACTATGAAGTGCCCTTTTTCCAGCAAGCCGCGCACGGCATTGCCGCCTTAGAATTTAGCTTTATCGCTGAATCGCTTAACGAAAACACCGTACAATTATGCCAAGGTTATGATGCGGTGTGTGTCTTTGTTAACGATGACATCAATGCCAAGGTTATTGCTGAGCTTGCCAAGCTAGAGGTGAAAACCATTGCTTTACGTTGTGCAGGCTTTAATAATGTTGACATTAAAGCGGCACAACAACACGGCATTGCCGTGGTTCGCGTCCCCGCCTACAGCCCAGAAGCTGTCGCAGAGCATTGTATTGCCTTAATGCTTACCTTGAGTCGTAAAACGCACAAAGCCTACAACCGCGTTCGCGAGGACAATTTTGACTTAAATGGCTTGTTAGGTTTCAACCTGCATAATAAAACGGTTGGGATCATCGGCTGTGGTAAAATTGGTCAAGCGCTGGTGCGTATCCTCAATGGTTTTGGCGCCAACGTGCTGGTGTACGACCCAAATACTGGTGAAGGCCCCTATACCTTAGTGTCACTGGAGATCCTGCTAGCACAAGCGGATATCATCAGCCTGCACTGCCCGTTAAACGAACATACCCATCATATTATCGACGCGGAGGCCTTTGCCCAAATGAAACCCGGTGCCATGTTAATTAACACCAGCCGTGGCGCGTTATTAGACAGTAAGGCTTGCATTAACGCCTTAAAGTCAAAACAATTGGGGTATTTAGGCTTGGATGTTTACGAGCAAGAATCTGAGTTGTTCTTTAAAAACCGCAGTGAAGAAATAATTCAAGACGATGTGTTTTCTCGCTTAGTCAGTTTTCCGAACGTCCTAATTACCGGACATCAAGGCTTTTTTACCAAAGAAGCGTTAAAGCAAATCGCCACGGTCACGTGCGAAAACCTCGCCGCAATCGCACAAGGTCAGCCATTGGTCAATCAAGTATAAATAGCAAAAAAAAGAGCACTCAATAATGATGTGCTCTTTTGGTTACTTCAAAGTCGGGGGAAGTAAATTTGTCAATTAGGCTTTGCTTTTTAACTCTTGAGTTACCTTAGCAAGACCTACTTCAGAAATTCGCATGGTGATTTCTTTTTGCTTGGCACTGAGTAATGAAATGCCCTCAGCAACCATATCGTAGACTTTCCAATCACCATTTTTGCTCTGCCTAAACTTAAAATGCATGTCGATGTCAGGGCCTGACGGCTCTTTTATCAACACTTTAACAGTGGCAAAGTCGGAATCAGAAGACAGCGGAAGTTCTTCAAACAACACTTCTTGCCCCTTGTACTGCAATAGGGCGTTGGCATAGGTAGACACCAGATACTCATCTACGGCACTGATAAAATCCACAGCTTCACTGCGCTTTAAACCTTTAATGTGTTTACCCAGTAATTTGAAAGACACAAACTTAACGTCAATATGCGGCATCAAACGACTGCGCACGATCCCTTTCATTTGTGATTCAGTTGCTTTGCCTTGGCTATTGACCGTTTTGATATCAGCAAATAGTTGCTCACCCACTTGGTTAATCAATGCATAAGGCGTCTGTTGCGCTACGGCTAAGCCCGAAAAAAGCAAAAAACTGAAAATAACAAGTAACTTTTTCATCGTTTAATCCTTATTAAACCTTAGACACAAGTCTATCCAATTTGACCCGTGCAAATAAACATATCAATTAGAAACATATTGGTGCCAAAAACACACCATTACTGTGTATTCAGGTAATGATGCCGTTGATTCTGCTGGATAGTGCTTTAACTACCCATGAATAAACGCCGCCATTATAGGCGCTTTAGCAATTAGAAAGTGTCAAAAAGTGTTTCAATTTATATCGCTTGAAAGCGCCTAAATGCCAAGATTGTTGGGGATTCTATGGTTGGGCCGGGAATGTAGCTAGAAATTGAGTGATACGGAAAAGAAACGATCGTTGTCAGGCTGAGCAAGCTGCGCTAAGGCCGTTACCAGTTCCGTATGGTTGGGTTGAATTTTACTGTGGTTAGGTAAGGTGATCTCGCCCTGCGATAGCTTCTCAGCTAAGGCATCGCCAACAAATGCCATGCGTTGCTGGGCACAAATACTATTGGAAAGCCAACTGCCACAGAGCGAGACAATGCCGATGTTCGGGGCCTTGGCCATTAACGTGGTTTGTTGAATACTTGGCAGGCCACCGACACAGCTGACTCGGCCGCAAAAAACGAGCTGGTTGATCAGTGCCTCGGTATGCTGAGCAGTTAAATCGATAACGCCATCCAGCTCCCGAATACCCAGCTGTTGCGATAAAAAGTCGGCCAAACCGCTGAACTCAGTAGCGGTGTATACCGCGTCAGCTCCGAGTGAGCGCACTAATTTCTGTTGCTCCGGAGTGGTGCTGGCAACCACGGTAATGCCTTGTTGCTTTGCAAATTGCAGTGCCATTTGCCCAACAGGCAGATGCGCTGACTCCACCATGATGGTATCACCGCTATTCAGTTGTAACTTGAATAAGGCAATGAAGGCAGACATAGCCGGCGCTAAGGTCGCTGCTGCCATGGCGGTGTCGACCTTTGGCGGCAGCACCGTAAGCGCATGACTTGGTACTGACACGTATTCGCTCATAACACCAGCAGAGGTGATATCACCATGCCAAAACACCCGAGAGCTACGCTCAGGAAACCCTGTTTTACAAGACTTTTCCACCCGACCGACGGCGTCGACACCAAACACCTTATCGGCCAAAGCGATATCATGGTTGTTGGCAATTTTGGCATCAATGAAGCT
The DNA here is from genome assembly GCF_037120705.1 of Pseudoalteromonas sp. UG3-2. Lineage (NCBI taxonomy): Bacteria > Pseudomonadati > Pseudomonadota > Gammaproteobacteria > Alteromonadales > Pseudoalteromonadaceae > Pseudoalteromonas > Pseudoalteromonas sp. UG3-2. Next base: position 316,159 of record NZ_JAWLJU010000002.1, on the reverse strand, counting down.
GAGACCTACTTGCTCAACTTTCACTAAAACATGATCGTCATTAAGCTGAGGCGAGGCGATTTCAGCTTGCTGAAACGAAATACCATTGCTGCGATTGAACTGCACTGCTTTCATGTTTTGCCTTTTATTTCACTGTAAAATTTGTTCACCAGCTCTAAACTGATGTAATTTATTAAACCACCGTTAGCATATTGCGACAACAGCATTAATGCAAATATCACCCTCGCAATCTCATTTGTTTAGTGTCACAATGGCATCAGTTTAGTACAGTTTAGACATTTTATGGACATTAGCAGCCGTTTATTAATATTTTTGGACGTCGTCGAGCGTGGCTCATTTGCCAGTGCGGCGCAGCTTCGTAATATTGATCGCTCGGTGATTTCCAAGCAAATGACCAAGCTCGAAGATGAGTTGGGGGTACGTTTAATGAACCGCACTACCCGCTCCTTTTCATTGACTTCAGCCGGTGCTGAAATGGTAAAAAAGGCACAAGAATTACGGCTGCTGTTAAATGATACCCAACGTATTGCGCAAAACTACCACACCGAGCCCAAAGGCCTGCTGAAAATAGCCAGCTCCACTGTGGTGGGTCGCCGCTATGTACAACCGGTGCTCAACGCGTTTCAAAAACGCTTTCCCCATGTCGAAGTGGAACTGAGACTTGAAGACCGCTTAGTGGATGTCATTAGTGAAGGGTTCGATCTGGCCTTTCGCGTTGGTGAGCCAAAAGATTCATCGCTTATAGCCCGCAAGATAGCACGCAACCGCTTGTTGATCTTAGCCAGCCCTAGCTTTTTACAAAACCATGGTACCCCTACCACCATCGAGGAGCTCAGTCAGCTTCCTGCGGCGACCTACGCCAGTGATGCATTACGCTTTACTAATATTAACTACCTCGATGAGCACGATGTTGAGCAGCAAGTGGCCGTAAAAAGCATTTTCCGCACCAATGATGGCGACAGTTTATTAGAAAGCGTGTTATCTGGTACCTGTTATATTGTGGTACCGGCTTTTCTGGTCGGCAAAGAAATTCAGCAGGGGTTACTCCAGCCCCTACTGACGGATGTTAAGTTAGTCGATTACGCTGCCATGTACGCACTTTATCCCCACCGAGACTTGCCGGTAAGAACGCGTTTGTTCCTCGATGCCTTTCGTGATTACATTGGCGAAGGAACCCCAATTTGGGAAACCCAAATACCGGGGTTTGAATCCATGTATGGTTTTCAACCACCGAAGCCGCGGTTAACTTTTTAACCATCGAGGCGCTTCATCGCCCCTTTGACCATTTTTTGCGAGTTCATCCACTGCACCGTTTCCGATAAGCTGAGTGGCTCGCAAATGTGAAAGCCCTGTACCAAGGGGCAATCAAGTTGGTTTAGGTAGCGCAAGCAAGCGTCGCTTTCTACCCCGACAGCCACGATACTGCAACCGAGTTTTTTCGCCAAAAACATGCTGGTTTCTACGATTGCCTGATCTTTTTCGCTTTGATGGCTCAGACGCACAAAAGAGCCATCAATTTTTATTTGCGAAATGGGCAATGCTTTTAAAATAGAAAAAGAGGAAAAGCCGGTACCAAAGTCATCAATGCTCACCCTAAAGCCCATATCAATGAGCGTTTCTATTAAGCTGCGGGCTTTGTGTGCCTCTTCCATCACGGTACTTTCTGTGAGTTCGAAAACAATGCAATTGGCATCCACCTGATGATTATCAAGTTGCATCGCCAACATATTAATTAGGTTTTGCTCAGCAATGCCTTGGCTCGATAAATTCACGTGCAAGCTAAGGCTCGGTACGCATTCCAGTAAAATTGCTAAGTCTTGAAATACGCGGTTAATCACCCAGGCACTTAACTGCCGAGTTAAGTTATTTTTCTCGGCCACGGCGATAAACTGCTCAGGCAACAGCATACTGCCGTCGCTTTGTGGCCAACGAAGTAAGGCTTCAACACCATAAATATCGCCACTTTGGCTGGCTATAATGGGTTGATAATGCAAGGTAAGCTCGCACCTTGACAGGGCTACTTTCAGATCCGCCAGTAGCTGAAACTCGGCTTCCATGCCCTCGTGTAGCTCTTCATCAAAGATCACAATACTCTGGGCACTGTGTTTGGCTGAGTACATGGCTATGTCGGCTTGTTTTAACAGCTCAAAGACATCTTGTTGCTGCTGTTGTAAACACAAACTGGCGCCGGCGCTATAGGTGATATCCAATGTTACGCCCTCTACGTCTATGCCGCTGTGCAGCTCACTGAGCAGGGCATTATTTTGCGCATAAATGCCATTAACGTCTGGGGCTTGTAATACAATGATAAACTCGTCACCACCAATGCGATACAGTTGATTGCCTGGTAATAGCGCCGCAGTCATGCGCTCAGCAAGTGAAATCAATAATTTATCACCAAAAAAGTGCCCTTTGGTGTCGTTTATCTGCTTAAAGTTATTGAGGTCCACCAGTAATATACTAAAGTCATGCTGCTGGCGAATATGTTCGTTAATTGCCAAAATACAGCGCTGGCGGTTTTCCAGGTCGGTTAAAAAGTCATGTTCGGCATTGTACTTGGCTAAGGTGACCGATTCGTTAAGCTCATAGAGGCTGGTTAAACTCAGCTGATTAACAACGTAAACAAAAATGGAGCCGAGGAATAAAATCAGACTTAAACCCTGCTCGGCAACGCTTGCCGCGCCGCTTTGGTACAACAACAGCGCAAAACTGGCGTAGCCGATGACAAACAGCGTCATTAATACCAGCAACAATCGCCACCCAGCTGAGGCTGTTAAGCGGCAAATATGCGCTGCGGGTTTAAAAGCGAGAAGCATGATGACGCAACCCGCTATGACAAGTAATAATGCGATCAAAGCGGTACTGTAAAGGTGAATGATGCTTTGAGTATAGTTAAAAATATGAGTCTCTGTACGTTAAAGTAGAACCAGAGCAGCTTCCGGAATATTCCTAAGCTAGGAGCTTAGCAACTAAGCCCCTTGCCACTCAGTTTTACTTTGCTGCTTTTAGCAGGCTATATAACTGATCTTTCAACCACAAACGTTGTTTTTTCAATGACTCTAGGTGTTCATCTGAAGCGTGTTCCACCCCATCTTCAATGCGAATAACGGCATTATCAATATCGTGGTAATCTTTAAACAACTTTGAAAAGTGGTTATCTGACATTTTCAGTTCATGAATTTGATTTTTAAATTCTGGCAGTTCTTTAGCTAGGCTATGGCGTTCAATGTTCATTTTATTCGTCCATCAAGTCGAGTTAAGTGATAGCAAATCGACCTAACCTAAACAGCGCTTGGTCAGGTCGCAAATTCATACTACGCCTAACTGCGGCGACGACTTTGATCTACCTCAACAGCGCCCACGGTAATGTATACACTGCCGCTTAACTTATCTTGACAGTAAAATCGAGGACTAATGACCAATAACCCAGCTCTTTGTTGTAAAGTCGCTAGCCGCTAGGGAGCAATTGTTGTAAAATATCGGCGTTTCTAAGCAAATCTATCTAGCAACTTTTAGAGGAAAACCTGTGAGCGAACAAAAACAGTCTCTTAGTTATAAAGACGCTGGCGTTGATATTGATGCGGGCAACGCACTTGTCGACAGAATTAAAGGCGTAGTAAAGAAAACTCGTCGTCCAGAAGTAATGGGTGGCATCGGTGGTTTTGGTGCCCTATGTGAACTTCCAACTGGATATAAAGAGCCTGTTTTGGTTGCCGGCACTGATGGCGTGGGGACCAAGCTGCGTTTGGCAATCGATTTGAAAAAACACGATACCGTCGGTATCGACCTCGTTGCCATGTGTGTTAACGATCTTATCGTGCAAGGTGCTGAACCCCTATTTTTCCTTGATTACTACGCCACAGGCAAGCTTGATGTAGATGTTGCTGCAGATGTTGTAACGGGTATTGGTAAAGGCTGTGAACTGTCTGGCTGTGCACTTATCGGTGGTGAAACAGCAGAAATGCCTGGCATGTATGAAGGCGATGACTATGACATGGCTGGTTTTTGCACTGGCGTAGTAGAAAAGTCAAAAATCATTGATGGCAGTAAAGTTGCGACAGGCGATCAACTTATCGCGCTTGGCTCTAGCGGCCCGCACTCAAATGGCTATTCATTGATCCGTAAAGTGCTTGAGGTGTCTGGTGCTGATACCAATGCACAATTTGAAGGTAAAACCCTTGGCGAGCATTTACTTGAGCCAACCCGCATTTACGTAAAACAAATTTTAGCGTTATTAAAAGAAGTGGATGTACACGCCCTGTCGCACATCACCGGTGGTGGCTTTTGGGAAAACATTCCGCGCGTATTACCAGAGTCAGCCAAAGCCGTTATTAAAGGCGACAGCTGGCAATGGCCAGCCATTTTCAACTGGCTACAAGAAAACGGCAACATTGCTACCCATGAAATGTATCGCACCTTTAACTGTGGTGTTGGTATGGTGTTGGTGGTACCTGCAGATAAGCTTGAGAAAAGCTTAGAAATTCTCCAAGCGCAAGGCGAAAATGCGTGGCACATTGGTGAAATTCAAGCTGCCGTCAGTGGTGAAGAGCAAGTAGAGATCGTAGGTGGTGCCAAGTAATGGCACCAACTCGCCTAGTGGTACTGATCTCTGGCAGCGGCTCTAACCTGCAAGCAATTATGGACGCTTGCCAGTCGGGTTACATCAATGCCGAAGTGGCTGCGGTGATCAGTAATAAAGCGGATGCCTATGGCTTAACTCGAGCAAAACATGCGGGGATAGCAACCCAAGTGCTCGACCATAAGCAGTTTGCAAGTCGAGAAGAGTACGATGTTGCGCTTGGTCAACTGATCTCAGACTTTACGCCGGATTTAGTTGTATTAGCTGGATTTATGCGTATTCTAACTCCTAGCTTAGTGCAAAAATTTAAGGGAAAAATGTTGAACATTCACCCTTCTTTGTTGCCTAAGTATCAAGGGCTGAACACCCACCAAAGAGCCATCGATGCCAACGATGCCGAACATGGTGTTAGCGTTCACTTTGTTACAGAGGAGTTAGATGGCGGTCCTGTGGTATGCCAAGCCAGAGTACCAATCCTCCCTGACGATACGGCAGAGTCGCTAGCAAAACGTGTGCATATGCAAGAACACAAACTCTATCCTTTGGTGGTCAAATGGTTCAGTGAACAAAGACTAAAAATGGAAGCAGATTATGCTGTTTTTGATAACAAAACCTTACCACTTGAAGGCGCGCCGTACCCAGAACTATAAAAAAATGAGCGCTGTGCTAGTTGGTATTAGCGCTCTCCTTTCCTGCTCAGCAATCGCGACTCCTTTAAGCGAGTATTACGCTGAATATCAAGTCTCACGTAAAGGCGAAGTCCATGGCGAAGCCACTCGACAGCTGAGTAAAGTCGCTGAAAACACTTACACCGTTCGCTATAAAAGTGACATTGAGTGGATGATTTTCTCCGACGTTCGCACCGAAGAGTCACTTTTTGAAGTGCACAATGACCAAGTACAACCGCTCCACTACAGTATGAAACGTGAGGGCACAGGTCCAGACAGGGATTATCGCGTTAAGTTTAATCGCGAAGATAAAACCATACATTCCAACCAACAAAAGTACCCTTTAGATGTAAAGTGGTTAGCTCAGCAACAAGATCATTTAAGCTATCAGGTGCAGTTAAGACATGACTTAATGGCTGGCAAGCGGAAGTTTAGCTACCCCATTATTGATAAAAAAGGCAACCAACGCAGTTATGACTTTGCCGTGGTTGGTGAAGAGATGATCACGCTGCCTTTTGGCAATATCAACACCATCAAAGTAAAACGTCTTTACGATGATAGTGACCGCCAAGCCATTGCTTGGTTTGCTCCTGAATATAACCACATGCTGGTAAAAATGTTTAAGGGCAAAGATGGTATGGAACAGTTTCAAATAGAATTAAAACACTATCAACCAGATAGCAAAACCACAGCTAAGTAACAGTTCATGACAAGGTTATGATTGGCTAAGCAACCTTGTCATGGTAATAACGTTATACTTTTTCACCTAGTTTAAACAAAGCAAATTCACCGGGCTCGAGCTTTTGCCATTGCTCGTCGTTGGTTAGTGGCCGAGTAGCGATGACGGTAACCACATCATCTGGCGTTGTTTCCTGCTGAAAATCCACCACCATATCGGCATCGATTAACGTTGCCTTACCAAAAGGCGCACGTCTGGTGATCCAATGTAGGTTATTGGTGCAGTAAGCAAGCACATAAATACCATCGGTGATCAGCATATTAAACACCCCTTTGGCACGTAGGGTGTGGGCAAGCTTAGCAATATAGCGAAACACCGAGACCATATTTTTTGGCCGGCTTGGGTACTTTTCTCTCACCTTGTCTAAAATCCAACAAAACGCCAATTCGCTATCGGTATTACCTACGGGGCGATAAAACTCGCTTTTAAGGTCTTTATAATCAGAAAGCTGGCCATTGTGAGCATAGGTAATCTCACGTCCCCACAGCTCACGTGTAAATGGGTGAGTGTTCTCTAGGCAGGTGCGGCCACGATTGCCCTGGCGAATATGGCTTATCACCGACACGCTCTTAATGGGATACGCCTTAACCAGTTTCGCGATTTCTGACTGACAACTGGGCTCAGGATCTTTGAAGGTACGACAGCCTTTGCCCTCATAAAACGTGATCCCCCAGCCATCTTTATGGGGACCGGTGTTGCCACCGCGCTCTAACAAGCCAGAAAAGCTAAAACAAATATCGGTGGGGACGTTTGCTGACATCCCTAGTAGCTCACACATTAAACAAATTAACCTTTAAAAACAAAAATATAAAAAGTAAATCAATCACCACTACTGAGCTCATCGCAGAGGCGACTTTGCAACGCTCGAGTTTTATTATGATTTTAATCTAGAAGTAGCATTGTTAAACAGAGCCAAGCTATTGGCAAGCTTAAACCCCATGCAAAGGATGCTTTTACTGTGTTTTTTAGCTACCAACAGGTGATTTATAAGCTTTACTTTTTCATTTCTAGTTCACACGCCCTACAACTCAATTAGGATTTAAAAAACCACTTGTTTTGTGTCTTTAACCTAACTGATTGTTAAGCATCACGTCCCTTTAATGCTTGCAAATAGCTTGAGTTGAAATTTGTGAGGAGTAGATTCAGGTAATTTAAATTGATCTGGTTAGGTTTAAAGCTCACTCCTTGTTCAATATTAGCCATGTGCTTTTTTAGCATGTCTTTATCTTTTGACCAAAAGGCAATGTTTCCTAACACAAAGTCATTCCAATACATTGGAAACTCACTTAAGTTTTCGTTTGGCTTCAGTACTTTTTTTGCCTGAAAAATCGCTTGTTGATAATTTCCCGCTAACCCTTCCATTTGAGCCAAGTGCCAAGTCAATGAGCTTTCTTTTGAGTTATTGTGAGCAATGTAACTTTTTATCAAAGTAGCAGCTTCAGCATAGCAACCAGACTGCTCTAGCAGCCTAAAACCGCTATCTTTTGTTTGATCAAACTGCTGGTAGCTAAGGTCTACGTCTTTTTCTAACCTTTTTTGCAGGGCCACTTTACAATCCGCTAGAGCAGAGTTTGCCATGACCATTAAGGCGATTGATAAAATTCCAATTTTCATAATTGTTCCTTACTTATGTAATGCCGAAAATGGGATAAATATGACCAAAAAGGCAGCGCTTTTAAGCCCAAGCTCTGTGAGCCACTTTCTGGCTTTTTATTATTACTCGTAGGATGTTTATTCTTCGCCTTTGCTGTAGCCAATTAGACCAAACACTACTGCGATAGTTAAAATAATGATATCTAAATAAAATAGTGGTTTTTGCGTGCTCAATAAGGTGCCTAGAGTAACTAGCACCAAGCAACCAGCAGTATATTTATTTTTTGATTTTTCCATAATTCCACTTCCAGTATGGTGATTGAGTTGCGCGTACTTACCAAAGAGCACGCAAAACCCATAGCGGGTACAAACTTATTGATTATGCTAAGTTACAAAACAACAAAATGCAATGATATGAACCCAGATGCTTTTACCATTACAAATTTTAGAGCTGAGTGCGGATAAACAGAGTGGTTTACTTGCTCAGCCAAGAATTTTTTTGTATTAATGTTTTATTTTTAAGTGAGTGCTTTTATAAGGTTAGCTGCTAACATTCCTACACCAAAAGACAAGGTAAACATGGAGGTGTGACGATAAATTTTAACTTTATTAGAAACACAGTAAATTGTTTTCCCTTTAAGTAAGGAGTCAACTATGAATTCTTGGCCAAAAAGTGATATTAAAATAGAAGCCCCGAAGCAAATAAATGGGATATAAAAATCAGCATTGAACTGAATTACCTTGAGTTGGATTAAGATAACTACAGCACCTGTTATCACAGATGAAAGCCAAGCATATTGCTTCAATAACTCAAAGTTCAATTCAGTAGTTACAGTCTCATTTTTATCTTTGTTATCTTCCGTATGTTCAACTGCATTATTTGTTTCTTTACTTTCTTCCACCGACACCTTGTGTTGCTCCATATTTCAATTTAACCCCAAAACGGATAAAACTAACACTACGCTAACATGTGAACTTACCCAACTATGAAAACGCTTACTTGCTTAACTGTGTTCTCTACTGTGGCTTTTTACCAAGGTAAAAGACTGCTGTAAATAGAGCTGATATAAAAAGCTGGTTATACAAACTTGAAATATAAGGATCATTTGAGGGTCTCGCAGCCAGACTCCAAATACCCATATTTATAAGAAATAAAATTAGTGCTTTAGAGCAGGCGTTAATAATACCAACTCGCTGATTAAAGTGCCCTATTCAAGGCAAGGATTTGGCACTTCTGTTGCTGTGAATAAGAAATTTTAAATGCCATTAACGTTAAGTCTGCTGCCTCAAATTGAGTAAGTCTTAATGCTGATTGATATAACTTAGTCGGCACTCATGGACGGGAGCAGAACCTGTCGAGGACAATGTAAACAATACACCTGCCAACTTATACAGCAAAGTGATGCCATTGCATAAACAAGCCAGCTCCGGCCAGTGAGCAAGCAATAATAAAATTCATGACTTCTTTGGAGCTCAATGTTTTATGCTCTTTTACAAGATGCTTGGCATGAAGTCTAACACCTAAAGGCTGAACTTCAGCAGTTTGCTTGGGTAAGGCAATCAGCCCCGCCAGTATCATGGTAAATAACAGACCATAGCTTGACTGGGTTAAGAAGAAAACGGCCAGAGAAAAGGCGGTAATGGAAAAAATCCAAGAAATGAATTTAAACATAGCATCTCCGTTTGCTATATTATTTGATTAGTTGTCTGCTACTTTAGCGATTTTTATTCTCTCTACAAGCCATTGCACGGCGCTAAATAAACATAATTCACCAACCGTTCCACCCCTCTGCCGAGAAAACCAGTAAAAAGTTATATATATCAACACACTAAGTCGTTTCATTTAGTCAAAAGTCAATCTGTCTCTTTTAAAGAAACATATTTAACGCTCAATAAAGTAAGACATATCTTACACGCAATAGGCTAAACGGCTATTTTTTCACACTTACTTATGGTTTTTATTGTTGAATTGCTATCGCCAATGCCATACTGCACAACTCACAATGACGACAGCCTACTCACCTATGTTCGATATTAAAAGAAACCCAGAGGGCTGGTACTGTAACTTACCAACATGTTTTTCGTCTGCTGGTAATGATCAAGTGCTTTTTTATGGGTTTCTCTACCGATCCCTGACTTTTTATAACCACCAAACGCCGCGTGCGCTGGGTACATGTGGTAACAGTTTGTCCATACCCTACCCGCTTCAATATTGCGGCCAAAGTGATAAGCGCGATTCATGTCTCTGGTCCAAACTCCGGCACCGAGTCCAAACTCAGAGCTGTTAGCCAGCTCCAGTGCTTCTTGCTCATCTTTAAAGGTCGACAAGGAGATCACCGGACCAAAAATTTCTTCTTGGAATACGCGCATCTGATTGTGGCCTTTTAGCAAGGTCGGTTGAATATAATAACCTGCCTGATGATCGCCGCTCAGTTGCTCCACTCCTCCGCCAATCAACACCTCAGCTCCTTCTTGCTTACCGATATCGATGTAGCTCAAGATTTTATCGAACTGTGCTTTTGATGCCTGCGCCCCAACCATGGTGTCAGTATCTAATGGGTTGCCCCGTTTTATTGCCTGCGTACGAGCCACTACCTTGGCAATAAAGTCGTCATAAATGTCTTCTTGCACAAATAAACGCGACGGACAAGTGCATACCTCACCTTGGTTAAAGTAAGCTAACACCGCACCTTCGATGCATTTACTTAAATACTCATCGTCGGCTTGCATGACGTCACTGAAGAAAATATTTGGTGACTTGCCGCCAAGCTCCACCGTGGAAGGAATGATGTTTTTAGCCGCACACTCGAGAATTTTCGAGCCCACTGGCGTTGAACCGGTAAATGCAATTTTGGCGATTCTATCGCTGGTTGCCAGCGCTTCGCCTGCTTCAGCGCCAAAGCCATTAACAATATTAACCACACCATCTGGCAGCAGATCCGCTATCAGCTCCATAAATAGTAAGATAGATACAGGAGTTTGCTCAGCTGGCTTAAGTACCACACAATTGCCTGCAGCCAATGCTGGAGCGAGCTTCCACGCTGCCATCAGTAAGGGAAAGTTCCATGGGATAATTTGCCCGACCACGCCTAGCGGTTCATGAAAGTGATAGGCGACGGTGGTCTCATCAATCTCGCCAATCGCCCCCTCTTGGGCACGGATGCAACCGGCAAAGTAACGAAAATGGTCCGCCGCCAATGGCACATCAGCTGCCAGTGTCTCGCGCACCGCCTTACCATTGTCCCAAGTCTCAGCAACGGCAAGGTATTCAAGATTGGCGTCAATTCTGTCGGCAATTTTTAATAACGTATTACTGCGCTCAGTGACACTGGTTTTTCCCCAAGCCGATTTCGCCTCATGGGCGGCATCCAGCGCTAATGCAATATCTTGATGATCTGAGCGTGGAATTTTGCAAAACGCTTTGCCATTAACCGGGCTAATATTATCAAAGTAATTTCCCGACACGGGCGGTTGCCATTGTCCCGCGATAAAGTTTTCATACTGTGACTTAAAATTAACTACGGCACCATCGGTGTTCGGATCTGCGTATATCATAGTAACCTCTGCAACGTGTTTTTATCGTTATTGTTGAATAAAGCCAAATACACTGTTTAACTTTTATTCACCTTATCCAGTTGACATTAGCCCAGTTCCCTCTTAAAAACTTAACTATGGGTATGTAAATTTGAACTCTGAGTCCGAATTGCAAAAAAAGGAGAGGCACAGTGCAATTAGCTAAAAAACGCGCCAAGGTAGAACGGTTAGTAGAAAATAAAGTCAGTTTTGCGGCAACCGATGCTGAACTCAGTGTTTACGATACCTATGAGCCAAGTCATGGGGTCAAACTGGCCGCCAGTGAAGTGTTATTCTGCGCCATGATAAGTGGCAAAAAGGTCATGCATGTCGATGATTGCAATTATCACCAAGCTTTTCTACCCCAGCAAAGCTTTGTACTCGCTCCGCAACAAGCTGTGTATATCGACTTTCCAGAGGCGTCTTTGCAATCCCCCACTAGCTGTCTTGCCATTGAAATCAGCCGCGATAAGATTGCGCAAGTGAGTGAGCGCATGAGGCGCCACGATGATGACTTAATCCATTATCAAGATACCTTAGTGCACACCGAGCACAATTGGCAAACACAGCACTGTTTAAGCCGTTTACTGCATCTATTTATTGAAAATGATCCAAATCGCAGCTACTTTATTGATCTCGCCATGGAAGAGTTGATCGCCCGATTACTGCAACAACAAAGTCGTGACTTACTATTGACTGTGGCACAGCAAAGCCCAGACAAATCCGGGCTGCATCACGCACTTAATTATATGGAAAGCCACCTAGAGGAACCGCTGGATGTTGATAAACTCTGTAAACTAAGCTGTATGAGCCGCAGTCGTTTCTTTGCTCAGTTTCGCCATTATTTCAATACCACGCCACAGCAATGGCTACAAGCAAGAAAATTAAACCATGCCAAACAAAAACTAAAGCAAGGCATACAAGTCACTGCGGTGAGTTTTGCACTGGGGTTTAAGCACCCCAGTCAATTTAGCCGGGCATTTAAACAAGCGTTTAATATTAGCCCGAAAGCGTATCAAAACCGTTTTCTAGCAAGTGGTAAAAACGACTACTTACGCCATTAGTCCAGCCAAAGCCTTGTTGTACCACATACTCGCCACCGCTTGCCCGTTGTTCTGGATGCTCAACATTGTACTTCTCCAATAAGCAACCATGGTGCTCAAAGCCAGTTTCAACGGCGTACAGCCAAGCCCGCATAATGGCCTCTGCTAGCTTGGTCTGGCCATAATGTGCCAGTCCTGCCACGGCAAACCACTGCAGTGGCGCCCAGCCATTAGGGGCATCCCATTGTTGCTCGGTGTGGTTTAAAGTGGTCACTAAGCCGCCTTGTTTAAGAAACCGACGCTCAATGTTAGCAGCCATCTTTTGTGCTTGCTGCGGGGTCGGTACCTTGGCAAATAACACCGCTGTTGCCGCCAAAGAGCAAACCTTGGCACGGCTATAATCACTGAGTTCAAGATCGTAGTACCAGCCCCCCTGTTCACACCAAAAATACTGTTGCAACAAGGCCTGTCTTTTTTCTGCCAGTTTACCATAGTGCTTAGCTTGATGAGGCTTTGCCAGATTTGACCAGCACTTTTCAAGTTGTTGTTCTAGCAATAACATCAAGGCATTTAAATCAACCGGAATAATGTCCGTGGTGCGAATGCTACTTAGGGTTTGGGGATCGGCGAGCCAGCGGCTGCTAAAATCCCACCCCGATTCACACGCAGCACGAATGTGTTGATATAAGATGTCAGGGTTTGGCGCTGATTGCGCAAGCTCCAAGTCTTCTTTAAAAGATTCCGGCCTTGGCAACTGCAGCGGATCCCAATAACGGTTCAATCGCCCGCCACAAGGCATGTGAACCACTCGGCGCTGCGCTACTTGCTCTGCTCCTTTGTCATCAACCGCCATCCAAAAAGCATACTCTTTTTCTAACGCATCCGTAACCGTCTCTAACCAAGCGTCGTCTTCACTTATTTGTTGCCACAGCAAATCCACCATCAAGGCGGTGACCGGCGGCTGTGAACGACTCTGATAATAGTCACGATTACCATTGGGCACATGCCCAAAACTCGCAATTAAGCTAATAAAGTTATTGAGCATGCCGGCGACTAAATCTTCGCGGCCAACATCCATCAGGCCCAGCGCGGTAAAATAGCTGTCCCAATAGTAAATTTCATTAAAGCGGCCACCCGGTACTACATATGGATGTGGTAATGGCAGTAGCGAACCTTTAGTTGTGACACTGGGCTGGCGTGATAAGCGCTGCCAAAGCTCGGCGATGTATTGTTTTGCATTGCTCAATCTTGGTAACGCCTGTAACTCTGTCGCCGCTTGAAAGGAAAAGTGTGCTTGCACAAACGTAAGCAAATCCTGTCCTTTAGGTTGCTGTAATGCAAATTGCGCTTCGATTTCATCAACGGGACTATTCGCGACTGCGTCTGCAAAGGTTTTGCTATCGGCAAAAATGCCCGCTTGTTGCACCGCTTTAAACAATTTGCTGCTATAAAAGCTCGATTGGTACTGCATAGGATTAACTCACTTCATGTTGCAGATTGGCTTTATCCTGTGCCAATTTGGTTGAATCACTCATAATTTTAAAAAAGAACAAGCACACAACAATGATAGCCATGGGCACCAGTGCACCATAAAACGCTTGCTGTCCACCGAATTGTTCAAATACGATCCCGGTTATCATTGAGCCGGTGCTGCCGCCTAGAGCCGAGAACACCACAATTAGTCCAGTCATCGCGGCGTGTTGAGTGGTGGGCAAGCTGCTGAGCATCACCGAATTAATAACCGGATAAATAGGCGCCATAAATAAACCTATTAGGGGCATTAGAAACGCCACTAAAGGGGCATCGAAGAGGGACTGAATGGGCGTTTGATCAACCAGCTCAGTCATGGGTAAGGTTAATAACACCAATGCCGCCATGGCAAACACGCAGACATTTAATACGATGTACCAATGCACTTTGGTTAATATTGCCCCTGCACCTAGGCGCCCAAGCGCTAAGCAAGCAGCAAAAACACTGGTGATTTGTACGCTAATATCCACCGGTAGCGCTAAAATTTCATTGTTAAACGTTGGCAGCCAAGTGCCAATGCTTTGTTCAATGAGCACGTATAAAAATGCTGAAATAACAAAGACTAACACCAATGGCTTGGCCACCAGCTTAAGCATGGATAAGAACGCTTGCAGAGGCGATTCGGTGACTTGTTGCCGCTCTGGCTTAGCGATAGGCGAGATCCAAACAATAAACGCCGTGATAGCACTGAGCACAGCTAAAACAAAATAGACATGTAACCAACTGGGCTCTAAGGTGCTGGTGTCAATAAAAGCAGCAAACACCCAATAACCACCCAGTACCCCGAGCATAAAGACGCCTTCAATGAAGTTGAGTAAGCTAGAGTGCTGATTACTGCCCTCGGTTACTTGCCCCACTAAGGCGTACACCGATACCTTAACCACCGCAAACGCAGATCCAACCGCAGCGAAAACCAACTTTAATACCCAAAACTCAGCAATAATCGGAGTGAGCGCGCACACTAAGCTCACCAGCACTAAAACCAGCGTAAGGGCAATTTTAAAGCCCACCCGAGGGATAAAGGAGGCCACTAAGAAAGACACAATGGCGATGGGCAGATCTTTAAACGCCTCTAGCGTCGCCGCTTCCGCTTTACTGACATTAAAACTATGAATCGATTGCAAAATTACTGTACCCACGCTATTGAGCAAAATAGCAAAGAGGAAGTAACTTGCTGCCATAGCGAGAATGATGCGTGCTCGGTTCATTATTATTCTCGTAACTAGAGTGAATGTTATTCAGTCTAGACAGACTTGCGCCTTTTTGCAATCGTTTGCATTAAAAACCAAATTCTTTTTTATTGGTCTTTGTTATTAATGGAAAAATAGAAACTTATATCCTGTATAGGGCGCTCATCACCCTATTCACTGGGCGGAAATACGGGATAAAACTAGCTTGACTGCCTGACAATCAGTGTTGAAGCGACCTCTTGCGAATCACAGTGTTTACCAGCCAATTGTTGTAGTAACTTAGCCACTAACAGCTCAGCCGCAGCAGCGGTGTCTTGCTTAACCGTTGTCAAAGCAGGAAAGCTTATTTGTGCCATAGCAATATCATCAAAACCGACAATACGAACGTCGTTGGGGACACTAACATAGCGCTCTTTAAGCGCTTTTAATGCCCCTAACGCCACCATATCACTGCAGGCAAAAATGCCATCAAACACCAACCCTTGTTCACGTAATAATTGATTGATTTTGCTATAAGCGGCGTCTGAAGTGATATCAATTTTCACCATATTGGCACTTACCGCATCCGTCGCATGAGCTACGGCCTGACAAAAGCCTCGGTAACGCTCACCAAGCTCAGCGTGACCCGGGTCGCCCATAAATAACAGGTTTCGCGCGCCTTGTGCCAATAAGTGCTCGGTCGCCGTTAAGCCACCAACAAAGTTGTCACTGCCTACTATGGGGTAGTTGGCTGAGGTTTTAGGGTCGCCCCACACCACTATCGGTGTTCCGGCTTTTGCGGCTTGCTCGATTCTGGCTTGCTCTTTACCTTGGCCTATAACAATCACGCCATCGGCTCGGCGTCCAGAAATAAAGTAGCCGTGCCAATCTTCACCGGCCATAAACGAATTCGATAACAATAACTCATAGCCATTGCGGTTCACTGCGCGATTAATATCACTCACTACCTTGAGCAAAAACGGATCATCAACCGATTGCTGGGTTTCCGCTTCAAGATTAATTATCACCGCAATGACTTTGGTTTTTTGCATTCGCAACCGGCTTGCTGCTGCGTTAACGCTAAAGTGGTGCTGTTTGGCTAGCGCTTGAATGCGCTCGCGGGTTTCTTTTTTAATCAGAGGGTTGTCGTTAAGTGCACGTGATGCGGTAGAAGCGGACACCCCAGCAAGCTGAGCCAAATCGGATAGGTTAAGTTTTTTTGTTGCCATTATTGCTGACCTTTATTACATCACATGCTGTGCGCTAACAGTAACTGTATGAAAATAGTGATATTACTGTAGGCCTCTGAATTTAAGTATATCGCACCTTTAAACCCAGTTGGCAAGCCAATTTAGAATTTTATGACAGTTTTTTATACAACACCATTGCAAACGTTTGCATTAACATCTATTTTAGAAAAAACAGCATAAAGAATTGTCGGTTTAATAGCCACTAGCTATTTCCGGCCACGCAATGTATGACAACAACGAGAGGGCTTTTGCCGTGATAAAAACAACCACTTTTAGCTTGGTCGCTGCTGCTGTGAGCATGGCGCTCAGCGTTTCAGCTAATGCCGAGCAAGCGAGCAACAAAAAAGACAAAGTAGAGACCATTATCGTATCTGGTACACCTGGAGGTATGGGGGTATCAAAAATCGATGCCAGCTTTGCCGTGACTAATATCGATGCCGTGCAAATCGATAAGTTAGCTCCAAAGAGCACCGCCGACTTGCTAAAAGCCGTACCTGGTATCTGGGTTGAGAGCTCAGGTGGTGAGTCGGGTGCGAACGTGTTTGTACGGGGTTTCCCCGGTGGTGGCGATGCGCCATTTTTAACCGTCAGCTTGCAAGGCAGCCCTATTTATCCGCCCCCAACACTGTCATTTCTAGAAAACACTTCTATTTTTCGTCTCGATGAAACCATCGCCATGATGGAAGGCTTACGTGGCGGCCCTAACCCGGTTGTTTCTAATGGCCAGCCAGGGCTTACCACTAACTTCCAGCTTAAACGTGGCAGCTCTGAAACCGAGGCGACGTTCAAATACACCACCACAGATTATGGCCTCAACCGCATTGACGGTGTATTAAGTGGCGAAATAGCAGACGAGCTTTATTACATGGTGGGCGGCTATGTTAAGCGTTCATCGGGGATCCGCGATGCCGGTTTTAGCTCTGAACGTGGCCATCAGTTTACCATTAACTTAACTAAAGAGTTTGACCGTGGCGAGTTTAATATTTACACCCGTCAAACCGACGATACTGGCGCGTGGTACTTACCTACGCCACTGAATGTTGCCGGAGTGGATGCTGAGTTTACGCAACTGGGCACCAATAACCGTAAAGCCATTATTTATGCCGGCAATAACCCCACTGCAATGGCCATTGATCTCGGTGATGGCCGTGGCTGGAAGGGCCATGTTTCTGGCGGTAGTTTGAACGTCGAGTTTGATAATGGCTGGCAACTGACAGACCGTTTCAGTTTAACGCAAGGCGATGCTAACACCTTAGGTTTAGTGCCAGCGGGTGCAGCGACTCTATTAAGTGAAGTGGCAGACAATGGCGAGTCGGCAACCGGCAGCGTGACTGGTAACAGTTATGACGGCAATACCATGGTGCAGCAATATGGTCGTTGGGTGGTACTAAAAGAAATAGAGGCATTCAGCAATGATTTAGCCTTTAGTAAAGACTTTGGTGATTGGTCGAGTGCCTTTGGCCTCTACACTGCTACCACATCAGCAGAAGATTGGTGGAGTTTGGGTAATACCGCCTACCATGTGTTAGAGCAAGGCGGTGAAGTGCTTAATGGCATTGCTTGTAATGCCGACCTAGCCGGTTGTGCCTTTAACTACGACATTAATAGTTCAGGAGACGCCACCACTTTTGCTCTTTATACCACACAAAGCTACCAAGCAACTGACAAGCTCAAATTCGATTTAGGTTTACGCAGTGAGCAACATGAGGTGGAATACTCAGTTGACGAAGGACTCGATGGCATCACCACCATAGCAGTTGACTACGATGAGCGTAAAACATCCTGGACTGTGGGTGCGGATTATCGCCTAAGTAATGAGTCGGGCACTTTCGTGCGCATGAACAAAGGCTATAAAATGCCTTACTTCGATGACTTTAGAGATAACTTTGGCGCCTATGAAGGTGGTGAGTCACTGATAAAAGAAGTCACTCAGGCTGAGCTGGGTTACAAATACATGGGTAATGCCAGCGACTTGTTTGTCACCTTATTCAGCAACGAAGTGAAAGGTGACACCTTTGTTAGACGCCCAGGTGTGCCAGCAGAGATCTTAACCAATGAAGCAATGGGCTTAGAAGTAGATTACCGCTACAACCACAGCTCAGGGCTGTCGGTTAACTTAAACGCTACTTGGCAAGACACAGAGATCACTGAAAGCCCCAGCAACGAAGGCAACAAGGCACAGCGCCAGCCAGATTGGATGCTACGTATTACGCCAAGCTACGACTTTGAAATTGCCAATATGTACGCCACCCTCTATGGCACCCTCTCAGCAGTGGATGATCGCTTTGGTAATAATGAAAACACCGTTGTGCTAGAGGGCTACGAAAAGGTTGATGTCGGCCTTATTCTTGAGCCAAGTGAAGGCGTTAAGCTGCAGTTAGCCGTTGATAATCTCACAGATGAACAAGGGATCACCGAAGGCGACCCGCGTAATCCAGACTCACCAAATGGCCGCTATATTATGCCTCGAAGCGTGAAGTTTAGTGTTGCCTATAGTTTTTAAAGCTGCACGTAATAAGCAAATTTATCCCTTGAACTGTTAATCACAGCAGCAAAAATGGCCGCAATTGCGGCCATTTTTTTTATCACAACAGCGACATTAATCTAGCCAGAATTCTTTTTTGAATTTCAGACCAAATTCACTGCGGTCATTGCTGCGCATTACGCCCACAAAGCCACTTTGCTGCAGACGACCTACGTCGTACACTTCGTTTAATACGTTCTCACCGTATAACGTCACTTCCATGTCACCGTCAGCATTAGTATAAGAAACATTAAAGCCAAGTAGTTCACGTGATTCAATGTGTTCACTTGCACGGGTAACCGATTGACCTTGCATGTCTGAACGATAAGAATAACTGCCGTTAACCGTGATAGTGGCGCCATGGTCTAAGTCGTAGAAGTACGTTGGTGCTACCATGACGGTCCAGCGTGGTGTCAATGCTGGGACATCGCCCTCACCAATACCAACTACGCCATCGTCAACATGAGTGATTTCAGAATCAAGGTAACCAATTGAACTACGTACTGAGAAGTCGTCAGTGATTGCCACTGTGGTTTCCAGCTCAATACCTTGCGCTTTTGATTCACCGGCATTTTCAACTGTAGTGACAAAGCCACTACCCGCAGTAGGATCGTTAAATGGTAAAGCTAAATCAGTGTAATCGGTAACGAAAGCCGCAACCATCATAGACACATTGTCATGCACTTGGCCTTTAAAGCCTACTTCATAGTTAATGGCTTTGGTTTCATCAAAAACAGTAAATTGTGCCGGACCGTTAAATGGACGTGGCGGGAAGCCACCACTTTGGTAACCTTTTTGTACTTGTGCGTAAACGTTAATATCGCGAGTTAGCTGGTAAGCAGCATTAATATCCCACGTTACTTCATCAAACTCAGCAGTAACAAACTTACGTTCAGTAAAGCTTGGGAACATAGCATCGGCTGCTTTTTTGTCTTCCGAATAACGCAAACCACCACCAATGCTTAATAAATCGGTGATATCAAAGCTGGCATTAATGTACGCCGCATAAGCGTCTGTTTCTTGGTTGATGTCGAAGTAACCATAATCACCAAATGAAGCGGTTACGCCATCATTCATAAGGCCATTTGGGGTATTCCAAGGGCTAAATACGAATGGGCCTGAGCTGGTAAAACCATCTTCGTTAAAGTAATACAGTCCAGAGACAAAGTCCCAGGTATCGTACGTACCATTGAGTTGTAGTTCGAATGAGTGCTGATCGGCTCCACCTTCTTCTGGGAATTCCGACAAATTAAGCGCTACCGCATCATCATCAAGGCCACCGGTGTACTCTGAGCTACGTTTGCTGGCAATGAATTTTACTGCATAGGTATCGGTTGCTTGCCACTCAGCGGTAACCGCCCCACCCCAACCTGAATAGTCTGTGCTCTCAATTCCTGCCACTGTGGTTGCAAGGTCGTCAGGGTTATTTGGTAGCATGGACGCGTCAAGCAGTGGGAAATCGCCATTTTTCGGATCGTTAGGATCCAGTGGCTCGGTCAGCTCGATGGTATAAGGGGATTGACCGGATTCATTATCCACGGCGTCAAAAGCAGCCGTTACAACAACATCGCTGCTTGCTTGCCATTTAACTGCTAAGCGACCACTGAGCTCTTGCTCTTCACCAATTTCTTTTTCTGGGTTGGCCAGATTAATCGCTTTACCAACACCATCACGTTGTTTGTATGACGCACTCGCTGAGAAACTTAAATCATCTGTTAAAGACTGACTGGTGTATATATCCGTTGCTAAACGACCGCGTGAGCCGATTTTAGCCTGTACTGTGGCAATTTCTTCAGCGTCAGGTTGTTTGGTGATAACGTTAACGGCACCACCTAGAGTATTACGGCCATACAAGGTTCCTTGTGGACCACGCAAAACTTCAACTCGTTCTACGTTTGGCAACGACAGGTTTGAGCCCATCTGGCGACCAAGATACACTCCATCAACGTAAACACCCACACCTGGGTCGGTAGTGATAACATGATCTTGCAAGCCAATACCACGAATGAATACGGATGCATGAGCGGCATTACCAACACCATAGCGGGTGATGTTCAAGTTTGGTACAAACTTACCAATGTCATCAAGGTTGCTGATGTTCGCCTTATCAATGTCGCCGGCGCCAATAGACGTAATGGCAGTTGGGGTTTCAAAAAGGCTTTCGGTACGCTTACGTGCGGTTACTTCGATTTTCTCAAAGACCTGTTTTTCTTGTTTAGCATCATCCGCTTGTTCAGCAACTGCTGTGCTAGGGAAGGTAACGGCTGCAAGTACCGCAGCTGAAATCGCAGATAAACCAAGGCGAGGTAAAACTGTAATCATATAATCTCCAAAGGAATCACCGTGTGTGAACTGGTTGCGAGAGGTCACAACCCATGCCTAAAACCATTTAATTTCAGGCATAAAAAAAGATGCGCTTAAGGCATCTCTTTCCTCTGGAGGGGCATTATAGTCACAACGACTCTAAAATGAAATAATTATTTAATAAAAATTAGTTTTGAGGATACCGTAACCAATATAAGTACAGATAAGGTTAATTATTCTAATCCGCTTCCATTTAAATTAACGCATTGATCTACAGAGGTTATTTGACTTTGGCCAAGGGAAGTATTGCTCAGGTTCATTCTCAAATTGGCCAAGAGGTTTGCAACCATGTTTTGCAGACGAAAAAAAACCAGCCGGAGCTGGTTTTTTTATTTGGTGCGAATGGGGGGACTTGAACCCCCACGGCCGAAGCCACCACCCCCTCAAGATGGCGTGTCTACCAATTCCACCACATTCGCAAATTCGGTGTTTTCCTAAATTTAGTTAGGAATATCAGAAGCTGGATTTTTCTCTGTTGCTGGAACGTCGCTAGCAGCAGGCGCCGTTGTCGCGGCTGGCGCTTCTAGGTTTTCCCACTCATCACTCTTTTTGATCTGACCTGTGGTCAGGTTGCCAAGCACGATGCTTAATACGAAGAAGATCGTTGCTAAAACCGTTGTTGACTTAGTCATAAAGTTACCAGCACCAGACGAGCCAAACACAGTTGACGATGCGCCAGCACCGAACGATGACCCCATATCTGCGCCTTTACCTTGCTGGATTAGCACCATACCAATTAATGCTAATGCCACAACTAAGTAAACAACCATTAGAATTTCGTACATTTACTTATCCTTTTGCACTTTGACAGATGGCTTTGAAACTTTCAGGCTTAAGGCTTGCACCGCCGATAAGTCCGCCATCTATGTCCTGTTGTGCGAATAATAATTCACTGTTTTGTTCGTTCACACTGCCACCATATAAAAGTGGCAATGCCATCGCGATTTGTTGGTCTTGTTTTGCTAACAAATCACGAATAAATTTGTGTACCGCTTGTGCTTGCTCAGGAGACGCTGTCTTACCTGTGCCTATGGCCCAAACCGGCTCGTATGCTATCACAGAGTTTGCCAGTGCCGCTATACCTAATTTACTGATAACGGCATTTATCTGTCTTGCGACAACCTCTTCTGTTAGGCCACTTTCTCTTTCTTCTTCGGTCTCACCAACACACAAAATAGGTGTCAAACCGTGTTGTTGAGCATGACCAAACTTGTTTGCCACATCAGTGTCGCTTTCGCCATAAATAGCGCGGCGTTCTGAGTGTCCAACCAGTGTATACGTTGCCCCAAGAGATTTGGCAAGTGCCGCTTGGGTTTCCCCTGTGTAGGCGCCTTTTTCGTACTCTGATACAGTCTGCGTTCCAACGGTGAGCCCCTGATTGGCTGCTTGCTCAATAAGCATTGCAGGAGGGAAAACAATCACATCAGCTTGAAACGTTTGACCGTTTAGTGCCGCAGCAATGTCGTTAATTAGGCTTTTCGAGCCGTTCATTTTCCAATTACCAGCGACAATTGGCTTTCTAGATGACATACGATACTCCGCAGTAGAAAGCGGGTGAGATACTACCGCCACTCACCCCAAGTTACAAGAAATAAATTCGTTATTTGGTTTAATTGCTCACAGTTTCAACAACTTCAGCTATTTTCTGAGCAAAATCGATGACCTGCTTTTGCTGTTGCGCTTCCACCATGACACGCACCACCGGTTCCGTCCCTGACTTGCGTAACAAGACACGACCTTTACCAGCCAATTGCGCTTCAACTTCAGCAACTACGGCTTTCACTGATGGTTGCTCTGTGGGATCCGCTGCGGTACTGTAACGCACGTTGATCATCTTCATCGGATATTTGCTAAAACCTTCCCCTAAGTCTTTTAGGGTTTTATTTTGTGCCACCATGGCGGCTAACACTTGCAGGCTAGAGACAATGCCATCACCAGTGCTGATCAGGTCTAGGTTCAACACATGACCTGAACTTTCACCGCCGATCTTCCAGCCTTTTTCTCCTAGTAACTCCATCACATAGCGGTCACCGACTTTGCTGCGCGCAAAGGCAATGCCACGAGCTTTCAATGCGTTTTCCAAACCCATGTTCGACATAACCGTGCCGACCACACCACCACCTAAGCTGCCGTCGCTGTCTGCCTGACATGCAATAATATAAACAATATCGTCGCCATCGAACACATGACCATCGTGATCCACCATCATTACTCGGTCACCGTCGCCATCATAGGCAATACCCACATCAGCTTGATGTTCTAGAACAGCCTTTTTCAATGCTTCGACGTGAGTTGCACCGCAGTTATCGTTAATATTTACCCCATTTGGATCGCAGGCCGTGGGGATCACTTCGGCACCCAACTCGCGCATCACACTCGGAGCAATATGGTAGGTTGCGCCATTGGCACAATCCAGTACCACTTTTAAGCCCTCAAGTGAAAGATCTTTGGGAAATTGGCTCTTACAAAACTCAATGTAACGGCCATCTGCAGTTTCTAAACGCTTGGCTTTACCCAGTTTTTCCGAGGCAACGCAGGTCATAGGCTCATCCAGCTTAGCCTCAATGGCCAGCTCAACTTCATCCGGCAATTTGCGACCATCACCAGCAAAAAACTTAATCCCGTTATCATGATATGGGTTGTGTGAGGCACTGATCACAATTCCCGCTTCAGCTCGAAACGTTTGCGTTAAATACGCCACTGCAGGGGTAGGCATTGGCCCAAGTAACACCACGTTAATACCCGCAGCTATGAGTCCAGCCTCTAATGCCGTCTCTAACAAGTAGCCTGAGATACGCGTATCCTTGCCGATAATGACTTTTTTGGTGCCACGTTCAGATAATACCTTACCTGCAGCCCAACCTAACTTCATTGCAAATTCAGGGGTAATGGGAAACTCGCCCACCATGCCTCTTACACCATCTGTACCGAAGTACTTTCTTGTTGTCATTGAGTAACTCCATTGACCGACGCTAACCATACGTTAATAACGTCGCTTGTTTCTTTCACATCATGAACGCGAATAATGTTCGCTCCTTGCTGTGCACAAAGCAAGGCACCCGCCAAACTGGCTGGCAAACGTTCATGAGTATCCCGAGTGAGTAGTTGCCCAAACATCGACTTTCTTGAAAGTCCAGCAAGAATGGGTAAGTCAAACGTACTAAACGTCTTAAGACCACCCAATAATGCAACGTTGTGGGCAAGTGTTTTACCAAAACCAAACCCTGGGTCTAAGATCAATCGACCTTTATCTATTCCAGCGGCTTCACATGCGGCTATCCTGGCGCGAAAAAACTGACTGATGTCTGAAAATAAGTCATCATAATGAGGATTATTTTGCATCGATCTAGGTTGCCCCTGCATATGCATTAAACAAATAGGAACCTCAGGATAGCGAGCGGCAACATCGAGTGCTCGAGGTTCTTGTAATGCACGTACATCATTAATAATGTCGGCCCCCGCCTCGATTGCCTGTTGCATTACTTCGGCCTTGCTAGTGTCAACAGAGATAACGCAATCAGAACTTGCTCGCACCGCCTTAATCACTGGGATCACCCTGTCAAGCTCTTCGGCTAATGCCACATCGGGTGCTCCAGGTCGTGTTGACTCGCCACCAATATCTAATATCGTCGCGCCGTTCGCTAACATGCTTTGTGCTTGTTGCAAGGCATTATCGAGATGATTGAATTGGCCACCATCAGAAAACGAATCCGGTGTTACGTTCAAGATCCCCATCACTTGTGGCTGAGAAAGTGCCAACCTACGTGATCTGGGTAAACGAAGCTCGTACATATTATACCTATTATTATTTCATTGTTTATGAGTTTCGGTATCGAGGGTAAGGTTAAATATTAATTGCTCAATGCTCTATTGTGTCATTACTAACCCATGACGCAGAGATAAAAGCACGCAGCGATTAATACAAAAAAGCCCCGAACACTCGGGGCTATAGTATTCTACCTAATGTTACGATTTGTCATCAAGCTCTGAATTTGATGAACTGTCATTGCCATCATCATTTTGCGGCTCTTCGGCCTTTGATTCTGGCTTTTCTTCAACTTTAGGTTGTGCTTCTTTTTTCTCTGGTTTGCTGTCATGCGCGTCACGTGGTGGGCGGACATCACGGCGTTCCATCAAGTCATCAATTTGCAACGCATCAATGGTTTCATACTTCATTAACGCATCTTTCATACTGTGCAAGATATCAATATTATCTTTCAAAATTTGCTCAGCACGACTGTAATTGCGATCAATAAAGTCCTTTATTTCCGCGTCAATCAGTTTTGCAGTCTCGTCAGAAATACCGGCCATGCGGTGCGAGCCACCACCCATGTACATCTCGCTCTGCTCTTCAAGGTACATTTGTGGCCCTAACTTCGGACTTAAGCCCCATTGCGTCACCATCTTCTTCGCGATGTCAGTAGCGCGTTCAATGTCGTTACTGGCGCCGGTTGTGACCTTGTCGTCGCCATAGATAATGGCTTCAGCGATACGGCCACCATACAGGCTGGATAGCATGGATTCTAAGTGCTGTTTCGAATGACTTACTCGGTCTTGCTCTGGTAGATACATGGTTACACCCAGCGCGCGACCGCGAGGAATAATAGAGACTTTGTACACCGGGTCGTGCTCTGGTACTAAGCGACCAACGATGGCGTGACCCGCCTCGTGGTATGCCGTCATCTCTTTTTCTTCTTCGCTCATCACCATGGACTTACGTTCTGCACCCATCATGATTTTATCTTTCGCAGCATCAAATTCGGCCATGCTCACTTTGCGCTTATTACCACGAGCAGCAAATAACGCCGCTTCGTTAACTAAGTTGGCAAGGTCAGCACCAGAGAAACCCGGTGTACCACGCGCGATTACTGATGCTTCAACATTGTCATCAAGTGGCACTTTGCGCATGTGTACGTTAAGGATTTGCTCACGGCCACGAATATCAGGCAGTCCCACCACCACTTGACGGTCAAAACGTCCTGGTCGTAACAGCGCCGGGTCAAGCACGTCTGGACGGTTAGTCGCAGCAATCACAATGATGCCTTCATTGCCTTCAAAGCCATCCATTTCCACTAGCATTTGGTTTAGCGTTTGCTCACGTTCATCGTGACCACCGCCCATACCAGCGCCACGCTTACGGCCTACGGCATCGATTTCATCAATGAAAATAATACATGGTGCGGCTTTTTTGGCCTGTTCGAACATGTCTCGTACTCGAGAAGCACCTACACCCACAAACATTTCCACAAAGTCAGAACCTGAAATGGTAAAGAATGGCACTTTCGCCTCACCCGCCACCGCTTTTGCCAGTAGCGTTTTACCAGTACCAGGAGGGCCTACCATTAGGACGCCTTTGGGAATGCTGCCGCCAAGTTTCTGGAATTTCGATGGGTCGCGTAGGAAGTCAACCAGCTCGGTCACGTCTTCTTTGGCTTCATCGCAGCCAGCAACGTCTGAGAAAGTGGTTTTCACCTGATCTTCACTCATTAACCGGGCTTTGCTTTTACCAAACGACATGGCACCTTTACCACCGCCGCCTTGCATCTGGCGCATGAAGAAAATCCATACCCCGATCAATAACAACATTGGGAACCATGAAATAAAGATGTTGGCTAAGAAAGATTGCTCCTCAGGCGCCACACCTTTGATGTTGACATCGTTCTTTAATAGGTCATTAACCAAGTCTAAATCAGTCAATGGTATCACGGTTTGAAAGCGGTCGCCGCTTGAACGCACGCCACTGATCACCCCTGTTTGACGGTCAATACTGACCTCTCTCACAGAGCCGCTGCGCACATCCTTTACAAACTGTGTGTAACTCGTTTGACGATCGTATTGTTCGCCACCGTTAAAGCTCTGGAATACGGTCATCAGTACAACCGCTATAACCAACCAGAGTATTAGATTTTTAGCCATATCGCTCAAGGAGTTAACCTCATGTATCCAAAAAATTTAAATTCAACTTGATGCTTTCCAACTGTACTACAGTTTGTAGCCCGTCGCCACTATATAAACTTCACGCGAACGTGGTCGTGACGCTTTTGGCTTGCGGATCTTCACCACCTTAAAGCATTTACGTACTTCTTGTACGAATTGATCAAAGCCTTCGCCTTGAAACACCTTAACAGCAAATGCGCCGTTTGGCTTTAAAACTTGGTGACACATATCCAGTGCTAGCTCAACCAAGTACATACTGCCTGATTGATCGACTGTCATGTTGCCACTCATATTAGGCGCCATGTCTGAAAACACCACATCGACATTTTTTCCGTCAATTCTATCTAACAAGGCATCCAGCACAGCTTCTTCTCTGAAATCCCCTTGCAAGAAGTCGACTCCAGCCAAAGAATCCATAGGCAAGATGTCACAGGCAATGACTTGACCATTAATATCTACTTCTTCTGCCAGGTATTGCGACCAACTCCCCGGTGCAGCACCTAAGTCAACCACCGTCATGCCTTTGCGGATTAATTTATCTTTTTGTTGGATCTCTTCAAGCTTAAACACTGCACGAGAACGGTAACCGCGTTTTTGTGCCTCATGAACATAGGGATCTTCTACGTGCTCTTTTAACCAACGTTTCGAACTGGCGGAATGTTTTTTATTTGCCATATTAACTACAACTCATTAGTAATATTGTCTAGATGGCGTTAGAATATCGATAATTCAAGCCTTTTAATAAATAAGATTGTATCAATATGACCTTATCAAATAAACAGAAGCAGTTCCTAAAAGGGCTGGCTCACGACTTAAACCCAGTAGTTCTTCTTGGCGCTAATGGCCTAACAGAAGGCGTCATGGCGGAAATTGAGCAAAATCTCGATATTCATGAATTGATTAAGGTAAAAGTACCGACCAATGACCGTGAAACCAAGCAGTTAATTTTTGAAGCCATCGTTCGCGAGACCAAAGCGCACAAAGTACAAAGCATTGGCCACATCATCGTGTTGTATCGCCAAAGCGAAGACAAAAAAATTCAACTGCCTCGCCAGTAACCCTACTCGTTTGGTGTCTTCTGTGATGAAGACACCACTGCTTGTAACAGCGCCTGCTCCTCAGCCTTAATTGCTGCAATTTCTTGCTCCGTTAGCACTGGTAACAACCGCTCTTTTACCTTTAACGCTTGCACAATAAAGTCATTGGTTAATTGATTGATGACACCACTTTCAGCATTAAGCAGTAAACTAAAACCAATCCCCAAGCTTGGGATCACCACCACATCAGTGCGATAGCCCTGTACCCAACCACTGTGATAATAAAGTAATTGACCATCGTAGCGGTAAATTCGCCAGCCTAAGCCATAATAGGCCTCTTCAACGTGTTTGCGCCACACCCGTCTTCTTAATTCGCGTTTGGTCAAGGTGTAAGGCACCGATTGTTTGCTCAGTGCGTCGGGTGACAACACATTTGGATACAAGCCCAATTGCGCTTTTAACCATTGCGACATATCACTGGCACTGGCGTTCACCCCAGCCGCTGGCAACACTTTATAATAGTGCTGCTTTAATCTTGCTGTGTGCCAACGCTTGCGGCCACGAACGTGAGGCCAGGCAAAGTTGTCATCCAAAGTCATATGCTCATAACCAAGGCCGGCATCATGCATATTTAACGGCGCAAAAATAAACTCATCTAACCATTGTTGATAGCTCATTTGGGTGGCTTGTTTAATCACATCGCCAATCAAGCTAAACATCACATTTTGATAACCGTAACAGTCACCAGGTTGGCATAAGGCTTTTACCTGCAGTAAACGTTCAACAATTTGCGGATAATCCATACGGGACTCAATTAGATTATCGTAGGCATTCGGTACCAAACCACTGGAGTGGCTTAGTAAATGATATAATTTAACCTGCTGGTAATCGCCGTGTGCAATTTCAGGTAAATAGCGTGATACTTTATCATCAATGGCAAAATATCCGTCGCTGGCCAGCTTAGCGGTTAGGCTGCCGGCAAAGGTTTTTGATACCGACGCCAAGCGAAATCGCGTATTGGCATCCACCGCCCGACCTGAACGGCTTTTGGTACGGCCAAACCCCACAGCATAACTGCCGTGTTGAATGTGCACGATCGACAAAGCCGCACCGGGTACCGATTTTTCTTTTAGTTTGCGCTCGACTTGCTTAGAATAGCGCTTTAAAAATTGTGACCATTGTTCGTTGCCAGCGTTTGCTAGTCCAAGTTGAGACCAACTTAGACAAAGAACGCCGACGATTGTGAGAATTAGCGACTTCATAATGACTCATTTCATTAACACTCGCTTGCCATACTAACATGATGAATTGGCACAACTCACGAAAATATAAAAAATAACTGTTTAATTGAGGTATTTTAATGCGTTTAGTGCTAGCAGCTCTTTGTACCACCTTGCTTGTTGGATGTGTGACCACGACGCCGTTGGCGCCGAAGTTAACGCTGCCGAAAAAACCGCTATTGCAAAAGTCGGTGTACCAAATTAGCTATAGTACCGAGCTCAACTCCGCTCGCATCAAGTCGGTGCAGCTTCCGGCTCACCCTTTAGCTAGTGGCGACAGTGTGTATATTAATGCTGATAAGGTTAGCCTCACCGACACCCTAAAAACTGAAATCAGCAAGATGTTGCAGCAAAAGGGGTTAAACGTGGTCAGTCACCCTCAAGCAGCCTATACCTTAACCATAAACCAGCTAGACTTGGACTTTGCCGCCAACAAAACCTATGCCCTGGACAGGCCCAAAAATCCGCACCCTTACATCGCCGAGCTGGCGCAAAACACCCCAGCTTTTCAGTGCAGTAATATTGTTGCCGCAGTGAGCATGAGGTTAGCACATCAAGCCTCTTCAGATGTGGTGTGGTTTGCCAAGTCGTCAATAGACAGCGCGGGGTTCCAAGGTATCCCACTGCAGTTTACTTTCAATGAAGTAGAAACCATCACCAACGAGCAAGAAGTAAAAGCCTTTATTGCGGCGCAAAATACCGAACAGGCAAGACAAGCACGCAGTAGTAACCCGGTTTCTTTGCCACCATACAAGATCGAGAAAAAGATTTCCGCGCTAAAGAAAACTGCAGGTGCCTGCACCCAAACCGAAGTGTCTGCCTTAAGTGCTGATATGCAACTGCATTTAGCGCAAAGCTTAATTGAAAAGTTGAATGTGAAGTAACGCTCTGGCAGTTACACGAATACTTACACTTACTTACAGACAAACCTGGTCAAAGAATTATACTCGGCTGGGCAACAGAGTAAGTTTGGAGTAAAAGCATGGAACAATATGGCACAATTTTACTGGTTGAGGATGACGCTTCACTAGCACAATGGGTCGCTGAATACTTAGATAATCAGGGCTACAAAACCCATTGCTGCTTCCGTGGTGATGAAGTGGTAGAGCAGGTAAAAACGCTGAATCCGGATTTGGTATTGTTGGATGTTATGTTACCCGGTAAAGATGGTATCAGTGTCTGTCGTGATTTGCGCCAGTTTTACCATAAACCAGTGATCATGCTCACCGCCAAAGACGAAGAAATGGATGAAGTCATTGGTCTTGAAGTGGGCGCCAGCGACTATGTTATCAAACCAGTGCGACCACGAGCATTATTAGCCAGGATAAAAGCCAACGTTAGAAGCGCACAAGAAGCTCCAACAGAAGCACCAAACACAGCCCATCAAATCAAAGTTGGTCAATTGAGCATTGATACTCAAGCTCGCCGTGTTTGCGTTGGGGAACAAGCCGTCACCGTATCCAGCGCCGAGTACTTACTATTACAATTTTTAGCCAGTCATGCCGGCGAAGTGGTGTCACGAGACGCCGTATTTAAGGCAACGAAAGGCCGTGAATACGATGGTTTAGACCGCAGTGTTGATGTGCTTATTTCGGCGCTGAGAAAAAAATTTGGTGACGACCCGCAGAACCCAGATAAAATCAAAACGGTTTGGGGCAAAGGCTATTTAATGGTGCCCTCTGCCTGGTAACCTAGCACAATGATGAGCGCAGCGTGAGAAAGCTTTACTTATACCTGTTAACCGGAGCTTTGATTTCCATTGTCGCGTTAGGCTGGGTTATTGATATTTTTAATCAACAAACGGCTCCTATAGACAACAGCTTTCAATGGCAGAGCAAATTGCTCACCGGCTTTGTTGAGCAACTTGCCGACGTGCCCGCGGCAAAGCGCGAAGCCCTGAGCAAGACACTGGCACAGCAATTCCAAGTGAATATCGCCTTTAAACAAGGTGAGACCTTAGCCATGCCGCTGGAGTTAAAACAGCAAATGTTGCAACCTAGTGGTTTGGTCATTGAAAATGAAAGTGTGTATTTACTAAAAACCAACGCCACCTTGTTTCCTGATTTTATCGAGCTTGAATGGTCACCAGACACACCACAAGCTGAGTATGACGTGGAGTTGACGTTATTATTTTACGGCGGCATTGGTGCCATTTTATGGTTTATCTTGTCGCCATTAGTAAAGCGTCTCATTGTACTCAATACCGCGGCAAAACGCTTTGCCAGTGGCGATCTCAGCGCCCGAATTAACAAAAGCCACTTTACTTATATTGGTGATTTAGAAAATACCTTTAACCGCATGGCCAATCAAATTGAGCAGTTAATTGCAGAGAATAAATTGATGGCGTCAAGTTTATCTCATGACATTCGCACCCCGGTTGCCTGCCTTAGGTTCGGCCTTGACGCCGCACTCGAAGAACAGGATCTAGATGCCGTTCATCACTATCTTAAACGGATGGAAAAAGATTTAGACCAAATGGAAGGCATGCTTTCCAGTTACTTGGCGTTTGCCACCTTAGAGCAAAAATCTCACCTCCTTAAACCACAATCCACAGATCTTCATCATTACCTCAAAGAGATCCTGGCGCAAATGCAGCCTAAGCTGCACAGTAACCAGCTCATTAGCAGCTTAGACGTTGCACCCAACATGGTTATCAATGGCGATCTTCATTGGCTTGCCAGAGCACTGAGTAATCTTATCGGTAATGCTTGCGATTTTGCCCAGCAACAATTACACATTAGTGCCGAGCAACAACCCAACTGCCTACTGATCCACGTTGAAGACGACGGCCCAGGCATTGAGCAAAGCAATTGGGACAAAGTATTTAGCCCCTTTTTCCAAGAGCAAACTCACCGCAACCGCGGCGAAAAAAGCTATGGCCTAGGGTTGGCTATTGTCGCCAAAGTGATGGATTGGCACCATGGCTACGCTAAAGTCGGTCAATCACAGCGCTTAGGCGGGGCAAAATTTACCTTATTCCTGCCAGGTAAAGAAAAATAATAGCTGTAAATGTGACACTACACTGCTCCTCACTTTGTGAAAAAATTAAACGTGAAAACATTAACTTATGAACTAAACTCACAGCTGTTAGTGCAACACCTTAGTTACGGCGAAATTTCAGCCATAACCTTGTGTTAAATCAAAGAAATTTACTCTTTTTATTTCCTTTTAATTACAGTAGATTGTCTGAGCCGTTAGCAAAAATTAGAGAAGTATAATAATTATGAGCAATATCCGAGGAGAGTTTAGCTCTCGCTTTGGTTTTATTATGGCTGCCGCCGGTTCGGCAGTCGGTCTGGGCAACATTTGGGGCTTTCCAACACAAACCGCGTCTAATGGCGGTGCTGCGTTTGTCTTAGTGTATTTAGTGTTAGCATTTTGCTTAGCATACCCAGCATTGATGGCAGAGCTGGTTATTGGTCGTCACGGCCAAGCGAATGCCGTTTCTTCATTACGTAAACTTACGCGCTCAGCGTGGCAAAGTAAATTGGCGTTTGTAGTGGGCTTTGGTGGCATTATTTGCGCCGGATTAATCCTCAGCTTTTATGCCATTGTGGCAGGCTGGATGTTTAGCGCCACACTTGAGCCGGTGGCTGAGTTGACTGCGCTTTCTGGCGCGCAACACTGGTTAGAAGACTCGTCGTTGTCGCGTAATATTATTTTCACCGCCGGCTTTATTGCCCTGACCGTACTGATCATTAGCAAAGGGGTAGAAAACGGTATCGAAAAGTGGTCAAAACGCTTGATGCCTGCCTTGCTGGGTATTCTCTTTATGCTCATTGCTTATGTGCTAACGCAAGATGGCGCGTTAACCGGATTGCAAGTGTACCTGGTGCCGGACTTTTCATCGGTGCTACAACCACAGTTATTGGTCGATGCCTTGGGTCAAGCCTTCTTCTCACTTTCCCTAGGTACCAGTGTGATGATTATTTATGGCTCCTACATTAGTAAACGCGAAAATTTGGTTTCGTTAGGGGCACTGGTCACGCTAATTGATGTCTTTATTGCCTTTGTTGCAGGCCTGCTTATCATCCCAGCCATGTACGTAGCTCAGGCACAAGGGGTGGAAATCTTTGCCGCCGACGGCAGTTTGCTTAAAGAAGACACCCTAGTATTCCAAGTGTTACCGGCGCTGTTCGATAGCATGGGCTATATCGGCCTATTTGTTAGCTTTGCCTTTTTTGCCTTAATGAGCATTGCCGCACTGACTTCGTCCATTTCTATGTTGGAAGCGCCGGTGTCATACGCGGTGGAACGCTTTGCTCTTA
The DNA here is from genome assembly GCF_037120705.1 of Pseudoalteromonas sp. UG3-2. Lineage (NCBI taxonomy): Bacteria > Pseudomonadati > Pseudomonadota > Gammaproteobacteria > Alteromonadales > Pseudoalteromonadaceae > Pseudoalteromonas > Pseudoalteromonas sp. UG3-2. The sequence continues at coordinate 282,605 of NZ_JAWLJU010000002.1, read as the reverse complement.
ACCGTATTCAAGCAACCTGGCTAATAGGCGCGCTTATCACCGTTGTCAGTCTCACTATTCTATTTAATTTAGAGTCGTTGTTTGGCTTTGTGGTAACACTCACCACCAAATTTGGCCAGCCACTGCTAGGCATGATGTGTTGTATTTTCGTGGGTTGGATGTGGCATCGGGCTAAATTGCTTAAGGAGATTGAAACAGGCTGCCCAGACGTGGCAAGCAGCCTATTTTGGAAAGTATGGCCATGGTACATCCGCTTTGTTTGCCCATTGGCCATCGCTGCGGTGTTCTTAAACTCAATCTAACCACAGCTGCTAACGGTTTATTTCACAGTGCTTTTTCGCAGCACCATGTCTTGATGAGGAATACCATCTTCGAGGTATTCCTCTCCTTGCTTTACAAAGCCCAGCTCGGTGTAGAAGCCGTCTAAATAGCACTGCGCGGCGATCTCTAGTTGTTGGTGCGCAATGTGTTGCTCGCAGCATTCAATGGCCCGCAGCATCAAATTTTTTGCAATTCCTTTGCCCCTTGCTGGCGCGGCCACTAACACCCGACCGATTGCCGCACAAGTGTCTGATTTACGATAACAACGGGCGTACGCCATCAGTTCATTGCCTGACAGTAAAAAAAGATGCTGGGTATGGTCGGCAATATCGATGTCATCGATTTCTGGGTATGGGCAGTTCTGCTCCACCACAAAAACATCGACCCTTGCCTTGAAAATAGCATAAAGTTCGTCTTTGCTCAGCTGCGCATACGTTTTTGCGTGCCAGTTCATGGTGTTCTCCCCTGTTTTGATGGCGGTATTATTTACTTATATTAGAGACAAAAAAAGCGCCCATGCGTGGGCGCTTGGTGTTTTCTATGTTTGGTTACGAAAATAAGCGCTCTAGCTGGTCGCACAGCTGTGAAATATTGACGTGATCGTGCTCAATGGTTAAGTCAACATAGCCATCGCCGCGAAATGCGCGGTCTAACTCAATCAGTACATGAGTGCGGTGCGCCTCAGGGACGAACGACAGCTCAATTTCTTGCAGTCCAAATAGCGAACGCGTATTAGGGCGATATTCTAGCTCTTGATAACAACCGGAAACCGATTGAAACTCAGTCGCTCTTAAATAGCCTTTCTCAACATCGGCTTTAACAAGGTGAAAGCCTAAACGCTCCATTGCCGTCATGCAGGCTTTGACCGCTTCATTAGGGTAAATGTGCAAGGCATCTTTGTCTGAAGGGTCAAGCGCCAAGTCGATATCTAAACCGGTATCAACCCACACATGACAGCGGTTGTAGCCTGCGTTTATTTCAGTGATTGGGGTTTCAGAGTGAAGCCTTGCTTCAAAAGGGATCACCTTCTCTTCTCCCGGTGCGATGGTGAATTGGTCACCCACACGCCAGCGGTCAATCACGTGGTTAGTGAAGTATTCACCGTCTTCACCTTCTACTTTAACGCGGGTCATTAACGCCAGTTCAAGACCTGAAATTTCTTGGCTAACGTCGCCACCTTTAATAATTATCTGCGCCTGAAACTTTTGCCCAGGATGCAAATGTTCAGTTTCTAATACAGTATCAACTTTTGCTGCACCGATACCGACTGATGCGAGGATCTTTTTAAACATTACGTCTCCTGTCCGGTATGTCCTTAACAGCATCATAACCACATTTACTCCGACTTGTCAGCGAAAATTTCTAATTTATATATCATAAGGTTTTGATACACTGGTTATATCTAGGATAAAAGTAAGATTTTATGGAACTGCTCTATTTTGCTGTCGCATTTGCTTGTGGATTTTCGGTTTATCAATTAAAGCTGCCGCCTTTGATTGGCTTTTTGATGGCGGGGTTTGTGCTCAATTTGCTGGGCCACCAAACGACCGATTTACTGACTCAGTTAGCGGACTTAGGTGTCACCCTGTTACTGTTTAGCATAGGTTTAAAACTGCGAGTCGGTAACTTACTTAAACCCCAAGTCTGGGCCCCAGCCACCATGCACATTATCACCAGCAGCGCGTTTTTTGCTGGTCTATTACTGATGCTGGGCGCCATGAGTCTGCCGCTATTTACCGATTTAGATTGGCAGAGCGCCCTTTTGGTGGGCTTCGCCTTTAGTTTTTCCAGTACGGTATTTGCCGTTAAGGTGCTTGAAGAGCGCGGTGAAATGGCGAGCCTGCATGGTAAGATTTCCATTGGTATCTTGGTGATGCAAGACATCTTCGCGGTGATATTTCTTGCCGTAAGTACTGGCAAAGCCCCTAATATCTGGGCTCTGGCGCTACTGATCGCTTTACCTCTAGTGCGCCCGCTAATGTTTTGGGTGTTAAGCCGCTCGAAACACGGCGAGCTATTACCACTGTTTGGCTTTTTCTTTGCTTTAGTTGCCGGCTATCACGCCTTTGAATTTGCCGGTTTAAAAGGCGACTTGGGCGCCCTTATCATGGGGATGATTTTTGCTCCACACAAAAAAGCAGGTGAACTTTCCAAGGCGCTACTGAATCTAAAAGACATTCTGTTGGTGGGCTTTTTCCTCAATATTGGTTTAAATGCCATCATTACCCTAGATGCCCTGCTTATCGCGCTGTTGTTAGTTGTGGTGCTGCCTCTTAAAGTGTCACTTTACTACGCCTTTACCAATATGTTTAAGCTACGGGCACGGACTTCATTGCTTAGTGCCTTTACCCTCAGCAACTACAGTGAATTTGGCTTGATTGTCTGTGCGGTCGCCTCGGCATCGGGTTTGATTGCGGCGGATTGGCTGGCAGTGGTGGCAATTGCTGTTTCGATTACCTTTGTTATCGCGTCTCCCATTAACAAGCGCGCCAATGAGATTTACGTCAAACTCGAACCTTGGCTATTGAAGTTTGAAAGTAAAGTGCGTTTGGAAGAAGAAATGCCCGTTAACCTCGCTAATACCAAGGTGGTCATTTTTGGTATGGGTAGAATTGGCACCGGTGCTTACGAGACCATTCAAGCCAGCTTCCCCGATACCGTTGCCGGCGTTGATATCAAACCGGAAGTGGTGGATAAACATGTCTCGCGGGGCCGGCGAGTGCTGACGGCGGATGCCACCGACCCAGACTTTTGGCAACGGGTTAACCATTCTGAAGTAGAAATGGTCATGCTGGCCATGCCCAAGCACATGCAAAACATTTATGCCCTTGAGCAGTTGAAAGCATCCGGCTACGATGGCCAGGTCACCGCCATTGCCAACTACCCAGATCAGCAAAAAGAGCTTGAAGATATGGGAGTGGATTCAACCTATAACTTCTACTTAGAAGCCGGTAGTGGCTTTGCAGAACACGTCAAAGAAAAATTATTTTCTTAATTTAACTGCGAGTTCTCAGTACCTTAAATGGTACTGAGAACCATTTCCACCTGCATATCAGAAAGTTACGTCTAGACGTATAAAATATTATGGCGTTGACCGCATTATTCGATTTACAAAGCTTTACATCGGTATTAGCAATTTCATCCCACTTCGGAGTAAACTGACTGCATTGGAAGTGACCTAAGTCTCTATTTTATACACATAAAATAGTGAGTTTGGTTAATGTAAGTCAGTGTCACTGGATTGTGAACAAACTCTCTTTGGAGGCCGTATGTTTAAAAACAAATCGAATGGTCAATATTCTGCAGCAGTGGACGATGTTAAAGCAGCACCATTTTCAGACCTTCAAGACAAGCTTGATGCTATTCAGGACGAAGGCATGACAGCGCTAACAATCCGACACATTTTATTCCATAAAATGCTCGATTTACATGCTGTTCCGACGGATCACTTCTTGCGCGAGCAAGAAACTCCGAATCGCTTAGATGATCCTAAGTTAATTGAAAAATTAAATGAATTGGGATTCTACCGCACCAAATCAGCCACCCAATTGCACTAAAAAAATTAGGGAGCCTACTCTCCCACAATAGGCTGACAATGCCCGTCGTCAGCCTATTTTCTCTTCAGTTGCTTTTCTACTATCGGTTTCACCGGCTTTTTCGGCACTAATGTTTTCATTGCAAGCTTAATTGGTTTTAGATAAATGGCACTGAGTGAATCATGCCCAGCATCGTACTGGCCAACACCAATCGACACTTTCCCCGCTTCAGAGGCTTTGATCAAAGAGCCATAGAGACGATCCCAAATCGCCAGCGCCGAGCCTAAGTTACTATCAAAATGCGCCGGATTGTCACTGTGGTGCACCTGATGCTGCGCTGGGCTGATAAACCAGCCTTCGAGCCGGTCTCCCCAACTAAACCAAATATGGGAGTGACGCAAGTTGGCACCAAAAATATTAAACAAAAAGACAAAGGCATTGGCGCCAAGAATGTCATACATACTCAAGGTGTCACCAAAGACATAATAGCCACACCCCACCACAATCCCTTGAGTTAGCGCCATACGACAAGCATATAGATAACTCTCCACAGGATGAGAGCGATAAATGGTAAACGGTGTCAGCACTTTCGCTGAGTGGTGCACCTTGTGAAATTCCCACAGAAAAGGAACTTTATGAAGCAGCAGGTGCAGCAAAAAACGCGTTAGATCATCGACTAAAAACAGCATCAAGGTAAATAAAGAGATCACTAACCAAGGCGGCGCATCGAGATGCAAAGCAGGGCCAAATAGCTGCTCAAAACCATCCGATAAGCCCATGGCAATGGGAACCATGGTTAACACAATAGGAGTAAAGGTGGCCGCTTTAATGAGTCGATTGGTGATCAGCAAACAATAGTCCAGCTTAGCGCTTTGACACCACCAGACCTGTTTGGGAAATAAGAACTTAACAAAGCCCTTGCTGGAACGTACTTTTTCACTGGCGTAATACACCGGCAGTGCCATCACCACAGCACCCAACAAGTATGGCAAATACACTCTCTTATTAGCATCGAAAAGATAACCAGGGAGTTCAACAATGCTTTGCCATAATTGCTCTAACATAGGGGTTCCAGAGTAAATCGTGTTGCTGTGCGATTACCATATATTAATCGCAAATTGGGGCTCAAGCCACCGCATTGAGCCCCATGCCTTTATTTTTTAAAAGCGATATTTATAGCCCAGGCTAACCTGTCTTGGTTTACCTGGTCTAGCGCCATACGGGCGACGACTGACGATTTCAGCATCATCGAACAGGTTATCTATTTTGCCATAGATTTGACCATAACGGCCCAGTTCATAGCTTGCTGATAAATCCACAATGGTCGCGCTCGGCACTTTTGACGATTCCAGTGGCAGCTCATAGCTGTCCAGTTCCGTTTGACCGCTGGCATCGTATAACACCCAGCTACGGCCTGCCGATTCCGACATTGAGCTTATGTACTTCACTGCTAAATTAATTTTCCAGTCATTCGCTGCTAGACCAATGTTAAAGGTCGCTTGATGATCTGGTAAATACGGCAGTTCATCACCGTCTTTAATGTGGCCCCATTGGGCGAATTTAGTGAATTGCTCACTTTCAAACTCCCCTTTGGTGTAGGTATAGGTAAAGCTATACGGAATGTCTACCTGCAGGTTTAATGGGTAACGCTGGGCAAACTGCATCTCAAGGCCATACACGCTGGCCTCACCGCCACTGAACTGACGCCCTTGCTGATCATTTACACCACAGTTTGACTGGCCGCAGGTTTCATTGAGATTGTCGTAATCATTAAAGAAGCTAACCACCTCAAACTGTGTTACGCCATCATTAAAGCGACCACCGAACTCATAGTTAATACTTTTCTCAAGTTCTAAATTCGGATCTTGCTGCGGTGACGACGGGATAAAGCCTTGGTGTACACCAAACAATAATCCGGCATCCTCAGATAACTGATAAAAGCCACTGACACTGGGTAGCCAAATACGCGTGGTTTTATCAATCCAGCGATCGGCATCTTTGTTGTCTTGGTAGTACATGTCCATCAGCTCACCACGTAAGCCAACTCCTAGAGTCAGGGCATCCAGTTGCACTTTATCTTCAATGTAAACAGACCAAGCTTTGGTGTTTTCTGAATTCAGTGAGGCGAACTGCTTGGAGCCTTCCACCAACATCGGGATGCCAGACTCCATCGCATATGCTTGCTCAAAGTGCTTACGTTCAATTTCATCCTCGTGAAAGCGCAAACCTACAGCGACATCGTGCTCTAAACCAAATAGCGACACGGTAGCATCGGCATCCACTTGTACGCCTTGAGAAAAGTATTCACGGTCGTTGGTGCCCATGGTTAAGAATAAGTTTGAACCGGCAATCACTGAGTCTCGACTGCCAGTGATAACAGCGTATTCATCAGCGAAATCTGCTGGATTGGCCAACACCTTGGACAACGATGGACCACCACTGCTGCCAATGCCGTTGAGTTTTAACCAAGCACGTTCGTAATCATTGCGATAAAGGCGCGTAATGACATCAAAGCCATTCCCTTCAAGGAGGTGTGAAAACATCACTTGGGTGTGTTTGGTATCCATCTCGGCAGGCTGCGTGGCAGCATAACGACGATACGGATTCGCCGCAAAGTCTTCATCCGTTAACCCCAAGTAGGTTTCATCCGACAGCTCATCAGCGTAACTAAGCTTAAGGCCAAAGGTGTGGTTTAAATCGCCTTGGCTTAGTTTGTAATTGAACTTGGCGAGAAAATCATTTTTTTCAAACCCGGTATCCCCGCCATTGTCTAGCTCTTTAAAGCCATCGGCTTGTAAATTAACTGCTTCAAATAAGAAACCAACATTATTTACCACCGAGCCATAATAACCATGTGCTTTACTGTAACCATCACTGCCTGCCGCCACATCTAAGCCACCTTCGGTAAACTCAGGAACTTGTCTGGTGACTAAGTTCAGTGCGCCAGCCACCGTCTGTGGGCCATGTTGGATAGCTGCAGGACCTTTAAACACTTCCACTGCGGTCATGCGCGTGGTCACTGGGAAATAGTACGCTGCGGGAGCGGAATATGGCGCCGGCCCGATTAACACCCCATCTTCCATAATGGTGATTTTTTTACTGCGTTCAGGCGTTACGCCTCGAAAGCCAATGTTTGGACGCAGCCCGTAACCATCTTCCTCACGAATATTGACACCCGGCACGTTAGCCAAAATACGGTGAATGTCGTCGTATTCGTATTCCTCTAGCTGCGCTTCTGACAACAAGGTTGCCGAGCCGGCTTCTTTGCGTAGCTTATCGTGGTGGCTAATAATCGAAATGTGCTCAATATCGGCATTATCATCGGCCGCAATGGCATATGGCATAGCCAAGGCGGTTGCCACTGCCAGTAAAGATTTTTTCATGTTCATACGCTTAGTCATTGTCACCTGCCGAAGTTTGTGGAAGTTCTAGGGCGAGCTTTTCGATAAAGTCCGCTTTTAAGTCATCCGTTACAACTTTAACGTCTGTGTGCGTTTGCGTTACGTTTTCAGGGTTATTTGCCAATTCTTGCTGTAAGCTCGCCGGCATCGCCATTAATGTTGCTTCTGCTGCGGCTAATCCCTCTAACATGCGTGCTTTAACATCGCTGCCATCTTCGGCATCGAGAAAATCATCAAAGCCTAGGGTGTTATCGCTGTCACTGCCCTGGCCGGTGAAAATCTGTTTAAAGGCACGAATGTTGGCGAGTAAGTTTTCTTTAGAGTGCGCCGCAATCGGAGACTCTACGGCTTCAGGACAAGCCTCTAAACCACAGGCGTTTGGAAAACCTAAACCCAATGGTGTTGCTACCTTGCCATCCTTTAACTCTTCGGTCATGTAGAATAGCGCTTTTGAGATCTCATTCAGCGCTAGGTGCGGTGTATCGAAAGGAGAGCCTGGGCCACCTGCATTAAGCAGCTTGGCGGCATAGCCTTGGTCGCCATTCCAGCGCGTTAACAAGGTTTCACTGTGCCCTTCGATATCTTGGGCAACTGCCGTGGCAAATTCACATCTGGCAATGCGACGCTCTTGCTCTGGGCGGGTATTCCATGTTGCTAACGCGGTGTTGGCCGTGGTGCAGTGATGGTTAAGCTCATCGCTAAATAAAAGGTACTCAAGTGCCGTCAAGCCTTTACGATTCGAGGTACGCTCTTCAAGCACATAGGGTCTATCGCTGTCGCCATTGATAACACCGTCTTCGAAGTAGGCAACATCTTGGTCTAGGGCACAAAGTGATCCCGTGGCAGGCCATACATAAATGTTGTTCTTAAGCTCTTTGCTATTGGCAGTGAGTGGGCCCATTTGCATCATTTCGACGTATTGCCAGCTGACCATAGCATCGCGCCAACTGTCTTGGGCTAACGTGCGTAATGACGCCGTATCTTCTGCCGCCGATTTTTCCGCGGCACAGTAATTACCAACCTGTTGCTGCTGCTTGGTGGCAAGGGCATTAAATTGCTCGATGGCTGGGGTCAGTACATTGTTCACTAAATTGCTCACCAAGGCCGCTTCGTCAAACTGCGTAGGTGTGGTTGGATTACCTGTATCAGGCGTGTCATTGTCTTGAAAAGCAGGACCCTGGCTACTTGAGGTACTTTCGCCGCAACCTGTGAGTGCTAGCGTGACAGCCACGGCAGCGGCGCTTAAACGTTTATACACTTTCATTTGCATTCTCTGTTAGTCATATACAACAAAAGGCTAGCCGCAAAACGGCTAACCTTCTCAACGTTATAAGTGGGTGTGGCTATTACCAGTTAGCAACATTCTCGGCATCAAAACCGTATGCAGCTGCAATAATATCACGGGCTTGCTCTAGGTCGGCTTTGTAAGCGTCAACCCCATCCGCTGATAAAACTGGCTTATCGCCCATCAACTCGTGGATGTTAGCAAAGTTTTCCGCCGTTACTGGAGAATGCGGATTAAACTGGAAGTTAAGGGCAAAGCCTTTCATTTCTGACCAGTGCTTCGCCACGGTGTAGAACTGCTCAGCAGTAAAGTCACCTGAGGCGATATCGAAAATGTCACCGTCATCATCAGAGATTGTATCATTGATGTAGTGTACCACGGTCGCTGCAATTGATTTTTCCCACGCTAAGATAGCTTGGTCACGCAGTGCCTCTAGGCGCTCTTGGTCTTCAGTTGCCCACTGTGCTACATCAGTCCCTACGTTATCGTTGATAAGCTTTCGTGCTGCAATAAACGCTAACTGTGCTTGCGCAGTAAAGTCAGTTGGGTGAGCATTTCCTTTAGTACCACGGTCACGCTTTGCCGCGTTGGTTGAGTTACCAAAGTTGTACTCTGAGTTCAGATCAATTTCACCGTTGCCATCAAAGTCATTGTAACCATTGCCAAACTCTTCACGGCCACCTTTACCAGCAATTTCATCGTCGCTGTACTCTAGGTAGTTAATCGCAGCGCCAAAGTAGCCATAACCTTCGTCGAATTTATGCTCCAGCTCAGTGTAGCTGCCGCCTGAATTTGTGTTATCTGCATAAGGCTTGCCTTCATCATCAACGCCAAACAGCATTTTATCATCAAGGTAGTCATCGGCGCCTTGAGACAGTGCTACCGCACCGTTAAGGTGCTTCTGTACCAATTGCGCTAAATCCAGGCCTTCTGGCGTGACGTAAAGCTTGTTTAGCACCACTGACTGACCATTGTGCTCTGCGGTGATGTTTGCGCCAGTTGCAAACGCTTTAAGTTGCGCTTCGAGTAGGTCAACAAAGTGAAGCGCTAAGCCTTCAGGTGTTCCTGCTTGGTTACCAAAGTCAGACCAGCCCACCATGGTTCCATCTTCTTCCCATGCTTTATGCATGTGAGAAGTATCACGGCCGGCGATTTTACCGCCTTCACCAGCGACTTTTTTCAATGAACTAGAAATTTCGCCCAGTGTGGTTTGCTCAGCATTCGCGCCTTCAGCAAAACCTAAGGTGTTTTCAATAATGCTGTCGTTAGTGAGTAAAAAGCTTTTAATTTCTTTGATAGCCTCTTCAGCTGTTTTTTGACTTTCAGCTGTTTTATCGCCTTCAGCTTCAACTACGACTTCGTTGTCCAATTTGCCCATTAGGCTCTTGATGTGAACCATTGCAGCATGACGAGCAACCTGCCCTGAGTAAGCCACGCTTGATTCACCATTGGCGTTATTAAAGGCGTATACATTTACCCCAGCAGTTGCTTCCACGTCAGTTACTGCAACCGCAATATCAGCCTCAGCCTTTTCACCTTCACTGTCTGTTGCCGTCACTGTGATAGTCACGGCACCGCCTTCAACTTGCTCGTAGTTCAGAGCGTTAGAGGCTTTTAGCTTCAACACACCATCCACCACTTCGAAGCGGTTATCTGACACGGTAAAGGTCAACTCGCTGACGGCATCGCTGTCGTCTGAGAAAGAAACATTCGCAACCGCCTCACCTAGCTTATCTTCAGTGATGCTGGCGTTATCGGCTGAAATAGTCGGTGCCGCGTTAGTGGCTGGCGGCGGAGTGGTAGTGTTATCGTCGTTATTATCGTTTGAATTGCTGCTTGAACCACCACATGCGGTTAAACCTAAGGTAGCAGCTAAAATTGCTGAGCTTAACAGAGACTTTCTAAGTACCATTATTGTGTTCCTTTAAAACTAATTATGGTTGTATTTTCATAACTAGGTGCAAAGTATACACATACGTAAATAGCAATCAATATTATTTGCATTGTAGAAATAACAATTCTGCTAACATTTCGCTCTTTTTTAGTGCATAGAGAAAAGAAAGAAAACTAAGAAGCATATATAAAACAAAGACATAAACCCGTAGCAATGGGTTTATGTCTAAAAAACAAGCCGCAGTTGATCTGGGACAAGTAAATCAATTATTAGAACAAAGCAATAGGTCGCTGCTCAAAAAACACCCAACCGTGTTTTAATTCCACACATCGGTTACAAATAAATAACCTTGTCGCCAGATGGTCTTAATTTTCTCAGGGCGACTGGGGTTGTCGTGTAATTTTTTTCGTAAGCGAGAAATTCTGACGTCAATGGTGCGAGTGTCTGGGCGATAATATTTGCCCAAGATTTGTTCATAGACAAATTCACGCTTGACCACTTTGCCCGCTTGACTGGCCAATAGCCATAGCAATTCAAATTCATGGGTAGTCAAGTCGATGCGCTCTTGCGCAAAGCTCACTCGACGAGTGTTTTTATCAATGTGGAGTTGACCAAAGCTCAGTTGCTCAGGTTGCGACTCCTCTTCATAGGGTAGTTGGCGTTTCAATAACGCATCTAGGCGGGCACGCCAAAGTCGGGGTTTGGCGTCTTTGGCGATGACTTCATCGGCACCGAGCTCTAAAAACAGACTGTGGACGTCTTCATCATGACTGTCTAGGCTAACGATCACTGGCGCTTTAAATTTTTGTCGAAATTGACTAATTGAGTCACAGCTGGGAACCGAAGCGATAGCTTGATCGAGCACAACACCACTGATGGATTTCCCTGCGTAACCGTTTATTTGCCCTATTTCCCTTAATAATTCAACGTCATACCCCTGTTCTTCAAGCATTTTTTGTTGTGTTGTTAATTGCGTATCATTGCTTTGTGCAACCAAGATAGTAGACACGGACGCACCTCATTCATTCAATTTGGATGGCAACAGTGTAGTCACACAAGCTGAATAGATGCTTTACAACGTAAATAATCCTTTTGCCGTATCCCATAGGGCCTTAACCACCGGATCGTATAGTCTTTTATTCTTAGTTACTAAGCCAATTTCAATTTCGTCTGAACGCAGTTGTAATAATTGCACTTGATTTTTGAACGGGCTTTGACTGATCACGATTTCTGGCACACAAGCAATACCAAAACCTAGGCTGGCCAGTGCCACCATGGCTTCGTGACCTGAAACATGGGTATACACCTTGGGCGTAAAATGGTGTTTTTTGCAAAAATTATCCACCCTTTCTTTCAATACGCCCTGCTCTGGCATAATGAAAGACAAGCTGTGCCATGGCATTTCACCATCGCTGTGCTGCTCTAAGGTGGCTTTTAGGGGGCAGTCCATGGTGGGGCCAATAAACACTAAGCGCGAGCGACCAATTGGCAAATATTCGATGCCACTGGGCAAATGTTTTGGCTTTACCGCCACCGCCACATCTTCTTTGCCACTGGCCACTTGCGCAATTGAGTGCGCCGGATCGCCGGTAATGAGGTTCAACTCTACCTGCGGGTATTGGTGGCGAAACCGTGAGAATAAATCATAAATAAAACTGTAAGTCGCGGTCACCGAACAAAATAAACTGAGCTCACCACTGAGCGGTTTATTATCGTCTACACACTCACTCTTAAATTGCCGCCAACTCGATAAAGTCGACTGGGCATAGTGAATAAATGCTTTGCCTTGCTGGGTTAACTCGACTGTGCGGTTATCTCGCAAAAACAGTGGCGCCCCAACTTCTTCCTCTAACTGCTTAATTTGTCGACTTAATGTGGGTGGACTTACAAAACAACGCTCACTGGCGCGAGAAAAGTGCAGTGTGTCAGCCAGAGCAAGAAAGTATTTTAATTGTTTATGATTCATAGCATTTCACCTTTTGAAACACTATAGTTCAAATATATCATTTTACGCAACCAAAACCACGCTCTACTCTACACTTAGTTTCTACTTGGACAGCATCAGGAAATATCATGTCGAATTACTTTAATACTTTATCTTTGCGTGAGCAATTAGCTCAGCTTTCTCAATGTCACTTCATGGATCCCAAAGAGTTCGAACAAGGTGTCGATGTCCTCATTGGCAAAAAACTAGTTATTGTCGGCTGTGGTGCTCAAGGTTTAAACCAAGGCCTTAATTTACGTGACTCGGGCCTTGACGTAAGTTACGCATTACGTCCTTCAGCCATCGCAGAAAAAAGACAATCTTACCTCAACGCTAGCGAAAATGGCTTTGTGGTTGGTACCTATGAAGAACTCATTCCCGAAGCGGATTTGGTGCTTAACTTAACCCCAGACAAACAGCATACAGCGGTAGTCAACGCCGTGATGCCACTAATGAAAAAAAGCGCCACCCTAGCCTATTCTCATGGCTTTAATATTGTTGAGGAAGGGATGCAAGTGCGCGACGACCTAACAGTGATCATGGTTGCCCCTAAGTGCCCTGGTACTGAAGTTCGAGAAGAGTACAAACGCGGCTTTGGTGTCCCCACTTTGATCGCCGTTCACCCAGAAAACGATCCTGAAGGCAAAGGCTTAGAACAAGCAAAAGCGTATGCAGCAGGCACCGGTGGCCACCGAGCTGGGGTATTACAATCGTCCTTCATTGCCGAAGTGAAATCGGATTTAATGGGCGAGCAAACTATTTTATGTGGCATGCTGCAAACCGGTTCAATATTGTGCTTTGACAAAATGGTCGCAGAAGGGATAGAACCAGGTTACGCCTCAAAATTAGTCCAATATGGCTGGGAAGTCATCACTGAGGCACTTAAGCATGGTGGTATCACCAACATGATGGATAGGCTCTCTAACCCGGCAAAGCTGCGTGCTTTTGACTTAAGTGAGCAGTTAAAAACGCTAATGCGCCCGCTTTATAACAAGCACATGGACGATATTATCAGTGGTGAGTTCTCCAAGGGCATGATGGCCGATTGGGCTGAAGACGATGCAAAGCTCCATGCTTGGCGAGCCGAAACCGCAGAAACTGCGTTTGAAAAGCAAGCCAACAGCGATGCCGACATCGCAGAGCAAGCGTTTTTCGATCAAGGCATTTTAATGGTGGCGATGGTTAAAGCCGGTGTCGAGCTGGCCTTCGAGACCATGACCGCTGCGGGGATCATTGACGAATCCGCTTATTATGAGTCACTACATGAAACACCATTAATCGCCAATACCATCGCACGTAAAAAGCTGTTTGAAATGAACCGTACTATTTCTGATACGGCCGAATACGGCTGTTACTTGTACAATCATGCATGTTTGCCTTTATTACAACCCTTTATGCAAAGCGTAAGTGTGAGTGATATTGGCCAAGGCTTAACAGCAGCCAATAGCTACGTAGACAACCAAAAGTTAATTGCGGTGAATCAAGCCATTCGTAATCACCCAGTTGAAAAAGTTGGCGCAACCTTGCGCGGCTATATGTCTGATATGAAGAAAATAATCTAATGATGGTGCTGCTGTGAATAGCAGAAGGTAATGCATCACAAACGATTCGCTTGTTAGAAACCAAGGCCACTTCCCTCCCTGAGGTTGTGGCCTTTTATTTGTCTTCGCTCAATCTGCCTGTCTTGCTATGACACTCATCTACAAGATAATTTTTTTTGCTTTTAGAGCATGTCAACTTGTTCCGAGCTGGTTATTTACTATGCTAGAATAATCGGTTCCACGGGATTACACACACAAATCTAATGCAAAATACAGGCTTAACTATAACTCAAAGAATTACCTTACTCGGTAGTCTTATTGCCATAGCGGTTGCTTGTTTGATCGGGGTTACCTCGCTCTACAGCGCCAAAACGCTCACTCATGAGCGCATGCTGCAATCTGAATTGCCCAGCAAGGTAGAAAGTATAAATAAATCACTGAGCAAGCAAATCAGTAGCTTAAAAAATGCGGCACAACAGCTATCCAGTAACTTATTTATCACGCAAAGTGCGCAGCAAAACCAACTTGATGAGACTTTGTTAGTGAATGAGCTCAAACGCATCGCAGCTCAATATGACTTAGTAACGGCCTCATGGGCGAACCGAGAAAACCATAAATATTGGAATCAAAATGGCTTTTTGCGCCAGCTGAACCGTGACCAAGACGGTTGGTTTTTTGGCTTTACGCAAAGTGGTCAAGCGTTTTCTATTAGCATCTATCAAGAAGCACCTGGTGATGTGAAGATGTTTGTCAACCACCAGCAGCTTAACGGCATTGGTCTGGCGGGGTTGGCGAAAAGCATTGACGACATGCAGGCCATGTTAGCCAATATGAAGATCGAGCAAACCGGCTTTGTCTTTGTTATTAACCGCCAAGGCACGGTGCAATTACACCCAGACGCCAGTAAAGTAGCTAAATCGTCTCTCAGCGACTTTTATGGTAACGATAGCGGCGTATTTATTAATACCGATAGTTTTATCGTCAAAGAGCTAGAGGTGGATGGTGATACCAATTTGGTTGCTGCCAGCCCAATTCCAAATACTGATCTTTTGGTTGTTGCGCAAGTGCCAACCAGTGAAGTATACAGTGGCATCACTGATTTGCAGTGGCAGATCATCGGGTTTTCACTTGTTATTGCTTTGGTGGCTAGTTTTATCAGTATGCTGCTGTCAAAAAACCTCAGTGCGCCTTTAAAGAATATGGCAGAGTTATTTGATCAACTCGGCAATGGTGATGCCAAGTTAGACTATCGTTTGCCTGATTCCTCGCAGCCTGAGTTGCATGCTTTGGCTAATGGCTTTAATCAGTTTATGACCAAAATCGAAGAAGCCATTCATATGGTTGCTGAAGAAAGTCATTCTATTCGCGCAACCAGCGAAGCGGTGTTAGTGCAAAGCCAGCAGAACTCGCAGTCATTAGAAGAACAGAAATCGCAAACCATGTCAGTGGCTGCTGCCATAAATGAAATGGGCGCCACCGTGCAAGAAATTGCCAGTAGCGCCACCAATACTGCGAAGCTCACTGAAGAGAGTAAAGTATCCACTGCAAGCAGTCGCCAAGGCGTACAACAAAGCCAAGAGACATTGCACCTGTTAGCGACAGACATTGACAACATGGCATCTCAAGTGGCTACGCTGGCGCAAAAGACTAAGTCCATTGCCAATATCGTTGACGTCATCAGTGGCATCTCTGAGCAAACTAACTTACTGGCATTAAACGCGGCGATTGAATCTGCCCGGGCTGGCGAGCATGGCCGTGGCTTTGCTGTGGTCGCTGATGAGGTACGCGCATTAGCCAGTCGTACTTCACAGTCAACAGACGAAATTCAAGCAACCATTTCCGAACTCACTCAGGTGTCCGATAACATAGTTAGCCAGATCCAGCGTTCAAGTAAGCAGGCCGAGCAGAGTGTCGATACCATGCAGATGTCTGTTGATTTGATGCTTGAGATTTCTGAAACCGCAAATCAAATCAATGATATGACTGCCCTTATTGCCACAGCAACAGAGCAACAGAGCAATGTGGTCGCCGATGTTGGCCGTAACATTGAACAGATCAGTGAAATCAGTGACTCAGTAATGCATGAGCAACTCGATACCGAGCAAGCCATTCAACGTCTAGCATCCTCGGCGAAAACATTGGATGATCTGGTTGCCAGCTTCTAAGGTGCACTCAGTGGCGTAACAAGGGTTATTTTGTTACGCCACCCCTTTCCCATTACATTCAGTAACAAGTTTGTATACGCCAACTGACAATTATTGTACTAAGGTATAAGTAAGTACTTGGGTACAGCCACACCAGAAAATGACCATGTGTTGCAGGCGCAGTACCCCTGAGGAGGTTGTATGCAAACACGTCATTTGCTCTCACTGTTACTGTTACCTGTCGCTTTGCTAGGCTGTAAAGCCACCAAAACCGTCACTATCGACAACACCATACTGGTCTCTGCCAAGCCCTTTGTAATACAAGCGGTAGAAACCCGCGAAGAGGTTTTTAATCTCAACGAAGACATTCAACAACAATTGGATGTGTATTTTCAAGATGGGGCCATTGGGCTTAAGCGGGCTAAGCAGTTGCTGCGCTTTTTAGTAGCAAGCGGCGATAAATCCATGTCCTACCAATCTGGTGCCAATCTCACGGCCAATCAGACTTACCGCAATATGAACGCCAATTGCTTGTCGCTTTCTATTTTAGCCCACGCCATTTCCCGTCATTTAGGTTTACATACCCAGTTTCAGCGGGTACACATCCCCGAATATTGGGATCAAAGTCGAGGTTATAGCCTACTGACCGGTCACGTTAATGTTCGCGTATCCGAGGTCGATAACACGCGCTATGCCATTAAAACCCTATATGTAAAGCCGGCAACCGTCACCATTGACTTTGACCCCAACAGTCGAGGTCGTGATTTCGCCACCACCCCGATTAGCACCGACACCATACTCGCGATGTTTTATAACAACAAAGGCGCAATGGCGATGATAAATGAGCAGTTAGATCTCGCGTTTAGCTATTACCGTGCCACTATCAAAGTCGATCCGCACCATGACGGTGCCTGGGGTAATCTTGGTATTTTGTATCGTATTAGTGGCCAATATGAACTCGCTGAACGTGCCTATAATCAAGCACTCGCCATCAACAACGACAATCGCAATGCCATGGGCAACCTTGCGAAACTGTATTATTTAACTGACCGACAAGCTGAGGCAGAACGTTTAGAGTATCAAATCCACGTGGCGCGAAAATCGAATCCGTATTACATGTTGGTACTGGGCGATGAAGCGTTCAAAAAGGGTGAGATGAAACAAGCGAAGCACTATTACTCTCAGGCCAAAGCACTAGATAAGCGATTACATGGTAGCTATTTTGGTTTAGCGAAGGTGGCGTATGTTGCAGGCGAGCTTGATAAGGCTGAATACTTACTAGAACGCGCTCATAATGTGGCAGAGTTTAGTCATGACAAACGCATTTATGAGGGTAAGCTGGCGATGCTAAAAGGGGTCGCTCGACACCAGGTTGAATTGCCAGCCTCGCATTAGCCACTAAGGTGTACAGCAAATGACTACTGTGAAGGTGTTGCAGGCAAGCTTTTTAATTTTAGTCGCGGTGTTTTCGGCAACCGCCATACCGGCGCAATCCCTAGATACCCTGTTAAAAGACTTACATACACTGACCAGTGCGCAACATTTAGGTCGTAAAAGTGGTGGCAAAACCCCCAATTTAAGTGCCGAGTATATCTTTGCTCGCTTTAACAGCATGGCAGCACAGCCTAGCTATCAGTATTTTACCTTTCCTGCTGGGTTCTTTAGCCAAGCCACAGGGCATAATGTCACCGCAAAGCTTGCCTGTACTAAACAGCGATGCGCCGATGCTATTGTGTTAAGCGCCCATTATGACGGCCTCGGGCGCCATGGAAAACATCATTACCCGGGAGCGAATGATGACGCTTCTGGTGTTGCTGCCATGCTTAACATAGCGCACAACTTATCGACTCAAGTACGCGCTAGGGACTTTTTATTTGTCGCCACTGACGCCGAAGAAAGGGGCCTATATGGGGCCAAATTTTACGCAGGTACACTAGAGCAAAAGGTGGCGTTTAATATTAACTTAGACATGTTAGCGGTGAATCATCGCAACCGCCTTTTTGCCTTGCTGTCACCACGCTTTTCTAACTATCAAAGTATCTTACAAACGCTACCGAGCCCAGACATCCAACTCAAAGTAGTCTCTTCAACTCGGCAGCTAGCTCGCTATAGCAACAATGCCCGAATTAACTGGCATAAAGCGAGCGATCATTATGCTTTTTATCGCCAAGGGATCCCTTACATCTACTTTGGTATGGGGGAAGATCAGCACCACCATAAAATCAGCGATAGTATCGACAATATCGACCTCAACAAGTATCAAGCCAGCGTCGAACTCATTAACCGCTTTATCATGCTGCTAGCCAAACCGACGGAAATCACTGATTAGCAGGCTATTGCATTACTCAGCTTTGATGCGATTGATTTGCTAATAACGCTTTTATCTTGTCGTTAGCACGTTGGCCATTGGACGCGACAAACTGGACTTTTTGGGTTTTGGTCAGTTTTTTAACCTGCCATTCCAATTGCAATGCCTGTGATTTACTGCCTACCTGGCGTTGGTACTTCAAGGTTAACGGTCCTTTCCCGCGTAGATTCTTTGCGCCTTTACCACCTTGATGCTGACTCACCCTTCTTGCGACATCGGTGGTAACACCGGTATACCAGTGGCCGCTGCGCGTTTCGACGATATAAATACTCCACACCGGCTGAACAACAGCTGCCGTTGCGGTTAACCACTTTATTCCTAACACACCGTACCTTTTAAACTCTAACTACCACCAACATGCGTCAATGACTTTATCTTATAATAGGCCTGCTGATACCACCATGAGCTTTGTCTATTGCAACGTAACCAAGAACTTTTTACACTGAGTGCAGTCCAAATCCGCGAAGAGACTTTACCTTCTCTGTGCAAAAGGTATCATGCAAACAACTGATAATAAGGATACACAATTTCATGCTGTCTAATAAAACCCTTTCTGTTTGGCTCAGTGCTGTAGTGATGATGATATTTACATCGGGCTGCTCAAGCTGGATTTATCGCATCAACGTGCCACAAGGTAATTTCTTAGAGCAGTCAGATGTCGATAAACTGCGTGTTGAGATGACTAGAGAGCAAGTTATTTATGTGTTGGGCACGCCACTGGCAAAAGATGCCTTTAATGATGATGTTTGGCACTATAAATATGTATTCAATATTGACCGCGAATCGGAAGTAAGAAAATCTTTTACGGTGTATTTCGAAAATGACAAGCTTGCTAGAGTAAGCGGCGACTTCGACAAACCCGAAAACTTTGATACGCCACTCGATCAATAGTAAAAAGGGATGGTAACATCCCTTTTTTGTTATTTCTGCTCGGTGGGCCTGCCACCAGTCACTTTACTGGCTCTGCCTTCCTCTTTTGCCTTTTCTGCTCGGCGTCTTCTGGCCTCTTTCGGATCGGCAATAAGCGGACGATAAATTTCGATACGATCGCCTTCTTTTACCACATGGTGAAGTTTCACCGTGCGATTCCACACTCCTAATGTCAGGTTATTAGCATCAATCTCAGGGCATTGCTCTAAAATTCCTGACTGGAGTACTGCCTGCTCAGCAGAGGTGCCTTCTGGCACGTCAACGGTTAAACTGGTTGCTTTGTCTGGCAACGCAAAGACCACTTCCACTTTTATCATTACCTTGCTCCGTACACCACTTTTGCTCGTTGCGTAAAGGCGGCCACCATACTCTTTGCAACTTCATTGAACAACTTGCCAAACGCCATTTCGATGAGCTTACTGGCGAATTCAAACTCCAGCTTTAAACTGACTTTACACGCTTGGTCATCCAAAGCCGTGAACTCCCAATAGCCATGTAATGATTTAAATGGCCCATCTACAAGCTGCATTTTAACTCGGTTGCCGTCAAATTGGTTTTTAGTAGTAAACCACTTTTTTATCCCGGCTTTAGAAATCTCCAAGCTCGCGGTCATTCCTTGGTTATCACTATCGATCACCTTGGCATTCGAGCAGTGCGGTAAAAAAGCGGGATAGGCATCAACATCGTTGACTAATTCAAACATCTCAGTGGTGCTATACATCACCAATGCACTTTTTTCTATCTGTGGCATAGACACTCCAAAATTATATGTGGTGATTTTACCAAGCTTTTAAAGAATTATCTTGTTTGCAGGCACTGACTAGGTAAAAATACGCGACATCGCTTAAAAAGCGCTGTCTTATAACCCGATTTATAGGTAAACTAGGCCATTATGGCAAAGAAAAATTCAAGTAAATCAAACAGCAATACCATAGCGCTCAACAAAAAAGCGCGTCATGAGTATTCACTACACGATAAGTTCGAAGCAGGTATTGAATTACAAGGCTGGGAAGTTAAGAGCATCCGTGCCGGTAAGGTCAATATTTCCGATACATATATTCACATCAAAAATGGTGAAGCCTACCTGCTGGGTAGCCAAATCCAACCATTAAATAGCGCCTCTTCTCATGTGGTTTGTGATCCCTTACGGTATCGCAAGTTACTATTAAACAAGCGTGAAATATCTCGTTTAATTGGTGCTACGGAGCGTGAAGGGTATTCACTCATTGCTACGGCAATGTATTGGAAAAAATGCTGGGTTAAGCTCGAGTTTTATCTTGCAAAAGGTAAAAAGCAACACGACAAACGTGCAGACATCAAAGACCGCGACTGGTCACGCGATAAAGAGCGTTTGATGAAACACAAAGTACGTTAACAGCAAGCCGATTGCAAAATAGTACAGCAGACAACGTAAAAGGCCCCCAATGATGATTGGGGGCCTTTTGTTGTTCATGCTAGTATACCAATCCGCAATTAGCCTTTGTATTTCGACATCACTAAAGTCGCGTTAGTACCACCAAAGCCAAAGCTGTTAGACATAACCGTATTAAGCGCACCATCGCGGCGCTCAGTGACAATATCCAAACCTTGCGCTTGCTCATCTAACTCATCAATGTTGATTGATGGCGCAATAAAGTCATTGTCTAGCATCAACAACGAGTAGATGGCTTCGTGTACACCTGCTGCACCTAGAGCATGGCCCGTCATTGCTTTGGTAGCACTGATAGCAGGCGAGTTATTGCCAAACAATTCTTGAATTGCCCCAAGCTCTTTAACATCCCCCACTGGCGTCGAAGTACCATGGGTATTTAGGTAATCAATCGGCCCTTCAAGCCCTTGCATGGCTTGCTTCATACAGCGAACCGCGCCTTCACCCGATGGCGCCACCATGTCGTAGCCATCAGAAGTCGCACCATAACCAACAATTTCAGCATAAATGTGGGCACCACGTGCTAGCGCATGCTCAAGCTCTTCAACCACAACGATACCGCCACCGCCAGAGATAACAAAGCCATCACGGTTAGCGTCATAAGTTCGAGAAGCGCGCTCAGGCGTGTCATTGTATTTTGTTGACAATGCACCCATAGCATCAAACTCCATCGCCAACGTCCAATGCAGCTCCTCACCGCCACCAGCGAAGATGACGTCTTGTTTACCCAGCTGAATTTGTTCAACCGCATTGCCAATACAGTGCGCAGACGTCGCGCATGCTGAGCTAATAGAATAGTTAACACCTTTGATTTTAAACGGCGTTGCAAGGCAAGCTGAAGTGGTGCTGGCCATGGTTCTTGGCACCATGTATGGGCCTACTCGCTTGACCCCTTTTTCACGCAGGATATCCGCCGCTTCAACCTGATATTTTGACGAACCACCGCCAGAGCCAACAATAAGACCAGTACGCTCGTTAGACACTTGCTCGTCAGATAAACCGGAATCCGCAATGGCTTGGGCCATTGAAATATAAGAAAATGCAGCGGCATCGCCCATAAAGCGATGTGCTTTACGGTCTACAAGCGACTTAATGTCGATATCAATTTTACCTGAAACCTGACTACGAAGGTTGTAATCAGCAAACTCTTGGTTAAAAGCAATACCACTTTTGCCAGCTTTTAATGATTCTAAAACTTCTTGCTTGTCGTTACCGATGCTTGAAACGACACCGATCCCCGTAATAACGGCTCTTCTCATGGGTTATTCCCTTCGAATTAACTAAATTGTGCGTAGTATACGCTGAATTTTAGTCCCAAGTGGTCAGCTTTCCAGCGTACACATGTACTCTGAACCTAAATAAGTAAAAATGCAACCAGACTATTACGCTAAAAGTCAGTAAAATAGGACTAAAATAGCCTAACATAGAGTTTTCCATGATTAAAAACGCTGAAATACATTTCAACGAGGCCGGCACCCCAGTCGCCAACCGTTTTGATGACGTCTATTTTTCTAATGATGACGGCTTAGCCGAGTCACATTATGTCTTCTATCAGCAAAACCATATCGATAAGCGGTTACAAAATCATGGCAAGAGCAAATTTGTTATTGCTGAAACAGGCTTTGGTACCGGGTTAAACTTTTTAAACGCCTGGGCACAGTTTTTAGCGCGACCCAGCGATGCCAATGTCACACATCTGCACTTTGTCTCGTTTGAAAAGTTCCCCATTCACCTCGATGACCTTATTCAAGCCTTATCGGCATGGCCCACTTTACAGCCGCTGGCTACACAACTGTGCCAGCAGTACCCGATGGCGTTATCGGGCTGTCATCGCCTCGAGTTTGAGCACGGTTCAGTGATACTGGATCTGTGGTTTGGTGACATTCATGACACCCTGCCGCAACTTAGCTACAGTGAGGAGGGGTTTGTTGATGCCTGGTTTTTAGATGGCTTTGCTCCAAGCAAAAACCCAGATATGTGGCAGCAGTCTTTGTTTGATGCCATGGCGAACATGAGTAGAGCCAATGCCACCTTTGCCACCTTCACTGCAGCTGGTTTTGTGCGCAGAGGACTGCAACAAGCTGGGTTTGAATGCCAAAAAGTAAAAGGGTTTGGCCGTAAACGCGAGATGGTGGTGGGCGTCTTGCCTGAGGCCACTGAGCAGCACAACACCCCGACATTTTATCATACCCAGTCACGTCAGCTGAGTGATGTTGCTGTGATTGGCGGCGGCATTGCTTCAAGCTGCTTACTTTACCATTTAGCTAAGCGTGGCATTACGGCCAGTTTATTTTGCCAAGATCCCCAGCTTGCCATGGGCGCATCTCACAACCGCCAAGGGGCGGTTTATCCTAATCTGCAAGCGGATACGACCCCACCGAGTGAGTTTTATGCCCATAGCTTCTTATACGCTAAACGGCTCTATCAGCAGGTGCACCAAGCCGGTTTTGACTTTGCCCATGACTGGTGCGGCGTACTGCTGCAATCCGTCACCGAGGCAAAACAGCAACAGCACCAGAATATAACCGATAAAGCCAATTGGCCCCAGGCGCTGATCTATGCCGTAGATAAACACCAGGCCTCGGAGCTTGCCGGCACATCCCTACCTTATGGTGGCCTCTATATTCCCGAAGCAGGATGGCTGCATCCGGCCCAAGCTACCCAAGCAATTTTCTCAGCAGCAAGGCAATTACAGCACATAGAAAGCCACTTTAATACCGACATTGAAGCACTCGAACGCACCGAAGCCGGCTGGATACTGCACAGTCAAGATCAGCAATATGGTCCTTTCAGCGATGTTTTCGTGTGCACCGGAGAGCACAGTGATCGCTTTGAGCAAACGCGTCATATTCCACTCCATGGAGTGCGTGGACAAGTGTCACATGTGGAAGCGGGAGAAGCATCGCAGCAGCTAAAAACCGTGTTATGCCACAAGGGGTATTTCACCCCAGCTGTTGAGGGCTACCATTGCATGGGGGCAACCTTTGATAAAAATAGTAAAAGTCGAGCCCTAAAAGCAGAGGATGATGACAGCAATCGCGCCCAGCTTAATCGCTTTTATCCAGACAGCGACTTTGCTACCAGTTTAGGGGCCATCAGCAGTGCTAAGGCTGCCGTGCGCTGCTGTTTTAATGATCACTTACCCATGCTAGGGCAAGTCCAAGATCCAGAGGATTTCTGTCACGGCTTTGCTAATTTAAGAAAGGGTAAGCAATTTGACTTTGCACCACTTAAACAACCCCATCAAGGCTTGCACCTAGTTACTGGCTTTGGCGCTCGGGGCCTATGCAGTGCACCGCTTGCTACAGAGCACCTAGTGTCAAGTTTGCTCGCGGAGCCACGGCCCTACAGTGAACGTGTTCATCAGACCATTCACCCCAACCGCTTTATGGTCAGAGACCTAATTCGCAATAAAATCTAATCACTAACAAACATAGCGCGTTTGCCACAAGCTCTTGCCTGCAGCAGTAAGCGCGCATCACTGATGCTATTTCCGTGTCATCAAGGCCGCGATATTGCGCTAGTTAGCACTCCTTTTCATGCCATGAATTGCCTTACAAGATGGCATCACGTTGTTCGGTGCACTCGTAAGAGCCCATTTCAAACTCACGGCAGATCCAAGGACGGTTTTCATAAATCGTACACATAAAAGTGTCTCTATCCAGCGCTGCACACCAGCCATCATCCAGTCGCCGCATGGTTTCGCTGCCAAACTGATCGCGTTCGATAAAGGCCTCTGGTACCCCAGTATCTGAAATAATCATGACTTCTAAACGGCAGCAACAGGCTTTGCAGTTACTGCAGGAGACGCTGGGGTTGGTTTCACTTTTAATTGCAATATTCATAGTAACCATTCGCTGAGACGGTTTGCCATTTTAGCCTAAAGGCACGACCGTTGCAGCCTTAAATCCTCATAGCAAACAGCAACTCAAGCATCTTCTAGATAACAACTTGGCTGCCTAGGACAACTTTTACCGCGAGTGCAAATCACCCGCACCACCCCATCTAAACCACGTTCGACCCATTGAATATTCAAGATTTTCGCAACGCGCAATAACTGCGTTTTCATATGGTACGGCACCACACTGGCACCACCATGTTGTATGCAAGCTTGTTGCAATTCACCGACTAAGGCATCGGCATCAATTCCTTGTGCTGCAATAGCCGGGGTTAAATCAAGCCCAGCGCATAGCACCCGAGGACGATCCGCCACATCGATAATTTTCACTGATTCACAACAGTAAAGCCGGGGCTTGCCATCAACATTGAGGATCGACAACTGGGCACTGGACTGTTGGCTGTCATCGTGAAACTTGCGAAACACCGCCCAATGCTGGCAAGGATCGGCCACGCTGCGCATATTCCCCCATGGCAGTGGGATACCATTACCACGATAGACCGCTTTAAGCTTACCGGCTTGGTAAGCATCAAAATAGTGCCAGTGAGGGTAAGGAGACACCGAGGTCATTCTACGCATCACCACCGAGGCCGATATCCCCAACTGCTGATGCACGCGAATGTCGTAACCGTGACTTTCGAGCAGCTGCCTAAATGGCGTTCTTGGGCATAATAAGGCGCCGGCAAAAAAGCTCGACTCAAAGTCCTGCCAGGCCCTTAAAATATCTTGCGCATTGGGGGTATCGTGATCAAAGGTTTGATTATCCTGACGGCTCTCCCCAGTGGTTAACGTGCATTCTAACCCCTCAGTGGTGTGTAGCACCGCATGGCCTATATGCACCGCTAAGTCGTACTTAAGCCGCGCCGGATGCTGCTTTAACTGTTCGTTGAGATAAACCAAGCTGGGCTCTTTAAAATAAGACGTGATCAGGCCCTGCTCTGGGTGACTGCCTTGTTTAAACCACACCAAGGTTCGGCCTTTTTGCTCTAAAATGGCCTTCAACTCCTCAACACTAAGGTAAAGGTTCTTGCCCCCCACTTCATCGGCGGCGCGCTCTAAATCAGGAAAATGGTTTTGATGGTGCTCTTGATGGGCGCGGATCAACAAATGTGCAAACTGACGACCACTGATCCCCGCTTGAGACAGCATTTCCGGAATGGCGATTTGCAAAATTTCTTTGGCGAACAAAAAATTGGGCTCCAATGCCATGCCCATGATGCCACCCGAGTTGCCTTTATCCGGTGCCAATTCAGGTGCCTCGGGCTGACTGTCTAAAAACCAGTCTATGGGCTTTTGGAACACGCTAGAAAAATTCTCTAGCATGGCTTCACTGGGGGTACGCTGGCCGCGCTCTATCATCGATAGGTAAGACACCGAAGGGGCACTGGCTGGATCTTGTTTGACACAGCGTGCCGAAAGGTCCTCTAGCGTTAAGTGATTTCTTTTTCTTAAGTTACGTATTTTGGTACCGAGAAAATGGGATTTTCTGATTAAACTTGCCACTTTAGCCATGATTTCACACCCTTATTTTGTGAAATTCACACTGTGAAATTCTTTTTGTGAAATTATTTGAATATTTACCCTACACTCAAAATGTACACGAAACAACCAGAATATATTTCCTATTACATGACAACATGAACAAGTGAGGTGGATCATGGCAGCGCAGTTACAACAACAGACAACAACCCCAATCACAAACGACAAAGCGCAGCAAACTGAACTGGCAAAGCAGTATTTAGACAAGCAATGCCCGCTTGAATTTGGCTCTCACGCCGAGGTGAGCAATTATGTGGTTTACTACAACCACCTGTTGGCTTTCTTTGCCAACGGCAGTCACTGCGGGCTAAAAAACTGTCGCCAGTTCGTTGCCTTATGTGGCCACCGTGAAGCCCCAGAAGCCCTGCTACTAAAAATGCAAGATGGCCGTCATATTGAAATAACGTTTAATCGCACTGGTGCCATTGGTCAATTTGACAATGCCCACATTGAAGACATTTTAGTAGAAACTCCACTGTCTTCGGTACAAGAGCAAGCCTGTAATACGGAACTTAAAAAGTTGTGGATGAGCTTTTTCCATGGCGTCCAGCAACCCTATGGCAAGGCATGTTACCGCAGTAAAAGTGGCGACGACTACATTTTATAATATGGATATCCATTGCTGCGCTGATAAAGCGCAGCCCTTGTGCTGTATTCAGGCAATTTTCAGCTAAGCTCATTACAATACCGCTCTTTTTTAAATTGAGCCTATGACTAAGCTGCTAGATTTTTTAAAAAACATCAATTGGATGCTATGGGCCTTGCTGTTGGGCGTGGCCGTTGGACTTATTTTTGGTGAGCGGGTGTCATTTTTACAGCCCATCGGTGCTGGCTTTGTCAGTTTAATGCAAATCACCATTTTACCCTATATTGTGGTCAGCCTCATTGTTGGATTGGGTAAGTTTAACCCCGAACAAGTAAAAACCGTTCTCGCCAGAGCAGCATTAGTGATGATCGCCTTATGGAGCATTGGTTTGGCGGTGATCTGGTGCTTTATTATGACCTTACCACAGCACGATGCCGGCACCTTTTTCTCTCCAGCCCTAGTTACCGCGGCACCAGAAGTGGATTTTGTCTCCCAATACATTCCTGCCAACCCCTTCGCCTCCATGGCTGAGGGCAACGTGCCCGCTTTAGTTATCTTCTGTATTGCCCTTGGTATGGCATTAATTGCCAATCAAAAAAAACACCGCTTACTGGATGTCTTAGAGGTGGTTGGCCAAGGCCTATCGGTGATGTCAAAGAAGATCATCGCCATTTTCCCGCTGGGCATATTTGCTATGACGGCCAGCACCGCAGGGACCATGAGTGTCGAGGAGCTGTCTAACTTACAAGTGTATTGGGTGGTGGTACTGTGCGTTGGTCTTTACTTGATGCTGGTTTTACTGCCGATGCTGGTGGCAGCATTAACTCCAGTAAAATATCGCGATCTTATTTGGGTAATGCGTAATGCTTGGATAACAGCATTTAGTACCGGCAATGTGTTTATCGTACTGCCAGTAATAACCGAAGGTATTAAAACCCACCTGCGTAAAATAAAACAGAGTGATGAAAGTGCCGATCATATTGCCGAGGTGCTGGTGCCCATCGCTTATACGTTTCCGAGTCTTGGCAAACTCACCACGTTAATTTTTGTCTCTTTTGCCGCATGGTTAACTGGCAATCAAATTGGCGTAGAGCAAATCCCCAATATCTCTTTGTCGGCAATGCTGAGTTATTTTGCCAATGTTCACATTGCTATTCCATACTTGCTGGACGTCTTGCGGGTCCCTGCAGACACGTACCAAATTTATCTGTCCATGTCGGTTTTGACCGCGAAAATCGTCTCGCCAACCACAGTAGTGTACATATTTACTTTTGTGTTCCTGTGTATTTTTATTCAGCGTAAGCAGTTGCATTTTAAACGTGTGCGCTCGGTTTACTATTTATCTCTGTTGAGTGCCTTGTTACCGCTTGGTATGCTGGCCAGCTTTACTGCCAACAGTTATCTGGCCAAGCACACCAAACCCGCCGATGAAGCCATTGCAAATATGGTGATCTCAGACACGGTACCTGCCCACGTATTAAATTACGTTCCTAAGGCATACCAAAGTGGTGAGTTGTCTTTAACCAACATTGAGGTGATCAAAAAACGTAACCTGCTGCGGGTGGGTTATTTGGTTGATAATGTCCCCTTTAGCTATTTTAATCAACGCGGTGAACTGGTTGGCTTTGACGTTAGCCTTGCCCATCGTCTGGCCGCCGATCTCGATGTCGAAGTTGAGTTTATTCCATTTAAAAAACCGCAACTGACTGAATACCTCAACAAAGGGTATTTTGATATTGCTATGTCTGGCTTGGAGATAAATGTCGCCGACTTGCAACGAGTGCGTTTTAGTGACCAAGTGCTAGAGCTACAATTGGCGCTGCTAGCCAAAGATCATGATTTAAAACGCTTCGCTGATAAACAGGCGCTGCTGTCTCAGCCACAGCTGCATTTGGCCCATGTTGAATATGCGCCACTGCTAAAGCAATTAGCGCAACACCACCCTCAAGTGAAGGTGTCCACCATTACCAACCTGAAGCAGTACTTTACTCATCCTGATGACTATGATGCCCTGGTAATTAGTGCTGAAGCCGGTTTTGCCTGGAGTATGTTTTACCCTGAGTTTGGTGTGGTGGTCCCGCAAGGAGCAGCCATACAGTATCCAGTAGGTTTTGCTGTTGCTAAACGTAACTTAGACATACTGAGCTACGTTAATGCCTGGTTGAGTATTCAGCACAGCAATGGTGAAATCGAAAAAACCTATAATTACTGGATTTTGGGTAAAGGCAGTGTGCAAAAGCAAGCGCGTTGGTCATTACTAGACCAATTAGAGCTCACACCTGACAATTTACTAAAGCCGTTTTAGAAAAAAGCCGCCAGCTAATGGATGCACTGGCGGCAAGTCTACTCACTGGGCGAGCGGGCATAATTGAATATGAAATTATGCGCTCACTTAAACCTTATACCAACACACAAATAAAACAAGAAATAAACAATTTATTAACTTGGTTTTTTTGATAACCGCTGTCTAAGGCCGCTACTTCGGCTCACGGTGCGCTCCATACCAAGTTGCAGCACTCTTTTTTGTGCCACTAATTCAAATCGCGATTTAGCACGGGTAATGCCGGTATAAATAAGCTGGCGATTAATGCCTTGTTGTGCTCGTTGCAATGGTGGCAATATCATCGCGGTATGCTGAAACTCTGAACCCTGCGACTTGTGAACCGTCATCACATACACCCGTTCAAAGCTTGGCAGTCGGGCTGGGAAGAAGTGCCGTGATTGGCCTTGTTGATCGATAAATGACGCCACCAGCTCCCCCTGTTCATCAGCTAAAATAATGCCAATATCACCATTGAATAATTTTAATTGGTAATCGTTTTGGCTGATCATAATGGGCATGCCTAAGTAGAAGCGTCCATGTGGCTGAATTAACCCCAGCTGTTGTAACCGTAACTCAATTCGGCGGTTCAGTTCATTGACGCCATAAGGGCCCTCTCGCACCGCCGCCAACAATTGATATTGGCCAAAGTATTGGTGAATTTGCGCTTCCTCTTCGCCATCACCAATGGCCTCAAGGTAGTGTCGATATTGCTCAGCCGCTCGCACTATCATGGCGTTATATTGTTCACTATTAAGATCGAAAAAGTCTAAGTCCGCAAAGCCAGCATTCATTACCCGCTCAAGCTGAGTACGACTGTTGCTATTGACTGCATAGGCTAATTGCCCAATGCCACTGTTACTATTAAAGCGGTGACTTTTTTGTAAAAAGGCTAAGTTATCCGCTAAGCTAAAGTCGTCCAAACTAGGTGACTGTGCTACTGCCGGTGGCAGTGTCTCTTGACTGAGGGTTTGCAATTGCGCCAGCAGCTTTTCACTATAATGAGGCGCAGAGCCCAGCACCAAGCCCTCGCACAAGTCACTGAGGACATTGCCAGTGTCCACTGCAGCGAGCTGATCTTTATCTCCCAGCAAAATTAGCCGCGCATGCTGCGGTAAGGCATCTACCAGTTTGGCCATCAAAGACAAATCAACCATGGATGCCTCATCGACGATTAATACATCTAGGTGCAATGGGTTGCTGTTGTCATGACGGTAATGCACGCTATTTGGGATCACCCCAAGCAGGCGGTGAATGGTTTGCGCGCTTTCAGGCAAGAGATCCGCCACTGCTGCTGGCAAATTGAGTCGCGCTTTGGCTCCGATGATGGACTCACTTAAACGCGCTGCAGCCTTACCTGTAGGTGCCACAAGCTTAATCGACAAAGGGGCCGCTTGATACAGCGACTGTAAAATCGCCATTAATTTGGTCACCGTGGTGGTCTTACCGGTACCTGGGCCGCCTGTGATAACACAAAAGCGCTTAATCGCTGCAAGTGCACAGGCCTGTTTTTGCCAGTTTGGCTTATCATCGCTGTCGGCAAAGTAATGCTGCAACAAGGTCGATAGCTTTTCTTCATTCACCTCGGTGTGGGCATGGCCAAGTTTGTCAAAATAAGCCGCCAACTTGGCTTCATAATGGGCTAAGCGTGATAAATATAAACGCCCTGCAAAAAGTTGTAATGGTTTGCCCTCTCCCACGGCGTGATGACTAGCTAACTGTTGTAGCGTCTTGTTTAAGGCAATAAATGGCGATAAGGGGGGCTGTGGTTCAGCAACTGCATAGCTAAGCTCAAAAGGATCGCGGCCGTCTATTTGTTGTAAATCTAAACAGCTGTGTTGCTTTTGATGGGCTATAAGTAGCAATAAAAACACAAAAAAATAGTCGTCCAACTGTTGCTGATTTAGTAGCTTAGCCAAAGCAATATCGGCTTTACCAACCCGGTTATGCTCCAGCAACAACGCAACAAAGTCTTCTCCAGCAAGGGTGTCAAAATCCATACTCAATTGACTCATACGGCCTCCCCAAATAAAGCATCCAGTTGCTCTAGCTGCTCCAGCGTTAAACGTTTAAAGTATATTCCTTGATGGTCTGGCAGCGCCCGTAAAAATAAATAATAACATCCTCCTAAATGCTGTTCAGGATCGTAGTGTGCTAGTCGCTGTTGCAACAGGCGATGTAATGCCACCGTATAAATCATGTACTGCAAATGATATTGATGAGAAGACATGGCACTTTCAAGATTATCTTGCTGATAATCGGCACTGTTCTCGCCAAGGTAGTTAGATTTGTAATCCAGTACAAAGAACTGCTCTTGCCAGCAAAAGATTAAATCAATAAAACCTTTGAGCATGCCTTTAACGTTGTCAAAGCTCAAAAAAGAGGGCTGGCCAGTTATAGCCGTCAACAGCTTATTTAGCGCCGGCGCTTGCATGGGCTTCAGCGGCAAATAAAACTCCATTTCAACAATGCAGTCGTTTGGCGTTAAGTGCTGTAATTGCAATTGCGAATGCGGCAATAACGGTGCCGTCAGACACTGAGCTATCCAGTCTTCGGTGGGCTGTTGCCAGGTGTCGGCAATGCCGTACTTTTCCAGGCTTTTACTGACCGCCTCGGGCAAGGTTAGTTTATCTCGCTGGCAAGGCTTGTGTGGTGCGCTAAAGTCAATCAGCTCAAAAATTTCATGTAAACAGCTGCCCGGCTTGGCACCTTTGGGAAAGGTATAGGCACTGGCGGTTTGAGCTTGTTGCTGCTCTGGTAAATCTAACAAATGATTCTCATCCACCGCGCCAGCCGGCTTGTCACTGTGATGCGTATGGTAGCTCAATTGGCTAAAACTCGTCGTACGCCAATTGCGCTCAATGACCCCAGTGAATGGCTTGGTGGAAAGCGTTTCAGCAGCCTCAGCTATATTGTCCAGCACCTGCTGCTGTTGAGCTGCATCAAGGGCGACACATTCATAAGTCATGGCGTGATGCTGGGCACACAACTGCTGTATTTGCTGCTGCCACTCTTTTGCCGCGCTGAACTCAGTAGCACCAAACAGGGCATAGCCCAGGGCCGTTTTATGCATCCCAGAACGCTTACTGCGACCAAGCTGGACATCGTATAGCCCCAATTCACAGTAATGCACAGCGCGAGTTAGCGCCACATAGAGCAACCGAATGTCTTCAGCTAAACGCTCCTGCTCCGCTTTCTCCATGGCCGCTTCATCGCCTTGTAAGTCGATTATTAGCTTATCTTGATGATGGTACACCGCCTGATCTGCCTCGCGATAGCCAATGGCAAAGGGGATAAACACAATGTCATATTCCAAGCCCTTGGAGGCATGCATAGTAACAATTTTCACTAAATCTGCGTCACTTTCTAGGCGCAGTTGGCTGCCATCATTGTGACTATTATTTAGCTGCGTTAAAAACCACCGTAACACCCTTCCCGTGCCATCTAATTCCAGCTGCTTATGCTGTAACAGCTCACCTAAATGGCGGTAGTCAGTTAACCAGCGCTCAACCTCATAGCCTTGGCGTTGCCAGTTATGCGCCAACTCACTGGCTACCAATAAATGCTCCATCATTGCCATGGCCCCTGAGCGGTACCAAAGCTGGCTTAGCTCAGCAAACAGTTGCAGATAGCCCTGCCAAGCTTTTTCGTTTGACTGCAGCGTATATAACGATTCATGACTGAGATTAAATAACGGTCCGGCCAACACACCACGCAGCGCCGCTTCATCATAGCTGCCATGTAACACCTGCAAAAGCTGATAAATGGCCGCCGCAAGCGGCTGATTAAATACGCTGTCGCGGGCAAGATAAACACTGGCAATATTGCGCTGTGCTAAGGCTCGCTTGATTAAGGAGGCTTCATTACGGTCTCTCACCAGTACACAAATATTGGCTGGCAGCACCGCCTCTTTTCCAATGCAGGCCTCGCCCCTGTGCCCTTGCATGATAAGGTTAGCAATTTTGTTGGCAAACACCTGACTTAATGCCTGTTGCGCTTGATTTTTACTCAGCCCCTGCTCGTCATCCAAGATGGTAAAGCAAAGTGATGGTGGCTTTTGCTGCTGTATTAGCAGCTGCTCGTCCTCGCTTTTGCCTTTGGCGTCAACCGCCACAAAAGGAATATCTTGGTTGTAGATAAAGCTATGTGGATGCTGCGTGAACACCCTATTGACCGCTGCAACCACATCGCTGTCTGAGCGGTAGTTGGTGGCCAAGGTATAGCGCTTTTGTGCCGCCACGGCTTGTTTGGCATTGATGTAAGTAAATATATCCGCACCACGAAAACCGTAGATGGCTTGTTTCGGATCCCCAATTAATGTCAGCGCCGTATTGTCATGCTGGTAGATACGGCTAAAGATGCCGTATTGGATTGGATCGGTGTCTTGGAACTCGTCGATCATGGCCACCGGATACTGCTGCGCAATTTTGTTGCTTAAGCTGTCACCACTGCTGCCATGCAATGCCGCGTAAAGCTGTTGCAAAAGATCGTCGGGGGCAATTAAGCCATACTCTTCTTTGTGTGCCTTGAGTAACTGCCGCACAGCGTCCACACCTTGCTGTATCAGGGCTAATCGTAAGCCATTGCTCACTGTCTGGTGAAGCTCAGCCAAGGTGTCGAAGTGACGGATCAGCTCATGTTGCAATGGCGTGACATTTTTTTTGTAATGCTTCGGCTCTGCCAGGCTGTCACTGCCCCACAAACTAAAAGAGTGCTTTGCGCTGCCAAACTCAAACCACCACTGTTCGCTGTGACAATAGTCTTCTAGTGCTTGCAAGTTGGCTTTGCGTCCGGGCGCACGATTGCCAGCAAGACCGGCATTTTTTAAAATATTTACGTAGTCCGCTTTGACGATTTCAGCTTTCAGCCACAGTGCCAATGTTTGATACTTTTCTCGGGCTTCAAACACCTCGTCGAGGGAAAACTCTGGGGTGATCTTAGCGTGCTCACGTGCTAACAACGGCCGGATTTGTTTTGCTAAAGCATAAGGGGTGGCAAATTGCGCCAGCACCGCTTGAGTTTTATCTTGATCCAAAGGGTAGACAAAACGTCGCCAATGGTCCGCCACTGCGGCGTCAATGAGCTCACTTTCATCGAGAATAAACTCTAGGTTAAATGCCACCTTAGACTCGAACGCATGCTGTTTAAGCATCCGCTGACAAAAACCATGAATGGTGTAAATCGCCGCTTCATCCATGGACTTAGCCGCCGCATCCAGTAAATCAAACGCCACTTTTTTGTCCCTGACCTGCGCTAAGACGTCCATAATCAGCGCGTCTTTCGTCGCTTGTCCAAGTAAACAATCTCGTGCCTGAATAATACGTGTACGCACCCTGTCTTTAATCTCTTGGGTGGCCGCTTCAGTGAAGGTCACCACTAGGATTTGCTCGACATTCAACGGCGTGGCGTCGCTATCTTGCCCTCTGAGCCCCAATAAATAACGTAAATAGAGTCCCGTGATCGTGTAGGTTTTCCCGGTCCCAGCACTGGCCTCAATTAAGCTTTGACCGTCTAGCTCCATGGTGATGGCATTAAGCATCTGCATGTTGCACCTCCTCAGCCACAGCAACAACCGGTTGCAGCAACGACTGGCTCAAAGCCATAAAGTCCGCTTCATAAGGGCGTAAATCGGCAAAACACAAGGCGATGTAGGGGTCCTCACATTCACCGATGCCAATGTATTGTGGTTGGAATTTATTCAAAGCCTTATTTATATCTTCACTTTTGGCGTATTCGTAGCTGGTTGCAGGGAAAAAAGGCAGTGGCTGGGTCAACGCTTGCAAGTAAAACTCCAGCCATTGCGCTATGCTTTGTTCTGCCTGCGCACGCTGCATCGGCTGAAAGACAACCGACTGATCTAAACCAACAATATGGGTGGTCAAGTCTAATGCCATCGACGCCGCCACACAGTGGCGCAAATAGCCTTGAATAATGTCTTTGGCTTTAATGCTGGCAGTGCGGTAAAACACCTGACGGTCTTCATAAAGACCATCCAGCCAGCCTACCAGCGTTTTACCCGCCACTTGCATATTCACTTCAATTGGGTCTTTCGGCTTTGCTAATAACGGCTTAACAATCTGCGCCATGGGCATAACTCGGGTCATCAAGTCGGTTAATTCTAGCTTGCCGATATTCGCCTGCGGCAATACCCCGCGCTGCAATACTTGTTCGGTGTTGATGTCACGCTCAGACAATTGCAATGCCAGTACTTCATCAAGGTGCTGATAGCGTGCCAATGGTTCCAGTGCGAAAGGCTCTTCATCGTCACTTTGCTCCGCTATGGGTTGTAATTTCACCCCGAGTACTTGTTGGTAAAATAGCCGTTGTGGGGCACACACACCACGCAAAAAGTCATCCAGTTCAATTTCCCCTTCGGGGCTGAATGGCAGCGCTTGCGTAGCTGTGTTTTCATCTCTGGGCTGTTGCTTTTGCCACAGCCAAGTAGGGTTATAACTTTGCAACGGCCCAGGTTGAAAGTGCTGCGGATTAAACGGCTGCAGAGGCAACTGAGCCGTCAGGTGGCCGACAATATCACGATTTGGCTTATCTTCTAGATAAAAGCTACGGCCAATGTATTCTGTTAATTCACTGACCAACACTGAGGGCACCTGCACTTCGTTATTGTAACAAGAGCGACCAACGTAACTAATGTAGAGGTTCTCTCTAGCACTTAAAAGCGCCTCAAGAAACAGATACCTATCGTCTAATTTGCGCGAGCGGTCGCCTTTGCGCCTAGTTGAGTGCGACACCAGATCAAAACCAATTGGCTGCACGGTACGGGGATAATCGGCATCATTGAGGCCTAACATGCACACCACCTTAAACGGAATCGCTCGCATAGGCATGAGTGTACAGAAGTTCACGGCACCGGCCAAAAAGCGCTGCCCCACTCCTTTTTCTTTTACTCCTTGGCTGACTAAATACGCCAATACCTTCGCCGACACGGCTTGTTCAATATCGCCATTGTGGTGGTGCTTTTCAATATTATCGATGATGTGATCCAGTTTCAGGAGATCCCAGCCTTGTTCTGATTCCGCGGCGTAAAAGCAATGTTTGGCTTGTCGCAACACAGCAGCATACTCCGCTAAGTTTTTCGGGCTGGCGAGCTGCTGTTTTAACCAGCTCAGGGCATCGATAAAGGCGATTAATTTATTCAGTACTTGCACCGCCATGCCTTCAACAGCATCCGCAGCGTATATAGATTCGAATGGGGTCTGTTCATCATTCATGGCCACCCCAAGCAACAAACGGTTGAGGCCATGTTGCCAAGTATTGAGTGGGATCTTCGGCAAGCCGTATTCGCTTTTATGCTCACTATCGAGACCCCACTTAACGCTCACTTGGGTGAGCCAATGGCGAATGGTGTCAAATTCTTGCGCTGTTAAGGAGAATTGTTCAGAGATGGCTGAAACGCCTAATAAGTCTAAAATATCCGACACACAAAAACGATTACTGGGTAAATCCGCCAGGGTGACAAAGGAAGTTAAAATCGGCCTTTCTTGCTCAATGGCAAGGTCAGAGATGGCATAAGGTATTTTTAGTGCGTCATCACAACCATCAAACACGGCTTTAATAAAAGGCGAGTAGGTGCCAACGTCTGGCATCATAACGATAATGTCTTTGGGCGTCAGTGCCGGGTTGTTGGCGAACAAATCGAGTAAATAATCATGTAAGCGCTCAACTTCACGCAGCGGTGTATGGCAGTCCTGAAACACCACACTGCGATCTGTGGAAGAGACAGGTAACTTGCCTTCATCACTGACAAACCAATGACTGTCGCTGGTTAACGACTGCCCTTTAAAAGCCAGTTGATAGATTTCCGCTTGAATATTCGCCAATAAAGTGTCGCAAAAATCGTCATCAAAGCTATCTATCCAACTGGCATCAAGCTGCAGCAGTTGCTCAAAGTAGTCACGACCCAGCTTGCCCCACGACGATAAAAGTGGGTTACCAATATAATAGTACTCTCCTTCTTGAGCCGCTATATTGGGCATTTTTGCGTATTTAGCGCTGATTTTTGCTTGGGTTTTTTCATCAACCAGGTCCCCCCAGTAATGTTCACTGGGATTAAAAAAGAATAAAAACACCTCGGTTTTTTGCGCCAGGGCTTGGAAAATCTCTAATTGACTGGTGGCAATGGCAGAAAGCCCAAATATACAGATCCGCTCTGGGAGCTGTTTCGGATCGGC
The DNA here is from genome assembly GCF_037120705.1 of Pseudoalteromonas sp. UG3-2. Lineage (NCBI taxonomy): Bacteria > Pseudomonadati > Pseudomonadota > Gammaproteobacteria > Alteromonadales > Pseudoalteromonadaceae > Pseudoalteromonas > Pseudoalteromonas sp. UG3-2. Next base: position 245,240 of record NZ_JAWLJU010000002.1, on the reverse strand, counting down.
TGCCGCTAAAGCATCCAACAATTGTTGGTGCATATTACTGCGGTGATAAGGACTTTGCTGCAACTGCTCAACCTGCTGTTGTAATCGTCGCCAAAGATCCGGCTGCCAAGGTGCCAGCTCTTTGACATTAACATCCGCTAGCTCGTCTTGCCCTTGCTCCCATGCCGTTATCCACTCCGGGCGATACATCAAATATTGGTCAAAAACGTCGGCAATTTTCTCGCACAAGGCAAACAACTTAATGCCGCTTGGGTCCTCACCCAAGTATTGTTTCAGTGGCAGATACGCGCCATGCTCTAGACAGTCAGGGAGTAGTGAAAATAGCTTCCACGTCATATTCGCTTTATTAAACGCCGATTCTTTGGGTACGTCCGCAATAAAGGTTTGATATAACCCCCAAATAAAACTAGAAGGTAAGGGGAAGTCCACTTGCGCACTAACACCTAAGTGTTTACTCATACCCAGCTTTAACCACTCAGACATGCCGGGGGATTGCACTAACACCACCTCTTTGGCAAAAGGGCTAGTCAGTGGTGCGGTTTTCACCAAGGTGCAAAGCTGCGCCTGAAGGATCTCCATTCTATTCGACTGAATGATATGTAACATGTTGTCTGCCAAGGAGTTAAACACTTTTAACTAGTGTAGCGAAAACTGACATTTATAGCGATAGTGGCAAGGTCGCACAGTGCAGTTTGACAGCGCTTTTTTAATTCTTTACCAGAGGAGGAGTTTCAGTTGAGCAATAAAAAAGTATGCATAATTGCTAAAAAGCCAGCTAAATCCTTTTAGCGATGATGAACTAGCCGACGCGCTGGGTATGAGCGCTCAGTTTGGCTCTAAAAAAGATCGATATCACTGCTTTCATCTTTTTCTTCGATTTCTTTCGCTTCAAGTAGCTCGTCATAAAAACATAAACGATCGCGGCCATGGTCTTTGGCATAATATAACGCTTTATCGGCGTTTTCTAATACCGTGATGGGAAAGTCATAGGGACTTATCCGCGACATCCCCACACTCACGGTCAGTTTTTTCACAAACGGGAAATGGGTATTGCGCACCAATTCCATAAATTGGTCCATTTTATTCTTGATGGAGTCAAAGTCGGTGGGCTCAAAAACCAGCACGAACTCTTCGCCACCAAAACGAAATAGCAAATCCGTGGAGCGGAAAAACTGCCGCATTTTTTGCGCTAACAGCAGCAAAACTTCATCGCCGCAGACATGACCATAGTTGTCGTTCACTTTTTTAAAGTGATCAATATCCATGATAGCAAGCCATGAAGTCGAGCCTTTATGAATGCTACGCGCATCGCCATGACGCACCGTTTTGTGCTGTTTAATTACCTGCTTTTCAATCAGCTGCTTAAGGCGTTTTTCGAAGGTTTGCCGGTTTAACAAACCGGTCAGCTTGTCGCGCTCGTTTTCATGCAAAATGGTGAGGTAGTTTTCAAATATGCGGCAAAAGGCATTAAGCAGTACCTGATCTGAGCTGGCTAAGCCATTGCTTACCACCGCTATGGCCCCCACCGGCTTGTCTAGCAAACTTATCGGCACCCAGCGATGCTCTAGCCCACTTCGCTCTTGCACGGTAATAATACAAGCGGACTGTAAACACGAGATCAGTTCTTTATCGGTCTCTTTCACCAAGGAACGCTCTTGCCAGTCAAACTCTTTTTCTGACACTTTTTTCAACAATAGACTGCGTTCAATGACAAACTCGCCTGGAACCTGTAAGTCTTTATAGACCGCAACCTCTTCACAACCGATGAACTCTTGGATGGTTGAAACCAGACTGTACTCAAGCGAGTCAATGTCTCTGGTTTTAGTGATTTTAATGACTGAATTTAATAAATCTTCTTGCATATACCGACGCACTCATGACTGCTAAGCTGGCTTATTATTACACAATTCAAGCAAAATTGAACGCAATGATACGCCTTTATTCTTAGTTATATTAAATTTAAAGGAATAACAACGTAAGCTAAGAGTTAAATATTTCAAGAAAAGGTTAGCAAGCCAACCTAGCCAGAAAATATATTCACTAAACCATATGACAACAATTAGATTATTATTGCCTACTTAGCAAAGCATATGTAATGAGTTGAAATATGCCAAACATTCCATTTGGCATATTTAAAAAAGCAAAGTCAGTTACAGCAATTCACTTTATTAACAGTGCCTTAGTCTAGGGTGGCGAGCATAGACTCATCATAGGGGGTAAGCGGTTGCTGTGCGGCCACTTTGTCAACGTAATCTGGATTGGCAATAAAGGGCCTGCCTATTGCTAGTAAGTCAAACTTGTCCTGCTCAATAGCCGCCGCTCCGGTCTCTGGTGTGAAACTGCCAACACCAACTAGGGTTCCTTGATAGAGGCTTCGTAAATACTCAGAAGCACTGCCACCGAGATAATCAAATGTCATGGCATCGTCAAATATGCCCACATGTAAGTAGGCAAGCTCACGGCTGTTTAGTGCTTTCACTAGATAATCGAATACCGCTCTGTCTCGCTCATCCCCGTCCATATTAAAGTAAGCGCCTGGCGACAAACGTAAACCGACTCTGTCAGCGCCAATACGAGCGACCACCGCATCCACTACCTCTAGTGCAAAACGACTCATATTCTCAGGTGAACCACCATACTCGTCATCACGCACATTGGCGGCATGGTGCAAGAATTGATCGATTAAGTAACCATTGGCACCATGAATTTCAACGCCATCAAAGCCTGCTTCTAAGGCATTCTCAGCGGCTTTAGCGTAATCTTGCTGCAACTGCTTTATCTCTTGTTGCGTTGCCGCTTTTGGGGTTTGATAGTTAAGTGAGCGCATTCTAGGCACAGTGCCTTCAATGCCAATAGCAGATGGCGCCAACACCTCGCCATCAAAGAAGTATGGGTGCGCAACACGACCTACGTGCCAAAGTTGCGCAAACATCTTGCCACCATTGGCATGCACTGCATCCGTCACCTTGCGCCAGCCAGCGATTTGCGCTTGAGTAAATAACCCGGGCGTGTTGGGATACCCTTGGGCGTCAGGGCGAATAATAGTGGCTTCGCCAATGATCAAACCGGCTTTGGCACGCTTAGCGTAGTAGTTTACCATGGCATCTGTTGGCACTAAGTCGTCGTCCGCCATACAGCGAGTCAGTGGTGCCATCAAGATTCTATTTTTAAGTGAAATGGAGTTATTCAGTTTCACTGAATCAAAAAGACTGCGAGTCATACTCACTCCTTATATTTGAATGTACATTCAAGATTGGGGGTTCTTGAATGGCTATTCAATACCTGCAACAAAATAAAGTCTTAACTACAGGGTGAAAAATTGATCTAACCCTCAATCTTAGCGAGCAATCACTCTCAACAACGCAGAAGATAACGCAAATAATTGCTATAATGGCACCATCCATCGCTACAGTGAAACAAACACCGGCATGAGAACAGCGGATTTTGATAAAGTACAAGTGCTGCGAAACGCAATGCACGTGTTTATGCGCTATGGCTATAATCAAGCGAGTATGCCCAAATTAACCGCAGCCACAAGGCTTCACCCTGGCTCAATCTATTGTGCATTTAAAAACAAAAAAGGCCTATTGTTAGAGGCCATCAACCAGTATCAAATCGATCGACTGGCTCACTACAAAGCACTATTTGCTGACTGCAGCAGCTTGCAACAAGCCCTAACTCACTTTTTGGCTGATTTAGTCAAAGAGTGCTTAGCAGCTGAAGCTAAGCAGGTTTGCTTACTGACCAAAACATTGCATGAGATTGGCGAAAGTGAGCCTGAGGTGCAAGCCGCATTGCAAAGCCACCTGCATCAATTTGAAGCGCTGATCCAGCAACAGTTTGTGACTCACTGGCCCAAAGGCACTGCTCTTCCATCCCCTGAAGCCACCAACAAAGCACGGCTTTTTGTCGTCAATGTCTATGGCCTGCGAGCCTATGCAGTCACCAACCAGAGCCCAGAAATTTTACAACAACTCGCCGAGCAGATCGTACTTCAAGCAATAACTTAGCAACATAATACTATTGCCCGTCGTGAGCCAACTCTGCGCCAAAGTGCAAATCATTTTATCAATGGCAAAGGCAGAATACACATTGGATGCTACCAGCTAAAAAGGACTTACAATACCAAATTGAGCGTGATATCAGCGACCATGATAAAATAGTTACTATCCATACCAGCCCTCAGGCTAGGCGCAAATTTACCGGTTTGCCAGAGCAAATAACTGCACGGCTCACTGTGTATGAAATTGATGGGAAAAGTTATCGAGAACTCAGTTCATTAATTGTAGTAGCCATTGCCACTGCTCGACAGTGAGCGAAATCACATCATCTGACTCCTTATCGGGCCACTTGAACTTATCTTTTTCAAGGCGCTTGTACCACAAAGCAAAGCCGGTTTTATCCCAATACAGCACTTTGAGTTTGTCTTTGTTTTTATTGCAAAAGGCAAACACCTTGCCACTCATGGCGGACTCAGCGACTTCTTGCTCGACAATGGCAGCGAGGCCATTGATAGATTTGCGAAAATCGACCGGTTGGCGATGTAATAACACGCTATCAATATTCCAGTTGATCATGCCAGCGCCTTGATTAAATGAGCGAGCCAGATAGCGTCTGTGGTTGCAGGCAACTCCAGTTTACTTCCTTTACATGAGAGGAATATTGAGCTTTTCGTTGTGGGTGGCTTCACCACCTCAGTCTTCGCAGTAGCAAATTCGCTGCGCGTGGCTTGATTTTCTTTTAATTTGGCGCGGCGGTCATAAAATGTTGTGACACTAAGATGATGCTCTTGGCAAAAGGCGCGAACAGATAAGCCACTTTGTTTATGCTGTTCAATCAGTTGCTGCCACAGCTCGGCAGTTCTATGTTTAGGCATGTTTTACTCCATGGTTGATTGGAGTTTAAAGCTACCTTTATAAAACCGCGGTTACTAGGTGTGGTTTAGCGGACGGACACAAATTCCAAGCCACCACCGCCAGAAAAAACAAAGCCCCGCGAGTGCGAGGCTTTGGATTCAAATATTGGAGCTTGCTGAGTCAGTTGAGTTCAACTCGCAAGACCTGCCCCCTTCTGCATTACTATTTAAATTCATTCTTACCGTATTCAGTTTTATGCTTATGATATATAAATAAATGAACCAAAAGCATAAATAAGAAATATAGAATTCCAAATAGAAATCCCTTTTTAAATCCTTGCGACCACCAAATCATTCCACCAGTAAAAATTGAAACCCCAAAATGGGTGAATAATATTTGTGAATGTAATCTAAAGAAGTTCATTTAAATAATCACTCTAAAAATTTATCGTCGGGTTTAGTGGCCTCTTTAATACCAACATTAACTCCTACATCTGTTCCAGTTGTTATACCTGAACCAGCAGAAGAAGATTTACCAACAAAAGAGCTATGTGTTGTACCAGCAACACTCGAAGCAACAGTACCACTAGATCCTATTGAGTTCAGTTTACTAGCCATTTGGTTCGAAACCTTTCCACCGACTAAACCACTCACTGCACCTCCTGCTGTTGAAAATAAAGCTTTTGTAGGTGACACCTCTTGGTTGTTTAGTAAATCTGAAGCAACAGAGCCATAGCCATTAGCTAGAGCTGATGATTTAGCGGTTATAGAAACTGCTTCCTTAGCAGAAGTTAAGCCTTTTGCTGCACTCTGCGCCATTCTACCTCCAATACCACCAGTGACCGCGCCAACGGCAGCAGCTTCAGCAATATCCGAAACATCCAATTTTGAAAAATCACCACCATTCGTTGCAAGTTGACCAATAGTCTCAACACCTGCACCGATAAATGCCCCAAGAATACCAAACTCACCATCAGGGTCTACGTATTTATAAGGGTTATTGTTGGCATATGTATATCTATTAAAACCATGTACAGGATTCCCACGACCGATATGCCCCATCGCATCAACCGGATCATTCGAGTAAAACCGCCCGATAACTGGATCATAGTATCGTGCCTGCATATACATTTATCGACACTACGAACCATAACTATTCATCAATAAAATTTCTGTTATACAGTAAGTTATCAGTATAGCTAAGTTAATGGATTTAGGCTTATTGAGAGTATAAAAACAAAGCCCCGCTAGTGCGAGGCTTTGGATTCAAAAGTATGAATTACAATTCAACCAATTTCGCGTGCTTGCTGTAAACCCTTATAAAACCATTACCAACTAATCTGATAAAGAGATGATCTTTGAATTCTGATTGCTGTTCAGTTGCTAACCAATCGTCATCAAAATCATCAAAGCTCTTATAGCCCATTTCTTCAACCGCCCAGAAGCGTTTTGGATTTATTTCGTCACTAAATTGAAGAAATGTTACGCCATCAAAAACCAAAACCAACTGCTTTGGTAATTCCAGCTCTTTACCATCTAATTCAAAAAGAATTCGCAATTCATTTCCGTCAAAAGTTAAATCCTTTAACTGATAAACATTATGAAGGTCATAAAAAATATCATTTACAACTAATTCATTGCTCTGTCCTACAGTAAAGTTTTTATCCATTCTGTTTCTCCAGATACTTTCGCGCAGCTCTTATCTCTTGTCGAGTTGTCGCTTTAGGGTCAACTCGCTGCCCGCATCACGAGTCGTGCGCACGTTAGAGCAATTAAAAGCGGTGTAGATAAAACAAAGCCCCACGAGTGCGAGGCTTTGGATTCAGCAGTAAGACTTAACTACTAAACTTACTCAAGTAGTTTTCAAGTTCTTTAATTTGCTTTGTATCACAAAATACTTTGGCAGTTTCTCCATTGCCTAACTTGATAACTAAGCATTTCCATAATAAATAACTTTTAACTTCAATTGCTTTAATATCAGAAAGCTTTTTGTGGTACGAAAGCTTAGTAATCCCAAGCACTATTTCATTACTTTTAAAGCCTATTTTTGATAATGAGCCAGAAAAATAATTCAACCCTCCTTGCCTGTTATATGTAAAAATTCCAGCACACCTAAATATATACTCAAAGCTATTTTTCATCCGGTTTTGAGTAAAGGCATATGACAAAAATCCGAAGTACAAGTAGTCAACCAAGAACAATCCTATAAAGATAAAAACTATCATGGGGCACTCCTACTCGAACCAAGATTTCACTTCATTTACAACATCAGCAATGATTGTGGTTTTATATACTTGGGAGTTCGTTCTAGTAACGCCTCCTTCAGCGTCCAACGCCAGAAAAAAATTCCAATGTAACAGCGTATCGTTCCTTGTTATTCCCATATTTACATTCCTTATTTAAGCTCAAAAAATTTACTAAGGTATTAATTTTAGTTGGAAAGTATCGTAACTCATTAAGCCCGTATTAAAAATAAAACCCAAACCTACCAAAGCTAGATAAAGCAAAGCCCCGCTAGTGCGAGGCTTTGGATTCAAAAAAACTATTAGTGCTTAGTTAATCTTTTTCATTGTCTTTGGTTGAATCACTTTTATCAAAAAAAACCAAGTACAACAAATAGCAGGCAAACCCTGCTACAAAAATGATTCCAAGCCAAAAAAGCATTGGTGATGTATCCATCTCAAAGCGGCTCCCTCTCAAGCCAATGAAGCCACGATCAAATGAGAATTAAATATACCAAACACACAATATAGATAAGCCCAATAAGATCAGGTTTATACCGCGAAGCTTACTCATCATCTTTATCTACCTTATTGTTTTGCGCTTCATTACCAGCCTGTACTTCGCCACTTACAATACCAACGATTTGTGAAACTGCATAAATTGTTGCTGTTACCTTGTTAGTTGGTTTGACCTTCCCAGAATCACTGGCGATATCTGTTGCAGCAACATCTGTTAGGGCGGACGTAGTAGCTGACGTGGTACTTGTCATCGTATCGTTAAGTATTGCATCAGCCACAGCCAGCGCAATCGATACCCCTTGACCGCCCGGAACAAGTCCCGCAACTGTGCTAGCGGTCCCCAAGCTTTCTTTTGTAGCATCACCAGCAATTTTGGCTCCATTAACAGCCCCCTCTCCGGCTCTTTTGGCCAACGCACCAGCATCTTGTTTTAGCTGGGTCGCTTGCTTTTGGGGACTACTAAACAAGTCTCTTAAGGGTTTAAACACATCCTCAGGAGCCATTCCTGAAGGATCTATAAACTTATATGGGTTGTTGTTTCCATAGGAAAATCTATTAAATCCATGAATGGGATTTCCGCTCCCCATGTGTCCTAGCACATCCACCGGATCATTAGAATAAAAACGCCCAATCACTGGATCATAGTATCGTGCCTGCATATAAAATAATCGGAAATACGATCCAGACTATTTTCTTGTGGAAAAACAAGCGGTTTGCTTATGGAGAGAGCGTTTCGTCCTTGGCTGCTTTTAAAAGATCATCCCATCCCTCTGGAGGATTACCTGACTTTAACATCTTTTCGAACACTTTGTAAGCATCCGTCTTACTGCCGTATGCTCGTTTATTCTTCTCGTCATTCACCCATGCATATACGATAACTTTCGACTCCAAGTGATAACGAAAAAATAAGCGATATTGCTGGAAGAACTTTGCTCTAAACCAATGTTTATTATCACTTCCTAAGGTACTTCCTTGGCGAAAATCTGGACTGGCTGGATCTTGTGGGATCACTTGAAAAATCAGCTTTTGAATAGCCGCTAACCGTTTAGTGGCATTTTTCTTTACGTAACCCGTAGGATCTTTTTCCTTAAGGTCTTCTACTTGGGCTTTTAGTTCTAAATACTGCTCTGAAAATAATGGATGAGTGTAAAGTGTCCAACCATTTACAACCATTGGAATACTTTGCGACAAAACTATTCATCCTCATCCATTAGTGGCGCGTCTAAATCTATCTCAACACCTTCAACCAATGCTTCCACGCTTTCACGCATACTTGCGGTGAGTGGTTGTAGTCTTTCTGGATGAGCTTGCATGTCACTAGCGATAAACGACAAAAATTCACCAAGAACAGGATCACTTTCTTGTGCCACATGAGCACGAGAAATAATCACGCTACCATCTGACTGAATAGCGTATTTAATTTTGTCTTTCTTGCCTAAGTGCAATGCCTGACGAACAGGACTAGGCACTGTGGTTTGAAAACGATCTGTCAGTGTAGATTCTGCTTCTAAAGCAACTTGAGACATAATAACCTCTCAATATGATATACAGACTTTTGTTTACAGTTTAATATGAAAGAAGGAGTAATGCAAATGCATTACCCCTTATGTATGTCAGAATAGTCGCTGTTCACTCAGTGCTGAAGGATGTGACTTACCATACACTTCAGCCAGCTTAGAACGCGACACATGGGTATAGATTTGTGTGGTGGAAATATCAGCGTGACCTAACATTTCTTGTACATGACGCAAATCAGCACCATTATCAAGCATTGTCGTAGCTAACGAATTTTACGCCTAGTTCTGCATGCGCTTTATCTTGTGGTTTCCCAACCCGACACGTATCCATGATGCAGTTGTAGTGTTCACCAAACGCTGCAACATTATGAGTGAGATTGGCAATCAAACCAGGCTTAGCAACAAGCGCTGTCGCATTATCCATGGAGACAACTTCCGTCACCCCTCCGAAGTAATTAAACATTCGGGTCATGCCATCAATCCAATGCAATGTTTTCTCACCATAGGTGGCATGAGCAAAGACCTTTTTACTTGCACCCAACACAGCAACAAAGACTTTGACCCACACTTTTTTACCACCAGAATGATAATAAATTTTATGCCCCGCATAATCGATATAAACCACCTCACCAGCAGGGTGGAGTTGCTTCATCGCTAATTTTGTTCGCTTCAATGCTTTATTGACGATGCGAAAAAAATGCGATCGACTCATTGCGGTGCTTGGATCTTTCGCAACATATTCCAAATACAACACTGAAGCCGTTTTGCCTTTACCTCTTGGCTTAGTTAACTCAACCACTATGTACTCGACGTCGGGTTGGCGCTTATAACTATTGTTTTCTGTGATAGTCGGGTAAAGTTTCTGCTTGAGTTCAGAGTCAGTTAGTTGCTCAGCCTCTTCATGAGTAACCTCTGCACGTTTGCAGCGTTTCTTTAATCTCATCATGGTTTGATGAGATACACCTACCAGCTGACCCAACTTACGAATACTGCTCGTAGGGAATACATCTATTGCTCGTATCGCCGAGCGGGTTTGAATTACAGTAATCATTTTAAATGCCTTTATTTCGTTAAAATAAAGGCGCAGGCCAGCACTGTTTTTCAGAATCAACACTGAAAAACTTGACAGATACCGGTCGTTAAACAATAGTTAACGCATCGAGAGAACTATTTCGATACTAACTTTCAAAAGCCCATGAGTTGCCGCTCCGGGCTTTTGTCGTTTCTGCGCCAGTAAAAATTTACAACTACTATCTACAAGTTACTGTTTCACTTGTGACTCCTTCTTATTAAATGCCTGCTGTGTAGTGGTCAACTAATTTTGGCCACAGTTTTAGAATCTTGGTATCTAATCTCTGATTCATTTGGTGCTAAACCAGCATTATAATGATGTGGCCTAACGTTGTTGTAATATCCGTTGATATAATCACTCACACTATATTTAGCTTCTTTAAAGCTTTCGTATCCAACCTTTGCCATCCACTCCGTTTTAAAGCTTCTAAAAAATCGCTCCATTGGCGCATTGACGCTCCTATGTCAAGGTCACGTTAGCTTTGATAAATCAGAAACTATAATTGGGTATAACTCTCTTGCAATGTAACGTTTTAAACAGCGCTGGATCTCCTTATTTGATTTCCCTTCTGATGAACGCTTCTCTACATATTTCCTAGTTCTGAAATCATTACGCATTCGAATTAAAGCTACAGTCCAAGGTGCATTATTTGCATCTATTGCACCGCCTCTGTTTAACCTATGACGTTGCTTTTTACCGGAGGATGCATCTAAGGGGCTAACTCCACATAAAGCTGCAAATGATGATTCCTTCTTGAGTCGCTCAGGGTTGTCACCAGCAGCCACAAGTAGTGTAGCTGCGACATAGCTTCCAATGCCATACTGTTCTAGTAACGTTGAAGCTGCTGAGTTGGTTAATGCTTTAAGTTTCTTATCAATTGTTTTTAGCTCTTGTGACAGCATTACCCATCGCTCTGCTAGCAGCTTTAACATTGATATTAATGTTTCTTCAAGTATGTTTTCGGAATTCATTTCTAATGCTTTACAAGCAACAATGCAGCGGTAACTTGAAGGAACATAACACTGTTGACGAATATGCTCTGGTGCTGTCACAAGTAAAGCTCGAATTTGATTTATTGCTTGTGTCTTAGATTTTACAGAGCTTTTCCGTGCGACCACTAAAAACCTCATTGCTTCAACTATGCCATCATGAGATTTAGGGATTGCCGTAGACTCTTTGGCTAATACAGAACGAGCCGCATTTTCAGCATCCGTTGGATCCGATTTACCTCTTAACCTTCTTACTGCGCGATTAGGGCGGTTAACTTCAAAAACACTAATCTTTTTCTCTTGTAAGAACTTACATAAGCCAGCACCATAGGTGCCTGTTCCTTCTAATCCTGCTTGGGTCACCTTTCCAAATGATTTGCACCATTTGTACAGTTGGCTATAGCCGGTTGAATTTACAGTAAACTCTTGGGTGTCGACAACTTGACCAATATCATTAACGAGTACAGCAACATGGTTATCTAAATGAGTATCGACACCTAATGTTAAATTGTTAGAAATGTCATTGCGATTCATATTCTCAGCCCTCACAGTCTCAGTAACAGGACTGGACACAGATGTTGCAATACAATGCTCCTATTAGGTCACTGATACTGAATATCATGAAATGACTGACTAATGAATATCGACAGGTCAACACAAAGATATTTTATCAATCCCAGCACGGGTCAGATATTCACTGTCAGTATGACTAAGTTTATTATCTATATCCCAACAATTCCCGCGCCGACTCATACTTTGTGTGATTTTATAGCGCCATAAACGTTGGCGGTACTTCAAGCTTGTATAATGGCTTCCTTGGTCTGAGTGAAACATCAATCCGCTTGGCCTGCCTCTGCTCTCATACGCGAGTTCAAGCGCTTTTAGCGTTAAGTTAGTATCTGGCGACAACGACATTGCCCAACCAACAACCTTACGTGCAAATAAATCAACAACGACCGCTAAATAGGCCCAGCGATTGCCTGTCCAAATATACGTCACATCACCGCACCACACCGTATTCGGCTCAACAACATCAAACTGCCTATCTAACAAATTTGGGATTTCAAGATGCTCATTACCACCCCGTTTATATTGATGTTCTGGTACTTGGCAGCTCTCTAGTTTCAGTTTAACCATCAGCTTAGCGGCCCGATAACGGCTTAATTCAAAGCCGTTATTCGTTGCGATTGCCGCGATTGTCCGTGCCCCAGCTGAACCGCCGCTCATTGCATGTATGGCTTTAACTTCCGCTTCTAGTCTTATTTGCTCTGGTGTAGGCGTTGTATCCCGTATGGCCCAATATTTATAGCTGCTGCGATGCACATTGAATACGCTACACAGCACGCTAATTGGGTAACGCTCTCGTTGATTTAACTTCTCAATTAACGAGAATTGTTCAGGGAGTCGGACATCAAGAGAGCGGTAGCCTTTTTTAATATATCCTTTTCTAATTCAATGCGTTGAATTTGCTTTTTAAGCTCACGAATTTCAATTTGTTCGGGTGTCATTGGTGACGCTGTGGGTGTCTGGCCATTCCGTTCTTGCTTTAATTGAGTGACCCACTTACTTACTGTTGATTTACCAACCCCCATCGCCTTAGCTGCATCTTCTTGTGTGTAGCCTTGGTCAACTACAAGCTGGGCTGTTTCTAATTTGATTGCCGCAGAATACGTTGCACGTTTTAATTTCGTCATTTTTTCACCCAAATTTGTATGCTTATTAGCATAACATTTCTTTCTTAATGGGTGGCCAAATTAACTATGCCACTATAGGTGCTGGCAGTTTCGTCCAAAATTCAAAACTAACAAAAACAGAATTATGCTTGCCCCATAAAGGAGCTTGATAAACAAAGCCCCGCGAGTGCGAGGCTTTGGATTCAAAAGAAAATTAGAATATTTTTATCGATTACGCTAAAACTATACTGCGGACTTCTTCAAGAGTATGTGAATAGTGCTTTTTGTTATCGAAGTAAATCTTAGAACATTTCAATTTCAATAATTCGTCTAATCGTCCATCCTCAATCACCGTATCACTAATGACTAAGCTATCTAGACCTAACTTTGAAATGCCAGTAATACCTCTGATCTGCCCACATTTATCTAGCGATATTTGCTTTAAGCTAGATAGCTCAAAGACAGACTCCAAGTTTTCTAACTTTTTACATGTTTCAAACTCTATACGCTCTAGGGCAACAGATTGTAGGGATGAAATATCGACTAACTTACTGCATTGATACAACATCAATGACTTTAGGTTAGGATTATTCTCTATCCCTTTTAACGATGCCAGCTTACTACCTTTTACAATATCAAGTCGTGATAAACTTTGAGACTTAAATGAAGAAAAATCTTCGCCTTTGTATCCGTTTATTAATATTGTTTGAATAGTATTGCTTTCACAGATAGATGAGAAACATGGCCGCCAATCAAAACGTACATCAACAAGATTTTCCAGCAATTTGAAATCAACTTTGGTTTTGGCTTTAGGGCACTCTAAATATAAAACCTCAAGGCTTTGTAGTTTTTCTATTACTGACAGGTCTTGTACAACGCTATCAAAAATCGCGACTACTTTTAGATTTTCAATGTCTGCCAAAAAGTCTAACGGTTGCGTTTTCCAACCTTTCCACTGACTCAATAGTATGGATGTCACCCTATGCTTTTTGATTATGTCCAAAATATCACTATTGAATGTGTCGAAAAGTTGGATTTGCACCCCTCCATACTCTTCATCATCAATAATTTTATATTGCTCTGTTTCGATATTCACTTAACTACATTCCTCTCTTCGGCATGGATTAACCTTGTTAGATACTTTGTCAGATGCTGCACCACGACCGCCAGTTGCATCATCAATCATACCTTGTTCGGTTTTTTCACGCTGTAATTTACCGCCTTTAACCTCTTTAGTTTCGAGTGTACCTGCTTTATCTTTGGCAAATTTATCTTTGTTGCTAGCGTGTTGCTTTATACGCTTCATAACATCCTTTGATTGACCAATATATTCTTGATCTCCTTCCTTGAATTTATATACACCTTCAATTTTCTTTCTATTTTTTATGGATTGCTTCATGGCCTTCTTCATACCATATTTAGCAATATTTTTGACTGTTGGGGCTGGGATTCCCGTAGTCCGTTCAAAAGCTTCACCGCCAGCTTCTTTTAAAATCCAAATAGCTACAACTACTAACGGTATTTCTCCTGTCGGGTCGGTATATTTATATGGGTTATTATTAGCATAAGCGTATCGATTAAAGCCATGAGCAATATTGCTATGACCCTAAGCTCCAACAGGATCATTCGAATAAAACCGCCCGATAACTGGATCATAGTATCGTGCCTGCATATAGGTAAGGCCAATATCGGTATCGTACTTATGACCGGTGTAACCTATCTCATTATCGGGTGCACTTCCCCATGCATTTCCATAAGGTGCATAGTGATTACGTTCTATTACTGCATGGCTAGCATTAGATTTCGCCGCGGTTGAACCTAGCCCATCGGGGTGGACATAAGTTTTAGACTCTGCATCTTGCTGAGCCACAAGTTGACTGTTGAGGTAATAATACTCACGGCGGTTACCGTCAATCATCTCTTGAATTAAGCGCCCGTCTAACAAATACATGGAATAGCGTGTGCCTGTGCTGTCAACGGTTTTAACGCGTTTGCCATGGCCATCGTAAACATAATAGCTGCTGTCGGCCTCAATCATGTTGTTGGCGAGGTTGTACGTAAAACTATGAGTACCGTTGCCAATAACGTTGCCTCTGTCATCGTAATCAAAGTTGTAGCTTTTGTAGCCTGATGTCGAGGTAAGTTGTTTGTTGCTGTTGTAGTGGTAGTTAATGGCACCGCCTACAACGGAATCAAACTTGGTTATATTTCCCATAGTGTCATAGTGCATGTCACCAATTAGTGTATTGTTCGCTTTACGGATATTGTCCATTCTGTCTAGCTGGTCGTAGCTCAAGCGAAGGTCATACGAATTAGATTGTTTATCATCCCAGAAGGTCAGGTTGCCGTTAGCATCCCAATGGTATTGGTTATACACCGCATTGATGTTTCTGCAAAGGCTGCGTTGTACATTAGGCATACCACTATTGTATAAGGATAAAGTATTCGTACAGCCGTTCTGATGGTTAAACGACTTAAGCAATCCATTGGGGTGGAATTTCACGCTATTTGCGAAACTACCTATTCTTGTCGATTGACCAAGTGCATTTGGTTGATAGGTTAAGTTGCCTCCGCCACTATATTCGAGCGCGTTAACATTATTACTGCTGTCGTACTTATGCTCAATCGTCCAATCAATACTATCAACACGTAAACGTTCGGTTTTAATGTCGTTTAAGTCATTGTAGGTGTAATCTTGATTCACCCCGTTAAATGTCAGTTTCTTAAGGTTGTCGTTTCTATCGTACGTGTATGTTTTGGTTGGCGTGCCATCACCGAAGCTGACTGTTCTCACGTTTCCGTGATTATCGTAGCTGTAAGTCGTTTTCTGTGACGCTGCAATACTGCTGTCACAAGATGAGGTTGAACTATCTACTGAACTGCCGTGAGCGCTCCAATTCAATAACCCAATCTCATTAAAACTAAATGCCTGATTACCGATATCAGCACGCACGATTTTACATAGTTGTTGGTAGCTGTCGTATACACGGTATTCGGTTAACCCGCCTTGACTGATAGAGGTAGGGTTGCCAAACAGGTTGTACGCTGTCGTTGTGGTGACGCTTTGTGGTGAGGCAATGGTAGTGGGCTGGCTTTGTGACGGTGAGCCGTATGCCAAATACGTGGTGGTGGTATTGTAGCCACGGTTGTTGTTCACGCGCACTGTATTGTTCGCAAGATAGCTGTAACTCAGACTGCCTGAGGTAGTATTGTCATTTACAACGTTGACACGCCCTAGGCCATCATAGGAGGTGGTTACACCATAAGATGTACCGGATGAACTGCTTAACTGACTTTGATAGGTCGGGCGATTGTACGCATCGTATTCAGTGCGGTTAAAGCGTTGGGTATCTGACACACGGGCAGTGTCGTACTCTCGGGTCAAGTGAGGGCGCAATAAGCCATCGTAATAGGTTATGTTACGGTAATTGCCCTTACTGATGGTCTTTTTGAGCATGCCGGATGCAACATGTCTATAACCATCATTACCGGATGTAAACGTATAACTGATGTTGGTTTCTGACCACTTGCTATTGCAAGGGTCGACTTTTTCAATCCAGCCAATGTTATTGTACCCATAATTAATGCACCCACCGTTAAAATCAGTTTGTATGGTTACCCAGCCTTTATTATCGATCACCTGATACGCGTGTTGTTTACTGGTACTGTGTGGCTGGCTCCGTTGAATCTGCAGTGGTGTGCCGCGTTTATAGTCGAAATAATCCGTGATACGATTAATGTCGTTTAACTGCTCACTTTTGAGCAATCCTGATTGCGTGCCCGAAGTGTAATATGTGATGTAGCGTTTTACCCACCGCCCAAGTGAATACTCGTATTTAGGCAGTGATTTGTAAGCACCTGTCGCACTGTAATATGACGTTTTGTTGACTTGTGTGTAATTACTGCCGTTACCCGATAAATAAGTAACGCGCGGTAAGCCCATCAACCAATTGATTGTGTCATGCAAATAGGTTTGTTTAGTGTAGCGCCTCTTACCATTAAAGCTGTTGTGCTCGTAGGTAATTTGAGGGAAACCGTATTTGTCGTAGCCTGAGTATTCGGTGGTGTAGGTGTCTGTACCATTATCATTGTAGATTTTAACGATATTTTTAATTGTGTTTGCACGATATCGGTCAGCTTTGTTATTTCCCTTAGCTATTAAATATCTTTATTACAACAATTCATTTAATTTAATTACACTTGTAAATAACCCTACTCATTCCCCCCAACTGCCACTTAAAACTCTTTCGCTTCATAAGTTGTGGAGCCCACATTCAACTCTGAAGTGCGACACTGTTTTCAAAATTAAGCAGCCTGCGTCATTTCTTTGTATACCACTGCTGGGTGCTTAAAACCCAAACACTTTCTTGGCCGGTAATTTATCCGTGACATCGCGAACTCAACATCTGCATTACTTACTTCTCTCAAATCGGTGCCTTTCTTTAATACCAATTCGCTTAATTAAGTGGTCTATTTGAGGCAAGAAAATTCTGTCGATAACACCGCTCTCGCGTCCTGCTACCGCCAAGGTACCTACATCCGTGTAGGCAAGGCGAAAATTTTGCTATTTAGTTGTTCTAAATAAGAAATTTTTAAGGTAGTTAGCGTCGAATTTGCTCCCTCAAATTGAGCAGGTATTAATGCGGATTGGTATAAATACTGCCGTAGCAGATCATTTGCGTTTCCGTTTGCTCCACGCTCTCAGAAAGAAAAGTACCAAATTGTTGAATATTTTAAGGTCAGTCGTACAAGCGTGAACAAATGGGTAAAAGATTATCTCGATCATGGTTTAAAAGGCTTGGAAAAGCTATCCCGTTCAGGCCGCCCTTACAAACTTAATGATACACAGCTGAAGCCGCTTTAAGCATATGTGCTTGACGCTATAGATCGCACGGAGTGTGGTCGGCTGACATTAGAAAATAGTCAGCAGTACATATCAAAGAATATTCACATAGAATACAACTTATCGACCATACATAGATTGTTGAAAAGGCAAAGCTTCTCGTGGAATAGCAGTCGAACAGTCCACCCTAAAGGAAATCAAGCTCACCTGGGAGCTTTTAAAAATTTCGAGCTGGAGACAACCCTTCACACCCCGGGACACTTTCTTCTGAGTTTCAGGATGAAGCACTATTTGGGCAGAAAAAGCTCGCGGCCAAGAATCGTAAAACAACAATTCGAGTATGCCGATCTATTTGGTATAGTGTGCCCAACGACTTGTGAAACAGAAGCACTCATAATTAAAGCAATTGATATAATCTGGAAGGTATTTTAAAGCAAAGATGTGAATTGCTAAAAGCTGGGTTTACTTAAGAAAGGATGGCGGAGAGAGAGGGATTCGAACCCTCGATACGCTATTAACGTATACACGAGTTCCAGTCGTGCGCCTTCAGCCACTCAGCCATCTCTCCGCACTGGATGCGGGGCTAATACTATGAAAAGCCTCGCAGTATATCAAGCAGTTTTTTGCTTTTCTATGCTAATTGCACATAAAGCAAACAAGAGCTGCTTATTTTTTCAAAGACGCCGAAAAGTCTAACATGCGATTTAACGAGCGCAATGCACCGTCACGTAAATCCATATCTACAAACACTTCTTTGCCTTCGGCATTGAGTAGGGCTTCTTCAATGGCTTGTAAACCATTCATTGCCATCCATGGACAGTGAGCACAGCTTTTACACGTTGCGCCCTCACCTGCTGTAGGAGCCTCAAAAAACTCTTTCTCTGGACATAGCTGCTGCATCTTATAGAAGATACCGCGATCAGTGGCCACAATAAACTTCTGATTTGGCATGTCTTGTGCTGCTTTAATAAGTTGGCTAGTAGAACCAACCGCATCAGCAAGCTCAACAATCTCAGCAGGAGACTCAGGGTGAACTAATACAGCCGCATCTGGGTGAAGCTGTTTCATATCCTTCAGCGCTTTGGTTTTAAACTCATCGTGAACGATACAGGCACCGTTCCACATGATCATATCCGCACCCGTTTGCTTTTGGATATAAGAGCCCAAGTGCTTGTCCGGACCCCAAATTATTTTTTCCCCTTCCTCATCAAGGTGCTCAACAATCTCTAGCGCACAAGAAGAGGTTACAATCCAATCCGCTCTTGCTTTAACCGCTGTCGAGGTATTGGCGTAAACAACGACTTTACGCTCTGGGTATTGATCACAAAATGCCGAAAACTCATCAATCGGGCAACCAACATCCAATGAGCAAGTTGCTTCAAGGGTTGGCATAACTACGGTTTTGTGTGGAGTTAAAATTTTCGCCGTTTCGCCCATAAAGCGAACGCCAGCAACAATAATAATATCTTTGTCTTCTTGCTTTGACCCAAAACGCGCCATTTCCAACGAGTCAGCTACACAGCCACCCGTTTCTTCAGCCAGCGCTTGGATCTCTGGATCAGTATAATAGTGGGCAACAAGCACCGCATTTTTTTCAATTAGTAAAGATTTTATTCGCGCTTTATATTCCGCTTTTTCTACATCGGTTAAAGGCGCTGGCTTTGGAGGGAAGATATAATCTTCCGGCATTATTTGTTCAGCTAGACTCATTTCTCGACCACTAGTCCACATTGCATTAATAGGCGGGATTATACGAAAATTAAGGTCGTAATCCTAGCGATTGTTTACAGCAAAGTGACGGCTCGAGGAAAGAATTTTGAATATATTATGAAACAAAGGGAAGGTGGTGGGTCATGATGGACTCGAACCATCGACCAATGGATTAAAAGTCCACTGCTCTACCAACTGAGCTAATGACCCGCTCAAATAATGAAGATGCCATTGATTCGTCTATTAGGACTGAGCGTAAGGCTCGCTCACCATTGTTTAAGATGGTGGGTCATGATGGACTCGAACCATCGACCAATGGATTAAAAGTCCACTGCTCTACCAACTGAGCTAATGACCCGCTCAAACAATAAAGTGCCATCAATTCGTCCTGAAGCGTGGGACCGGCTCGTCGTCCTGACTCGCGTTCAAAAAGCTGCGAAGCATGGCTTCGGTCTTTTTTCACCCAACTGAGCTAATGACCCGCTCAAACAATAAAAGTGCCATTAATCCGTCTACAAAGACTGAGCATACGGCTCGCTCACCATTGTTTAAGATGGTGGGTCATGATGGACTCGAACCATCGACCAATGGATTAAAAGTCCACTGCTCTACCAACTGAGCTAATGACCCGCTCAAACAATGAAAGTGCCATCAATTCGCCTACAAAGACTGAGCATACGGCTCGCTCACCATTGTTTAAGATGGTGGGTCATGATGGACTCGAACCATCGACCAATGGATTAAAAGTCCACTGCTCTACCAACTGAGCTAATGACCCGCTCAAACAATAAAGTGCCATTAATTTGTCTATTAAGACTGAGCGTATGGCTCGCTCACTATTGTTTAAGATGGTGGGTCATGATGGACTCGAACCATCGACCAATGGATTAAAAGTCCACTGCTCTACCAACTGAGCTAATGACCCGCTCAAACAATAAAGTGCCATTGATTTATCAATTAAGACTGAGCGTATGGCTCGCTCACTATTGTTTAAGATGGTGGGTCATGATGGACTCGAACCATCGACCAATGGATTAAAAGTCCACTGCTCTACCAACTGAGCTAATGACCCGCTCAAACAATAAAGTGCCATTAATTCGTCCTGAAGCGTGGGACCGGCTCGTCGTCCTGACTCGCGTTCAAAAAGCTGCGAAGCATGGCTTCGGTCTTTTTTCACCCAACTGAGCTAATGACCCGCTCAAACAATAGTTTTGAAACGCTTTAAAGTGGTGGGTCATGATGGACTCGAACCATCGACCAATGGATTAAAAGTCCACTGCTCTACCAACTGAGCTAATGACCCACTTAGCGCCGCAGAGTAGTTGTTACCAATCGTCTGCTGCGGGCGCTTATAATACTTATTTAAAATTTGAGTGCAACTGAAATAGCTAGTTTTTTTCACTTTTTATGACTAAGCGCCTAATTTTACCGCACTCAGTTCAAAAAGTAGCTTTTACATCTTGGCTAAACGTTCCGTTGCCAACTTTGCAGGGGTTGTGCTTGGGTACTCTTTAATCAAGTCATTGAGTAGTTGCTTAGCTGCTGCCGACTGCCCCTGCTTATGCATGATAGTACCGAGCTTCAACATCGCTTCTGGACGCTTGTTAGACTCCGGAAAGTCATCGACAACCGTTTTAAAGTGGCGCTTTGCAGTGTTGTCTTCAGACTTAATAATAAAAAGCTGGCCTAACCAATAGTGTGCATTAGGCACGTAAACCGAATTTGGAAACTGCTTCAGAAAACCTTGAAACTCTGGGATCGCAGCATCATAGCGCTTATCTTCAATAATCATCGCTACAGTACGATCATAGGCCTCATTTTCAGACAAGTTACTACTAAACGCTTGCTCTGGAGTGACATCTGGTACTGTGTTAACCGACTTCGATTGTTCATAAACCTGACTCACCCGATTCTCAATTTCTTGATACAACTCACGCTGACGCTGCAAAACTTTTTCCAGCTTATAGCTTTGCTCTTCTGTTACTCCCCGCACTTGACTTACTTCCTCTTGCAACATATTAAGTTGTTGCTGTAAATCAGCCTGCAGTAGGTTGCGATTTCTCATCATACTCTCTAGCTGAGAAATACGTTGCTCTAGTGTTTGAGTTGAATTTGCAGCTTCTGAAACAGGAGCGGGAGCAGCCCAAACTTGGGCGCTCCCGCTCATGAGAAAGAATGCTGCCAAAATAGTTTTCGGCTTCATAATAACTCTTTCTTAGTAAACTAATACCGCGCGACGGTTTTTAGCAAAAGCTTCTTCCGTACGTGACTTAACCATAGGCTTTTCTTCACCATAGCTGACAACAGAAATTTGGCTATCAGAAACACCTAGACTTTGCATGTACTTAGCTACCGCTTTACCACGACTTTCACCTAGTGCGATGTTGTACTCAGGCGTACCACGCTCATCAGCGTGACCTTCGATAAGTACTTTTACACTTGGGTTTTTAACCAAGAAGTCTGCGTGTGCTTGCAGTAGCTCAGTATATTGGCTCTGGATTGTTGACTTATCGAAATCAAAGTAAACAATTTGCTCTTGACGCAATGCTTCGTATTTTTCGCGTAGTTTTTCTTCTGCAGATTTTTCGCGAGTCATTGTATTTACATCAACAGTATTATCTTGAGTAGTTGCCGCTTGATTACTTTCGCTAGCCGCGCCCTCGTCAACGCTTGAAGAAGAGCTACAAGCTGCAAGTGTCATCACTGGCAACGCGACCATTAAGGCTTTTAGAGTTTTATTAAGTTGCATCGAGTATATTCCTATATCTTTTAAATCTAACCAGCAAAATTACTGTAAAAACGGCGACCAGGCAGGTGCCTTAACTTGGCCATTCGCGACAGGTAACCTTGCCTTGAATCGACCATCCATAGACACCAGTGCCAATACCTGCTTATTATTGTGCAAGGTGCTGTATATTATCATCGAACCATTTGGCGCAATACTCGGAGACTCATCCAGTCTCGTGCGAGTCAACACTTGAAACAGCCCGGAGTCTAATTCTTTTTTGGCTATATGGTAACGGCCAAGCGTGCGATTAACCATCACCAGTCGCTTGCCATCTGGTGTAATCGAACCCGCCAAGTTCATATCACCATCAAACGTTACACGTTTAGACCTACCAGTTTTTAAATTTAACTTATATATCTGAGCATTACCACCCCTTTCAGATGTATACACAATTTCTTGTCCATTTGGGTGCCAAGACGGCTCAGTATCTATACTACGATGACGCGTTAAGCGCTTTTCTTGTTTCGTTTTCAGGTCAATTACATAAACTTCCGTTGCGCCACCTTCATCTTTAGACAACACAGCGAGTAGTTTGGTGCCATCGGGAGAAAACTGCGGTGCACCGTTAATACCTGGGTAGCTAGTGATTAGCTCGCGCTTACCGGTATAAATATCTTGGATATAAATTTGTGACTGGCGGTTTTCAAAGGTCACATAAGCCAGTTTATTGGCATCTGGGGACCAAGCTGGTGACATTAATGGCTCTTTTGAACGTAACAGCACCTGTTCATTGTAGCCATCGTAGTCGGCCACAACTAACTGATAAGGTTTGTCTTGGCCGTCTCTGACAATAACGTAGGCAATTTTAGTTCTAAAAGCGCCCTTTTCACCGGTTAACGCTTCATAGACTACATCGCTGATCTGATGGGCATAATTTCTGAAACCAGAGCTTGAAATAACACTTTGGCGACCTTCCACAATATGGTCATCACTCTGCATTAAGCGGCCATTACTCATCATTCTGGTCTCGCCACCCGTTAGCTGAGCACGGATCACGTCGATCAGTTCATACTTCACTAAGTAGCGTCCCGCAGATTGTTGTGTCACGGTGCCTACTAAAACTGCTTCTACCCCTGCATCTACCCAAGCGGCGTAATCCACTTCAGAGTCAGTGGTTGGAAGCTGTGGCATATCCAGCTCAGCAATGGGTTTAAATTTACCACTGCGCATCAAGTCGGCGGCGATAACATCGCTTAAACTTGATGGCATTTCACCGGTGCCATTGTACTTAAATGGCACGATAGCGATAGGTCGGGCACTGTCTACCCCCTCGGTGATGACTATCTCAAGTGCAGCATAAGCGAACTGAGATATCCCCAAAGTTAGCACCATAAGTAAGGTTGTGAACTTCTTTAACATGTTCTGCCTTTATAAATTTGGTTTAATTGTTAGGTTTATATTTTTAAGCTGTTCAAACACGGCTTTGTCTTTTGACACCGGTAACGTATCCGCCATTTTTACTGCTCGGATGGCCGCTTCACAGACCAACTTATCTCCGCCCAGTGACTTAACGCTAGTGACCAAGCCATTAAAGCCTAAACGAATGTTCACTCGGCATTGTTTGCCTTTCATGGTTTCATCAATAAGTAAATTAGACTGAATGCGCTGCATGATCAGGGCTTTAAACTTATCGACTTCACTGAGAACTTGTTGCTGGCGAATTTTCGCACGCGCAGCCTGCTCTTTGGCTAACTGCTCACGCAACATCTGCTCTTCCATGGCTTTTTGTCGAGCACGCTCTGCGGCTTCAGCCTTGCGCTTTTCCTCGGCTTCACGGCGCTTTCTTGCTTCTTCTGCTTTACGCAAACGATCTTCTTCTGCTTTTCTTTGTGCTGCTGCTTTTTTGGCTGCCTCTTGTGCTGCGGCCTTTTCTGCTCTTGCTTTGTCAGCCTCGGCCCGCTGCTTTTGCTCAATTTCTCGAGCACGCTTCGCTTGCGCTTCGGCTTTTTTCTTCTCAGCCAGCTTAGCTTGACGCTCTTGCTCTAAACGCTTTATGCGCCTAGCTTCTGCTTCGCGCGCCTTTCTTGCTTGCTGAGCACGCTGCTCCAGCTCACGAATGCGGCGTTCTTCAGCGGCTTTCTTGTCTGCTTCTTGCTGTTTCAACTTGGCGATTTTCTGCTCAACCGCTTGTTGACTTACCGACACCGCCGATACCACTTTCTCAGAGGGTGCTTGGTCATTCTTAGGGTTTAGCGTCACTTCCATCACAGTAGGTGCTGGGGTATGAAAATTTGCCGTCGCAAAAAGCAGCCCACCAATAGCACCATGAAGCAGTACCGACTTAGTCACACTGTGCGATAATGTACTCATCCCTACTCCTCAAATGACTTCGTCATCAAGCCTACAGATGGCACACCCGCTTTTTTCAAAAAGTCCATTAAATACAATACTTCTTGATAAGACACGCGACCGGATCCTTTTATCATTACCGGAGTATCTGGGTTTTGCTCTAATTTCAACTTGATCACCGCGGCCACTTCAACCGCATCCATCGGGGCTTCAGGGTCGGTTCCTACGGTAACAAAGTAACGGCCTTCAGCGTCAATTGTGGCAATGATTGGTGGTGTGTCTTTGGTTTCTACTAGCTCAGACTCTTCCATCTGAGGTAAGTCCACCTTTACACCATGTTGGATCAGCGGTGCTGTTGCCATAAAAATGATCAGCAGCACTAACATCACATCGATGTATGGGACTACGTTTATTTCTGCAACGGGGCGGCGGCGCTTACGCTGGTACATTTTGCTTAGCCTCTACTTGTACTGCAGCCTGACGATATAGAATATTGGCAAACTCTTCCATAAAATTAATGTATTGCGTTTCCAGCTTTTCAACATTTTTAGCAAAACGGTTATAGGCCATCACCGCTGGGATCGCGGCAAACAAGCCCATGGCAGTAGCAATAAGCGCTTCAGCAATCCCCGGCGCAACCATTTGTAAGGTAGCTTGTTTCACTTCACCTAGTGCAATAAAGGCGTTCATGATCCCCCAAACGGTACCAAATAAGCCGATGTACGGACTGATAGAACCCACCGTAGCAAGAAACGATAAGCTCGACTCGAGTTTTTCAATTTCTCGAGATAAGGCAACTCGCATTGAGCGGTGTGTCCCCTCTACCACCACTGACGGCGACTGTATGTTGCCTTTTTTGTGTTTAGCGAACTCTTTAAATCCCGAAACAAATAAAGCTTCAATGCCCGTTGCAGCACCAGGTCTGGCAGATATTTCATTATATAATTTGCTTAAGTCCATTCCGGACCAAAACTTCTGCTCGAACTTTTTCGATTGGCTTTGCGCTTGTGAAATAATATTTTTGCGCTGAAAAATAATCGCCCAGGATGCAATAGACAAGCCGACCAGTGTCAACATCACCAGTTGCACCAAAAAACTGGCTTTTAAAATTAAATCGACAAAGTTTAGTCCCGATTCCACGTTATTATACTCCTACAAGTGTTTCGGCATTGTTAGCCATTTTATTGTTAGCGCGCTACACAGTGGTGCTGGCTTTGCAACAAAGCTGATGCATAGACCAGAGAAATCCACTAAAGGTTCAGCTAGTTTAACCACACAGCATATTCCTTACAATCGCAATACCGCGAATTCATTGTATTTGACGATAAACAACACAAATGTGCCAACGAATAGCGTTCGACTGCTCTTAACGAAGGAATAGTGCCTCCTTTACTTAAATCCTAAATATGAATCAAAATTGCATAAAAAGCCGCTTTTATGCAAAAAATGAGAATAAAACCTCAAAAAAAATTGGTCTTACCAATTAACAACAAATTATCTAATATTGATATTTTGCACAACTTTCATACAAATATATATTTTTCATATAGTTAATGGATAACACTTTTGACAATAAGCCTATAAATTGTACGAACAAAAAACTCATGACATTAGATTTATTTATCCGAAAAAATAATTTTTCTAGTTTGATGAATACCCTTCTTCACTATAATATACACCCTGTACTGAGCAAGCAGCTGAAGACTTCAGCAACGCACAGTTACTTGCAATAGGATTCTGATTTCGTATTGCAGAGATGGTGAGCTTAGTGGATAAAACCTTTGAGCAATTCATCTGTTCCCTGGATTACTTCCTTCAACTTGTTGTTTTGCCCGCATTGATTGCGGGCTTTTTTTTGCCTATTCAAAACTAATCACCCCTGCTCAACACAGCGGCTCAGCAGCAATTCCTGCCTTATAAATATCAAAGCAATGGTAACCAAATCTGGCTGAAAGCCGCTAGGTGCTGAGTACTTAGAAATGCCAGCTACTTTATCGATAAGAGACTTAATGGCGGTTGAATAGAGTAACAGTAAAAGCGAAAGGAAGGGTTGCCGAGCTAACTCGGCAGCTGATGATAGGCTAGCTTATTCTGACTTGGTCAGATCAAAGTGCAGATACGCTTTGTCGGATACTATCCGGCCTCTGGGGGTGCGTTGAATAAAACCCTGCTGGATTAGATAAGGCTCAAGCACATCTTCAATGGTTTCTTTCTCTTCACCAATGGCCGCCGCGAGGTTATCCAATCCCACAGGCCCTCCGGTGAATTTTTCAATGATGGCAAGTAAGTACTTTCGATCCATGTAATCAAAGCCGCACTTATCAACATCAACCATATCCAGAGCCAAATGAGCAATCTCTTCGCTAATGGTGCCATCGCCTTTCACCTCGGCAAAATCGCGCACCCTACGCAGTAAGCGGTTGGCTATTCGCGGTGTACCACGTGCCCGACGCGCCACTTCCAGCGCCCCCGGATCAGTGATTTGTAAATTAAGGTGATAGGCCGAGCGACTCACAATAGCAGATAAGTCTGTTACGGAATAAAACTCTAAACGCTGCACAATACCGAAGCGGTCCCGTAAAGGTGAGGTTAAAGAGCCCGCCCGTGTGGTCGCTCCCACTAGCGTAAACGGTGGTAAATCAAGCTTAATTGAACGCGCGGCGGGCCCTTCACCAATCATAATATCCAGCTGGTAGTCTTCCATTGCTGGGTAGAGTATCTCTTCAACTTGAGGGCTTAAACGGTGGATCTCATCAATAAACAGCACATCACCTTCTTCTAAATTGGTTAAAAGTGCTGCGAGATCTCCGGCTTTTTCTAAAACCGGACCCGATGTGGTTTTAATATTCACTTCCAGCTCATTGGCTACAATATTGGCTAAGGTGGTCTTACCAAGCCCAGGGGGACCAAAGATCAGTAGGTGGTCCAGCGCCTCTTTTCGTGTCCGCGCCGCTTCAATGAAGATTTCCATTTGTTTTTTGACGTGAGGCTGGCCCGTGTAATCACTTAGTAATTTAGGCCGTATTGCCCGGTCCACTAAATCTTCATTGCCTTGGATTTCTGGCTCTATTAATCTGTCCGCTTCTATCATAGTTACATCATCGATTTCAGAGCATCTTTAATAATGCTCTCAGTGCTCATGCCATTTTTGCTTGCTGATTTTACCGCTTTTTGCGCTTGTGTTTGCTTATAGCCCAAAGCAATTAATGCCGCAACAGCATCGTCTGCCGGAGTATCACTCACGGTAGGATCCTGTTGTGGAAACAGTATCGCGGCATCGCTAAATGGCGTCAATAAGTCATTGCCAAAGTCTTTGAGTTTATCTTTCATTTCTAATACTAGGCGTTCCGCCGTCTTTTTTCCTACCCCAGGGATTTTAACCAGGGTTGTGGCATCATCGTTGTTGACACAATTAACGAACTGCTCTGCCGACATGCCAGACAAAATCGCCAAGCCGAGTTTTGGCCCGACTCCATTTGCTTTGATCAAAGTACGGAATAAAGTGCGCGCAATTTTACTATTAAAGCCAAAGAGTAGCTGAGCATCTTCCCTCACAACAAAGTGAGTGAATACGGACACCTTTTCACCGACGTTGGGCAACTCATAGAAACAGGTCATTGGCATTTGCACTTCGTAGCCCACGCCATTAACGTCGAGCAAAATTTCTGGTGGTTGTTTCTCGAGCAATATTCCGTTTAACTTTCCTATCATGGTTATCTTAGCCTTCCTCTTACTGTTTTACGTGCAGCCCCAGACATTTTAATTAGGTTTTGTTTGGAATGTGCGTGACAAATGGCTACAGCTAAGGCGTCTGCAGCATCCGCCTGAGGCGTACCAGGTAACTTTAAAATACGTTTCACCATTTCCTGTACTTGTGACTTCTCTGCGCCCCCGGTCCCCGCGACGGCTTGCTTAATTTGCCGTGCAGAATATTCACTCACCGCTACATCTTGCATGGTCGCCGCCACAATCGCCGCACCACGGGCTTGGCCTAGCTTTAAGGCTGAGCTGGGGTTATGGGCCACAAAGACTTGCTCAATGGCAAAATCGCTTGGCGAAAACTGCTCAATTAATTGGGTAATGCCTTGGTAAATCGTTTTCAGGCGCGTTGGAAAGTCCTGCTCTCCTACTTTGATGCAGCCACTGCCAAGATATTGAAATTTTGCACCTTGGTGAGCAATGACACCATATCCAGTAAACCTTGAGCCCGGATCAATACCTAAAATAACAGCCAATCGCTTTTTCTCTTGATTTTTTTTCTATAATGCCAAAATACTGTATGAATTACCAGTGAAGTAACAAGCTCTTAGCCCCACTATATATTCGACTACCTCATTCCATACGAGCGATCACATGCAAATCAAGGTAATTTCCGTCCGCTATCAATTACAACTGCAAGTTACGTGTAAGAGTTTGCCCAATAATGCTAATGATTTCGTGAATGTTATGCTCAACTACTTTGCCGCACTGGAAAAAACAGTCGTCAAGGTTAACGGACATACTCCACCTCCCCTTGCTCAATCAGTTGCTGCTATACCGCAATCGCCAGCTCTTTTAACTCATCAGTGTTTACCACGTCTATCATCAAGTATGATGCTAGAGTGATTTCCTGTAATGTAATGACATCACAAATATTATGTGTACTACGCAAAAATACATTAACTAGGTTGACCAAAAAGCGGATATTTACCCTAAATAAAGACACTTGATCTATCTATAGCCCTATGCTATTTTAAAAAATGTTACACTATGTAAACATTTAACGCTGGCTAAAATATAAGGATATTTTTGTGACAATAATTATGAAGTCATTACTTTATGGAACGCTAGCCCTGAGTAATATCGCTATGTCAGCTTCTGCTGGTACGACCGCGACCAATTACAAAACCGAAATTTGCTACTCCTGTAACTCTAACAATGCTATAACCTTCGCCAAACAATATCTTCCTACGGTAGAGTGCAAGGTAAGTGGACCATTTGATTATGATTATACTCAGCAATGTTACTCGCAACCGCAAGACGTACTCATTATTAACGCGAATTCAGGTCAAAAATGGTACTACCAACTCACCCACACCAATCAAGGCAAGTTTCGTCACGAGTTAATACTCAATACGACTAAAAAAAGCCTACCTGTTGACGCCAATAATCTTGCCGACGAATTACTACGTTACTATGCGGCTTGGGACAGGGCCACCTCTAAAGTTAACACTGAATACCAGTCTCAGTCAGTACAATTAAATATGCTTACTCAGACTCTTAAAAGTCGAGGTTCAATAACTTCAGAGTCACCAAACAATTGTGAACACGAGCCGATCACTCGCGCAGCCCACTTTGCTTATAATGTAAAAGCAAGAGCAAACTTGCATAAAATCTTAGTAAATCAATTTCAACAGGAATACGGAAGTGTTGATGGAGCATTTGAAACCAAGCAAATGACCGCACTCAACTTTTCTGTGAGTAAAGGTGGTGTAGGGCTTGGCGGCAGCTGGCAGTATGTGCCAGAAACTCGCTCAGTCAGTGTAACATTCACGGACGCCATCAACGGAAACCACACCATAGTCTACGACATTTTCAAAGGCCCAAGAGGTAGAGGACTAGACTTTGAACTTGCAGAACATGCTTCTTTTTTCGGTGGCAGTAGGATCAAAGATTTAAAAACATCAAGACCTGTCAACGTTTCCAACTGCATGCTCGAGGTACTAAATCAACACCTACCAGCAAGTATAGCTGGCGGCGGTGGTGGCGGACGTGAGCCAGTTAACCTTGGAAAAGCTTA
Source organism: Pseudoalteromonas sp. UG3-2 (assembly GCF_037120705.1). Lineage (NCBI taxonomy): Bacteria > Pseudomonadati > Pseudomonadota > Gammaproteobacteria > Alteromonadales > Pseudoalteromonadaceae > Pseudoalteromonas > Pseudoalteromonas sp. UG3-2. Next base: position 214,984 of record NZ_JAWLJU010000002.1, on the reverse strand, counting down.
CGATAGAATCCCAGGCCGAAGTTTTGGTGGTATCGGCGGCCCTCAAACCTGCACATGGACTTTTTATGATCCATGGGGGGAGCCATATTTTAGTATGGAAGGCGCCTGCCCCTAGCTGGTTAATACATAAAAGTAAAAGAGGCGACCTACGCCAGCTCTTTTAACTCATCAGTGTTTACCACATCTATCATCAAGTATGATGCTAGGGTGATTTCCTGTAATGCAATGACATCACAAATATTATGTGTACTACGCAAAAATACATTAACTAGGTTGACCAAAAAGCGGATATTTACCCTAAATAAAGACACTTGATCTATCTATAGCCCTATGCTATTTTCAAAAATGTTACATTATGTAAATATTTAACGCTGGCTAAAATATAAGGATATTTTTGTGACAATAATTATGAAGTCATTACTCTATGGAACGCTAGCCCTGAGTAATATCGCTATGTCAGCTTCTGCTAGTACGACCGCGACCAATTACAAAACCGAAATTTGCTACTCCTGTAACTCTAACAATGCCATCACCTTCGCCAAACAATACCCTCCTACGGTAGAGTGTAAGGTAAGTGGACCATTTGATTATGATTATACTCAGCAATGTTACTCGCAACCGCGAGACGTACTCATTATTAACGCGAATTCAGGTCAAAAATGGTACTACCAACTCACCCACACCAATCAAGGTAAGTTTCGTCACGAGTTAATACTCAATACGACTAAAAAAAGCCTACCTGTTGACGCCAATAATCTTGCCGACGAATTACTACGTTACTATGCGGCTTGGGACAGGGCCACCTCTAAAGTTAACACTGAATACCAGTCTCAGTCAGTACAATTAAATATGCTTACTCAGGCTCTTAAAAGTCGGGGTTCAATAACTTCAGAGTCACCAAACAACTGTGTAAACGAGCCGATCACTCGCGCAGCTAATTTTGCTTACAATATTACCGCAAGATCAAACTTAAGACGAAGCTTAGCTAGTGCACTCGAAGAGGCATACGGAAGCATTAGAGGATCTTTCGAAACCAAGCAAATGACCGCATTAAGCTTCTCTGTTAGCAGAGGTGCAGCTGTACTGTCTGGCAGTTGGCAATATGTACCAGTAAATCGATCGACCCGTGTAAATTTTTATGACCCCGTAAACGGTAATTATACGATTGTCTATAATGTTTTTCCCGGACCAAGAGGTGTTGGTTTAGATATTGAGCTAAACGAAGCCATAAGCTTTCTTGGTGGCCATGCGATTAAAGACTTAAAAACATCAAGACCTGTCAACGTTTCCAACTGCATGCTCGAGGTACTAAATCAACACCTACCAGCAAGTATAGCTGGCGGCGGTGGTGGCGGACGTGAGCCAGTTAACCTTGGAAAAGCTTACGATAGAATCCCAGGCCGAAGTTTTGGTGGTATCGGCGGCCCTCAAACCTGCACATGGACTTTTTATGATCCATGGGGGGAGCCATATTTTAGTATGGAAGGCGCCTGCCCCTAGTTGGTTAATACATAAAAGTAAAAGAGGCGACCTACGCCGCCTCTTTTATTTAAGGTTAACGGACTTACTCCACTTCACCTTGCTCAATCAGTTGCTGCTATACCGCAACCGCCAGCTCTTTTAACTCATCAGTGTTTACCACATCTATCATCAAGTATGATGCTAGAGTGATTTCCTGTAATGCAATGACATCACAAATATTATGTGTACTACGCAAAAATACATTAACTATGTTGACCAAAAGCGGACATCTTTACCCTAAACAGAGACAGTTGACCTATCTACAGCACCATGCTATTTTCATAAAAATTACATTTAGTAAACATTTAATCATTTTAGAGTATAAGGATATGTTTAATGAGTAAAATTACGAGCGCACTGCTTTATGGAACGCTAGCCCTGAGTAATATCGCTATGTCAGCTTCTGCTCGTACGACCGCGACCAATTACAAAACCGAAATTTGCTACTCCTGTAACTCTAACAATGCCCTCACCTTCGCCAAACAATATCCTCCTACGGTAGAGTGCAAGGTAAGTGGACCATTTGATTATGATTATACTCAGCAATGTTACTCGCAACCGCAAGACGTACTCATTATTAATGCGAATTCAGGTCAAAAGTGGTACTTCAAGTTATCCCATGCAAATCAAGGAAGCTTCCGCTATCAATTAGAGCTGCAAGTTACGCCGCAAAGATTACCCAATAATGCCAATGCTCTCGCAAATGAGCTGCTCAACTATTACACCGCACTTGATAGAACAGTCGCCAAGATAAGCGAGCAATATCAGTCTCCAACGATGCAGTCAGAACTACAGGCTCAGGCGCAAGAATCAAGGTTTGGGAGAGCGACTGAATCGCCTAATAACTGTGAAAACACACCCATAACTCGAGCCGCTCATTTTGCATATAATGGCCATGCGAGAACCAGACTACGCAGCAGTTTACATAATCAGTTCATTGACGAGTTTGGCAGTGTGCGGGGGGCTTTTGATTCTTCTAGAATAACCGCTTTTAACTTCTCAGTGAGCCGAGGTAGCGTTGAGCTTGGCGGCGGTTGGGAGTATGTACCCGAGACCCACTTCGTTCTAGTAGACTTTTATGACCCCAGCAGTGGCCATCATACCGTGGGTTATGATGTTTCTTACTCTGATGTGCCAGGTAGATCCGGATTAGATATTAAACTAAATGAAAACATGACCAAATTTGGCGGCCGAACTATCGCAGACTGGAAAAGCACTCGCCCCGAAGAGGTCTCTAACTGCATGCTGGAGGTGCTCAATAAGCACTTGAAGGCCGGAGTCACTGGAGACACAGGTGGCGGCGGCGGAGGAGTAGATATTCCACCTAGCTATGATCTGATCCCTGCCAGAAGTTGGGGAGGCGGTGGTGGAAGCGACCCTCAAACTTGTACATGGACTTTTTATGATCCATGGGGTGAGCCATATTTTAGTATGGAAGGTGCCTGCCCTTAGTTAGCTCATACATAAAAGTAAAGGAAGCAGCCTAGGTCGCCTCCTTTATTTAAGGTTAACGGACTTACTCCACTTCACCTTGCTCAATCAGTTGCTGCTATACCGCAACTGCCAGCTCTTTTAACTCATCAGTGTTTACCACGTCTATCATCAAGTATGATGCTAGAGTGGTTTCCTGTAATGCAATGACATCACAAATATTATATGTACTACGCAAAAATACATTAACTAGGTTGACCAAAAAGCGGACATTTACCCTAAATAAAGACACTTGATCTATCTATAGCCCTATGCTATTTTCAAAAATGTTACATCTTGCAAACATTTGACGCAGGCTAAAATATAAGGATATTTTTGTGACAATAATTATGAAGTCATTACTTTATGGAACGCTAGCCCTGAGTAATATCGCTATGTCAGCTTCTGCTAGTACGACCGCGACCAATTACAAAACCGAAATTTGCTACTCCTGTAACTCTAACAATGCCATCACCTTCGCCAAACAATATCCTCCTACGGTAGAGTGTAAGGTAAGTGGACCATTTGATTATGATTATACTCAGCAATGTTACTCGCAACCGCGAGACGTACTCATTATTAACGCGAATTCAGGTCAAAAGTGGTACTTCAAGTTATCCCATGCAAATCAAGGAAGCTTCCGCTATCAATTAGAGCTGCAAGTTACGCCGCAAAGTTTACCCAACAATGCCAATGCTCTCGCAAATGAGCTGCTCAACTATTACACCGCACTGGATAGAACAGTCGCCAAGATAAGCGAGCAATATCAGTCTCAAACGATGCAGTCAGAACTACAGGCTCAGGCGCAAGAATCAAGGTTTGGGAGAGCGACTGAATCGCCTAATAACTGTGAAAACACACCCATAACTCGAGCCGCTCATTTTGCATATAATGGCCATGCGAGAACCAGGCTACGCAGCAGTTTACATAATCAGTTCATTGACGAGTTTAGCAGTGTGCGGGGGGCTTTTGATTCTTCTAGAATAACCGCTTTTAACTTCTCAGTGAGCCGAGGTAGCGTTGAGCTTGGCGGCAGTTGGGAGTATGTACCCGAGACCCGCTTCGTTCAGGTAGACTTTTATGACCCCAGCAATGGCCATCATACCGTGGCTTATAATGTTCATTCGGGCCAAGGTGGGCGCGGGCTAACTATTAAGTTAAACGAAGACATGACCAAATTTGGCGGCCGAACTATCGCAGACTGGAAAAGCACTCGCCCCGAAGAGGTCTCTAACTGCATGCTGGAGGTGCTCAATAAGCACTTGAAGGCCGGAGTCACTGGAGACACAGGTGGCGGCGGCGGAGGAGTAGATATTCCACCTAGCTATGATCTGATCCCTGCCAGAAGTTGGGGAGGCGGTGGTGGAAGCGGCCCTCAAACTTGTACATGGACTTTTTATGATCCATGGGGTGAGCCATATTTTAGTATGGAAGGCGCCTGCCCTTAGTTAGTTAACACATAAAAGTAAAAGAGGCGGCCTATGCCGCCTCTTTCATTCAGGTTAACTCACTTACTCGCCTTCACCTTGCTCTACTAGTTGCTCGTCAATAGCCACAGCCAGATCTTTTAATGCATCCGGATTTGCCGGGCTAGGTGCATCCGTCATAAGACAAGAAGCCTGAGTGGTTTTCGGGAAGGCAATAACATCGCGGATGTTATCTGTGCCACACAGCAGCATAACCACTCGGTCCAGACCAAACGCCAAACCAGCATGCGGTGGGGTACCGTATTTTAGGGCATCTAATAAGAAGCCAAACTTCTCTTGCTGTTCTTCTTCCTCAATGCCTAAAATTCTAAACGCCGCTTGTTGCATTTCATTGTTGTGGATACGCACCGAACCGCCACCCACTTCGTAGCCATTAATGACCATGTCATAAGCGTCCGACAGCGTATTGGCTGGATTGGCTTCTAGCTCGGCAGCCGTGACGTCTTTAGGTGCTGTAAATGGGTGGTGTACAGCGTGCAAGTTGCCCTCGTCGTCTTCTTCAAACATTGGGAAGTCAACCACCCAAAGTGGCGCCCACTTAGTCAAATCGGTGATTTCTAAATCCAGACCAATCTTCAGACGCAACGCGCCCATGGCTTCGTTCACTGTGTTACGCTTATCAGCGCCGAATAGAATAATGTCACCCGTGTTTGCGCCTGTGCGTTCAAGCAGAGCATTGATCACTTCTTCGTTCAAGAACTTCGCGATTGGCGATTGTACGCCATCGATGCCAGCATCACGGTCGTTGACTTTCATCCACGCCAGACCTTTGGCGCCGTAAATACCGACAAACTTGGTGTATTCATCAATTTGCTTACGCGAAAGTTGTGCGCCGCCGGGTACAGACAATACCGCAACACGCCCTTTTTCGTCATTAGCAGGGCCGCTGAGCACTTTAAATTCAACATCTTTGACAATATCTGCAACGTCAATCAATTCTAGCGGGTTACGTAAGTCAGGTTTATCCGAGCCATATTTGCTCATTGCTTCACTGTACGCCATCACTGGAAATGCGCCTAAATCGACATTGAGGAACGACTGCCACATTTCACGGATCATTTTTTCAGTAACGCCACGCACTTGATCTGAGCTCATGAACGAGGTTTCGATATCAATCTGAGTAAATTCAGGTTGACGATCTGCGCGTAAATCTTCATCACGGAAGCACTTTACAATCTGGTAGTAACGGTCAAAACCAGACATCATCAGCAATTGTTTAAACAGCTGTGGCGACTGCGGTAACGCGTAAAAGCTGCCTTTGTGTACGCGGCTTGGTACTAAGTAGTCACGTGCGCCTTCCGGCGTTGCTTTGGTCAGTACTGGCGTTTCAATGTCTAAGAACTCATTCTCATCTAAGAAGCGACGAACAAAGCTGCTGGCTTTTGCACGCATTTTGATGCGGTCACTCATTTCTAAACGACGCAAGTCTAAATAGCGATATTTTAAGCGACGCTCTTCTGAGTTTTGCTGATTAAAGTCAAGAGGCAACGGCTCTGAACGGTTAATAATAGTTAAGTCCGTGCCTAAGATCTCCACTTCACCGGTGGCCATGTCTTTATTGACTTGGCTGTCAGGACGCGCACGAACAACACCTTTAATTTGTACACAGAATTCTTGACGCAGTGCATTGGCTTTATCCATCAAGCCATCGACTTCCGGATCGAACACCACTTGCACCAAACCTTCTCTGTCTCTTAAGTCGACAAAGATAAGACCACCAAGGTCACGACGTTTATTAATCCAACCACACAGCTCAACCTGCTGATCTACGTGGTCCTTATTTAATTTTCCGCAATATATAGAGCGCATAAAATTCCTGTCAATCCAGTTTGCTCGCACGACTCTCATGGCAATTATCATCACGTCATTAGACGTCGATATAAAGCCAGCCGCTCAGACTCATTTTCAATAACCGCCAATTATATAAAAATACACTGCATTGTCATCCTCAATCTCAGATCTGGCGTGAATTCCTATGATTTTGTTGTTGGCCATCGCCACTTCTAAGCTCATCACCCTAGTTCATTATGACTGTGGTAAACTAGGCCAATAAGAATAATCCGGCTCGATTTGATTACTATGTTATACCTAGGTTGTCCGCAGTGGAGCAGCACACAGTGGAAAGGACACGTGTTTTCTAAGCACTGTGCTGCAAATAAGATGCTGAGTGAGTATGCGCAAATCTTTAATAGTGTTGAGGGAAACACCACCTTCTATGCCGATCCCAGCGCGCAAACCGTCAGCAAGTGGCAACAACAGGTACCGGATGATTTTCGCTTTACCTTTAAAATCCCTAAACGCTTCAGCCATGATATGGCATTGCGCCACTGCCAAGATGAACTTATGGCTTGGTGCCAGACTATGGCGCCCTTGTTTCCTAAGCTGGGCATTTTGATGGTGCAATTACCTGCACAATTTGCGCCACAGCATATGCCACAGTTACAACAGTTTCTCAGCTGGCTACCCAGAGAGCTTAAGGTGGGGGTTGAGGTTCGACACCCAGAGTTTTATCGTAAAGGGGACGCCGAACGGCGCTATAATCAGTATTTAATTGAGCATAATTACAACCGCGTGATAATGGATACCCGTGCACTGTTTAGTGAAGCGGCCACAACCCCAGCCATTATCGATGCCCAACAAAAAAAGCCACACTTACCTGTGCACGCCATTGCCACCAGTGACAATCCAGTGCTCCGTTTTGTTGGCTGCTCAACACTCAGTGCTAACCGCGAGTTTTATCAACCTTGGTTGCACAAAATTCGCCAGTGGCTGGCTGGCGGTAAAGCACCTTATGTCTTTTTTCATACAGCGGATAATATCGACTCTGCCTTTTTGGCGCGGCAATTCATTCGTGATTTATCTATACAGCACCCAGTAAGCGAGCCGTTTCCGGCAGAAAGAGAAGCCAAGCAGGAGTCGTTGTTCTGATGTCACACCCATACTTTGGCCATTACCCTGAACAAGTACAGCAACAAGTCGACAGCCTCCTACAGCAACAAAGACTAGGCCAGTTTTTTATCCAGCGCTACCGACATTCTCATGACATAAAAACAGACAAGCAGCTGTATAATTATATAGAGCGACTGCGGCAAGAATACATGAAGAACAGTCCTAGAGTGCATCAGGCCGCTTATGCAAAACGCCATAATATGGCGCTTAATGCGTTAGGCACGCATACCTATAAAACCACCCAGCATGGGGGCAGGCACAAAACCAGTCACCAGATCCATATTGAAGCTACGCTCAGGCACGCACCGGAGCCCATACTGCGTGCTTTAGTTGTTCATGAGCTGGCACACTTTAAAGAGAAACAACACAATAAGGCGTTTTACAACCTGTGCCAGCATATGGAGCCTCACTATCACCAACTTGAGCTTGAACTGCGGCTGTTTCTGTTGCTGTGTGAGGCCGAAGGAAATGTTTACTTGCCGTGACTAGGGCCTACAGTTTGGCACTTGACCGGCATTTTGGGCACGCCTAGCAGTCGATTGTGCTGTTGTCATGTTGGCTTGCAGCTGAGCGATACGGCTTTGTGGCGCTGGGTGAGTAGACATAAACTCAGGTGGTCTTTGTCCTGCTTGTTTTTCCATATTTTGCCACAGTGCCACGGAACCTTTAGGATCAAAGCCCGCCTTGGCCATTAAATCGAGCCCAATGACATCGGCTTCGCTTTCATGGGAGCGACTAAAAGGCAAAGCAATACCAAATTGCGCACCTAAACCAAGCCCTTGCATAATCGCATTACGATACTCAACATTGTTCATTTCAAGCACCGCAGCGCCGGCTTGCAGACCAAGTTGTAAGATACTATTTTGCGATACCCTTTCATTGGCGTGCTCGGCAATAACGTGCCCTACTTCATGCCCCATTACCGCGGCTAACTGGTGTTGATTTTCTGCTACGTTTAAAATCCCAGTATGAACCCCGATTTTACCACCTGGCAGCGCGAAGGCGTTGGCAGAGTCATCAGCAAATACCACCACTTCCCACTGTTGATTAGCATACTTTTGCGGCAGTTGTGCCACTAGCGCATTTGCAATACACTTAACATAGCGGTTGGTGTTTGGGTCAGTGTCCACTTTTTGCTGTTGTTTCATCTGCTCAAAACTTGCAACGCCCATTTTATCCATTTGTTGCTCGGAATACAGCGCCAGCTGCGTGCGTCCAGTTGGTGATGTTTTGCATCCCACTAAACTTGCAGCCATAGCGACCGCGAGAACCAGTTTCTTCATAACTTGTTCCTTTTTTATGTTACGACTCGAGTTCCTCTAAGTTTACCGCAAATTTGCCATGAAACGAGAGTAACTTGATACAATACAATTCATTTTCCTGTATTTTTCCAGTTTACACACCTTAGGTGATGATTTCAGTAACCTTATATCGTCCCCAAGGGTGTGGTATTTTTCAACTAAGGTGACATTACAACTCTATGAAATCATCAACGCTCCCTGCGATACTGCTGCCGCTATTGGCCAGTATTGTGGCCATTACGCCCTTGGCCATAGATCTTTATTTACCGGCTATGCTGGCCATTTCACAGAGTCTTAATAGTCCTTTAGAGCAAGTTCAAGTATCCCTCAGCAGTTACCTTGCAGGTTATGCGGTGGGAATGATGGTGTTTGGGCCATTGGCCGATAAGTTTCCTCGTCATTCACTGGCTTTATTGGGCTTGTTTGGTTTTACCTTGGCCTCTATTGGCTTAGCGCTCTGTAATGATATTGATGTGTTTATTGGCCTTCGTATCGTACAAGCATTTTGCGGCGCGGCCGCCACGGTGGTGGTACCTGGGGTGATCCGCTATTACTATAAAGAGCATACCGCCAAAGGCATGTCCTATGTCTCCATGATCATGATGATCGCTCCGCTGATTGCCCCCTCTGTTGGTGCTGTGATTTTACTGTACTTTGACTGGCATGCGATTTTTTGGTTTCTCGCCGGCTACGCAATCCTGGTCATGATTGCATTACAGTTTTTCAGTATTAACATTGCTACTCAAGCACATGTGCCGTTGAGCTTGTCGTTCTTTTTACGAAATTACCGCATCGTCTTGACTGAAAAGTATGCCCGCTACGATATTTTATCCTCCATGCTGGCATCGTTTGCGTTTTTCTGTTTTTTAACCTCAGTGTCATTTATTTACCTCGATTACTATGGCGTCACAGAGCAATTGTTCGGGGTGTTATTTGCGATGAACGTCATCGCCTTGATGTTAGGTAACTTTGCCAACACCCGATTGGTGCCAAGGTTTGGCTCGAGAAAAATGTTAAATGTGGGATTAACCATAGGTGTGGTATTTTCGACACTGCTAGTGGTGTTGAGTAGCCAGTCTGTCTCGGTTTGGGTGTTAGCCAGCGCCATCGCGCCATTAATGATGAGCTTGGGGATCATAGCCAGTAACGCCGATGCCTTAATTTTATTAAGCTTTGAACATCAAACGGGCACGGCAACAGCCGTGATTGGCACCTTACGATTCGGCAGTGGTGCACTCGTTGGGCCTTTATTAGCATTAGCCACACCAGAATCCCCGCTGCCCTTTTCCAGCTTTATGTTTGCAGCCATTATGTTAGTTATTGTTTGTCAGGTGCTAAATCGCAGGTTAGGGACTAAGCTTCCGGCGGCAAAACAATAATCCTTAGAGCTCGATTTCAAGCACAAAAAAAGCCGCAATAAAGCGGCTTTTTCTTTTTTGCTGCGACTTACTCTTCGGCAGCCTTAGAAACCATTACCATTGCTGGACGTAATAAACGACCGTTTAGGGTGTAGCCTTTTTGCATCACAGCCAATACCGTGTTCGGTGACACGTCATTACTTGGCTGAATAGACATGGCTTGATGCAGCTCTGGGTTAAAGGCTTCTCCTTGCGGATCCACGGCTTCAACGCCAAATTTAGCTAACGCATCGCTGAAGCTTTTTAAGGTCATGTCGATGCCCTCAAGCACAGGCTTAAGCGTTTCGTTTTCTTTATCGGAAAACTCAATCGCACGCTCAAGATTATCAATTACTGGTAGCAATTCATTTGAGAACTTTTCAAGTGCAAATTTGTGCGCTTTCTCAACATCCTGAGCGGCACGGCGACGAACATTTTCTGTTTCAGCAGCGGCACGAACGACGCTGTCTTTTTGATCTTCGATGGTTTTCTTTGCAGCTTCTAGCTCGGCGTGTAACCCAGCAATTTCCTCTTCTGGGCTCAACTCAGCCTCACCGTCGACTTGCTCTTGAGCTGTTTGCTCTGCTTCGACTTCTGCTTGTGTTGCTTCTTGTTCCAGCTCTTGCTCTTGGGCTTTTGTCTGCTCAGACATGTAACTCTTCTCCGATTCTTTACAACTGCGGGTAATTATGGGGATAGAAATTTTAGATTCAACCCTTAGCCACGACGAATTTTCATGATCACTGGGGTTTTTATTGTGCGCTTGGTTAAGACAACTTTTTAAATTCGGCCAGTATCGCTTCTATTTTAGAATCGGCAGGACAAATAGCACAAAAGCGGCTTTGGTATTCCCCTTGAGAAAAGTATGGAATACTCAACACCACCACATGATGCAACCCCAGCATGCTCAACTCTTCACCGAGCAACACCGAAACGCCATCTTTAAAGGCCAGCTTATCTTCCACTTGCTCCAAGAACCCCACCCCAAGATTAATTTCATGGTCTAAATCGAGGCGATTATATAAATAGCGCTCCCCTACTACGATGGCGTTATCTGAACCGAGCTGCTGACTTAACTGCTGTGTCCACTGCGCTAAAATATGGTGGCAGCTTGGCGGTGCACTGTGCGCCATGGCCCGCATGCGATGCAGCCCTTCCACTAAAGTCTGTTGACTGAACACCGTATTCATCCAAGCGGCAAACTGGTAACGCAAAGCGTCGGAGTCATCGACCGGTTTATCGATGCAAATATTATGTGACTGCCCTGCTCGGTCTAACAACAATACCAACCAGCTGTCCCGGTCAAAGTCCAACACTTCAACCCGAAACATTTGTTTGCTGCTCGCTTGTGGTAACCCAACACAACAACACACTTGGAAGTTTTGACTAAGAAGGTGAGCAAATGACACTATGGTCGCTTGTTCAGGTTGCCAATCTCTTGCCACCTCAGTCAGTGGGAAGTAACTTTGCAACCAAAACTTGACGCCTAAATCGGTGGGTATGCGCCCCGATGAGGTGTGAGGAGAATAGAGTAAGCCATTATTCTCCAACCGTGCCATGGCATTACGTACCGTTGCCGAGCAAACGGCCATACCCTCTTGCTTAGCTATTTTGCTTGAAGCAACAGGAAGCCCCTCACCGTTACAGTAGTGACGCATCACCGCGCACAAGATTTGTTCATCTCTAGGATTTAGTTTCATAATTATTTTTATATGGGTGCCATTTGATTGTTTCAAGCTCTGGGCATTTAAGATAACCTTGCAACAAAGCCATCACGGACAAATGACGAAATGACGACCACGTTTAACACCATCGGTCTGATCGGTAAGCCCAACCATGAAGGTGCGGGACTGACCTTACAACGACTATACACATTTTTGCAAGCTTTAGGATACCAAGTCTTATTAGAAGACCGAGTCGCTGAGCAAATCGATAACCTTAACCCTGAGCATGCGGTTGAGTTAGTGGAGCTTGGTAAACGCTGCGATCTTGCCATTGTGGTCGGGGGGGATGGCAACATGCTAGGTGCCGCTAGAGTGCTGGCGCGTTTTGATGTTGCGGTGATTGGGGTCAACCGCGGCAACCTTGGCTTTTTGACCGATCTTAATCCAGAAGGGTTTGAAGCCCAGTTAGAGGCCGTGCTAAGTGGCCAATATATTGAAGAATCAAGGTTTTTGTTAGAGGTTGCGGTATATCGTCATGACCAATTAAAAAGTGCAAATTTGGCAATGAATGAAGCGGTGCTGCACGCCGATAAAGTCGCGCACATGATCGAGTTTGAGGCATTTATTAACGATGACTTTGTTTTCTCACAACGTTCTGATGGTTTAATTGTCTCAACCCCGACAGGCTCCACTGCCTATTCATTATCTGGTGGTGGTCCTATTTTAACTCCGGAGTTAAATGCCATTTCACTGGTGCCCATGTTCCCGCACACATTATCGAGCCGTCCTTTGGTGGTGGATGCTGATAAAACCGTACGCTTGCATTTAAGTGTCGAGAATACCGATGGTTTACAGGTGAGTTGTGATAGCCATGTGGTATTGGCTTTATTGCCAGGCGATGAAGTCATCATAAAAAAAGCTGAAAAGCAGCTCAGACTGATTCACCCTAAGTGTTATTCTTACTATAATGTGCTGAGACAAAAACTGAATTGGGGCAGCCGACTCTACTAACGCAGTAAAACCGTGCACCTGTTCCGTCACAATTTCTATTTAGGTAAATAAAAATAAAATGGCTTATGTAGTTTTTTTCACCCTGGCTTTGCTGATCACCATACTTTCTGTGTACTTGGTGATTGAAAACAATCGCCGCAAAGCGCGAGAAGCGGAAAAAAGAGCTTTTAATGAACGAGTAAAGGAAATTACCAATCACTTTAAATCAAAGGTGTCTGAATACGTTGCAGCAAAGATTTTGCGCCCTAAGTACGCCCCACAAGTCAACGCCATTGTCAGTAACTTCTTCGTGGTTCAGGCCCATAATGAAGATAATCTCGAGCAACTTGAACGCATATCGGATCAGTTCACTCACAGTGTTACCGCGGAGCTTATTAAGTGCCAACAAAACGGTAATATCGATCTGCTAGAAGAGCAGCTACAATTTTTTGTCGCGGAATTACCGTCTGCGGGGATAGCGTACAATCGCGACTTTTATCGAGAAATATTGCCTGCGTTAATTGCTCGGATCCAAACCCCTGATACTCCTGCAATGGATCCTGACTCAGGTGACGTCGAGGAAGATACCCTTGTAACCCCAGATGACAGCAATGGCGAAGACAAAAAAGCGCCCACACAAAGCCAGCGGATAAACCCAGCGGTTAGTAAAGCACTAAGCTAAGCAGAGCATCAGGCACTTTGCTGACCACAAAGGTTGCCAAACAGCAAAATACTGTATAGATTAACAGTAATTCTCTGTTAAGGGTTTTCTGTATGCTATTAGCTTTAAATATTCAAAACTTTGCTATTGTTAGCGCACTTAATATTGACTGGCACGGCGGTATGACCGCGATAACGGGTGAAACGGGCGCGGGCAAATCGATTGCCATTGACGCTTTGTCTTTGTGTCTTGGTGAGCGTGCCGATCCTGCCGCCATCAGGCCTGGCAGTGATAAAGCCGATATTTCTGCCCACTTTGATGTCTCAGCACTGCCCAATGCAAAGGAGTTTTTAGCTCAGCACATGCTCGATACTGACGATGACGAATGTATTTTGCGTCGTGTGATCAGTAAAAATGGCCGCAGTAAAAGCTATATCAACGGCTCTCCTGTCACGGTGAGCCAGCAAAAGGAACTCGGTCAGCACCTGATTGCTATTCATGGCCAACACGCACACCAACTGTTATTAAAGCCGGATTATCAGTTACATCTGTTAGACGCCTACGCCAATCACACTAACTTACAACAAGCGGTAAAAGGCCAATATAACCATTACCAAAAGCTGCAAAAAGAATACGCGACATTACAAAAAGCGCAGCAAGCGCAAGCGGCGAAAAAGCAACTGTTAGAATACCAAGTTGCAGAGTTAGATGAATTTGCTCTGGCAGCCAATGAATATGAAGAGATTGAAGCTGAGCATGCCAAGTTAAGCCACAGTCAAACCATCTTAGAGCAATGTCATGCTGAGCAACAACGCTTGTATGAGAGCGATGAGCAAACCATATTGTCGCAGTTGCGCCAAAGTGCGCATACTTTTTCCGAGCTCACCAGTTACGACAAAGAGCTGGAAAATATCGCCCAAATGCTTGAAGAAGCCGCCGTGCAAGTTGAGGAAGCCAGCAGAGAAATACGCAGTTACAGCGACGCCACAGAGCAAGACCCTATGCGCTTGCAAGAGCTTGAAGAGCGTCTATCAAAAACCCTAGAGCTTGCCCGTAAACACCAAGTTCAGCCTGAGCTCCTCTACCAGCATCATCAAGAGTTACATCAAGAGCTAAGCACCATTAGCTCCGACTCAGAGCGTTTAGATGCTTTAGAAGAAGAAATTGCCGAGGCCATTCATGCTTATAACCAAGCGGCTATGGCGTTAAGTCAAAGTCGTCATCAGGCCAGTGAATCGCTTAATCAACAAATATCAGCCAGCATGAAAGAGTTGGCTATGGGTGATGGCTTATTTGAAATACAGCTAACCCCACAGCAAAATGCCAAACCCAACCCATTAGGTTGTGATGATATTGCCTTTTTCGTCTCAACCAACCCAGGCCAGCCGCTACAACCCATGGGCAAAGTGGCATCGGGCGGCGAATTGTCGCGGATAAGTTTAGCCATTCAAGTGATTATTGCCACCCGCGTTACCACACCAACTCTGATTTTTGATGAGGTCGATGTTGGGATCTCCGGCCCAACCGCTGCCACCGTGGGTAAGCTACTACGACAACTCGGCACATCAACACAAGTGATTTGTGTGACCCATTTACCGCAAGTAGCCTGCAGTGGTCACAATCAATTTTATGTTGCCAAGCAAGTGCAACATGGTGAAACCTTTACCGCCATGACTGCCATGGACGAACAACAACGCATTGATGAAATCGCCCGCTTAATTGGTGGTGATACCATCAGTAATACCACTCGAGCCAGTGCCAAAGAGCTGCTGCAAGTACAAAGTGCATAACCTAATAGCCAATAAAAAGCCCGAACCACGCTTTATAGTTCGGGCTTTTTATTGCTTTTGCAGCCTATCAGGGTAATGCCTTTGCAGGCTTAACCCCAAAATTTTAACGGATTGGTATTATACCTCGAGAAAGTCGAGTATCCCTTCTGCGGCATTACGGCCTTCAAAAATAGCCGTGACCACCAGATCGGATCCCCTTACCGCATCGCCACCAGCAAAAATTTTCGGATTACTGGTTTGATGCGTAAAGGCGCCTTTCTCTGGCGCTTCAATGCCACCCCAGTGATTAACAGCAACATCGTAATTGGTCAACCAATCGAGGTTATGCGGCTTAAAGCCAAATGCCATTATCACTGCATCTGCTTCTAAGGTATGCTCAGAGCCGGGAACGACCTCGGCGCGGCGGCGGCCATTTTCATCTGGCTCACCAAGCTGGGTGTTCACCATAGTAACGCCGCAAACCTTGCCTTGACTATTGACCTCAATAGCAACTGGTTGCAGGTTAAACTTAAACTCAACCCCTTCCTCTTTGGCGTTTTTAACTTCTCGTGCCGATCCTGGCATGTTCTCTTCATCACGGCGATAAGCACACACCACAGAGCGGGCGTTTTGTCGCACTGAAGTTCTAACACAGTCCATCGCCGTGTCACCTCCACCGAGCACCACCACACGCTTACCGGCCATATCTATAAATGGCTGCTTGGTCTCATCGTACCCCATCACGCGGTTGGTGTTGCCGATTAAAAATGGCAGCGCCTCATATACCCCATCCGCCTCTTCATTTTCAAGGTTGCCTTTCATACTTTGGTAAGTGCCTACCCCTAAAAATACCGCATCATATTGGGCTATCAGCTCATCCATGGTGATGTCTTTGCCAACCTCAGTATTGAGCTGGAACTCGACTCCCATTTCAGAAAAGATTTCACGGCGATTTTCCATCACCGACTTTTCCAACTTAAAAGACGGAATGCCAAATGTTAATAAGCCACCAATTTCTGGGTTGCGGTCAAACACCACCGGCTTTACTCCGTTACGCACTAAAATATCAGCGCAGCCAAGCCCTGCTGGGCCGGCGCCGATAATGGCGACCTTTTTATCGGTCCAGGTGACGTACGACAAGTCGGGCTTCCAGCCTTGGGCAAAAGCCGTATCGGTAATGTACTTTTCAATATTGCCAATGGTAACCGCACCAAACTCTTCGTTTAAGGTGCATGCTCCCTCACACAAACGGTCCTGAGGACACACTCGGCCGCATACCTCCGGCAGGCTGTTGGTGCGATGAGAAAGCTCCGCGGCCTCAATAATACGGCCAGTGCGGATCAGCTTTAGCCACTGTGGAATGTAATTATGAACTGGGCACTTCCATTCACAATAAGGGTTGCCACAATCCAAACAGCGGTCAGATTGTGAGTTTACTTGTTGCTCTGAAAAAGGTTCATAGATTTCGACAAACGATTGTTTACGCGCAGAAATTGGCTTTTTGCGTGGATCTACACGTTGCACATCGATAAATTGATAAACGTTTTCGCTCATAATGGCTCTCCTACTGCGCTTGAATTCTTAGCTCTGCACTACTGCGTGCACGGTGACCCAGTAAGCTATTAACATCGCTTGACTTAGGTTTCACTAATTTGAACATGGGTAAATACAGTTCAAAGTTTGCTAGAATTTGCTCAGCGCGACCCGAGCTCGTTGCTTCTAAATGGTCAACAATCAATCCTCTTAGGTGTTCTTGGTGTGAAGCCAGAGGCTGTAATTCCACTACTTCAACCAGCTCTGGGTTAATGCGTTTTTCAAAATCGCCTCTCTCATCTAACACATAGGCAAAGCCGCCTGTCATTCCGGCGCCAAAGTTTACGCCAACCTGACCTAGCACACACACCACACCACCGGTCATATACTCGCAACCATTATCACCAAGTCCTTCGACCACCCCTTGGCAGCCTGAGTTGCGAACGGCAAAACGCTCTCCCGCTCGGCCTGCAGCAAACAATTTGCCGCCGGTGGCACCATATAAGCATGTATTACCAATGATAGCCGCTTGGTGTGAAGCAAAACTCGATCCCACCGGTGGGCGGATCACCAGCTTGCCCCCGGCCATACCTTTACCAACGTAGTCATTGGCATCGCCTACCAGTGTCATCTCAAGACCTCCGGCATTCCAAACCCCAAAGGACTGCCCTGCGGTACCGTGCAGCTCTAGCGCCACCGGATCGGCAGCCATCCCTTGGTTACCATGGATGCTGGCGATATACCCCGACAGCATTCCGCCAATGGACCTGTCGGTATTAGCAATACGACTCACCAGTGAAATACCGGTTTTTTCCTCAATGGCGGTTTTCGCTTTTGCCAATAAGCTCTCGTTCAGTGCCCCACTGTAATGGGATGGGTTCTGATGGGTGCAATGCAGCGCCTCGTTAGAGGGGTTATTAGGCTGTGCTAACAATGGCGTTAAGTCTAACTTTTTCTGCTTCGCGGTATTGCCCTCTATTACCTCCAACAAGTCGGTACGACCAATTAAATCGGTGAGCTTAGTCACCCCAAGAGACGCCATTAACTCACGCGCTTCTTGAGCGATAAACTTAAAGTAATTCATCGCCATTTCTGGCAAGCCATGATAATGCTTCTGTCGCAGGGTATCGTCTTGAGTTGCGACACCGGTAGCACAGTTATTAAGGTGACAAATACGTAGGTATTTACACCCTAGCGCCACCATAGGGCCGGTACCAAAGCCAAAACTTTCAGCGCCGAGGATCGCGGCTTTAATAATATCTAAACCGGTTTTTAAGCCGCCATCGGTTTGCAAACGAATGCGGTGACGCAGACCATTTTCCACTAACGCTTGTTGCGTTTCTGCCAAACCCAACTCCCAAGGGCTGCCCGCATACTTAACCGACGTCAAAGGACTTGCTCCAGTACCGCCGTCGTAGCCTGCGATGGTGATTAAATCAGCGTACGCTTTTGCTACCCCAGTGGCGATGGTACCCACCCCTGGTTCCGATACCAATTTGACAGAGATCATCGCCTCAGGGTTAACCTGCTTCAAATCAAAAATCAGCTGAGCTAAATCTTCTATAGAATAAATGTCGTGATGTGGTGGTGGTGAAATTAACGTCACACCAGGCACAGAGTAGCGCAGCTTGGCGATATAAGGAGTTACCTTTTCACCGGGTAACTGACCCCCTTCTCCAGGCTTGGCCCCTTGCGCCACTTTAATTTGAATTACATCAGCAGAACGCAAGTAATGCGGTGTTACACCAAAACGCCCCGATGCCACTTGCTTGATTCGAGAGTTTTTCTCGGTGCCAAAGCGCAGCTTATCTTCGCCGCCTTCACCAGAATTAGAGCAGCCACCTAAACGGTTCATGGCAATAGCCAAGGCTTCGTGTGCTTCCGGTGATAACGCGCCAATACTCATGGCCGCGGAGTCGAAACGCTTGTACAGTTCAGTGGCCGGCTCGACCTCATCAATGCTAATCGCTGCTTGATTGGCTTTGAGTTTTAGCATGTCTCTTAAGTTAGTAACGGGTCGCTTATTAACCAGATCCGCGTATTTAATGTAATCTTGGTAGTTACCTGAGCGCACCGCGGTTTGCAGTGTTTGTACCACGTCGGGGTTGTATGCATGGTACTCACCGCCATGGACATACTTTAATAAACCACCGTGTGACAGCAGCTTACGCTGACTAAACGCCAATTTGTTAAGCTGTTGCTGCTCAAGAGCAAAATCGTCAAAGCAGGCGCCTTTAATGCGATTCGCTACGCCTTTAAAGCACAGCTCAACCACTTTATCAGACAGGCCTACGGCTTCAAATAACATCGAGCAACGGTAAGAGGCAACCGTGCTGATCCCCATCTTCGACATGATCTTGTAAAGGCCCTTATTAATAGCACCGCGATAAGATAAGGTCACCTCACGATAAGACTTGGCAATGATTTGCTTGTCGCACATCGCCACTAGGGTTTCATAAGCGAGGTAAGGATAGATAGCTGTAGCTCCAAAGCCCAACAGTACAGCAAACTGATGAGGGTCTCTGGCGCTACCAGTTTCAATGATAATATTGGCGTCACAACGCAAATTCTCAGCAATTAAGCGACGTTGCACGGCGCCCACCGCCATTGCAGCAGGGATCACTTGTTTCCCCGCGGCGATGTCTCGGTCACTGAGCACCACCATAACACAGCCGCTACGCGCCTTGTCAGTCGCTTCTTGGCAAACTCGACTGATCGCCTGTTGTAATGACTCTTCAGGATCGTAAATTAACGAGATTTTGCAGGCGCAATAATGCTCATCATCGGCTTGCAACAGCTGTTGCATATCCGAGAACGTCAGTACCGGTGAAGCAAATTGCAAGCGTTTTGCGTGGCCGGTGGTTTCGTTAAAAACATTTTGCTCGCGGCCAATACAAGTCGCCAACGACATCACATGGTTTTCTCGCAGTGGATCGATGGGCGGATTGGTAACCTGCGCAAACTTTTGTCTAAAGTAATCGTAAATTGAACGGTGGCCCTCAGAAAGCACGGCAAATGGCGTATCATCACCCATTGAACCTGTGGCTTCTTGACCATTTTGCCCCATTACCCGGATCACTTGATCCAATTCTTCGTTGGTATAGCCAAATTGCTTTTGATAGGTTAATAGTTGCTGATCGGTTAGGTCTCGCTTACCCGCGGCTTGTTCATCCAGCGCTTCAAATGGGGTGAGGCGTTTGACATTTTGTTCTAACCAGGTTTTATACGGGTGGCGCGATTTTAGATCTTGATCGATTTCATCGGACTGCCAAATCTTGCCGTGAAGGGTATCGACAACCAATAATTCACCAGGACCCACCCTGCCTTTTTCAATGACTTCGTCAGGGGCATAATCCCAAATTCCCACCTCAGAGGCTAAAGTAATAAAACCATCTTGAGTCAGTACATAACGCGCCGGTCGTAAGCCGTTTCTATCGAGGTTACATGCCGCAAAGCGACCATCTGACATGACAATTCCGGCAGGACCATCCCAAGGTTCCATGTGCATCGAGTTAAAATCGTAAAACGCTCTTAAGTCTTCGTCCATGGCACGGTTTTTTTGCCATGCAGGGGGCACTAACATGCGCATAGCACGGAATAAATCCATACCACCCGCTAGAAATAGTTCCAGCATATTATCCAGACTGGAGGAATCCGAACCGGTCTCATTGACAAAAGGCGCGGCGCTTTGTAAATCAGGCAGTAACGGCGATGCAAATTTATACGCTCGTGCTTGTGCCCATTGGCGGTTACCTTGAATGGTATTTATTTCACCATTATGAGCTAAGTACCGGAATGGTTGAGCCAATGGCCAGCGTGGTTGAGTGTTGGTTGAGAAACGCTGGTGAAACACACAGATTGCGCTAGTCATACGCATGTCTGCCAAATCACTGTAAAAAGTGGGCAGGTCAGCAGGCATCATTAAGCCTTTGTAAACTGTCACTAAACCTGAAAGGCTGCAAATATAAAACTGTTCATCTTGCTCTAAGCGCTTTTCAATTCGGCGTCTGGCAATGTACAAGCGACGCTCTAAGTCTTTTGGTCGCCAGCCTTCTGGGGCGCCGACAAACACTTGCTTAAATTGCGGTAACTGTGCCTTAGCAATTGGCCCTAACATGGATGGATCGGTGGGCACTTCACGCCAGCCAATCGTGGTTAAGGTTTCTTTTTCTAATTCTTGTTCAATAACCTGGCATGCTTGTGCTGCTAATTCGTCGTCTTGATTAAGGAAAATCATACCTACGGCATAATTTTTTCCCATGTGCCAATTGTTTTCGGCCGCGATAGCCCGAAAAAAGCTGTCTGGCTTTTGTAATAATAGCCCGCAGCCATCACCTGTTTTACCATCGGCAGATATGCCACCGCGGTGCTCCATACGGTCTAGGCCAGTAATGGCTGTGCGGATCAATTTGTGACTGGGCTGCCCACTGACGTGTGCGATTAAGCCAAATCCACAATTATCTTTTTCTAGTTTTGAGTCGTATAACATTGACCCCTCCCCCTTGCTACAACAACCAACAGCCTATTGCGATATGGCGAGCTGCTGGCAGATATCCAAAATTAGCCTTGATTGCAACTCGAGTCAACACAAAAATGAATACATATTCATTATCTTGAATATTTCTCATTGGTAAGACAAGTTAGCCAAATAGCCTATATTTTATCATTTTGAAAATATATACCATAAATTTGCAAAATGACACCGGTATCAACTGAGTAAGTTTAACGATAAAAAATTAAAAAAGAGACGTTAACGTAAACGTAAACCAAGAAGCCAATGAATAAATATTCACTAACTCCGTTTTTCATTCACCTTGAAAAACGTACAATTCAAGGCCGCAGATGATTATCTATGCAATAAAGCTCATGACTAAGGTTTACGTGCACGTAAAGTATAAGTAAATAAAGTGACTGTTTTATGTTTCAGCCACGACCACTTGATGCTTATCACAATGACAGGAATTAACGCTGACAACAGACAAAGTAATGATTAATCGGGATCTTAAGTTTCGCGTCAGTAAGCTCTGCTCGGTAATAAGGCATGCTGTGGCTAGGGAGCTTCGCAGCACCATTGAGAGTGTTTGTAGAATAGCTGTATCGGCTGTTGGCTTTAGTGGCTAAGAAATTTTTAATACCAAGTGGCGTATATACTTACTGCTGACATTGAGTGAGGGTTAATGAGTGTATAAAGGTAGGAAAAGGCAGAGTCGCCTCTGCCTAATAGCAATTCGCTGAATTAAAGCGTCAATTTTGCCCATTGCTATAAATGCGATTACTGTGCAGCTTCTTCTTCGTCTTTTTTGTACTTCGCAGCAGTTTCTGCGATTAAAGGTTGAAGCTCACCTTTTTGGAACATCTCAATGATGATGTCACAACCACCAATAAGCTCACCTTCTACCCACAGTTGCGGGAACGTTGGCCAGTTAGCGTAGTGTGGAAGTTCAGCACGGATGTCTGGGTTAAGCAGCACATCTACATAGGCAAATTGTTCGCCACATGCCATTAGCGCTTGTGATGCTTGTGAAGAAAAACCACAATTAGGAAGCTTAGGTGACCCTTTCATGTAGAGTAAAATTGGGTTTTCTTCGATCTGTTGTTTAATCTTGTCAATAGTTTCCATTAGTTACCTCAAAATGACGATAGCCCGTTACTCATTTCATAAGCACGATTTACTGCAGTATACCTTACAGCCTAGCGCGGATTAAACCATAAACTCACGCCAGCCAGCTGCAACGCCGTAAAAATAATCAGCCTGACGTTATTACTACAGATATTCGACCTATATTCACATAGAATGTGTATTATGAGTCATTAAGTTAAGAGCACACATTGCTGTTTGCTAAAACTTGAGTAAAATAGTCAGGAATTATAGTATCACTATATAGGTCGATCGTATAGAAAAGTGGGCTGAACTTGGCTACCTTTCGTATCACGATTGGCAAATTAACCAAAAAAATGGAGATTAATATGGCATTTGAACTACCGTCACTACCTTATGCAATAAACGCTCTTGAGCCGCACATCTCTCAAGAAACGTTAGAATACCATCACGGCAAACATCACAATACATATGTGACTAAGCTAAATGGTCTTGTTGAAGGTACTGACTTAGAAGGAAAGTCACTAGAAGAGATCGTATGTAACTCTGAAGGTGGTGTTTTCAATAATGCTGCACAGATCTGGAACCACACTTTCTACTGGCACAGCCTAGCACCAAACGCTGGTGGCGAGCCTACAGGTAAAGTTGCTGAGCTTATCAACGCTAAATGGGGCTCTTTTGCAGCGTTCCAAGAAGCATTCAATGACAAAGCAGTAAACAACTTTGGTTCAAGCTGGACTTGGTTAGTACAGCTTGCTGACGGTTCTCTAGATATTGTCAACACTTCAAATGCGGCAACTCCACTAACAGAAGAAGGTGTAACGCCTATCCTAACTGTGGATCTTTGGGAACACGCATACTACATCGATTACCGCAATGTTCGTCCTGATTACCTTAAAGGTTTCTGGGCGCTTGTTAACTGGGACTTTGCTAACAGCAACCTAGCGTAACATCGACTATCATAATTGATGCAATAATGGGGCGCTAAGGCGCCCTTTTTCATGTCTGTAACTTAACATTAATACATAAAAAATCTGGTTTTTTTTGGGTATTATTTCATATCACGACTAAGCTTTAAGTATCTTTCCTAATCAGTGATCCGCAATCCACGCAAAGTAGCTTATTGGAGGTCGTTATGACAATTTTTGAACATTATCAGGCCAGATATGAAGCCGCGCAAGAAGAAGAGTACACCATCGCGGAATTTCTCGACATCTGTAAAAATGATAAATCTGCCTATGCCAGCGCCCCAGAGCGACTATTAATGGCCATTGGCGAACCCGAAATGATAGACACATCAAAAGACGCTCGGCTAAGCCGCTTATTTTCAAATCGCGTGGTTGCTCGCTATCCGGCTTTCAATGATTTTTACGGCATGGAAGATGCGATTGAGCAAATCGTTTCTTACCTCAAACATGCCGCTCAAGGTTTAGAAGAATGTAAGCAGGTGCTTTATTTGCTCGGCCCTGTGGGTGGTGGTAAGTCTTCTATTGCTGAAAAGCTCAAGTACTTAATGCAAAAGGTACCTATCTATACCTTAAAAGGCTCACCGGTAAACGACCATCCATTATGCCTATTTAGCCCCCATGAAGATGCTGAATTACTGGAAAAAGAATATGGCATTCCAAGTCGGTATATTAAAACCATTATGTCACCTTGGGCCACCAAACGCCTCCATGAATATAATGGTGACATCACCAAGTTTAAGGTGGTCAAACGCTACCCGTCTATTTTAGATCAAGTTGCCATTGCGAAAACCGAGCCTGGCGATGAAAACAACCAAGATATTTCTGCCTTAGTTGGTAAAGTAGACATTCGTAAACTAGAGCATTTCGCACAAAACGACCCCGATGCTTATGCCTACTCTGGCGCCCTGTGTTTGGCCAACCAAGGTCTGATGGAATTTGTTGAGATGTTCAAAGCCCCCATTAAGGTGCTGCACCCGCTCTTAACTGCCACGCAAGAGGGCAACTATAACGGCACCGAGGGAATTTCAGCATTGCCATTCAGTGGTCTTATTCTGGCTCACTCTAATGAGTCTGAATGGCAAACCTTTAAAAACAATAAAAACAACGAGGCATTTTTAGACCGTGTTTATATTGTCAAAGTGCCTTACTGCTTACGCGTTTCCGAAGAAGTTAAAATTTACGAAAAACTTATTGAAAACAGTGAACTAAGAGAGGCGCCCTGTGCCCCAGGGACATTAGAAACCCTGGCCAAGTTCTCTACCTTATCGCGGATCAAGGAGCCGGAAAACTCCAGTATTTACTCGAAGATGCGAGTATATGATGGCGAAAGCCTGAAAGACACGGATCCCAAAGCGAAGTCTTATCAGGAGTATCGTGACTATGCCGGTGTAGATGAAGGCATGAACGGACTTTCCACACGCTTTGCCTTTAAGATTTTGTCTCGAGTGTTTAACTTTGATCACAGTGAAGTGGCCGCTAACCCAGTACACTTATTCTATGTCTTAGAGCAACAAATTGAACGTGAACAATTTAGTGCTGAAGTTCAAGAGCGCTACCTAAGCCACTTAAAAGGCTATCTCATTCCGCAGTACGTGGAGTTTATTGGCAAAGAGCTGCAAACAGCCTACCTAGAGTCGTATTCTGAGTATGGTCAGAATATTTTTGACCGCTATGTCACCTATGCAGACTTCTGGATCCAAGACCAAGAATATCGTGACCCAGACACTGGCCAGTTGTTTGATCGAGCAGCACTCAATGCCGAGTTAGAGAAAATTGAAAAGCCGGCTGGGATTTCAAATCCGAAAGATTTTCGTAATGAAATCGTCAACTTTGTCCTACGTGCAAGAGCTCATCATAATGGCGAGAACCCCGTCTGGACCAGCTATGAGAAGTTAAGAACGGTGATTGAGAAAAAAATGTTCTCCAATACCGAAGATTTACTCCCTGTTATTTCGTTTAATGCCAAAACCTCAGCTGAAGATCAGAAAAAGCATGAGGACTTCGTCAACCGTATGGTTGATAAAGGCTACACGCAAAAACAAGTTCGCTTACTATCCGAATGGTATCTACGGGTTAGGAAGTCACAGTAACTTGTTAGTATGAAGAGGGGTTTATATGGCGCATTTTATCGATCGCCGCTTAAACGGCAAAAATAAGAGCACTCTGAACCGCCAACGCTTTATCCGCCGCTACAAAAAGCAGATAAAAAAGGCGGTGTCAGAGGCCATTAACAAACGCAGCGTGACCGATGTTTCTAGCGGAGAAAGTATTTCCATTCCGCAAAAAGACATCAGCGAACCCACCTTTCATCAAGGTAAAGGGGGCGACAGAGAAATGGTTCACCCGGGTAATGATCAGTTCTCTACTGGCGACAAAATTCAGCGTCCCCCCTCAGGCCAAGGCGGCGGTGCCGGCGAAGGAGAAGCAAGCGACCAAGGTGAAGGACAAGACGACTTTGTGTTTTCTATCTCTAAAGATGAGTATTTAGACTTATTGTTTGAAGACTTAGAATTACCCAATCTACAGCAAAGCCAGCTTGATAAACTGATGCAAATGAAAACTCATCGAGCCGGGTTTTGTAATGATGGTATGCCCAGTAACCTAGATATTGTGCGCAGCCTCAAAGGCTCAATGGCAAGACGAATTGCCATGACCTCAACTAAGCGTAAAGAGCTTAGAGAGCTCGAAGAAGAGCTTGAGCAGATGTTGGCCGAGCCTGTGCCACCGCAACAAAAAGTTAGCGATATCGAACAACGTATTCAAGTCCTCAAAGAACAGATTGCAGCCGTGCCGTTTATTGATGACTATGATTTGCGTTTTCGCAATTACGAGCGCCGCCCTCACCCCACCAGCAAAGCGGTTATGTTTTGTCTGATGGATGTTTCAGGGTCAATGGATCAGGCAACCAAAGACATGGCAAAACGTTTTTACATTTTGCTCTATCAATTTTTAACGCGCACCTACAAAGACATTGAAGTCGTCTATATTCGCCATCACACTCAAGCAAAAGAGGTCGATGAGCAAGAGTTTTTCTACTCTCAAGAAACTGGGGGCACCATCGTATCCAGCGCCCTCAAGTTAATGGATGAGATAATTCAAGAGCGCTACGCTCAAGGCGACTGGAACATCTATGCAGCACAGGCTTCTGATGGTGATAACTGGGCTGATGATTCGCCGCAATGTACACAAATCCTCAGCAACAAACTGCTCAATATTGTGCGTTATTATGCCTATATTGAAATCACTACCCGAGCGCATCAAAGCCTATGGCGTGAATATCAAGGGCTTGCTGATACATTTGATAATTTTGCTATGCAGCACATTCGCAGTGTTGAAGATATTTACCCCATCTTCAGAGAGCTGTTTAAGAAAAACAAAGACAAACAAAGTGCCGCGTAAAGAGTTTCGGAGGTTGTGCCATGACATACCAGCCGCTAGATGATGGTCCTGACTGGACCTTTGACTTGCTTGATGAATATCATCAAGAAATTGCTCGAGTTGCCCAGCACTATAAGCTGGACACATACCCTAACCAAATTGAAGTGATCACCGCGGAACAAATGATGGATGCCTATTCCAGTGTGGGTATGCCAATTGGTTACGCTCATTGGTCTTATGGTAAAAAGTTTATTCAAACAGAGCAAACTTATAAGCGTGGGCAAATGGGCCTGGCTTATGAAATTGTCATCAATTCTGACCCTTGTATTGCCTATTTGATGGAAGAAAACACCATGCCAATGCAAGCCTTGGTCATGGCCCACGCCAGTTATGGTCATAACTCGTTTTTTAAAGGTAATTACCTGTTTAAGACTTGGACCGACGCTTCCTCCATCATTGATTATTTACTGTTCGCAAAAAATTACGTTGCCGAGTGTGAAGAAAAGTATGGCATTGACGAAGTCGAAAACTTAATCGATTCTTGCCACGCCCTGATGAACTATGGTGTTGACCGCTATAAACGGCCGCAGCGGATCTCCATGTTTGAAGAACAAAAACGGCAAAAGGAGCGGGAAGATTATTTACAATCTCAAGTCAATGAGTTGTGGCGCACAATTCCAAAAGGCGAGGACGAAGCAATCGATAAGCGCCAGCGCTTTCCTTCTGAACCACAAGAAAATATTCTCTATTTTATTGAAAAGAATGCGCCACTGCTGGAGTCTTGGCAGCGTGAGATAATTCGTATCGTACGTAAAGTTTCACAATATTTTTACCCGCAACGACAAACTCAGGTAATGAATGAAGGCTGGGCCACGTTTTGGCACTACACCATCTTAAACCACCTCTATGATGAGGGAAAATTAAGTGACGCCTTTATGTTGGAGTTTTTGCAAAGCCACACTAATGTGGTGTATCAACCCCCTTACAACAGCAAGTTTTACTCGGGCATAAACCCCTATGCTTTAGGCTTTAACATGATGGTGGATATTCGCCGCATTTGTGAAAACCCAACGGCTGAAGATAAACAATGGTTCCCTGAATTTGCCGGCGCTGACTGGCTAGAAACCTTGCACTTTGCCATGCAAAATTTCAAAGACGAAAGCTTTATCAGTCAGTTTTTGTCGCCAAAGCTGATGCGTGATTTTAAGCTGTTTACCATTGTAGATAAGCAAAAATCGCCACACTTAGAGGTGGGTCCCATCCATGATGAAATGGGCTACCAACAGCTTCGCAGTGCGCTCTCAGCACAATACAACTTAAGTAACCATGAGCCTAACATTCAGGTTTATGATGTTGATGTTCGCGGCGACCGCTCTTTAACCTTGCGCTATGTGCCACAAGGGGGCATACCACTGGCAGGTTCGAAGCAAGAAGTAATTAAACACCTTTACCGCTTATGGGGATTTAAAGTAAGGCTAGAGCAAGTAAGTGAAGAAGGTATGGTTGAGGAAATTGCCCACTGCCCGATGGAAGAAAGTGAATAACACCGTTTGCAAACCAGTGGTATTACTTTTTAACCTGTACCTAGCTTGTTGAGGTGTCCGCCATCTCCTGCTCGTCCTGATCAGTAACTCCTTTACGCTGGCTGTAGCTGTGTACACAGCCGCTAAGGCGCCACTGTAAAACCACTACTTACATTTATTGGTACAACTTTATCGCGCTGTTTTCCGTTATTGTGCCTGGATAAAACGAACGGGCAGCTTAACAGCTTATACTGAGGTTCAAAGTGTAATACTATTAACAGCCTGCCACCAATGTGAGTGTTCACTTCCTATTGGTGTTGATTCGCCAAAAAGATTCTTATTTAATTAGAATATTCATGCCTGTAGGCCTGTCTCATCATAAACACAACGTAGTGCTTATTTATAAAGTAGTAGACACAAAGAGTTAAACAGCTGGAACCCTGATGGGTCAGCCATCTAAAAAGGTTATTTATTACCAAGCTTTGACGAATACACCGTGACTTGGTTACGACCATTTTCTTTCGATGCGTACAGCGCTTGATCGGCGGCTTCAATCCATTGCTCATGCTTGTCAAAGGCATCGGTGTACACGGCAACACCCAGGCTTACAGTTATCTTAATGCGCTGCTCATCGTAGTAGATGGAAGAGTTTTCAATTAAGCAACGTAGTCGCTCAGCAAAGGTAAGTGCTCCTGGCTCATCGGTATCAAGTAAGGTAACGGCAAATTCTTCCCCGCCATAGCGCCCTGCCGTGTCGGTTTCACGTAAAGTTTTACGCAGTAGATCAGAAATGTGTCTGATCGCTTCGTCGCCACCACTGTGACCATATTCATCATTAATGCGTTTAAAGTGATCAATGTCGAACATCAGCAGCGCACTTTGGCCCTGATTACGTTTTAAACGTTTAAACTCTTGTTTTAGGCTTTCTTCCCAAAAACCGCGGTTATGCAGTTGAGTCAGGCTGTCGGTTCGGCTGATTTTTTCTAACTGCTTGTTTAACGATTCGAGCTCCAGCTTATTTACCGCCTCATCGGTAACATCATAAATGATCACACAAATATGGCCGACGTCGCCTGTGACTGTGGTGAGAGGAATAAAAGTAGCGTTTTGGTACATATAATCCGCTTTACCAGTGATGGGACGGTAGTTTTTAAAGCGAAAAATATACGGTTGCTGTTCCCATATAGTAAAAGAGCGATTTTTCAGTACAAATACCGGCTCGGCTTTGGAGCGAAACCACTGCTCATCTATGCCAGGAAATAAGTCGAACACTTCTTTGTCTTTTACCGCGCTTGGCAATAAGCCAGAATGATTTTCCATAAAACCATTCCAAATACATACTTTGTAGTCGCGATCGAGCACCACCAAGCCTACATCTACGGTGTTAAACATATCCATTAACCAATGGATTTCATTCATATCAAAGTCGGCTGCTGGCATCGTTAATCATCCAATAAGTAAGCTACTTTATATTTCAAGGTTTTCAGCGAATCCTCAGTAAACAGTAACATTAAATCGCAATTGATGTTGTGATCTTCTATTCCATAGCTAATTTCTATCGCTAAAGTACGTTGCCACCGCGACTTATTCGCCTTAACTAACTCAGAGACATCGGCATGCTGCCCAAGCACAACTGGGTGCCCTTGACTGAAAGACATATCGAGCTGTTTCGATAAACCGGTTAATATTGCGCCAATCAAAATATTGCTAATGTCCATTAGCAGTTCCAGCTCAACCTTGTTGTTGAGCTCTCCATGGTAGTTCATTAACGAGGCAATTTCTTTGAAACTTGAGTCATTTAATAATAGCAATGCCTCACCAGACACCCCGCCACCGATGAATCCCTGGCAAACGCCAGACGTGGTGGCATTGGCGTCAATGGCTTGCAAGGCCATATGCAACTCATTGACTTCCAAGACATTAACATTGGGAATAGGTAACTCGACAAAGACGTTAAGTAGGCGCGCTAATAAGTCTCCGGCTTGACCCATAGCAACGTTGGTGAGCTCTTGATAGATATCACGTACTTCTGGGTCTAATTGCTCACCTAACTTATGGACTAAGCTTTCACGGATGGCTTTATCTTTTATGCCATGATGTTCAATAATCTCTGCAAGCTTAGCGGCATCGCAAGGTTTGCGAATAAAATCAATGGCACCCAATTCAATCACCCGCTGGTGGGCATTAGGCTGGATATCTCCGGATACAACTACGGTCAGTACAGACAAGCCCTGTTCATTAATGGCCTGGAGTACACCATAACCATCCATTTGCGGCATGTTGAGATCAAGAAACAGAATTTCAGGAGAGAGTGCTTTAATTTGTTCAATGCATTCAATACCATTTTCAGCAAACTCAACCTTGATGTCCCAATCATCAGGCAGTGACCGGGCCAATTGGCGGCGGGCAAGTTTTGAATCGTCGCAGATCAGGACTAGTGTTGACATACAAGCTCTCTTTTCTATTTCCCATGCTTATCGGCACATCGTTGGGAAGTTTTAGTTATAATTGTGAGATAAAAGCTCAAAATTGCGACATATGTTAATAAAAGACATCAATATTGACAATCTAAATATCGCTTAAGCTTGGTTACTTACTGTCAGTATAATACACTCAATTAAATTAAGTTAACTTCAAAAGGAATACTTTATGCTAAAAGCCCTATTGTTAGCGAGTAGTCTTATTAGTGCCTCGGCGCTTGCCTTTGACCTGCAAGAGAATACTCTCGATGCTGGTAAAGTGAAAGCAGGTGGTAAAGCAGTAGTATTACTTGGCTCCGGCGTCAATCAAGGTCAGCCTGCGCCAGACTTCAAAGTCGCTGATGCCGATTTCACGCCAGTCACCTTGGCAGACTTTGAGCGTCGCGCAGTGTTAATCAGCGTAGTGCCAAGTTTAGATACCGGCACTTGCAGTTTACAAACCAAGCATTTCAACGAGCAGGTGGCAGACAAGTTTCCCGATGTCGCTATGCTCACCATTAGCGCCGACTTGCCTTTTGCGCAAAAACGCTTCTGCAAAGCAGAAAATATCGACAAAGTAAAAACCTTATCAGATTCTGTATGGCACTCGTTTGGCGAAAATTATGGCTTACTGATCAAAGATATGGGGTTATTGAGCCGAGCTATTTTTGTCCTCGATAAAGACCATAAGGTAGTGTACAAGCAGCTGGTAGAAAACCTCTCAAAGGAGCCGGACTATGAGCCGGTAGTAGAGGCCCTAGAGCAGCTATAATTCACCAAGCAATAAAAAAGCCAGTTGCAAGCATGCTTGCAACTGGCTTTTAACTCTCTTGATAAACTTACTTATTTAAATCAAGCATCAACTTATTCAGGCGACTAACGAAGCCAGCTGGGTCTTTTAAGCTACCGCGCTCCGCCAACATAGCTTGGTCTAATAATACTTCCGACCACTGGGCAAACTTATCTTCGTCTTGCTCCACATTCAAGTGCTTCACTAACTGGTGCTCTGGGTTTAGCTCAAATACCGGCTTGGCTTCTGGCACCGCTTGACCAACCTGCTCCATAAGTTTTTGCATTTGCGAACTCATGTCGTGGTCGTCGGCAACAACACACGCAGGAGAATCCGTTAAACGATGAGTAAAGCGCACTTCTTTGACTTTTTCACCTAGCACTGATTTAACGCGTTCAATTAAGCCTTCGACTTCTTTTTCACTTTCTTCTTGAGCTTTTTTGGTTTCCTCATCGTCCATGTCGCCAAGGTCTAAATCACCACGCGTAATGGATTGAATTTGTTTTTCTTCAAATTCAGTGAGGTGGCTCATCATCCACTCATCAACACGGTCGCTTAGCAGTAATACTTCGATGCCTTTCTTACGGAAGATTTCTAAGTGCGGTGAATTCTTCGCTGCTTCAAAGCTGTCTGCAACCACATAGTAAATTTTATCTTGACCTTCTTTCATGCGCTCAATGTATTGCTCCAGCGAGACATTTTGAGTTGCTTCGTCTGTGTGAGTCGA
Source organism: Pseudoalteromonas sp. UG3-2 (assembly GCF_037120705.1). Taxonomy (NCBI): domain Bacteria; kingdom Pseudomonadati; phylum Pseudomonadota; class Gammaproteobacteria; order Alteromonadales; family Pseudoalteromonadaceae; genus Pseudoalteromonas; species Pseudoalteromonas sp. UG3-2. The sequence continues at coordinate 182,798 of NZ_JAWLJU010000002.1, read as the reverse complement.
GCTGAAACGCAATAATTTCGCAATGGCGTCTTTGTTGGCCATATCTTCTGCTGGGCCTTCTTTGATCACATTACCAAACTCATTCCAAAATACTTGGTAGTCTTCAGGCTTATTTTTGCCCATGCGATCAAGCATTTTTAATACCCGTGAAGTACAGCCTTTACGGATCGCTTGAGTGATCTTGTTATCTTGCAGAATTTCACGAGATACATTTAACGGTAGATCATTAGAATCTAGTAAGCCTTTCACAAAGCGCAGGTAGCTTGGCATAAACTGCTCGGCGTCATCCATGATGAACACACGCTGCACGTAAAGCTTAAGACCTGATTGGCGCTCGCGATTGTATAAATCAAACGGCGCTTTTTTTGGGATATATAACAAGCTGGTGTATTCAGTCTTACCTTCTACTTTGTTATGTGCCCAAGTCAGTGGCTCTTCCCAATCATGGCCCACATGCTTGTAGAATTCTTTGTATTCTTCTTCGCTGATCTCAGATTTGTCGCGCGTCCAAAGTGCAGTCGCTTTGTTGATGGCTTCCCACTCACCTGGTTGTGCTTCAATCTTTTCACCGTCAGGCCCTTCAGACTCAGGGACTGGCTCTTTGTATAGTTCAACCGGAATGGAGATGTGATCTGAATACTTAGTCACAATACCGCGCAGACGGTAAGACTCTAAAAACTCTGTTTCGTCATCACGAAGGTGTAGCGTGATTTCAGTACCGCGCTCAGGCTTGTCGATGTCGGCGATGGTGAACTCGCCTTCGCCTTGTGATTCCCACTCAATGGCGTGTTTTTCACCCGCTTTACGAGTACGAACAGTGACTTTGTCTGCCACGATAAATGCAGAATAAAAACCCACACCAAACTGACCAATGAGCTGTGAATCTTTCGCCTGATCGCCGGTTAAGTTTTTGAAAAACTCAGCTGTGCCCGACTTTGCAATGGTGCCCAGTGAGCTTATCACCTCATCGCGCGTCATGCCGATACCATTATCAGCGATGGTCACAGTTTTAGCGTCTTTATCAACGCTGATACGTACACGTAAATCGGCGTCACCTTCATAAAGGTCACCGTTTTGCAGTGCTAGATAACGTAGTTTGTCGGCCGCATCGGATGCGTTAGATACCAATTCGCGTAAAAAGATCTCTTTGTTTGAGTACAAAGAGTGGATCATTAGGTTTAATAGTTGTTTGACTTCTGTTTGAAAGCCTAATGTTTCTTTTTGAGCTGCGGACATTGTTCTCTCCAATATAAGCAATTAGTGCAGTTTGTATAAACAAAACCTGAATATGCTTGCTATATGGGGGAGGGAGAAAAAGGATTCAAGAGGGACAGTGCTAATTTTTAGCAATTCGCCCTACTTTTGCTTAGTTAAGTAGAGCGAAGTCATGAAGTGGGCTTAAGACAACTTTTTACGGCCGCTAAAAGCATGCATCAATGTCATGCCGTCGACCAAGTCCAGTTCCCCTCCCACTGGCATGCCATGGGCAATACGTGACGCATCGACTTGGTATTTATCGCATAGCTCAGAGATATAGTGAGCAGTCGCTTCGCCTTCAACCGTTGGATTCGTGGCGAGTATTACTTCCTTTATCTCACCTGCACTGAGTTTGCTTTCTAGAATATCTAAACCAATTTCATTGGGGCCAATGCCATCCAAAGGGGAAAGATGCCCCATGAGCACAAAATATAAGCCGTTATATTGTCCGGTTTGTTCAATGGCAAGAACATCGGTGGGCGACTCAACCACACACAATAGCCCAGTGTCTTGACGCTTAACGCTCTGACAAATATCACAGGTTTCTACTTCGCTAAACGTCCGGCAACTGCTGCAATGCCCTACAGCTTGCATCGCGTGTGACAAACATTGTCCTAATTGACTACCGCCGTCTCTATCACGTTCAAGCAAATGAAAAGCGATCCGTTGCGCCGATTTAGGCCCAATACCAGGTAAACAGCGTAACGCTTCGATTAGCGCAGTTAAACTTGGAGATAATTGCATAAAGTTACTTCTATTACAGGCATCGACTGATCACCTATTTCTGATTATGGCGAAATAATAAGGGATCTTTGCGTTGAATAAAAGCCCGGTGTATTTACCAACTCTACACTCGCTACAAGCTACAGCCTGAACCATCTACCATTCATTCACCGTAAAAAGTTGAGTTAGTACCTAATTAATTTAAGAATCATAGAGCATGGGCAGGATTATCTTGCCGCAAATGATTGATGATATCTATAACTAGAGAAAAGTAATGAAAAAAACAATTATAGCAAGTTCATTAGCAGCCTTGATGTTAAGCGGTTGCAGTGAACCAAGTATTAATGACAACAGTAGTGAAGTTGAAAAAGTTGCGGCTAAAACAGATAGCCCACAAGCAGAACTGGGCACTTTTGGAGTTGACCTGTCTGCTCGTGATGAAAGTGTTAAGCCTGGCGACGACTTTTTTATGTATGCCAGCGGCACTTGGTATGAAAACTATAAAATGCCAGCGGACAAAACACGATTTGGTGCTTTCTCAGCGTTAGCTGAGCGCAGCGAGGAACAGGTTAAAACTATCGTTGAAGAAATCGCTAATGCTAAAGACCTAAATGAAGAGCAACAGCTTATTGCTGATTTCTACAACGCCTATATGGACGTTGAAAGGTTAAATAAATTAGGCACTAAACCCATCGAGCCACTGCTACAAGAAATCGATGCCATCACAGATACTGATGGCCTAACAAAAGTATTCGGAGAATCTTGGCTCACCGGTGTTAAGTCGCCAATTGGCGGTGGAATGTGGTTCAACCGTTTAGACCCGAATAAATACGAAATGTCTATGGGGGCTGGTGGATTAGGCCTTCCAGACCGTTCATTTTATTTAGAGGATGCTGAGCGTTTTGTCAAAACCCGTGCAGAGTATGTTAAGCACATTGCTGACATGCTGAAAATTATCGGCAAAGATAAGGCTATGGAGCGTGCAGAGTCCATTTTGGCACTTGAAACTAAAATAGCTGCAGGCCATTGGCCACGAGAAAAGCGAAGAAACCGAGATCTAACCTTAAATCAAATCAAACGTGAAAACTTAGATGCTCAATACCCCGGCTTTAATTGGGATTTATACTTCCAGCAAACGGGTTACAAAGTCCCACAGCTGAATATGGCGCAACCTGAGCCGATCAGAGCAATGATTAAGCTTATTAACTCTGAAGACATAAACGTATGGAAAGATTATTTGGCATACCATGCCCTAAGTGGTAACGCTTCATTGTTATCAGAAGACGTTTTTAACACTAACTTTGCGTTTTATGGTAAGCACTTAAGTGGACAGCAACAACCTCGCGATCGTTGGAAACGCGCAATAAGTGCAATGTCAGGTACTCAGTCTCTAGGTTTTGCTATCGGTAAAGTGTATGTAGATCGCTACTTCCCTGAGTCTTCAAAGCAACAGATGTCTGAGCTGGTAGAGAATTTACGTAAAGCTTTAGGCGAAAGAATTGAAAACTTAGATTGGATGGGAGAAGAAACTAAGGTCAATGCGCAAGAGAAACTTGCTGCCTTCACTCCTAAAATTGGTTACCCTGATGAGTGGCAGTCATTTGCTGGCTTAACATTAACTGATGATGATTTAATGTCTAATGTTAAGAACTTAAGAACGTTTTTCCGCAATGAAAGTGTTGCCAAAGAGCTAGAAAAAACCGATCGTAACCGTTGGGGAATGACACCACAACGTGTGAATGCTTATTACAATAGCTCATTTAATGAAATCGTGTTCCCTGCCGCAATTTTACAACCTCCATTTTTCGATCCAAATGCGGATCCTGCCGTCAACTACGGTGGTATTGGTGCCGTGATAGGCCATGAAATGGGACACGGGTTTGATGACCAAGGCTCGAAGTCAGACGCCTCTGGTGTTCAACGTAATTGGTGGAGTGATGCTGACCGCGCTGCATTTGAAGAAAAAGCAGATAAACTTGCGGCTCAATACAGTCAATATGAACCAATCGAAGGTAACTTTGTTAATGGCCGCAACAGCTTAGGTGAAAACATTGGTGATGTCGGTGGCTTGGCAATGGCATATCATGCCTACAAGTTAAGCTTAGGTGGCAAAGAAGCACCAATTATTGACGGCCTTACCGGTGACCAACGCTTTTTCTTAGCATGGGCGCAAGTATGGAAAGAAAAACGTACCGAACAAAGTATGCTCAATCAGCTTCGTGCTGGTACCCACGCTCCTGGGCGATATAGAGCTTTAGCACCACGTAACCACGATGCTTGGTACAAAGCGTTCGATGTTAAGCCTGGAGATAAGTTGTACTTAGCACCTGAAGACCGCGTTCGTATTTGGTAATCGTTGCTAATTGCCCCATGGTTTTATTGTCATGGTGAGATTAGCGCGAACTAACCACTATTAGTGCTAATTAATTGTTAGCACTATCGTTATTCAGCTAGAGCAACGCTAACCTAATAGCACGTCAACTATTATTAGGCGCAACAAAATCAATGCGCTTATAACTGCGCCTAACACCACAGTTAGGCGCAGCTGCCAAAATAAATACACAGCCGCAGTCACACTTTTCAGCTTCAGATCCTAATATTTTAGCGAACAAAAATAAAAATCACTCTCATTAGAATGATCTTAATTAAACAAGTGACAGTATTACTATACGGTTTTTTTACTTAATAATGTTCGAAGTAACCACTGAGGATTGAGTTTTGAAGTTTACATTAACCTGTATAGCTGCTGCACTAACAATCAGCCAATCTGCTTTAGCTAACTTAGAAGACATAGAAAAGATTACCGTTGAAGGCCAACATTTATCTATCAACAAGTCCAATTCAGTTAAAACCCCTACCCCTATTATTGATGTGCCACAAAGCTTATCTATTATGACCGCGGAAGAAATTACCCAACGCGGCATCACCAGCATTGGCGCCATTGTTGACTATACTCCAGGCATAAATAACTCTCAGGGTGAAGGCCATCGTGATGCTGTGGTATTTCGTGGTGTGCGCTCTACCGCCGATTTCTACATCGATGGTAATCGTGACGATGTGCAGTATTACCGTGCTTTGTACAATGTTGAGCAAGTAGAGGTATTACGGGGCCCGAATGCGCTATTATTTGGTCGCGGTGGTACTGGCGGGATAATTAATCGAGTATCAAAAAAAGCCCAGTTAGATACTCAATTCGTCGGCTTTAACACTTCTGTTGATAGCTTTGGTGGCGTTAACGGTCAAGTCGACATAAACACCATGACCTCACAAAACTCGGCATTACGAATGAATGCCATGTATCAGCAAATAGAGGGAGACAGAGACTTTTACGACGGTGAGCGCTTGGGTGTGAACCCCACCATGCACTTTGAACTCAACGACACCACCTTGCTCGACCTGAGTTATGAATACATTAACCATGAACGCTTCATCGACCGCGGTATTCCAACCGCTGAAAATGGTCGCCCCGTGGTGGCATTAAATAATATTGTTTTTGCCGATCCGCAAAACAATTATCATCAATTAGACGCCCACACTTTGCGCGCCAACCTTAGCCATCAGTTCAGCGATAACATCAAGGGTAATCTCAATGCCTTTTATGGTGACTACGATAAAGTGTATGCTAACTTTTATGCTAGCGATTACGACCCAGTAAGCAACATTGTTGAGTTAGATGGTTATATTGATGAAACCGTACGTGACAACTTCATTCTCTCAGGTAACCTCATTGCAGAATTACAAACAGGCGATATAGAACATACCATTATTGTCGGCAGTGAATGGATCCAAACTAACTCAGACCAAAACCGCTTTAACCCGGTGTTCAGTACCACAAACTCCGATAAAGAGCGCTTCAATGTTGAGCGACCACTCGACTTTAACGCTTTTGCAGGAACCAATGCAAATGAGGTGGCATTTACCACAGGCTTTAGCGATTTAAATGATGACACCCGCGTCAACCTCGATGTCTTCTCTTTTTATCTGCAAGATGAAATTGCCATCACCGAACAATTTGATATTGTCTTAGGCGCGCGCTTCGATAGCTTTGATATCGAGGTATTCAATGCCATGCCCACGGTGCTTGAAACCCGCAGCCGAAAAGATGAAGAGATCTCTCCCCGTGCTGGGCTTATCTACAAACCGATGGAAAACGTCTCCGTTTATGCCAGCTACAGTGAGTCCTTCTTGCCACGAAGCGGTGAGCAATATGCCAATATCAATGGCAATAATAATCAGCTAGACCCAGACACTTACTCCAACCAAGAAATCGGGTTGAAGTGGAACTTTGACTCTGGCCTGAGCTTTACCGCCGCCCTATTTGAAAATGAGCAAAGTTCACCGCAGGTTGCCGATAACGACCCCGAAACCCTGGATGTCATTGATTCAGAGATTTCGGGTGTTGAACTGCAACTGACCGGCACCATTAGCGATGACTGGCGCCTTTCTGTCAACTACAGCTATCTAGAGGGTGAAATTGTTGACCGCAATGGGCCTACCGGCAGAACGCCCCGAGAGTTGCCTGAAAACACCTTCTCGGTGTGGACTAATTACCAGATAAATGCCGTGTTAGGTGTTGGTCTAGGGGCTACCTACCAAGGCCAAAGCTATATTGATAATGGCAACAACGCCATATTGCCGAGCTACACGCGTTTCGATGCTGTCGCTTATTACGACGTCTCAAACGACTTACGAGTGCAGTTAAATATTCAAAACCTAACCGATAAGCTCTACTTCCCCAGTGCCCACTCTACGCACCAAGCAAGCGTCGGTGAGCCGCTCCATGCCAAGCTATCCTTGATTGGTCGCTTTTAGGGAGTTAATAGGCAAAAAAATAGCGCCTTAAAGGCGCTATTTTTAGATTGCAGCTCTTATACACGCTGCCTGAAGAAGCGTATTCAACAAAAAGTTACAACTGTAGCTTCAGTATTATTAACGTAATTGTGTCCAATCTATTTCTCTCGCCTAGTCAACTAATGAAAGCCAGTGCTCAAACTGCCTCACTGTAGTTTCGTGTTTTCTTTTTAGACCTAATTCAGAGCACATTTCTTCAACTGGGTTTAATTGATTATGGGTTTTAGCGTAAGTCGCTAAACCCAGAGCCTCTTCATATGCTAGTTCTTTCCAGTTTCTCTCGTATCCAAACGCGTTTACACCGCGCCAACTTATTAAGTTACACTTATCATCAGGTGAGAGCCAAATGGTTGGTGAATAGCCAGTATTCTCTTTTACTCCAGCCCATGGCTCTATAAGCTCATAAATATAATTAACTTGCTTTCTACTTGTGCGAGTTAAGCCATGTAAGTTAGCAATTTCCAGAGCAAGAGTATGTAATGTGATACCTGGCCTTTCTTTAAGTGTTTCCTTAGCAATATCGATTAATCGTGGTTTGTATTCCTCTTTAAAATAGTTATTCGCGTCAAAATCGATACTAGTAAACGGCTTTAAATCTGGCGTTATAGTCGTTTCACTTTGATCTACTGGTGATGGTTTATCATTGCATGCTTCTGCTTCTGCTTCTGCTTCTGCTTCTGCTTCTGCTTCTGCTTCTGCTTCTGCTTCTGCTTCTGCTTCTGCTTCTAACAAGCTATCCTTTTCTCTCTCGGTAGCAAGTATTTCATTTAACTTTGAATCTAACTTTTTAAGTGCGGTTTCTGAATCTACAAAATAATCCGTAGACCAGAGCCTAACGATATTCCAACCTAAACTTTCAAGGATTATTTGTCTTACGCGATCTCTATCTCTAGCTGCTGGTGAGCCGTGATATGTAGCACCGTCGCATTCGACACCAGCAATGTAGCATCCGGGTTTATCTGGATGAAGAATCCCTAAATCAACTCTGAACTTACTGACACCAACCTGTGTTTGGACCTTCCAACCCATGTTGCGTAATTCGTTTGCAACGGCTTGTTCAAAATCACTATCAAACTGATCCACTCCGTAACGAGCCGACGTACTTTCCGCAAGTGAAATAGGCCCTCTTTCAGCAAACTCTAAATAATGTTTTAAATGTTCAATAGCAGTTGAAGAGGTACGGCTCAAATCAATCATTGAAGAATCAAAACTACTGAAAATTACGACTTCAGTCGTTGCTCTCGTAATGGCAACATTAAGTCTGCGCTCACCACCTTGTTTGTTTAATGGACCGAAGTTCATACTCATCGTTTTCGCTTCTGGCTCAGTAGGACCATAACCTAAACTAAGCATTATGATATCTCGCTCATCACCTTGAACTGACTCTAAGTTTTTAACAAAAACAGGTTCTCTAGTTTCTGCTTCATGAAAATACTTTTCAATTTTTGGGTTATTCCTTCTAGCATCATCGAGTAAGTCTTCAATAGTGCGTTGCTGCTCTGTGTTTAAAGTAACGACACCAATTGACAATTTCTGTTGCTGCTTGTTGAGCAATCGCTTAGTGATTTCGTTTACAACAGCCTGTGCTTCTTTGATATTGTTCCGACCCTTGCCCTTTGCATAAAGGCCATTAACCCGATGTAAAGAAACAGCTGACTCTTTTGTCTCTGATGATGGGTAAGTTACTAATGAGTTTTCGTAGTACTTGCTGTTTGAGAATGCAATTAGAGTCTCATGTTTGCTTCGGTAGTGACCCATCAACCTTTTTAGCGGTAATCGAGCAGCTAAAGCTTGATCTAAAATAGATTCAAGATCTTCTTCATCTGGTGCATCGGAAGTACCGGCCGCGAAGAAGTTGGTTGGAGGCATTTGTTTAGGATCACCAACAATAATTACATTGCGCCCTCTGGCAATTGAGCCGACAGAATCCCATGTTGTCATTTGAGATGCTTCATCAAATACAACTAGGTCAAATCCTCTAAAGTCTGATGGCAGAAATTGAGCAACAGATAACGGTGACATCATCATACATGGAGTAAGCTCCAGCAATGACTCACCAAGCTCTTTAATCAAAGCTCTAATTGGGATATGACGAGTTTTTTTCTGGATCTCTTTCGACAAAACTCCGAAGTGACGGTCGTTTTTAGCATCTTTGACTTCACTAGTTGGCACTCGACTTGAAGCCAGAGCAATAATGTAATCACTTGTTACTTCAGCTACTTTTTCATCTAATTTACGGAATGCTTCAATAGTAGCTTCATGTGTTGAAGCCTTAAATTCTCTTAAAATTACACTGTCATCAATCAAAAGAGGTGCAAGCCAAGAAAAATAAGCTAACTCAAATTGCTCTAGTAATTCTGAAGATGAAATAACACCTTGGCTTAATGCCTGCTCAATAGAGTCTAAACCTACGCTATTAGCTTGATCTTTGGCGCTAACCCATTCACACCAGCTTTTAAGTTTCGCTTGATTGTTTTTTATTACACTCAAGGCTTGACTTAATGCAGTTAAATTTAAACCTGAAGTATCTGTGACATTGAAATCGAGTAAGTTATTGTGCGCCTGTTCAAACTCTTTATAACTAGAGGCGAAATCATCTAATTTAGCCTCTACTTGAGAGTTTTCAATAAAATCTCTGCCGTCAACAAATTGCTTTTTAATTACTATTAAAGCTTCTGCTGGGTCATTACATAACGAAAGAGCGCTATTTAACTTAGCTTTTACTTTTCTTCCGAACTCCAGGGTAGCTATTAAGTCTTTCGAAGTTGTTAACCAACCTTTCCAAATACCTAACGCTTCAAGTTCACCATTAGATTCAGAAATATCATTGGCAAGCTGCTTTGCTTCTAATAGCTCAGCTAAAATAGAAAGATCACTAAACTTCTTAAACCCAAACTCATTTGCTTGTTTATTAACTTTCCACTTAGCAAATAGAGATTTAAGCCAACTACTATTTGCAGCTTCATATTCTGAATACCACCTGCTTATTGGAGCTTTCAATAGCTGACTAACTTCAATATTGCTACCTAGCTTGCTAGTAAGCTCATCTAACTTTTCTTTTTTGAGCGCTAAGTTCTCTATAAGCTCAAATCGCTCGTTAAGGCCTGATTTTAAGACAAAAGTTATATCAAGATACTTCACAAGTTCTTTTAATTCATAAAATGAATTCAAGGCCAAGAAATTCTTGTTGTTCAGCTCAGGTGCATTGATGCCTAGGGTAGAAAGAGCCGATTGGAATTTATCTGTAATACTTTCAAATTCAATAAACCAAGCTTCAACTTTATTTATTAGCTGGCTTTGCCAAACATTTGACCATGCAGTAGCATCTATATAAGAGAAGCTAGTAAAGTCGAGTTCTTGAATATCTTCAAAGGCAATTTTAAGCTGCAAAACGATTTCATTTAGTGTGTTCAAGTCACTTTTTAAGGTTTTATCTGCACTTAAATCTAATGGCCAATTTAAGTTAAGTTTGACTTCCCCCTTATGAAGAGCAAGCCTTGATATTGCGTCTCGAACGGATACTCCTGACTGTGATTTTTTATGTAGCTCTCTCACATAATCATTTAACTTATCTTTTTTATCCTTTAGCTCAGAAACATGCATAGACCACGCATTAGGATTTAATCCCTCTCTTGATTGCCAAGCCTGAGCTAATTGCTCTAAAACGACCTTTTTGTTCGCTTTATTACTGTGAAGCTCTAAACATAGATGGTCCAAACCTATTTTTTGCAATCGCTTGTATACTACATTCAATGCAGCCATTTTTTCAGCTACAAATAAAACCTTTCGCCCCTTACCAATATTATGAGCGATAATGTTAGCTATTGTTTCGGATTTACCTGTCCCCGGAGGTCCTTCAAGTACAAAATCTTGCTCTTTTGCTGAAGCATCAACAGCAACTAACTGAGAACTATCACAATTAAGAGGCGTAAACACTTCAGCAGGGTCTATATCCTCATCGACTTGATATTGTTCAACAAACTCAGCAGATTGAATATAAGCATCTTTGGGACTTTCAACTAAGTGCTGAACAAATCGATTTTCTTTTAAGTCATCCAATCTGTCTCTTAAGTCTTTCCACATCAAATATTTTGCAAATGAAAATGAAGATAAAACTAATTCCTCAACTACCTCAAATCCCTTTTGCTCACTGACAGCCTGCCTTACCTGACTCCAAATAAATGGGACATCTATCCCACTTTCATCTTCAGGCAGCTCATCTTTAAATACATTTAAGTTGATATCGTGTTCAGATAGCAAAAACTCGATCAAAGTAAGATTAAAGATTGCTTCCTCACCTTGTAATTGCTCAACATAAATGGGAGCTCGAGCACTTTTTCGAGTGAGGCTAACTGGAATAAGAATTAATGGGGCTTTAAAGCTTCGGGTATCCTCTGGGTTCTCTTTCCACTTAAGGAACCCCAGTGCTAAGAAAAGTGTATTTGAACCACTTTCTTCTAAATCATTTTTAGCTTTTCGAAACAGCTCGATAGCATTTTTTTCTACTCTTTTAGGAGGCTGGTTAGCTAATAAAACTTTATTATTTAACTGATTAAGAGCGTACTCTTTATGTATTTCCGAGCCGGTTTGAAAACGAAATAGCTCACTGTCTCGTTCAGAATCAAAATATGGACTTTCTTGAGTTGATAAGAATTTAAACTTTGTCCCATCCGCCAACATATCTTCCATATTAGCTATATCAGGACAATATAACTTTATAGATACCGACTTATCATTGAAATTTAAAAGTTTATTTCTCTTAGTTAAGTCAAGAAGCTTTCGGCACCATGAGTCAATGCGTGTTTCAGGGCTTTCTTCGACAATACGCTCTTCAGCACGAACGGGAGGTAAAGGAGGAACCTCAGGTAAAGTAAGATCAACAGTTTCATCTACTGATTCAGTTTCAGCTTTAGCCTCTTCTATAGTTGATAACGGCTTAATTGACTGAGCTCGTGCTTGGCCAATATCTAAAACCATTACGAACTCTTCTTCTTTATCCTCGTCAAGTAAATTTCTGGCATGATCTTTTGCTTGTTCAAATGTAACAGGAGAAGCATTTGTTACGAGCGTTGTTTCAAACAAGACTAAGTCTCGGTTATCCACGCGCTTTCTTATATCCTGCGGATCATCATTACAAAGAATTGGCAACTTTTCATCAATTAACCAAGCACCAGCAAAAGCATGCCCACTAGTGATAGCCACCACAGGATTTAGACCCATAGCTTCTATACAACTTGCGAATAAGACAGAAGAATCTAAACAAGCGGCCATTTTAGATTGGCTGATATCCGCTGCTAGACGAATACGTTGGCCAGTTTTTGCGAAGCCTTGAGGAGGGCTAACATATGCTAACTTTTCTTGAAAAATGACATTCCAAAGCGCAGCAAGCATCAAATATGCCTTTTCTCTAGTGTTCGACTGATATCCATCCACTGAGCGTCCATGACCACTACTTTCTAAGAGTAAAGCAACTTTTCTAACTATAGATTCTACGTATAAACCATTTGGCTTTACAAAAGCAGCTAGTAAATCTGGCTGACGACTCTCTCCCCCCCAAAAATTGGCAGGGAGAATACTCACTTTATGCTCACTACTGCACAAGAGAAGGTTTTCATCATCCAATAGCTCAAATTTAAGCCCTAGAAGAACTTCTTCGGTCAGGCCAAAAAGTGTTTCAAAAGGAAATTTAAGTTCTTTGACTGGTAATTTAACTGACTGTCCAGCAATCACTTCATCAATAAGCCACTCAGAGGAGTCTAACCAACCTTCAATAGCATTCAATCTTAATTTTAAATTACTTAGGACTGGTTTGTCGTAACATTCCGGCACAATGATTTGGATATTACGCAAAACTGAATATGAATTTTGCTGTGCTGCAAGTGAAAAAGTCGAAATTACGTCAATTTCTAACTCAATATTGTCTTGCTTTTGCTTGTTAATTTCTTCCATGAGATATTTGACCCCTTTCTTCTTGCTAATGTAGCAATAATATATTTAACCAAGTTAACCATAACATCCTAATAGGTCAAGAAACATGCGACACATCAAATGGTTTTTGGTTAACACCTAATTGGTTGATTAAATTCTAAAGTGAGCCAAGTTTGCATGGTAAAATCATACATTGGAAAATGGAAAGCTAGATAAGAAATCTGGAGATATTTTAAAAGATAAAATTTAATGTCTGTGCTATTTGTAAAAATAGCGCCTTAACGGCGCTATTTTTATAAGGTTTTACATTAAAACGGCATTTTCATACCAGGTGGCATTTGCATTCCACCGGTTACTTCAGACATACGCTTTTGCGTTTCTTCACCAACGCGACGTACGGCATCGTTAACCGCAGCGGCAAGTAGGTCTTCGATCATGTCTTTGTCGTCTTCCATTAAGCTTTCGTCGATATCAACGCGCTTAACGTTGTGACTGCCTAGCATAGTTACTTTCACTAAGCCTGCACCCGCTTCGCCAGTCACTTCTAGGGTTTTAATTTCTTCTTGGGCTTTTTCCATGCGCTCTTGCATTTGCTGCGCTTGCTTCATGATGTTGCCCATTCCGCCTTTAAACATACTCTGCTCTCTTGTACTTCAATAGGGTTTATAAGATAAAAGATAAGGGCTAAAGCCCATAATTACAATGCTTGAACGCTATTTTCATCTAACGTTGCGTCAAATTCTTGCACAAATGCACTGACCAAGGGGTCGCTTTGCATGGCGCTTTTCGCCTGTGCTAGGCGATGTTGATCTAATTGCTGCTGCACAATAAAAGGCGTATGTTGCAAGCCATCGCTATAGCTAATAACTAATTCAATGGCTTGCCCCAATAACTGGGATAAACTCTCGGTGAGTTTTTGTCGTAGCGCTTGCGAATCCAGGTGTTGTTGGTTGCTATCTACTTGCAACGTAACCTCTGAGCCGTTTTGGCTAAAAATACTGTGCAGCGCATACTGACGGATTCGCCCTCCCAATTGCATTTGTTCAATCATACTCGCCCAATCATCTTGCTGATGGGCAAATTTAATCTCGCTGATGGGACTGACGAAATTTTCCGGAGCTGGTATCTCTACCTCGTTACCCTCTGTATCCGAGGTGGCCGGCTCTGGTGATAATTGCTCTAATAGCTCAGGAGCTAAATTTTCCGTGATCGGTTTGTGGCGTTCTTGAAACGCGGCTTTTTTCTCCGGACGAGGACGCGGCGGCACCGGCTCTGGCGCTACGGCAGGTTGCTCGTTGGGCTGCTCGAACGCGGTGGTGCTAGCCGTTTCGGTTGGCGCCTCAGGCGCCTCAGACTTTTTTACCTCGCCATTTGCCCCCACCAGTTTGCCAGCCCCAGAGATATTACGATTCTTTAATATTCGTGCTATTGCAGACTGTGCCTGAGAGTGCTGCTCAGAAACGTTGCCGACTTGCTGTTGTGGTGTTGAATCATCCGCAGCTGCTGGCACCGTATCTGATTGCGGTTGAGGTTGCGACTCACTGGCTACAAAGTGATTAGCGGCATCAGGCGTAAAGCCTTGCTCAGCAGCCTGTGACATAACTTGGTCATATTGCTGGGCAATGTCTGTTTCCGTCGCCTCAGTCACTGGTGGCGGGCTACTTTGCTGTTCTTGTTTCGGCGCTTGCTGCGGTGTCTCAGTCGTAGTGCTTTGCTCTGCTGGCGCAGAAGGTGGCGTGGTATTCGCAACCTCACCTTTGCTCACAGCTGCTGGCTCTTGAGGCTCTGCATTTGCTACGGTGGGCTTTTTTAATAGCTCACGTAAACCGCCAACCTTGTCATCCTTTTGCGGTGAGGGGGCACTGGACACAGGCACAGCCGCAGAGTGATCATCGCGCTCGAATGCTAACAGTCGCAACATGATCATTTCAAAGCCTAATTTCGGCTCAGGTGCCCACTTTAAATCTTTTTTGCCATTTAATAGCAATTGATACAGCAATTGCCCCTGCTGTGGTGACATTTGCTGAGCAAACAACTCAATATCGTTACTATCAAAGTTCGATATCTTGGCCGCACTCGTTACCAGCTGGGTCAGTTGAACTGCGTGTAATAACGCAATCATATCGTCTAACACACTGACAAAGTTGCCATTTTGTAGAGCAATTTTGTCAACAGCTTGCATCAAAGCTTCACCATCATGACACAAGATGGCCGAGAGCAAGATAACCGCATGGGCGCTATCCATTAACCCTAGCATTGACTGCACCGCCGCTAGAGTAAGATTACCGTTAGTTTGAGCAATCGCTTGATCGGTTAAGCTCAGGGCATCTCGCATACTTCCATCGGCGGCTTTGGCCAAGGTTTGCAAGGCCACAGGATCAAAACTGACTTGCTCTTGTGGTAACACCTTCTGCAGCTGCTCGACAATTTGGTCTTGCGTCATGGCATTAAGGTTAAATTGCAAACAGCGGGATAAAATAGTCACTGGCAGCTTTTGCGGATCGGTGGTCGCCAGTAGAAACTTAACGTGTTGTGGCGGCTCTTCTAAGGTTTTCAACAAGGCATTAAAGCTATGCTTTGATAACATATGCACTTCGTCGATCAAGTACACTTTGTAGCGTCCCCGAGTCGGAGCATATTGCACGTTATCCAAGATTTCTCGCGTGTCTTCTACCTTAGTGCGAGAGGCCGCATCAATTTCAATCAAGTCAATAAACTTACCTGCTTCGATTTCACTGCAGGCACTACACTGACCACATGGGGTCGATGTCACCCCTTGCTCACAGTTGAGGCTTTTCGAAAAGATTCTGGCAATGGTGGTTTTGCCCACACCACGGGTTCCAGTGAACAGGTAAGCGTGATGCAAACGTTGTTCATTCAGCGCGTTAACCAGCGCCTGCTTAACGTGCTCTTGCCCCATTAACTGGTGGAAGTTTTGTGGTCGCCATTTTCTTGCCAGAACCTGATAGCTCATGCTTATTCGCCTTCGAACTCAACTAATGAGAGGATTTCAATGCCTAAGTCTTTGACTTTTTGCTCGCCGCCAAGACCAGGCAATGAGATAACAAATGCGGCATCAGTGGCTTCACCACCTAGGCGTTTAACCAATGCTGCGGTCGCTTCAATAGTACCACCTGTTGCCAACAAGTCATCTACTAACAATACTTTGTCACCGGCCGCAATCGCGTCGGCATGGAGCTCAAGGGTATCTTGGCCGTACTCAAGCTCGTAAGACTGGCTGATCACTTCACGTGGTAGCTTGCCTGGTTTGCGTACAGGAATAAATGGAATACCCAGCTCATAAGCCAATGGCGCCCCAAAAATGAAGCCACGTGACTCCGTACCGATGATTTTAGTAAAACCAGCGTCTTGGTATGCTGCAACAAAAGCATCAATGGTTGCTTTGAAAGCAGCAGGATTTGCTAGTAGTGATGTTACATCACGGAACATAATACCCGGCTTTGGGTAGTCCGGAACAGTGGCAATACTGTCTTTGATTAATGACATGTTCGCTGTCGTCATAATGATATGCTTTAATTTATTTACAAAAGAGTGAGATTATAACAATTTTCTCGGTAGTTGAAACCGACAGAGCAAGATTGCCTACCCTGATGTCGAAAAACAGCACATTAAAAACACAAAAGGCTGCATAATGCAGCCTCTATTGGATACCAGTTGAATTAACTGGGGTGATCGGGTTTACACGATCGCCGTTGCCCAACCAAGAATGGCATTTAAACAGCCAATCCCTGCAAATACAGCAACAAAAGCCAAAAAGTACTTGGCATTAAACGGATCTTTAAAATCACCTTGAGACATAATACTACCTTTAATTAAGACTCACCCTGGCGCCCCAGTGATGAGTTAGCACGACAAAAATCAGGCGGTATAATAATCGATGTTGCACTTGGCTTAAAGTACTTTTGCCAGCAAAATGCCGCGGCTAGCAAACTCAGTTAAGGTCTGTTCAGCCCCTTGCTGTAATTGCTCCACGCTAAACTGCGGAGCTTGCGCTTGGATGTCAGCAACCAGCTCCGCTAAGGTAATGCCTGGGTTGCTGTCGATTAAGGATAATAACAAGGCCGTCATTGGGTTTAAGGCAATAAACTGCACTTCATCCTCGGCGTCACGATACAACACAAAACTATAGGTTTCACCGCTGCAGGATTGTGGTTGATGGTCAGCAGTAATTTGGTGAACTGGATATTGGTAGTGCCCTAAACGCACCGTACTGGCCAGTTGTAAAGCGGCAGAACTTAGATTGTCGGCCTCTAATACCCGCTCACCGGGGCTTTCTTTGGTGGTCGCCACATCGAGCTCAAGCCATTCATAATGGGCAAGCTCTAGCAAAAAACTGGGATCCTCCGGCCGAGGTTGATATTCAGTTTGTAAAAACAGCAAAAACTCTTTACTGATATCTAAAAAGTGAGGGCTTTGACAGTCGTGAACCACAAAAAACTGCCGGATCAACTGCTGCCATGCAGCGTCACTATATACGCTTTTAAGTACTGGAAATGCGCTACTCACAAAGCCTTCAATGTTATTAAAAAACAGCTCTTGATAGACCTTTAAACGACGCGGTTCAATACCAGTGGGTGCTGGCTGATTTTCTGGGTCACGAATATGGGCCATAAACGCTTGTTGGGTTTCGATAAACGACATCATTGTGACCGCACTGTGGATGGCTTAACTTGTTTTTGCAAATCGACTATCTGCTGCGCTTCATGCATTAACTCAGCGAGCGGCGGAATATTAAAGTCGCGCTCAAGTAAGGTTGGAAATAGACCATGGAGCTCATAAGCTCGTTGCAATAATTGCCATACAGGGGCGCACACGTCTGCTCCATGGGTGTCAACAAGTAAGTCTTCCGCCTCAACGTAATGTCCGGCAATATGGCCGTAAGCAATACGTTCTGTGGGCATGGCCGCCAAAAATTGCTCCGCGCTGTAACCATGATTAGTGGCATTTACGTAGATGTTATTGACGTCTAGCAGCAGATCGCAATCCGCTTCTTCAAGCACCGCTAAGGTAAAATCGAGCTCTGACATTTGTTGTCCAGGAGCGGCATAATAAGACACATTTTCTACTGCAATGCGCCGCTCTAGTCGGTCTTGTACTTCACGAATACGCTTTGCCGTATGCTGTACCGCCTCTTCTGTAAAGGGTATGGGCATTAAATCGTACATGTGACCGCTGCCCGAGCAGTAGCTTAAATGCTCACTGTAAATGGCCACTTGATGTTGATTAAAAAAGGCTTTTAATTGCTTAATAAAGTCAACATCTAGCGGCGCTGGCGCCCCTAGAGATAGCGATAAGCCATGACAAATCAAGGTGTGGTTGTCACTGATTTGCGCTAATTGCCGTGCTAGCTTACCACCAAACTTTATCCAATTTTCGGGGGCGACTTCATAAAAATCGACTTGCTTTGGCGGGCTACTCAAAACGTCATCTAGCATTTCACGGCGCAGTCCCAAACCAAGGTTACCTATTTCGTTGCTCATTACTCTCTCAGTTACGGCTGGAATAGCAATAAATGCGTGCACTTACACGCATTTATGATAAAGCTCAGTAGCATGACTACCGAGCCGGTGCAGCTCAGTGGTTGCCACCGCATTTGCCTTCGCCGCATTTACCTTCTTTTTTACCTTTGGCATGGCCACCGCATTTGCCTTCACCACATTTACCTTCTTTTTTACCTTTGGCATTGCCACCACATTTGCCTTCACCACATTTACCTTCTTTTTTGCCTTTGGCATGACCACCGCATTTGCCTTCGCCACATTTACCTTCTTTTTTGCCTTTGGCGTCGCCACCGCATTTGCCTTCGCCACACTTGCCTTCTTTTTCGCCTTTAGCGTGGCCGCCGCATTTGCCCTCGCCACACTTGCCTTCTTTTTTGCTTTTCGCGTCGCCACCGCATTTGCCTTCACCACATTTACCTTCGCCAGCATCTAGCTGGTAGCCTGCGGTCATGGTTTCAAATGAAAAAGGATTCGCGTTTGCGTCTGTAGCAGTTAAGCCGGCAGTACCAGCAACAACCGCACTTAATGTTAAAGCAATTGAATTATTCTTGACGGTATTCATGTTTCTTTCTCTCAAAATGGTTATCGGTTCTATTAGAAGACCTTGAGGTGCCATAAATTATTTCACTATCGTCGCAAAAAATGACAACTTCTGCCAGTCATTCACTTTTCGCAACCACGGCAAAAAGACAAAACAGTGACTTCACTACGTAGTTTCGCTAAAATAGCGCGCTTTTCTTAACACAGTTAAGCCTAGTATCTGCCATTTGTCATGGTCAGTACAGCACTCGATATTTTTACCAGGCACAGGAAATAACATGAAACTCGTACTCGCCCCAATGGAAGGTGTGGTTGACTATAAAATGCGTGAGCTATTAACCGACATTGGTGGCTTTGACTTATGCGTAACTGAGTTTATTCGCGTCGTCGACCTGACCTTTCCACGCCGAGTGTTTACTCGTTATTGTCCTGAATTACTAAATGGTGGCTATACTCGCTCGGGTACCCCTGTGCGTATTCAACTGCTCGGTCAAGTGCCCCACGCTTTGGCTGCCAATGCCAGAAAAGCCGTTAAGCTTGGCTCACATGGTATTGACCTGAACTTTGGCTGTCCGGCAAAAACCGTAAATAAAAGTCGTGGCGGCGCGGTGTTATTAAAAGAGCCAGAGCAAATTTATCAGATCATTAAGGCGGTACGAGAAGCCGTACCAGCAGAGCAACCCGTCAGTGCCAAAATTCGTTTAGGCTTTGATGATGATGCTAATAGCACAGAAATCGTTGATGCCGTGCAACAAGGTGGTGCATCCAGTTTGGCCATCCATGCCAGAACGAAACGCGACGGTTACCGACCGCCCGCCTATTGGGAAAAGATCCCTGCTCTTTTGACCAGACTCACCATCCCGGTGGTTGCCAATGGGGAGATCTGGCAGGTTGAAGATGCCATGCGCTGCCAGCAAGTGAGTCAGTGCCAAGACCTAATGCTAGGTCGAGGGGCGCTCGCCATGCCTGACTTAGCGGCAAAAATAAAAGCCCATATACAGGGCCGTGATTATCAACCATTAACCTGGGGGCACGTTGTCCATCACATTGTTAATTCATCCATGCATGACGACGAAAACATGAGTGAAAAGTACTTTTCTTCCAGAACCAAGCAATGGTTAGGTTACCTAAAATTACAGTACCCAGAAGCACACACGTTATTTGACGAGATTAAGCGCCTAAAGAGCAAGCAAGACGTCGTTACGGTGCTGAACAAATCCGCAAAGTCTCCTGTTCTTGATTCAAATCATAACAGCCAATAGCGAGTGAAAACATAATGGGGCTCTAGAGGAGAGCGCCATGAATGAAAATACACCAACACGTTATCAGCAGAGTTTACTCACCGAGTTAAACCAACTGCGCAGCGACTTTTTAGGGGAGTTAAAAGCTTCACCTAATGAGTTTACTCATAATCTTGCCAATATCCTTGAAATAAACCCACCTAACAAGTGGCTTGATATTGTCATGGAAAAAATCAATCCTGAGCAATTTCCACAGTACGATCGTTTAATGAAAGTTGAAGCGGCTTTGTGTCAAATGGACATTGGCCAGTTTGGTTATTGCTGTGATTGCGAGCAGGCCATCGAGCCTGAGCTACTAGAGCAAGACCCAGCAGCTCAGCGGTGTGGTGGTTGCCATGCTAAACTCGCTAAAAACTAGCCAGTATAAGCAGCAAATATGGTGGCCGGGAAGTAAATAATATTATTAACCAGTTGTTGCGCTTGTTGTTCATTCAGCGCTAGTCTTGAGTTAAGCGCAACAACAGCTTGCTTGGTCGACCAACCTTGAACATGTATACCAATGTCAATTTCCATCAAAACCCGTAACAGCGATCTATACGGCTTCAGTTGTTGCTGACATGACCCTACTGTGGCGGGAATATTAATAAAGCCATCGCGCCAGTTAAGCCCGCCTACCTGAGCACAATCCGGCCCTAATAATGTTAATATTGCCGGTTCATTCAAGCTCAACGTGAGCTCCCCTAATTGCCTTATTGGCTCAAGTTCAGAGCCGCTTGCTAATTGCGCTAGAACCTGGTTTGGCGACGCCTGAATATTACCGTAAAAATTAAGTTTCGATTGATACCACTCTTTGCCATTAGGCAATTGTTGCAGGCCTGGCATTGCTCGCGGTTTGTAACTGCTAAGGTAGTTATTTAGTGCTGTAAATGCCGCACTATTGTTCTCACTTTGCGCCAACTGCTCTATGATCAGTCTAAGGTCTATGCGACTCAACTTAATTTTACTCTCAAGCCCCGCTTCTAGCCTTGCTTTTACCAGCGTTAACCACTCTTCTACTTGAGCCGATGTAGTCTGGTTAGTTAAGTTTTTTAATACTGGGAGGTGCGCAGGCCAAGGTAAAAAACGTTCGGGATAGCGCTCTTGAATTTTTAAATAACTAAGCTCTTTTAGCGCCGTGGCATTGGAGTTAGACAACTGGCTGTTTAGTAGCTCATGACGGCGAGCTAAATACGCATCGCTAAAAGGTAACCTAGTTAGGCTAGTTGACGCTGTGTTAGTAGACGCTGTGTAAGCAGAAGCACTTGACTGCAGCGCCACATTAAGCTGTTGCAACTGCTGTTGTAACTGTTGTTGTGTAAGTATAGTGGTTTTACTATCCGTGCAGCCAACTAAAAAGCTTAAAAAAAGTAGAAGTAAAAGAGGTATGTGTGATTTCGACATCATCTTGCTTGTCATTCCAGAATCAAAAAAGCCCCTTGCGGGGCTTTTTAATTACAGGCTTACGCCTCTACGCTGTGCTTTTTCCTTGATAAAGTTTGCCCAGCTTCTAGCAAATTTACGAGTGCGAGGATCTTCCTGCGCCTTCTTAATTGCTGAGTAAGCTTGTTTAAACTTATCTTGATAGTAGTAAGCTTCTGCCAAGTCAGAATAAGTAGTCCCCTCTTTATCGGTTCCTAACTCAAGTGCCTTGTTAAGCTTAGTTACTGCAGCACTGAACTGCTGATCTTGCAACAGCAAGCTACCAGACTTTCTAAAAAGCTCTGCATCGTCATCAAACTTTGCAGCTTCGGCATAGTATTTAGCAGCTTCACTAATGTGCTTCGCTTGGTGGAAATAACTCGCTACTGCAGTGATATTCTGCTTAGTACGCTCGATATGACCATCTTTAATGGCTTTTTCATAAGCGAGAGCCGCTTTCCAAGGAATTTCAACCAGTGAATACAAACTACCTAAAATCTTGTAGTGGTTCTCTTTTTCAAAGTAACCGTTATCGTACGCCACTTCCATTACAGTCAAACCTTTGCTGTAATCTTCAGTTTGTAGATAGAAGCTACCTAGACGAGTCCATGATTGCGGATCCTCAGGGAAGATCTTAATCATTTCTTCACCTACCTCAACAGCCTTTTGGAACTGTTTAAGGTCGAAGTAAGCACCAATTTTCATTAGGTAGTATTGTTTGTTAGGCTCCTCAGACGCAGCAATTGCTTTGTCTGCAGGCTCAATAACATTGCTATATTGCTTAAGCTCGTAGTAACCCTGAGCGATACGACCATATACTTTAGGGTCGTTCTCACCAGTGAAGTCCATCCAAGCGTAGTAGGCTTTAATACCTTCAGCGTACTTTTCAGTACCTAAAAGTAAGTCGCCTAATAACTTCATCAAGTCGCCTTGCTCTTTGAAGTTAAGTACGTCTGGAGCAACTGCTTGGCGAGTGTATTTAATCGCTTCTGCGTAGTTCTCTTTTTGAGCGTAAAGCTGGCCTAGGTAACGGTTAACTGTTGCTTTGTCGAACTCGTCTGAAGGGTCTAACTCACGAAGCTCGGCAATCGCTTCATCAACCTTATCTTCGTTATAAAGTTCAAACGCTTTAGCAACCTTTTTACCTACGCGCTCACCCATTACTTTCGTTTTTGCGTTTTTGCGCTTTTCTATTTCTTCATAGTTAGGCGCTGCAGAAACTGCTGTTGAGTACATTCCGCCGGTTAAAGCAACCAGAAGAGCAAGAGCCGTTAACTTAGGTAAACTTTTCATGTCTTGCCTCCTATTAACCTTGGTTCAGCGTGAAATCAAGCTGAACAGTAATGCCAGGCTGCTTCTGTGGTTTACCGTCAACAACTTTAGGACGGTATTTCCACTTACGAAGTGCACGCTTAGCTTCACGGTCAAAGATACGTCTAGGTTCAGAGTCGATAACTTCGATGTCTTCTACACCACCAACTTCGTTGATTGTGAAAGACAAACGAACCCAACCTTCTTTACCGTCACGCGCTGCCTGCGGCGGATATTTCGGCTCAATTCGAACGATTGGTGTAGCATCACCATCACGACCAAATTCGCCAGGCCCAGATAAACCACCTGCTGTACCACCTAGATCGATACTAGGCATGTTAAAGCCGAGTGCACCTGCAGCTGGATCAGCCGTGTCAGGCTGAGGCGGCTGCGGTTTAGGCGGCTGCTTTGGCGGTGGCGGCGGCGGAGGCGGGACACGCTTCCGCTGCTGCACCTTAGATTCAGGTGGATTCGACATAATCTCGACGACGATTTCTTCTTTTTGAACATCCGCCCTATCCGCTCCTCCGGAGATAAGATAAGACATAAAAAAGAACAAGCCGAGAGTTACTGCCCCACCTGCTAGAAGTGAAAACAGAAGTCGAATCATTACTGATCTCCAGCTATTGAAATCTTCAGGTTGTCGCCAGTCGCTTTGATTTGGTCCATAACCTTAACAACTACACCGTGCTTCGCGCCTTTATCAGCTTGAATGATTACCACGTCTGTAGGTTGCTCAGCCATTAGACTTTCAAGGTTTGCACTTACACGTTCAACATCAACCTGACGCTTGTCCATCCAAATCTCACCGTTTTCACGGATAGCGATAAAGATGTTCGCATTCTTGGTCTTCTGTGCTTGTGCCGCTTTTGGCTTGTTAACCTCAATACCAGCTTCTTTTACAAAAGAAGTGGTTACGATGAAGAAGATAAGCATGATAAATACGATGTCTAGCATCGGCGTCATATCAACTGCCGCTTCTTCTTCCTCACGAAAACGTTGTTTACGTGCCATAATTCAATCTCTCTCTAGTGATGAGGCAAGCTATCAATAAGCTTCTCTTTAGCAATTTTTGCGCGTGCTTCTAGACGCGTGCTAAAGAAAACACCTGATAGTGCCGCAACCATTCCAGCCATTGTTGGTATCGTAGCCATTGAAATGCCAGAAGCCATTAATCGTGCGTTACCCGTACCTTGAGTAGCCATTGTCTCAAATACTGTGATCATACCTGTCACTGTACCTAAAAGACCGATTAAAGGACACATCGCAACCAATGTTTTGATAATCAACATGCGCTCATCTAATTTTTCAGACGCTTCAGAAATCCATGCATCGCGGATTCTGTGTGCGTACCAAGACGTAGTATCTTGGCGGGCGTCCCATTTGGCGACAATTTCCTTATGTAATCTTGGAAATTCACCTAATAGGAACCAATAGCGCTCAATCATTAAAACCCACATTAGAAAGAGTGCTATTGCGACCACGTATAATACATCGCCGCCTGTAGCAACAAAATCCCTGATAGATTCCCATATCTCCATCAGGACTAACATTAGGCTTTCTCCTTCTCCGCGTGAGCAGCAACAATACCTGCGCTTTGCTCATCTAGGATGTGTAGAACCGCTTTACTACGACCAGCTACGATAGCGTGTAGTAGAATTAGAGGTAGAGCTGCAATCAGACCTAGTGCTGTTGTTACTAGCGCTAGAGAGATGTTACCTGCCATGATCTTCGGATCACCAGTACCGTATAGTGTGATTGATTCGAAGGTTAGGATCATACCAACAACTGTACCTAATAGACCTAGTAGTGGCGCGATAGCCGCTAAGATCTTGATGATATTAACACCCATCTCGATACGTGGTGTTTCACGTAGGATAGCTTCATCAAGTTTCAGCTCTAGGTTTTCAACGTCTTGGTCTTTATTGTCGTGGTAAACTTTCAAGATACGACCAAGTGGGTTGTTGCTGTTAGGGTTATTAGCGTTTTTGATCTGTGCTTTGATCTTGCCGCTTACAATTACTAAGTCAAGCATACGAACAACTGCAATCAACGCACCTAGGATAAGTAGTACTGTGATGATATAACCAACTGTGTCACCTTGGTGCCAGCGCTCTTCCATCGTTGCACGTTGCGTATTAAGTTGAAGTAGTGAACCACGAGTTGGGTCAACTGCAAACTTAACATACTCACCAGCAGATGCCGCGATCAAACGGTCAACGCCAGCTAGTTCACCACTAGGCTGTTTACCAAGAGGAACAATTTGCTTGTTCTCTGCGTCGTAAATAACGTAGCCGTCTTTGGTTACTAGGTTGAAGTTACCAACACGGGTTACTTCTTTAACGTTTACGTCACCGTTAAGCTCTGATACTTCTGATTCAAACTTAGAAACTTTAGCTGATTCAGTCATTTCAGTTTGGAATGCAATCCAAAGGTCTTCAAGTTCACGAGTAGTAGGAAGCTCTTTTGCTTCTGCTAGTGAACGAAGTACTTCAGCGCGTCCTGGCTTTTCAGCACTTACAAGTGATGCTTCGATAGAACCGATGGCATCAGCTGCTGAACGACGAACCACACCGAACATCTCACCAAGGGTACCCTTGGCATTTTCAAGCTCAACTTCTTTCTCAGCAAGAGTGATTTCGTTTTGCTTGAACTGCTCGTTAAGACGCTCACCACGTGCTTTTTCAGCCGCTAGTTCACGCTTCGCTTTGTTCAGTAGCGCTTGCTTGTCAGCACGGTCGCTTAAGAACTCTTGCTCACGTTGCTGATTGATTTTACCTTCAGAGATACGGTTTTGTTTAACCTGCTCTAGGATTTTATCCAATGCTTCAGTGTTTGCGTGTGCATTTAGCGCGGCACCAGCAGAAACTGTTAACGCTGCAGCAACTGCAAAACCTTTAAATAGTTTCTTCATCATTAATTACTCCGCGCCAAAGATTGGTAGGTTTACAAGTTCAGGAGCCGCTTGCTTACGGGCAATACGGATCATGCTCTTAACAGGCTTAAGGTATTCTTCGCCTAGTTCATCCCACTGCTTAGTGTTGTTGTTCCAAACCCAAGCGTGCTTTTGGTCGAACGACTGAGCAACGTATGCAATACGGCCAAGACGTGCGAAGTCAACGTTGATGTTTTTGCCATTTTGTTCAAGTGAACCCTGGCTAGCTACCATCGTTGTGCTGTAGTCAGTTTCGATAGTGTACGCTTCAAGTACCTGACGGAACTTTTCAGACGTCGTCACTGATGAGTTAGACATGATGCTGCGTAGTTTTTCAACGCGCTCTAGACGGGTGTCCATGTTAAACGGAACGTCCGCTTTGATGAATTGCTCAAGCGTATCGATCATGCGATACATCAAAGGCACAACGTCCTGTTTTGTCTTGTCAATAGTTCCGATTTGACGCTCAAGAGACTCGATACCAGCGTTCTGGTCTGCTACTAGACGTGCAACGTGGTCGTTGTACACTTTTAGCAGTTCTGTTTCGTCGATGATGCCGCGGTATTCCGCAATCATCTCTTGAGATTGACCGTAAATATTATCGATCTTTTCTTGAGACTTTTTAGCAGCCTTTTGAGTTTGTTGACCTACTTTTTGTATGTCATTCAAAGGATCTGCAATCACATTGCTGCTTGCAAAAGCTGTCGCGCCTAAAAGCGCCGTAGCTACAAGGCTCTTTCTGATTTTAACAGACATAGTTCCCAACCAATTAAGTAATGTTACTTTTATAATTTTCGCGCTCTCAACAATAGAAGAGCAACCCTGATATCTTTTGTCAGATATCAACTGTCCAATAATGCTAAATGCAACACGATGTGTCAACTTCACTGTGAAAACATTTTTTGTCAATAAATAAGTAATAATTATATATAAAACATAAAATTAACATCAAAAACACAGCAAAATATACACAACCCTCGTAAAACCAACCTTTTGAATACGTCGTTTACAATGTTTTACATCTACTTTATTCCAATAAGCTGAATAGATATTCCAAATAGAATTTATGAATAGTCATAAAAAACATAAGTTTAGAACAAAAAACAGCCAAAAAACCCGTGAAATAATTTTGCCAAATTCAATTTATCGCAAAAAATCTCTATTTATCCCAAATTGCTTGATCTATTTTTTCTTGAAGAATTTGAATAAATTCAGCGACGTGTAGACCATCCATTAGTGCATGATGAACTTCGATACAAAGCGGCATAGTACCGTCTGCTTTGTTATATTTGCCAAACACCAGTTTAGGAATGCCAAAATCATCCTTACTTAAGCGCGCATGAGCAAAACTTGTAAATGACAGCCATGGAAGTATAGACACATGTACACAATTTGGCACCTGACTTTCACTTAAAAATTGCTGCGAAATAAGCTTACCTTCCAACTGCTCCTCTTTATTGTGGACATTGACACTGATAAACCTGGAGAAATCCTGTTCAGGGGTTAAGCGGACAAAGCGAAAGGTATCGTCTTGGCGCAAAAACACACTGCTAATATCAACCTGCTCATATTCATACGGCACGCCTTCCTCTATGCGATAGCGCATGGGCGCATAAGCCGCTAAGGCCAGTTGCAACACATATAAACAGCTAAGAGAAAATGGCACCCCTTCGCGCTTACTCATTTCATAAATACGTTGCATTTGCAGGTTTACTGTTACCGTAAAATAAGGCTGTTCGAATTGATTATAAAAGCCAAAGTGCTGCTTTCGCGGCCAGGTATCCAGTGCAAGCTTGTTCTTCATCTCATCATCCCAAGAGCAATTTTTGATACAAAAAAGGAGGCTAACGCCCCCTTTTATTAAGTGATATGCCAGACGGCCACCTTATTATAGACCGTTTTTAATGATCTCTTGCGCTAATTCGTCAGCGATAATATGTGTCGACTTTTGTTCTGCTTCTGAACGTTTGAAAATCTCCGTCAAGGTATCATAAATCCCTTCAACGTGTTTTGTTGCCGCGGCTTTGTCATACCCCTCAGCTTTGGTTTCATAATACACATTGATAATACCACCAGCGTTAATGACATAATCAGGTGCATATAAAATGCCTTTCTCACGAATGATTTCGCCGTGACGTGATTCTGCCAGCTGGTTATTTGCACACCCTGCAATGATCTTAGCTTTAATACGTGGAATCGTATCGTCGTTGATTGTTGCACCTAATGCACAAGGCGCATAGACATCTACGTCTAAGTCGTAGATTTCATCGATGCCAACTGCAGTGGCGCCAAAGTCGTTAACCACACGATCAACTGATTCTTGGTTAATATCCGTCACAAACAGTTCTGCACCCGCTTCATGAAGGTATTTACACATAGTGTATGCCACAGCACCTAAGCCCTGAACAGCAATTTTTACACCTGCAAGATCTTCGTGGCCATGCTGATGCTTATAAGCGGCTTTAATGCCTAGGTAAGTACCAAGCGCCGTTAATGGCGATGGGTTACCACTCTTACCTTCAAGACCCATGACATAATTGGTTTCTTTGTGCATCATCATTACATCACCGGTGGTGATGTTAACGTCTTCTGCAGAATAGTAGCTACCGCCTAAGCGCTCGAGGTGCTTACCAAACGCTCTGAAAAGTGCCTCTGATTTAATCGCTTTAGCATCGCCAATAATTACTGATTTACCACCACCAAAGGGTAAGCGTGCAACCGCATTTTTGTAGGTCATGCCTTTTGATAGGCGCAGTACATCGTAAACAGCATCTTCATCCGAGGCGTAATCCCACAGACGACAACCGCCAACGGCTGGGCCTAGGTTAGTATTATGTACCGCAATGATGGCTTTTAATCCCGATGCTTCATCGGCACAAAAGACCACCTGCTCATGGTTATCAAATTCAACTTGGTTAAATACAGCCACTTTCTTCTTCTCCAATTGTCTGTTCCCAAACGGGTAAGCTCTTTGTGCTTGCCATCATAGTTTGATGCTAAAGAGCCACTAGCGCTGAAATTGGCAAGACTCTATCACTAACTGTAGCACCATTCCAGAAAATGAGATGATATAAACCTGTTTTTACATAAATACAAATAATCATTTCTTTCAATGTTGAAAAAGAGCAATTTATATTCAAAAAGAGAAAAATAAAGACCGATAATATCTAAATTAAATCTGTTTTTTGAACTGACTGTTTACGTAAACGGAAAGCTGAGGCTATGCGTAAACAAAAGGATACAAAAAAGGAGGCCATAGGCCTCCTGATGTCGTATTTTGCTCAGCGCTTAGCTTAGTTTGCTATCAAGCTCTTCGATTTTTGCTTTCCAAATCGCTGGCCCTTGAGTGTGGGCGTTCGCGCCTTCGCTATCCACAGCGACAGTTACAGGCATGTCTTCCACTTCGAATTCATAAATGGCTTCCATCCCCAAATCCTCAAATGCCACCACCCGGGATTTCTTAATGGCTTTGGCCACAAGGTAAGCCGCACCACCTACAGCCATAAGATACACTGACTTATTTTGTTTAATTGACTCAACCGTTGCAGGGCCACGCTCTGCTTTACCAATCATACCAATCAAGCCTGTTTTTTCTAGCATTAGATCAGTGAACTTATCCATACGCGTTGAGGTCGTTGGGCCAGCAGGGCCAACAACTTCGTCTCCTACGGCATCCACAGGACCCACGTAGTAGATAAATTTATTGGTAAAATCAACCCCTTCAGGAAGGCCTTCACCTGAATTGATCATGCCTTGCAGACGTTTGTGCGCAGCATCACGACCGGTTAAGATTTTGCCCGAAAGCAACACGGTTTCGCCCATTTTCCACTCTTGGATATCTTCTTTAGTCAGGGTATCCAAGTTAACGCGACGAGTATCCTCGCCTACTTCCCATGTCACCTCAGGCCAGTCTTCAAGTTTTGGCGCTTTAAGGTCGGCAGGACCTGAACCATCAAGTGTGAAATGAACATGACGTGTGGCCGCACAGTTTGGGATCATGACAACAGGCTTTGAAGCCGCATGGGTTGGCGCGGTTTTGATTTTAACATCCACCACCGTGGTTAAACCACCTAAGCCTTGAGCACCAATACCCAGCTTGTTGGCACGCTCAAAAATTTCTAGGCGTAATTTTTCTTCCGCCGTCTCAGCGCCACGTTCTTGTAATTCATGAATATCAACCGGGTCCATCAGTGACTCTTTTGCCAATACCGCAGCCTTTTCAGCAGTACCACCAATACCTATACCTAACATGCCAGGTGGACACCAGCCAGCTCCCATGGTCGGCAAGGTTTTCTCTACCCATTCTGCGACATCGTCAGAAGGGTTTAGCATCACCATTTTGGTTTTATTTTCTGAACCGCCGCCTTTTGCAGCAATCATCACTTCCACCTTATCACCCGGCACCATGTCAATGTGCACTACTGACGGGGTATTGTCTTTGGTGTTTTTACGGCTTCCAGCAGGGTCGGCAACAATCGACGCTCGTAATGGATTGTCTGGGTTAGTGTAAGCACGGCGGGTGCCTTCATCGACCATTTGTTGCACCGTCAGTTCCGTGTTGTCCCACTTCACATCCATACCGACTTTTACAAAACAGGTAACAATCCCGGTGTCTTGGCACAATGGACGCTTGCCTTCAGCCGACATGCGAGAGTTAATCAAGATTTGCGCGATAGCATCTTTAGCCGCCTTACTTTGTTCTTTTTCGTAGGCTTTTTCTAATGCTTGGACGAAATCTAAAGGGTGGTAAAATGAAATATATTGCAGCGCATCTTCGATGCTATCAATAAAGTCTTGCTGACGGATTGTACTCATGACGGTTCCTCAATGTTATGACGGAATTTTTTTGCTAGGGCTGGCACCAACCTAGCGCCGCTTGCGTATAGGCTGTTTCAGCACCATAAACTATGGAATAGCTGGTAACTATGATAACCTCCCCGCCCGTTTGGGGCTAGCTTTGCAGGTCAAGTAAATGATAAATGAGCGAATAAACTGTACGAAATTAGATATTAGGCTAACGGCTGTGTCACTTTTTGACCACTTTGCTGACCTTCCTCATGCCATTTTGCTCGACTCATGTGAGTCACAACACATCAACAGTGGCTACCACATTATTGCCTTTGACCCCATTTGCCTGTTACACGCTGAGCAGGGCAAGTGTTTAGTCAATGGGGTTGAATCACAGCACACCCTGTTTACTGAAATGAAGTCACGTTTGGCTGACTTTTGCGACCAGGCTGCACCACATAACTTGCCCTTTAATGGCGGCTGGCTGGGCTATTTTGGCTATGACCTTGGGCGCTATATTGAATCCATGCCAAGCCTGGCTGAGCGCGATATTGACTTACCTGATGCGGTTGTGGGGCTATACCCAGATGCCCTCATCTACGACAAACAAGCGGCTGCTTGGTTTTATGTTGCCCAGCCAGAGTGTAACCGCTTGCAAAATTACTTGGCGAGATTAGAAACACCAGCAACAGCTGAACCGTTTACCCTCACCTCAAGCTGGCAGTCCAACATGACCCCGTTGCAATACCAGCAGAAGTTTAGCCAAATTCAGTCTTATCTACTCAGCGGCGACTGCTACCAAATTAATTTAGCGCAGCGCTTTAGCGCCGCGTATCAAGGTTCTCCTTGGCTGGCCTACAAACGCTTGCAAAAAGCCAACAATGCGCCCTTTTCCGCCTTTATAAAGCTGGTTGACGGTGCCATTCTGTCCGTCTCACCGGAGCGGTTTATTCAGATTAAAGGGGATCAGATCGAAAGTAAGCCAATCAAAGGCACATTACCACGACTGTCAGAGCAACAAGCCGATGCGCAGCAAGCTCAGCGTTTGCAAGCCAGTAGCAAAGATCGCGCGGAAAATGTCATGATTGTCGACCTACTTCGCAATGATCTTGGCAAGGTAGCCAAGCCCGGCAGCGTTAAAGTGCCTAAGTTATTTGATATTGAAAGCTTTCCCGCCGTGCATCACCTTGTCAGCACCGTCACCGCCACTCTTGCTGATGATAAAACCGCGGTCGATCAGCTTGCCGCAGCCTTTCCTGGCGGCTCAATTACCGGCGCTCCTAAAATCAGAGCCATGGAGATAATCGAAGAGCTGGAGCCCCATCGCCGCAGTGTTTACTGTGGTTCTATTGGCTACTTGAGCGGCTGTGGTAATATGGATACTTCCATCACCATCCGTACCTTGGTGTGCCACTATAACAAAATCCATTGTTGGGCCGGAGGTGGTATCGTTAAAGACTCCGACCCCCAACTAGAGTTTGAAGAAACGCACCACAAGGTCAATAAAATATTACCGTTGCTTGATGAACATAGATAAGGTTGTTGCTCAGTTTTTATTATCACCGAATATCCGACACCAGCAAGCGGATATTCGCACTTTGAAACAAAGTGCGGTGCTGATCCCGATTATTGCTATCGAGGAGCAAGCACAACTTATTCTGTGTAAACGCAGCCCAAGCCTTGCAAGCCACCCCAGTCAAATCTGCTTTCCCGGCGGAAAAGTGGAGCAACAAGATGTCAGCCTTATCAACACAGCACTACGGGAAACGGCAGAGGAAATACACTTAGCCACCGACGAAGCGCAGGTGTTAGGCACCTTACCTGCAATGCATACACTGTCTGGCTATCAAATTACCCCTGTGGTGGCCAATATCAATCGCACTGCACGCTGGTCAACACAAAGCGATGAAGTTGCCCACACCTTTATGGTGCCATTGGCTGCATTAGCCAATAGCAGCAACTGGCAGCAGTTGACCCTCAGTTATCGGGGCAAAGACCTAAGCCTCGAAGGGTTTATGACGCCTCATGGGCTATTATGGGGAGCAACGGCAAAAATCATTCAGCAATTATTAGCAACCCTTCAGCCGCCAGACCGCCACTGGTAAGACCTCGAGCTTAATACCACCCTAATTTGCCTTGCTAAGGCTTTTCTTTCATATTTAGTAGTGCTGCTACCATGTTGTTTTACCGAATAAGGGTTACAACCCTAGGTTTACACGTTATGATGGCGTCCGTTTTTTAAGGCAATGTGAGTAAAGTTTATGATCAGTGCATTCGATATGTTCAGTATCGGTATTGGCCCTTCCTCGTCACACACCGTGGGCCCAATGCGTGCATCCAGATTATTTGTTAAAGATCTGCAAGCACAAGGCATCGTTGATGATATTACCGCTGTTAAAGTGGAATTATACGGTTCATTAGGGCAAACAGGAATTGGCCATGGCTCTGGCAAAGCGGTTATCTTAGGCTTAGCAGGCTATGATCCAGAAACCATAGATGCCGATCAGGTACCCGATATTTTAGCGACCATTGAAACCGAGCAGGTTATCTACCTAGACAAGCAATTTAAGGTCGACTTTCCTAAACAAGGTGCTATTGTTTTTCATCGTCGTAAAACCCTGCCAAAGCATTCCAATGCCATGGAAATCAAAGCATTTAAGGGTGATGAACTGCTTCACAGTCAAGTCTATTATTCGATTGGTGGTGGCTTTATTGTTACCGATCAAGACTTTGAAGCCGAAAAGCAAGCGGCATTAGACATTCGCGCCGAAAACCCAGCTCCTTACCCATTTAATAACGCAGAAGAGCTGCTAAACATGTGTAAAGAGTCAGGCTTAAGCGTGTCGTCCTTGATGATGACCAATGAGAAAACGTTACGCAGTGAGAGCGAAATCAAAGATACCCTGTTTAACATATGGCAAGTAATGAAAGCCTGCATTGAACGCGGTATGCGCACCGAAGGTATCTTACCTGGAGGCCTAAAGGTACGCCGCAGAGCGCCAAGTCTTTACCTCAAACTCAATGTTGAAAATCACCAAGACCCGCTGCGTGCCATGGACTGGGTTGATTTGTTCGCATTGGCAGTAAACGAAGAAAACGCCGCAGGCGGCCGAGTGGTCACCGCCCCAACCAATGGCGCAGCCGGCATACTGCCAGCGGTATTAATGTATTATCACACTTTTATCAAAGAAGTGGATGTTGAAATTGCCACACGCTACCTGCTTACCGCGGCCGCCATTGGTATTTTGTACAAAAAGAATGCCTCGATTTCCGGTGCGGAAGTGGGCTGTCAGGGTGAAGTTGGCGTTGCCTGCTCGATGGCTGCAGCAGCGTTAACCGAAATCATGGGTGGTAACGTAGTTCATGTGGAAAATGCCGCTGAAATTGGTATGGAGCACAACTTGGGATTAACTTGCGACCCTGTGGGTGGCTTGGTGCAAGTGCCTTGTATAGAACGTAATGCCATGGGGGCAATTAAAGCCATCAACGCCTCACGTTTGGCGATGCGCGGCACGGGTGACCAGAAAGTCAGCCTTGATAAAGTCATAAAAACCATGCTCGACACTGGCAACGACATGAAGACCAAATACAAAGAAACCGCACGTGGCGGTCTTGCGGTCAACATTATTGAGTGTTAACTGACAATTGTCAGTTCCCATAGCCGAGAAATTAATGGCATCATAATGAAAATTATGATGCCATTTTTTATGGCCACACTATTATTGCTATAAACAATCTTAGGGAGTAAACAGTTATGTCTGGCACAACCATGGTGTTTCTAATCGTGTTAATCACTGTTGGCGGCGGGATACTCAGCGAAATCTATAAACGCAGATTGGATTTTAAAAAAGCGCAATCACTGGCTCAAGCAGATCAGCAAGCCTTACAACATGAGATCAAAGCACTTAAATCTCGAGTGGCCGTGTTGGAGCAAATTGTCACGACTGAAGGCTATCAGGTGAAAAAGGATATCGAGAAATTATAATTTCTCGATAGCGCCTACTTTGAGCTATTTCAGGTTGCTTTAGTAATCAAAAGAACACACCAATAATTCATTACATTTAAAAGTGAATCCTCTGAGTTTGCTAACACTGTATAAGCAGCTCTAACTCTACATAGTTCGATATCAAACCGACAGCAACCTAAATCAACGAGCAAATCAGCTTATGGCCAGTTGCTTACATTGATGAGTAATACTCTCTCGAACAAATGAAGGAAGCGCAATGACACCAAAGCAATGGAGGCTCTTAATTGAGCACATCCACAAGTCAGTCAAGAGTATATGTATTGGCTTAAAGTAGTAAATAGCAGTAAAACCGAAACGACTACCACATAACAAAGAAATAACTCTCTAAGTTACAGAATTGTATTTCACAACTTGGCATGAAACACAACAAAAACCCCATTTACATTTGTTTTCAATTACAGTAAAACCATGATATTGATAGATTTTATTGGCAACCACAAACACTTTTGCAGCGCATCTTCACTTTTAACAATTGCTTCTAGTTTGATAATTAAGTAAATTCGGACGCGTAATTAGTACAAAGGTAGATAACATGAATAACAATAAGTTTAAACATGCAGCACTTTCCACTGCTATCGTATTAGCTTTGACCGCCTGTGGAGGCGGCAGCGATAATAATAATACTACTGCGCCTGAAAAGGTAGACACTCCACCAACTGCTGACGTCACTGTCATTGCCGAAGCTAAGCAATGGCATACTATTAATGGTAAATTAGAAGTATCTGACGCGGATGGTGACCCACTTTCATACAGCTTTTTCGATGGTGACACTGAAGTTGAGCCGGATGGTAACGTTTACTCTTTCTCACATGGTACTCTTACTCTCAACGGCACTAATAGCTTCAGCTACATTCCTTTAACCGACGAGCCGGTGACCATTGACTTTACAGTCACTGCCAATGGCCAGTCTGCTAACGGTGCAATTGAAATAGCCAACATGATGACCGACCCATTAGCTAATCAGCAATGGCATTTAAACAACACTGGTCAAAAAGCATACTCTCTTAGTGATGAAACCAAGCAAGGCTTAATCGACTTGTATGTCAGCCTTGAGTTAATGGAAGAAGAAGAAGCTGTTGAATATTGGGATAAACGCTTCGCTGAAGCTGAAACATCTCAATTAGTAAGTGGCGAAGATATGAATGTCATTGGCGCTTACAGCCAAGGCGTAACTGGTGCTGGTGTTACCGCAGTAGTTGTAGATTCGGGCTTAGAGATTCGCCATGAAGACCTTCAACCTAACGTTGTTCCTAATCGCTCACTTAATTTAAATGTTGGGGCGCTCGACAAGACAGATCCGACAAGCGATGCAATTAATGGTGACCATGGAACCAGTGTTGCTGGTCTTATTGCTTCTAAAGGCTGGAATGGCTTAGGTGGCCGAGGTGTTGCCCCTGATACAGGTCTCATCGGTATGAACAACTTAAACGGTGAAAAAGTTGAGCAGATGGAATTTCTGATCCATGGTTTTCCAGGCTCAGGAATAACGGCAGACGAGCCAATTTCTGTATTCAACCGCAGTTATGGTCTTTCATTCCCGACTTACTTTTCATACTCTGAATTTGATGAAAAAGTTGAATCTTACCCTAACCTAAACCTGCGTTCAGGCAAAGGCGCGATCAACATTAAATCAAGCGGTAATGACTTCGAAGGTGTTAGTAGCTCAGGCAGTTTCTGTGCAGACAATGGCGCTAACGACCTTGGCCTTACTTGCTACAATGGTAACGGTGAATCGAGCCAAGCCCACCCATACTACTTCTCTGTAGGTGCCGTGAATGCCAATGGTAAACACACTAGCTACTCAACAGCTGGCGCTAACTTACTAGCCTCTGCACCGGCCGGTGAATATGGCCGCTTAGCACCTGCTATGATAACCACAGATCCAATGACATGTTTGAGTGGTGCATCTGGCTATGAAGGCAAGGCAATTAAATCTTTTGCAGGCAATTATGGTGAAGAGTTTGCAAAGAGCCAGTTTACATTCGACTTTCCAGGCCATCCTGACAACCCAAATTGTAACTACCGTTCAACAATGAATGGAACCTCATCAGCTGCGCCTAATACTTCTGGTGTTGTTTCACTTATTTTATCTGCTAATCAAAACCTAACATGGCGTGATGTGCGACACATCATTGCTTCGACCAGTACTCAAATAGATGCTGATAATGAAGCAGTTGAACTCGAAGTGGGTGAAGGCACGTTTGTCGCGCACTCAGGCTGGGTAGAAAATGCCGCAGGCTTTACGCACAACAATTTATATGGCTTTGGTCGCGTTGATGCAGGCGCTGCGGTAACAATGGCTAAATCATACAATGCTAACCTTGGTGAAGAGGTAATTACTGATTGGGTTGGTAAAGGTACTGTGGTTGAAGAGCAGTCACTTGAGCAAACCATTCCTGACTTCGATGCCAACGGTACAACCGTAAAAGTGACTGTTGACAATGATATTAATGTTGAAGCAATTCAGTTCAAGTTTGACGTGTCCAATGAACAGTTTGGTTATGGCTTTAGCACCGAGTCTGGAACAGTTCAAACCACTGCTGGCTCTGACTTAGCAATTGAAGTCACCTCACCAAGTGGCACTCGTAGCGTTCTTCTTTCATCACATCAGGCTCTGCTATACCCGGCTTATTCATTTGATAATGGTGGCTTCCAGCCAGGCTATATCTTAAAAGATGGCGTATTCTTATCTAATGCGTTTTATGGTGAATCAGCAAAAGGTGAGTGGACAATTCGTTTACTAGATGCAGATAACCAGAGTTTTGCAGCATCTAGTGCTAGTAGTCCATTTGCAGGTTACTTCAACAACCAATCACCAAGCATCTTGATGGGTGCTGCTGTTCGCGTATTTGGTCATAACGTTGCAGCTGAGTAATAGGAGTATTATTATGAAAAAATTAACAATCGCAGCCTTGATTACTGGTAGTTTAGTTGCAACGTCAGCATACGCTGAAGATTTTCTAAACTTACAAAACACTGATAAAAAAGCCATTAAAGTAGAACAAGCCGACTTCGGTGCTTATAAAGTACTAGCTGGCCATAAGCTAGTTTCCAAGTCTATCGCTAACCCTGATGCCATCGTTGGGGAGCATGGAGAGCAGGCTATCGTCAAATCGGACGTAGTCTCAGATAAATTAACTGAAGGTGCCTTAGTTAAAAATATCTTCAATGGTACTGTTTCTACTGTTTCTGGCAATATCAATGTATTGTTAGAAGAGGGTCAATCAGCAAAGGCCATTGCTTCGCAGCTAGGCCTTAAAGTAGAAAAGGTCTTCAGTAACACGGGCATCGTCGTATTTGATGCCAAAAACCATGATGTGTTGAGTATGTATAAGGCCATCAAACAGCTCGATGGTGTTAAAGCCGCTCGTATCGAAGTAAGAAGCTCGCTTCACGAAGCTCGATAAATAGCGTCTCATAACAATAGACTAAAAAAAGCCTCACTGGACTCTAGTGAGGCTTTTTTATTGCCCTAAATAACCCCTAATTTACTAGCTCAAGGTAATACCAACCCGCATTAATACTTGTTCAATTTGAAGGAGCAAATTCGACACTAATTGCGTTAAAAATTCCTTATTTAGAACAACTAAATAGCAAAATTTTTGCCTTGTCTATATAGATGTAGGTACTAGGGCGGTAGCAGGACGCGAGAGCGGGGTTATCGACAGAATTTTCTTGCCTCAAATAGACCACTTAATTAAGTGAATTGATATAACCACACACTTTAATTCAAGCGAGAGCCAATCAATATAGTATTTATGCGGATTGCATTAATGTGCGACCAATCATGTAAGACTTGGTTTTGTAGCCTCTTAGCTCTTTGCCTTTAAAGCATCAGCGAGACGATAGGTATCAATAAAGTAGCACACTAAGCCTAACTATCTCTGTGCTCCGAGAGGGGCTTGTGAAACTACTATGACCTAAAAAATGCAAACTATGGCATGTAACGATATAACTTTTTGAAGAGGCATTTATTGCGAGGCAGATTAATAATAAATACTGGATGCAGTCACCCTGAAGTTTTAGGCTGCTAAATTATACACTTAGCAGCCTAAAACGAATCTCTTATCGCCCTATTAGCCACTTAGCCATAAAGACAATCACAGGCAGGGTGACCAGTGTGCGCAGAATGAAAATAACAAAGAGCTCCCATAAGTTGACTGGGATTTTACTGCCAAGCAATAAAGCCCCTACTTCTGACATATAAATAAGCTGGGTAACACTCATTGCCGCTACAATAAACCGAGTAGTATCGCTTTCGATACTGCCGGCCGCCAAAATAGAAGGAATAAACATGTCGGCAAAGCCCACAACAATGGTTTGCGCCGCCTGCTCGGCTTCTGCCACATTAAGTAGCTCTAAGTATGGCACAAACGGCGTACCTAAAATCTGAAATACCGGCGTGTATTCTGCTACGATAAGTGCCAACGTACCCACGGCCATTACTACCGGAAGTACAGCAAATACCATATCAAGGGCATTGTGAACCCCTTCGCGAACAGTACCTCGCAGTCCAGGCGCGGTCTGAGCTTTACTCAACGCCACATCCAATGAATGAGAAAACAAGCCTTTGCCCTGAGGCACGGCTTCAGAGTCTTGATTGTGATCCGAGCCATCAACGTAGACGTCTTTTTTAAATCGCAACGGCGGCAAGCGAGGCACGATGATGGCAGCAACAAAACCAGCGGCACAAACCGTTAAGTAAAAGGGGGCGAATAAATGCTCCAGCTTCACTTGCCCGATCACCACCAAGCAGAAAGTAATGGATACTGCTGAGAAAGTGGTGCCTATAATGGCCGCTTCGCGCTCAGTATAATGCTTATCTTCATACTGCCTCGCGGTCATTAAAATACCGACACTGCCGTCACCGAGCCACGATGCAACACAGTTAACAGCACTGCGCCCTGGCACGCCAAACAATGGCCGCATTACTTTAGTCAGTAACGTCCCCACCATCTCAAGCAGGCCAAAGTTGAGCAGTAACGGCAATAGCAAGCCCGCTAAAATAAATACCGAAAATAGCACTGGCAATAAGTCATGCAACACCAAAGCGCCGGTATTACTTGAGTGCACTGCTTCCGGGCCGATTGCAAAAAACGTCATGACAATAAAGAGCATGCCCACCAGCCGCGTGACTAGCCATATCCAGCTGACATCAAAAAGATGCCGTAAAATATCCACTTTTAATAGTGCTTGGGGCTTAAACAGCTTCATGATTAAGCTGAGTATGGCTGTAGTACAGACAATGGCTAAAATAAGCTGCTGAATAAAGGGGGCCACCCAAGCTTGTAACGACTTAGCCATCACCGCGATAGGAATCGTCATTGCCTCACCAACAGCAACAGGCGTCATAAATAAGAACACACCTATTAATGAAGGAACAATAAAGGCAAACCAAGTCTGTAACACTGAGCGCGTCGCATTATTATTGTTTATCATTTTTTTACTTCCACAAAAACAAAGAAAAGAGCCGAAGCTCTTTTCGTTTTCAATAGTTTTTAATTTTTAGATGGTTAAGCCTTTTTTTCGCAACAGCTTAATCAGCGCTTGATGGAGGCTATTCATGGTATTAACGTCCAGCACTTCCCCCTCAGCG
Organism: Pseudoalteromonas sp. UG3-2; assembly: GCF_037120705.1. Lineage (NCBI taxonomy): Bacteria > Pseudomonadati > Pseudomonadota > Gammaproteobacteria > Alteromonadales > Pseudoalteromonadaceae > Pseudoalteromonas > Pseudoalteromonas sp. UG3-2. The sequence goes on along the minus strand of NZ_JAWLJU010000002.1, from coordinate 142,621 downwards.
TCCATCCAAGTAATGGAGGTTCGGGCGTCATCCGTTGCCGACACTTTAATGGTGTAGTCACCATCGGCAATTGGCAAGGCTATCACTTCATCTCCCCAAATTGAGTCCCAAACGCTGTCTTCAGGCGCTTCGTAACGTACCACCACTTCCTGTGACTCTCTGTCTACGCGTATCACCGTAAAGGCACTGCGCTCTAAGAAGTTTGAGAAGCGATCTAACACCGCTTGTTGACCTTGCTCGGTTAGCAGTGCGGCATTACCATCACCATCAAAACCCAGCTCTAAGGCAAGCACTCCTTGGCGTTTGCGCATTTCAACTTGTAAAAGACGATATTGATAATCGAACTCAGCAATCACTTCATTAATTGCACGCACTTCTAAATGCTGTTGTAACAAGTCGGTCAATGGTACCTCATCACTTTGGTAATCCACTAACTCGGCTCTGATTGCAGCAGTACGTTGGTGCTCTTTTTGCTCTACAACAAATTTGAATCTCTGCTTTGAAGGCACCGAAGTTTCTTGCCAAAACCAGCCATCTTCCGGCTCTATGAGAGAGTACCAACCTGTCACTGCCTCTCCAGCAGCTTTATCTTGTGATTGGTAGTCGGTGCCATGCATGGCTAAAACGCCATCAACCGCACGCCAAATGAAAGCGGATAGATCTTCTATGCCATCATTTTTGTCGAAGTAAACCCGAGCGGCTTCATCGCCTTGTTCAACCCAGCTGCCTTTCGCGGCCGTTAATACTTGCTGCGGTGCACGATAGCTAACAGGCTCAGGAGAGCTTTTGTACTGTGCTACAGGCATGGCAAACTCAGGATCACGATAAGGCTGTTCAAGCCCTTCTGGTGCCTTTACTGGGGCATTGGCACGATAATTTCTCTCATGATGTGCATCGTTTGTGAAAATACTACAACCGCTTAAACTCACGGCAATTCCAAGAACCAGTGATTTGGGGATCCAATACTGCACTCATTTACTCCTTAGCAAACCCTTTATTATTCGAATCAAAATTATGATTTAGGATTGCCGAATTGGTTCACACAAAGTTGTTAAAAATTACAAGCTTTGAATTATTAGTGCTAAAACCGCGGTACCCTGCTGCTATCTATTGAAATCAACAGTTACTTAGCAATAGCCAAAAAATTTGCCTTATGTTACTTGTCATACATAAGAAAAACAAGCGAGCGACACGTTTGCAGCTGCGCTATTTTTTTCATCGGTGCTAGCGCTCTTAATCTGATGTGGTAGTATTTCGCGTTAGCCGTGAGCGTATGACGTTAAATCAGAGGGTTAAAAATGACCATGCATGCAAACCATCAACTTGTGCTGACCGCAATAGGTGAGGACAGATCAGGGATCGTTGGTGAATTAACGCAACTTGTTAGTGACTGTAACTGCAATATTATTGACAGCAGGATTGCCATTCTAGGGAATGAGTTTACCTTTATTATGTTACTTTCAGGTGATATGGCATCCATCAGCCGGGTTGAGCACACCTTACCTGCAAAAGGCATGGAGCTGGGGCTGTTAACCATGATGAAGCGCACGTCTAGCCACGTACGAGGCGAGTACAGCGCAGGCTATACTCTAGAGTATGAAGGGGTAGACAGCCCAGGCACCCTTAGCAAAGTCACTCGCTTCTTTGCTGCACAAGGCGTGAATATTTGCTCACTTAGATCCGATACGTTCGAGCAACAAGATAACTTGCACATGCGCTGTGAGCTCGAGTTCAATATTCCTGTTGACGTGGATATTGATGAATTTAAAGTGCAATTCGAAGATCTATCTCATTCTTTAAACGTAGATTATATTTTTAGACGCATTCGCTAAGGATAAAACATGAACACTTTACAAGCGGGTGATAAAGCCCCTCTATTTTCTTTGCAGAACCAAGACGGAGAAACCGTATCTCTTGAAGCCCTGCTTAAAGAGCATAACGTACTGGTTTATTTCTACCCTAAAGCTTCAACACCAGGCTGTACTGTGCAGGCTGAAAACCTTCGTGATCAAAAGGCTGAACTTGCTAAGTTCAATACCGTTGCAGTGGGAATAAGCCCAGATCCCATCAAGCGCCTAAAGAACTTTGAAACTAAAAAAGAGCTTAATTTTGATTTGTTGTCCGATGAAGATCATGCCATTGCTGATGAATTTGGCGTCTGGGGCCTGAAGAAGTTCATGGGCAAAGAGTACGATGGTATTCACCGCATTTCATTTTTGGTCTCTCAAGACGGCAACATTAAACATGTGTTTAATAAGTTTAAGACCAAAGAACATCACCAGGTGGTGTTAGATTATTTGGCTGAAAACAGCTAATTTCGCTTTATAATAAAAAGGCCGGCATCTTTAGGATGCCGGCCTTTTTTGTGTTGTGATAATTATGCCAATAGGTATTAGTCTAACGACTTTTCAACTTTATCAAACAAGGTTTGCACTTCATTGCTAGGCTCTTTGGTCGCCAAGCTCACTACTACAATCGCGATAGTGGCAACAATAAACCCAGGTACAATTTCATAAAGCGTTGCGCTTAATGGCTGACCATCGATGGTGAATGGTCCGTAAATCCAAACCAGCACCGTCACGGCACCAGAGATCATACCCGCTAAAGCACCTGCAAAGTTCATTCGCTTCCAGAACAAGCTAATCAGAATAAGTGGACCAAATGCCGAGCCAAAGCCAGCCCAAGCATTACTCACTAAATCCAAAATAGAGCTATCGCGGTCGTAGGCTAAGTAAATAGCAGCAAGTGCGACAGCAAGCACACTTAAGCGCCCTACTAACACCAGCTCTTTATCCGACGCCTCACGGTGCACGAAGATTTTATAAAAGTCTTCAGTGAGTGAGCTAGAACTCACCAATAACTGCGACGAAATGGTACTCATGATAGCCGCTAAGATTGCCGCCAGTAAGAAGCCCGCAATCAGTGGGTGGAACAACAGCTGAGATAAGATTAAGAAGATGGTTTCCGCATCCGCCACCTCAATGCCTTTTTCATGGGCATATGCCGCACCAAATAAACCGGTACCAACCGCACCCAATGCCGCTACAACCATCCACGTCATACCTATACGACGCGCCGTAGGCATGTCTTTCACACTACGTACCGACATAAAGCGGACAATAATGTGCGGCTGACCGAAATAACCCAGACCCCACGACATGGCCGAAATAATGCTGATAGCACCGGCAGAGCCAATCCAGGTTAGCATTTCTGGGTTCACTTCATTCAAGGTTTGAGAAAGTGGATTGTCCAATAACGAGAAGGTAACTAAGGGCACCAGTATCAATGCCACAAACATAATACAGCCTTGCACAAAGTCCGTCAGACTTACGGCTAAAAAGCCACCAAACAGAGTGTAAAGCACCACCACGCCGGTGGTAATATAAAGGCCACTTTCATAACTTAAGCCAAACGAGCTTTCAAACAGCTTACCACCTGCAACCACGCCTGAAGAAGTATAAAGCGTAAAGAAAACAATGATGACCAGCGCCGAAACAATTCTCAGTGCATTGCCTTTGTCTTCAAAACGATTGGCAAAGTAATCTGGAATGGTGATGGCATCATTGGCGTACTCGGTATAGACCCGAAGACGTGGGGCAACCAGTAAATAGTTTAACCACGCACCAATCACTAAGCCTATGGCTATCCAAGTACTGCTAAACCCAGTAAGGAACATCGCTCCAGGTAAGCCCATTAAGATCCAGCCACTCATGTCTGATGCGCCTGCTGACAATGCAGCAACACTTGGTGGTAAACTCCGTCCGCCTAGCATATAGCCAGATACATCACTGGTTGACTTCTTAAATGCGTATAACCCAATTCCCAACATCACTATAAAGTACAGTGCCAGAGAGATTATCGTACCTGTCTCCAAATTTGCCTCCTAAACTAGTTGGGCTTTTTTCCAAATGTTAGCTATTACTGTTTTACTTATCCGGTTACTAACTGACATTGAAGAAAAGCCAAAACACAAAGTCATCACTATAACATGCTAGGTAAACACACCCAACCGCCTGCGATAACTGACCTTTTTGTTATTTTACCCGCCTTCCATTGTCTTTATTTGACACTCCATCGTGGTTACATTAAATCATTCACAGCCTTAAATACAACTCATTAACGTGACCAAGCGCCGCTTTTATCATAAAATTAAGCCTAAGTTAGTTATTTAATGCGGCAGTATCTATGTATTTTTACGCAGCTCGACAACCCATTTTCGACGCTCATAAAGAATTGGTCAGTTACGAATTACTCTTTCGCGACGGCATTGATAATGTCTTTCCCGACATCGACGGCAACGAAGCCACCAGCCGTTTGGTCGAAGGAAGTCAATTCACCTTTGGCTTAGAAGAGCTTAGTAACAATTACCCTGCCCACATTAATTTTACGCTTGAGACTTTGTTAAAGGGCTACGTGCAAATGTTGGCCCCCGATCAGGTGGTCATTGAAGTACTGGAAACTGTGCAACCTGGCAAGCGGCTGCTTGCTTGCATTAAAGAGCTCCATGAACTGGGCTACGTGATAGCGCTGGATGACTACCAGCATCAAGGGGTATGGCGTCACTTTTACCCCTACATTAAACAGCTAAAAATAGACATTAACCACTGCTCAGAGGAACAAATAGCAACCATAAAAGCAGCTATTAAACCCTTTGAGCAAATCCAACTCATCGCCGAGAAAGTGGAAACCTACGAGCAGTTTGAGCAAGCTAAACAATGGGGGTTTCAATACTTCCAAGGCTTTTTCTTCGCCAAACCGGAAGTGGTAAAAACCAAGGCTCTGGCCCCCTCTGAAATGGCGATGGCGGAATTACTTTATGAAACCTCGAAGGTTGAACCGGATCTCGCTAAAATTACCGATGTCTTTCAACGTGATGTCAATCTAAGCTATAAACTTTTACGCTACGCTAACAGCGCCGTATTTAAGCGCAGAACGGAAATTGCAACCATTAAGCAAGCTCTGGTTGTGCTTGGCAATGAAGAGCTTAGGCGGTTAATTTCGTTACTGTTTGCCGCTCAGTTAAGTACCGACAAACCGCTGGCATTATTATCACTTTCTTTGCTACGCGCGCACTTTATGGAGGCAGTGGCAAAGCAAGCCGCAAAGCTTAGCGACACCGGCAGTGCCTTTTTAATTGGCATGATGTCGTTGATGGATGCCATATTAGACGACGACATGGAAAATTTACTGGCTAATTTACCCTTGGCACAAGAAATAAAAGCCACCCTATTACAGCAACCCACCAGTTACAGTAATTACCTCTTGCTAGCCCAAGCCATGGAGCAAGGAGACTGGAGTCAGGTAGAAAGCCTCAGTGCTAAACTCGACCTCACAAGCCAGCAAGTGGCCAGCATTTATCAACAATCGCAGCATTGGAGTGATACACAAGTTGCCGCGATAGCCAGCTAAGCACTGCGACAATCTGTCGCATCCCAAAGCGCTGCCGTTATAGATAAAATTCTATTATCAATACCATAATAGAGTTAAAAACATGAAACGGACGCTCCTCTCGCTCAGTTTATTCGCCGCTATATCGCTGCCAGTCTTGGCAGACGATGTAGAGCGGATTGTGGTCATAGCACCAATGCAAACGCCTCTGTCACTGGATACCGATCCAAAGGCAGTTCGCCAACCACTTCCGGCCCAAGACGGGGCCGATCTGCTGGCCTCGATACCTGGTTTTTCGCTGGTTAAAAAAGGGGGAGCCAGCGCCGATCCTGTGTTTCGCGGTATGGCAGGATCGCGCTTAGCGATTATTGCCAATAATGGGCAAACTCTTGGTGGCTGTGGCAGTCGAATGGATCCACCTACCGCCTACATTACCCCGCAATCCTACGACAGCTTAAAGGTTATAAAAGGCCCACAAACGGTGCTACATGGTGCCGGCAGCAGCGCTGCGACGATTATTTTCGAACGCGACAAAACGCGCCTAGCAAAAGCAGAGGTAGAGGGTTTTAGCAACTTAGTGGTGTCGGACCAAGGACGCCATAGCTTCAATTCAGACCTAAAGTTTGGAAACACACAAGGCTTTGCTCGCATTGCTGCGAATTACAGTGACAGTAATGACTATGACGACGGCAATGGCAACTCAGTGCATTCGGCTTATCAGCGATGGAACCTGGATATTGAGCTGGCGTATACACCGAGCGATGACGCTTTTTACAGTATTAGCCTAGGTAACAGTGATGCCGAGGTCGCTTACGCCGACCGCATGATGGATGGCAGTCTATTCGACCGTCAACACATCGCCATTGACGTGCAGCTGGATAATCTTTCAACTACCATCGATAGTCTCGCCTTTAGCGCCTATCACAATGAAATTGACCATATTATGGACAATTTCAGTTTACGACCTTTAGTTGCCAATAAGATGATGCCAACGCCCACTGCATCCAACCCAGACAGAACCACACTGGGGGCCAAGCTTACCTTGACTAGCACAGTAAGCCCCACGAGCACGTTGGTTTATGGGGTAGACCATCAACATAATGAACATCGCCTGCGTAAAAGCATGCAAGCGCTCACGCGTCCAGTGTCACAACTACCCAGAAAATCAGATGCAACATTCCAACAGCTGGGTGCATTTATGGAGCTAGAATACCATCTCAGTGATAACAGCCAATGGCTATCAGGGCTTAGGGTCGATGATTGGCAAAGCCAAGATAAGCGCAGCGCTATCAGCGTTATGATGCAAACTAAACCCAATCCCACCGCATTTAGCAAGCGCACTGAAACCCTCTTCAGTGGTTTTACCCGCTATCAAGCACAAAGTAAACATAGCAGCTACTTTGTGGGTGTGGGGCTCACCGAGAGAATGCCAGATTACTGGGAGTTAATCGGAGCTGCACGAGGCAGTGAAAGCAGCATATCGGCCTTCAATGTTGATATTGAACAATCCAAGCAATTCGATGTTGGGGTACTGCATCAGCATAAGCAAACCAATATCAGTGTTTCTGCTTTTTATAACCAAACCGATGACTATGTATTAATTGATAATAACTTCATGACAATGGCCATGCCTCGCAACGTGACACGCAACATTGACGCGGAAAGTTTTGGCATGGAAGCGGAAGTACGCTGGCAGCTTAATAAACAACTGCAATTATCGTCCAGCATGAGCTACGTTAAGGGCAATAACCTCAGCGATCAGCAACCACTGGCACAACAGCCACCACTGGAAGTGCGTTTAGCAGCGAATTATGAGTTTAACTACGACTGGCAGTTTGGTGCGCTACTGACAGCTATAAAGCGTCAACATCGCGTGGCGCTTGGCCAAGGTAACATTGCCGGGCAAGACATCGCGGCAACCTCTGGGTTTGCCACGCTGGCTTTAAATGCCAATTATCAACATAACGATGACATTGAGCTCAGCTTTGGGGTCGATAACTTACTGGATAAGGTGTATGCCCAGCACCTAAGTCGTTCGGGCGCGGCGGTCAGTGGCTACCAACAAACGTCACGGGTCAATGAACCAGGGCGGACCCTGTGGGCGAACCTCAACTGGCGCTTTTAAACAAACTGGGCCGGCTTATTTAGCCGGCCCATAGAATGTTACAAGTTTTCTAAGAAGTCTTCATCAAAGTCATCTGGCTCTTCTTTGATTGGCGGGTTGCCATCATACAGCTCATACAGCTGACGTTGATAATAAACGTCTTTTAAGAAGGTATAGGGATCCAAAGATTCGTTTAAGAGTTTTTCTTGCGACATCAAGGCTGCCCTCGCTTCCACCGCGCGCAGCGCAAACACTAAGATAGTTTGCGGCGTGGTCAGTGCAATTTCTGGCAACACTACGTTGTCAACCACATCGCCGGTGACATTACGCACCGTGGATGGGCCCATACCCGGCACCATCAAGTAGGCGCCGTCCCCTACGCCCCAGACACCTAAGGTTTGACCAAAGTCTTCGTCTTGGTGCTCAAGGCCTAAGGTTTTAGCGACATCGAAAATACCCAATATACCGACAGTGGAGTTGACCAAAAAACGCGCCACATTAATTGCGGTATCATCGGCTTTACCTTGCAGTGCGGCGTTTACCGCATCGGTAGGTGCGGCAATGTTGGTGGTAAAGTTAACCACACCACTGCGCACAGGCGCCGGGGTAACAGCAATATAGCCTTCCGTCACTGGCCGTAATAGGTATTCATCTAACACTTCCATGTTGAAGTCATAAATAGGACGGTTGAATGATTGCAATGGATCCCGTGGATCCTGTTTTTCTTCTGGTACTTGCGCACAACCCACAACGCTGAGGGCAAGTAACCCGGTAAGCACGGCTTTTATCATTTATTTCCCTGTATTGGTTAAAACACGATCAATAGTCACCGTTACGGTGCTGGTTTCTCTACCTAGTTCCAGCACCTCAGACATCCCTTCCAGCTCTCCCTCTGAAGGCATAACCGAGCCGTCAGTAGAGATCCGGGCGGTTACCGTAACCCGTTGAAAGCGCGATAATATTAGCTCTGGCATCATCGCCATACTGTCATCTAAGGTGACCGTCATCGGCAAACTATACTCTGACATTTTTGCCACCGCCAGCGGCATTGCAGGGCCCTGTTCGGCTTTAGCAAAAACAAACAAGGTGCCACCTTGCGGCAAAGATTGCTGCAGCTCTGGGTCTAGCTCCACCGTAACACGAATTTGCTGAGCAGAAGTAACCTCTGCAGCAGCCAGCTTAGCATCAATTTCAGCAATTCTACCGGCGATCATTTCGTACCTAGGATCGTCTTGCGTCAGTTGTGCTAGTAACACCTCAAATGCCGCTTTTGACTCTTTCCAGTCTTGACGTTCATAGGCAATCAGTGCCAATAGGCTAATGGCATCAATATTACTCGGCTCGCGATTAAGCACCTGAGATAACATTTTTGCTGCTCGATTCATACTGGCTTCAGAGCCTTCAATTAATAATGCTTGGCTGTAATTAACCAATACATTATTATTGTCAGGTTGCATCAATAGTGCCTTATCAAAGGCTTGCATAGCCATCTCAAAATCATTCAACGACATCGCAACACGGCCCAGCAACATCCAGGCCACCGCATCATCGCCACTGGTTGCCAGCTTAGTGCGCAGCCCCAAAGCAAATGCTTGCAGTTCATTGGCACTAAGTGGTTCACCATTTTGCAGCACAGCACGTTCACCGTATTCGGGTAACTTCACAACGGCGTCGTTCCAGTTGGCGATTTGTCGGTGGCTGCCAGTGTAGTAATAAAAAACACCAGTGACCAGCACCATAAACACCAAGCCCGTCACTGCCAACACACGGTTGTCACCTCGGCTGGTAAGTGATTGCTCATCAGATAACTCATTCAGTAAGCGGCGTTTAAGCTCGATCACCGATTCATTGTAACTTTGCTTTTCGATGCGCTGGTTAGCAAGCTCCTCTTCAAGCTCTTGCAACCTTTGCTGGTAAATATCAATACGCTCAGCATTGGCATCGTGATCAACCACTAAGCGCTTTTCTTTGCGCATAAAGGGCACCACAACAAATACCGCGGCAAATAAGGCTAAGCCGAAAAACACCAGCCACATTTGCGTTAAGTCGGTCGAAAACTCACTCACTGTTCACGCTCCTGTCGCTGGTTGCGCTTAATAAGTTCCGCCAATTTTTGCTCATCGGCCGCACTCCAATCTTGTTTTTTTGCCGCGCGGCGCTGGCGCAGCACAATAAAACCAAAACCCAACACAATAATCACCACAGGCAATACCCAAAGCACAATGGTGGCCGGCGTAACCGGAGGCTGGTAATGAACAAAGTAGCCGTAGCGGTCAATCATAAAATCGATCACTTCGTCTTTGCTTTTGCCCTCTTTAACCAGTGCAATCACTTTATCGCGCAAATCTTTTGCCACTACGGCATCTGAATCGGCAATATTTTGATTCTGGCACTTAGGGCAACGCAGCTCTTGGGTTAACTCTCGAAACGTTTGTTCACGTTCAGTGGTGGCAAACTGGTAGTTGTCTTTTGGTTCTGCCTGAACGGTGTATGCCATTAACAACAATACCAAGGCAACTAAATACTTCATGGCATTAGCTCCTGATAAACTGGGGCAAACTTACTGCGCCACACGCGCTCGTTAATATCGCCGGTATGGTGGAGCAAAATGGTACCCTCTTTATCAACTAAAAAGGTTTCTGGCGCACCAGAAACACCAAGGTCAAGGGCCAATGAGCGCTCCAAATCTAAAATATTAAACTGATACGGGTCACCTGCGCGACTCAGCATATTGTTTACGTCTTGGCGTAGTGCGTTAATATCAAACTGATCGCCAAAATCTGGGTCATAAGCTTGCTCGTAATACAAGCCGATGATCCGCACTCCCCGCTCTCTCAGTTCGGTTAGGTAACCCAGCTCAGCAATACACGTTGGACACCAGGTGCCCCAAACGTTCATAAGGTAAACTTCGCCTTTGAGTGACTCATCAGTCCAAACCTTATTGCTGTCCATCAAGTCGGGTAAGGCAAACTCAGGCATCGCTTGGCCAATTCGCCCTGTCTGGATTTCTCTGGGGTTGCCAAACAGCCCTTGATAGAGAAACACACACAGGAAAATAAAAATTAAAAAAGGGATCAATCCGATCAATTTACGATTCATGTTAGGCCCCCGCAGTGTGAGATGATTGACGACGTCTGCGGTAACGCTTATCCGCTAGCACCACAAAACCGGCTAATGAGATCAATAAACCACCGAGCCACATCCAACGCACATAAGGTTTGTGATAAATGCGCAGTGACCATGCCCCTTGTGATAATTGCTCCCCTAACGCCAAGTAAAGGTCACGGAAGAAGCCGTCATCGATGGCCGCTTCAGTCATAAACTGCATACCAATGTCATAGCGGCGCTTTTCTGCATATAGCTCAGTGACTTTTTTGCCCTCTTTTAATACGGTCACCACGCCTGCGTGGCCGCCATAGTTGGGTCCACGAATTTCTTTCACCCCTTCAAAGCGATATTGATACTCGTTTAAAGTAGCAATATCACCGGGCTTCATGCTGACATCTCGTTCGACTGAATACGCCGAGGTCAATGTTACCGACGCAATCACAAAGGCAATACCAACATGGCCTAACACCATGGCCCAGTAACTTAGCCCTAGCTTTTTAAAGCCAGTACCAATGTCGGGCTGTACGGTGACTTTATTAAACAAATCAAACGCTGTAGCCACCACAATCCACACAGCCAGTGCGGTTGCAATAAAGGTAAGCGGTGTGACTACCTCATAACTAGGATACAGCCATGCCGCTGTGATAACTAAACTCACGGCAATGAGTACGCCCCATTTTTGCGCCAGAGGTGGCAGCTTATTTTGCTTCCAACGTAGCATCGGTGCTAAGCCCATTAAAATGGCAAAAGGCACGATTAAAATGGCAAACATTTGATTAAAAAATGGTACCCCGATAGAAATTGAGCCTAGCCCTAACTCTTTATGGATCATAGGCAACAAGGTACCTAGTAGCACAATTAAGGTAGCCACAACCAAGAAGATGTTATTCAGCCATAAAGTCACTTCTCGCGACACAAATTTGTAGCGACCTTCACTGCGTACTTGCGATACTCGCATGGCGTAAAGAGCTAAACTGCCCCCCACCACAACAGCTAAGAAAGAGAGAATAAACAAGCCGCGGTCAGGGTCGGTTGCAAAGGCGTGAACCGAGACGATAATGCCAGAGCGCACAATAAAGGTGCCTAATAAGCACAAACTAAAGGCGGTGATGGCTAACAATACCGTCCAGGATTTAAATACTCCGCGTTTCTCTGTCACGGCTAAGGAGTGTAATAAAGCTGTGGCCACCAACCAAGGCATTAACGAGGCGTTTTCCACCGGATCCCAGAACCACCAGCCGCCCCAGCCAAGCTCGGAATAAGCCCACCAGCTGCCAATGGTGATCCCTAAGGTTAAAAAGGCCCACGCAGCCATGGTCCAAGGACGAGACCATTTGGCCCAAGTATTATCCAGTTTACCCGTTAACAAAGCAGCGATAGCAAAGGCAAAAGAGACCGACAGGCCAACATAGCCCATATACAATAATGGCGGGTGAATTATCATGCCAGGGTCTTGCAATAGAGGGTTAAGATCACGCCCCTCAACAGGGAAGTAAGGCAGCAACCGCTCAAACGGGCTCGACATCCATAGGGTGTAAAGCATAAAGCCAACCCCTAAAAAGCCTAGTACCCCAAGCACCCGAGCGCGCAATACCCACGGCAGGGATTTTGACATTAAGGCCACAAGCATGGTCCAGCTAGACTGCATCACTAGCCAAAGTAAAATAGCCCCTTCATGACCACCCCAAGTCGAGGTGATTTTGTAGTACCAAGGTAAGGTGCTACTGGAATGATGAGCGACATATTTAACCGTAAAATCGTCCATTAAGGTAATATGGATCAGAACTAAAAAGGAAAACACCACCAACACACATTGGCCAATGGCCAATGACGGTGCCGCTTTCATTAATCTTAGATTTCCTGTGTAAGCGCCCCATAGGGGAAAAATACAAAGCAGTAAGCTGAGCGCCATAGCTAAAACTAGGGCGAAATATCCAATTTCTGGGACCATACTAGTTCTCGCTGCTGAGGTTATATTTGGGTTTTTCGTGCTTAATACCTTTTACCGCCTCGGCGACTTCGGAAGGCATATATTCTTCATCATGCTTGGCTAATACTTCAAAGGCTTCCACCACATCCGGTTCGATTAAGGTACCTTGCGCCACAATCCCCTGCCCTTCACGGAATAAGTCAGGCAAAATCCCGCGGTAACGAATGGTCACCATAGGGCCAGTATCAATAAGCTTAAACGTCACATCCAGCGAGCTTTCATCACGCTCCACTGAGCCGGGCACCACCATACCACCAATACGGAGTTTTTGACCGATCTGCGGTTTTTCTTTGGCTTCCCCTTTGCCCTGAACCAATTCACTTGGGGTATAGAATAAGTTGATATTCTCTTGCAAAGCATACAGGGTTAAACCGACAGCAGCGCCAATACCAAAGATCACCGCAACCACACTAAATAGTCGCTTTTTACGTCTTGGGTTCATGCTTGCGCCTCCTGTTGTTTCGCCTTTTTAATTCGGGCTTCGCGGGCCATTTGTGCTTTTACCCCTTGCTTGAGGTTTTTGCCGTCTAACAAGGAGCTTACCAGTAGGCCAACTAAAATAAGTACACAAGTGCCATAAGAAAGCCAAACGTAAAAGCCGTAGCCGCCCATAGCTAGAAAATCACTAAAGGATTCAAACTGCATAATTAACCTCTTTCTACCAATTGACGAACCCAAGCCCGATGCTGCTCATTACGCAGAATTTCGTTTTTGAGTCGAACTAAAGTCACTGCTCCCAAGACACCTGCAAAAGCGACAATATTAATAAGTAAAGGCCAGAGCATTGAAGGGTCAATGGCCGAGGTATCAAATTTGGTGATAGTAGATCCCTGATGCAAAGTATTCCACCACTCAACCGAGAAGTGGATAATCGGCAAATTCACCACACCAACGATAGCGAGGATACAAGCGGCGCGAGCGCCGGACTTTTTATCCTCAAAGGCGTGGTATAACGATAACACGCCAAAATATAAAAATAATAAAATGAGTTCTGAGGTGAGTCTGGCATCCCAGACCCACCAAGCGCCCCACATGGGTTTGCCCCAAGCAGCGCCAGTGATCAAGGCAATGGCCGTCATGGCGGCGCCTACTGGCGCGATGGCAATCACCGCAAGCTCGGCATTTCTAATTTGCCACACCAGCGCAACGACCGCGGCAATGGCCATAGAGGAATACGCCCCCATAGACCAAATGGCTGAAGGCACATGAATAAAGATAATACGATAGCTGTCTTTTTGCTGGTAGTCGGCAGGCGCATAGGCTAACCCCCAAACCCAACCAACCACAAGACCCACCACCGCAATCACGGTAAAGTAAGGAAGCAAGGTGTTACACAATTGGTAAGCACGCTCCGCTTTGGCATAAGGATGTAACCACTTCCACATTTTAACTTATACTCACTTTTAATGCTGACGATATGGCAATTGGTGCGGCAACGACTGCGACGGCAAGCATGGCACCAAGGATTGCAAGCTGACCACCATAATCTAAAGACATACTACTGGTATCGATGGCGGATGTTGCAAAAATCAGTACGGGGATATAAAGCGGTAAGACCAATAAACTCATCAAAATACCGCCCTTTTGTAGCGCAACGGTCAACCCTGCGCCAATGGCCCCAATAAAACTCAACAACGGCGTGCCTATTAACAAGGTAAATACCGTGGCATTTAAAGACTGTGACTCTAAATTCATCAATAGCGCAAACAATGGCGCTAAGATCACCATGGGCAATCCACTTACGGTCCAATGTGCAGCCACTTTAGCTAGGACTGACAAGGATAAGGGATAAGGTGAGGCAATCAACTGCTCCAATGAACCGTCATGGTAATCGTCGCGGAACATTTTATCCAGTCCCAACATGGTGGACAATAATGCCGCCACCCAAATCACTCCAGGCGCCATTCTAGCCAATAACCCAGGTTCTGGGCCAATAGCAATAGGAAATAAAGTAATCACGATGAGGAAAAACAATAATGGATTGACGATTTCAGCCCGTTGGCGAAACGCCAAGGTCACGTCTTTACTGTAGACGGATTTAAACGCCAGCCAATAAGAATGATGAGGTTGCATTACAAACGGTACTCCAACGTCAAGGTTTGTAATTGAGCAAAGTGCGCGGTGAGATCTTGGTGCGTGGTTAATAAAATCGCCCCACCTTGGTCTAAGTGCCCTTGGAATTGGGTCTGCAACATGGCAACACCCTTTTTGTCGAGTGCGGTAAAAGGCTCATCCAGCACCCACAGCTTAGCTTGGTTAAGCCACAGTCTTACTAGTGCGACGCGGCGCTGCTGACCCGCTGACAAGGTGCGCACTGGCACGTCTTCAAGACCAATCAAACCCAATTTCGCCAGCAGTTCATAAACGCTGTCTTCATTGGCTTTGCCACCGTGGACACTCAGCCAATGCTGAACATTCTCGTAAGCACTGAGCTGCTGATTCACCCCAGTTTTATGGCCGATAAACAGTAATTCACTAGCGAAAGTATCGTAGTCTTGACGGACATCAACACCTTGATAACGGATCTGTCCTTCATCGGCACGAGCAAAACCAGCGATGATCCGCAATAGCGAGGTTTTTCCGGCACCATTTGGGCCTTCAATTTGCATGATTTGCCCCGCATGGAGAGTGAAACTTAATGCCTCAAACAAGCATCTTTCCTGTTTGGTACAAGTAACGGCGTCTATCTCTAGCAAACTTGGGCTTCTCTTTACCTAAAATTGGGCGTTAGTCTAACATAATGGTATGGTAATACGAATAATCTGACGCCAACGATTAGCGAAAAATTGATTTAAAATAATGAATAAGCTGCCAACAACAATTAACTCTGGACAGGCTCTTGAACTAGAGAGCAGTAACAAAGCCAACGCGCTTATCTCGCTTCCCAGCAAGCAGCCTTTTCATGCCAAAAATATTGTTATTAGTGGTGATAAATTAAAAATGGATGTCGCTATTGAGGGTCGTTTGCAGACCATTCAATTGTCGCTTAAATCGGCGCCTGCACAACCGCAACAGCTCGAAGAAGCCATGGTATCGGTTGATGAGAGCGGTAAAGTCATTACCCTCAAAAGCAATCAAGCCCAGGCGCAACTGGTTCTTGCTAAACAACTCTTTGAGTTACTTGCTGCTGTCAAAGGGCATTCTGCAGCGCAACCATTACAGGCCATAGCGACGGCAAACAAACATGGCTTAACCATTAAGCAGCTCGATTTATCAATCCCTTTACCTAAAGCGGTAATGACCATGTTAGCGCAAGAGCAGAAGCTGATTGCCCAGCTGTCGCCAAGTCAACATAGCTTTACACTTGAGCTCTTTAACCAGTTTAAAGATCCACTCTTTAGCACTAAACTGGCTAACTCAGCTATTGCCAAGTTAATTGCTCAGCAATTACCAACGGTCGATCTAAAAGCCGGTTTAAAAGCGCTCGATGTGAAGGTGAACAACACCATTTTGAACTTCACTGCGGCGAGAAGTAATTGGCCAATATCAAGCAAGTGGCAGCCAGCGAAGCTACAAAGCAATGTCAATGGTATTGACTTGACTAAGACCGCTCAAAACATCAAGGTCATCGCACAAAAACCGGTTTCGCAACTACTTCAACAACTCGACAGCCCACCCTCTGCGGTTAAGCCCAATAGTACACAGGCAACCACCAGAGCAACGCTGCCGTACCAAACTCCTCTACTCGAGGTGACATTGCAGCAAATCAAGTCGCAGGTTATTACGGCGTTAAAGTCACTTATTAATAAGCCTTTTGGTGCCCCACAACAGGCGCAAACACAGTCGCTAGATGTCATTGGAAAAGAGCTAAGTTTAACAAGAGTACAACCGTTAAAGACAACGAGTAACGTGCAAAGCGCGACAAAAGCGCAATCGCTAGACACATCTAGCAACGTGAAAAGCACGACAAAAGCGCAATCGCTAAACACAACTAATACCCAGCAAAGCACGGAAAATGTACAAATAAAATCACCTGTACAAACGGCTTCACTGCTCCCTTTTGGTAATGAGAAAGTTAGCCTGACACAGCTAAAACCGCAACAACCGGCAATCCAGCAGCTATTTGATAGTATTCGCCAGATAGTGTCACCAAAAGGTGCTCAGCAATCCCATACACAACCTCAAGTAGCAAGCAACGAATCGTTGCGCCATGCGGTTGCCAGTTACCTCAGCCACCAAGCCGCAAAGCCGTCGCTGCAATTTCAAGCACCGCCAATCGACTTCTCGACTCGACTACAGGGGCTTACAGAGTTATTAAACACAGTAAGTAACCACTCACCAAGCAAGACAAACCAATCGTTACAACAACTAATTAAGCAACTCAATAGCCCCATGTATATTGCTGGCAAAACCGTAGCCCAGACTCCGCAAACGCATTCACAGGAAGTGACTAAACAAGCGAAGCCAGTGGCAGAGAGCCTGCCGCAGGCCGTTACCTTTACCACCGACAAAAAACAAGGCGTCATTGAGTCACTTCTCAATCTAAAACCACAGCCTGATAAGATAGAAACCGTCGCCAAGCCAAACACCCAAGTCACAGCGGAGCTGTTACAGAAATACCAATCTGCTGACACCCTAAAGCAAATGCCGGAATTAAATAAACTGGTGCAACAGGCTTTTACAAGAATGGTAGACGCACAATCAAGCACTGCAATGGCAATTAAACAGCAACTTGATAGCCAGTTGGGGATCAGCGCATTCACTAACACTCCATCACAACTGCATCAGTCTAGCTTCAGCCAACTACTAGAGCGCCTTTTAGTGGTGTTATTAGGAAGCCAAACCAGTGCCAGTGGCGCTGCAAATACAGCCAATGAAAGCAAGGTGCAGGCCCTACTGGAAACCTTGCTGCCACAAGTAAAAAATATTTCAGCAAAAAATGTCAGCGAGCTAATGCAGCAACCACAGGCCCGTGAGCTGCTAGCAGAATTGGGGCAATTACAAAATCAATTGCAACCCAGCGTCAGTCAGCTGTCCAGCACGCCACAAAGTAAGCAAGACAGTGATGCTCAGCTGATCATCAACCTGCTGTTTCCTAATAAAACGCCCCCAGAACAACAGCAAACACAGTTACAAATCGGGCACTATAACAAGCCCGCTAAAGCGGGAATGCCCGAAAAATCAGTCTGGTTTGTGCGACTGTGCTTCGATTTCGCCGCCCAAGGTCAGATCCATGCCCAGGCCGAATTAATGGACAAAGCCGTAGAGTGCGCATTAATTGCCACCTCTAACAGTGTTAAACAAATGGCGGAGCCTCATTTAGCAGCCCTACGCAGCAAGCTTGCTTCTCATGGCTTGCAGGTGGCGGAAATTGGTCTGCGAGAAGAGCAGAGTTTTCAGGACAAGTTTTTCAATGAACATGCTATTATCAATATAAAGGTCTAACGCCATGAGTCAAAAGTCTGCCATTGGTCTGCTGTATGAAGCAGGTAGCGCCCCCCAAGTCACCTTTAAAGGCTATGGTGAGTTGGCCGAAGAGATCATCGCGCTGGCAAAAGAAAAAAACATCATGATCCACGAAGATGAGGCATTAAGTAAAACCCTTAGCGCACTTGAGTTACAGCAAGAAATTCCCCGCGAACTCTATTACGTTATCGCTGAGCTGATTGCTTTTTCCTACATCATGCAAGGTAAGTTTCCACCAGGGTGGCAAGGATTTAGGGATAAGTTAGACGTTAAAGCCTAGTGATCCACACTAGGCTTATTGGCAAGGTGGTTAGCTTTTGTTGTGTAAAGACATTAATAGTTCAGCTTCGGCTCTGGGCAACTCACACTCACGCATGATTTCTTCAATATCAGCTCCAAGCTCTACCATTTTCACTGCACGAGAATATATTTTGGCGTCCGGGTCATCATATTTCTGTGCAGCCTGCTGATTGGCAAGCTCATGCAGTTCTTGTTCGGTATTCACCGCACGCTTGCCTATACTCGTTATGCTTGCCCTAAGTTCAGCAATTTCACTGCGTAAAATAGCCACTTGCTGCTCAGAAGCTTGAAATGTTTTTTCTATCTGAAGCGCTTTTCGTTGCGTGAGGTTGAGCTTTTTACTCAAACTAAAAATAAACCCCAAGCAAGCTAGTACTAGCGCGCTTGAGGCCACAGAGATGATGAATAAAACGGTGTCTGTATTTACTGCCTGCAACATTTATATATGGCTCAACTCATCCCACTCTTCATCACTGAGTAATTTGTTTAAGTCAACTAGGATAAGTAACTCGCCTTCGCGATTAGAAACACCTTGGATAAACTTAGCACTCTCTTCAGTGCCAATGTTTGGTGCACTGTCAATTTCAGAGCTCTTAAGATAAACCACTTCGGCTACGCTATCGACTAAGATACCGATAACTTGCTTTTCGGCTTCAATGATCACGATACGTGAGTTATCCGTGACTTCTGCACTAGGCAGACCAAAGCGTGCACGGGTGTCAATTACAGTGACGACGTTGCCGCGTAAGTTAATAATGCCTAAAACGTAACTTGGAGCACCGGGTACTGGCGCAATTTCGGTGTAGCGCAATACCTCTTGTACTTGCATTACGTTAATGCCGTAAGTTTCCTCCTCAAGCTTATAGGTAACCCACTGCAACACTTCGTCATTACTATCAGCATTTTTGTCTGCAGAAAGTAGTCTATCTTGGCTCATGGTTTCACTCCATCAATATACTAGCTACTGCTCTCGACTATCGAGGCCTTGTTCTAGCAAAAGGTTTAAATTTTCTACGTCTATTAGTGCGCACATTTTCTCTTTGATAACGCCAGCTAACCATGGCCTTTTGCCATCTCCGGTGCGCCACTTTATATCTTCTGGCTTAAGTGTCAAGTTATTGACTAGCTTCTCTGCTAGCAAGCCCCAATTACTGTCACCCAAGGTTATCAGGTATTGATAATCTAGGCTCTGCTCAAGCTCTGGAGTAAACTTTTCTGGCATTACCCATCTTGCAGTATCTACCACACTCAGCTTTTCCTCGCGATTCAGCATTACGCCTTTAAACCAGCTCGGCTTACCAAACAGTTGAGTTACTTCACCTAACTGATGAATTCCCCCAAGTGCTCTTAGTGGCACGGCAAGGGTCAGTCCAGCCACCTCAAAAAATAGAGCTTGAAACTCTCCATCTTGATATGCTTCACGAGCCGCATTGCTATCACTGCTGGTATCTTCTTTGATAATAGATGTATTTTCAGTGACTTCAAGATCTTGAGGTGATTTACTATCAATTGTTTCAGCGCTTTTAAGCTCTACAGGTGCAATGACTCCCTCTGGCTTAGGCTCTGGTTCAGGCGTGGTCACGACCGGATCCGCTTGGCTCTGTGGCTGCGGCTCTGTGACCTGCTCTAACAACTTAGCGACCGGATTAAGCTCATGGCTGACTTCCTCAGGCTCTTCTTGCAGTAGCGCCCCAAGGTATTGTTTCATCACCTTTTCGTTAGCAAACAAATGCTTAGTCATCTTTCTTCTAGCCCAGTTGCTGCAAATAGTCGAGTAATGCTCGGTAGGCAAAAACGCCCCGTGACTTCGGGCAGAACTGCACTGGCACTTGTTGCGCCAAACTGGCATCACGGAATTTAGTGTCGACTGGCACTACGCCAGGCCAAACTGCGTCTTTATAATTTGCCACTAAGGTTTTATATGCCTCCAATGAAGCTTTGGTCCGTTTATCGTACATAGTAGGTATAATAGTATATTGATACTGCTTATGTTGTGAGCTTTGCATAAGCTCCATCGTGCGCATCATCCTATCTAACCCTTTCAGTGCTAAAAACTCAGTTTGCACTGGCACTAAAATACGCTCGCTGGCGGCCAATGCGTTCACCATCAATACTCCCAGCACCGGCGGACAATCTAAAATCGCGTAGTCGTATTCACTGGCAATTTTTTCTAAAGACTTTTTCAGAATTAGCCCCATCCCCGTTTTGCTACCCATACTTCTATCCAAAGTAGCGATTGCCATGGTCGCGGGCAAAATATCAAGGTTTTCAATGGTGGATGGACACAAAGACTGTAAGATTTCCTCACTGGTCATGCTATTGCCACGGGCAAATATATCGTAAACACTGACCTCAAGCTCTTCAGAGTCGATGCCAAAATAATAAGTCAGTGAAGCATGAGGGTCGGTATCGATCAGCAGCACTTTATAACCTTGCTCAGCTAAAATACCACCAAGGCTAACCGTGGTCGTCGTTTTTCCTACTCCGCCCTTTTGATTAGCTACCGTCCAAATCTTCACTGTTTGACCCTTACTCTTAGCGCTTTATTATCATGATTTTTAACAAGCTTAAACTGCCTTGCTTGGCTTATGTAAGGCATTATTCACTATGGCATTAACCATTACCAGCTTCTTTATTAATACGCAAAGCAAAATCATTAAGGGCAATGTTATCTGCAGCAAGCCCCGCACTGGCCACCGCTTGCGGCATACCATAAACCACACAGGTTGCTTCGTCTTGCGCCCAGATAGTAGCGCCCACTTGTTTTAACATCCGCGCACCATCACGACCGTCGGCTCCCATACCGGTGAGTACAATGGCTAAGGCGTCGCCGCCATAAGCTTTAGCCACACTGGCAAAGGTGACGTCAACACTGGGCTTATACGTAATTCTAGGGCTATCATCTTCGAACACTTTCAGTGTTTTAGCTCCCCCTCGGCTTTCAACCATCATTTGCTTACCACCGGGTGCCAAGTACGCCATACCAGGCTTCAAGCGATCACCTTGCTCTGCTTCTTTAACTTTTATCTTACACAAGCTATTCAGTCGCGCAGCAAACGCTGGTGTAAATGCTGCTGGCATGTGTTGCACAAGCAAAATCGGGTGAGGAAAGTTCGCTGGAATTTGCGTTAAGATGGTTTGCAATGCCACTGGCCCACCCGTTGAAGTGCCAATTGCCACTAGGCCATACTTTTTGCCCGATGCTTTTACTTGGCTACTACTGGCACCACTGCCGCTGCGCTGAAACGTTCTGTCCGGTTGCGGCACAGTTTGGCGAGTAGGCGTTTGTCTGGTCGCAATGTTAGGCTCCGAGCGCTTAGCTGGTGCTGGGGAACTTGGGCGAGTAAAGCGACTAACACGCTTACGACCAATTTCTTTGACCTTATTTTGCAGCGACTTGATTGCCTCTTCGCTGTTCCTGGCAATGTCTTCAAACTTTTTCGGGAGGAAGTCGACGGCGCCCGCTTCAAGTGCATCCAGCGTCGCACTAGCACCTTCTCGGGTTAACGAAGAAAACATCAAAATTGGCGTGGGAGAGGCTTGCATGATTTGTTTCACAGCACTAATGCCATCCAACACCGGCATTTCCACATCCATGGTGATTACATCAGGACGCAATGAAGCCGCTTTGTCTACTGCTTCTTTGCCATTTACTGCAAAATCAATGACCTCTATGCCACTGTCTTTTTCTAGTATTTCACTAACTCGACGACGAAAAAAACTGGAGTCGTCTACGACTAACACTTTAACTGCCATTGGCAACGCTCTTTAATTTGCTCTACAGCAGAGCAGCTCTCGCTGCTCTAGAATTCGAACTACGCCATAAAATGATTATGCGTAGTGCTTTAATAAATTGGGCACATCAAGGATTAAGGCGATACCGCCATCTGACGTGATGGTTGCGCCAGCCATACCAGGCGTTCCTTGTAATAATGCATCCAAAGGCTTAATCACAACTTCTTCTTGACCAATGAGTGAGTCCACCACAAAGCCCACCTGCTTAGTACCGATTTGGGCAATCACAACATGCCCTTCGGCTTTGCGCATAGTTCTGTCTGCACCTTTTACTAACCAGTGCTCGAGGTAGAACAGTGGAATGGCTTTTTCACGCACAATGATGGTGAGCTGACCATCCACTACATTGGTCTTGGTTAAGTCTAAATGGAAAATTTCGCTTACCGCGGCCAGCGGCAAGGCAAATGTCTGCTCGCCTACCATCACCATTAAGGTCGGCAAAATAGCTAAGGTCAACGGCACTTTAATTTCCAATACCGTACCAACGCCTAACTCAGACTGTATATTGACCTGACCATTTAGCTGCGTGATTTTGGTCTTAACGACATCCATGCCAACACCACGGCCAGAAATATCTGAAATCTCCTCTTTGGTGGAGAAGCCCGGTGCAAAAATCAGGTTGTACGCTTCGGTATCGGATAAACGGCTGGCTTGATCCGAGTCAATCACGCCTTTGCTGATGGCTATTTTCTTAAGTTTCTCAGCATCCATACCGGCACCATCGTCGCGGATGGTTAGCAGGATATGATCGCCCTCTTGCGACGCAGATAAAGTGACCGTACCCGTTCTTGGTTTGCCTGCGGCTTCTCGAATGTCTGGCATTTCGATGCCGTGGTCAACTGAGTTACGAACTAAGTGAACCAATGGGTCGGCCAGTGCTTCCACAAGGTTTTTATCTAAATCGGTGTCTTCACCTTCTAAGACCAAGTTTATTTCTTTTTTCAGGCTTCGAGCTAGGTCTCTTACTACGCGTGGGAAGCGGCCAAATACTTTTTTGATTGGCTGCATCCGTGTTTTCATCACCGCGCCTTGCAAATCAGCCGTAACCACATCCAAATTAGAAATGGCTTTGCCCATGCTCTCGCTGTTGCTGTTATTGGCTAAGCTCACCAAGCGATTACGCACCAGCACCAGCTCACCCACCATATTCATGATTTCGTCTAACCGGCTAGTATCAACGCGAACGGTGGTTTCTGCCTGTGGCGCTGGCTTTTTAGCTGGCGCAGCAGCGGCTTTTTTCGGCTCGGCAGCTGGGGCTTCAGTGGGCTTAGCGGCTTGCGGTTCCGGTTTTGCGGCGGGTTTTACAGCCGGCTTCGGCTCAGGCTTTGGCGCTGGTTTCGC
The DNA here is from genome assembly GCF_037120705.1 of Pseudoalteromonas sp. UG3-2. NCBI lineage: Bacteria > Pseudomonadati > Pseudomonadota > Gammaproteobacteria > Alteromonadales > Pseudoalteromonadaceae > Pseudoalteromonas > Pseudoalteromonas sp. UG3-2. Next base: position 119,189 of record NZ_JAWLJU010000002.1, on the reverse strand, counting down.
TGCCGCAGGCTCTGGTTTGCTGGGCTGCGCTGGAGCAGGCTCGTCTACCGGCTTTGGCGCCCCGCCCTTACCATGTAATTCATCTAGCAGCGCCTCGAACTCATCGTCGGTAATTTCTTCATCGTCATCAGAGCCAGAGCTGGGGCTTGCCGCTGGCGGCTCTGGAGCGGCTGGGGGTGGCTCAACATTGGTGGCTCCACCAAATTTACCTACGCCATGCAGCTCGTCCAATAGACTGTCAAATTCATCATCGGTAATATCGCCGTCGTCGCTACCAGTTTGGTCTTGTTCAGCTGGTTGAGAGGAAGTCGGTGCAGGCCCTTTACCTGAGCCATGGAGCTCATCTAGTAGGTTTTCAAATTCTTCTTCGGTAATTTCGTCAATACCACCCGCATCATCGCCGCCACTGTCATCCATATCAAACAGCACGTCGTCTGCGCTTACTGCAGGGCTCTCGGGTTCGGGGTCAGGTTCGGGTTCTGGGTCAGTTGCTGCAGCTGGCGCTTCTACGGCAGCTTCATCTTCTGACTCTGGTTGGCTGAGCTTATGTAGCGTTTTCAGTAACTCTGGATCGGCCGCTTCTGGTTCTTCACGACTTTGAATACACGAAAACATCTCATTAATGGTATCAAGCGCTTGCAAGATAACGTCCATTAACTCAGAGGTGACTGTTCTTTGACCTTGTCGTAAGGTATCAAACACGTTTTCCGCACCATGGCAGGCATCGACCAGTTCTGTCATGCCTAAGAACCCAGCGCCCCCTTTCACGGTATGGAAGCCACGGAAAATTGCGTTGAGAAGTTCCTTATCTTCAGGATTGTTTTCTAGTTCAACAAGCTGTTCTGATAGTAACTCTAGAATTTCACCCGCTTCAACTAGAAAGTCCTGGAGGATATCTTCATCGACTTCAAAGCTCATACTCTCATTCTCCAACTAGAAGCCTAAACTAGATAACAAGTCATCGACTTCATCTTGACCTGATACCACGTCGTCTCGCGATTCAGCATCAATAATAGGGCCTTCAGGCCCAGACAATTCATTGACAGTCTCTGCTGTTTTTACTTCATTTTCTTTCGTTTGTGCCCGTAACTGTTCTTCATCGCCATTGCTGAAAACAGTTAATAGGTTGATGAGACTGTCTTCGACTTCTCTTACCAGCTCAATAACGCGTCGAATTACCTGGCCCGTCAAATCTTGATAATCTTGGGCCATCAACACATTGGTCATCAAGCTTTGTAGTTCATCGGTACGGGTTTTAGACGACTGCATAAAGCTGTCAAGATCGTGACACAGAGATTTAAACTCGCCAAGCTCGATATCTCGATTCATTAGGCGATCCCATGTGGGCTTTATTTGTGCTATTTCTTCGGCCAAATCTTGTGCTAAGGGCAAGCTTTCTTCCACCGCGTCCATGGTTTTGTTGGCAGCGCTCTCCGTCAGTTCCATGACGTAATTTAAACGCTGCTTGGCATCCGGTATGGCCTCTGTGGTAAGGTCAGCCAGTCGCGTGTCTAGCTCGAAGTTTTTTAACGACTCATGAAGTTGACGAGTCAACTTACCGACCTCAGCGAAAAGCTCAGATTGCTCTTTGTTTGCAGCCTCTAAAATAAGTTGGTCAGCTTTTTCTTGCTCACCTTGCTCGAGATACTCTACTAGCTGTTTTGCTTGTTCAAGTGTGATTTGAGGCGCAGCATTCACAGACATAGGCCATTCCCCCTTGCTGTTAGCCTAACCGCTCAAATACTTTTTCAAGCTTGGTCTTCAGTGTACCTGCTGTGAACGGTTTAACGATGTAGCCATTTACCCCAGCTTGCGCCGCCGCTACGATCTGCTCTTTTTTTGCTTCCGCCGTTACCATTAGCACTGGAATGTGTTTTAACTTCTCATCTGCACGAATGGCGCGCAGCAGGTCAATGCCCTGCATTCCTGGCATATTCCAATCAGTGACTACAAAGTCAAACTCCTGATTTTGTAGCATCGGAAGTGCTGTACTACCATCATCAGCTTCTTGAACATTGGTAAAGCCTAAATCTCTTAATAGGTTTTTGATTATTCTTCTCATAGTAGAGAAATCATCAACCACGAGAATTTTCATGTTCTTATCCAAAACTTCCTCCAGTGAGGTTCGAACCCAACTATTTATTTACTTTAATTTATCCAGTCATTGATTTTTGCTTTTAGCTTAATCATTGCCTGACCGTGAATTTGACTTACTCGAGATTCACTGACATCGAGAATGGCGCCAATCTCTTTTAAATTCATTTCATCGTTATAGTAAAGTGACAACACCATCGCATCGCGCTCTGGTAAGGATTTTATCGCTTCCACTAAAGACGAATTAAAACGTTCATTTTTAACGTTATTAAACGGTTTGTCTAGCGCAAAGTCGCTGTTGGCAGGGGTTATGACATCTTCATCTACCCCTAAATCCTCAATCCCTATGACTTTGCTGGCATTTACATCATGTAAAATATGATGGTACTCATCTAGCGTAATATCAAGTTTTTCAGCGATTTCAGTGTCTTTTGGCTCTCGCCCGAGGCTTGCTTCAAGCTCTGATATGGCTTCAGCTACCATTCGACTGTTCTTATGAACCGAGCGGGGCGCCCAGTCGCCACGCCGCATTTCATCCAGCATAGCGCCACGAATACGAATGCCAGCAAAGGTTTCAAAGCTGGCTCCTTTACTGGCATCAAAATTCTTTGTGGCTTCAATTAACCCAATCATGCCCGACTGGATTAGATCATCCAGTTGCACACTAGCCGGAAGTCGAGCGATGAGGTGACATGCCACTTTTTTTACCAGAGGTGCATGCCGTTCGACCACTTTATGGATGTGGTCTGTAGTTTGATATCCCGCCGCTCTATTGACCGGTGAAGCCATAATTACCCATTCACTAATTGCTCAATAAAAAATTCTAAATGACCGGAAGGTTGATGTGGAACAGGCCATTTAACCGCTTTCGATGCCAATCCTTTAATTGCCACAGCCGCTGGTGAGCTTGGAAATAAATCGACGATGGCCTTTTGCCGCCGCGACGATTTTCGCATGTTTTCATCAAATGGCACGGTTGCCACTAGCTCTAGGGCAACATCTAAAAATCGGTCCGTTACTTTGGAGAGTTTAGCAAACAACTCTTGTCCCTCACGCAAGCTACGCACCATATTTGCAACAATTTTAAAACGATAGACACCGTGCTCACGACTGAGCACTTTAATTAGCGCGTAAGCGTCCGTAATGGAGGTAGGTTCGTCACACACCACCACAACCACATCTTGGGCAGCGCGGGAAAAGCTTAACACCATGTCAGAGATACCTGCTGCGGTGTCAACAATTAATACGTCAAAGTGGCTATCAAGCTCACTGAATGCTCGAATTAAACCAGCATGTTCCGCTGGGGTCAGCTCAACCATATTTTGCGAGCCTGACGTTGCTGGCACAATTTTAATCCCAGCGGGGCCTTCCACTAAAATTTCTTCTAATTCGCACTCACCTGATAACACATGAGATAAGTTTTTCTCAACCCTAAGGCCTAACATGACATCACAGTTTGCCAAGCCTAAGTCGGCATCCAACACCAATACTCGCTGGCCCTGCTGTCCCATTGCGATGGCCGTGTTTAATGAAACATTGGTTTTACCAACGCCTCCCTTGCCACCGGTAACGGCTATCACTTTTACACCTTGGTTGCTACTTTGACTCATTTTTCGCAGGCCACTTGCTTGATCTAAAACTGTGTTAATCATACATTCCTACTGACTCTGACGCTACAGGTACACGTCGAGAGTGCTGTGCTTTTATTCTTTTTAAATACAATTGCTCGGCTTTTTTGACTAGCTTTTGAGCATTTGCGACGCGAATGTCTTCTGGCACTCGCTGACCGTTAGTAAGATACCCTATTGGCAAGCGATTTTGAATCGCAATACTAATAATCTCGCCCAAACTTAGACTTTCATCAAGTTTTGTGAAAATACAGCCACTTAAATTTACTTTTTTGAAGTGTCTTACGGTTTCTTGAAGCACGTTCATTTGCGCCGTAGCACTCAATACAAGATAACTACGAATATCCACGCGGGCACTGCGCATAAGTGTATTTAACTGCTCAGTTAAGCGCAAATCTCTTTGGCTCATTCCGGCTGTATCTATTAATACTAGACGCTTATTGCGTAAATGATAAAGCACTTCTGCAAGTTCATTGGCATCTTTCACTTGCTTAACCGGGCAACCAATAATGCGACCGTACGTGGCCAGTTGCTCGTAAGCGCCAATTCTGTAAGTGTCTGTGGTGATCAGGGCAACTTTATCGGCACCATATTTTTGTGCCCCAAGAGCAGCTAACTTCGCTACTGTGGTGGTTTTACCAACGCCGGTAGGACCTACCATAGCAAACACCCCACCTTGTCGTAGAATGTCGTTGTTGGTGGTGTGCATTTGATTGATCACCATGTTTAACAATGCATTCCAGGCTTCTTTGCGTGACACATCATCGGGAATAAAGCAGGCCATTTGCTCTGCCACATCTTTATCGATCCCCATGCCTTCTAAGCGGTCAACTAAGCATGCACGAGTTGGGTCGCGGCGCGCCATTTCCTGTCTCATTAATCCTGAAACTTGATGTTCTAGGAGCTGACGAATGGCATTCATTTCTTCACGCATGTCGCTCATTTCATCGCCCTTAGCGCGCTGACTTGGCGCTGGCTCATCGCCAAAACCACTGTCTAAGTCATCCGATTCCGACCAGCTTTGCGACTCGGCAAAGTCATCGTCTTCAAAGTCAAAAGATTGGCGACTTGGTTGCGGCTTGCTGTGATAACTCGGTTGAGCTGAGCGTTGTGGTTGACGCTGAGGTTCTTGCTTTGTCGCCAACATTTGCTCAGTATCAATACCAGACTGTGAAAACATTGACGCCAATTCTGGTGAACGCGGCCGTGGAGCTTGGCGCTCTAACAAGGCTTCTAAGCTATCAGCCACTTGCGCTTGTTTGCTCGGTTGCGCTTGACGTGGCTCAGGGCGTACAAAACGACTAGGCTGTTGTTTAGCTGGCGCTTCGTTGTTTGTAGCAGGCGCTGGTGATTGGGGCTTAGGCGCTGCAGCACGGTCATTATCCACAGCGGCAACAATTTCAACACCGTCAGCCAGCTTTTTGTTAGACATGATAACCGCATCCGCGCCTAACTCTTCTTTCACTTCATTTAAAGCCGTACGCATATCTTTTGCGAAAAAACGTTTAATTTTCATGTTACAGCCCCTTTATCCTCTATTGTCCAACCGAGCTCACAATCTTGATTTGTCTTTCTTCCGGTACTTCTTGATACGACATCACTCTTAAGCCCGGGATAGTGTGTTTAACAAATCGAGATAGCACACTTCTTAACATACCTGAGGTTAATAAGATGGACGGGTCACCTAGCATTTCTTGGTTATGGTGCGCTTCTCGTAATGACTCTTGAAGCCGCTCCGCCAAGCCAGGTTCGATACCTGCCCCCTCATCACCTGCGTTCTGAAGTGACTGATGCAACATCTGTTCCAACTCAGGCGCCAATGTTATGACAGGGATTTCTTCTTCGCCGCCAACCGCGTCTTGAACGATTAATCTGCGCAGTGAAATTCGCACTGCAGCCGTAAGTACATCGGGGTCTTGGCTTCTTGGACCATACTCAACTAGGGTCTGAACAATAGAGCGCATATCGCGAATGGCTACGCCTTCATTGAGTAAGTTTTGCAGTACTTTTACCACTGTTGTTAGCGGTAGAATATCCGGCACGAGTCCTTCCACTAAACGTGGGTGGCTCTTGGCGAGCATATCGAGTAGGTTTTGCACTTCTTCATGGCCCAGCAACAATGAAGCATTGTTGGTTAGCAACTGACTAATGTGAGTGGCCACCACGGTTGCAGCATCCACCACTGTGTAGCCCAATGAGTGCGCTTCGTCTTTCTGATCCGGCTTAATCCATACTGCATCCAAACCAAACGCCGGATCTTTGGTTTCAATGCCTTTAATGGGGCCAAATACTTGGCCGGGATTAATGGCTAATTCATCACCATGTTTCAGTTCACCGTTTCCTGAGCCCACGCCCATTAGAGTAATATTGTAGGCATTGGGATCGAGCTCTAAGTTATCGCGGATATGCACTGGTGGCACCAAGAAGCCCAACTCTTGCGAAAGCTTCTTACGAACCCCTTTAATGCGACTTAATAGCTCGCCACCTTGTGCTTGGTCAACCAAAGGAATGAGTCGGTAGCCCACCTCAAGTCCGATCACATCAACCGGCTGCACATCGTCCCAGCCCAGCTCTTTTTGTTCTTGCTGTTGCGCGCCTTTGCCCTGAGCTCCGCTGGCTTCTTGTTCGGCTTTCTCGATTTCCGCTTTTTTCTTTTGTTGCTGAGTGTAATACGCAATATAGCCAAGCAGCGCGCCTAAACTTAAAAAAGCCACATGAGGCATGCCAGGGACGAGACCCATAGTGATAAGGATCCCAGAGGCAATAAACAGTGATTTTTCATTGCCTAACTGAGTTTTAAATTGATCGCCCATGTTGTGCGACTCGTTTTGTCGCGTCACAACAATGGCAGTACCAATCGACAACAATAAAGAAGGAATCTGTGCAACCAGGCCATCCCCTATGGTCAGCATGGTATACACTTCCATGGCCCGACCAAAAGTTAAGTCGTGTTGGATCATACCAACAAATAAGCCACCGATGATATTAATTGCTAGGATCACTATCCCCGCAATGGCATCGCCTTTAACGAATTTACTGGCACCATCCATCGAGCCATAGAAGTCAGCCTCTCGAGTTACTTCATCACGACGAGTTCTGGCCTCTTCAGCAGAGATGAAGCCAGCATTTAAGTCGGCATCAATGGCCATTTGTTTACCAGGCATGGCATCCAGGGTAAAACGTGCAGACACTTCCGAAATCCGCCCGGCACCTTTGGTAATAACCACGAAGTTAATGATGATAAGAATAAGGAACACCACCAAACCAACGGCGTAGTTACCGCCAATCACCACGCTACCAAAAGCCTCGATCACTTTACCTGCAGCGTCCCCACCAGTATGACCTTCTAGTAGTACCACTCGAGTACTGGCAACATTCAGTGCTAAGCGCATAATGGTGGCGATTAGCAACACCGCCGGGAACATGCCAAATTCCAGTGGTTTCATGGTGTAAACCGTGACTAAAAGAACCACCAGTGCAAGTGCTATATTGAAAGAAAAAAGAATGTCGAGTAAGAATGGCGGTAACGGTAAAATCACCATACCCAAGGCCGCAAGTACCAGCAATGGAGTACCAACGCCCTTAGCATATTCTTTTTTATCTCGATTGAGTTGTTCTAAAACCGCTTTAAATTCCATAACTTAACACATGCAAAAAATTGACACACAGTGAATAAAGCAATATATATTCCAAGTGTGTCGTCAGTGCTTGTATGCAATCTATTTTACTGAATTAAGGAAGCCGGGTTGCAGCTAAATAATGGTGTCGAGAGCGATGCTTCTACCCTGTGGGGTTCAGGGTAAACTCGCCAGCGAAATACTCTTTTATGTTCGCGATTAGTGCTTCAGATCATCTGGGATAGGCAAATCTTTACTCAGTGCGGTCGGTCGCTTGCCTCTGCCTTTTTGGAAACGGCTCAGCTGGAAAACATAGGCCAGTACTTGTGCCACCGCGGTAAACAATTGCTCTGGAATTTGATCGCCCACTTCTGTGGTGTGATATAAAGAACGAGTTAGTATCGGTGACTCAACAATAGGTACTTCGTTGCCTTTGGCAATTTTTCGTATTTGCATCGCCAGTTCATCCACCCCTTTGGCAATAACAATAGGGGCGCCGGCCTTTTCAGTATCGTATTTTAGTGCCACTGAGTAATGGGTTGGGTTGGTCACCACCACATCAGCATCAGGCACTTCTTGCATCATTCTGCGTTGGGACATTTCGCGCTGTGTACGGCGAATGCGCGCTTTAATTTGTGGATCACCCTCAGAGTTTTTATATTCATCTTTGACTTCTTGCAGCGTCATTTTTAGCTGCTTATGATGATTATAACTTTGATACGGCGCATCAATCGCAGAAATAACGATCATGGTACAACTCAAGGCCAAAAACATCCAAGCCAATATTTCTAGGGCATGCTCAATACTGGCAGGGATCTGTTCAATACTCAGGTGCAGTATTTCGTCGAAGTAGAGATTAATCAGTAAAATAGCGCAGCCTGCCACCAGCACAAACTTTAAGATTGATTTTAATAGCTCGATAGCGGCTTGCGGCCCCAGCATTCGCTTAATGCCCTTAGCTGGAGACATTTTACTGGCTTTAGGGGCGGCAGCTTTCCAAGAAAAGTTAAAGCCGCCTAATAAAGTATTACCAACAATGCCGGCAATGGCGATAATAAAAACGAACATCGACATAGGAAAAATTAACTCACCAAAGACTTCGCCCCACAGGGCAAACATTTTGGTGGTGTCATAGGTTTCGTTACGATTGAGAGTTAGCATGCGACCCATGACATTATAGAGCCCTTTGGCTATACCCGGACCATACATTAACAGCGCGATAGCAGAAAACATCAGCACGAAGGTCGTGCCAAGCTCTTTAGAGCGTGCCACTTGCCCCTTTTTCTTGGAGTCGTCAATTTTTTTCTGGGTGGGTTCCTCGGTGCGTTCTTGACCCGAATCTTCAGCCATTTACAGCGCTCCTATACCGTACAACCGACTAAGTTACACATTAGCTCGGTCATTTTTAGCCATTGGAATTCGTATTGCGCTAAGAAATTCCCTAACGTCATCCAGATAATGGTTAATCCGGCCACCAAAGTAAAGGCGAAGCCTACTGAGAAAATATTCATTTGCGGCGCTGCCCGGGTCATAATACCAAAAGACAAATTAATAATAAGCATCGCGGTTAATGGCGCCAACGCCAGTGCCAGCGCGGTGGAAAACATCCAGCCGCCCCAGTTCACTATGGTCCAAAATTTATCCACTGACCACCAGTTTCCAGCCACAGGAAAAGTCTCAAAGCTATATACCACCATTTGGATCATCATCAAGTGGCCGTTATAAACAAAAAACAGTAATGTCGCCAAAATCAAATAAAACTGACCCACCGCCGGGACACTCATACCGTTGGCAGGATCCACCACGGAAGCAAAGCCAAGGCCAGTTTGCATTGCCAGGATTTGGCCTGCAACAATAAACGTGTTGAGTAGCAGTAATGAGCCAAAGCCAATCGCCACACCAGTGATAAGCTCTTGGATCACCACTAGGATCATGGAAAAAGAGAATAAATCAGTAAATTGTGACTTCGGAAGGACCGGCACTACTGCAAAGGTGATCACCACGGCCAAGGCAAACTTAATTCGCGCCGGCACCGTTTGCGCACCGAGGCCCGCCATGACCATAATCATTGAACTTATTCTGACCAGTGGCAGCAAAAAGTCACTGAGCCACTGCATGATCACAGCAAAGGTAAACTCCATCTTTACCCCGCGATTTCAGGAATTTGCAGTACCAGTGTGTTGAAATAATCCATCAGCACTTGGACAAACCAATGGCCACCAACGATCAGCGCTACAATGGTGACAATCAGTCGCGGTAAGAAGCTCAAGGTTTGTTCGTTGATAGAAGTGGCCGCTTGGAAGACCGCCACCACCAAACCAATTAGCAAGCCAGGTACGACAATCGCTGCCACGAGTTTAATCACAATAAATAGCGCACCACTTAGGATATCAACAAATACTTCTGGTTCCACGCTAAACCCCCAACCCGAAGCTTCTGGCCAGCGTCCCCATAACTAAGCTCCAACCATCCACTAAGACAAACAGCATAATCTTAAATGGCAAAGAGACTATCATCGGGGAGAGCATCATCATACCCATGGCCATCAAGACACTCGCTACCACTAAGTCAACGATGAGAAATGGGATAAAGAACATAAAGCCGATAATAAAGGCGGTTTGTAATTCAGACGTCACGAATGCTGGAATAATAACAATAAACGGTGTGTCTTCTGGGCTATCAAGCTTATCGTACCCGGCAATTTTGGCGAAGGTTTCTAAGTCCTTAATCCGAGTTTGCGATAGCATAAAGCTCTTCATTGGCTCTTTGGCTTTTTCAAGCGCCTGGATAGAAGTGAGCTCTTCATTGATGTATGGCTGAACCGCTTGTTCATTAATTTGTGAAAAGATAGGAGCCATAATAAACAAAGTTAAAAACAGCGTTAGACCTAGCAAAATTTGATTGGAAGGAGACTGTTGTAAACCAATGGCTTGGCGCAAAATCGCTAGGACGACAATGATCCGGGTGAACGAGGTCATCATGATAACTGCTGCAGGTATAAAACTCAGTGCCGTCATGATAGCCAGCACCTGCAAAGTTACCGAGTACTCTTGGCTACCGTCAGGGTTAGTGGTGACGTTAATGGCTTCAATGCCCTCGGCAGAGGCAAAGCCTGAAAATAACAACAGTGAGAAAAGGAGCGTTTTAATCATGGGATTTCTTATTATCTTTATTCGCTGGGGTCATCTTAGTGGCCAAAAACTTCTGTAATTCACTGGCAAAAGGTGCCTGATTTAAGCCATCGAGTGGCGTCTCAAGTTGATAGAGGTAGTTGATATTACTAGGAGTAACTCCGAGTAAATGTTGTTTATTATCAAGCTCAATAACCAGCAACCTTTCTTTTGTGCCCAGTGAAATACTGCGTACGACCTTAAAGTCTTTTTGGTTGACAATATTGGGGTTTAAGCGCTTTAGGATAAATGCCAAGCCCACAATGAGCGCTATCACCAACACCAATGATAGCCCCATGGAAAGTAGCTCAGAACTTAATCCTGCGGTGCCAGCGCCCACTTTTGCGCTAGTGTCATTGGTCGCCGCAGCATTTGCGCTACTCGACAACAGCAGTAGCACTAACATACCGAAGCCGTTTATTGCTCGCCCCATTAGCGTAACTTCTTGATCCGCTCAACTTGGCTTATCACGTCGGTGAGACGAATACCAAACTTATCGTTCACCACAACCACTTCACCGTGGGCAATCAAGGTGCCGTTAACCAACACATCGAGTGGCTCACCAGCCACGCGGTCAAGTTCTACCACTGAGCCCTGGTTTAGCTGTAATAGGTTGCGGATATTAATTTTAGAACGGCCCACTTCCATGGAAATGGTAACCGGAATATCTAAAATGGTATCCAGCTTACGTTTTTCATCAGAGGACAATGATGAATTCGCATCTTGTAACTCATCTAGTTCAGCAACTTCTGGCTCACCACTACCAGACTCAGCGTCTTCCGCTTCGGCCAAAGCCGCTGCCCATTCGTCCATAGTATCTTGATCATCGCTCATTTAACTACTACCTGATTATGTTATCTATTTACTCAATTCATGTGTTTTGGCAATTAAGCTAAGGCTTTGCAATTGCTATTACCAGTCTAAATCCACCCCTTCGGAAAGGTGCAGATCTTCTTCTAATTCGGCCAGCTCGGCATCAGAATCGAGCTTTTTACCGCCTTTAGTAAACACGTGAAGCTCAGACTTCACCGACTCTGGGCGTTTTATCTTTTCACTTATTTGCAGTGCTACGTTGTCACGGGAGCGCCCCATTTTCGCTCTAAAGGTTGGCAGCTCTTCAACAAACACAGTAACGTGCTCTGGCATTTCCACCGGGATCACATCACCTGCTTGCAGCTTCATAACTTGCTCTAACGATAAGTCAACTTCCAGTAACTGGGATGATAACTCCACTTCAACATCCATGATTTCATCGCGCAGCGCCTTACTCCAACGCAAGTCCGTGTCTTCGGTATCCGACTGTACACCGGCATCCAGTAATTCACGAATGGGTTCCAGCATCGAATAGGGCAAAGAAATATGGAAATCGCCACCGCCGCCGTCAAGCTCAATGTGAAAAGAACTGATCACCACCACCTCTGTTGGTGAAACAATGTTGGCCATGGCTGGGTTAACTTCAGAGTCTAAATACTCAAAAGAAACGTCCATCACCGGTGCCCATGCTTCTTTGTAGTCTTCAAAGATTATTTTTAACAGCATTTGTACAATACGGCGTTCGGTGGGGGTAAATTCACGGCCTTCAATTTTGGCATGATAGCGGCCGTCGCCACCAAAAAAGTTATCCACCAGAATAAACACCAAGCGGGCTTCCATGGTGATAAGCCCAGTCCCCTTTAATGGTCTGAAGCGCACCATATTGAGGCTTGTTGGCACAAATAAGGTATGAATATACTCACCGAATTTCAGCATTTGCACGCCATTAATCGACACTTCGGCGGTGCGACGCATCATATTAAATAGGCTTATTCGCATATGTCGGGCAAATCGCTCATTAACGATTTCCAGCGTCGGCATGCGACCACGAACAATCCTATCTTGAGAAGAGAAGTCGTATTGCAGGGCGCCGGAGCTTTCTCCTTCCTCGCCCTCGACGGCTTCATCTTCCTCGACTTCATCTACTCCATGGAGTAGCGCGTCGATTTCATCTTGAGATAATAAGTCGCTCACAAATACTACCTTATTGCATCACAAACCCGGTGAACAGCACACGCTCAATCACCTTGCTACCCTCAACGCCTTCCATCGCCGCTTGCACTTTATCTAAAGCGGTCAAACGCAGTGTTTCTTTACCCGCGCTGGTACTCAGCTCATCGGCCGTGGTAGTAGAAAATACGCTTAGTAGTGTGCCCTCGATAAGCGGAATATGCTTCTTGGCAACTTCTTCGTTTACTTCTCCACGCACCAGCAGTTGTACTTTAATCTGCACGATTCTATCGCGGCTGGCGCCCGGTACATTAAAAACAAATGGCCTCGGCATAGCAACATACAAGGCACTGCCAATTTCCGCTGAACTACTTTGCTCAGCTTGCACTTCTGATGCCGTAGTTTCTTCAGCTAAGGTCTCTGGTGGCGCATCTGAGCCAGAAAATAAAAAGAACCCTGCGACACCGCCGAGAATAACCACCACAGCAGCAATAATGATAATAAGCTTTTTCTTCGAGCCACCGGTTTCTTCTATTTCTAAATCGCTTTCTTCAGCCATAGCAAGCCCTTATAGTTTTCATTAGTAACAATAATAGCAGGTGTTAGGCATAGTAATCTATTGCCGAATCACTATTTCTCTGCTGTCTTTGTTGTGCGCCTGATGCCATTGCTTGCTCATCATCACTGCCCTGTTGTCCGCTACCGTATTGACCCTGGCCATCGCTTTGCCCCTCTTGGCCTTCACTTTGACCATGTGAAATGTGACTTTCACCAAGCTCAATACCCTGCTCGGCCAACATTTCTCTGAGTCTAGGTAAAGATTGCTCAAGCATTTCTTTTGCTTGTTGGTTTTGTACCACAAAATTCACCTGAGCTTGCTCAGCATCGCTTTTTATGCGAATTTGCAACGCCCCAAGCTCTGGTGGGTCGAGCCTGATTTCAGCTTGTTTATTATTCAGGTTCAACATCATCCCAACACGTTGATTAAGCTCTTTTGCCGCATCATGACGAGCAATATTAATTGCTTGTTGAAGATTAGCATCTACCGTTGGCTTTGTCTGTGCTGCCGAGTTGCTACTTGAGTTTTGTGACTGCTGCAGCTGCTGTACCTCTTTCATCGTTTGATTTAGCGTTGCAGGTTCTGTGCTCGATGCAGCGTTAGGCGCTGCGTCTGTTCGTGTTGTGCTAAAAATATTATTAAATGGCGCTCTTTCAGCTTTACTGTTCTCTTTTACTGCTGCATTTTCTTGGCTATTGGTGGCATTAAACTCTTTGTCGCTCAGCTTTTCCGATAGCTTTTCACTTACTTGTTTTTCTGATTGTGCTTTTTCGTTTACTTTGGCTTGTTCAGACTCACCTTGATAAGCACGCTCATTGGTCATTACTTTGTCTTGTTTTAACTGTTTAACCGGTGAAATAAAGTCACTGCCGTTATCCGCTTTTATTAATCCCTGGGGTTTATCTTGCGGTTTCGTTGCTAACGCCATGTCAGTGTCATTTTGCGATTCAGGATTTGCTGGTAATGCCCCAGATTGAGCCGACTTAAACGGTTCATTCACCGCTTTCACTGCAGCCATATTTTTATTGGCTAATAACTGCGCCACCGCCTTTTGCACGCTAGGTGAGGCATCATAAATATCGACATCGCCATTTAACACCGCTTGCAGCTCTTTTTGCTGCACTGGATTTAAACTATTAAGTACCTTACTCACTTTCGCTGTCGCATTAGACTCTTCAGCTTGACCAGCTACCCCCATTTGCTTAGTACTGCCTTGAATCTGGCTAGAAATAGGACCAATATCCGCTTTATTTCTCAAGTCGATAATGGTTTGCTGTTGATTTTTTAGCGTCGTATCTTCTTGGTCACTCGCACTAGGCTTAGCAGGTTCACCAGCTCCAAGTTCTGGACGTGGTTGAGCAGTGCCATTTTGACCCCCTGGCAGCCCATTTGCTAGAGGTTTGGGCACTTCATTACGAGGCTGCTCTGTTACTTTAGATTTCACTTCATCGACCAACTTTTGCGCCGCTTGAAGTTGCTCTTTGGTAGGCTTTGAATGCTGTGTTGCTGTTGATTCGGTATTGTTATCGCCAGTCACTGCAGGTGCCTGCTTCGCTTTGCCCTCAGTCCCCTGTACTAGTGTCTCAGAAGTAACCTTTTGCTGGCCTGCTGATAATGGTTGTTCAGCGTATTGCTGTTTTGCTTCATTGGATAGAGCTGTGGATTCATCCGCTGCTACTTTCGATGGACCGCTGTTTGATTGCAGTGCCGCACGTACAGCCGTTGATACTTCTTTTGGTGCCGCTTTTAATGTTGTGCTTTGCTGTTTCGCTGCAGTGATTTGTGATAATAAGTCGTTATCTTTTGCAGTGCTAGCTGCTTTATCTTGTGAACTTGCGTCATTCAATATTACTTTATCGCTCGCGGTTGCTGCTCGCTCTTTTGTTCCTGGTGATAATAACTGCCCCTCTGCTGCAGCATTGGCCTCCTTACCATGTGACTCGGTAGGCGCTTGTGCTACTGTGGCAATAGCGCTGGTGTTATCTGTTTTAACGTGCGCTTGCTCTGGATAAGTGGCATTCTGCTCTAACTTACTTAGCTGGTGTGTCTGCTCTGAAACATTGGCGGTTGAAGTATTAGCGCCATTCGTTGTTTCCTGCTCGCTTTGTTTTGCATCTAAAGCCAACTGTGAGGCTGCTTTTTCCACCTCCAGCTGTTTATCTAACTTGCCTTGCTGCCGAGTCTCTTCAACGCTTTCTAGCTTTGCCATAAGCGCATTAAAGTCATCACTGCTCTGAGCCTCTTCCACATCAGAGTCTAAGGGAGCACTTTTCGCTTCACTATTGCCGCGCTGCAGCAGGTTTGCAAGCATCACATTCATTTTGAACTACCTCAACAAGTGGCAAGTTTCTGCCTTTTTATGAGCACATCAAAATACAACCCAATGATTTTATTGATGTTATATTCTGACCCCATAGATAAACCAATTCACTAAGTTAAATACTGCATAATTCAAGCCAACTTCACTAAAGCTGACTCGGCACTGGAGTCAGGCGTAAGTCCTCTACCAGGCTGATGGTCTACGGACAAACTGGTTGGTAGCAAACTCATCCAGCATTTTCTGTTCTGCTTTGGCTAGCTTTGCTTGATATGCTAATTGTTGTTTCTCAATCAGCTTTTCAATGGCCTTGGTTTTGGCTTGTTGCTCTAGCCATAGCTTACGGCGCTGCTCTACTACCTGCTTGGCGGTGTTCACTGTGCTGCTTTGCTGAGTGATCGCTTGCTCTATCTTATTAATGAAATTGTGATATTGATTAAAACCGCCACTGCTTAAACCCGCTTGAGCCTTACCATGAAGCTGTGTGGTGTATTCCAACCTAAAGTCATTGAGCCCGGCCAACTTTTGTTGGTTAATAGACAGATGTTGTTGTGCCTGAGCAAAGTTGGCTTTTAGTTGCTCTTCTTTATCCTGTTCAAGCTTAAGCAAAAGATTCAGTTTATTGCCGGCCATTATGCTTGCCCTAATAATTTGGCTAGACTCTGCAGGCAATCATCGTAGCTGATCACTTCTTTCATGCCCTGCTGCAAGAAGCTATTTACCGCTGGCATCATGTCAATGGCTTGGTCTAACATTTGGTCGCTGCCTTTTTGATAGGCACCTAAAGTGATCATATCTTTATTTTGCTGATACATAGAGTAAACCTGCTTGAGTACTCTCGCTTGTTGTAGGTGAGCTTCAGAGACCACTTGTGGCATAACACGGCTGATCGACTTTTCAATATCAATGGCTGGATAATGGCCGCTATCGGCCAGTTCGCGGGACAGCACAATATGACCATCTAAAATGGCTCGAGCAGCATCAGCAATGGGATCTTGCATATCATCCCCCTCACTGAGAACCGTGAAAAAAGCGGTAATGGAACCTTGCCCCTCACCACCATTACCAGCGCGTTCAACGAGCGCCGGCAGTTTTGCAAATACAGATGGCGGATAGCCTTTCGTCGCTGGTGGTTCACCCACTGCCAGAGCAATTTCACGTTGTGCCATGGCATACCGTGTCACGGAATCAAGCAGTAACAACACGTTAAGACCTTGATCACGAAAATACTCTGCAATGGTAATGGCGCTTTCGCAGCCTTTTAACCGCATCAAAGGTGAAGCGTCTGCAGGGGCAGCTACTACCACCGAGCGGCGGCGACCTTCAACGCCAAGAATTTCATCAATAAACTCTTTTACCTCACGGCCACGCTCACCTACCAAGCCAACCACAATGACATCGGCCTCACTCCCTCGAGTCATCATCCCCAGTAATACAGACTTACCCACACCACTACCAGCAAACAAGCCCATTCGCTGCCCTTGCCCCACGGTGACGATTGAGTTGATTGCACGCACACCAACGTCCATGGGCGCATCAATAGGTCTTCTCGCCAGTGGGTTAATAGGCGATGCAGCGAACTTCAAATGTTGTTCAGCCTCGATTGCCCCCAGTCCATCCAACGGTCGGCCCAAGCCATCCACAACTCGGCCCAATAAGCTCATACCCACAGGTAACCCGGCTTCTTTGACTTTAGGGATCACCCGCGCACCGGGAAGCACACCGGTAATATGATCGTTGGGCATGAGGTATAAGGTGTCTTGGTTAAAGCCAATGACTTCAGCGTCGACAAAGCCACCTAGGGTCTCTATTTTACATTGACTGCCCACTGAGGCGTTTAACCCTTTGGCTTCCAGGGTTAGCCCCACTACACGGGTCAAGCTGCCAGCGACGGCAACGCCATAAGGTTTTATAAACTTTTGATACTTTCCCAGTCGCTCGCTCATTGCAGCCGATGTTGACATGATTTTGCACACCCGTACGTTAAGGTTAAGCCTCGCGCTAATATTGTCGCACGAAGCTTATTGCTTTTGCTCTATACCGCTATCTTGCAAAAAAGAGTCCAACACATCATTTATGCGGTTTTTCACTGTCATATCAATTGACGATTGCGCGGTTTTTACCTCGCACCCGCCTCTTTCTAAGGTGGGTTCGGGAATTAACTGCCAGTGCTGTGCTGCAATATGTTCCTCGCCATACATCTCCTGGACTAAAGTAAGGTCGTCGGGGTGAAGGTGGATGCGAACACTTTGCTCGTGAATAGGCAAAGCGTCCATGGCTTTTTTTAAGGCATTTAAAATCAGTTCTGGAGAAGTCTGTAACTCTTTGAAGATCACTTGCTGCGCCAATAAATTGACTAAAGTAACCAATTGCTTCTCACAGTCATCATCGACTTTTTTAATTGGGTCTTGTAAGGCATCAAGCACACTCGACAGTGCTTTCATACGCTCCTCGATAAGAGGCTGAGCTTCTTCCAGCCCTTTTTCCTTACCAATTTCTACGCCTTCTTTGTAACCGGCCTCTTTGCCTTCACTGACCCCTTTATCAAATCCTTCAATGTAGCCTTGCTCATGACCTTGTTTAATGCCTTCATCGTAGGCGTCTTGGCGGATTTGCTCGAGTTCTTCAATAGTCAGAGTAGGAAACTCTGGTTCCTGTGGCTCTGGCTCTTGGGGCTTTTTCTTTTTACTGTAAACTTCTTCCAAAGGTGTACCGTAGGCCGTTGAACGACCTCTGTATTTTTCTGATTTGTCAGATACGTCTGGGATTGGCCAATTTTCTAAAAGCTCGTCAATCGCGCTGTCGCTGACGGGACGACCTTTATACAGCTTTTTATCGACCATAGCTTATAGGAACTCCTCGCCGCCACCGCCACCAAGCATAATCTCACCAGAGTCGGCTAAGCGTCTGGCCGTTGCCAGAATCTCTTTCTGTGCCGCTTCCACTTCGCTGATCCTAACTGGCGGCATGGCTTCAAGATCGTCTTTCATCATTTCTGCTGCACGTTTTGACATGTTATTCATGATCTTATCTTTCAAGCCTTCATCAGCACCTTTAATGGCTTTCATTAAGACATCTTGTTGCACCTCACGTAAAATCGCCTGGATACCGCGATCTTCAACGTCCATGAGGTTCTCAAAAACAAACATAAGGTCTTGAATTTGCTGAGACATTTCCTCATCATGCTCACGGATTGAATCCATTAGCTGACCTTCAATGTTGGTATCGAGGTAGTTCAAGATATCTGCTGCAGCTTTTAAGCCGCCCATTTTCGCAGCTTGGGCACCGGCTTGACCTGCGAACTGTTTCTCCATGATTTCGTTGAGCTCTTGCAGTGCCGCTGGTTGCACTTCTTCTAAGTTGGCGATCCGCATGGTTAAATCTAAGCGCACTTTCTCAGGAAATTGCGCTAGAATTTCAGCTGATTGCTCAGGCTCCAAATAAGACAATACAATGGTTTGAATTTGCGGGTGCTCATTACGGATGATATTGGCAACCTGCTTAGAATCCATCCACTTTAATGAGTCCAACCCTTTCGCGCCAGAGCCCATGACAATTTGGTCAATCAGGCTCGCCGCTTTATCCTCACCTAGCGCGGCAGTAAGCGCCTTTTTAATAAAGTCTTCAGATTGGAAACCAATGGTACTGAAGCTTTGAATTTGTTCAATAAACAGGTTGTGTACCGCGGCAATTTTGGCTTGCGATAAGTCGTCCATCGCCGCCATCGACATCCCCACCTTCTGCACCTGCTTAGGCTCTAGGTGCTTTAGTATTTGTGCGGCATCCTCTTCCGTTAAACTTAGCAGCAAGATGGCCGCTTTATCGACGCCGTCAAGCTTGTCAACGTCGAACGCCGCAGGTAATTGTTTTTCTTCTTGATCAGTCATCTTCTGTCAACCACGCTTTCACAACTTGTGATGAGAGTTCAGGTTCGTTAGCGACCAGAGCACGTACTGCTTTCAGTAGGTCTTCGTCACCGTGTAGGTCAGGCAATTGTAATCTACCATCCGAGGAGAAGCCAACTGCCGACTCATCAAAGTCATTATTTAACATATCAAGGGTGCTGTCACCGAGGTCTACGCCACAGGTTAATGCATCTTCGTCATACTCTTCCAAGGTATCTTCTGGGTAGATTAGACGTTTCAACATAGGTCTTACTACCGCTAAGATTAGCACAATGATAACCAATGTTCCGGCGCCAAGACGGATAACTTTTTGGAACCAGTCTTGCTCCCACAGTGGTAATTCCTCCACCGCCATTAAGTCTTCACGAACAAATGGTACTGTTACTACTTCTAGGGCATCACCCCGCTGCATGTCAAAGCCCACGCCACCTTGTAATAAACGACGAATATTATTTAGCTCTTCTTGTGAGCGTGGAACCATTTCCATGTTCCCTTCTGCATTGGCTTTTTGCACGTAATCAACGGCCACACTGACACTGATGCGGCGAATAACGCCAGTTTGTTGACGCTTATGGCTGATTGTGGTGTCTAACTCATAGTTACGAGTCGCTTCTTTTTGCACACTGCTTGGCGTAGCACCCTTACCATTACCACCTTGACCTGCGACTTCAGGAATATTGGAGTTCACTGGAGGCTGATTGGTTAATGCGCCAGGGATCCCCACAGCCAAGCCACCAATGTTATTTTCTTCATAGGTGGTTTCACTGCGCACCGCAGGTAAGTCTGGGTTGAAACGTTTCTGCGTTTCTTCCACCGAGCTAAAGTCCATGGTTAAGTCAACTTGGGCAGTAAAGTTACCTAAGCCCACGGTAGGAATAAGAATACTATCAATTTTTTCTAGGTATTCTTGTTCACGCTTGCGTTCAAGGTCATATTCTTTTCTTGAGCGTGCAGCCAGGGAGTCTTGCGAGCCCGAATTAAGTAGACGGCCATTTTGATCGGTCACGGTAACACGTGCAGGCTCTAAACCTTGCACTGCTGAGGCGACAATATCAACGATGGAATCGACTTCTTCGCCGTCTAATGTGCGACCGCGTTTCATGGTCACAACCACAGTAGCTGACGGTTTTTTCTCACGACGAGCAAAGACATTTTCTTTCGGGATAGCCAATAATACCTTGGCGCGGTTGATATCTTGCAGCTCTTCAATGGTGCGAGATAACTGTTGTTCACGGCTGTGCTTGAGACGCTCACGTTCTAAGCGCTGACTCACCCCAAAGCCCATATCTTGCATTAAGATATCAGTACCTGAACTGGGTGACTGCGAGAAACCGTCACGGGCCATGCTGAGTTTAATGTTTTGGTAATCCGACTCAGCCACCATAATGGTGTTGCCATCAAGCTCGTATTCAATTTTCTGCTGATCAAGAAAATCGAGTGTTTCCACCAACTCTTCGGTAGGATATTTGCCTAGTGGGCGCATATCTGGCTGACGCGCCCAGATAATGATGAAGATTGCTATTGCTAAACAAATTGCCAAAGCAATGACCAGAGTAACCTGGCGTAACATATCGACACCACTTAACGCGCTAAAGTAGCCAGATTTTTGCTCTTGCTGCTCATCTGCGCCGCTATCGTTATTCATAGCGCCGTCGGAAAGCGTTAGATCTGTTGATTGATTAGTAGCCACGATTACTCTCCAAAGTCACTCTATTAAACTGGCATGCTCATAATTTCTTTATATGACTCAACAAGCTTGTTACGCACTTGTACTGTCGCCTCAAAAGCCACCGAAGATTTTTGCTTGGCGATCATCGCTTCGGCCAAAGACACACTACGGTCTCCCGTTTCGACTGCAACCACTTTTTGCTTAGCGTTTTGCTGTAAGCCATGAACGGTATTCAAGGCATCAGATAATAAATCGCCAAATTGCGCAGATGACGACGCGGCTGTTTTAACCGGCTCAACCGTAGGCTGTGGATTTTTAGTCGCTTGTGCAGCCATCGCTTGCATTTCTTGAAATAGCGCTGATGATTGTACTTTCATGATGCTTTATCCAAAATAACTATACGTAACTTAGTTAAAGCACATTTCATGCCAACAAATAAACACTATAATTCAATGACTTATAGAAGCTTTCTGTGACGGAATTTTGGCAGGAGGGAAATAAGCAGGCGCTGACTGCAGCGCCTGAAGTAAAAAACAGATAACAACTCAGTTAAACGGGCAACGCAATCCCTAAGTCGCGCATTTTGGCCAACTTATAGCGCAGCGTTCTGGGGCTCATACCCAGCACTTCAGCTACTTGTTTACGTTTACCATTAAATTTAGCCAACGTATCGAGAATAATTTGATGCTCTTTGTCTTGCAGCTCTTCTTTGTAGTTCATACCATCCGCTTCACTTTCCCGCTCTGTTGGGGTAATCGAAGTGGCTACTACCGCAGTATCTGCAAGCGTTTCTGGCATGGCTGAAAAGTGCTCAATAAAGATATCGTCTTCATGAATTTCATTGCCTTGTAATAAAATCAAGGCGCGCTGAATGACATTGTCTAACTCGCGTACGTTACCAGGCCAGCTATGCTGTAATAGTTTCTCTTTTGCCTTGGTGCTTAACTGTGGCGTTGGTTTTGACACTGACTGAGTATGGCGGGTCAACAAGTGCTCCGCTAGCACCACAATGTCACCAGGTCGCTCTTTTAATGGCAACCACTCAAGTGGGAACACATTTAAGCGGTAATATAAATCTTCACGAAATACGCCCTCAGCAACGGCTTCTTTTAAGTCGCGGTTACTGGTCGCCAACACTCGCACATCCAGTGAAATGGTTTTGCGGCTTCCCAAGCGCTCTACTTCACGCTCTTGCAACACCCGCAGCAATTTAGCTTGCAGGCCCAAATCCATCTCAGTAATCTCGTCGAGTAAAATAGTGCCTTTCTGTGCTTGCTCAAATTTCCCCGGACAAGCTTGGATAGCCCCGGTAAACGCCCCTTTTTCATAGCCAAACAAGGTGGCTTCGAGCATATTTTCAGGGATAGCTGCACAGTTAATGGCAATAAACGGCTCTTGCGCTCGCTCCGATTTATCGTGAATAAAGCGGGCTAACACTTCTTTGCCCGAGCCACTGGGGCCAAGTACCATAACGCTGGCATCTGATTTGGCGACTTTGGTGGCCAGCTCTAGTAACTTGAGACTTTTATTATCAGCTACCACCGGACCATCGGTTTCTTTTGCCTTTTCGGGCAAGTAACGACTCACCATATTGAGCAAAACTTCTGGCGCAAATGGTTTGGCCATGTAATCAATGGCACCGAGGCGCATCGCCTCAACGGCATCGTCAATGGTGGCATAGGCGGTCATCATTAACACCGGTAGCTCAGGATAATTGAGCTTAATGGTTTTTAGTAAATCTAAGCCGCTCATTTCTGCCATTTGCACATCGCTCACGACGAGAGAGAATGACTCCTGTTTCAATAACAGCACAGCCTGTTCCGCACAGCTTGCCTCCACACACTCGATATTGGAAAGCTGCAAGGTGTCAATGAGTGCTTCTCTTAAGCCGGCATCATCTTCTACAACTAATACTTTGTTACTCATAGTTCCTCCGCTTCAGTCAGTGGTAGTACTAGGCTAAACCGTGCCCCTTTGCCTGCTATGTTTTCTGCTTTTACATAGCCTTGGTGGGCATTGGCAACCGAATTGACCACAGCAAGTCCAAGACCCGTACCTTGCGACTTGGTGGTAAAGAAAGGTTCAAATAATTTGTCAACTTGAGACTCATCGATACCGGGACCATTATCGGTTACCGAAATACAAACGTGCTCCCCCGACTCATCTCGCTCAGCGTGGAGTTCGATGTTTGCATCACTGCCAATTATTTGAATGCTATTATGAATTAAATTTTGGATGGCACTGGCCAGTGCGGTTTTATTCCCCATGATCTGCATGTCTGGCTCTGGTAGACGTGCCTCTAAGCTGGCTTTATTAAGCTCAATCATAGCGTCAGCACCCGCTTTAACCTCACTTAATAGTTGTTGCATCGATACCCGCTGTACCACCTGTTGGTCGCCACTTTTGGCAAACAACAGCATGTCATTAACTTGACTCTCAAGGTCTTTTAACCGTGACATTAGCTTGTCATGAAACTTTTCTCGTGACTGACTGGGCAGATTTGCCGAACCTAAATTAGCGCCATAGAGCATCGCGGCAGAAAGTGGGGTTCGCACTTGGTGAGCTAGTGATGCCACCATTTTACCGAGGGCACTAAGGCGCTGCATGTGCGCAACCCGACTTTGTAATCGCCGTGTCTCTGTTAAGTCGGTCATCAAGATCAACTGCCCAGGCTCCGGGGTCAGGGCTGTGATGTCTAATTTAATTCTTTTACCATCTTTTAAAGAGACCTCATGGCCGTCGTCTTGCTGCGGCCGGAAAGAACGTTGGATAATACTAAACCACTTTTCTCCTTCCAAAGGTTCGCCCAGCATATCAATTGCGATCTGGTTGGCCTTGGCTATCATGCCTTGACCATCAAGTACCACGACACCTGCAGGCATGGTATCAACCAAATGGCTTAACCAGCTGGCTTGCTGTCTTAAATCACTTAACTCACCAACATATGCCTCTTGCAACAAGCAAGGGTTAAATTGATTCGCTGTGGGCACGAATTGTGGATTAATAACATGTGCTAATGCCATTGGTCCGCTCTCTTTAAAATTAAATTCAATTGATAAAAAGCAAGAAACGAACCAACTTTATTTTTCATATTATACAGTAAGTTATAACTGACATCAGACTGTTACTTTATTGACACTGTATTTATATACACGTGTATGCTAGCTTAAGTTAAGTGAGGTTTGTGCTGGTAAAAGTGCCAGACAACACTTAGTTGAATGCTGATTTTATGGGATTAAAAAATGGTGACACGCTGCCGTTGGCTCGATGAAACAAAGCCTGATTACGTTGAGTATCATGATACTGAATGGGGCAGACCGGTGCTGGACGATCAACGCCTGTTTGAATTTATCACTCTTGAGTCGGCACAGGCGGGCTTAAGCTGGTATACCGTTTTAAAAAAGCGCGACGGTTATCGCCAAGCTTTTTTCGAATTTGATGTGACCCGTGTCAGTAAGATGACCGAATCGGACTGTGACCGGCTATTGCAGTTTGATGGCATAATTCGACACCGCGCTAAAATTAACGCCACCATCAATAACGCTAGGCGCTTTATAGAAATACAACAAGAATTTGGCAGCTTTGCTCGCTACCAGTGGCAGTTTGTTAATTTCAGTCCCATTATAAATACCATTGCCACTGACCGTGATGTTGTTGCCACCAGCCCTCTGAGTGATAGTTTGGCAAAAGATTTGAAAAAGCGGGGCTTTAAATTTCTCGGCTCTACTACGGTGTATGCTCATATGCAGGCCAGTGGCATGGTGAACGATCACGCTGATGACTGTTTTTGTAAGCAAACCATCATAGATAACTATCCATTAGAGCAACTACAACAGCTTAAAAGCACGTAAGATAATTGCTCTAGGCTCGCTGTTTACCTTTAATCACCTGCAGTAACATCGCCGCAATGGCAGCACTCACTGTACTGACAATAAATTGTCCTGACATTAGCATCAGGAGTTTAGGCCAGAAGTTAACTTCTTCGGTAAATAGTGGATGCCAGAAATATTTCAGTGTGAAGTTTCCGGGCAAAAGAATAAGCTGTACGCCAGGCATGGGCCTACCGCCCCAGATATCCCATAGGTTCCAGCTTAATGAAAACGCAATAAGGTCAATAATGACCGCAGTTAAGCCAACGTAACAAGAAGACTTAACGGTTTTATGTATAGAGATGATGCTTCCCCTATGTCAATTCGCTTAATTGAGTGGTCTATTTGAGGCAAGACGTTCTGGTGGCAGGATCATGCTATTCAGTTGCTATAAATGAAATATTTTTAACGCTGTGAACGTCATGTTTACCACAAAATGAGGGGATAATAATGTGGGCAGGTACTGCTAACCCGCCCTTTCGCGTTCTTAGTGCCACTAATCTCGATTGAGATTATACTTCTTCATTTTCTCGACCAAGGTGGTTCGACGTACACCTAAAATCTCAGCGGCGCGAGCAACTACATAGTCATAGCGCTCTAAGGCCTGGGTGATAAGATCAATTTCAAGCTCAGCCAAATACTCTTTAAGCTCAATCCCCTCATCCGGTAATAAGCCCACCGTCTGTGTTTGTGGCGCAAAGTCTTGCTCTACCATGTCGTCGTCATCGTCGCTAAAGCCTTCACTAAATAACTCGTTAAAGGCATCTTTTTCAAGTAGCTCTTCTGGATACTCAGGTTCAAAGGCTTCAACTTCAATATAACGATACTTTTGTGGCAAGTCGGTGACATCAACCACTTTATCGGGGAACATAATGACCATACGCTCGACTAGGTTGGCCAGCTCTCGAATATTGCCAGGCCAAGGATGAGATTTTAAACTCTCGACCGCGCGGTCGGTAAACTTGACGGTGTTGCCGGTTTGCTCGTTGACTCTGCGGGTCAACTCCTTAAGCAATAAACCAATGTCTTCAGCGCGCTCACTCAACGATGGGTTTTCTATGGGGAATACATTTAAGCGATAAAACAAGTCTTCACGAAACTTACCTTCCTCAATCATGCTTTCCAGGTTGCGGTGAGTCGCCGCAATGACTCTGACATCGGCTTGGATTGGCTTAGTCCCCCCTACTCGCTCATAAGTGCGCTCTTGTAACACACGCAGCAACTTTACCTGCATTTGCAGCGGCATATCACCAATTTCATCTAAAAACAGCGTACCACCTTGAGCCAACTCAAAACGCCCTTTACGAGCCGAAATAGCGCCAGTAAACGCGCCTTTTTCATGGCCAAATAATTCGCTTTCTAATAGCTCTCCTGGGATAGCACCACAGTTGACTGGCACAAATGGCCCCTGAGCACGCTTAGAAAGTAAGTGGACATTGCGAGCAACGACTTCTTTACCTGTGCCCGACTCTCCCAGTATTAATACATTGGCGTCGGTTTTTGCCACCTGCGAAATTAAAAAGCGTACATTTTTTACTGCTTCTGTTTCTCCCACCAAACCATCAAAGCTTTTGTTCATCAGCTTGTTTTCTTTATTTGGCAGCATGCGTAAATACTGCTGACAGTCGTGCAGCAGTTGCATGGTTACTTCTTGGCTAAATGGCTCAGTGATAAGTCCAATGACATTGGGTAAAGCAAGCAGTGGCCGCAGTGTTTCACCAACTAGTAGAAATGGTGTGGCTGGGTGACTTTTAATCACACTCTCATGTTTTAGAGACTGCATGGCACCTAAGACAAAGATAGGCTCTTGATTATGCTCTACGACTTCAGGTCGATAGTCTGCTTCGTCGAGCAACTCATTGCCTTGCCCAACAAAGCTCAGTGCTGCACTCAGACCAATCGCACGCTTATTATTATTATCTATTATCAAGACCATTGCTTGGATACCAATCTACTTAACTGTGTGTATTAACTAGATTGTAAGAGAGATGTGGGGGGATGCAATACCTAAGTGGCAACTTTTTGACATAAACGCCAAAAAATCGCCACTGATACTGTTCTAGGTCAATACTTTGGTATGAATTAAAGCAGCCCTAGTACCGATGATGCCGACTGGTTCGCTTGACCACGCAGTGCTATGGATGCCTGAGATAAAATATCATTGGCTACTTGGTCGCTCACCGCCCGGGCATAGTCAGTGTCTTGAATTCGACTTTGACTGGCAGCAATATTTTCTTGCTGATTACCTAAACCTTTTATCGTACTCACCAAGGTGTTTTGAAAAGCGCCTAACTCAGCTCTTTGGGTGTTAATTTCCTCTGCTGCTTGGTCGCTAATATCAATGGCAGCTTGAGCTCCTGATTGAGTTGAAATATCGATCCCCGCAATAACTGAAGCAATACTGCCATCTGAAGGGGTAACCGATTGTGTGGTATTGGCATCAGGGCCAACTTGAAACGACACTTGCTCACCATCAAATAAAGGTTTACCACCGAATGTCGCATTTTCGAATGTTTCTGAAATTTGCGTTTGCAATTGCGACACTTCTTCTTGAAGTGCAGCTCTATCATTATCTGTGAGCGCACCATTACCCGCTTGAATAGACAGCTCTCGTATGCGAGAAACAGCATCATTCACACCAGATAGATTTGACTCTGTCACTTGTGAGTAAGAAATGCCATCGTACGCATTGTTAATTGCTTGAATATGGCCATCTTGCTGCGATGTTAATCTATCAATAATTTGCAATGCTGCGGCATCATCTGCCGCTGAGTTTACTTTTTTACCTGACGCTAGTTGCTCAGAAAGCTTATTACTCGTTTGCTGAGTTTGGTTAAAAAAGCCAGTATTGGATGATTGAATTTTCATGGCAACCTCCGATAAGCCGATTGCTTAAATTATAGCTTAATTTGCCAAATTTTGTACTTTGTACCATGGTTTAGATAAATTAACTTGGCATCTGACTTGCTAGAGTATTGGTTAATAGTTAAATTACTGAGAATTGTGTCAAAATTCTCAGTTTGCGTACTTCACTTTTATAAATAACTACGCCAATGATAAATAACTTAGGTAACGCTATGTTCGACAATAAAACGATTTTAATTACCGGTGGTACTGGCTCATTCGGTAAAAAGTACGTCAAAACGCTACTGGAACGTTATAAACCTAAGAAGATCATTATCTTCTCACGGGACGAACTAAAACAGTTTGAAATGCAGCAAGAGTTTGACCAACCGTGCATGCGATACTTCATTGGCGATGTTCGTGATAAAGAAAGACTTCGTCGAGCTATGCGAGGCGTGAACTACGTGATTCACGCTGCAGCATTAAAACAAGTACCTGCCGCTGAATACAACCCAATGGAATGTATCAAAACCAATATTAATGGTGCTGAAAACGTCATTGATGCTGCTCTTGATAATAACGTAGAAAAAGTCATTGCACTGTCGACTGATAAAGCAGCGAACCCAATCAACTTATATGGTGCGACAAAACTTGCCTCTGATAAATTATTTGTTGCTGCGAATAACATTGCTGGCGGCCATAAAACAACTTTTTCTGTTGTTAGGTATGGCAATGTAGTGTGTTCGCGAGGCTCTGTGGTCCCTATTTTCCAAAAATTTATCGACCAAGGCCGTGACCATATACCGATTACGCACGAAGAGATGACTCGCTTTTGGATTAGTCTCCAACAAGGTGTTGATTTTGTCTTAACTAACTTTGAACGCATGTTGGGTGGTGAAATTTTTGTTCCCAAAATTCCTTCAATTCGTATTACTGATCTTGCCAAAGCCATGGCACCTGACTTACCAATTAAAATAATTGGTATTCGTCCAGGCGAAAAGTTACACGAAGTTATGTGCCCTGTCGACTTATGCTTTGAAACGTACGAGTATAGCGACCACTTTGTTATCGCTCCGGGTATTAAGTTCAGTAGTCGTAGTAATGATTTTACTGTGAATGCTATTGGTGAAAAAGGTAAAAAAGTTGCCCAAGGTTTCGAGTATAACTCGCTTGATAACCCTGATTATATGAGTGTTGAAGAAATTAAAAACTTCAATGTTCAAGCATTATTGTAAAATTTATTATGACGAATAAGGTAATTCCTTACGGCAAACAAAGTATTTCTCAAGATGACATCAACGCCGTAATTGATGTCTTAGAGTCTGACTGGCTAACGCAGGGACCAGCTGTTCCGGCATTTGAAAATGCTATTGCAGAGTATTGCGGTGCTAACCATGCCTGTGCCACTAACAGCGCCACTTCAGCCTTACATATTGCTTGCCTAGCTTTAGGTGTTGGCAAAGGTGACATTGTATGGACGTCACCAATCTCCTTTGTCGCATCGAGTAACTGCGCTCTGTATTGTGGTGCAGACGTCGACTTTGTTGATATTGATCTTGAAACAGGCAATATGTCTGTTGCAGCGCTGCAAGAAAAGCTAACATTAGCGAAACAAAACAAGCGACTCCCTAAGGTTGTGATCCCTGTTCATTTAGCTGGTCAATCATGTGATATGGCAGCAATCAATGAACTTGCCAAAGAGTATAGTTTTAAGGTTATTGAGGATGCCTCGCATGCTATTGGCGCCAGGTATCAAGACAAGCCTGTTGGCAGCTGTGTTTATTCAGACATTACTGTGTTTAGCTTTCATCCAGTAAAGATAATCACATCTGCTGAAGGGGGCATGGCGGTTACCAACTATGAAGCGCTTGATAAAAAGATGAAGCGCTTGCGAAGTCATGGTATTACTAATATTCCTGAAGAAATGACCGAGCCAAGTCACGGCCCTTGGTACTATCAACAACTAGAGCTTGGTTTTAATTATAGAATGACTGACATGCAAGCAGCTTTAGGGCTGAGTCAGTTGAAACAGCTAGATAACTTTGTATCAGCACGTAACGATATAGCAAGCAAATATAATCATGCATTTGTAAATTCAGGTTTAGGTATAACTCACTTATCACAATCGGATGATTGTTACTCGAGCTACCATTTATATATCGTTCGTTTAACACAGTGTGAAGTAGAAAAGCACAAGTCAGTCATTACCGGTATGCGCAAGCATGGAGTTATTGCTCACTTGCATTATATACCCATCCATTTACAGCCTTATTATCAAGCTTTAGGCTTCTCGGAAGGTGATTTTCCTAATGCTGAAACCTACTACAAGCAGGCCGTTACAGTTCCACTTTTCCATGGCATGACTATTGAGCAACAAGGTGAAGTGATAAATCAGTTGAGAACTTTATTAAGATGTGAAACATGAATATAGCGATTATTCCTGCCCGCGGTGGTAGTAAACGTATTCCTCGTAAAAATATTAAAGATTTTCATGGTAAGCCAATGATTGCCTACTCTATAGAAGCCGCCTTAATCAGTGGCTGCTTTGATGAGGTATGTGTCTCAACAGATGATAATGAAATTGCCGAAGTAGCTTTACGTTACGGCGCTACCATTCCTTTTATAAGGCCGACAGAACTTGCTGACGATTATGCAAGCACCCAAGATGTGATGACACATGCACTTAACTGGTATAAACAAAATAACAGGGTTATTACACACGTGTGTTGTATATACGCAACCGCTCCTTTTATAACACCGGAAGCATTACAAAATGGACTTTCAGCGCTTAAGAGTGATGATTTAGATTATGCATTTAGCGCAACCAGTTATTCTTTCCCTATTCAAAGAGCAATAAAACTTACAGAACAGGGCACCGTAGAAATGTTTCAGCCAGAGCATTTATCAACTCGCTCTCAAGATTTAGAAGAAGCATATCATGATGCTGGGCAGTTTTATTGGGGAACCGCACCTGCATTTATAAATCGCAAACCCTTTTTCTCATCGAGAGCTAAAGCTATATTGTTACCCAGAAAATACGTACAAGATATTGACACACAAGAAGACTGGGAACTAGCAGAAGCACTGTTTAAGGCACTAAAATGAGAGTTGTGTTTCGTGTGGATGCTTCAATACACATAGGGAGTGGTCACGTTATGCGGTGCCTAGTACTCGCTCAAGAGTTAAAGCGCATAGGGTATAATGTATTATTTGCAACACGAGAACAAAAAGCAGACTTGAATACATTAATTAATACCCGAGGTTTTGAAGTAATCGCACTGCAAAAGCCCTACGAATGGTCCACTCCAAGTCATTCAAGTGACTACGCAGCTTGGCTGCAAATGACTGAAGAGCAAGACTGCCTTGATTTTATAAAAAAAGTAAAATATGCAGACTTAGTTATTGTTGATCATTATGGAATTGGCGCAACTTGGCATGAAATCGTTAAAAATAAATTAAATTGTATTTTAACGGTGATAGATGACCTTGTTAGAGTACATCGTGCCCACATCGTCGTTGATCAAACACTAAACAGACAGCCCACTAGTTATGAAAAAATATTTCCTTGTAAAGCACTGACAGGAACTGATTACGCACTATTGAGTCCAGAATTTACAAAGCAGAGACAAAATCAGCAACAAAACAGTCCAAGCTCCCATAATATCTTAATAACGATGGGAGGAATTGATAAACCTAATGCTACATTAGAAGTACTAAAGGCATTAGCAACAGTTAAAAAACCACACCCAACGACAGTGCTTATAAGCCAACGAGCACCCCATTACTCAGCGATAAAAAAGTTTGCAGAAAAGCACCCTGACTGGGTAAAACATATTGAATTTGTTGATAATATGGCCAGTTTTATGAGCCAATTCAGCCTTGCGATAGGTGCGCCAGGTTCTACATCTTGGGAGCGAGCTTGCTTAGGTATTCCGTCAATATTAGTACCCATAGCAGATAATCAAAATGACATCTCAAAAGCTTTAGTTAATGCTAAAGCTGTAAAGCTCATAAAACTAGAAGATATTTCTAATCAGCTTATCTCCACCATTGAGTACCTAGTTAAGTAT
The DNA here is from genome assembly GCF_037120705.1 of Pseudoalteromonas sp. UG3-2. Classification (NCBI taxonomy): domain Bacteria; kingdom Pseudomonadati; phylum Pseudomonadota; class Gammaproteobacteria; order Alteromonadales; family Pseudoalteromonadaceae; genus Pseudoalteromonas; species Pseudoalteromonas sp. UG3-2. The sequence goes on along the minus strand of NZ_JAWLJU010000002.1, from coordinate 87,464 downwards.
TGGCAGTACTACAGCAAGCAAAACTTAGCACTGTGTGATGGTATGGGCGTTAAAAGGGTTACACAAACACTACAAGAGGCCTTGCAAACATGCTGAAGGTTACATTAGTCTGCTCAGATGAAAATCATCCTGTATTTAGGTGGCTGCATAAGTGGAAAACAGAAAATGAGCATCAATATGTTATTAACTTGCTCACGCGCTTAGCTGATATAACCAGCGAAGGGGACCTGCTTTTTTTAGTTTCTTGCTCTGAAATTGTCACAAAAGAGCACAGAAAGATGTTTCAATACAGCCTAGTGTTACACGCAAGCGACCTACCTAAAAATAGAGGGTGGAGTCCACATATCTGGTCAATTCTTAACGGAGAAAATGATATTACTCTATCTTTACTAGAAGCTGAGGATAAAATTGATACGGGGCGGGTATGGAAAAAAACAAAAATTAAACTTAATGGTACTGAGCTGTACGACGAAATTAATGAAAAACTCTTTAGTAGCGAGCTTCAATTAATATCTTGGGCATGTAAAAACCTTGGTTGCGTCACACCAACATTGCAAAATAGTAGCGCAGCCAATTATTTACCAAAACGTACTGCAAAAGACAGTGAGCTCGATATCTCAAAATCTCTTGAATCACAGTTTGATCTCCTAAGAGTATGCGACCCAAATAGATTCCCCGCTTTTTTTTACATTCGTGGCTGCAAATATAACGTTAAAATAGAGAAATGTTCTGATGAATGAGTACATTACAATAGGAGGCAGAAAGGTTGGTCCTCAGTTCCCTCCTTATATAATCGCTGAATTATCTGCAAATCATAACGGTGATATAAAAAGAGCAATGCAAATTTTAGAAATGGCCAAGCGTAGTGGTGCAGATGCGATAAAAATTCAAACTTACACTCAGGATACGCTGACGATAAATTGTGACAAACCAGAATTTAAAATTAAAGGTGGCTTATGGAACGGCCGCACTTTATACGATTTATACACCGAAGCACATATGCCGTGGGAGTGGCATAAACCGCTTTTTGAAAAAGCTAACGAATTGGGCATCACAATTTTTAGTTCGCCATTTGACTATACAGCAGTCGACATGCTTGAAGAATTAGGCACTCCAGCTTATAAAATAGCTTCATTTGAGGCAATAGATTTACCCCTTATCGAATACGTTGCTAAAACAGGCAAACCGATGATTATTTCAACTGGCATGGCCAATGAAAAAGAAATACGCGAAGCTGTAGATGCGGCAAAAAATGCGGGATGTAAAGAATTAGTTGTACTTCATTGCGTTAGCGGCTACCCCGCCCCTGCAGAAGATTATAACTTATCTACCATTCCTGATATGGCAAAACGTTTTGCCGTTTTGACTGGGCTTTCAGATCACACTATCGACAATACAACGGCAATTACCTCTGTGGCATTAGGGGCTTGCTTAATTGAAAAACATGTAACACTAGACAGGAAAGGCGGCGGCCCTGATGATAGTTTTTCACTCGAAGAGCCTGAGTTAACCCAACTATGCAGAGACAGCAAAATAGCCTGGCAAGCACTTGGAAAAGTAAATTATCAACGCAAAAAAAGTGAAGAAGGAAACATGGTTTTCAGGCGTTCACTTTATGCGGTTAAAGATATCGAAGAAGGTGAATACTTCACCACTGAGAACGTAAGAAGTATCAGGCCTGGTTACGGGTTAGCACCGAAGTATTTAAACGATGTAATAGGAAAACGTAGTAAAATAGCAATAAAGAAAGGTACGCCACTTTCATTAGAGCTAACTAAGAAATAGTTCATCCACCTTAGGTGATGCCAGCACCACCTAAGGTGTAACTCATAAGGCTATTAACCAAACCTAGTAGTATAATCTTCTTTTATCGCCTCCAAATAATTGCAAACTGTTTGTGCGCTATGACAATAGTTTTCGAGCGCCTTGCTCTCTTGTTCATGACTATACAAGGAGTTAACCAACATAGAGTGGGTATGTAAAATAGTACCGCGCAATAACTCATCAAAATAACTAATAGTTGTGTTATTAAAACTTGAAAGGCGACGAAGTTGATCATCTAATACATCTAATACTGCATCAATAGAAGCCGGTTGGTTAGATAGTTGCTCAATAAATAAATCACACAAATCTAAAAACAACGGTACATCATTATGAAGCGCTGCAAAAGCATCACTAGTATAAGTTTCTGAGCTTTTAATAGTGTCAGCTATATGTGAAACCAGTTCTGCTTTGTTTTCTATTGCTGCACTAACTAAGGAGTTGGTCTGAGTTGGCTTTGCGCCTTCAACGTAGGCACCATCACTGCAATTTTTTATCTTTAAATGCGGGTTTTGTGCTAATGTCCTTTCAAGTACAGAATGAGAGTACTTAAATATCTCATCAGTTTCTACAAAAGAGTCATTATCAAAATTACCTTTTAGTTTATATTTAGCTTTATGTTTATATAAGCCTGAATCTTGCTCACCTTTATAATATACACTGTTTTTAGAGTGGTGTTGCTCAGACTTATAACCCATATCAACACCAAATAAGGTAATATCGGTAAAACCTATTTTTTCACAAAAAGCTAGTGCACAGTTGCTGACGGTCGGATTACAGTTTACCAATAATGCAGGTTTTTGTTGTAATCCAAGACCTTGAACAAAAAGCTTGGTGCTTGCTTCTCCCCATTTTACGCCTTGTACTTTATTTTCGAACATAGCAAAAACAGAAGGTAATACCGTATTTAATGCAAGTAAGGTAATCCCACTAAAAAACTCTTCGTCATAAAAAGACGCCAAAACATCATGGGTTACTTGACAGCGCTCCATTTCACAATGAAAATCTGGCTTTAACCCATATTTGTATAAAGCGCTCAGTGCAGTGCCACAACTAATAATAACTGCGTTATCTTGATGTTCAATCAGCCACTGAATGTCTTTATCTAATGATGGGCCGTTAGCAATTAAGTAGACGGGTACATCCTTTAACTCGTCTAAACTATCAGGCCTAAGAAAAGGCACATTAAAATTTTTTGAAAAGTTTTCTATACTTAAAATCGCATCATCATAAAAGCCAAACCCTAAAATATTACCGACAAACTGTACTGACAGTTGTTTAGTAACATGATCTAAATAGTCATCATGGTAATGTTTATATAAAAAAGCATACCCAGAGAAAAAGCGACCAAACTTTTTAAAAACAGACTCAACTTCTTTACTAACTCCAAGCTCGCTGTCAAATTCACCAATACTGAAATGCAATTCGGTATTATTTGAATTTAATTGCTCAAAAATAGTCGCCCAGTCAGTTAAAAATAAGCTCAAATAAAGTAAATCACTATGTGGCTCGTAAATATAAAGCTTTTTAACTATGTGATCAGTGAAAAAAGATTGGATATGGTAACCAGACCCTACGCCCATTAACATTAAGCTTGGTATAACCTTAGGCAAATAATTACGCTTTTTTAACTCGTTCTGCTCTTTTAAATTAATTGCAAGTTCATTAAGAAATTGACTATGAATAAAGCTATCAGTTAACTTTTCACGCACTGAAAACTTATTAGTTAAAACAGTGGGCTTATCGCAAAAACCGAGATACTGTACATACGAATCTTGATAAACATCTTGCTTATATAAGCTCATTTTTTTTTCGGTATCGTAAATATTAACGTTACCGTCATCCATATGTAGTTCGAAGCGACTGAGCTGATAATTTAAAAAAGCATTGTATATATCAGGATAGGTGTGCTCAAAAGCTTGCATATTAGATTGAAACATTTTTTCTAAATCAAAATCAGGTCGAACAAAGTCCTTTAACGCTGCTCCATACTTCTTGCGGTTCTCAATCTGTGACTGTAAAAATGCTTGGTAGCGTTCTAACTCATTTAGCTTTTCATTTATAGCCAAAGTTAGGTCATTCATTATCGCTTGTCCTTATAACATCTGAGTATACTTGTAAGTGCTTTTTCTTTTTCTGCATTGAAGTTAGTAAGTCTTGCAACTTTGATTTATCATCACCTAACATGGTGTGATGCTTTTCAGTTTCTACTTGCAGTTTAGTTATAAATGCATTAATAAACGCTTTACTTTGCTGATCAAGTCCATTTGTTAGCGAAAGTAACTCGCCAAGCAAGCTATTTTTCTTTTCTATCACCTCTACTAAGCCACTATAGTTTTCATCCTTCGTCATAGTGTACTCTGTGTTAAGTAGCTCTTCTAAACGCTTAGTAATTTGCAAGGCTTTATCATCTAGAGGCTTGTCCACTTACGAACCACTTTGTTCTAAAAGTGCAAAGCCTTTTTGTTTATCTTCTTCAGAAATACCATCCCAAGCTTCTTTTATTGGCGAAAATAACTCATAAACTTCATCAAGTATCTCAATAGAGTTTTGTGTATTTGCATCTGACAACCTAATCACAAGATAATCATATAAATTATCTAGATTGCTAGCTATCTCTCCACCTTGTTCAAAATTCAAGCCTCCTTTTAAGCCTCCTATAATGCCTATCGCTTTCTTAATACTATTATTTTTCGCTTCAATTTCTGAACGACCTATGAACGCTTTTGCTTGATAAACTTGAGTCAAAAATTCACGCATCAAAATTTGAATAACCTTGTGCGGATCTGCCTCGGTAAGAGAAAACTCTTTTTGGGCTTTTTGATAAGTGTTTGCGCGTAAATTCATTTTCACCTCTTCTATCTAACTTTGGGATGTATTAGTTAAAATACTCGAAATATATGAGCTAGATGTTTGATACTGTGCCATTACACTATCTAAAGCGGCATATTGGCTTCTTAGTGACGCTTCAAGGTTTGCCAAGCGCTCACTTAACGCCTCACGGTCAGTTTCAACTTTCTCTAATGACTCATTTAAAGCCTGCTCCCTTTTAAGTAATGAACCACCGCTTCCTGTGTAAAGTTCAACTAAACCATCAACCTTTTGAACCAGCCCATCATCGTCACTAAAAAAACTTTGTAATGCACTGTATTTTTCTGAAATTGTGGTATTTAATAACTCTTCACCGCTTTGCATTGAGCCTATACCAATAGATGATATTTCCATTTCACCCTCACGGTTAAAGCTTATACCTATTTCCATCAGAGATTGAATATCATTAGTACCACCTAACTCATTAGTAAACATCCTCTGCAATTGTTGTTCCATAGTTCTAACAGTACTATCAGAAGCAAGTGAACCCGATGATGAATTAGAAAGAGAGTCCAGTTTACCTTTTAAAGTATTATAAGCATCGACAAATTCATTAAGCGTTTCTTTCACTACATCTTGGTCAACAGATACACTAAATTCTTGTGCTTCTGTGGTTACTGACTTAAGAGTCAAAGTAGTGCCTTGAATTTTGTCTTTTAGTTCATTCGTTGAGCTACTAATCGCTTGCCCATTTATCAACGCATTAGCATCTTGAGCTTGCTGTTGAATAGTTAAACCCGAACTACCGCTAGGTGTGCTTGTAGCAATACTAGCTAAAGAGTCATCATCAGAAGTTACTGAAAGAGTGTTACCATCGCCCGAAATAGATGAACTAAATGTTAGTACAGCACCACTGTCACTATTAACAATATTCGCGCTAACACCAAAGTTTTCACTCGCTTTATTTATTTTATTTCGTATGTCTTCAAGTGTATCAGAGGCTTCAATAGCAACCGTAAATTCAGAATCCCCAGCATTGAATGTCAAATTTCCGGCGCCAACCGTATCCTGCGAAGAACCAAGTGAAGCTGATTGTAATTTAGAGCCTTTAGCAAGCTGTAAAACTTCAACAGAAAAATCCCCCGATTGCATTGAACTGCCAACTTCAACATCAAACGCTTGCTCTGTTTCCTCCAAACCATTACTGAATGTAACGTTACGCGAATTATAAGTTTCAGCATCACCCAGTTTTGCAAAAACTTTGTTAAACGTATCTAAGGCAGCCTTAAACGAACCAACTCCTGATAATTCTGTGGTGTAATTGATTTCACGCTCATTGATCTGGCTTTCTTTTACTGTTCTCTCCGCATTAATAGTTGCAGAAATAATCGATTCAAGATCAAGCCCAGAACCAACGCCCGCTGAAGTTATGCTAGCCATACTTTACTCCTCAAATTTTTTGATCAAACAAAACCCCTAAAGGTTGCCCGAATATTTGCTCTTGAAGTTCATCTATCTTACTTGCAAGTTCCAATACTTCTTCACTCGGTATTTGCCTGATAACCTCATTTGTTTCTTTATCTGTTACAACCACCACTGAAGATTTTGTTTGCTCATCAATATGAAACTTAAATTGCTTTGAATTTAGCTGAGCTAGGGTTTCTAGTTTATCGACAGAACTAAGCAAGCTTTGTTCCACCCCTTTATCTTCAGCTTGTTTATCAATTAATTTAGTTATTTTAGGGGTTGAACCTTGCTGCTCAGATAGCTTAGTAACTTGATCATGCTCTGCATCTTTGGCATTCAACGAAGTAAATGTGTCTTTATTGAGATTTGCATTAATGTTTTCCATTTTGACACCTCTAAAACCAAAAAAGGACCTGTACACTAGCCAAACCAGTACACAAGTCCTTCTAATTTTAGTTTAAAATTTATAGATTATAAAAGAGAAAGTGCAATTTGTGGTTGCTGATTAGCTTGTGCAAGCATTGAGCTTGACGCCTGCTGTAGTACCTGGTTACGCGCAAGGCTGGCACTTTCTTTCGCAAAATCGGCATCCATAATACGTGAACGTGAGGCTGCCACATTTTCAGATACATTAGTCAGGTTACGAATTGTAGAGCTAAACCGGTTTTGTTTCGCACCTAAATCAGCACGCACATCATTTACCGCTTTTAATGAAGCGTCCAAACCGGTAATAGCTGCTTGGGCGGTAGCTGCAGTACCAATACTCAAACCAGTTGTTGACAATCCTGTGGAGTCCATAGCGGTAGTTATCTGAACACTGATGACTTGGTTTGCATCTGCACCTACCTGGAAATTTTCAGCATAACTACCGTCTAATACGTTCACACCACCGAATGTAGTTGTATCAGCAACGCGGTCAATCTCTTTATTCAATTCAGCAAATTCTTTTTGTAGCGCAGCACGGTCGTCTGCACTATTTGAACCATTGGCAGATTGAATTGCTAAAACACGCATGCGTTGCATCATTGATGTTGTTTCTTCAAGAGCACCTTCTGCTGTTTGTGCAATTGAGATACCATCGTTTGCGTTACGTGCCGCTTGGTCTAGGCCTTTCATTTGCGATTCTAAACGCGAACCTATTTGGAGGCCAGCCGCATCATCGGCTGCGCTGTTAACACGTAGGCCTGAAGATAAACGTTGATATGATGTAGAAAGCGAATTTGTTGAATTAGACAGATTACGCTGTGAGTTTAATGACATTACATTGGTATTTACACTTAAAGCCATGATAGCCTCCTAATAATTTAACTAGATGGGAATCAAGCCTTACAGTTTGTAATTAGCTTCAGTGATTCCTGCCTACAGTTAAGTTATCGGCGCTTCATAACGTTACTTTAGCTTTTTTTATAAAAAATTATTTTTTATTAAAACTCAAAAAGTTAAAAGCCAGAACATTGTTCTGGCTTTTAACTTTACTACTATAAAAATTATTGTAACAACGATAGGGCTATTTGTGGCTGTTGATTGGCTTGAGCAAGCATTGAACTTGATGCTTGCTGCAGTACCTGGTTACGGGCAAGGTTCGCACTTTCTTTAGCGAAGTCAGCATCCATGATACGTGAACGTGATGCTGCAACATTCTCTGATACATTCGTTAAGTTTCGAATTGTGGAGCTAAACCGGTTTTGTTTCGCACCAAGATCTGCACGAACATCATTTACCGTTTTTAATGAAGCATCAAGCGCTGTGATTGCAGCTTGCGCATTAGCCTCAGTATCAATACTCAAAGTACCTGTTGATAAACCTGTCGAGTCCATAGCGGTAGTTATCTGAACACTGATGACTTGGTTTGCATCTGCACCTACTTGGAAATTTTCAGCATAACTACCGTCTAATACGTTCACACCACCGAATGTAGTTGTATCAGCAACACGTGTGATCTCTTCATTTAACTGAGCAAACTCTTTTTGTAGCGCAGCACGGTCGTCTGCACTATTTGAACCATTAGCAGATTGAATTGCTAGTACACGCATGCGTTGTAACATATTAGTTGTTTCTTCTAATGCACCTTCGGCAGTTTGGGCAATAGAGATGCCATCATTCGCATTACGTGCCGCTTGATTTAAACCATTCTCTTGTGTGGCTAAGCGGGTGCCTATTTGTAACCCTGCGGCATCATCTTTTGCACTATTTACCCGTAAGCCTGAAGACAAACGCTGGAATGATGTACCTAACTCATTTGTTGAGTTTGCCAAACTACGTTGTGAATTGAGTGAAGCTACATTTGTATTTACTGTTAATGCCATTTTACCATCTCCAAAGATTAAACAGAGTGTGGTTCAACACGTCTAACAGGAACCACTATTAAATAATTGATAACTATTTAAAGCATGAAACATGCCAAGTTAAAAAAAGACGCAAACAACTGTTTTTAAATTAAAAATTTTACTCTTCGGTTATAAAGTAAGGAGTTATTAATTATTGAGTATCGGTATGACAATAAATTGCCGCTTTTAGAGGGGAGCCTTTTGCCGCTTTGTTTTAACTAAAGCGGCAATTTATTTCTGCTTATAAGTAATCAAACAAAGAAAGGTTAGCTAATCGGCCAAATGTTGCTTGTGATGCTTGCAATGCAGTTTCTTGTTTAGTGAGCTCATTAATGGCTTCTGCCATATCAACTTCAACAAGGTTTGCTCGGCTTGCATGGTTTTGTATATCAGATGCTTTGTTAGAGTCACTAATAGCACTCACTGCGTTCATTCGCCCACCTAAACTTGATTGGGTAAATACTACCTGCTCATTTGCGTTGCCTAGTTGCGTTGTTGCGTCTGATAGCACTTGTCGATACTCACGATTATTTAAAGTTGGATCGTTTAAACCTTGAATGAGCGACTCCAAAGTATTAAGTACATTTTCTTTTTGAGGTTTCTCTAAGGTAAAATTAATGTCCCCGGGCGCAGCGCCTGAATACTCAATATTCAAGCCAGCAAAGTTTATTTGGCCATTTTCAGAAACAGTACCCGTTTGTGCAGGTACAAGCGCAGCGCCATCACGCAAAATTTCATATTCATCAGGGTCAGAAGTTGTGGCACCCGCAGTAACTCTTACAGTATAAGTATTTGCACTAGCACTTGCAGAAGGATCATAATTGTAATTTTGTTTGTGAAAGGCATCAAACTCAGCTTGTGAATCAACAAACACTGATGCTGTAATGGCCCCAGTTGTTGTTGCTGTATTCGACTCTACATTTAAACGGGCATTCACCATTTCAAATGTATTAAAACCGTTATCACTTGATTTTATAGAAACTCCTTCTGCAATTGTAATACTGTGTTGACCTTGATCACCTCTATAAGTGTATTTACCGGTGCTAGTGTCAAACTGATAGGGCTGTGTACTATCCTGATAACCAGAAAAAATATATTTACCATCTTCAGAACGAGTATTCATTAAACTCAAAATAGTTTGTTGTAATTCTTCTAACTCGTTGCCGATTGATGCTTTATCGCTAGCATTGAGCGTACCATTACCGGCTTGAATAGTCAGTGTTTGAGCCCTCTGGATTGCATCTGTGATACTGCTTAATACAGCTTCTTCAGTATTGAGTCGGTTGTTCAACTGATTAATATTTTTAGTGTACTGCTCATTCGTCTGGATTTTATTCGTATATAATGCTGCTTGAGAATAAGCCGACGGACTTTCTGAAGTTGATAAATACTTTTTACCTGTTGTTACACGCTCTTGGGCATTAACAACACCTTGCTGGCCTTCAAGGATTTTATTAACGCTGTTTTGATACATCATGTTATTTGAAATACGCATAATTACCTCGCCGCACTTAATAAGGTGTCAAAAATAGTACGTGCTGTTGAAAGTACCTGTGCCGATGCAGCATACGATTGTTGGAATCGCAGTAAGTTTGCCGCTTCTTCATCAAGGTTCACCCCTGATAATGATTCATACCAAGCTTCTGACTGATCTGCTAATGCGGTGAACGCCTGTTGGCTTGTTTGTGCCTCCGAAGTAACTACGCCAATATCTGATACTAAACCAGTGTATGCTTGATTTAGAGTTTTGTGATTATCCGCAGTACTACTAGCAACAACATTTTGACGCACTAGTTCACCATTTTGTAAATCAGCCAACTGCAAGCCATTACGGTTATCATCAAAACCACCGGTATTGAACTCAACGGTAAAAGTGTCTCCTGTGGCAGGCGAACCTTCAATATTGAAGTCAAACCCGTAGGCATCATAAGGCGCCCCTGCTTGGGCAAGAATATTTTCAGCAGGTGGTGTAATAGTAAACGTCGATGTACCATTGCCATCTGTGATTTGATATTCGTTCGCATTCGCCGTTTTCACTAACGTGATATCGCCATTCGCTAAACTCGGTGGTGGACCCACGTTAATACCCGTTGAGTTGTCAATATCGGATACTGTGCCAGCAGAAATACTTGCATCACTGGTATTATTGATATCGTTCGCAGTCCGAATAGGTGATGCTAACGCTAAGTCTTCAGGGCGTTCAGTTGCAAGCTGTAAACTCGTTGCAGCCTGAGAGTTCAACTTCACCATAAATTGATCACCGGTATTAGCTGTACCCGTTACATTGAGCTGTAAACCAAATGCTTCACCGCCAGTGATAGTTGAAGAGTCAATCACACCTGTTGTTACATTCGCTGTTGATGCTGTACCAATGGGTTCACCTTTATTATCGATTGCCTGAATCTCAACGGTGCTTGCGCTTGTATAGGTAACGATAAAATCACTTGCTGGCAATTCGCTGCCTTTACCAGGTTCAATGGTTGCCGTCATTGTTGATGTGCCCGTATTAGCTTGATAACCGAACGCATCAACCGTTGGAATAGCAAAAATATCACCGCCAATCTCACCATTAGCGTCCATACCTAAGCTATTTTGTTGGTTAAAGGCATCGGCTAACGCTAAGCCAATTTGACCAAGTTGATTTTGCGCTGGCACTAAAATATCGTCACGAAATGCAAGTAAGCCACCAATTTTGCCTTTCAACTTACTTGTATCGACTTCAAGCGGCACAGCTTTGCCACCGTTTACATCAAGTTTTAATTCTTTAAAGTTCGGATCAGGGTCGCCACTGAATGAAAACAGATTAAATGTGCCACTTTGCATGACAAGTGCTTGACCAGAACCTAAGTACACTTGCTTTTCACCGTTATTACCATCGAGTGTTTCGATATCAATCAACTCAGATAAGTCACGAATTGCTTTATCACGTTCATTATATAAACCACTTGATAATGACTCACGTTCATTGCCATGAATCGACGCAATCTTGGTATTTAAATCACTGATATTTTGGATCAGGTTATTTGCTTCATCTGAAAAGATTTCTAGCTGCTCATTTACCACTGCTTTTTGGTCAACCACAATGCTTGACAATCTATCCATTTGATCAGTCAAATTTTGTGCATCCGTCATTACCAATGACCGTGCTACAGATGATGAAGGCTGGTTTAAACTTTCTTGTACATTATTAAAAAACGAATTGACGCTCGTTGATAAGCTGTTTGACTCTTCAGAAAACAAGCTATCTACTCGGCTTGCTTCTGTTACAAACTGATCAAAGAATGCTTTATTAGAGGTATCTCTATTTAATTGCTTTTGCGCAAATTCATTTAGTAAGCGATAAGTTTTACCACGACCCACTTGATTATCGATCATGGTTGTGAACTCAGTACGCTCACGTACATAGCCCTCGGTATTAACGTTGGCGATGTTTTTACTGGTGGTTTGTAAAAGCTCAGAGTTAGCTCTTACACCGGCATTTGCTATGTCATATATGCTAAATGACATGAGGGTCTACTCCTTAACGTACCAATGAAGCAGCGATACTTTGAAGCTCAACACGCTTCAATACCTGCTTAATTTTATCGGCATAATTTGGATCAGTTGCATAACCTGCTTTTTGTAACGAGTCTAAAAAGGCTGCAGGTTCTGCGGTATTATTAAGTGCTTCTTGATAACGTGGGTTTTCATTTAAGAAACTGACGTAATCATCAAAGCTATCCGCTATTGAGTCATAAGCCCGGAAATCAGCTTGTTTGCGCACTGGCAAACCTTGCTCAAATTCAAGTGTCGACTTTTTGGCACTGTCGCCTTGCCAGCGACTGTCTGCTTTAATGTTAAAAAGGTTGTGGCTACTGCCACCGCCTTTTTTATTAATAATGTGCTGTCCCCAGCCTGTTTCCAATGCTGCTTGTGCCACCATGACTGCTGGGTTTAACCCTAACTTCTTAGCCGCTGACTTGGCGTAGTCCCATACTTTTTCAACAAACTCATCTGGAGAAGAAAAACTCGCTGCTTGTTCATTAGCAGTTTGACTAGTCACCACCATGCTATCTTCAGCACTCGGCTTAACAGTGGTGTTGGTCTTGGTTTCTGAGCGTGCAGGCAAAGCGGTATCTCCTCGCAGCACCGACGCTGGCTTAAAGCCCTCAGTACTTGGCGAGAGTTGCTGCACAATAAGATCCGCCAAGCCCAAGCTGCCTTTATCTGACAAATGCATTGCCAATTGTTGGTCATGCATCTCTTCGAAAAACTTCACTCCGCTGGAATTAAAGGGGCTATCTTTATCTTCTAGTGCTTCATTGGCTTTACGCATGCTCTTTAGCAGCATTTGCGTAAAAATTGACTCAAACTGTTTGGCCGCTTTTTCTAATGCCTGATCGGACGCATTTTTATCGCCAGCACCTTGAAGCGCCTCCTTACGGATAGAGTCAAGATTGCCTAAGTCAAAAAAGCTCTGATTTTTCAGCTGGTCGGTATTCATACTGTTAAGCACTGTTGTAAACACATACTTAGATAATGCAAAAAACAGACCAAAAAAAAGCCCCACATTTGTGGGGCTAACTTATTGATTATAAAACAACCTTTATATGACGACTAATTGACCATTAATCGCGCCGGCTTCTTTTAAGGCTTCCAAAATCGCCATTAAATCGCCAGGGGCTGCGCCCACTTGGTTTATAGCGCGGACTAAATCGTCTAGGCTAACACCTGGGTCAAACACAAAGGCCCGTGAGTCATCTTGATCAACATCGATGATGCTTTGCTGTGTCACCACAGTCTCCCCTTCTGCCAAAGCATTGGGTTGCGCAACATTTTGTTGCTCAGCGATGGTTACTGTGAGGCCGCCATGAGTGATAGCTGCAGGCTGTAATTTCACATTTTTGCCGATCACAATGGTGCCGGTACGCGAGTTGACGATAATTTTGGCAGCGGTGTCTGCTGGTTTAAACTCTAAATTTTCTAAGGTGGATAAATACGCCACTCGCTGTGATGGGTCTCGTGGGGCAATTACCCTTACCGAAGCCGCATCCATTGGTTTCGCACTGTTTGGTCCGACTAAATCATTAATGGTGTCTGCTAAGCGCTTTGCTGTGGTGAAATCCGGGTTGTTGAGATTGAAAGTGATATAATCCCCTTGAGTAAACGGACTTTGTACCGCGCGTTCAACTGTAGCGCCATTGGCAACGCGGCCAACGGTTGGGGTGTTGATCACCACTCGGCTACCATCAGCCCCTTCAGCACCTAGGCCGCCGACAATTAAGCTGCCCTGAGCAATGGCATAGACATTACCGTCCACGCCTTTTAAAAACGTCTGTAACAAGGTACCGCCACGCAAACTTCCGGCACTGCCTATAGAAGACACAGTAACATCAATGGTTTGGCCCGGTTTTACAAACGGAGGTAAATCCGCATGCACAGCAACGGCTGCCACATTTTTAATTTTTGGCTTTAAATTAGCCGGCATCGAAATACCAAAGCTATTTAACATTGCTTTGAAGCTTTGCTCGGTAAAGCGGGTTTGCTCGCCGGTGCCCGGTAAGCCTACAACTAAGCCATAACCTACCAACTGGTTTGAACGCACGCCTTCAACCATACTAACATCTTTAACTCGCTCTGCTTTACTGCCAAAAGAAATCACAGTCAGAGCGAACAGCGCTGAACTTAACAGTAGTTTTGCTATCGACTTATTCATTTGTTACACCCTTAAAATGGCATTATCGCGCTCATAAAGAAGCTCGTTAACCAACCAGCACTTTGCACTTCTTGCTGATCGCCTTTGCCTGAATATTGAATTCGAGCATTAGCAACACGGTTAGACTCTACGGTATTATCCGCTTTGACATCCTGAGGCCGCACCAGCCCCTCTAAACGAATAAACTCCTCGCCAGAATTCAAGGTCAGCCACTTCTCACCACGGATCACTAGGTTGCCGTTAGGTAAAACACGCGTCACATTGACAGAAATATTACCAAATAGGCTATTAGACTGATTAGCTTGTGAGTCTCCTTCAAAAGAAGAGGCCGAGCCCGATGAAAACTGAATCGCCTCACTGCCAATATTAATGGCATTTCCCCCCAAGCCTATTAAAGGATCCACTGACACTTCACTGTCTTTTTCCAGCGTGGAGTTTGCCGCCTTGGTCGCTTGCGTGGTTTCTCTTAACACCACCGTAATAATATCTCCTACCCGCAACGCTTTTTTATCGGCGTATAGATCATTGGAAAACTGGGTATTAAACAATGAACCCGTAGCGACCATTTGCGACTGTGTTTCTTCTGGGTAGATAGGTGCATAATAAGGATCATCACGCACCACATGTTTATTCTGTGTTGTGCTACAGCCACTGAGTGCTGCAACGGTTGCGATGGCTAAATATAATGCACGCATACTACCCCCTAATTAAAGCTGCTGATTAATATAACTAAGCATCTGATCCACCGATGAGATGACTTTCGAGTTCATTTCATAAACCCGTTGCGTTTCAATCAGATTAACCAGCTCTTCGGTGACATTCACGTTGGACGTTTCTAATGCCCCTTGAACAATTTTTCCTAGCCCCTCAACGCTGGGGTTGCCTTGCACTGGCGCACCACTTACCGCGGTTTCGGTGTACAAGTTCTGGCCGATGGGTTCTAAACCCGATGGATTAATAAAGTCGCTGATCACCAGCTGACCAATGACCACGTTTTCAGCTTGGCCGTTAACCCGCACAGACACCTCACCATCTTGTGAGACGGTAATGGATTGAGCATCATCTGGCACATTCATTTCTGGCTGCAATGGGAAACCCGCACCAGAGGTCACGACTCGCCCTTCCTCGTCAGTGGTAAACTGACCATTTCGGGAGTACGCCGTGGTGCCGTCAGGCATTTGGATTTCAAAAAAGCCCGGGCCTTGGATCATCCAATCTAGAGAATTTTCAGTGCTGAGCATGTTGCCTTGAGAAAAGTTTTTCTGGTTGGCAACCACTTTGGCACCAGCGCCTAGCATCAAGCCTGAAGGCAGTTCAGTATCTTGAGAGCTGCGCCCGCCTGGCTGGTTGATGTTTTGATATAAAAGATCTTCGAAAATAGCACGGCTTTTCTTATAGCCCACCGTACTGGCGTTTGCCAAGTTATTCGAAATCACCGAAATATCGGTTTGTTGGGCATCTAAGCCGGTTTTACTTATCCACAGTGCAGGATTCATAACTCTTACCTCACGCTTATACTATGCGTAGGAGCGAAGTGTGTCGCTCGTCTATTTCTTCAGCTGTTTTCATCAGCTTAATTTGCATTTCAAATTGTCTCTGATGGTTGATCATATCCACCATCTCGTGAACTGGATTAACATTGGACATTTCTAAGAAGCCACTCTGGACTTTGGCAGTGGGTGATATTTCACAAAAACCACAAATGCCGTCTTCAAGTTTGTCTTCTTTTGGTCTAAACAGGCCATCGTTGCCTTTCGCCAGTTTGCTGTTATCTGCTTCAATGACCTTGAGCCTATCCACCACTTCCAAAAAGTTGGCAGGGGCGCCTTGGGGCCTTACTTGAATTGAGCCATCGTCACTAAACACCACTTTATCTACTGGAATAGGAAGAACGATAGGACCGCCTTCGCCAATTAGTTGACGGCCATGACTGGTGACCAAAGCGCCATCATTACGGATGTTGAGCGTGCCTACCTTGGTGTAAGCTTCTTCACCACTGGCGTCCACCACACTGAGCCAAGACTTATCATCCACAGCAATATCGAGCTCACGGCCGGTTTCTACGATAGCGCCACCGGTCATATTGGTGCCAGGGCGTTCTTGCATAGCAAACACTCGAGTCGGTAACCCTTCACCAAACGCTTGCATTGAGCGGGCTTGCGCAAAATCGGCTTTGAAGCCAGTCGTATTGGCATTAGCAAGGTTATTCGCTTTTAATGCCACTCCGCGTAAGCTTTGCTTCGCGCCTGACATGGCGATATATACCATTTTATCCATAACGATGACCCTTAAAATTCTAACTTGTATTGGTTATTGCAAGCTTAGTGCCAAGTTATGAGTGATGTTTTTGACAGGGATAAAAAAGGCTGCGACGAGCGCAGCCTTTGGAGGGCATAATAGTTTATCGGATCTGCAGAATGTTCTGCTGTAGCGTTGAGTTAACCTCTAAGGCACGGGAGTTGGCCTGAAAGTTACGCTGTGCACTGATAAGGTCCACCAACTCATTGGTTAAATTAACATTAGATTGCTCTAAGGCGGATGAGTTTATTGCACCAAGCGTTCCCGAGCCAGGTTCACCGGCAATGGGTTCTCCCGATGTTAAGCTTTTCTTCCAAGAGGTGTTACCTGCCTGCTGCAATCCTTGTGAATTGGGAAACCTGACCATGGCTACTTGACCCAAGAAAGACTGATCACCATTACTGTATGAAGCCACAATCTTACCATCACCACCGATATCGATACCTGACAACCTACCTACTGTGGCACCATCTTGCTCAAGCGCTTTGGTCTCGTACTTACTTGCATATTGTGTTGGTAGTTTACCCGTTGTATTCGACTCATCACGCCAATTCAAGGTTACATCGCTTGGAAAGCTAGCACCATTTCCAAGCAAGTCAGATAAGCCAGCACCACCACCTGCACCACTTGGCAATGTTAACTCATTAAAGGTACTGCCCGTATTTGGGTTGCCATCTGTCGTAGAAGGAATACCAGCGGAATCAAATACAAAGGTTGTAATTGGTGTGTATGGAGTAGTGGTTTGTTCCTGACCACTTAAATCAAAAGGTTTTTGATCTAAGGTTGCAAACACCTGCCACTCGTTGTCAACATTCGGTGCAATGCCATCTGTTTTCTTAAAAAACAACTGCATCGTATGGGGCTGACCCAATGAGTCGTATACCGTTGTCGAAGTGGAGTGGTTATAAGTCGCACTTTCCTCTGGGTCAAAAGCTAGCGGTTTGTGAACCTCTCTAGAATCTAGGTTGAAAGAAGAGTAGACATTAGTTGTTGCTCTTGGTGAGCCTGATGAGTCAGGGATCTGAATAGCACTGGCGGTGCTAAGACTGACCGACTCATTGTCGCCTGTACTCTCATCCACAGGGAAGCCTTGTAAAAAGTTACCCTGGGCATCAACAATGAAGTTATCTTTGTTTAACTTAAATGCTCCTGCTCGAGTAAAAGCATAATCTTGAGAGCCAAACTCTTCAGACATTGCGAAGTAGCCTTCACCCGTAATAGCTAAATCCAGCGAGTTTTGTGTGAACTTAAGAGACCCCTGGTGAAATTGCTGCGCTACCATTGTAGTTTGAGCGCCATCACCGTTTTTAGTCTTGCCTGAACTAAATACAGATGCTGCATAAACGTCAGCAAATTCAGCTCGAGACTCTTTAAAGCCTGTTGTATTCACGTTAGCGATGTTGTTCGCCGTCACATCTAAGTCTTTTTGCGCGGCTGACAAACCTGTAAGTGCAATATTAAAACTCATTTCGTCACCTCTTTGTTAAGGTTAATTCTTTAAATTAAGCTATTTCAGCTATATCAGTTAAGCGCACCGCGCCTTCTTTCGTATTAATTACAATGCCATTTGCACCGTTGACATTAACACTATCGATATTTCTAAACGTTGCAGATGGGAAGTTAGTGTATTGACCATTCATCATCCCCTCAGCTTTAATTTCGTAATCACCGTCCGGCATCAGTTCACCATCTTGGTTTTTACCATCCCACTCAAACTTAACTGCACCTGCAGCCTGTGGACCCATTTCTAGTTTTCTTACCAAGGCTCCGGATTGGTCATAAATACCAATATTAAGTTCTTCAACAGGCTGCTCGACTATAACTGAACCTTTTGACAAAGCATCATCGCCGTGTTCAAGCATGTTTGACTCAAGCAATGCTTTTTTGCCAATTAATGTAGACGCTTGCAGTGCTGAGTTAGAAGTCATTGACGCGCTTAACGATTCAAATTTCGTATTTAACTTCGAAATACCTTCTGCCATGGTGAAGTTGGTCATTTGCGCGATCATCTGATCATTGTCAGCAGGCTTGCTTGGATCTTGATAAGACAGCTGCTGAGTAAGCAATGAGAAGAAATCTTCCTGCGTTAAGGTGTCTCGGTTTTTTTGTTCCTCTGTGGTGCGATTTTCTTTATTCCACCGCAGAGAATCCATGTACGACGAAGTAGCGGAATTTACATCATTACTCATCAGCTGTTACTCCCAATCTAGCGCTGACCAAGCTGCAGGGTTTTGCTCAACATTTGCTTCGCTGCATCTGCAACCTGAACATTGGTTTGGTATGAGCGAGAGGCTGAAATCATATTTGCCATCTCCTCTACCACATTCACATTCGGTTTATAAATGTAGCCATTTGCATCAGCGCTAGGATGGTTGGGGCTGTACTCAATCTGAAGCGGCTTATCGCTTTCAACCACACCTAACACCTTAACTCCAACGGACGATCCCATGGCATTGTTTTGGGATGTTGAAGCTTTAGAAAGTTCAGCTGCAAATACCGCATGCCTAGCGCGATACACTCCCTCTTGGCTGGAGCTTATCGAGTTGGCATTCGAAATGTTACTCGCAGTGGTGTTCAGGCGCACATTTTGGGCACTCATGCCCGAGCCAGAAATATCAAAAACGTTGTAAAGACTCATAATTATGCTCCTTGACCACCCAGTGCCTTTTTAAGGCCGCTGAACTTACCAGATAAAAATTGCAAACTGGCTTGGTACTCTAATGCATTCTGTGTATACAAGTTCCGTTCCACTTGTATATCCACTGAGTTGCCATCACCTGTATCTGCTTGATTTGGCGAGCGATATAGTTCATTTGCGTTGGTCATTTTAGTGCCACCACTGAGATGCTTAGCATCGGTTCTAACCATATCATTGCCGCTTCTTTGCCCCGCTTTTGCCGCTTTTAAGGCACCTGCGAAGTCAATATCTTTTGCTTTGTATCCTGGAGTGTCCGCATTTGCGATATTACTCGCTAACATTTCCGCACGTTGCGAGCGGATCAGCATGGTATGCTGATGAACACCCAGTGCTTTATCGAAACTTATAGCCATAGTTAAACTCCAAAAATTTGACTCACAGTGATTAAGCAATCTTTAGGCCAAAATATAAATTTATTTTTTCCTTTTTATTTCAATGAGTAATATTACTTTAAAGGCGAGATGTATATCTATTTGAGGCTAATTCATTAAACTTATGCTCACTCAGAATCACAGTGAATAGAGCAAAAAAGTAAAGGTTAAAGTAAGTGTTGATGGTCAGTTTATTACTAAAAATTAGCACCAAACGGTTTACTATGGTGAGAAAAAGTTATTTTCAGAAGTAGTATCGCAAGGCTAAGCAAGACAAGGTTCGGCAACAGCAACTCAATGGCAACGGCAAAGGCAAGGCAAAGGCAAAGGCAAAACAATGAATAAGTCGAAAGGTAGAAATCTAGCTTGCAACAGTGTTTTGAGACACTGTTGCAAAACTTAATGGCAGAGTGACTATTTTTTCTGGTAAATAATACCTGGGTTACAGCGGATCATAGTGAAGTCATCACTCAATCCAGCCATTGACTCAGAGGCACCTAAAAACAAATAGCCATTAGGATTGAGTGACTGTGCAAATTGCGCAATGATTTTTGCTTTGACTTCTGGGGAAAAATAAATCAGTACATTACGGCAAAAGATGACATCAAACTTGCCCATCAAAGCATAAGAGTCCAACAAGTTAAGGTGTCTAAAGCTCACCATTTTTCGAATTGGCTCCACCACTTTGGCCATACCGTTACCGCTGTCGGTAAAAAACTTTTTGCGCCGCTCTGGAGACAATCCACGCGCCAACGCCAAAGCGTCATATTCAGCGTTTTTACACATATCAAGCATGGTATTAGAAATGTCAGTACCCACTATCTGCACGCCCATCTTGAGGGCGCCAGGCGACTTACTAACGTATTCATTAGCTGACATGGCAATGGAATACGGCTCTTGTCCTGACGAACTTGCCGCCGACCAAATTTTCACTGGCCTTCTTAAGTCTTTGAACTCCGGCAGGATGCGATTTTTCAGTAACTCAAACGGATAAGTATCTCTAAACCATAAGGTTTCATTGGTGGTCATAGCATCAACCACCGCGGCACGAAGTTGCCGTTCATGGGGGCTAAGTGTTTTAGCAACTAACGATGACAAAGACTCAACATTGAAGCGCGCCATCAGTGGAGCTAACCGACTTTTAACCAAGTACAATTTGTTGTCGCCCAGTACGATCCCACACTGCTGCTCCAGAAAGGTTCGAAATTGATCGTACTCTTTTTGCTCTAAATGCTTATTTTCCAAGTGCTACCACCAGCTTTAATCACAATGAACCCATTTCTTAACCGCTGCGGCTAATTCATCGGGGTTAAACTTAGCAATAAAATCATCTGCGCCTACTTTTTCAATCATAGCCTGATTGAATACTCCACTTAACGAAGTATGTAAAATAACATGAAGTGGCGCTAACTTTGGATCCGCCTTGATCTCAGCCGTTAAGGTATAGCCATCCATTTCCGGCATTTCAACATCCGATATCAGCAAGCCTACGCGCTCGGTGACATTATTTTGACAGTCCATGTCGGCAATTTCTCTAAGCCTGATCAGCGCTTCTTTACCGTTTTTAGCCAACTCGGTTTGCACTCCTAACGGTTCTAATGCACGTTTGACTTGGTTTCGCGCTACTGCCGAGTCATCAGCAATAAACACAATACGCTCACCCAAATCTTTTTGCATCTCGCCATCAGAGACAATTCCTGCACTGACCTCAGTGTCTATAGGACAAATTTCGTTTAAGATCTTTTCTACGTCAAGGATCTCGACTAATTCATCTTCAATTTCTGTTACTGCGGTTAGGTAAGAATAACGACCAGCCCCCGATGGTGGCGGCATTATTTTCTCCCAGTTCATATTGACAATACGCTCGACAGCACTCACTAGAAACCCTTGAACTGAGCGGTTATATTCGGCGATGACAATAAAACAATTGCGAATATCTTGGATAGGAGGCCCACCTACCGCCAGCGACATATCAATCACAGAAATAGTTTGACCACGAATGTGAGCCACACCACGGATTAGCGGATTAGACTTTGGCATGCTGGTCAGGGCAGGACATTGCAGCACTTCTCTGACCTTAAAGACATTAATACCGAAGCGTTGTCGACCTTGAAGCCGAAAAAGTAATAGCTCGAGTCGGTTTTGCCCAACCAGCTGGGTACGTTGGTTCACCGAATCTAAAACACCTGCCATTTCAATCTCCTACTGAATAAACCGCTAATCGGAACGATCTTTGCTTCGACTCTGATATGGTTAAACACCCTTGATTAGGTGCAGTTATTAAAGCAGAATCTTTATACCTTGTTTCACCCCATAAGCATAGTCGAAACATCATGAGTTTGTTAAAAAAAACCTATTACAATCAATTTTTTTGTTTGTTCGCTTATTTTATAGGCATAGGCTATGCCCATTGTCAGCAATATGACAACAACATGTTGGAGCAAGCTGCCATTGATTTTATTACTCCTCAAATCGAACAAAACCCTGATAGCAAGCTCTCGGTTACCACCATACCGCTGGATGACCGCATCCCGACCCGAGAGTGTCAACAGCCATTAGAGCGCGCTACGGCCATGACTCCCCCTTTTAATACTCAGGTTACCGTACAATTACGCTGCAACGATTTAGTCAGCTGGACGCAATACGTCCATGTCCGGATCGACCGCCTATTCCCAGTATTAGTTAGTGCCAACATGCTCGAAAAAGGCAGTATCATTACGGCTGAAGACATCAAAAAAGAGTATCAACCCAAACGTTTTCGTCGAGTTTCATATATAGAAGAAGCAAAGCTCATTATTGGCAGCCGCAGTAAACGCAACATTCGTGAGGGGCAAGCCTTCACCCAGCGTCATATTTGTATGGTATGCAAAGGTGATGGCGTGACTATTTTTGCCAAATCCGGAGGTTTGGTCATAAAAACAGCCGGTGAAGCACTGCAAGACGGCAATAAAGGGGATTTAGTTCGGGTAAAAAATGCTCGCTCTGGCAAGACCTTACGTGCTAGAGTTATCGATGTAGAAACTGTTGAGGTGAATTTATAAAAAATTTGCTAAAGTAATGCTTACGCAAGCCGATAAAGTGGCTGAGAGTATAATAGTATTGGGTCTACAATCATGGTTAATCAAGTTAACGGTCAAAATCAATCTACATCCGTTGCTAACAATGTTAAGCAACAAAAAGCCGAGTTACAACGTAACGAAGCCAATGCCACCAATAATAAAGCACCTGCAGTACCTAAAGCGGCTGCGGATTCAGTGAGCCTAACACCACAGGCACAACAGTTGAAGTCTGTAAATGATAAGGCGCAACAGTCTTCCGGTTTTGACGATAAAAAAGTCGCAGAGCTGAAAAAAGCCATTGCCGAAGGCAAGTACCAGATTGATGCCGATAAACTGGCAAAAAACATAGCAGCATTTGAGTTCGAGATTTATGGATGATACGGTTCGGCTTTGCCACCACAAACTATCGCAACAAATTAGTGCACTTGAAGCTTTGACCCAGCTTCTAGTGGACGAGCTTGAGGCACTCGCCTCTCGCCGCGGTGATAGCTTAAAAGATATCGCTCGGGAAAAACTCTCACACATCACAAAACTACAACAACTCGACAAAGAACTCGCTCAAGTCGATGTTGAACTGTTCAAAAACGAAGAACTAACGCCCCTAGTAGATCAAGTTAAATCCCTGCTAAATGATTGTAAGCGCAAAAATGAAGTTAACGCCAAAGCGGCTCACCATGCCAATGTTAGCACCAGAGAGCTGAAAGAAATCTTGATAGGTGTGCCTGCGTCAGTGACTTATGGTGAAGACGGCAGCGTGAAAAGCAGTGATAATAAGCTAGTTAAGAACTTGAAAGCCTAAACTAGGCTTTCAATGTGTTAGCTGTTATTTGATGCTGTAGCGGATCTTTTTTATTTTCTTTGGCTTAGTTTGCGCTATATAAAGGTCGTACACTCTTTTCATATCCAGCTCTAATTCCGTGGCATAGGTATCACCGACTGAGTAGCTTTTGAGCACTTTCGCGCCTCTGATAAGGCCATTAACTTGACTCTTTAAGCCATCATTTTGCGCAATGGCCCCTTTTACCGTGGTTGTTGCAGTCAGCTTCTGTCCATACAGTTGCTCCGCTAATTCACGATACGCTTCAAGCTTAGAAACCTTGATTGCCATCAACTGTTTCTCGCCATCCGTCGCTCCCGGTTGTGCACTTAACGGCGCATAACCCACGGCTTTGAGTACCGGATAGCTATCAGGTTTTATTGTTTCGTACTCGATGTGTTTGTCTGCAATACTGGCACAGCCGTTAAGCCAGGCGAATGTGGTGACCAAAAGCAGTACGTAACGTGATTTAAATACCCTCATCCTAACCATCTCCACTACAATCAATAAATACAATACCAGTCCGCATTACGCCTTGTTCGCCTCGAGTAGGCCACTTGTTAAGCGAACTGGTATAAGAGTTCACTTAGTTGATATATGCACGAATCCTGCCAAAATTTGGCACAGGTATTGCTGATATTAAGGTAGTTAATGAATTAGGTTGCTCAAAATGAACAAGCATATTGTACTAAGCTTATCACTCATCAGTTTATCTTACGCCAGTGGCGCTAGCGCGGAGTGGTTTGAAGTAACAGGTATTGCTGACATCAAAAGTGGTGATCAGCAAAAAGCCAAACGTAAGGCTGTCAACGATGCCATTACCCAGGCTCTGTTATTTTCTGGCGCCAATGTCAGCAGTGTACAAACCGTCACCGATGGTGTGCTGACTCAGGATGAATTAAAGATACGCTCCAACGCCCAAGTGCAAAGCGCCAATGTGGTGTCGGAGTCACGGGTAGGTGATAGCTGGCACGTCACCTTACACATTGATATTATGCCACAGGATCAGCAGTGCCCTATCAGCGCCTACAATAAACAAATCGCCATCACCCAAAGTCAATTAAAGAACAAACACCAAGCAACCTTGGGTCAAATCTTTGACATACACAAGGTGGTGAGTAAAAAGCTCTATCAAACCATGAATAGCCAAAGCACCAGCTTAGAGCCAGTGCCCTACTTCGCACAAACCATCAATGTTGAACGCTTTTTTAGCCAGCGTTTTGATTATAACGAACGTTTAATTGAAACCGTTACCGCCAATACCAATAGCCAATATGTCTTGCTTTCCCAGATCAGCGATATTTCCAGTGTGGATAAGCTTAACAGTGACTTTGCATTTTGGCAGAGCGATAAGTTTTTGCGTAGCTTTAAAATCGACTTTGCCCTTTTTGATGCCTTATCGCACGAACGTGTGTGGCAAAAGCAATACGCCACACAAGGCGTTTGGCCATTTAAAAAGACCAAGCTAATAGACGTGTACAGCGAACGTTTCTGGCGCACAGATTATGCCGACGAAATCCAGTTAACACTCGAACAAGTCACCATAGACTTAAATGCCGCCGTGGCTTGCTTGGCAACGAACGGTAAAATTCTGCACGTTGACGGCGATCAAGTGATTATTAACCTTGGCCGTATGCATGGACTGGAAAATGGCCAAGTACTGAATATCGCGCACAGCAGCCCAGTTACCAACGCACGCGGCAAGCAGTACATGCGCCAAATCAAGACCATTAATAAGGTTCGAGTTACACAAGTTAACGCCCAAAATGCAGTGGCGGTGAACATAAGTAAACGCCCACTCAACAACGTACAAATAAACGACTTAGTAGAAATTCAGGTAGAGCAAGAGGAGGATTTTGCTCTTTGAAGAATGGCGTCCCCAGTAGGAATCGAACCTACATCGAAGCCTTAGGAGGGCCTAGTTTTATCCATTAAACTATGGGGACATCCACTTAGCAGCTTTATAACGTTCCGTATTGATACTTGCGCCATTTGCGGGAGCCACTGTTACACTCAAGTTTCTTACCGCAAACAGTCAATTCATTTAAGGAATCGTTATTAGCTTCTAGTATACTGATTACTATCACTTTTTGAAGCTTTTCTTTAGGGAATGGTGAGCTTTTTGTCAGTCCAAAAGGGAACTAAAGCTCACTCAGCGCGGTTAGGGTTATCTCGATGCCGTTGCTTGGCCATCTAAGATAAAGTAGGGAATAGTCACCGCCGTAGTCGCTACCACGAGGTTGCTATCAAACTCCAACAGTCGAGCATTCACTTCGACTCCGCGAGCGCGGTAAATCATGGTACCTGTTAGTACATGGCTTGGTGCTTGAGCTACCTTTAGGCGGCTGGCTTTACGAGAAAAATTCAGGTCGCCACTGGGCGTCACCTCAATTTTTCCTAACGCTTTAAAATCCAGTGCTTGGTAGCCCAACTTTTGCATTTGATGCATTAACGACTCTGCCAGCTGGTTCCCCAACTGATTGGTTTGTCGTAATGACTCATTAAAGTTTACAAAGCTGGCAACCGCAATCGCTTCTGGCTGCTGTCCTAATATAGTATCAGATAGCTCTAGCGCAATTTGGCTGGCATAATTTGCCACCTGCTTACGATGGCGATAGCTTACGAACCCCATGTCCTGGGTCATTGCCGACTGCTCATCCAATGCTTGCTGTTCTTGTGCGGCCATCATGGCGTACAAGGCATCAATATCAGATTGCTCTTTGCTGTCTCCTTGCTGAGCTTGCTGTTCGGTCATTTCACAGCCACCTAACAGAGCTAACGTGGTGGCGAACAGAACTGCGTTTTTCATGTCTCTGCTCCTAATTCGCTTGCTCAAGCAAAATACCGTCATAGGCCGCACCATCTTCTAAGGCGTTTACGATATTCTGTGGTAAAAAGCCTTGCGCGGTACCGACCACGCTCTTACTGCGCAGACCAACTATACGGGCGTTTACCATTACACCACCTTGATGGTTAACCAAGGTACCACCTAAGACATATAAAAATGGGTGGTCGTCTGATAACTCAAGGAAGTCTCGACTAAATACGAAATCCCCTTCTGGGGTCACTCGGATGTAATCCGTGGTTTTGAAATCCACAACTGGAATACCAAAGGTATGCAATTCGTGAATAAAACTCTCTGCTAATTGATTGCCCAATAACGACGCTTGATTAAAATCTTTATCCAAAAAAACAAAACTGGTAACGGCAATGGGCGTTTTTTCATTCACGTGTTTTATGTTGGCCACCATGTCTTGCATAATGCTTTGGACATAATGGGTAACGTTTTTGCCCGCCATTTGCTGACTAATCGAAAACTGTTTCATTCCGCTGGGGTTGCTTTGAAACATGGAATCCTTTGCAAAGCCATTTCTCGACTGCTGTTCAGGCGCCCCCTCTACAGCGAAAAAGCTCCCTTGGGCACAACCGACCATCAATGTAAGCGGTAAAATGACACTAACTAAATTTTTAAACATTGCCTGCTCCACTAATATTGGCTTCGGATCAACTGGCCATCACGGTGAGTGACATTTTGCGTCCCCCACATGACCGACTTTGGAATGCTGACTGCTGCTGCAGAAACGGCTTTATTGTGTAAGGTACCAACTAGTCTGGCATTAACCAGATAGGCATCTTGAGTTTCTACAATCGTCCCTACTACTACCAAGTCAATTTTCTGGCGTTGAACCACGTTAGCTAACTCTCTTGTTAGCATGTTATCGGCAGCATCTTGTAAAGATAAAGACTCAGACAGACGATATTCCACAACATCGGCTCCCATTTGAGTGAGGTGAGTAATTAATGACTCTTGCAGTGCCACACTCAACCCTGCCCCTTGCCCTGTTGTCACTTGCTGCAATGCGTCCGCTTTGAAAAAGCTCGTCACGGCAACCGTGGAGTTGGGTTTATATGGCCTCACATGCTGTCCCAGTGATTGCGCCAGCTGCGCACCATAACTCTCAATATTAGGAAGGGTGTTTGCATCTACTGTGTTATTGCTGGTTGAGGTCGTGCTGGTGTTGCTACACGCAACCATAAATAAGACTGTAAACCAAATTAGAAATTTCATCATACCAAGCCTATTGTTACCTTGGCTTGATCCAATGCAAAAGTCACACCATAGTTATAGCTTATGGCTGGTATAGTGGCTAACTAGGCAATTTAATCCAATATTTTTCAACTTTTGACAACCTTTAAATGCCGCTGCTTTATCTTGAAATGCACCGAGTTTCAGCCGGTAATAATCCGTATTTTTGATTCTTACCTGCTCAATGTTAACTTCACTATGCTGAAACTGTGCGGGAAGTTTCTTTTTTAGCTTTTTATAAGTGTGCTTTGCTTTTGTATAGTTAGTCGTAGAAGCCAGTTGAATTGCAAACTCAGGTTTTAACGTTTGTGTTCCCTGGCCCGGTTTAGTGTTTTGCCCATTATTATCTATCACCTTACTACTACCGTCTTGTGCTAGAACTAGGGTTTCAGTAAGTTGCTCAGCAATAATATCTAAGTCTTGCTGAACCTCTTCAAAGCGCGCGACTTGTTGCTTGACCTCTTTAAGTTGTGCCACCTCTTTTTGTAATTCCGCAACCTGAGAATTCAACAGAGCTAATTGTTTTTTTATTTCTAGGGGCTTAAGCTGGGCTTTTTCTGCCGTTGCTTCACAGCCAACTAATCCAATCGTCACCATGGCAATAGCAAGCCTACTAACTCGTTTCATTGTTATCCTTTCCATAAATAGTGAGTGATTCTAGATTGCACACAACATTGAATGGTGCCAATGCTTGGCAAACCTTTGCCGCTCGGCCTTGTTTTGCATGTGCAAGAATAAGTAAGTATTCATTTTCATCATGCTTTTTCGCGTATTTAAATCCAGAGGCTAAGATGTTGGGGTAACGCTGTGCTAAAATCGCAGCATAAACTTTGAGGATCCGCATTGTTTTAAAGCGGCCAGCTATTGCGTACTCCTGCTCATACTTTTGCAATGCTTTTAGCTCATGATTGACATCTAACAGCACATCCCCTTTGGCACTTAACTCTACTTGGATTTCCTCAACGCTTGCCAGCCCAAGTTTTTCTGTGTCTGAAACAGCCACTTTGTATGTGCCAGGCTTTAAGCCTAAGAAATAATAAAAGCCATCATATGCGGTTTTCGTTTTTGCTACTTCATTTCCTTGACTGTCATAAAGACTGACATTGGTAAAGCTCAGCTCTTTACGTTTACCTCCCGCAGAAGACTCAACGATCCCCTCTACTTCAGATGAGTTTACAAATGGAACTTCTGCGTACTCTACGTAGCCGGGGCGAGGAGTAAAAGAAAAGCCTTCAGAAGCTGGCACCAAAAAGGGTTCTGGAATACTGTCTGGCTCAACCACAATGTCCGTTTTTTTATAATTGACCATAGAAGGGAGCAAAGCGATGCCGCTTGCGTCGGTTTTGGCTCTGGCATAATTTTGTCGAGCCTTGACCACAACCCCTTTCAGCGGCTTTTCACCTTGATCTTGATAGCCGTTATTGTTGTCATCTATGAAAGCTTTTACCATCAGCGAACCAGCTCTAGTTAAGCGTTTAGAGGTAATAAAAACATCACTGAGACTTTGTGATGTGCCAATGCTCAATTGACTGGATAGGCTGATATTCCACTCATCGTTACTGTCATGTTTAACGTCACTAAAAAGCCTAAAATCATCGTGGTTCCAACTGAGCCCCATTTTGTTGTAACGATATGGTTGCTGATAATTACTAAAGTGAGTGAAACTGATATCGACATCATCAGTGAGCTGTTTACTAATTTCAGCCTGCAAAGAGCTGAACTCAGCCTTAGGCTGCATTTCATAGCGAGCAGTAAAACGGCTATATATTCCAAAAAGCCTTCTTTGCCAGCGGAAGTAGCCACCTACATCAGAGTTATTACCATCGATTTGCTGCCAAGTGAGCTGATTACTAAATCGCCCCCATTGATTTCCTAAACTCACGAGCGATTGCAAGCTCTGGCGATCCGCCTGTTGTTCATTTTGCAAAGCATTATATTCAAAACGATAAGCAATTTTAGGCATATTAGCCAGTGAAACCCCTCCTAGCACTCTTAGATTAATACGGTTAGAGTTATCACTTTCTTCTCTGTCACGCCTTGTTTCATATCTTGAGCTGATTTGTTGACCCCAAAGCTTACTTCTCATGTTGAATGCCAGATAATCTTCCTGTTCGCCGTGGTTTAAGTCGACATCTAACAACACACTCTTATTCACATTGGCGCTCAATCCTGCAGTCAGCGCCTTCTCATTGTTAAGAGTATTTTTACCCTTGATGTGCTGATAGCCTGCATATACCGCAAAGTCTTCTGTAAAACCATAATCATAGCGCCCATTTAGCTGCCAACTAGCACCTTGCGAGGAATACAGTTCATCACCAACTACTGACTTTCCTACTTCAGTAACAGATACCTCATAGAACCCTTGGCCTTTTCTTATCGCATTTTTTTGCGCGTAGTAAGTTTTTGTCTCTTTGACAACCTGACCTTGACCTCCGTACATGACCAGCTCAAAAACATTCTCTCCATATAATAGATCAATGTTTTCAAACTCATACCGCCCTACTTCAATGTTGTTTTGTTGCGCGATTAACAAGCCATTACGATATAACTCGACATCCCAGCCCACTTGTACGGGGCCTGAAATCAATATCCGTTGCTGATTACTGGGGCGGGTAAGCGGTTTGTCGGTGATCCTGACACCACGGCCTTGCTGTGCAAATACATTGGCACCGACTTGTGTAGCTTGAACGTCTCCTAATGAAACCTGTGTGACGGTGCCAAAAGGTAACTTTTTACCATCCGGATAGGCTTGATCTAAGGTGATTTTGGTGTGCTCAAGTAGCGCTTCTTTGCGGCCAGAAAGAAAGTAACTAGCTTGCCAGTTAAGTACATCTTGAGTACCCAGAACAGAATAGGAAACATCATTATCATGGTTGTCAGCTGAAACACGAAGCTGAGCATCTAATACCGGACGGCCTAACGTTTTATATGGACTCGGCTTCCAGGGCAAAGTTGCTTCTGACTGTCGTTGTGAGTTAATCACTTCTCTTGCTTGACGTTGTTGTTGCTTTTCTATAGCTAAGGGAGTTTTGCTTACAACATTAACCGATAGGTCTTGTGTATTACTCAGTAGTCGCACATCAAATAAGGTGTTCACCAAGACATCAGAGATATACGCTTCATCACCTTTTATTTGCAATTCATCTGAAGTAAGTGTGGCTTCTATGCCTTTCACCTCAACAGTTTTTGTTGCTAGATCAAGTGAGAAGGTATTTTCAGGCTTAAAAAACCAACCCTCATAGCGATGTTCTGCTTGCTGATGAATAGCAAACCCCAGCGCTGAAAATAAGCTTTTGAGCTCTACTTTAACGCCTCTTTCAGCACTTAAGGCTATTATTTCGCCAAGATACAAACGATCCTTATATGCGGATAGAAATAACTCTGTTCCCACTCTGATCCGCTGTTGTTGAGGACCAGAATGGCGCATTTGCAGTTTTTCTTTTACTCTTTGAATACGCTGCAAGAGCTCTTGCAGCGACGGTTGTGATGTTGCTTCACTTGGCATGGCACAGAGCAATATGATCAGCGCCAAAATAATAGTTCGTTTCGCGTCCACTATTTAGATAGTTTTACCGTGTCATTTATAAAAGTCTGACCTTGATACTCTTCATCGCCGAGGTATTTGATGGTCAGCGTACCAGGAGGTTCTATCGCAAGGTGTTTAGGAATATCCAAAGCCACAGCTCGCTGATTAAGTTCTGGGTACACTGAAAACTTACTCAACGTACTGACAAGTTGTGCTGTAACAGACCCATCAGCTTGCCAAAACGCTTCTAAGCGGCCAAAGCTACTATACTTGCCTAGTCGGTTTAACACCAACTCGATACGCTGGCCACCTTGCTCGGTGTTAACAAGGTCAACGTTTTCCAGTGACACTGTCGGCTTCTCAGAGCCCACTCGAAACAGCACTGGAATGGAATAACTCATAATAAGGTTGATCTTTATCCCACCCTCTGAGCTTGCTGAAGCTTGCTTTTTACTTGCCGAAGGTAGAGCGCTAAACAGTAAGTGTGAACGATACTCACCTTCAGCCATGTTTGCTCTTTTTCGTAATGCCAGCTTGACCACTTGCCGCTCCCCAGGCCCTAAGATTACCTGCTTGGGTGACATTCTAAGATAAGAGCTTGCAGCCATGAGGTTGCTTTTTGGGTTAGCAAAGTTACTGTATCCACCCGTTTTTAACGCTAGCTTTTCCTGAAATGACATTCGATAGGTTTTGCTTTCATCACTATTATTTATCAAGGTTACTTTGGTGACCCGCTGCCTATCATCAAACGCAATTCGTGTTGGCGTAATAAGTAGACTGGCGTGACTTTGGAAACAAACAAGCAGTAGCAAACAAACGGCAATAATTTTCATTGTTAATAGTTTATGTTGATTGAAATTGTGACGGTATTAGTTCCATCCGTGATAGTGCTTCCTTGGCCTTCGAAGTACAAGGTGCCACCTACCTTAAAAGCGGCACTTCCTACACTGTCTGTATATATGGTGTCAGGGTGCTCAAGTTGCCTTAGCCACAGAGCCTGCTGAGCAATGCCATTGTCACCACGAAACTCTACGGGCGCAGACACGAAGTCAATTGCCAACTGAGTAGACGCAGGAAAATCAGATAAATATACCTCGGCCGGGTGCCCTGGAGAAACAACCAATATGCTACCAGAGGCTTTTACTCCTGTGGACTGACTGACAATAAGCGAACCGTTTTGGTAATAATCCGAAATCGCGATAGTACCAAAGCTTAACTCTGGGTCGATCACAATATTGGCCGCTGATACCATAGCAGGCAGAAGCAGCAGCCAAGTTAGATTTCGCATAGAGCCAATTAATAATCTAGAGTGATTTCTAAATCCGCTTCATATTCACCATCTTCATAGTTTTCTGTAGCGGCGTTGGTCGATAAGGTAGCCCCCATATTGAAGCTGGCATTGCCTTCATTGTCCACCTTAAACTTGTTGTCAGTCACTCTCCCTACGGTTCCACCGCTGGTTACATGATAGGAAAAATCACTTAACGTAAAGCTTGGACCACTGCCTGCAATTGGTTTCACGTCTACGTTGGTTGGATTAGTTATCGTCAGTTCTTGATTGGGTGCAGCCTCAGAAACATCAAAGCTCGCAGGCGACCCAGCTGTTATAACGTTAATAGTAGCGGTACCACCAGTTGGATTGGTTGGTGCTTGAGGCCCAGCTTCTGGATCTGGTGAAACCACAAGGGAGGCTGTATCTGTATCGTGGCTTTGTGCTCTAATCATGCCAAAATCAAGTGGAGCAGAACTGGTTACTGAGAACAGATTTTTTACTTTCACCATTGCTTTAAATTGCGCGTCTTTAGCATCAACAGCGGGAGAAGTTAACATTGCTGCAAGTACGGAAGTAGCCAGGAGAGGTTTTAAAAATAATTTCATTGAAGTTCCTTTATAAATATACCGTCGAAAAATACCATTTAGTATTGACAATTAAGTTATCGGCCTCGGCGCCTGAAACTTTAAGTCTTTTTTAGTAAAAGTTTTTTACAATCAACGCTTTGAATGGAGAAAAACTGACAGTATATTGCCGCTTCTTTAACTGAGTTGAGTCCATTCAAAACTACCCACTGAATATTTCTAACCTCTTGTATTTGAATATAAGAGTCAGTGAAAACACTAGGGAATCTGCGCTTGAGCGCATTTAAAAGCTTTTTATGCTTATCGAAGCGCCGCTGAGACGCTAAGCTGGTTGTCATGGGAAACAGCTTTACCTGCAAACCTGAGACAATTTCGTTTTCTCTATTAAAGGCTTTATGAACGCGTACTTTTTTATTTTGCTGAGGCAATTGATGGATATCTTTAACATCCACTTGCTGTTCTAGTAAAGCCAATAGTTGCGTTAAGTCTTGTTCTAACTCGCTTAACTTCTCTAAGTCGGTTAGTTGCTTTTGACTCAACACGGGTTGTTTTGGTGTACCACTACAGGCAGCTAAAAGCAAACTCAACACAATGGCACAAAAAGCTCGGATAAACACTCACTGTAATAATCTTAATCCCTAATTTATTCAATATTTTACACACGGCGCATTGAATTTCAAATTATTTGCGATGAAATTATTCTATTATTCTCAATGTGTTAGTGACGCTGTCAGGGTGACAATTATACTTTGATATAAAAACAGTCAGGTGGTGAGTAGTTACTCTATTGATAATCAGCGCCAATAAAGCTAACACCCAGCGGTTGGTTGTGACGGCAATGTTATGAGGCCAACTTAAGTTGGCCTTTAATAAATTTGTAGAAATGTGTTATTTGCCAATTTAATTACAGCAAATTAAATCGCCACTGGCGCTTTAATATGTGGGTGACACTGATAGTCCACTAACTCGAAGTCGTCAAAGGTAAAGCCAAAGATGTCTTTTACCTCAGGATTAATCTTCATGGTCGGCTTAGCAAAGGGCTCTCGTGATAGCTGCTCCTCAACCTGCTCCATGTGGTTAAGATAAAGGTGAGCATCACCAAAAGTATGCACAAAGTCACCTAGCTCTAAATCACACACCTGCGCAATCATCATAGTCAATAGTGCGTAGCTGGCAATGTTAAATGGCACCCCAAGGAAAATATCAGCACTGCGTTGATACAACTGACAAGAAAGCTTGCCATCTAACACATAAAACTGAAACAAAGTATGGCACGGCGGCAAGGCTTGCTTGCCCATGGCGGCATTTTCTTTGGGTGAATACTGGGTATCTGGCAGTAATGCTGGGTTCCAAGCACTGACAATTAAACGCCGTGAGTCAGGATTGGTTTTAATTTGCTCCACCACGTCTTTGATTTGATCAATGACTTCACCGTTTGGTCCTTCCCAAGAGCGCCACTGACTGCCATATACTGGCCCTAAATCGCCTTCTTCCGTGGCCCAACCATCCCAAATACTCACGCCATTGTCTTTTAAGTACTGGATATTAGTGTCACCTTTTAAAAACCACAGCAGCTCATGAATAATTGAGCGTAAGTGGCATTTTTTGGTGGTGACCAGCGGGAAACCTTGTTGCAGATTAAAGCGCATTTGGTAGCCAAACACGCTAATCGTCCCGGTGCCTGTGCGGTCTTCTTTTTTCGTGCCATGATCTCGCACATAGCGCATTAACTCTAAATATTGCTTCATAATCGTTACTCTTTAATTCTTAACTTGCCCTGCATTGCCCTGAGTCGCTTCGCGTTTGTAGGCCCACACCATCAACATAATTCCGGCAATCACCATCGGCAGGGATAAAATCTGGCCTTGGGAAATAACGCCACCATACAAGCCAATATGGGCATCCGGCTCACGGAAGTACTCAATAGCAAAGCGGAAAACACCGTAGCCTGCCAAAAATAGCCCAGCCACACTGCCAGCTGGACGAGGCTTGTTGCGGAACCACACCAGCATAATAAATAGCACTAGGCCTTCAAAAAACGCTTCGTAAAGCTGTGATGGGTGACGCGGCAACGGGCCACCACTTGGAAAGACAAAGGCCCACGGCACGTCCGTCACTCGGCCCCATAACTCACCATTAATAAAGTTGCCAATGCGTCCGGCAAATAAACCAACCGGCACCATAGGGACAACAAAATCGCCTACCGCTAAAATCGAACGCTTATTTTTTAGGGCATAAAACACAATGGCAGCAATCACCCCTAACGCACCACCATGGAAAGACATACCGCCCTGATCCACTCTAAATAGGTAAAGTGGATTTTCTAAGAAGTGGGAAAATTGATAAAACAACACGTAACCAATACGGCCGCCAAGGATAACCCCTAGCATGCAGTAGAACACCAAATCGCCGACTTGGTCTTTATTCCAACCTGAGTTGGTTTTTTTCGCTTCTTTACCTGCCCACCACATGGCAAACACAAAGCCAATTAAATACATCAAGCCGTACCAACGCACGCTCAGTGGCCCGATAGAAAAAATCACAGGATCTATCTGTGGAAACTGCAAAGCCATAGCCTTTCCTTAATTAATTAACATGTTGCCGGCAATCACGACCAATAGCGCGGCAAATACTTTTTTTATCGTTGCAACCGGCAAATGGTGCGTTGCTTTTGCACCAACTGGCGCCATAAACCATGAAGTTGCCACAATCCCTACCAGCGCTGGTAGGTAAACAAAACCTAAAAAACCATGCTCAATATCAACGTGGCGACTGCCTGAAGCAATATAGCCAATCGAGCCAAAAATGGCGATGATAATTCCGCTTGCCGAAGCGCAGCCAATGGCTTTTTTCATATCTAATGAGAAAAAGGTTAATAAAGGCACTATCAGCGCCCCACCACCAATGCCAATCATCGCCGATAATGCCCCTGTCACTGAGGTTAAGATGGCAAGCACAGGTCCAGATGGCATTACTCGAGTGGTTTTAGGCGGGCGACGTGAGCTCCATGCCATTTTAAGCGCTATGCCAATGACACTAATCACAAAGATGAGGCGCACAAGTTTTTCCGGTAACAAGACTGCCGCAAACCCACTGCCAAGGGCACCAACAGCAACGCCAAGCATCACCCAAGGCGCTACTTGCCAAGGCACATTACTGTTTTTATGGTGGGCTTTTGCCGAGGACGTGGACGTAAAGATGATTGAAGCCAACGAGGTGGCCACTGCGACGATCACCACCTTTTCTGGTGGGATGATTTCAAACTGCGTTAAAATAACCGACAAAATAGGGACAATTAACAGTCCACCACCTATGCCCAATAAGCCAGCCAAAAAGCCAACCGCGCAACCTAATAACGCGCAAAGTACAACGATGAGTAAAATGGTTTCCATCACAAGCTCTTCTTTTTATAGCGCCGCTATGGTAGCGCAAATGTCGCTAAGACGCACCCTTTGCTTGATGACTGGTGTAAAGCAGCTCACCGAATTGATGCGCTATCATAAACTCTTTTATCACCCTTCGTACTTGCTTTGTGGACGGTTGAGCTAAACACTGTTCAAGTAAGGCTTCCATGTCCGTCACTCGTAGCCGCCTCAGCACCCACTTGACTTTATTTAGCGAAGAAATATTCATACTTAAGCGGCGATAGCCCATGGCAATTAGTAGAATTGCCCCTTCAGGCTCACCACCGAGCTCACCACAGAGGCTAAAGGGAAGCTCATGCTTTTCACATTGCCGCGCAATGTCGTTTAACACTCTAAGTACACTGGGGTGGTAAGGATCGAATAAGTCGGCAACTTGGGCGTTGGTTCTATCCACCGCCAGCAGGTATTGCGTTAAATCGTTACTGCCCACCGAGCAAAAATCGACTTTCTTAGACCACTCAGGCAGCAAGTACACGCTGGATGGCACTTCTAGCATTACCCCAACCTCTGGACGGTCTATGGTGTAAAAAGGGTCTGCCCACTCATCTTGCAGCTCAAAGCAGGCTTGATCAACCAAGGCCAACGCTTCATCGATTTCTTCACTGTGACCGACCATGGGCAGCATAACGCGCAGATTCCCCAACCCCGCATTGGCTTTGATCATGGCTTTAACCTGGTCGAGAAACAGCTCAGGATGATCTAACGACACCCGGATCCCTCGCCAGCCTAAAAACGGATTCTCTTCTTTGATATCAAAATAATCCAGCACCTTATCGCCACCGATGTCTAAGGTACGCATGATCACCGGCTCAGGGTGGTAGCGAGTTAGCACTTCGCGATACCATTGCTCTTGCTCGGCTTGAGTAGGAAATTGGCCTTTTTGCATAAACCAAGATTCAGTACGATATAATCCCACACCATCAAAATATTTCGCGCCGATGGTCTCAGTGGATAAATCAAGGCCGGCATTGAGCAGCAGTTTTATCCGTTCACCATCAAGCGTTACTGGTGGCAGGTCGTGCTCGGCTTCAAATTTATCATGAAGAATATTGTCTTTGTGTTTAATTTCAATGTATTCATTCACCAGCACTTGCGAGGGAGAAATATATAAGCGTCCGGCGTAGGCGTCTAAAATGACTTCTTTGCCATCAAACTGTAACAAGGGAATATTTTCAATGCCCCAAATCGCCGGGACGCCCATCGCTCGAGTTAAAATAGAAGCATGGGAGTTTGCCGAGCCATGCACGCTCACCACCCCTTTTAATTTGTCTTTGGGCACTTGGGCTAACATGGTCGGGGTTAATGTATGGGCAATTAAAATGGTGTCTTCAGGGTACTGTTTTACCGCTTGCTCAGTCGATACTAAATGATGCAGAACGCGCAAACCGATGTCATTGACATCCACAGCACGCTCTTTGATATAAGGGTCGTTCATGGCATTGAACTGTGCCACTAGGTTATCAATCACTCGCTTTAACGCGGTTTTGGCATTCCACCCCTGTTTAATTTCACTTTCCACCTGTTGCCCTAAGCTTTTGGCATCGAGTAACTGCTGGTAAACCTCAAATACCGCAATGGCTTCTTTAGGTATATCATCACTGAGGGTTTTGGCTAAAATATGAAACTCTTGTCGCGTGGCAGCCACGGCTTGATGGAATAACTGCAACTGCTGTTGCGTTTGCTCGGAACGCTCGGGCTCAATACTGGCAAAACTGATATTAGGCAGCACCACATAGCCCTGCCCCAGCGCAATCCCCGGGGCACTGGCCACCCCCTTTAATACCGAGGTGCGATGGCTGCTAGCATCTTCTTGTAATAACGTTTGTATTTCGGTATTGGCCAACTGCGATGCCAATTGCGCTGATAAGGTAATTAAGAACGATTCTTCGTCATGACTGAAAACGCGCGCCACCTTTTGCTGTACCACAATAACACCAAGCACTTTACGCTGATGCACTACGGGCACTGATAAAAACGCGTTAAACCCTTCTTCATTCACTTCTGGGGATAGTTTAAATCTGGGGTGGGATTGGGCATGGGCAATGTTGATTGGCTCTTCGCGCTGGGCCACCAAGCCCACCAGGCCTTCCGTAAAACCGATGCGAAACTGACCAATGGCATCGCGGTTGAGGCCATTGGTGGCCATTAGTATAAAGTTATCTTGGCTGTAGTCCGCAAAGTAAACTGAGCAGCACTCGGTGTGCATCGCGTCTTTCACCATAGTGACAAAGCAATCTAGCGCACTTTGCAAATCACTTTGCTGCGCCACCGATTCGGCGATTGCTCTTAACGTTGCTAACACATGCTGCTCCTTGAAGTTATACCAATTCGCTTAATTAAGTGGATTGGTATTATCGTCTATTGCGCCAATGCTCCCGCTGACCTTGATGATGTTCACGCTTACCAAATGGCATGGCAAATGGCGCAAACTCTTTCATCACGCGGCGATAAACATCGCGTTTAAACGACACTACTTGGCGCACGGGATACCAATAACTCACCCAACGCCAATCATCAAACTCAGGGTGGTGGGTATGTAATAAATCTACATCTTCATCTTTACACCTAAGTTTCAACAAAAACCATTTTTGTTTTTGGCCAATACAGACGGGACTGGAATCACGTCGGATCAACCTTTTTGGTAGTTTATAACGCAACCAATGCTTGGAACTTGCTACAATTTCAACATCTTCTGGCCTAAGACCCACTTCTTCATGAAGTTCACGATACATCGTCTGCTCAGGTGTTTCCCCTTGATCTATTCCGCCTTGAGGAAATTGCCAAGAGTGTTGT
This sequence comes from Pseudoalteromonas sp. UG3-2, assembly GCF_037120705.1. NCBI lineage: Bacteria > Pseudomonadati > Pseudomonadota > Gammaproteobacteria > Alteromonadales > Pseudoalteromonadaceae > Pseudoalteromonas > Pseudoalteromonas sp. UG3-2. The sequence goes on along the minus strand of NZ_JAWLJU010000002.1, from coordinate 48,412 downwards.
CCGTAACGACGGGCCCAAAATACCTGCCCCTGATTATTACAAATCACTATTCCGACATTGGCACGAAACCCTTCGGCATCAATCACCTTAGTGCCTCATTTGTAAGTCGATTTTTAATGATTGTTCCACAACTCCAGCGACACGGCAAATTTAATTCCATTCTATGCCCAAATATTCGTCGGCTATCCGCAACTTACTCACAGCTTGTGCATAAAGTTAGAAATATGCGTATATTTTACGAACAAATCCACAATGGGAGAAAATAAAAGCCAATTTCTCCACAGATTCTGTGGGTAATTATGTTTATAGTCTTGTATTTATCCAAAGGGCAATAATTTCCAGCCCGATATAACGCCATCAAAAAAAGAAATAAGCTCTTTAATTTCAACCAGATAAGAAAAACCCAGTAACGGTTAGTAAGTAATAACTTGAGACCAAACACAAAATGCGCACAAATCAACCACCTTACACCAGACTAATTTATGCCTTATAATGGCCACTTAACTCAATATCGCCATAGGAGCTTGCCTTGTTACCGCCATCGCCACCCAAAACCATCAGCGAGTTAATGCAACGGGTTAATCGTATTGCTGGCTTAACGTTAGGCGAATTGGCAAGCGAGTTGGCTTTTAAGACGCCGGAGCACTTACAAAAGGAAAAAGGCTGGGTAGGACAACTGCTTGAGGTGGCCCTTGGAGCAAGCGCAGGCTCAAAACCCGTCCCTGACTTTGAGCATATTGGTGTCGAGCTAAAAACCTTGCCAATCAGTTATCAAGGCAAACCCCTTGAAACCACTTATGTCTCAGTGGTGCCCCTCACGGGCCTGACGGGCCTGCGCTGGCAAGACTCCAGCGTTAAAAAAAAGCTCGCCCATGTACTCTGGCTGCCTATTCTGGCAGAGCGCGAGATAGCCGTTATCGATAGAACCATTGGTCAAGGCTTTTTGTGGCAGCCCTCGCCATTGCAAGCGCAGATGTTACAACGCGATTGGGAAGAGCAAATAGAGCTGATCGCCACAGGCCAGGTTGAGAGCATCAGCGGGCATCTCGGCGAAGTGATGCAAATTCGACCAAAAGCGGCCAATAGCAAAGCTCTCACCGATGCCATTGGCCCCAATGGTAAGATTATCCAAACCCTGCCACGGGGCTTTTATCTCAAAACCAACTTTACCCAAGCTATTTTAGCTCAAGAGTTTTCTCACTAAAGGTCTGCCACTAACCAATGATTTCGGGGTGGTTGTAGGGTGAGTCTGGTGCCATGACTTCGCCAGTAATAGGGTCTACGCCGCGTGCTAAGGCCTCGACAATGGCCATTGCATTGACATTATCCATAATGATGTTACTCACGTTTCCTTGTTAATAAATGCTGTGTATTAGAATATCAAAGTGTAGATTATCGCTGTGAGGATCGCGAAAATTGCAGGCAAAAAAAAGCCAGTGCGTTAACACTGGCTGTTCATATTTCTCAACAAATGGTCATTACTGACCTTTAATTTCGCTACGACCTTTGTACACAGCCTTTTCACCCAGTGCTTCTTCGATGCGCAGTAGCTGGTTGTACTTAGCCACACGGTCAGAGCGGCACAGTGAGCCGGTTTTGATCTGGCCAGCTGCAGTACCTACAGCAAGATCCGCAATGGTGGCGTCTTCCGTTTCACCTGAACGGTGTGAGATAACGGCTGTAAAACCTGCGTCTTGCGCCATCTTGATGGCATCTAATGTCTCAGACAAAGAACCGATCTGGTTAAACTTAATTAAGATAGAGTTGCCGATTTTTTCTTCGATACCACGAGTTAAGATCTTGGTGTTGGTCACAAACAAGTCGTCACCTACTAACTGTACTTTGTCACCAATTTTATCGGTTAAGATCTTCCAGCCGTCCCAGTCACTTTCGTCTAAGCCGTCTTCAATAGAGACGATTGGGTAGCGCGCAGCTAGGTCAGCAAGGAAGCCTGCAAAACCTTCAGAATCAAATGCTTTACCTTCACCTTTGAGGTCGTATTTGCCATCCACGTAGAATTCAGACGCAGCACAGTCAAGCGCGAGCGTCACGTCTTTATTCATTTCATACCCTGCTGCAGAAACCGCTTCAACGATCACCTCTAGGGCTTCTTCATTTGATTTAAGATCAGGGGCAAAACCACCTTCATCACCTACAGCAGTATTTAGGCCACGTGCTTTAAGTACTTTTTTCAAGCTGTGGAAAATTTCTGCGCCCATGCGCAGGGCTTCGCGGAAGCTTGACGCGCCCACAGGCTGTACCATGAACTCTTGAATATCGACGTTGTTATCCGCGTGCTCACCACCATTTAGGATATTCATCATGGGTACTGGCATAGAGTAGTTACCCGCAGTGCCATTGATGTCTGCAATGTGCTCATACAAAGCAACGCCTTTGTCTTGTGCAGCAGCTTTTGCCGTAGCAAGAGACACGGCTAAAATGGCATTGGCACCTAGTTTTTCTTTGTTTTCTGTGCCATCAAGGTCTAGCATGACATTATCTACCGCACGCTGCTCAAGTGCGTTTTGGCCTTCAAGTGCTGCCGCGATTTCGTTATTAATGAAGTTTACCGCAGTTAAAACACCTTTTCCTAAGTAACGAGACTTATCACCATCACGTAACTCAAGCGCTTCACGGGTTCCCGTAGAGGCACCTGATGGCGCACATGCGCGGCCCCATGCACCTGACTCTAGGTGAACATCCGCTTCTACAGTTGGGTTACCGCGTGAGTCCATAACTTCACGGCCAATCACTTTAACGATTTTTGACATCTTGATTCCTCTTATTCCCAAAGTGGTGTGTATTGCGCTGCGTTGTTGCAGGCGAAACGATTTAATAGCAATTGCGTTTTACAATTGCGCTAAAGTTTGCCCTATCTTAGGCATCTGGCAAAGTGAAGAATTTACACGTCACACTGCCTTATTAACTTGGTCAGTACTCAACTTAGCAATAAACACTGGCTTAACCCGAGAGTGAATGCCTATTGCTAAATGGCCTAATACCAATCCGCATTAATACTTGTTCAATTTGAGGGAGCTAATTCGACGCTAACTGCGTTAAAAATTTCTCATTTAGAACAACTAAATAGCAAAATTTTTGCCTTGTTATCGACAGAATTTTCTTACCTCAAATAGACCACTTAATTAAGCGACTTGGTATAATAAGCCACAAAAAAGCCGTGCAAGAGCACGGCTTTTTCGCTTATGAAGACGCTTTTTGGTGGCTGTAAGCCGCTGCTACAAAGCCTTCAAATAGCGGATGTCCATCTCTTGGTGTTGAAGTGAACTCAGGGTGGAACTGAGCTGCAATAAACCAAGGATGATCTTTGTTTTCAATGATTTCAACCAACTTCTTATCTTCAGATAAACCAGTGAAAGCCAGTCCTGCTTTCTCTAGCTCTGGAACAAAGTTGTTATTCACTTCATAACGGTGACGGTGACGCTCAACAATTTCGGCACTGCCGTACACTTCACGTACTTTTGAGCCTTCTTTCAGATGGCAAAGTTGTGCGCCTAAACGCATAGTGCCACCCAGGTCAGAGTCATGATCACGCACTTCAATTTTGCCGTCAGCATCCAACCACTCGGTAATTAAGCCTACTACTGGGTTTGGACTTTCTAAGTCAAACTCGGTTGAGTTAGCATCAGTTAAGCCAGCCACATTACGAGCGTATTCAATGAGTGCTACCTGCATGCCTAAACAAATACCTAGGTAAGGGATCTTGTTTTCACGAGCATATTTGGCCGCTAGAATTTTACCTTCAACACCACGGTTACCAAAGCCACCTGGCACTAAGATAGCATCAAGGTGCTCTAATAATTCCGTGCCCTTGCTTTCAATATCTTGCGAGTCAACGTACTCAATGTTCACCGTTACACGGTTTTTAAGGCCGGCATGCTTTAACGCCTCGTTGACTGACTTGTACGCGTCTGGCAATTCAATGTATTTACCAACCATACCAATAGTCACTTCACCAGTAGGGTTCGACTCTTGATATAATACCTGCTCCCACTCAGACAAGTCCGCTTCTGGACACTCTAAGTAGAAACGACGACAAATAATGTTGTCTAATTCTTGTGATTTCAGTAGCGCTGGGATCTTGTAGATACTGTCAACGTCTTGCAGCGAAATAACTGCTTTTTCTTCTACGTTGGTGAACAACGCAATTTTAGCGCGCTCGTTGGCTGGTAATTTGCGATCAGAGCGGCAAATCAAAATGTCAGGCTGAATACCAATTGAGCGCAACTCTTTTACTGAGTGTTGCGTTGGCTTGGTTTTCACTTCACCGGCTGGGCCTAAGAATGGCACTAGCGTTAAGTGCATAAACAAGGCGGCTTCACGGCCAAGCTCTGTACCTAACTGACGAATGGCTTCTAGGAAAGGTTGCGATTCGATATCACCGACAGTGCCGCCGATTTCAACGATGGCCACATCATGACCTTCCGCACCATCTAGTACGCGGCGCTTAATGTCGTTGGTAATATGCGGGATCACCTGAATGGTCGCGCCTAAGTACTCGCCCTTACGCTCTTTGCGTAATACATCTTCAAACACTCGACCTTGCGTAAAGTTGTTACGCTTGGTCATTTTGGTACGAATAAAGCGCTCATAGTGACCTAAGTCTAGATCGGTTTCTGCGCCGTCTTCGGTAACAAATACTTCACCGTGCTGGATAGGGCTCATGGTCCCAGGGTCAACATTGATGTAAGGATCCAGCTTTAAAATGGTTACCTTTAAGCCACGTGCTTCTAAAATAGCGGCTAAAGAAGCAGCTGCAATACCTTTACCCAAGGAGGATACGACTCCGCCCGTTACGAAGATAAATTTTGTACTCATGCGAACCCTAGAAATATCAGGAAAATTGGAATTTAAATAAGAATCAAGACGGGGCGATAGTATAGCAAAGCACAGCGTGCCATTCCAGATAAAAATAGCCACCGTGACCGATTATCCGCGTCAATTTCATCCTACCCTGTTCACCAGACGTTGGCAGTTATGCCCGCTGTCGTCGCTTAACCTCTTCCCACGCGGCATCCATTTGTTCTAACGATGCCTCTTCTAGAGTGAGTGATGATTCACTTAGTATGGCGGCAATCTCAACAAAACGGCCCTTAAATTTGTCGTTGGCTTGGCGCAACAATTGCTCTGGGTCGCGTTTAATATGCCGCGCGACGTTCACCGTGGCAAACAGCAAATCCCCCACCTCTTCGGCACTGTGCTCAGAGTGAGGGTCTTCAGCCAAGGCCTCAGTTACTTCTGTCACTTCCTCCTGCACCTTTGCCAAGGCTCCGTGATAACTGGGCCAATCAAAACCCAGTTTCGCGGCTTCTTTTTGGGTCTTATAGGCTTTCGATAATGCCGGCAATGACTTAGGTATGTTTGCGGCAAAGCCAGCAGCGGCTTGACCGCGTTTCTCCTGTGCCTTAATGGCTTGCCACTGCGCTTCAAGCTCAGCTTCACTAAGCTGTTGTTGCTGCTCGAATACATGAGGATGGCGGCGGACCAACTTGTCATTTAATGTGGCGACAATGTCGTCAAAGTCAAACAGCCCCTGCTCTTTGCCCAGCTGGGCATAAAACACCACCTGAAACAGCAAATCGCCAAGCTCTTCTTTTAAGTGGTTGTAATCCTGCTTTTCTATGGTGTCTGCCACTTCGTGGGCTTCTTCTAGAGTATGAGGCACAATCGACTGAAAGGTCTGCTTTTTATCCCAATCACAGCCACGCTCTGGGTCGCGCAGTTGTGCCATAATCGCCAACAGCTGCGTAACCCCTTGACGCTCTGCATTATTGTCGTTTGGCATCAAACACCCCATCAATTTGCATCAGCTTAGTCACTAGCCGGTTCATGGCCGATAAGTCATCCACCTCCACTTTCATGGTAAACACCGCCACGTTTTTATCATCTTGGGTTTGCACATTCATGTTGAGAACATTGACCTTTTCATTGGCCAACACCGAGCTAATGTCGCGGATAAGCCCTTGACGATCATGGGCTTCAATCTTTAAGGTGATGGCATAAGAGGCTTTAACATCGTCAGACCAACTCACCGCGATTTCACGCTCAGGGTGCTTTTCTGTAATGTGAGCAAAAGCGTCACAGTCGGCGCGGTGCACCGCAATTCCTCGACCCTGGGTGATGTAACCACAAATGTCATCGCCAGGCACTGGCTGACAGCACTTTGCCATATGGCTCATTAGACTGCCAACACCATCCACGATGACCGCGTTTTTATCTGCACGGTTTCGTTTTGGCGTGGCAATTTTAAGCTTAGGCGTTTCTTCTGGCTTATCTTGAACATAGTTCAAAAACTGATTAATACGGACATCGCCTGCGCCAATGGCCACCATCAAGTCGTCCAATTCTTTAAAATTAAAACGCGCAATGGCCGGTTCAAGATCTTTGTAAGTAATATCCAGTTTTTGAATATGGCCATCCAAGATCTCTTTACCAGCTTGGAGGTTTTTGTCGCGGTCTTGTTGTTTAAACCAATGGTGTATTTTGCTGCGCGCACGGGATGAGTGAATATACCCCAATGACGGGTTTAACCAATCTCGGCTCGGCGAGGCATTTTTCTGGGTTAATATTTCCACTTGATCGCCAGTGCGCAGGTTGTAGGTGAAGGGCACAATTTTGCCAAACACCTTAGCGCCAATGCAGCGATGGCCAACATTGGAGTGAATATAATAGGCAAAGTCCAGTGGTGTGGAGCCCATGGGCAAATCAAAAATATCGCCTTTCGGGGTAAACACATAAACGCGGTCTTCCACCACTTGGTTCTTTAATTCGTCAGCGATTTCACTGCCATCAACCACTTCTTCTTGCCACTGCAACAGTTTGCGCAGCCAGCTGATCTTTTGTTCATACCCCGAGTTCCGGCCAGGTAAAGCGCCTTCTTTGTACATCCAGTGTGCTGCCACCCCAAGCTCGGCATCTTGATGCATGGCTTCGGTGCGGATCTGGATCTCTACCGTTTTACCTTCGGGCCCAAACACCACCGTATGGATAGACTGATAGCCGTTTTGCTTTGGTGTAGCAATGTAGTCATCAAACTCCTTGTTCAGGTGGCGCCAGCTGGTGTGGACGATGCCAAGGGCGGCATAACAATCTTGAATTTCATCCACCACCACGCGCATGGCACGAATATCAAAGAGCTGTTCAAATTCGTAGCGCTTTTGCACCATCTTTTTGTAAATACTGAAAATATGCTTGGGACGGCCATACACTTGTGCATTGATCCCAGCATCGGCTAGTTTTTGCGATACCAAGTTAACCATATTTTCCATGTAGGCTTCGCGGTCTAGACGCTTATCAGCGAGCTTTTTGGCAATGGATTTATAGGTGTCTGGGTGCAAATAACGAAATGACAGATCTTCCAGTTCCCACTTCAGTTGCCCGATCCCTAACCGGTTGGCAAGTGGAGCAAAAATATTCGCAGCGGCTTTGGCCGCTACCACCCGCTCCTCTTCTGAGGCTTTTTTTACCGCACGTAAGTGGCAAATTTGCTCGGCCAGCTTAATCACCACCGCCCGGACATCTTCGACCATGGCCAGCAGCATGCGCCGCACGTTGTCGACTTGCACTTTGCCAGAGCCCTGATGGGCCAAGGTGCTGATGGTTTCCATCTTTTCCACCCCTTGCAACAACAAAGCAATATTGTTGCCAAGCTCAGCTTCCACTTGCTCCATACTCAATAATTCAGCAACAAAATAAGGAGTGAGAAAGGCCGTTGCCAGAGACTCACTGTCAAAATTAAGCTCGGCCAAAATCTCAACCATCTCAATCGCTTGGTTGAGATGTTCAGTAGAATCCTCAGCAGGACACAGGGTATAGGCTCGCTGTAACCATTCACGCTGGTCTTGAGACAAGTTTAAAATCGCTAACCGCGCATCAAACTCCATGGGTAATGTGGTCTGATGCGACTGCCTAGTAGCAACCATGTTGTAATACCTCCTTCGGGATTCTGTCCTGTGCAATGCCGTGTGTTTATTGCCTTACAAACAATGCCATGGTTTCAATATGGCCGGTATGAACAAACATATTCATCAAGCCAATTTTATCCAATGTAAACCCAGCCTCAGCAATGATGCGGCTGTCTCTGGCTAAGGTGACAGGATCGCAAGAAACATACAAGATGCGCTTAAACTGCGTTAATGGCAGCTGCTGTAAAACCTCTAATGCCCCTGGTCTGGATGGGTCGAGCACCAGTACGTCTAAGTCAGGAGCAAACCATGGCGCGTCACTGAGCGACTGAGTTAAATCAAAGCAATGAAAGCTAGCATTGTCGATTTGATTAGTGTGCGCATTTTGCTGAGCCATTGCAACCGATTGCGCTTCCCCTTCGACCCCGACCACGCTGTTTGCCTGTTTTGCCAGCACCAAAGAGAAGTTGCCCACCCCACAAAAGAGGTCTAACACCTTGTCGTGTTCGCCAAGCGCTAACCAGTCAAGGCTTTGTGACAACATGGCGTTATTCACGCCCGGGTTCACCTGAATAAAGTTAGAGAGTTTGAACTCTAAGCTTAGTTCAAATTCAGGCAAGCGATATTGCGGTAATACGGCATACTCGGGCGCATCTGAGCCGTTATCAAACAATAGCTGGTAATCGACTAGCTGTTGCTGCAAAACGGCAATAAACGAAGCTGACAGTGTTTTGGTATGACGAAACAGCACATAATTATGGTTGTCTGCTTGGCATAGTTGAATGTGGCTGATGGCGCTAAATTCGCGCTCATTGGCCGCCAATTGCTGTAGTACTTCGAACAAGCTATCAAACGGAGCAACTAATACCGGGCAGTGGTCAATGGCAACAATGTGTTTTGATTGTTTGGCACGAAAACCCAATTTCACTTGCTTGCTCTGTTTATCGTAAATACAGGCAATCCGAGCACTGCGACGATAATGCTTAGGCGGTGAGGTGATGGGCTCTTGCCATGGTAACGACTCAATGCCAGCGAAGCGCTGAAATAATTTACTGACCGCCAATTGTTTGCTGTTAAGTTGCGCCGCCACCTCTTGGTGTTGTAAGCCACAACCACCACACTGTTGGTAGTGTTGACAAAATGGCTCAACGCGCTCGGGAGCCGCTTGCACCACCTTGGTTAAACGCGCCTCCATTAACTTCGCTTTAGCCTGCGTCACCTCAGCCTTAACGCGCTCCGAGGTCAATGCGCCAGTGACAAAACAGACTTTGCCATTGACCCGGCCTACACCGCGGCCTTGGTGATCCATCGAATCGATTGTGAGCTCAAGGTGTTTAGCTGGCTTCGTGGCGCGCTTAGCACGAAAAATCTGTGCCATTGGACTCCCCATATGTTTGCTTATCACGCGAGTAAAAGATAATCTTAGTGACAGATTTTTCTGCACTTTTTAACTTTATGACGAAATTAAACCTGCGCGACAGTATTTTATTACTGACATTATTACCAACCTTGCTGGTTGGTTTGCTACTAGGCGGTTATTTTACTATAAATCGTTACGTAGAGCTTGAGGAAATTCTCGTCAGCCAAGGAAATCGAATTGCGGAATCATTGGCAATGTCAGCAGAATACCCCATTGAGAAACAGGACAAAGCCCATTTACATCGCATTTTAAGCCAAGCGCATAATAAACATGCGCCTTTAGTAAGAAGTATTGCCCTTTTCGACACCGAAAATCAGCTATTGCTCACCAGTAACTTCCATAATCAATTTGATAAATTGCATTATTTTGGCGAGGTTGCCGAGCTGCATGCTACGCAAGTGGCGAGCTTAAAAGACACGTTTGTCTTTTATACACCAGTTAAAAACCATTTAGCAGAAAAAAGCGACTGGCACAGTGCAGAGCCAGAAACGTTAGCGGTGTTAGTGGTTGAAATAAGTAAAGACCAAGCGCTTATCTCACAACAGCGAGCGCTTATTTTTAGTGCCATTGTGATCTTCTGCGCCTTTGTTTTAAGCATTTTCTTGGCCATGCGCCTCTCGCGCATGCTTACCAAACCCATTGCGCGATTAATCCTCGCCACCGACAAGCTCAACGAAGGCAAACAAGATACCGCCATCAGTGAACCCATGCATGGCGAGTTTGAGCTACTGCGTCAGGGATTAATTGTGATTGGCAAAAAAATGGCGAGCCAAAAAGATGAAATGCAAAAACACATTGATCAGGCCACCAGCGATTACCGTGAAACCTTAGAGCAGTACGAAACCCAAAATATTCAGCTCAACATTGCTAAAAAAGAAGCACAAGACGCCAACCGCGTAAAATCGGATTTCTTGGCTAAAATGAGTCATGAGCTGCGAACGCCTCTTAATGGCGTTATTGGCTTTACCCGACAGCTCTACAAAACCCCATTGAACAAGCACCAAAAAGACTACCTCGATACCATTGAGCTGTCGGCCAACAGCTTATTGACGATTATCAGTGATATTCTTGATTTCTCGAAGTTAGAGGCCGGCGCCATGGAACTGGAAAACATTCAGTTTGAGCTGCGTGATGCCGTCAATGAGGTGATGACCCTACTGGCGCCTACCGCCCATGATAAGCAGCTGGAGTTTTCTATCTCGGTTAACCCTCATGTACCAGATAACTTGATTGGTGACCCCACGCGTTTTAAGCAAGTACTTACCAACCTCATTAGTAACGCGATTAAATTTACCGAAAAAGGTTCCGTCAAGGTCGACATCAATCACCGCCTAGTGGACGAAACCCAATCGTCATTGTTGGTGTCTATCAGTGATACTGGGGTGGGTATTGCCCAAGACAAACAAGACACCTTGTTCACCCCATTTGCTCAAGCCGATACCAGCATTACCCGCAAATTTGGCGGCACAGGCCTGGGTCTGATAATCACCAAGCACATTGTTGAAGCCATGCAAGGGCGTATCACACTCAACTCAGCGCCGGGCAACGGCACCTGCTTTTCGTTTAACGCGGTATTTGCCTTACCTAACCGTTTATACAACGATGATTTGCCCATCAAACCACTGGAAAACAAACGCGTACTGTATTTTGAGCCACAAGAGCACACCCATTTTGCCGTGCTCGCGCAGTTACAGCAGTGGGATATGCAAGTTAGCCGTTGTTTAAGTGAAGAGGAGTTTTTCAGCGCGCTAAGCAAGGATTTTAATTATGATATTTGTTTAATTGGCTCGATGGCCAGTGTCGACCAAATGCAAACCGTAAAAAGCTACATTAAGCAGGCACGCAGCAGTGCTGATTACCTCTATTTAATGGTCAATACGGTGTCACATAACATGCGCGAAGCATTAATTGGCAGTGGTGCTGATGCTTGCTTAAGTAAACCACTTAACCACCGCAAGTTGTGTGAAATGCTGGCGGCTCCTTACCGTCTTGATCACCCAGACATGAGTGCTAATGAAGTAGAAGCCACCAGCCTGCCCCTTAAGGTATTGGTGACCGATGATAATGACGCCAACCTGAAACTGATTTGTACTTTGCTCGATGAGCAAGTAGAGGCCATTGATACAGCCCACAATGGTGCCCAAGCCGTGGGCTTATGTAAGTCGCGAAATTACGACTTAATTTTTATGGATATTCAAATGCCGATCATGGACGGGATCAGCGCCTGTAAAAGTATTCGCGAGTCGTCACTTAACGAAGATACCCCTATTATCGCCGTGACGGCTCATGCTCTGGCCGGGGAGAAAGAGCAATTATTAAAAGATGGTTTTAGTAATTATATGACCAAGCCCATCGACGAAGATATGCTCAAGCAAATTATTTGCGATCACAGTGAGTCTTCCCCCATTGCCCGGCACAAAAGCAATGCTAAAACACAGCACAGCGTGCCACCATTCGAAAGCCATATGCTCGACTGGCCGCTGGCGCTACAACGTGCCGGAAATAAACCCGATTTAGCGCTAGAAATGTTGAATATGCTGCTTACCAGCGCTGCAGAAACCTTAGAGCAAATTGAAACCGCCCATGAACAAAGCGATGTGCAAACACTGCTCAAGGTGATCCATAAATTCCATGGTGCCTGTTGCTATACTGGCGTGCCAACATTGAAAAAGTTAGCCGAGATCATTGAAACTGCCTTAAAGCAAAATAGGCCCATTAGCGATATTGAGCCTGAGCTATTTGATTTAATTGATGGTCTGGAGCGCTTGCAAGAAGATTCGCAGCCCTATGCTTAACAACAAGCTATAGCAAGGTAATGTCAAACCGAAAGTCTACTCCTTACACTGCTAATGTTTTACTGGACCAACGATGAGTAACCTGCCGCTGGGGTTAATATATAGTTTGCCGCTACTGCGTTTACATAAGCCCTATTCGAATAAAAACGATACGCTTTGAAAGGCTAAACAATTTCTTTTCTACTTTGTGCTTTTTCATCTCCATTACTTAGTCAGGGTTATGACGATAGGAGTAACCGTTGTATCTTTTTCGCTCTGCGAAATACTAACCCGCATTAATACTTGCTCAATTTTACGTAGAACAACTTACTTACAAAAATATAGAAATCTGGTATTTTTTACCTTAGTCTACTGCCGAAGCCTCTTGATAGTATCGTTTTTCGATAATGAGAAGCCTAAAACTTTCAGTGGATTAGCTGATCTTATACGCGCTAATGAGCGTCGCATTTATTTAATGATAAGAACTAAGGAAGTATATGCAATACAAACTACTTTATGGAGAAACCCCAAACGCTTTAGAAAAAGCTGTTAATAATTACCTTGAAGCCGGCTGGCAGCCACAAGGTGGTATCGCCTTTGAAATGGGCATGCTATATCAAGCTATGATTAAACCTGCTTAGTGAGCAACATTCGCCACATAAGCTCGCAATTTCTCCCCAAGCGTTGAGCATGTTAAATGGCATGCTCTCTATAACCTAGCCTCACAGGCAAGTGCTGAGGCTACATCTATACACCATAAAAGCTCAGTACTACCCGACTTCACTGATAAACCGCTTAAAATCGACATTTTCTTCACTCACGACTACACACCAAGAAAAACTTAAGGTAGAATCCCGCCAAACAGGAATATATATTCACCTCTAGTGAATATATATAGATAATAAAGCTCTTTTTACGCATAAAAAGTCAACAAAGCAAACTGCGGAACGGGTTTAAAAATAAGCGCATTAGCCAATTTACCTTTTTATGTACTCATTTTTAGGTCTTAACTTGAGCAATTAACTGCAACTAATAAGCAGGTAATTTGAATTTGTAAACAAAACTAGCAAAAGCATACTTTTTGCTTTTCTATGACCAGCGTAGTGATCACGGTGAGACCCAGTTATGAAATTAACAAACTTAACAATCCAGCTGTTTAAAACAGCAAAACGATGTTTATTCACACACCTCAAAGTGAATTTTTTATGCAATAGAGTACAAAATCCCCAAGACTTTTAAATAACCAACACTTTTTTATAATTTTTTTTTGCAAGAGCATTCACTTACTTTGGGTTTTAACCGGATAGTTAAACGCATTAGCCGCATAAACATTTCCGTCCCGATTTCAACCTCTTGTTAATCAATTCCTAACATGCTTTTGTATTACTACTCTAGCTTTGCTTTATCATCAAAATGGGAATAATAATAATGTCTCGATTTAAACCTAGTCTGTTGGCAAGCGCTATCGCCAGCACGTTTTTAATCAGTCCAATCAGTGCCTATGCCGAGTCGGCGCCAAAGGCAGAAAAATCAATTGAAGTGATTGAAGTAACCGCGACCCGTCGAAGCGGCTCGGCGCAAGAGGCGCCATTGAACATTACCGCTATGGACGCCGATGTCATGAAAGATCAGAACATTGCTCAGCTCGAAGACGTTGCACGCTGGGTGCCAGGTCTTACTATTACCGATCAAGGCGGCCGTGAAGGTTCGCCCATTATTGTGCGCGGTCTTAACACCAACTCCTCAGAGCGCGCCTCAGATAGTGGCACGGTTGCGACTTACCTCGGTGAGATCCCTCTTAACATCAATTTACGCTTAACCGACATTCAGCGCGTTGAAGTACTTATTGGCCCACAAGGCACGCTGTACGGTGCCGGTACACTTGGCGGTGCTATCCGCTACATGTTAAAGCAGCCAGTACTTGATATTACTGAAGGGCAAATTACCGGTGACGTATTTACTCTTTCAGAAAGCGATGGCACTGGCGGTGAGGCTGGATTGGTGTTTAACACTCCGTTGATCCAAGATGAATTGGCCGTACGCGCCAGCATTAATCATTACAGCAACCCTGGATACTTAGATTATAACTATGTGGTGCGCGAACCTGGCGTGTCTTTACCCGATCCCGATTGGAGCGACTCGGAGCAAGTATCGAGCAATTTAAAACAGGTGAAAGACGCCAACGATGAAGACATCACCACAGCAAGAATATCACTGCGCTGGGCCCCAACTTCTGCGTTTGAAGGGACGTTAAACTACTTTTATCAAAAGCAAGAGCATGGCGGTAACTCGATCACCCAGTACGGTAGCATCAGTGAACAAAACCCATTGCATGATCAAATTGGCAAATACGAATCGGCTTACCGAGTGGAAGAGCCAAACGAGCAAGAAGATACCTTGTTAAGCCTAGAGCTGAAAGCCGACTTGGACTTTGCCGAGCTAGTTTCTGCCTCGGGTTGGTCTAGCTACGACCAAGTAGGTCAACGAGACCAAACTGATTTGCTTTATGATATTTGGAGTGGGTACGCCAACTTCCCAGCGTTTGTGGGCTACACCAAAGACACCAGCGATCAAGATAGCTTCACCCAAGAGCTGCGCTTAGTATCTACTCACTCAGGCCCTTGGAATTGGATTGTGGGTGGCTACTACAATAAATTCGAGACCAAATCGGATGACCGCGAATACGCACCTGGGTTTGATAATTTCGACTATGGCAGTGATATTCCCAATATTGAGCCCGATCTAGAATACATCGCCCTTTCCGAGTCAGAAACCACTGAAAAAGCGTTATTTGGTGAGGTGGGTTATGCCTTTACAGAGCAGTTTAACGTGACCTTCGGTGCGCGTTTTTATGAGTACGACATTGAGTCGCAATCAGGCTCGGCTATCCCGCTTTACGATGTCTGGAGCGATATCCTTTACTCATCGGTTGACGATGTACCACTGGAGGCCACGTCAGCCAGTGACAATGGCAGCCTATTTAAGTTTAATGCCAGCTACACCTTCGACAATGGCATCGTTAGCTACTTTACCGTCAGCGAAGGGTTCCGTATTGGTGGCAGTAACGGCCTTGAATCTTGTCCGGAGCAACTGCCTGAGCAACAAATTGTCTGTGCACTACCCAATGAGTTGGCTTATGAACCAGACACCACCACCAACTATGAGCTGGGCCTGAAATCAACGTGGTTTAAAAACAAGTTGCACTTCAATGCCGCTATTTTTAACGTCGATTGGCAGGACGCGCAAATTCAAGCCACCACAGTAAATGGCCAAGAGATCATTACCGCCAATGCTGGTACGGCGCGCTCACAAGGGGTTGAGTTATCTACACGTGCCATTATCAATGATAACTGGACCCTTTACGCCACTTACTCTTACGCCAAAGCGGAACTAACTGAAGACGCGCCAGCGCTATTTGATGTCTTTAAAGCAGAAGACTACAGCGCTGCTGAAATTGCCTTGATGCAGCCTTACTATGATGGCAGCGATGGCGACCGCCTCCCTGGCGCTCCAGAGCACCAAGCCTCCATGGGAGTGAGTTATGAAACCGAAGTGTTTGGCGATAAGCTACTGAATATCAACTATGGTTTAACGGCACAAAGTGATGTTTACACCAAAGTAGGCTTAAAAGCCGATGGCGAGATTTTACCAGGCTATGCCCTCAGTAACCTATCTGCGAAAGTCGCTGGCGATATGTGGTCTGCCACTTTCTATGTTAATAACTTATTTGATAAGTACGCCTTTACTTCGACCCGCCGTGATAAGTCGTGGGCCGGAATGGCGCGCTTTGAAGATAAGAACCGAAACTTACCAGAACTGCAACGCGTATACGGTCATTACATCACCACCCCACGAACTGTGGGCGTAAAGTTTACCTACAACTTTGAACTTTGATATCCTCAGGGCAGTGTAAACTGCCCTTTATTTTATGAATTCATACACACAACACGTACAGCAGCTGTTACAAAAGCAGCAGATAAGCCAAGCTCATCAGCTTGTGGTGGAAAACTTGCAGCGCAATGGCGACGATCACCACAGTTGGTATTTGCTGGCTGAAATTAATAAAACAGCTGGTGATCTGGCAAAAGCACGGCAAATACTGCAAAAAGCCGCCGCCTTGGCACCTCTGCCTTTATACCTTACAGAGCTGGCCAAATGTTACTATCAGCTTGGCGCGCTGGATGAGTGCCAGCAAACCCTAGAGCAGCTGCAATACAATGATCTTGATGATGCAGTGGTGCTCGATACCTTAGGCAATTTACATACTCGCTTAGGCAACTACCCACAGGCCCATGAGCTCTATACTCGCGCCACAGCACTTGCTAACAACAACCCAGACATTTTGCTCAATGGTGCCATTAGTCACACCGTTATGGCGCAACCTGAACAAGCCGAACACCTGTTACAGCAAGCTTTAAGCGTGGCGCCCGATCATGTTAAAGCGCATTTAATGTTCGCCGAACAAAGCCCCGCCAGTGCAGCCGGTGATCATATAGAGCAATTACAAGCGCTACTCGACACCCCAAGACCGGCTACCGAGCAACAGCTTGTGTACCATGCCATGGCATTACAGTATGAAAAGTTAAAGCAGTACCAGCAGGCTTTTCAATGCTTCAAACAAAGCAAAAACGCCGTCGCTAGCAACATTCACTTTGCGGCAGATAAGCACCGAGCCTTTTGCCACTCGTTAATTACTCAAGCGCCCGAGCTAAACCAGTTAGCACACTCGGAGCAAGCGCCGATTTTTGTTATGGGTATGCCGCGCTCTGGCACCACCTTGGTGGATAAACTACTGCAACAAAGCCCTGAGGTGGCTTCGCTTGGAGAACTCAATGACTTGCCATTGGCCGTCAAGCATATTGCCGGCAATCAAGACCCAGCCGTGCTAAGCCCAGGTATTATGGCCGCCGCCGCAAAAGCGCCGCTCAACGGCCTTTATGAGCGTTACGCTCAAAGATATCAATCACTTAAAGGGCAGCATGCGCGAGGCTGCGATAAACAGCCATTTAACTTTTACTACATCGACTTTATTTTAGCCTGCTTCCCGAGCGCCAAAATCATCTTAATGCTGCGTGGTAAAGAAGACTGCTGTATCGCCAACTACCGCCAAGCGTACCAAGTGCAAAGCCCATTTCATCATTACGCGTTCTCACTGGACAATATCAAAGCCTTTTACGACGACTACGCCATGCTCGCCCCCCACTTTGCCAACAAATACCCAGCACAGGTCAAATTACAGCACTACGAACAACTGGTGAGCCGCAAAGCCCCCGAAGTGAAAGCCCTATACGATTTTTGTGACCTGCCATGGCAAGAAAACAGCTTGGAGTTTTACAACACGCCCCATGCCTGCGCCACCGCCAGCAAGCTGCAAATTCGCCAACCGCTCAATAGCAAATCCATCGGTTACTGGCGCAACTATCAAGCCCAGTGGCATTGTGGTGGATAATTAAAGGAAAAGTGAAACTGTAACCTCAAACCAACAGACATACAGTTGTTTATCAGACATACAGTTGTTTATCAGACATACAGTTGTTTATAGAAGTATGTCTGTTTTTAAGAAAAGAGTGCGGCTGAAGTTACTCAGAGCAAATAATTATGGCTTAAATAAGGTAGGCAAGGAGCAATGTGCTTAAATTGACCATGGAATTTATACCGCTCGGCTAAACGGCGCGAACGTAGTGAGCGTCCGGCGGAGTGAAACGGAGCGAATTTAAGCCGCTTGTTAGAATTCAATTTCCCCATACTTTTCATCTATTTCTTTTAAAGCAGACAACCTTTGTTCCTGTGTAGATTTTTTTATACCGCTCTCAAATAGATTTTGTAGCTCCTTGTTTTCTAGCGATTGAGAAAATGTTCGATGGCTATGAGTCCCAGCGCAGAAACTTAAAGCCTCTTTCTCGTCTGCATCGTCAGGAAAAAAGTCATATTCAAACAATCCTAATGCGACAAGGTACGAATACCAGGTGTGATCTTCAACTGGGACTGCGGCCATTCTCTCCACATCCATTTTGGTCGTGTCTAACGGATATGGTTCTTTTAAAGTCCAGTGAGGTCTAATCGACCTGTCGAAAAACTTCAATACGTCACTGTACGTGTCAATTGAATCAATTTCTTTTTGTGCCTCGGGTTCATTTGAAGATAGATAGAGGCTTTTAACTAAGTTTTCTAGCTTTTTGCCAGAAGAACTCAGCCCTTCAATTAGATGATTTGTCGCGTCAATTTGTGATTTCACTTCTCTCGACTTCAGCAAATCAAAGAACATACCCGCCCATTGCTTCCTCAAATGGCTTTCTATTTCTGAAAAACTTTCAAAACCCTCAAAGGCATTGTTGGTTGGTGACCTTCGAACGTCATCTATAAAAGAGAAAATATTCAAGGCATACTCTTGTTTCTCGATAGCAGGATACTCAATGTCAGAAGCAAATTCTTTTTTCTTATTTTGTTGATAAATATGATGATTTGAAAGAACACCTTTTCTTACATATGTAAAAACCGGAATTCCACTTTCCCTTGCTGCCAAGTACTCAGCATTAGTAATGGATTTTTTTCTATCCGCAACGTACTCGCCCCCAAATCGCCCTCCAATTACTAGAATAAAAAGCTGACAATTCGATATCTCGTGTATACATGATTCATGAGTATGTAATTCCGGGTGATAGAACACATCTCCATTCTCACTGAGTACAGCTTCAAATCCGAATGATTGAATAAAGCGTCTTAGTTGCTCTCGTATTTCACCCAGATCGAAACAGGTAGAGCTAACGAATACTTTTGGGGTTGCCATGTAACTTCCTTTTGGATTCTAACGCTTTGCTAATAGGAAATTACAAGGGTGCTATTTTTGCGTGTTTTTGCAAAAAGCGTGACCGTAGTAATTTTCCTTATTTAGCAACTTGTTAGGCATTTATTCAGATGCCGGTTTAAATAGAGAGATCATTGGGGTTGGTAGCTTCGCTTGTGCTGCAGATCTGAATGCATGTTCACGCCAAAATGGCCATACATTATGAACTACATTAAATTGCATAAACTCACTAATTGCTTCTTCTGATATGTCGGCTAATTGATGGTATTTCGCAATAAAACACGCCTCTATTTCGGCAAGAGTTTTAATTTCACTTCCTTCCTCTTCTTCAATGAACCTTAAACCAAACTCAACCTTGGCGTGGATTAATTTTGAATCATCTGATTCATCAGCTTTTTCGAGAAACTCAGCTTTAATGGATATTTTGTTTTGTTGAGCCATTTCATCAGGGTAACTATCAGCGCTGATCTCTTCAAAGCGAGTAATAGAAGTGGAATACAAATGTATATCAATTAATTCAAGTGATTTAATTGCCTGACTAATTAATTCTTTATCCATAAGAGACGTCCTTTGATACTTCTACAGATTTTACCGTTCTAAACATAGGTTGATTAGCAGCCTTATGTTTTGGATAAGGAATTACATTATTTTCATAGCTTAATTGAATTGAAGTCGTTTTAATTCCAGCTTCTTCTAATAGTTCGTTTAAAACAGATTGATGCTTTAAGCAAACACGGATTAACTTATCCATGGCTGCGCTTTGTGAAACTTCAGCTCTTTCATATTTTGAGAAAGCATTTTTCCCACCACCAAAAACAAGAGAAGCTTGTTCTTGAGTTAATCCTAATGAAGTTCTTGCATGATAAATTTCTGAAGAGGTCAAAAGACCATCTACACTTTTTTTAGCATCCCTAACTCGATAATCATTGTTCAAAATTTGTTGTTTCGACACAAATTCTCTTCCACAATCATTACAGATGGAATACTCCATTGATACAGATAAATCCGTACCTTTATAGGTGATAGTTTCCACATCATCTAATTGAACTATATTTTCAGATTTACATAATTTGCAATTGGTCATATCAACTCTCCTCAAGCTAATACTGAGGTAAATGGAAAGAAGCTAAATCAATAACTAAATAACCTTCGAGAAGACAGAACTTAACGTATAATTCGTCATATTCATCTTCCTCAGGATCTTTCTTATAGCGGCAAATATACTCATCATCTGGTGGTTGACTTTCATAAGAATGAGTTTTACGAAAGTCACTTGAACTGAGTTGACATATACATGCAGAAACATCTTGTATGCCATATCCTAAGTTAGCTATATCTCTACTAACTTTTCGCCCTCTATATTCAATATCTAGATTTTGAGCTGCTGCCTTTACCTGTCCTAAATCGTATTCAGCCACACACTCTCCATGTAACCATAATGGTTAGTTTAGCTGATATTAACATAATTGCACGGGATTGGAATAGCATTAAATGCCTAACAGTGTATTGGCGTGAACGCAGAAATATCTCTATGTATGAAATACTGGATAGTTTCACACCAAAGCAGTTTATTCTCAATAATAACAGTAATTTACCATCAAGCCTCTCAGTGCTCAAGTATTAGTCAGCTGGAGAAAGCGAGACCATAGATATTCGAGACAAAAAAAATGATTAAAGCGAGAGGTATGGCTAGTGATCTTGAGCGTCTTTGCTTCGGATAAACATCGATAAGTCAGTCGGCCACATGGGCTAGCGCTAAAAACCGTCACAAGGACAGCATTTTCAGCTCTATCAGAAATAAAGCAACAGCCAGCAGCGACGCCCTCCTCCCTCATCACACCCTCAAGTCAGCAGCCAATTAACTTATTTCGCGCAGGGAAGCGCGGAAAAGCATGTCAGGGCCATGGACGGCCCTTACATGCTGGTAACGTTAAAATTGGCTGCTGACTTGAGGACGATACCAGCTTGGCTTAATACATGCTCAATTCTGAGGGAGTAAATCTGCCACTAACTGCGTTAAAAGTTTTTTATTTGGCACCACCAAATTGCAAAATTTTTGCCTTGTTATTGACTAGATTTACTTGCCTCAGAATCGCCCCTTTAATTAAGCAAACTGGTATTAGTGTGATGCTGGGAGCGCCCTTTCTTTTGCTTACTTTTCTTTGGGCAAGCAAAGAAAAGTCAGTCGACGCCCATGGACGGGCGCCGAAACCCGTCACGAGGACAACCAAATCCAATACACTAAAGCTGCCTTTTTATAGTGAGTGTGATGCTGAGATTGCCCTTTCTCTTACTCACTATACTCAAGCATCGATGAGTCCATTGACCTTTATGGACGAACACCGAAACCCGTCACGAAAAAGTCCAATTAGGCATTTTCCCACAGTCATTGTATGCTAATCACACAACAACAAGGAAACCGGTTATTCACCACAAACATGTTACTGAAAACCCTAACCCATTTATTAAAGTTCAGCTTAGTTGCCAGCTTACTCCTGTGGACACAAGTATCCCATGCCCAGCAGCTGACTTTGGTCAGTAGCGAAGGCCCGCCCCATACCATAAACCACCCCACCTATAGCGGCATCGATTTGGACGTGGTAAAGGCGGTGCTAAAACGCATGGGTCACGAGGTAAAACTGGTATTTGTGCCACTGGGCCGCGCTGAAGTATTGGTAAAAACGGCAGCAGTGGATTTAATGGCGCCGATTTTTCAGTCACAAGATGAAGATAACTTTTACATTAGCGAGCCTATTGTTTCCTATAAGCCTATGGTGTTTTCGCTCAAAAAGGCGCAGCTAGCACCTCAAACCATTAGCGACTTAAGTGATTACGCCGTGATCACCTTTCAAGGAGCACCTGGCTATTTTGGCGAAGAATTTGCGGCAATGGCAGAGCAGGCTGACTACGTTGAGTCGCCGCGAATGGCGATCATTCCACGCATGCTGAGCATGGATAGATTTGATTTTGCCGTGTTAGATAAGTACATCTTTTATTACTTTTATCGCCAACACGACAAAAAGCGTTCATTGGAGCGCTTTCAAGAGCACCCGTTAATTGCTCCTGTGGATGCCAGTGTGGCGTTTAAAGATAAACAGCTACGTAATGACTTTAACCGCGAGTTAAGGCGCTTCAAGCAAGGTAAGCAGTACCAGGAAATCGTCAGCCACTATTTAGGCACTCTACCCGGGTCGCAATAACAAAAAACCCAAGCCAAGCTTGGGTTTTTTACATCTACAACGCACTCAAACGTTAATCGTTGTCGGCGTTTTCCGTTTCTTGATTATGTAGCTCTAGGCTTGAAGACATGGCTTGTTCACGGGTTGATTTCGCCGAGTCATTACGCAGCTCATCAACGTAGTTCAAGTATTCTTGATCAACATCGCCAGTAATGTATTGGCCATCGAATACCGAGGTCTCAAAGCACTTGATCTCAGGGTTTTCTTGACCCACTGCTGCCACTAAGTCGGTGATCGATTGGTAAATTAAACCATCTGAGCCAATACTGGCGTTAATGTCTTCCACTTCACGACCATGGGCGATCAGCTCAGACGCCGACGGCATATCAATACCATAAACATTGGGGAAGCGCACTTCTGGCGCCGCTGAGGCGAAGTAGACGTTTTTAGCGCCGGCTTCACGGGCCATTTCAACGATTTGTGCCGACGTGGTACCACGTACAATGGAGTCGTCCACTAACAGTACGTTTTTACCCGCAAACTCACGGTCAATGGCGTTAAGCTTACGACGCACTGACTTTTTACGCATCTCTTGCCCTGGCATGATGAAGGTACGGCCAATGTAGCGGTTCTTTACAAAACCTTGGCGGTACGGTAAACCCAGTACTGAAGCGATTTCTAGGGCAATATCACAGGACGTTTCAGGAATTGGGATCACTACATCGATGTCTTTGTCTGACCATTCGCGGGCGATTTTCTCACCTAACTTAGTCCCCATGTTTACGCGGGTTGCGTACACCGACATGTTATCGATGTTGGAGTCTGGACGAGCAAAGTACACAAACTCAAAGATACATGGCGCCAACATGGTTTTTTCAGCGCATACTTGTGAGTAAAATTGGCCATCTTCGGTGACGTAAATGGCTTCGCCAGGGGCAACGTCACGGACAAATTCGAAGCCATCAATCGCTAGTGCCACGCTTTCCGAGGCAAACATGTACTCAGTGCCACGTTCAGTTTCTTTTTTACCGAACACCAAAGGACGAATACCGTGTGGGTCACGAAACGCTAAAATGCCGTGGCCAATGATCATCGCAATACTGGCGTAGCCACCAGACACCATTGCAATTACGTCGGTTACCGCACGGAACATGTCTTCAGCGTCTAACTTCATCTTATCGGTTTTGCCCAGCTCGTGCGCTAGAATATTCAATAAAATTTCTGAGTCAGAAGTGGTGTTCACGTGGCGGCGAGCTTGTGAGAACAGGCGCTCTTTTAGGTGCTCGGCATTGGTCAAGTTACCATTGTGTGCCAGAGCAATACCAAATGGGGAGTTAACGTAAAAAGGTTGCGCTTCAGCCGAGCTCGATGAGCCTGCTGTCGGATAACGCACGTGACCAATACCAATGTTACCTTGCAACCGCTTCATGTGTCTGGTGTGGAATACATCCTTCACCAAACCATTGGCCTTTCTTAGGCTAAACGTATTGTTGTCAATGGTAATGATACCCGCCGCATCTTGACCGCGGTGTTGCAAAACAGTTAAGCCGTCATAAATCGCCTGATTTACAGGAGAAGTTCCGACTATCCCAACGATACCACACATTAAAAATTTCCTCGCCGATTAACGGTTTACTGAATTTAAAAAGCTGGAGTTATGTTCTAGGTAGGAAAAAAACCATTCTATCACAAAGCCAAATTCAGGTATTAAATTTGATGACTTCCACCACTGCGTGCTCGGGGCACTGGTAAAGGCATCAAGGAAAAAGAGTAAGGCGCTCACGACCAACACACCTCGAAGTCCACCGAAGACAATGCCAAAGATCCTATCGGTGCCTGAGAGCCCAGTTCGTTGAACCAGCTCGCTCAGGACATAATTAACAAGCCCACCTAACATCAAGGTCGCAATAAAGAGTATGGCTATTGCGGCTGCATTTCTTAAAAGGGGTTCTGAAATGAATGTAAGGAAGGTTGCAAGATATTGGTAGAAGATACTGGAGATAAAAAAGGCGCCGATCCATACGACGAGAGACATCGCTTCTTTGACAAAACCACGCAGTAAGCCAAAGAGTGTCGACAAACCAATAATACCAGCAATGGCGTAATCAACCCAGATCATAGTAACCAATAAGTCGTTAATGTGGGGCGCATTCTAAAAGGTTTGGCGGCTAAATGCCAGATCATTTTGTCACTTCAAACTGGGTTAAACGCCCTTGCAACTTAGTTAACTTCTTTAGTGCTGGTAACTTAGCTTCCAGTTCGGCTTTATTTAAATCTGGCCCAACAAACACTTTGGTGAGGGTGCCATTGGCGGTTTGTATTGGCTTGGTAAAGGTTTTAAAACCGTTGTCTTTGAGTTTTTTGGTCAGTGCCGCAACGTTCGATTTATGAGAAAAGCTTCCCAATTGAACCACATACGCCATTTGGCTGAAATTAGAGTCCGCAGGACGAGTCAGCTTGGCCACTTCCACCGTGTCATTACTGCTCACCGATTCTGACTGGGCGGTATCTGTCTCAGAGCCCTCAGCATTTTCAGTCGTGGTCGCTGCAAGCTTATCGTCATCTGGCGTTGCCTCTTCAATAACCGGTTGCGGCAACTCAGGAGCGGCTTCGGCTTTAGCATCCACTTTGCTTTGCAAATCGATGGTTTTGAACTCAGGACGCTCAGGAATAGCTTGAAACCCTTCTTTATAATGGACCTTTTCACCGTCGAGGATATTTGGAATAAATATCACCGCTGCCACCACCACGATACTGGTTCCAACAAGTCGATTAATAAATACTGAGTTCACTGCGTTACTCTCTACTAATAATGATAGCAACCGCCCTAATTAAGAGTGGTTGCTGTTGCGGTTATTTATTTTGCCAGTATTGGATGGCTGCTGCCACCGTAAAAAATGAGCCAAATACAATCAATGCTTGGTCGTTACTTAACTGCGCAAGTTCACTCTCTAGTGCGGTCTCAACGTCACTGTATTGTGCCACAGGCTGCTTGGTATCAAGCAAAGGTAATAAGTGTTCGGCACGCTCTCCCCGTGGGCCCGACAGCGAGGCAAGACTCCACTTATCAATATAAGGGGAAACGGCATCCAATACGCTGGCCTTGTCCTTATCCGCAAGCATAGCGACTAAGGCATGAACTTTAAAGCCTTTTTGCTGCAGTTGTTGCAACTTAGTTGCCAAATAGCGGGCCGACTCAGGGTTGTGTGCAACATCGGTGTACACTAACGGCTCATCACTTAATTGTTGAAACCGCCCTTCTACTTGCAGCTGGGCCAGTTTTTCTATTACCACCTCTTTGCTTGGTAACAGCCTAAGCTTTGCCAACACAGTTAGCGCAGTGGCGGCGTTTTGCGCTGGGATCGTAGGCTTCAGTAATTGCCAGTCATGGTCTTGATATTGCCAGCGGAAGTGCTCATCTGTGGCACTAAAATGAAAGTCACGTTTAGACAGCACCATATCGGCGCCAATTTCCTCGCCATAGTCGGTGACCGTATGTGGTATGGCTAAGTCTCCGACAATCGCGGGAGTATTCGCTCTAAAGATACCGGCTTTGTCGTAGCCTACCAATTCGCGGGTATCGCCTAAGTACTCTTTATGGTCGAGATCGATGGTGGTGATCACGGAAGCATAGGGGGTGACGATGTTAGTGGCGTCATAACGTCCGCCAAGTCCCACCTCAAGCAGCACAAAATCAACCTGGCAGCGTTTAAAAATATGTAACGCGCCAAGGGTACCAAACTCAAAATAGGTCAGTTCGGTGTCTTTTCTGGCGTCATCGAGAAATTTAAAAGCATCAATATGGTAGTTATCATCAAGCTCTGCGCCATCGACGCGCACTCGCTCGTTATAACGGATAAGGTGAGGCGATGCATAGGTGCCTACGCTATAACCTTGTGCTAATAATAATGCTTCAAGGCAACGGGCAGTGGTGCCCTTACCATTGGTGCCACCAACGAGAATGATTTTACTAAAATCATCAAGCAAGCCGGCTTGTTTGGCCACCGCAGCAACACGCTCAAGGCCCATTTCAATGGCCGCAGGATGAATGGCTTCTAAATAACAAAGCCAATCATCAAGGCTCGATGATTGGCTAGGCTGTTTAACTGTCATAGGATGAGTAGCTCAATTAAAAAATTTTACGCTACTCTATGCTCTTGTTCGGTGGATGGCAAGTCCATAAACTTAGCCAAAATACGCGCTAAGGTATCGCGCATTTCGCGGCGGTCGACAATCATGTCAATGGCGCCGTGCTCTAACAAGAACTCACTGCGTTGGAAACCTTCTGGTAAGGTTTCACGTACCGTTTGCTCAATAACGCGCGGGCCTGCAAAACCAATCAGTGCTTTTGGCTCTGCAACGTTGATGTCACCAAGCATCGCTAGTGACGCCGATACCCCACCCATGGTTGGGTCGGTCAGTACTGAGATAAATGGCAAGCCACGTTCACTCATTTTTGCCAATGCAGCACTGGTTTTTGCCATCTGCATTAACGACATCAAGGCTTCTTGCATGCGCGCACCACCAGAAGCCGAGAAACAAACCAGTGGCATGTCGTGCTCTAAACACTCATTTACAGCATCAACAAAACGGGCACCCACTACCGAGGCCATTGAGCCACCCATAAAGGAAAATTCAAACGCCACAGCAGCAACTGGAATGCCTTTCACACGGCCTTTCATGGCTACTAGTGCGTCTTTTTCACCGCTTGACTTTTGCGCCTGAGCGATACGATCCGAGTATTTTTTCGAATCTTTAAACTTCAGCACATCTTGCGGCTCGTGTTCTACACCCAGCTCTTGGCGATCGGCATCATCTAAAAAGCTTTCTAAGCGCTTGCGCGCCGTAATACGCATATGATGATCACACTTAGGGCAGACGTTCAGTGACTTTTCTAACTCTGCCTTGTATAGGATTGAATCACAATCTGTACACTTTGCCCAAACCCCTTCTGGGATCTCTTTCTTACCAGAAGACTTAGTGGTTTTAGGTAAGATCTTTTCTAACCAACTCATTTGCAACTCTCTATCGTGCTTTATTCTGTTCCGTCAGCAAAGACAGACAACTTTTCCCAATTAAATCATGATTTAGTTATCTACGATATAAAAAACTGGTCTTAAGAGTAACGCCTAAGGCTTTTGTATGACCTGTTAAAATAACTCATCGGGTAAAAATAATGGCCCTAATGGCATTTTATCAATTTGCCACTGCTCAGGATAATCAACATCCACCAAGTACAAGCCGTTGGGCTTAGCGGTGGCACTAGCCAGTGTGCGGTCTTTGGCGGCCAGTAACTCCGCCATCCAGCCTGGCTCTTGTTTGCCCATACCAATGTCCAACAAACACCCGGTGATATTGCGTACCATATGATGCAAAAAGGCATTGGCTTTAATATCAATCACAATGTATTTGCCAATGCGCTCTACCTCGAGGTGCAATATGTTGCGAAATGGCGTGTTCGATTGGCAGTGAACCGCACGGAATGAGGTAAAGTCTTGCTCTCCAATCATCACCGGACAGGCTGCTTTCATGCGCTCTACGTCTAATTCATGATGGAAATGGGTTACGCCACTACGTAAAATACCAGGCCGATATGGATGATTATAAATGACGTAGCGATAGCGCCTCGCCGTTGCAGAAAAGCGCGCATGAAATTCAGGGTCCACTTGTTTGGCAAAACGCACAGCAATGTCATCTGGTAGCTGCGAGTTCATGCCTAGCGTAAACGCACTCATATCGCGCTCGGCATGAGTATCAAAATGAATAATTTGTCCGGTAGCGTGAACCCCGGCATCGGTGCGACCAGCACAGGTAATATCAACGTGGTGATTACAAATATTCGACAGAGCGCGCTCTATTTTTTCTTGCACACTGCTAACGTGGCTTTGTCTTTGCCAACCACTGTAATTTGCACCATTATATTCAATGCCTAACGCTACTCGCATAATTGTTCTGTCGCACCCTGAGTAAAAGCGCCATTTTATGCGATTGCCTGCGTGAATAAAAGCACAAGCTGAGATAATCCGCATTGCTGCCGCCAATCGTTCACGGCAAGCGACAGAATACTCTTTGATTTATACCAATAAAAAAGCAGTGATCTAGGATGAGATCACTGCTTTTAGCTGTTTGCGATTACGACGTACTAAGAAGTACTGAGCTTTTCTTTCAGCGATTGTGCTTCTGCTTGCACCGAGTCGGGGCCGTTATCAATCACATCATTAAGGGTACTCATGGCCGCATCATAGTCTTGAATTTCCATGTAAGCTTTGGCTAGGTCGAGCTTGGCGGCAAAGCCTTCATCTTCGAGATCAACATCGGTGGTGTTTTCACCCGCCAACAGTTCATCAAAATCCCCCAAACCGACATCCATATTAGCGCCAGTGTAAGGTTCAACTTCCGGTTCCTCGTCATCGCTTTGTTCGAGTAACTCTTCAATTTCTAAGAAGTCTTCGTCTGCGGTCGCAGCATCGCTATCCGCAGCTCCCTCATCAGGCTCAGCCACTTCGTCTTGCAATAAGCTATCAAAGTCAACCTCGAAATCTTGGGCTTCTGGCTGCTCAAAGTCTTCAGGCTCCTCCAACTCGCTCAGCAAAGAATCAAAGTCTTCTTTGCTAAACTCGGCCATAAACTCACGTTCGACTTCGGCTTCATCCACCTCCGGCACATCATCGGGTGCTTGCTCAGCATCAAGAAGCTCATTATCTTCTGCAATGGAATCAGCCAGTTCGTCTACTTCAAGCTCAGCCTCATCGTCGAGGCTTGGCTCTTCCTCTGCAGTCGGCTCTTCTGGAGCTACTTCGCTGTCGTCAGCAGCGTCTTCTTCTGTGAATTCTGGGAAGTCATCGCCGAGCTCTGCCTCGTCATCAAGAGTTGGTTCTTCCTCTGCAGCCGGCTCTGCTACAGTCGCCTCGTCTTCGTCAGCAGCGGCGTCTTCTTCGGTAAATTCTGGGAAGTCATCGCCGAGCTCAACCTCGTCATCAAGGCTTGGTTCTTCCTCTGCAGCTGGTTCCTCTAGAGTCGCTTCGTCTTCGTCAGTTGCGGCGTCTTCTTCGGTAAATTCTGGGAAGTCATCGCCGAGCTCTGCCTCGTCATCAAGAGTTGGTTCTTCCTCTGCAGCCGGCTCTGCTACAGTCGCCTCGTCTTCGTCAGCAGCGGCGTCTTCTTCGGTAAATTCTGGGAAGTCATCGCCGAGCTCAACCTCGTCATCAAGGCTTGGTTCTTCCTCTGCAGCTGGTTCCTCTAGAGTCGCTTCGCTTTCGTCGGCGGCGTCTTCTTCTGTGAATTCTGGGAAGTCATCGCCGAGCTCAGCCTCGTCGTCAAGGGTTGGTTCTTCCTCGGCTGTCGGCTCTGCTGCAGTCGCTTCGCTGTCGTCAGCGGCGTCTTCTGTGAATTCTGGGATGTCTTCGCCGAATTCAGCCCCGTCATCAAGGGTTGGTTCTTGCTCGGCTGTCGGTTCCTCTAGAGTCGCTTCGCTGTCGTCAGCAGCGTCTTCTTCTGTGAATTCAGGGAAGTCATCGCCAAGCTCAGCCTCGTCGTCAAGGGTTGGCTCTTCCTCGGCTGTTGGTTCCTCTAGAGTCGCTTCGGTGTCGTCGGCGGCGTCTTCTTCCGTAAACTCAGTGAGATCATCATCTAGCTCGTCTTCAAGCTCTAAGTCTCCCAGTTCGTCATCGAAATCGCCTTCAATATCAAAGTCGTTGTCACTGGCGAGTGCGTCTGATAACGCTTTTTCCGTACCACTGGCTTCACTGTCTAGATTATCCTCATCACTAATGTCTAACTCAGGATAGCTATCCAGTTCGGCACTGGGTTCGATATCGTCTTCTTCAGGAAGTTGTTCTTCTTCAAGTAGATCAATGTCTTCACTGAGAGGATCGTCGCCTAGCTCAATTTCGACTTCCTCTTCAGCAAAATCGTCCTCTAAATCCGAAGACTCTAGCTCTTCCTCAGCCTGAAGTTCTGCCAGCAGTTCATCCACGCTTTTAAGATCTGGGTCTTCAAATTCTTCAGTTTCATCGGCTTGAACGTTTTCATCATTGAACTGCTCTTCGTCTTCCAACATGCCCGACAAATGGTCACTGTCTAGAGACGATGGCTCTGGCTCACTATCTTGCTCTGCAGGGCTCTCATTTTCAGCAGACTCGTCACTGTCTTGCTCAGGTTCCGCTTCGGTTTCTTCTTCAAGCAGATCATCAATGTCGTCGCCTGCTAGGTCGTCACTTTCTTCTGGTGACTCAGGCTCAGCATCCGTTTCTTCTTCAAGCAAATCATCAATGTCGTCGCCTGCAAGGTCGTCACTTTCTTCTGGTGACTCAGGCTCAGCATCCGTTTCTTCCTCTAGCAAGTCGTCAATGTCATCCCCTGCTAGATCGTCACTCTCTTCTTGTGACTCAGACTCAGGCGCGGCATCGGTTTCTTCCTCTAGCAAGTCATCAAGGTCATCCCCTGCTAGGTCGTCACTCTCTTCTTGTAACTCAGACTCAGGCTCAGCATCCGTTTCTTCTTCAAGCAAATCATCAATGTCGTCGCCTGCAAGGTCGTCACTTTCTTCTGGTGACTCAGGCTCAGCATCCGTTTCTTCCTCTAGCAAGTCATCAAGGTCATCCCCTGCTAGGTCGTCACTCTCTTCTTGTGACTCAGACTCAGGCGTGGCATCCGTTTCTTCCTCTAGCAAATCGTCAATGTCATCCCCTGCTAGATCGTCACTCTCTTCTTGTGACTCAGACTCAGGCGCGGCATCGGTTTCTTCCTCTAGCAAGTCATCAAGGTCATCCCCTGCTAGGTCGTCACTTTTTTCTGGCGTCTCAGACTCAGCATCCGTTTCTTCTTCAAGCAAGTCATCAAGGTCATCCCCTGCTAGGTCGTCACTCTCTTCTTGTGACTCAGACTCAGCATCCGTTTCTTCCTCTAGCAAGTCATCAAGGTCATCCCCTGCTAGGTCGTCACTCTCTTTTGGCGTCTCAGACTCAGGATCCGCTTCTTCATCTAGCAGCGCATCAATGTCATCGCCTGCCAGCTCATCGCTTTGTTCTTCCAGCTCCGGCGTATCGTCTTGGGCTTCATCGAGCAGCTCATCAATGTCGTCGCCTGCCAGCTCATCACTTTCTTCTTCCAGCTCCGGCGTGTCGTCTTGGGCTTCATCGAGCAGCGCATCAATGTCGTCGCCTGCCAGCTCATCGCTTTCGTCTTCCAGCTCCGGCGTATCGTCTTGGGCTTCATCGAGCAGCGCATCAATGTCGTCGCCTGCCAGCTCATCACTTTCTTCTTCCAGCTCCGGCGTATCGTCTTGGGCTTCATCGAGCAGCGCATCAATGTCGTCGCCTGCCAGCTCATCACTTTCGTCTTCCAGCTCCGGCGTGTCGTCTTGGGCTTCATCGAGCAGCGCATCAATATCGTCGCCTGCCAGCTCATCACTTTCTTCTTCCAGCTCCGGCGTATCGTCTTGGGCTTCATCGAGCAGCGCATCAATGTCATCGCCTGCCAGCTCATCACTTTCTTCTTCCTGCTCCGGCGTATCGTCTTGGGCTTCATCGAGCAGCGCATCAATGTCATCGCCTGCAAGCTCATCGCTTTGTTCTTCCAGCTCAGGCGTATCGTCTTGAGCTTCATCTAGCAAAGAATCAATGTCATCGGCATCAACTAGATTTTCGCTATCGAAATTGCCGTCAAATTCTGGCTCATCATCGAGGTTACCTTCGAGAATATCATCGATATCATCATTGGAGGCAGTATCATCCCCCCCTTCTTGCTCGTCGGCTAACTCTTCACTTAACGCAGCGAGGGCATCGTCGCTAACATCAATCTCTTCATCCTGCGATTCATTAAATAAATCATCGAGATCGTCATCGCTGAGTATATCGCCATCATCTTTTTCTTCGCTATCAACATCCAATGCCACTTCATCGCTTGAATCATCGTCGAAGTTTTGTTGCATAAAGTCGTCATCGTCGTTGTCATCATCAAACGAGATGTCTTCGTTGAGCAGGCTGTCGAGCTCATCTTGATCCAGCGAGTCATTGCCTTCTTCAAAATCGTCATCCAATGAATCAAAGGTGATGTCATCGTCCTCAGGCAAGATGTCGTCATCCAGCTGGACGCTGCCACCAAGCGGATCTTCATCGTTGCCATCGCTGATATCCAGCGGATCAGGCTCAGTTGCAGCGGCTGCACCTGCAGTGGCAGCGGCGGCAGCAGGGGCTGCAGGTGATTGCGGTAAGAAGTCGTCGTCATCATCGCTATCTGCTTTGGCGGTGTTTTTTCTCCGTAAAAACATCACTAGGCCAGCGATGGCCAGCAAGGCGGGTAAGGTTGCCAGCAGTGCAATTCCAAGCGGGGATGTGAAAAACGCGGATAAGCTGCCTTCTTGCTCTGCCTCGGCTTTAGCCGCCTGCTGCTGGGCAATCATTTCATTTTGTAGGTCAATGACAGACTTCAGTTGTTGTTGTATTTCACTGTCTCGGCCAAGCTGCGTACGCACAGACTGCAACTCGTTGGTAATATCCCCCAGTTGCTGCTTCAGTTTCGTGTTTTCGGATAGGATCTCTTCGACATTGCGTACGGATGACTTAAACTGTTTCTGCAAGTCCAGCAAACGCATGTCTTGCTCCATTTTGAGCGAGCGTAACTGGTTGGTTAAATCTTCACGGGCTTGCTCAACATCCACTTTACGAGCCTGAGTGACACGCTTTTCTGCGGCATTTATATCACTGGTTTGGAGTTGGCCGTTGCGTTTCATCTCCCATAACTTGTCGTCTTGATCGGATTTTTGTTTAGCCAGCTCAGGGTTAACGCTACGAATTTCTGCCAGCGTCGGAATTTGTAGATAAGCGCCATCGCGCATGTGGTTTAGGTTTTTGTCTAAAAAGGCGGTGGGGTTTTTATCGTACAGCGCCTTCATCACCTGGTAAATAGTAACGGATGAGCCATCGGGGCGAACTTTTTGGGCAATGCGCCATAAGGTGTCGGTTGGTTTTATTGGACCGATAGAGCGACCCTGCGCGCCATAATCAACCCCTTTCGGGCCCTTTAACACCGTCCCCTCTTCAGAGTGAAGTGGTGTGGCAACCAATGCAAAGACAAAGATACTAAATAAGGCTAAACCGCGCATGCCGATCCTTTACTCATATGTTCAACACTCGTTAAACGACATTTATTATTATGGCTCTGAAGCAAGCTCTATTCCAAATGCAAACTATAAACCAGATATGCCGGAATATCCATTGCAACGTATTGAAAGTTAAGATTGTTATAATGCTTTATGCTGAGAGGGTAAAACGAGATAAGTCATTGTCGAGTCAAGTAATTGACAAAACGGCAAAGTTCTTGGCAGAAATTTGCCGTTTTGTGGTTTTAATGGTCGCGAACGTTATAAATATTGCGCAATTAATGCTTCTGCAATTTGCACGCTATTGGTTGCTGCGCCTTTTCTAGTGTTATCCGACACCACCCAAAGATTCAGTCCCATAGGGTGTGAGATATCTTGTCTTACGCGCCCCACATAAACGGTATCGTTACCGCTGGCGTCCGTTACCGGCGTTGGAAAGTCAGTGTCATCCGCAATCAGCTCAACCCCAGGGGCATCTGCAAGCAGCTGCTTGACGTGCTCTAAATCAAATGGCATCCGTGTTTCTAGGTGAATGGCTTCCGCATGACCAAAGAACACCGGCACTCTAACCGCGGTTGGGTTAACCATCACGCTCGAATCACCTAAGATTTTTTGCGTTTCCCACACCATTTTCATTTCTTCTTTGGTATAGCCATTGTCTTGAAAGGCATCGATTTGCGGGATCACATTGAAGGCGATCTGCTTAGCAAAAATGTCATTTTCCATCGGTCTGGCGTTCATTAAATTTGCGGTTTGCTTAGCCAGCTCATCCACCGCTTCTTTACCGGCACCCGATACCGCTTGATAAGTAGAAACATTGATGCGGTCAATGCCATAGGCATCATAAATCGGCTTAAGCGCCACCATCATTTGAATCGTAGAGCAGTTTGGGTTGGCAATAATGTTACGGTTTCTAAAATCAGCCAAGCTTGACTCATTCACTTCAGGCACCACTAACGGCACGTCAAAGTCGTATCTAAAGTGGGAAGTGTTATCAATCACCACACAACCAGCTTCAGCAGCAATTGGCGCGTACTTTTCAGACACCGAACCGCCCGCAGAAAACAGGCCAATGTGGGCATTAGCAAAGTCAAACTCTGCCACATCGAGTACCGTTACTTTTTCACCCATATAGTCAATTTCTTCACCGGCACTGCGGCTACTTGCTAATGGATAAAGGTTATCGACCGGGAACTTTCGTTCAGCTAATAACTCAATAATTTGCTTGCCAACTAAACCCGTTGCGCCGAGCACCGCCACATTAAACTTTTGCGACATTCTGTTTCCCCATTCTTGGTTACTTTCTTGACTCTGCCAACCTTGTTACTTAGAAAATCCTAAGTCAGCCAATGCTTGGCTAATCGGTGAGTCACTGTTGATCGTTATGGTACTAAATTCTCGTCGCACTGGATACGTTTTACGAAGCTTATCGAAGCCATCTTGAGCCAAATTGGCTTTCATAATGCCATCATCGCGGCGAATATCGTAAACCATGTGCACTAGATTTGTGATGTCTTGCTCGTTGGCGGTTTGTTCTAGCTGGCAGCGGCTAATACTGGGTTTAGGTAAAAAGTCCGTGATCGACTTGTGCGCGGCCAGTCCTAGGGTATTACACAGCGCTTCATAGAGCATCTGGGTGCCACGTGCCTTGCCTTCTAGAGTGTGGCCGGCAATATGCACCGAGGCAAAGCGGGTGTATTGCAGTAGCGGCTCTAAAATATGTGGTTCGTTTTCCCACACATCGAGAATAAGCTCGAGTTGTTGCCCAGACTCCATCGCCTGTAATAGCGCGTTATTGTCAATCACATCACCGCGACTGGCATTGATGATCACCATGCCCGGCTTCAGCGCGGCAATACGCTCGGCATTTAATAGATGAATGGTTTTGCAATCGCCGTTTTTCACCAATGGCACATGAAAAGAGACAATATCCGCTTGTGCCAAAGCCTCATCTAACTCGACATGGTTATCCAAGCTACCATTTTTATGACGCACAGGGTCACACAGCACAACGTTCAGCCCCAATGCGCTTACTTTATCGCGTAATCGAGAGCCAATATTGCCAACCCCAACAATGGCGATGGTTTTACCGCGTAAGCAAGTATTGGTTTGTTGGGCGTACGCCAACAGGCCACTAATTACGTATTCTGCTACGGCAATCGCATTGCAACCTGGGGCGTTACTATACGCAATCTCCTGTTGCTGGAGAAATTCAGTATCAAAATGATCCATGCCAATGGTGGCGGTACCCACAAACTTCAACTGCTTGGCTTGGCTGAGCAGGGTTGAGTTCACCTGAGTGACTGAGCGGGTAAGCAAGACATCTGCTCCAGCCACATCCGCAGCGTTAATTGCACGGCCATCAAACCGCTCCACTTCCCCCATGTCGGCAAAAAATGCCTCCACTAGAGGCATATTTTGATCTGCTAAAATACGCATATTAGTTCCTAAACACTTCACCTAAATAAAGTTTATCATGGCAAAGCAGAGGACTAATAATAAAAGCGTTTGCTACTGGCAGATTTTTCACAGCCAAAGGCGATACCAAAAAACATCACACAAGCAACAAACACCGCAGCGCCTTTAAGACTGAGCCACCCACTGGCATCCATCAAAGGACAAAACATCATCGCCAAGACATTAATAGCACAAAGAAGAAGCGCTGTGCGGGTAAAGGCACGATAACCCAATACCGCCGCCACTAGACCGGAAAAGAGGTTGATAACCACAGCCTCAGGCAACGCATAAAAACACGCCACCATGGCTACAAAAGCAATAAAAATTACACCATAGATCATACTTAGCTGCATCTTGTTTCTCCTTAAACTGAGGCAACTTAAACGGTGGCCTTAGGCAGTAAGCCAGCATAACTGAATACGGTAATACAGACACTCCTTGCCTAGACCGCTTATACCAACTCACTTGGTTACTTGGCCTGTCTGGGCAAGTAACGAAGGCAGATTGGTATTATGTCTTTCAAACACACTTTCAAGCATAGAAACAGCGCCATTATTTGCAAGCGGTTTGCCACATAAAATGTGGCAATTTAGTTTGACGCTGAGTCGATTATTGCGCGTTTTGCTTAAAGACCTGGTTACTCAAAAAGCCAGTTGCCAGCTACACTAATAGGTAACTTCTGTTGGTTATTTAGTCAGTAGCAACGAATATGATCCGACTTAATAAGCCAGACTTATTATAAGTAAGCCGTTGTGCACATTTCTGACCTCTGCTTAAAGGTAAATTTTATGTCATAAAACAATGCAAATTATTTACTTCAAACGCATTAAGATGCTTGAAATAACAGCGTCAACAAGCTAGTCTAACCAGGTGGTCAGACCTCTTATAAGGAAGAAAAACATGACACTAATATTCATCCTCGCTTTGATAGCTCTGCTCAGCGCAGCCAGCTACCATCGCGCTAGCTGGAATACTGCTCTTGGTATTGCAGCCGCAACCATGCTGGTAGGCACCTTCGCCGGTGCTTTTGGCATTATCTCTTGGCTGATCTTTTTGGTCATCGCCATTCCTCTTTCTGTAACTAACATACGTCAGCAATACATTGTTGCGCCGGCATTCAAAGCGTTTAAAAAAGTAACGCCAACCATGTCAGAAACAGAGAAATCAGCCATCGATGCCGGTACCACTTGGTGGGAAGCCGATTTATTCTGTGGTAACCCAAACTGGGATAAGCTTCATCAATTCCCTAAGCCACGCTTAAGTGTCGAAGAGCAAGCGTTTCTTGATGGCCCAGTAGAAGAAGTCTGTGCGATGTTAGATGATTGGGAAGCGACCCATGAGCTTACTGACTTGCCTCAAGAAGTATGGCAATACTTAAAAGACAATAAGTTCTTTGCCATGATCATTAAAAAGCAATACGGTGGTCTGGAATTCTCAGCTTACGCGCAATCGTGTGTGCTGCAAAAGCTAACCAGTAAATCAACCCTGCTTTCTTCTATCGTTGGGGTGCCAAACTCGTTAGGCCCAGGCGAATTACTGCAGCACTATGGTACTGAAGAACAAAAAGATCATTACCTGCCGCGCTTAGCGAATGGTGACGAAATTCCTTGTTTTGCGTTGACTTCACCAGAAGCTGGGTCGGATGCGTCCTCTATTCCTGATTTTGGTGTGGTGTGTAAAGGTCAGTGGCAAGGCGAAGAAGTGTTAGGTATTAACCTAACGTGGAACAAGCGCTACATTACTCTAGCCCCAGTTGCTACGGTACTTGGCTTGGCGTTTAAGCTACGCGATCCAGATGGCCTTTTAGGTGATAAAGAAGAGCTCGGCATTACCTGTGCGTTGATCCCTACCGACACCGATGGGGTTAAGATTGGCCGCCGTCACTTCCCGCTTAACGTGCCATTCCAAAATGGCCCAACTCAAGGCGAAAACGTATTCGTACCACTGGACTTTATCATTGGTGGTGAAAAAATGGCGGGTCAAGGCTGGCGTATGCTGGTTGAGTGTTTGTCTGTGGGCCGTGTTATTACCTTACCGTCGAACTCTGCCGGTGGCATTAAGTCTTTGGCCATTGCCAGTGGTGCCTACAGCCGTATTCGCCGTCAGTTCAAATTACCGATTGGTAAAATGGAAGGGGTTGAAGAAGCGCTTTCTAAGCTGGGTGGTTATGCCTACAGCTCAGACGCTGCAGTGACTATGTCTACCGGTGCCGTGGACTTAGGTGAAAAACCTTCGGTGGTGTCTGCCATTTTGAAATACCACCTTACTGAACAAATGCGCTCTTCCACCATTCATGCGATGGATATTCACGGCGGTAAAGGTATTTGTTTAGGTCCTAACAACTACGTTGGTCGTGGTTACCAAGGTGCACCAATTGCCATCACGGTAGAAGGTGCCAACATCCTTACCCGTAATATGATTATTTACGGTCAAGGTGCAATTCGTTGTCACCCATTTGTACTGGCTGAGCTAGAGGCGTGTTCCATTGCCGACAAGCAAGAAGCATTGGATAGCTTCGATAAGTCGCTGATGGGTCATATTGGCTTTACCATTTCAAACTTAGTCAGAACTAAGTGGCTAGCACTGACGGGTGCACGCTTTACCAAAGTGCCATTCAACGACGAAACAGCTGTCTTCTATCGTAATGCAGCACGCTACAGTGCTTCATTAGCACTGATGTCAGATATTTGCATGGCGGTATTTGGTGGTTCACTAAAACGTAAAGAGCGTATCTCTGCTCGTCTTGGTGACTTACTAAGCTACTTGTATTTGGTTTCTGCAACGCTGAAGCGCTATAACGATGAAGGTCGCCGTAAAGAAGACTTACCGTTTGTGCAGTGGTCATGTCAGGAGCACTTGTATCTATGTCAACGTGCACTGGCTGACTTAATTAACAATATGCCATCTGCAGCATTGCGCGGCCTGTTAAAAGTGTTGCTGTTCCCATTTGGTCGTCCAGTACGTAAGCCTACGGATAAGCTAGAGCATAAAATTGCCAAAATGCTACAAACACCAAATGACTCACGTGAGCGCTTAGCAGCCAATATCTATCTTAAAGATGAGCCGCTTTGCTTACTTGGTAAACAAGAGCAAACACTGAAAGACATTCTTGAGGTGGAGCCTTTGTTTGAAAAAGTCTGCCGTGGTACAGGTAAAAAGCTGCCATTTATGCGTCTTGATGAAGTCGCTGCGATGGGGCTAGAAGCCGGTGTGCTTAGTGATGAAGAAGCCGCGAAATTAAGTGCGGTTGAAGCTAAGCGTTTAGCGGTTATTAATGTCGATGACTTTGACCCAGAAGAGTTGCTCGCAGGCAAAGCTCGCAGCAAAGAGTCAAGCAAAGCCGATGCGGCATAACAGTTTTGCAGCCAGCTGACCAACGGTCACTGGCGCATAATACCATTGTGCTTAATTAAGTGGCCTACTTTGAGGCGAGAAAATCTTGTCGATAGCAAGACAAAAATTTTGCTATTTAGTTATTCTAAATAAAAAATTTTTAACGCAGCTAGCGTCAGATTTAATCCCTCAAATTGTTCAAGTATTAAGTCATAATGGTATCAGCGTGGATATAAAGGTCAGATTACTCTGACCTTTTTTCTTTTGGGCAGACTGCAAATGATGCAGGGGTTAAAACTGATAGCGTACTTTAAAAGTTAATAAGTCTTGCAGCGGCTGCTGCCAGAGATCCACGGCTCCTCCAAACCAGTCTCGATTTCCTACTTGTTGTTGTCCAGTGGCAACAATGTCTTTGCCACCTCGTTGGTATACTAAGAAAATATCGGAATAAGCGCCCATGCGGTAACGTAACTTCAACTGACTGGCAAGTCGGCGGTCATCAAAGCTGGTATCGGCGGCAATAGGGTTTAAGCCGCCGTCAGTGACCTCATAGACTGAGTGGCTTTGCGCTTCTAATACGGTCCACTGTAAGGTGGCACTCAGCTCAAGTCGTTCAGTAATGCGGCCATTGATTTCCAATTTATTGGCAAACTCTTGACGATCATATTCACTGATAACGTTGTGGCGATTTGCCACTAACCAGCCATCGCCATCGCGATAAAAATTACTGAGTTTCAAGTTCCAGTTATAATGTGGCATCCACGTTAAATCTAAAGCGTATTGTTGCGCTTGGCCCGATAGCCCTTCTTGGTCAAACTCCACACTGGCAGCCCAGCTAAAACTGCCAATATATGGGCTTTGATAAAACACCCGCGACTGCCAGCGCTCTGGGGTGGCAAAGGCCTGAGTTTGCCAGCCTAGATTATCCTCAATACCGCGACTATGATGCTCAAGCCGAAGATTCAGCTGACCACCGTTATACAAAAGTAACTGGGCTAAGTAATCTTGCTTATTAAACCGGGTAAGACCTGACTGATTCTGCTCACGGCGCCACGTTAATGACTGCTTTAAACGCGTTACCCAAGCGCCTTGGCCATGACTGGCATACTCGCCATAAAGCTCCTCGACACGCCAATTGTTGCGTTGCATATAACCTAGATCACGGTTATCAAAGCCATCATCAACATCAAAATAGCGTGCCGCGAACTTAGTCTGATCCGAGAGCTGGTAAGCTAAGTCTAGCGAAACGGCATTGCCACGCTGACGTCTCTGTGGCGTATCTATATCCGTTCTTAACCAAGATCCCGCAAAGGACCAAGAATTACTGCGGTATTGACCGTCAAGGGCATAACTTAAGGCGTCTCGCTGCAAAAATGGCCGCTCTGTTTTGGTCGTCAGTGCGCCTACCTGCCAAGCCTTTGCTTGATAATTGGCTCTGCCAGCAAAAAAGCGCTTACCAATGTCTGCTGCAAAGTTATTTTCTGTGACCGCAAAGCCACCAGCCTGAAACGACTTTCCTTTGTGGACAAACCGTAACGCGCCATCGATGGGAGTAGTGGCTAACTCACCGTCGTCACTGGAAGCCCCAATCCTACGGGTGTGGATAAGTTTAGTGTGCTCTAATACTGGTATCTCGAATAGGCTAATATCTTGGGTGAAAAATGGCCGCTTATCGGTTCTTAATGTTTCTACCGCAGAGTAATTAACATCGACATCATCAATATCCACTTGGCCAAAGTCAGGGTTAACAGCCAAACTCAACTTTTGTTGATGCGAAGGCTTATAAAACAAATCAAAGCCAACGTCAGACTGATGCTGCTGCTGGGAACTGGACGTCGAAACCGGAGCAAATTGTGCTTGCTGACTAAAATAAGGGATAAAAGTGAGTTGCGACTGCTGCCCAATGGCTGCTGAGATCCTTGGCATAGTTAAGAAAAAGTCACTGTCGGCGGTAGTGTCTTGGTGGTTGGCATAAATAAAGTTGTTCTTTAATTCATACAGCTGAACTGAAATGGCCAGCTCTGCTAACGCTTCATCATCTCCGGGTTGAAAAGAAACCGTGTGCCAAGGGATCATCATTTCGGTGGTCCAATGGTCATCGCGAATGTGGTTAGCAAACAGCCACTCACCATCCCAATCATAATCCACTTTTAGGTTAGAAGTCAGTACCGCGTCTTGCGAGCCGCCACCTAGAGTGACCGAGAACTGATAAGCACTACTGCCATCGCCGGAAAAATCCACCACCACGCGATTAAAATCCGCCTGCATAAAGCGGTCGTGAATATTAAACTGACGCTTACGCTGGCCTTTCGCTTGCAAATTTTTGATGCCAATATACACCCCATCTTTACCGGCAAAAGCCCAAGCCTTAACCTTATGGTTCGCGTTATTTAGGGTGACAGGCACCACTTGATAAAAGTTCTCAAACTGTGTTGCTAAGCGCCATTGTGGCTCTGTAAGTTGACCATCAATGACAATGTTACTGGCAAGGGCGCCCTGGCTTATTAACGCACCGCTGAGACCCAACCAGAGTATGTGACTATTTTTCATCTTGCTGTTTCCTTTGTATCGATGTCAGCCATTGCAACAAAAAATACTCTGAAAAGATCTGAATTTTTTCTGAATAAACCTGATTTAACCTTTATAAACATTGACTTAATCTGAATAAAAGCTAACTTAAACGCACTAAAGGGAAACTTGAATCAATTATGGCAGTGCAGCAATCACACTATTTCTTCGGTCAGTGGCAGTTTGACAGTGATCAGGATACCTTGACTTCAACCTGTGGAAAGGTAATAAAACTAGAGCCGCAAAGTGCTCGGCTACTGCTGCTGTTACTAAGCCACTCGCAGCAAGTGTTAAATAAGTACTGGTTATGCGAGCAGATCTGGCCAGATACCATTGTTGATCCCAATAGCCTATATCAGTTAATTACTAAATTACGCAAAGTCCTTGAGGATAATCCTCGCTCAGCACTGTACATCAAGACTATTCCAAAAAAGGGCTATCAGTTTATTGCCCCACTTAAGTCACAAGCCGCACCACTGGAAACCGGCTCCTCCTCAGCGCCACCCAGTAGCAAAAAGAATGGCCTT
Organism: Pseudoalteromonas sp. UG3-2; assembly: GCF_037120705.1. Lineage (NCBI taxonomy): Bacteria > Pseudomonadati > Pseudomonadota > Gammaproteobacteria > Alteromonadales > Pseudoalteromonadaceae > Pseudoalteromonas > Pseudoalteromonas sp. UG3-2. The sequence continues at coordinate 6,326 of NZ_JAWLJU010000002.1, read as the reverse complement.
ATGATATTGGCAACCACCATGATGGCACTGCTGTGTTTTGGTGCTATTGCCTATTTCAATACTGCTCCTGCAGAGAAACCAATGCTGCAATACCAAACCAGCAACTTAAGTCATGAGTTGGGGTTGGAGTTTGATGTTGATGCCCACCAAAGGCAAAACTTATTAGCTTATGTTAAGGACTTTACTCAGCTCGTCATTGCCAATAAACAAGGCGATAAATTGCGCAGCCACCAATTTGATACTCGTGTGGCGGCTCCAAGCTGGAGCCCAAGCGCCGATAAACTGGCCTTTTGGCAATATCAAGGCAATGGCTGTCAGCTTCACGTGATGACCGCAGCCGGTCAGTTTTACCATAGCTCTCGCCTATTTCGCTGCGAGCTTGGGGTAAAGCCGGTGTGGCAAAACGACGAAGAGCTAATACTGGTGTATGGCCCAAATAAAGCCCGCACAGCGTATATTTATCGCCTTAATAGCCAACAACTGGTAAAACTGCCATTGCAGCTAGCGCGTGGTGAGCAGCTGAAAATGGCCATTCGTGGTTGGGGCAATAAAGTCTATTATTTGGTGCAAACCCAGTCGCGCCAGAGTCGTTTACAGCAATTAGACGGCAGCATTGCCTTGCAATGGCAAAAACCGGTGACCTCAGTGGCATTCGACACTCACCACCAAAGTGTATTGGCCAGCCAACATGGGCAGTTACAACGATATTACCTTGATGGCAGTAGTCAAAGTGTGAAAACCACAGAGCTGGGACTGTTTACCAGCTTCTCTAGCGATGAAAATGGCGACATCTTCGCTGCTCTAGAAAGTTTTCAAGTGAATATTAAAGACCGAGACAACCTACCGCTGTTTTCTAGTTCGAGCATTGACTACTTACCGTTAACCAACAAACTCGGTGAGACCGCCTTTATGTCTCGGCGCAGTGGTGTGTGTGAGGTGTATTTGTACCGCAACGACCAAATCAGTCAGTTGTCATTTCATCAAGGCAACGAGTACGTCCATTTCTTACAGTGGAGTCCGGCACTGAATTACCTCGCTTCAAATCGCGATAGCAAGCTTGTGGTTTACAATAGAAAACGGCCACTGCAACAGTTTGATAGCCAGCTCGAACATGCCGTTGTCAGTATGGGCTGGATTGACGAACAAACCCTCTGGGCCTTTGATGGCAACACACTGAATCAATATAGTCTCTCGGGTGCCTTAATCAGCAGTCAAAGCGTTAATGCCCAGTCAGTATTTTACCACCCACAGCGGCAAACCTGGTTTTTATTACAAGACAATCAACTACTGGAATCAACCACAGTCCTGAGTGCGGCGGAGTCGACACTAAACCGCCACACACTGACACCACAGCAAGCCAATCAGTTTAGTAATCTTAGGATCCGTGGCAACCAAGTGTATTGGCAGTCGACCTGGTCGCAACAAGATTATATTTGGCGGCTAGCGCTAAGCGGCAACCAAGCCCCTACACTGCAGAAAACAGGCCACCTTATCTGGCATTATGATATTGACCCATTGGGTAACCTATTAATAGCCAAAATGGAAAGTGTCGAGGGCGACATTAAAAAGTTAACCCTGCTCCCCAATACCGCCATTACAGATTAAGCAGCACGGTATAGCACACCACCAAGGTACTTAGCCATGCCACGGCTAGCTGTCGCGGGCTCTTTAAGGCTGCCAATATCATTACCGGTAGGAATAAAAAAGGCAGAAATGGCTCAGACTTGGCGGTGTGAGTAAATACACCGGCGTGGTAAAAAGCACAGCGGTCGTCAGTAAGATAAGCCAAAGGCTAAACCGAGCTTGTTTAAGTCGGTCGATGCTTTGCAAAGTGCTTACAGTTTTAAACAGATCCACACAATATCAGTGCATTTAAAAACACCTTGCTCTTGTATTCTAACTTGCAACCAATAAGACCGTGCAGTGGCCGTATTTGCAGGTCTATCGCTATGCCTGACCACCGTAAGATTGATTTAAGGAGAATTTCATGACCTACCGTAACGCCCTAGCCCTGCCCTTGGCAATGATACTCACCGCCTGCTCCTCCGAGGACATTGAGACCGCCAACTTTGGCTCCAGCATCAACAACAACCAATACAACTTGGTGAATGCCAGCCAGTATGAAATTGCATTTCACATGGCCAATACAGAGATCGATGGTGACGAAAGAAACGTTGCCAATGACAAGTACCGTGTAAAAGTGCTTGCTGCAGGAATGGAGCCCAGCCGTATTAGTCATGAGCACAATGTTAATCGTGAAATCAGCTTTTTTGCCAAATCGGTTAATCAGCTGGGATTATCTGAGCGGCGTAAATTTAAAGTCAGTCATGACCAGGACTACCACTTTGTGGTGCAACAAAATAACCGTAACACCCTTGATATTGCCGTGGTTGAACGCCAGCGCAATGATCAAGACAGTGTCTTTAGTTTGCGTATTTTAGCTGCCGCAGACATGACCCTAAGCATTAACGGTGACACCCACCATTTTAATCAAGGTCAGGTAAGTGGCTGGTACCGGATTGATGATTGCAATAGCGATATTTTACTGGAGGGTGAGCCACTAAGCTTATGCCAAGCTTCTTTTGATCGCTCCTATTTAGTTGTGGTCTCAGAGCAAGGGCTACAAGCCCTGGTATTGGAATAAACAGCGCTGACCAATAAGCCTTGCCAAGGCTTGCCACATCAAGCCTTGACCGACCATAGCGGCTAATGGTCACTGTGCGCCACTCCAGTACGATTATCTCGATAAGCCAACGCAGAACATTTGGGTTATACTGATAAAAGCGACCTTAGGAGTGAGTTATGCGTTACTTCATGGGGTGCGTAATAGGGATATTGTCGGTGTTTAGCGCCTTTGCGGCATTGCCTAGCAAAGTTGATATTTACACTGAGCATTTTCCCCCTTATCAAACCAAACAGCAAAACGGCGCCATTGCTGGCTACGCCACCGATATAGTGCGCTTGATCATGTGGGAAGCCCAGCTCAACTACCAAATTTTTATGTTACCTTGGTCACGGGCACAACGATTTGCCGAGCAATCTCGCTATGCCTTACTTTATTCCTTGGCCCGCACCGAAGCTCGCGAGCAAAGCTATATTTGGCTTACCCCCTTGTGTGAAATGCATATTGCTTTTTTTATTCGCCCTGAGCTCGACCTTGAGGAACAAGACTGGCATCTCAATAAAATTAAGCGCCATACGGTGGCAGTGGCCGCTAATCAACCCTCTGAGCAGTTTCTGCTTGAGCGTGGTTTTGAGCCCGATGACAACTTACTGAGCGTTTCCAGTCTCAGTCAAGCTGGCGAGCTTATGCAACGTCAACGCATTGATTTTATTTTCGGTGCGCAACGCTTTGTTGAGCAGCTTGCCAGCAGCATGGGTGTTACCCACTCTTGGCGCAAGGTACTGGTGGCGCCAACATTAAGTAAAACCTTATATTTAACCGCTCACCCCAGTGCCCCTGAAGACTATGTTAAACACCTAAGGCAAGCGGCCCAGCGTGTCTTACCGCAGCAAGAACATGTGTTGGATTGCCAATAACTCGGTCCATTACAGTAATAAAGGTTTGCTAAATCAACAAAAAGCTGGCTACAGTAGAGTTTTGCAGGAAAGTAGGTTGCTGCTGATTATAATAATAGAATATAGACTATGACTTGGCTTTACCGTATTTACCATTGGCTCTTAAAAATGATTGTGATTGTGGTGGGGATCCCCAACCCCCAGCTTTATCGCGGCCGTAAGGGCTTAGCTGTGGCCATTGCCAACTTAGGGCTTAATCGTGGCGATAAGGTATTAGTGGTTACCGATGAGGTATTAATGCGTTTAGCCTTGCACCAAGTCGTGGATGAAGCACTGCAACACGCCAACCTTAACGCCGTTTACTTCAATCAAGTGCTGCCAAACCCAACCATAGATAACGTCGAGTCTGGCCTGAGTGTATACCAGCAACACCACTGCCGTGCCATTATTGCCTTAGGCGGCGGTTCGGTGATGGATTGCGCAAAGCTCATAGGCGCACGAGTAGTAAAGCCCAACAAATCCGTAAAACAGCTTAAAGGGTTGTTTAAAGTGTTAAAGCGCCTTCCTGCTAATATCGCCATTCCCACCACCGCAGGAACGGGCTCCGAAACCACCGTCGCTGCTGTGGTTAACGACCCTGCTGTTGCTGAAAAATACGCTGCCACTGATTTTTGTCTAGTACCCCACCATGCCGTACTGCTACCAGAACTGACTCTCAGTATGCCAGCGCAGATTAAAGCCACCACCGCAATAGACGCCCTCACCCATGCTATTGAAGCCTTGCTGAGCATCAACTGCTTGTCTTTTAGTCGCGCTCTTGCGCTCAGTGCATGCCAAGCCATCTTTACTTACCTACCCAAAGCAATGACAGATAGCCAAGATGAACACGCGGCAGAGGAGCTGTTATTAGCGTCACATTATGCAGGCCAAGCTTTTACTCGTACTTCGGTGGGTTACGTCCATGCTATTTCGCACCAACTCAGTGCCCAGTATGGCCCCCCTCATGGCTTAGCCAATGCGGTGTTGCTGTTGCCAGTTTTACATTGGTATGGGGATGCTATCCACCCCTCCTTGGCTGCCATCGCAGATCATTGCCATATTGGCTCAGCCAATGCTCCCCAACGCCAACGAGCTGAGGCTTTGCTAGCGCACATCGACACCTTGTTAACTGAGCTTAAAATCGTTCGAACCCTGCCAGAGATACAGCCGCAAGACGTTCCCCTGCTGGCGCAGCATGCTTTGAACGAAGCTCATCCCGACTACCCGGTTCCGAAGTTTATGAACGTATCGCAATGCCAAGCCATTATTGCCGGCATAGCTAGTGGCGATGATGGTCTTTCGGCAAATACTTAACGCCATTGATCATTGCCGATACTAAGGCACTGCGTTGGCGTTTCTCCGCGACCACCACGCCAATGATATGCAAGGGGATCAACACTATTAAGGCATAGAAAGTGTACACATGCAAAGTGATAAAAGGACTTCGGAACGCTCGCATTGCTTGATATCCCTCAGGATCAACATTGTCCTTAGAATAGGGCTTAATCAAGTCAACCTGCGTTTTATCTAGCGCCACACTGTGAGCAAAGTAATCACCAAAAGGCGGGTAATAAATATCCGTCCCCGCCAATACTAATCCTGATGTGGCTTGGACGGTCAGCAATAAAAACAGTGCCCCCACCATGAGTTTGCCCAAAGGATTATGACCTTGATACGCCCGCTCAGGGTCTTTTTTAAAGGCGTGTAACTTGGCGGTAAACCCTGGATAAAAAGGCAAGGTTTTACTAAAGCGCTCAAACCCTTTACCAATTAAGCCAAATAACAGCCTGACTAACAGGTTGGCCACAAACACATAGCCCACCAGCACATGCACTGTCTTCAGTAATACTTTTCCGTCACTGCTGACACCAAGCAGCTTAGCATTCAGAATCATAAGGCCAATAACAAGCAGCAGTGTTATAGCAATCACGTTAAGCCAATGAAACACTCGGATCTTTTTACTCCAAACATACACCGCTATTTTTTCATTGCTCATCAGCTATCTCCTCGTTATTAAGGTGACCGGTGTCGTTTACTACCACACACCAATACCTCACCCTTTGGTTTGATAATAACCTTGCCAAGCTGGCTTTTAATTGCGCTAGCTCAACACTTGGTACCATCACTTGAAATGACGCCTGCTGGCAATACCTTTGCCAAACCTACCTGCGCCATGATTGCAACCAGATTCATGGTGAGACAAAGTGGCGACAACCTGGTCAAAATCAGGCTAAACTATGGCAGGTTTTATCGCAGGTGGCATCGGACAAAGGCGTGTTTCGGCTTAGACACATGTCCCATAATTTAAACTAACCTATTGAAATAAAATGAAAGATATTTTTATTGCAATCTTACTTGGCATCATCATGGTGCTTAATTTCTTTGATGTTATCACCGACATCTCTTTAGGGGTGCCGACCTGGCACATCATTGAAGAAAGCTTAATGGTGTGTGCCTCTGCGGTGGGGGTTGTGTTCTTAATTATTGAAATTAAGCGCCGTACTCAGCATATTGAAAAGCTAAAGCTGGAATTAGCTCGCACCGATACCGAGCTTGAGCATATATCGAGCCAAATGAAAGCGGCTCGTAGCCAGTACAGTGAACTTATCTATCAGCAGTTTCACACTTGGCAACTTAGCCAAAGCGAGCAGCAGGTCGCCATGTTACTTTTAAAAGGGTTGAGTTTTCGCGAGATCAGCGCCGTGCGCGACACCAAAGAAAAAACCGTGCGTCAGCAAGCATCGAATATATACAGCAAAGCCCAGGTA